>JAVKFT010000034.1:0-16015 GCA_040223655.1 Thalassobaculaceae bacterium | reverse complement strand
GTACGCCGTGAACTCAGCGCCACCGCTCTCCGCCAGGATCTTCGTGATCGCCGCCGTCAAAGACGTCTTGCCATGGTCAACATGGCCAATCGTCCCGATGTTGCAGTGCGGCTTCGTCCGCTCAAACTTCGCTTTCGCCATCGTTCTCTACTTTCTCGATCCTGTCGTCGGTCCAGCCCGCGCCGCTAGGCGAGCTTGGCCCGGACCTCTTGCGATACCGCCTCGGGCACCCGGGCGTAGTGGTCGAAGTGCATGGTGAACTGGGCCCGGCCCTGGCTCATCGAGCGCAGGTTGTTGACGTAGCCGAACATGTTCGCCAGCGGCACCATGGCCTGGATCACCGACGCGTTGCCGCGCGGCTCGGTACCGGTGATCTGGCCGCGCCGGGAATTCAGGTCGCCCATCACGTCGCCGACGTAGTCTTCCGGCGTCACCACCTCGACCCGCATCATCGGTTCCAGCAGCACCGGGCCGGCCTTCATCGCCGCCTCGCGGAACGCGGCCCGCGCGGCGATCTCGAACGCCATCACCGAACTGTCGACGTCGTGGTAGGCGCCGTCGACCAGCGTCACCTTGTAGTCGAGCATCGGGAAACCGGCGAGCACGCCGGAAACGGCGACGCTCTCGATCCCCTTCTGCACGCCCGGGATGTACTCGCGCGGCACCGAGCCACCGGTGATCGAGCTCTCGAACAGCGCGCCCGAGCCGGCCTCGCCCGGCTCCAGCACGATCTTGATTCGCGCGAACTGGCCCGAACCGCCGGTCTGCTTCTTGTGCGTGTAGTCCAGCTCGGTCTGCCGCGTGATGGTCTCGCGGTAGGCGACCTGCGGCGCGCCGACATTGGCGTCGACCTTGAACTCGCGCTTCATGCGATCGACGATGATGTCGAGGTGCAGCTCGCCCATGCCCTTGATCACGGTCTGGCCGCTTTCCGGGTCGGAAGTCACCCGGAAGGAAGGATCTTCCGCCGCCAGGCGATTGAGCGCCACGCCCATCTTCTCCTGGTCTTGCTTGGTCTTCGGCTCGACCGCGATCTCGATCACCGGATCGGGGAACTCCATCCGCTCCAGCACGATCGGCTGGCTGGCGTCGCACAGCGTGTCGCCGGTGGTGGTTTCCTTCAGCCCGGCCAGCGCGATGATGTCGCCGGCTGTCGCTTCCTTGATGTCCTCGCGGTGATTGGAATGCATCAACAGCATCCGACCGACGCGCTCGCGCTTGCCCTTCACCGAGTTCAGCACCTGGGTGCCGGCGGCGATGGTGCCGGAATAGATACGCACGAAGGTCAGCGAGCCGACGAAGGGATCGTTCATCACCTTGAAGGCCAGCGCCGACAGCGGCGCATCGTCGGTTGACGGTCGCGACATCTCCTCGTCGCTGTCCGGCTTCAGGCCGGTCACGTCCGGCAGGTCCGCCGGCGACGGCAGAAAGTCAACCACCGCGTCGAGCAGCGGCTGCACGCCCTTGTTCTTGAACGCCGAACCGTTCAGCACCGGCACCCACTCGTTGTTCACGGTGCCGGCCCGGATGCAGCGCTTCAGGTCGTCCTCGGACGGCTCGGTGCCCTCCAGGTAGGCCTCCATCAGCGCGTCGTCCTTCTCGACCGCGGCTTCGATCATCTTGGTCCGCCAGTCGGCGGCCTGATCGGCCAGCTCGGCCGGAATCTCTCGCTCTTCGAACTCGGCGCCGAGATTCTCGTCCTTCCAGACGATGGCCTTGTTCTTCACCAGGTCAACGATGCCGACGTATTCGGCCTCGCCGCCGATCGGCAGCGACACCACCACCGGGCGCGCGCCCAGCCGGTCCTCGATCATCGACACGCAGCGGTAGAAGTCGGCGCCGGTGCGATCCATCTTGTTGACGAAGCAGATACGCGGCACGCCGTACTTGTCGGCCTGGCGCCACACAGTCTCCGACTGCGGCTCCACGCCGGCGACCGAGTCGAACACCGCCACTGCGCCGTCGAGCACACGCAGCGAGCGCTCCACCTCGATGGTGAAGTCGACGTGGCCCGGGGTGTCGATGATGTTGATCCGGTAGTCGCGCCAGAAGCAGGTCGTGGCCGCGGACGTGATGGTGATCCCGCGCTCCTGCTCCTGCTCCATCCAGTCCATGGTGGCGTTGCCGTCGTGGACTTCACCGATCTTGTAGGACCGGCCGGTGTAATACAGGATACGCTCGGTCGTGGTCGTCTTGCCGGCATCGATGTGCGCCATGATGCCGATGTTGCGATACATTTCGAGCGGATGAGTGCGGGGCATGACTCACGTCCTCGTCTCTTGAGGTTTCGGCCGCCCCCGTCCAGCCAGGGCGCTCGTCTCGCCGTGACTCGGGGCCGCCATATAGCTGGGACGGGCCGGTCTATACGCCAGCCCGTCCCGAAATGCCAGTCGCCGTTACCAGCGGTAGTGGGAGAACGCCTTGTTGGCGTCGGCCATGCGGTGGGTATCTTCCCGCTTCTTGACCGCGGTGCCGCGGTTCTGGGCCGCGTCCGACAGCTCACCGGAGAGCCGCTGGACCATGGTCTTTTCGGAGCGCTTGCGCGCGGCGTCGATCAGCCAGCGGATGGCCAGCGCCTGGGCGCGCTCGGGCCGGACTTCGACCGGCACCTGATAGGTGGCACCGCCGACGCGGCGCGACCGCACCTCGACATGCGGCTTCACGTTGTCCAGCGCCTCGTGGAAGGTGCGGACCGGCTCGCCGCCCGCGCGCTTCTCCAGCACGTCGAACGCACCGTACACGATGCCTTCGGCGGTCGACCGCTTGCCGTCATACATCAGGCAGCTCATGAACTTGGAGACGACCTGGTCCCCGAACTTGGCGTCGGGCAGGACCGGACGCTTTTCCGCGCGATGGCGACGCGACATGCTTCGTTCTCCTTACTTCGGACGCTTGGCGCCGTACTTCGAGCGGCGCTGGCGACGGTCCTTCACGCCCTGGGTATCGAGCGTGCCGCGGATGATGTGATAGCGCACACCCGGCAGATCCTTCACGCGGCCGCCGCGGATCATGACGACCGAGTGCTCCTGCAGGTTGTGACCCTCACCCGGAATGTAGCTGATGACCTCGTACCCGTTGGTCAGGCGCACGCGGGCGACCTTACGCAGGGCGGAGTTCGGCTTCTTCGGGGTGGTGGTGTACACGCGCGTGCACACGCCACGCTTCTGCGGGCACGCCTGCAGGGCGGGAACCTTGTTCCGTGCGACCGGAACCTTGCGACCCTGGCGGATCAGCTGATTGATCGTCGGCATGCGTCGACCCTCTTAACCACAAACACGAAACCCCACCACGGGACATCCCATGGGGGAGGTTCGCCTGAACCATGCGCCGCCTGCCGGGACCCCGGGGACGACGCTTCTCATATTCGACTCTTCGTGCGGGAACCGCGTTCAAGTCACCCCGAGCAGCGCCTCATCCGGCGCCGAACCCGGGGGAACAGCTTGGCCCCCGTCTCAAAGTGCGCGGATACTATTGACGCGCCCCTCGGGGGTCAAGCGGATTATCGACCGGATCGCCCGGTCCGACATTCCCGTCGCATTCCGGTATCCCGGGCACCGCAGCGCCCGGAATACGCAATTTTGTTGCCGGATATCTCCGGCTCCCGCCTCATTCGGCGGCGGTCACCTCGCCCTCGGTGTCCAGGGCGACGGAATCGCCCTCGCCGTCGGGGGTCGCCGGCGCCAGCGCCCGATCTCGATCCGCCGCGACGCGGCGCAGGCGATTCATGACGCTGCCGGTACCGGCCGGGATCAGGCGGCCGACGATGACGTTCTCCTTGAGACCGTCCAGGCTGTCCTCCTTGCCGGAAACCGCCGCCTCGGTGAGGACGCGGGTGGTCTCCTGGAACGAGGCCGCGGAGATGAACGACTTAGTCTGCAACGAGGCCTTGGTGATGCCCTGAAGCACCGGCTTGGCCACGGCCGGGCGGAGGCTCTCCGCCAGGGCCTTCTCGTTGGCCTCCTCGTACTCGTCCCGGTCGATGGTCTCGCCGACCAGCAGCGTGGTGTCGCCGGCCTCCATGACTTCGACCTTCTGCAGCATCTGGCGAACGATCACCTCGATGTGCTTGTCGTTAATCTTCACGCCCTGGAGGCGGTAGACCTCCTGGATCTCGTTGATGAGATAGTCGGCCAGGGCCTCGACACCCATGATGTTCAGGATGTCGTGCGGCACGCGGGCACCGTCGAGCAGCATGTCTCCCTTCTGGACGAAGTCGCCTTCGTGCACCGCCAGATGCTTGCCCTTCGGGATCATGTACTCGACCGGATCCGCGCCCTCCTCGACCGGGCGGACGATCACGCGGCGCTTGGTCTTGTAGTCCTTGCCGAACTCGACCCGGCCGTCGCCCTCAGCGATCACCGCGAAGTCCTTCGGACGACGGGCCTCGAACAGCTCGGCCACCCGCGGCAGACCACCGGTGATGTCACGGGTCTTGGACGACTCCCGCGGGATACGGGCCAGCACGTCGCCGGCCTTCACCTGCGCTGCGTTCTCGACCGAGAGGATGGCGTCCACCGACATGAAGTAGCGGGCCTCGAGACCGTTGGCGAGCTGAACCACCTCGCCGGCCTCGTCACGCAAGGTGATCCGCGGCTTCAGATCGTTGCCGCGCGGCTGCTGCTTCCAGTCGACCACGACGCGGGACGAGATGCCCGTCGCCTCGTCGGTGACCTCCCGCATGGACAGACCGTCCACGAGGTCGACGTAGTGGGCGACACCCTCCCGCTCCGTGAGGATCGGAATGGTGTACGGATCCCACTCGGCCATCTTCTGGCCGGGCTCGACCTTGTCGCCGTCGTCCACCGCCAGCTTGGCGCCGTACGGCACCCGGTGACGGGCCCGCTCCCGGCCCTGCTCGTCGAGCAGGACGATCTCGGTGTTACGGCTCATCACCACCAGCACGCCGTCGGAGTTGGTGACGACGTTGCGGTTGTGCAGCTTCACTTCCGCGCCGATGGAGGCTTCCACCGTCGACTGCTCCGCGCCACGCTGCGCGGCACCGCCGATGTGGAAGGTCCGCATGGTCAGCTGGGTGCCCGGCTCGCCGATGGACTGGGCGGCGATGACGCCGACCGCCTCGCCGATGTTCACCGGCGTCCCGCGGGCGAGGTCGCGCCCGTAGCAGGCCGCGCAAACGCCCGGCTGGGTCTTGCAGGTCAGCACCGAGCGGATCAGCACCGCGTCGATACCGGCCCGCTCGATCGCCTCGACCAGGGCCTCGTCGATGATCTCGCCCGCCTTGACGACCACGTCGCCGCTGAGCGGATCGAGGACGTCCTCCAGGGTCGTGCGGCCAAGGATACGGTCGCCCAGGGTCTCGATCACCTCGCCGCCGTCGATCACCGCCCGCACGGTCAGGCCGCGATCGGTGCCGCAATCGACTTCGGTGATGATGCAGTCCTGGGCCACGTCGACCAGGCGACGGGTCAGGTACCCGGAGTTGGCGGTCTTCAGCGCCGTGTCGGCCAGACCCTTACGGGCACCATGGGTCGAGTTGAAGTACTCGAGCACGGTCAGGCCTTCCTTGAAGTTCGAGATGATCGGGGTCTCGATGATCTCGCCCGACGGCTTGGCCATGAGGCCGCGCATACCGGCGAGCTGCTTGATCTGCGCCGCCGAACCACGGGCACCGGAATGGGCCATCATCCAGACGGCGTTGACCGGATTGACGCCGTCATCCTCCTTGATGACCGCCATCATCTCCTCGGCGACCTGGTCCGTGCAGCGGGACCAGACGTCGACGACCTTGTTGTACTTCTCGCCCTGGGTGATCAGGCCGTCGAGATACTGCTGCTCGAACTGCTTGACCTCCTCGTTGGCCTCGTCGACCAGGCCCTGCTTGGCGCCCGGAATGACGAGGTCGTCTTTGCCGAAGGAGATGCCGGCGCGGCAGGCATGGCCGAAACCGAGGCCCATCAGGCGGTCGGCGAAGATCACCGTCTCCTTCTGGCCGCAGTGGCGGTACACCATGTCGATGACGTTGGAGACTTCCTTCTTCGTCATCAGCCGGTTGATCATCTCGAAGCGCAGCTTCGGATTGTCCGGCAGGAGCAGGGCCAGCTTCAGACGGCCCGGCGTGGTCTCCACGCGCTTGACCACCTTCTCGCCGTTCTCGTCATAGGTCGTGACGCGGGCCTTCACCTTGGTGTGCAGGTTCACCACACCGGTGTCGACCGCGTGATCCACCTCGGCCGGATCGGCGAAGGCCATGCCCTCGCCCGGCTGGTTGTCGCGCTCGAGCGTCAGGTAGTACAGGCCGAGAACGATGTCCTGGGACGGCACGATGATCGGCTTGCCGTTGGCCGGACTCAGGATGTTGTTGGTCGACATCATGAGCACGCGGGCTTCGAGCTGGGCTTCCAGCGACAGCGGCACGTGGACCGCCATCTGGTCGCCGTCGAAGTCGGCGTTGAAGGCGGTGCAGACCAGCGGGTGCAGCTGGATGGCCTTACCCTCGACCAGCTTCGGCTCGAACGCCTGGATGCCGAGCCGGTGCAGGGTCGGCGCCCGGTTCAGCATGACCGGATGCTCGCGGATCACCTCTTCGAGGATGTCCCAGACCTCGGGACGCTCCTTCTCGACCATGCGCTTGGCGGCCTTGATGGTGCTCGCCATGCCGTAGAGCTCGAGCTTCGAGTAGATGAACGGCTTGAACAGCTCCAGCGCCATCTTCTTCGGCAAGCCGCACTGGTGCAGCATCAGGTCCGGACCGACCACGATGACCGACCGGCCGGAATAGTCGACGCGCTTGCCGAGCAGATTCTGACGGAAGCGGCCCTGCTTGCCCTTCAACATGTCGCTGAGGGACTTCAGCGGGCGCTTGTTGGCGCCGGTGATGACGCGGCCGCGGCGGCCGTTGTCGAACAGCGCGTCGACAGCCTCCTGCAGCATGCGCTTCTCGTTGCGCACGATGATGTCCGGCGCGCGAAGCTCCATCAGGCGCTTCAGGCGGTTGTTCCGGTTGATCACCCGGCGGTACAGGTCGTTCAGGTCGGAGGTCGCGAAGCGGCCGCCGTCCAGCGGCACCAGCGGACGCAGTTCCGGCGGGATGACCGGCACCACGTCGAGGATCATCCACTCCGGACGCGAACCGGATTCCTGGAACGCCTCGATGATCTTCAGCCGCTTGACCAGCTTCTTGCGCTTGGCCTCGGACCCGGTCTCGCGCAGCTCGACCCGCACGGTCTCCTGCTCGACTTCCATGTCGAGGCGGGACAGCATGGTCTTCAGGGCCTCGGCGCCGATCTGCGCGACGAAGGCGTCCTCGCCGTAGTCGTCCTGCGCCTGGTAGTACTCTTCCTCGCTGAGGAGCTGCTTCTCCTTCAACGGCGAGAGCAACGGGTCGGTGACCACGAAGTTCTCGAAATACAGGACCCGCTCGAGATCCTTAAGGGTCATGTCGAGCAGCAGGCCGATGCGGCTCGGCAGCGACTTCAGGAACCAGATATGGGCGACCGGCGAGGCCAGATCGATATGGCCCATGCGCTCGCGCCGCACCTTGGAGAGCGTGACCTCGACGCCGCACTTCTCGCAGATGATGCCGCGATACTTCATGCGCTTGTACTTGCCGCACAGGCACTCGTAGTCCTTGATCGGACCGAAGATCCGGGCGCAGAACAGACCGTCGCGCTCCGGCTTGAAGGTCCGGTAGTTGATGGTCTCCGGCTTCTTGATCTCGCCGAAGGACCACGATTTCACGCGATCCGGGCTCGCGATCGAGATCTGGATGTTGTCGAAGCTCTGCGGGCCGCTCGGCTGACCGAAGATGTTCACCAACTCGTTCATCGAAGCACTCCTCGCGCCACTTGGCGCTGTTTGCGGATCCGGGCGTCCCCGGAACTCCTGACCGGCCCCGCTCCCCTGGATACCGTCTGGACGACGCTATCCGCGGGGGCTCGTGGGCCGGCGACTACACCGATAGCGGCCGCCTTCGCGGCCGCCTCCGGCGTCAGTACTCCTCCTGGTTCAGCTCGACGTTCAGTCCGAGCGAGCGCAGTTCCTTCACGAGAACGTTGAAGGATTCCGGAATACCGGCCTCGAAGTTGTCGTCGCCGCGGACGATGGCTTCGTAGACCTTGGTACGGCCGGACACGTCGTCGGACTTCACCGTGAGCATCTCCTGCAAGGTGTAGGCGGCACCGTAGGCTTCAAGAGCCCAGACCTCCATCTCACCGAACCTCTGACCGCCGAACTGCGCCTTACCGCCCAGCGGCTGCTGGGTGACCAGGCTGTACGGGCCGATCGACCGGGCATGGATCTTGTCGTCCACCAGGTGGTGCAGCTTCAGCATGTAAATATAGCCGACTGTGACCCTCCGGTCGAACTGCTCGCCCGTCCGGCCGTCCCACAGGTCGACCTGACCGCTGGACTCGAGGCCCGCGCGCTCCAGCATGCCGACGATGTCCTCTTCGCGGGCACCGTCGAACACCGGCGTCGCAAACGGGACGCCGCGCCGCAGATTGCGGGACATCTCGACGATCTCGTTGTCCTGCAACGGGTCGATCTTCTGACCGTACTCGTCGTCGGAATAGATGCCCTTGAGCTTCTCGCGAAGATCCCCCGCCCGGGTGTCCTTGCCCATGTTCTCGAGCATCTCGCGGATCTGACGGCCAAGACCGGCCGCGGCCCACCCGAGGTGGGTCTCCAGGATCTGCCCGACATTCATGCGCGACGGCACGCCCAGCGGGTTCAGCACGATGTCGACGGCGGTGCCGTCGTCCAGATAGGGCATGTCCTCGATCGGGTTGATCTTGGAGATGACGCCCTTGTTGCCGTGACGGCCGGCCATCTTGTCGCCCGGCTGCAGCTTGCGCTTCACCGCGACGAAGACCTTGACCATCTTCATGACGCCCGGCGGCAGCTCGTCGCCGCGCTGCAGCTTGTCGACCTTGTTCTCGAACCGGTCCTTGAGCTGCTCGATCGACTTGTCGAAGTGCTCCTTCAGGCCCTCCAGGTAGTCCATCAGCTTGTCGTCATCGACGACGAACTGACGCCACTGACCCGGCGTGTACTGGGCGAAGACCTCCTCGGTCAGCTCGCCGGCCTTGAAACCCTTCGGACCGCCGGTGGCCATCTTGCCCATCAGCAGTTCCTTGAGGCGATCGAAGAAACCGCGCTCCAGGATCGCGCGCTCGTCGTCGCGGTCCTTGGCCAGCCGCTCGATCTCGGACCGCTCGATGGCCTGGCTGCGCTCGTCCTTGTCGACGCCGCGGCGCGAGAACACCCGCACCTCGACCACCGTGCCGGTCACTCCCGGCGGGACCTTGAGCGAGGTGTCGCGGACGTCGGAGGCCTTCTCGCCGAAGATGGCCCGGAGCAGCTTCTCCTCCGGGGTCATCGGCGACTCGCCCTTCGGCGTGACCTTACCGACCAGGATGTCGCTCGGGTTAACCTCGGCACCGATATAGACGATGCCCGCCTCGTCGAGGTTCTTAAGAGCCTCTTCGCCGACGTTCGGGATGTCCCGGGTGATCTCTTCCTGACCCAGCTTGGTGTCGCGGGCCATGATCTCGAATTCCTCGATATGGATCGAGGTGAACACGTCGTCGCGGACGATGCGCTCGGAGATCAGGATCGAGTCCTCGAAGTTGTAGCCGTTCCACGGCATGAACGCGACGAGCACGTTCTTGCCGAGAGCCAGCTCGCCGAGCTCCGTGGACGGGCCGTCGGCGATGATGTCGCCGCGGCTGACCGTATCGCCGACCGCGACCAGGGGCCGCTGGGTGATACAGGTGTTCTGGTTCGAGCGCTGGAACTTCAGCAGGCGGTAGATGTCGACGTTCGACGCCGTGCCTTCCAGATCCTCGTTGGCCCGGACCACGATACGCTGGGCATCGACCTGATCGATCACGCCGGACCGCTTGGCGGCGATCGCAACACCGCTGTCGCGGGCCACCGTGCTCTCCATGCCGGTGCCGACATACGGCGCCTCGGCCTGGATCAGCGGCACAGCCTGACGCTGCATGTTCGAGCCCATCAGCGCGCGGTTCGCGTCATCGTTCTCAAGGAACGGGATGAGCGCCGCGGCGACGGACACGAGCTGCTTCGGCGAGACGTCGAGCATGTCGATGTCTTCCGGACGCGCCAGACCGAAGTCGCCGCGCCGGCGGACCGGCACCAGTTCCTCCTCGAACTTGCCGTTCTCGTCGATCGGCGCGTTCGCCTGGGCGATCGTGTAGCGGCCCTCCTCCATCGCGGAGATGTAGCGGACCTCGTCGGTCACCACGCCGTCGGTCACCTTGCGGTACGGCGTCTCGATGAAGCCGTACTGGTTCACACGGGCATAGGTCGCCAGCGAGTTGATCAGACCGATGTTCGGGCCTTCCGGCGTCTCGATCGGGCAGATCCGGCCGTAGTGGGTCGGGTGCACGTCGCGCACCTCGAAGCCCGCGCGCTCGCGGGTCAGACCGCCCGGGCCGAGGGCCGACAGGCGCCGCTTGTGGGTGATCTCCGACAGCGGGTTGGTCTGGTCCATGAACTGCGAGAGCTGGGACGAGCCGAAGAACTCGCGCACCGCCGCCGCCGCCGGCTTGGCGTTGATCAGGTCGTGAGGCATTACCGTGTCGATATCGACGGAGCTCATGCGCTCGCGGATCGCCCGCTCCATGCGCAGCAGACCGACCCGGTACTGGTTCTCCATGAGCTCGCCGACCGAGCGCACCCGGCGGTTGCCCAGGTGGTCGATGTCGTCGATCTCGCCCTTGCCGTCCTTCAGGTCGACCAGGACCTTGAGGATGGCGAGGATGTCCTCCTTGCGGAGCACGCGGAGCTGGTCGTCGGTCTCCAGGCCGAGACGGGCGTTCATCTTCACCCGGCCGACCGCCGACAGGTCGTAGCGCTCGCTGTCGAAGAACAGGCCGGCGAACAGCGCCTCGGCGGTCTCCAGGGTCGGCGGCTCGCCCGGGCGCATGACCCGGTAGATGTCGACCAGGGCCTCCTCGCGGGTGGCATTCTTGTCGAGCGCCAGCGTGTTCCGCATGTAGGCGCCGACGTTCATGTGATCGATCGCCAGAACCGGAAGCTCGGTCACACCGATCGAAGCCAGGGTCTCCAGCAGCTCGGCGGTGATCTCCTCGCCGGCGTCGCAATGGACCAGGCCGGTGCTCTCGTCGATCAGGTCGGAGCCGACATAGTGGCCGATCAGCTGTTCGCTGGTGACGAACATGTCTTTCAGGCCGGCCTCAAGCAACTTGCGGGAGGTGCGCGGCGTGATCTTGTCGCCGGCCTTCGCCACCACTTCGCCGGTATCGGCATCGACCAGGTCGTCGGTGAGCTTCGCGCCCTTCATGCGCTCCGCGTCGAACGGCAGACGCCAGCCGTCGCCCTCACGGGTGTAGGTGACCTTGTCGTAGAACGTCGCGAGAATGTCCTCGGCACTCATGCCGACGACCTTGTTGCGCTGAACGTCGTCGCCGTTGGCGTGGCATTCCTTGAGGTACGCCTCGCTCTGGTCCGACATCAGCGCGAGCAGCAGCGTCGTCGCCGGCAGCTTGCGGCGGCGGTCGATGCGGACATAGGCGATGTCCTTGGCGTCGAACTCGAAGTCGAGCCAGGAGCCGCGATACGGGATCACGCGGGCGGCGAACAGGTACTTGCCCGAGCTGTGGGTCTTGCCCTTGTCGTGGTCGAAGAACACACCGGGCGAGCGGTGCATCTGGCTGACGATGACCCGCTCGGTGCCGTTGATGACGAAGGTGCCGTTGGCCGTCATCAGGGGCATGTCGCCCATGTAGACGTCCTGCTCCTTGATGTCCTTGATCGACTTTGAGCCGGTCTCCTCGTCCACGTCCCAGACCACGAGACGAAGGGTGACCTTGAGCGGCGCGGCGAAGGTCAGGCCGCGCTGCTGGCACTCCTCGACGTCGTATTTCGGCTCCTCGAGCTCGTAGCGGACGAACTCGAGCATCGAGCGCTCGGAGAAGTCGCGGATCGGGAACACCGACTTGAACACTTCCTGCAGGCCCAGATCGCCCCGGGTCTCGGGGGTGGTGCCAATCTGCAGGAACGTGTCGTAGGAGCTCTTCTGAACCTCGATGAGGTTCGGCATCGGCGCAACTTCGGGGATGCGACCGAAACTCCGACGAACGCGCTTACGACCGGTGAAGGATCCGACTGCGGAAACTGCCATCTTGCGACCTCGACCTCGCGTGTGACCCGCGGACATCGTTGTGTCCGATGGGCGAAACGGTGACCGTCACCTCGACGCGACCCTTTCGGGGGACCGGCAGGAGCCACCTGCGGCGCGTCTTTGGCGGGCGATCCTCGCCTCGGCCCGGGGTCGGAAACTGGGTCCGGCCCCGGGCGGAGGGGAGGAAACGGGTCGGGAGCGGACACGCAGGCGCGCCGCTCCCTCCCCGAACCCTAGCTGGAAATCGAGCTCAATTACTTCAGCTCGACGGTGGCGCCAGCCTCCTCCAGCTTCTTCTTCAGCTCCTCGGCCTCGTCCTTGGAAGCGCCTTCCTTGATCGGCTTCGGCGCACCCTCGACCAGGTCCTTGGCCTCCTTCAGGCCCAGACCGGTGATGGCGCGGACTTCCTTAATGACGTTGATCTTCTTGTCACCGGCGGAAGCGAGGATAACGTCGAACTCGTCCTTCTCCTCGGCGGCCGGGGCGGCATCGCCACCACCGGCGGCGGCGGCAACGGCCACCGGAGCGGCGGCGGAAACGCCCCACTTCTCCTCGAGCATCTTGGACAGCTCGGCCGCCTCGAGGACGGTCAGGTTCGACAGGTCTTCGACGATCTTCTCAAGATCAGCCATTTCAATTCACTCCTGGTTGGTACTTCTGACGACAGAGCGGTTCGTCCGCCCTCACTCCGACTGCTCGCCGCGGGCGCCGAGGACCCGAGCAACCTGGCCGGCCGGTGCCGAAAGCACACCGACCATCCGGGAAGCCGGGGTCTGCAGCAGACCCACGAGCTTGGCACGCGACTCGTCGAGCGACGGGGTCTTGGCCAGCGCCTTCACCTCGTCGACATTGAGTGCCCGTTCGCCCAGACCGCCACCAACGATGGTGACCTTGTCATTCGCATTGGCGAACTCGACGATCACCTTCGCGGCCGCCACCGGGTCGACGGACGTCGTGACCGACGTCGGACCCGTGAACAGATCGCTCAGGTTCTCGTAGCGCGTGCCCTGCAGAGCAAGACGGGCGAGCCGATTCTTGGTGACCTTGTAGCCGGCTCCGGCTTCGCGGACCTTCGAGCGCAGGCCTTCGACCTCGGACACCGTCAGACCCGACTGATGGGTAATGACGACGACCTCGGAGCCCTCGAACGTCGAGCGAAGAGAGTCGACCAACTCGGCCTTTTCGGTTCGGTTCACCTCTTATCTCCGCAATTGGAACCGACGGATCCGGTCTCCGTTAGAAGATCGGCGTCCTTCGGTCCGGTTGCACGAAGACGGCACTGCCGTGCCGCCCCTGTTCGCCTGTCCCAGAAGACCAACACGACCGGCAGGGCCGGATCCCGTTGGCGCTCCCGTCTATACGGGCGGGTTTTAAGGCTCCCGCGGATCGCTCCGCCGGAGCCGCCCGTAGTCTCGGACAGGTCGGACCGGGGTTGAGCCCGGTCCTACGCCGGCCCCGCGCCCCTGTTAAGGGGCGGGAGGCCGTCGATCTCGTGTGTCGCCGGCGCCTCAGGCGGCCGGTGCGGTACCCAGCTCGGCGGTATCGACCTTGACGCCCGGACCCATGGTCGAGCTGACCGACACGCGCTTGATGTAGTTGCCCTTCGCGCCGGACGGCTTCGCCTTCTGGATGGCGTCGACGAACGCCGTGGCGTTCTCGACGAGCTGCTCCTCGGAGAAACTGGCCTTGCCGATACCGGCATGGACGATGCCCGCCTTCTCGACGCGGAACTCAACCTGGCCCGCCTTCGCCGCCTGCACGGCATCGGCGACGTTCGGGGTCACCGTGCCCAGCTTCGGGTTCGGCATCAGGCCCCGCGGGCCCAGCACCTTACCGAGGCGGCCGACGACGGCCATCATGTCAGGCGTGGCGATGACCCGATCGAAGTCCATGCGACCGTTCTGGATCTCCTCCATCAGGTCGTCGGCACCGACCACGTCGGCGCCGGCTTCCCGGGCCTCGTCCGCCTTGGCGTCCTTGGCGAACACGGCCACGCGGACCGACTTGCCGGTACCGTGCGGCAGGGAGACGACGCCGCGGACCATCTGGTCCGAGTGACGCGGATCGACGCCCAGGTTCATGGAGATCTCGACCGTCTCGTCGAATTTGGCGCTCACGGCACCCTTGATCAGCTTGATCGCCTCGGACATGCCGTAGACGGCGTCACGGTCGATGCTGCCATACGCGGCGCGAAGACGCTTACCTTTGTTTGCCATGATCGCCTCACTCCACCACTTCGATGCCCATGGAACGGGCGGAACCCTTGATCATCTGAACGGCACCGTCCATGTCGACGGCGTTCAGATCCGGCATCTTCTGCTCGGCGATCTCCTTGACCTGGGCCATGGTGACCTTGCCGACCGTACCCTTGCCCGGCGTCTGCGAGCCCTTCGGCAGCTTCGACGCCTTCTTCAGGAAATAGGACACCGGCGGAGTCTTGGTGATGAAGGTGAAGGTGCGGTCGCCGTAGGCGGTGATCACCACCGGCACCGGCATGCCCTTCTCCATCTTCTCGGTCGCAGCGTTGAACGCCTTGCAGAACTCCATGATGTTGAGTCCGCGCTGACCGAGTGCCGGACCCACCGGGGGAGACGGGTTAGCCGCCCCGGCCGGGATCTCCAGCTTGATATAGCCGACGATCTTCTTAGCCATCTGTTGCCTTCCTCTATGCGATCCGTGGTCCGATGCCGCAGGTCTTCGCGG
Source organism: Thalassobaculaceae bacterium (assembly GCA_040223655.1). Lineage (GTDB taxonomy): Bacteria > Pseudomonadota > Alphaproteobacteria > Thalassobaculales > Thalassobaculaceae > Thalassobaculum. The sequence continues at coordinate 1,185 of JAVKFT010000034.1, read as the reverse complement.
TCATCTCCCACAGGCCGTTACAATAACCGTCCCGGTTCCGCGCCGCATGCGCCGCGAAATCGAACCCGGACCGGTTCAGGTTTTCTCGACCTGGGTGAAATCCAGATCGACCGGTGTCGAGCGTCCGAAGATCGACACCGCAACTTTGAGACGCGACCGCTCCTCGTCGACATCCTCGACCAGGCCGTTGAAGGTCGCGAACGGGCCGTCCGCGACGCGGACCTGCTCGCCGATCTCGAAGGTGACCGACGGCTTCGGCCGGTCTACGCCCTCGGAGACCTGTTTCAGCAGGCGGGTCGCCTCCGCGTCGGTGATCGGGATCGGCTTGCCCTTGCCGCCGACGAACCCGGCCACTTTCGGCTGCGACTTGACCAGATGCCAGGTCTCGTCGGTCAGCTCCATGCGGACCAGGATGTAGCCGGGAAAGAACTTGCGTTCCGTCGTCGCCTTCACCCCGCGCCGCATCTCGATCACTTCTTCGGTCGGCACCAGAACGTCGGTGATGTGGTCACCGAGCTCCATCTGCTCGACCTGCTCATTGATCGATTGCGCGACCTTCTTCTCAAACCCGGAGTAGGTCTGCACCACGTACCAGCGATGTGCCATGTCAGCCTCCGAGACCCAATACCAGTTGCACGCCCCAGGCCAGGATCTGGTCGACCACGAAGAAGAAGACCGAGGCCAGGGCCACCATGATGAAGACCATCAGGGTGGCCACCGCCGTCTCCTTGCGGCTCGCCCAGGTGACTCGCGACATTTCCTGTCGCACCTGACGCACGAACTGCGCGGGACTCACCTTCGCCATCGTCTCTGCTCTCCGCCGCGCCGCCCGGTGAAACTCTCCGGACCGCACTGGCACCAATTCCGAACACATGAATGCGGATGGCGCCCATCGGTTTCCCCGACGGCGCCGCCCGCGGAACAAGTCGATAGAGTGGCAGGAGTGGAGGGGCTCGAACCCCCAGCCCCCGGTTTTGGAGACCGGTGCTCTACCAGTTGAGCTACACTCCTAACCTCGCAAAAGCGTTACCGCGCCTCCGCTTCTTACTCGATGATCTTGGAGACGACGCCGGCGCCGACGGTGCGGCCGCCTTCGCGGATGGCGAAGCGCAGTCCCTCGTCCATGGCGATCGGGGCGATCAGCTCCACGTCCATCGCGATGTTGTCGCCCGGCATCACCATCTC
>JAVKFT010000033.1:0-47680 GCA_040223655.1 Thalassobaculaceae bacterium | reverse complement strand
GGGCGGCGCGTCCGCGGGCGGGGCCTAGAGCAAATCACGATCAGATGGAAACATCTGGTCGTGTGAATTTGCTCTATCGTTAATGAGTTAGAGGGCGATTCACGGTTCAGATCGATTCGATCTGAACCGATCGCGCTCTAGCGGTTCTGCTCGCGCCAGACCGCCGGGTTCTCGAACTTGAGCCCCCAGATCCCCGCCTTCTCGCGCTTCGCCATCTGCTCGAGGGGGGCGTAGTCGGGACGTTCCTCGGTCAGCGCCAGCGCCCAGCCGGTGCGGACCATGCGGGTGTTAAGGTTGATGTCCCCGGCATAGCAGGTCCCGATCGTCCGCCCGCTCTCTTCGGTCCCTTCACCGAGGCAGACGACGTCGTTCCGCCCGACCATCTCGCGCAGGGCATCCATCGCCTGAAAGCCGCACTGAAAGGGCCGGCCGAACTCGTTCTCGCAGTACTGGTCCCGCTCCGGCGCGTCGATCCCGGACAACCGGACCTCCTGGCGTCCGACGAAGAGCGTGTCGCCCGAGGTGACCTGCGAGCGGCCCTTGATCTGCTGGGCCTGTGCGCTCTCCACGGTCCCGGCGGCCGCGACGGCCAGGACGAGCCCGATCGCCGCCAAGGTTTCCCTCATGGTCACACCCTCATTGTCTTCGAACGGCCGATATCCCGCTCCCAATCGGCGGCAGTCTATAGGAGAAACGGATCGGTTCCGATACCCGGATCGGCAATAAGGATTAGAGGATCTCGAGCGGGCGTCTCGAGGTCGGCGGCGGAAACGCCGAGTCCAGCGCCGCGAGATCGGCGGCGTCCAGGAGCAGATCCAGTGCGGCGGCGTTCTCGCGGACATGCTCGGCCCGCGCCGCCTTCGGGATCGCGATCACCCCGTCGCGCCGCAGAACCCAGGCCAGCGCCACCGTAAGATCGGACACGCCGTGCTTCTCGGCGACCGGCTTCAGCGCCCGGTTCCCCGCCAGCCGGCCCTGTTCGAGCGGCGAATAGGCCATGACCGGCATGCCCCGGCTCTCGCACCAGGGAATCAGGTCGTATTCCGGGCCGCGCCGGTCGAGATTGTAGAGAATCTGGTTGGTCGCGCAGGCACCGCCGCCGACAGCGTCGACCTCGGCCATCTCGTCCGCGTCGAAGTTGCTGACGCCCCAGTACCGGATCTTCCCGTCCCGCTTGAGCCGGTCGAAGGCGCCCACCGTCTCCTCAAGCGGGTGCGACCCCGGCCAGTGGAGCAGAAACAGGTCGATGGTCTCGATGCCCATCCGCCGCAGGCTCTTCTCGCAGGCCTCGACGGTGCCGTCGGCGTCGGCGTTGAAGGGCAGCACCTTTGAGACGATGAACAGGCCGTCGCGGCGGCCGGCGATGGCGTCGCCCACCACCTCCTCCGATCCGCCAGAGGCGTACATTTCCGCGGTATCGATCAGGGTCATGCCGAGATCGATGCCGTGTCGCAGCGCGTCCGCCTCCGCCGCCCGGTCGGATCCCCGTTCGCCCATGTGCCAGGTGCCGAGCCCCAGCGCCGGGACGCTCTCGCCGCCCGGCAGTGTCACCGTCCTCATACCGTCCTCCCCCGCTGTTCCCGAGCCCGGCGGACCTCCTCCTGATAGCGCACGACCCGCTCCTTCAGCCCCGGTCGCGACGCCGAGGCGACCAGGGTCGCCATGTCTCGGGCGGCGAGGTCGGCCGATCCGCCGTCCTCAAGGGTCAGACCGCCAACGGTCGCCAGGATATCCGTCTCAAGCCGATCCGCCGTCGCCGCATAGTCAGATACTATGCCGGCGACCGCATCCTCGGCGATCACCGCATCGACCAGACCCGCCCGCTGCGCCGCGTCCTGGTCGAGGCGCAGGCCGCCGGCGACGATCTCCAGGGTCCGGTCCGGTCCGACCCGCCGAGCGAGCCTGCGGGTGCCGAGCGCGATGCCGAACCCCGCACCCGGAAACGCGAAGCGTGCGCCGCCGACCACGATCCGACGACGGCAGGCGGCGACCAGATCGGCTCCCGCCCCCATGGCCGCCCCCCGCACCAACGCCATGGTCGGCACCGGGGCCCGATAGACCGCCTGCAAAAGGGTTTCGATCCGCACCAGACGCAGCAGCAGGTCGCCGTCGCTCAAGCTGTCCAGGTCGCTGAGGTTGAACCCGGCGCAGAAATGCTTGCCCGCACCCTCCAGGACGATCAGGCGCACGCCGTCGTCCGGCGCCGCCTCGACCGCGGACAGCAGCGCCTCGACGATCTCCGGGCTGAGCGCGTTGCTGCTCTCCGGTCGGTTCAGCACCAGCCGGAGAACGCTCCCCTCCTGGCGCGCGGCGACCGGATCGCTCATTCCACCGCTCCGAGCGCCTCGACGATCGCCTTGCCGGCCTCGGCGGTGGTGGCCGTGCCGCCGAGGTCGACCGTCCGACCGGACTGGCTGGACAGGGCGGTGTCGACCGCATCCTCCAGGGCCATGGCGGCGCGCAGCGCCGTGTCGTCGCCGGTGTTGCGGGCGATCCAGCCAATCAGCATGGCGGTCGACAGCACCAGCGAGGTCGGGTTGGCGATCCCGCGCCCGGCAATGTCCGGCGCCGTGCCATGGGCCGCCTGGGCGATGGCGTACTTGTCGCCGGCGTTGAGCGACCCCGCCACGCCGAGGCCGCCGGCAAGCTCCGCCGCCTGGTTCGAGAGGATGTCGCCGAACATGTTCGAGGTGCAGATCACGTCGAACCGCTCCGGCTCGCGCACCAGCAGGGAGGCCATGGCGTCGACCAGAACCTCCTCGACCTCGACCCCGCTCTCGTCCCGCGCCGCCGCCTGCACCGCGTTGCGGAACAGTCCGTCGGACAGTTTCAGCACATTCGACTTGGTGACGATGGTGACCTTCTTGCGCCGTCCGGCCGCCAGGGCCGCGGCTGTCCGGCCGATCCGCTCCGATCCTTGGCGGGTGATCTTGCGGACCGCCAGGGCGAGATCCGGGGTCGGCATGAACTCGCCGGAACCGATATGCATGGTGCGGTCGGCGTAGAAACCTTCGGTGTTCTCCCGGGCGATGACCAGGTCCATGGACTTCGCGAGGGACGGCACGCCGGGGCGGGTCCGCGACGGGCGGATATTGGCGTAGAGGTCGAGCCGGCGCCGGAACTCGGCCGAGGGGTTCAGCCCGCCCTCCGACGGCGGCGGGTAGGACGCCGTGTCGACCGGCCCGAGAATGACGCCGTCGACCGCCGTCGACCGCGCGAAGGTCTCGTCGCTGACCGTCACGCCGTCCTGCTTCAGCCCCGCCAGGCCGACCCGTCCGGTCTCGACCTCCAGACCGGCATGGAACCGGGCGTCGAGCCGCTCCAGCACCGAGGCGACGACGTCCGATATCTCCGGGCCGATCCCGTCCCCGGGCAAAAGCAATAGTTTCATCGTGCCTCCCTGACGCCCGCTCACCCAACCTCGCCGGGGCGGCCCGCCGATTTCGTTCTTTTGTAGGACGACCGCAACGAAAGCGTCACGGACCGCCGGTATCCAGGTTCCAGGAAAGCGCGCGACCAGACGCGCCCCGCTTCGACGGCCGGACGCTGAACGGACTGTTTCACGCCCCGGCCCGCCACCTTTGGCTTCTAGGGAGACATACCCATGGATCGCTTGCAAGACACCGAAATCCGGAACGCGGACCACGGCCTGTCCTTTGACGAATGGGACGAGTTGCAGTCGCCGCGCACGGCCGAGACCGATTTCGACCGGGTGGTCGAGCGGGCCATGTCCCGGCGCGGTTTCCTTAGCGGGCTCGCCATGTTCGGCGGCGCCGCCACGCTGCTTGGCACGTCGGCCCTGACCCCGGCGCGCGCCGCGTCGCGGCTGGCCTTCGATGCCGTCGCGACCAACACCCTCGACACGATCACCGTGCCGGACGGCTACCGCTGGCACGCCGTCGCCACCTGGGGCGAGCCTCTCTGGTCCGACGCGCCGACCTTCGATCAGGTGACCCGCGGCACCGGCGCCAGCCAGGAACGGGCCTTCGGCGACAACAACGACGGCATGGCCCTGTTCTCCGACGGCACCCGCACCGTGCTCGCCGTGAACAACGGTACACCAACCGCTCGATCATCTACGGCGCGCGCGCGACCGGTCTGCCCGAAGACGCGGACGACGTGCGCAAGGGCAAGGCGGCCCACGGCATCTCGGTCGTGGAGGTCGCGGAGACCGACGGCGCCTGGGGCATCGTCAAGGACAGCCCCTACAACCGCCGCATCACCGCGGACACCCCGATCCAGATCACCGGACCGGCGCGCGGCCACGATCTCCTCAAGACCGAGGCCGATCCGAGCGGCACGATCGCGCTCGGCACCTGGAACAACTGCGGCAACGGCCGCACCCCGTGGGGCACCTATCTCGCCTGCGAGGAGAACTTCAACGGCTACTTCTCCTCCTCCGACGCCTCCTACACGCCGAGCGCCGAGCTCTCCCGCTACGGCGTGAAGACCGAGGACTGGGGCTACGCCTGGGCCACGGCCGACGAGCGCTTCGACATCTCGAAGCACCCCAACGAGCCGAACCGCGCCGGCTACGTGGTCGAGATCGACCCGCTCGACCCGACCTCGACCCCGAAGAAGCGCACGGCCCTCGGCCGCTTCAAGCACGAGAACGCCGAACTGGTGGTCGACAGTTCCGGACACGTGGTCGTCTACATGGGCGACGATGAGCGCGGCGAATTCCTCTACAAGTTCGTCTCCGAGGGCACCTACAGCATCGGCGGCGACAACGCCGACCTGCTGGACTCCGGAGCCCTGTACGTCGCCCGCTTCAACGACGACGGTACCGGCGAATGGCTGGCCCTGACGCCGGAGACCACCGGCATGGCCTCCCAGGCGGAGATCTCGGTGCATACCCGCCAGGCCGCCTCGGCGGTCGGCGCCACCACCATGGATCGCCCGGAATGGGTCGCGGCCAACCCGAAGAAGGCGGAGATCTACTGCTGCCTGACCAACAACAAGAACCGGGGCGTCAAGGCGAACGCCGGCGGCGACGACACCTCGGTCAACGGTCCGAACCCGCGCGAGAAGAACAACTACGGTCAGATCGTGCGCTGGATGCCGGAGAACAGCGACCACACCGCCACCGGCTTCGCCTGGGACCTGTTCGTCCTGGCCGGCAACCCGACCGTCCACAACGACGCCTATGCCGGCTCGGACAACGTGACCGCCGACAACATGTTCAACTCGCCGGACGGGCTCGCCTTCGACAGCACGGGTCTGGTGTGGATCCAGACCGACGGCAACTACAGCAACGAGGGCGACTTCGCCGGGATGGGCAACAACCAGATGCTGATCGGCGACCCGGAGACGGGCGAGATCAAGCGCTTCCTGGTCGGCCCGAACGAGTGCGAGGTAACCGGCATCACCTGGAGCCCGGACCGGCGGACGGTCTTCGTCGGCATCCAGCATCCGGGCGAGAGGGGCAACAGCCATTTCCCCGGCGGCGGCGCCTCGGTCCCGCGCTCCTGCGTCATCGCCATCCGGCGCGAAGACGGCGGCCTGATCGGTTGATCGGCCGGCGCCGCTGAACACACGCCACGGGGCGGCCTTCGGGCCGCCCTTCGCTTTCGGTGCCTCCCAACCGGTCCTCTCTTTACCCCCGCGACAGGAGGTCCAGGGCCGTCGGGTTGAACCAGTCCGCGTCCTCGTACTGCACCCAGTGGCCGATGCCGTCGCGCATGGCGATCCCCGCCTCCGGCTGGATCGCCTTCAGGGCGGCGTGGCGCGGCTCGAAGAAGCCGACAGCGGTCACATCCTCCGCGCCCCAGATCAGGTTGATCCGCCCCTTGATCAGCGGAAAGGTCCGCGAGAGCCGGTCGCTAAGGGAGATCGGGCGCGAGCGGATGCGGTTGCGCGCCATGTTGATCTCCTGGATGTGGTCGGCGAGGGCGTCGATATTGCCCTCGTCAGCGAACATCAGGATTCCCAGGTTATGGCGGCGCAGGCGGGCCTGCTCCTCCGCCGGCATGTCCGGGGTGATGCGGATCATCTGCTGGGTGACCGGGCTGCGCTCGCCGAGGCCGGCTGCGCCGACGCCGGTATAGCTCACCACCCGCGCGCCCAGGGTCGCGGCCACCAGCCCGCCGATGATCGAGCCGAAGGAGAAACACATCATCCGAATCGGCTCGTCCTCGCCGGTCACCCGGCGCACGCCGTCGGTGACGATGGCGGCCAGGCTGTCGGCGTCGTAGGGCTGGTCCGGGTCGTCGCTGTCGCCCTGCCCCGGCATGTCGGCGGCGACGACGCGGTAGTGCCGCGCCAGGAACTCCACGTTCCGGACCCAGTGGTTCCAGGAGCCGAAACCGCCATGGAGCAGGATCAGCGACGGCCCATCGGCGGGACCCCACTGGCGCCAGACCATGGTCCCGGCCCCGCAGGGGGTGCGGATCTGTGTGGCCAGGGCGTCGAGACGGGCGAGGTCGGCGGCAGGGGAAGCGGCGGCCGCCGGCGCGGAAGAGCTGTTCATGGGTCGATCGAAGCGGGGCGATGGGCGGAAGTCAACGCCTCACCTGCTCCATCGCCTACCGGCGCAGTTCGGGCACGGCGATCACCAGCAGCAGCATCGCCACAAGCCCCTCGATGGAAATCACCGTGAGCGCCATGGACCCGCCCAGCCAGTCGGCGAGCCAGCCCACATGCAGCACGCCCAAGGGCCCGGCGCCGATGCACACGGACAGGATGCCCATCAGCCGCGACCGGATCTCCGGCGGCGCCTCGGAGAACATGATCGCGCTCTGCATCGAGGCGAAGCCGGAGATCCCCAGCCCGGCCACCACCAGGACGGCGAGCGCGGCCGTGTAGCTGGTCTGCAGGGAGAAGACGAGGACGCAAGCCACGAACAGGGCCGAGCCCAGCAGATAGATGCGCCGGAACCGCTCGGGCGCCGCCAGGAAGGCGGCGGCAAGGGCGCCAGCGAAAGCGCCCGCCCCCTCAACCGACAGCATCATGCCGATCCAGACCGCGTCGACGCCGAAGGTCTCGTTGCCGACCACCGGGATCATCGCGGCATAGGGGAAGGCGAACAGGTTGACGATCACCGTGATCCCGAGATGGCCGACCAGCGCCCTCGAGCGGCGCAGGTAGGCGAAGCCGTCGCGGATCTCGGCGAACAGCGCGAGCGGCCGCGCCTCCCGCGGCGTCGGGCGGTAGACCACCAGAACGGCCAGCAGGACGGCGACGGCGAAGATGCTGGTGGAGACCGTGTAGATGCCGTGCATGCCGATGGTGGCGTAAAGCCCGCCGCCGGCGATCGGCCCGACCATGCGGGTGGCGTTGTTCGAGGCGCTGTCCATGGACATGGCCGCCCCGAGCCGGGCGGTGCCCACGGACTCGCCGAGGATCGTGCGGCGCACGGGAAAGTCGGTCGACCAGCCGAGTCCGGAGAGAAAGGCGCCGACCCCGACCTGCCAGATCGTCAGAGTGCCGGCCCAGGCGGACAGCGCCAGGGCACCGGCCGTCAGCGCCATGAGGGCCAGCGAGCCGACCAGCAGGAGCTTGCGGTCGAGCCGGTCGGCGATCACCCCGGTGACCGACCCGAACAGCGCCATCGGCGCCATCCGCAGCATGGTCATCAGGCCGGTGAGCGTGGCCGAGCCGGTTTCGGCGAAGACCCACACGCCCACGGCCAGCATCTCCAGCCAACGCATGGCGCCCATCAGGACCCCGATGGTCCAGAGCTTCTGGAAGGTGGGGTCGGCGGCGAGGGAAAGCGGACCGGCGGTCCGGTTTCGCCCGTCGTCGGCCCCGGCGGGGGGTGTCATTAGGTCTCCTGTCAGATCTCGCCGGCGCGGCGCAGCATGTCGAGGGACGCGGCGAAGGCCTCGGCGGTGCGGGCCACCTCGTCGGCGCCGTGACTGGCGGAGACAAGGCCGCCGCACATCGGGTTGGTGTCCACGCCGTTGACCAGCATGGCCAGCCGCAGCAGGCGGATCAGCTCCTTCGGCCGGTCCTTCATCGCCACCGCCGGCAGCGAGAGCGGATCGAAGGCCTGCGGATCGACCGGCCGGTCGGGCTGGACGAACAGGTGGAAGCTGGAGAAGCCGCCATAGACCGCCCAGGGCAGGCCCTTGTCGACGAGCACGCGGGTCAGGGCCTCGCGCAGCACCGCCGCCGTGTCGTTGGCCCGGGCGCAGGCATCGCTCTCGGCGATGATCGTCAGGGCCTCGGCGCCGGCGGCGGCCGAAACCGGATTGGCGTTGAAGGTGCCGGGATGGGCGATCTTCTCGCGACCCTGCGCGGCGGCCGCGTCGAAGTCCAGGGCATCCAGGATGTCGTGCCGGCCGCCCACCGCACCGCCCGGCAGGCCGCCGGCCAGGATCTTGGCCCAGGACGTCAGGTCCGGCTCGATCCCGAACACCTCGGCCGCCCCGCCCGGCGCCACCCGGAAGCCGGTGACGACCTCGTCCAGGATCAGCAGAACGTCACGCGCTTCCGTCTCGGCGCGAAGCAGGCGGAGGAAGCCGGGGTCGAGCGGCGTGAATCCGGTGCCGCCGCCGGTCGGCTCGACGATCGCGGCGGCGATGTCCGGGTCGGCGGCCAGCAGGCTCCGCAGCCTGTCGGCGTCGTTCGGGTCGAGCAGCACGACGCCGGCATCGACCCCCTCCAGGACTCCGGGCGAGGAGGACCCGTCGAAATGGCCGGCCACGCCGCTGGCCATGTGGTCGTGCCAGCCGTGGAAATGGGTGCGGAAGCGGATCACCTTGCGCTTGCCGGTGAAGTCCCGGGCGAGCCGCAGGGCCATCAGGGTGGCTTCCGTGCCCGACGAGGTGAAGCGGATCCGTTCTGTCCCGGGGCAGAGCCGGCGCACCGCCTTCGCCCAGGCGATCTCGCCCCGCTGACCGGCGCCGAACTGGGTGCCGGCGGCTATCGCCGCCTGGGCCGCCGCCGTCACCCGCGGCTCGGCATGGCCCAGCAGCAGGGCCCCGTGACCGCCGTAGAAGTCGACATAGTCGTTGCCGTCCACGTCCCATTTGATCGGCCCGACCGCCCGCTCCACATAGAGGCCGTAGGGCTTGAGGTGCCGGGCATCGTGGGTCACGCCGCTTGGGAACAGATCCCGGGCCTCCTGCGCCAGATCGGCCGAGCCGGGGGTCTTCTCCCGATACGCGGCCTCGATCGGCGAGTTGGTCAGGCGGTCGTCGGCTGTCCGGCTGTCCGGCATGTCGGCTGTCTCCCGGAGATCCTAGTCGGCGGCTTCGGCAACCCGCTTGTCGGCCATGTAGGCGGACAGCTTCGGCCAGACGGTTTCGGCCAGGGTGGTGAAGGACCGCCGCCACAGGGGCAACGCGCCCTCCATGTCGTGGCCGGTGATCATGAGCGTGCCGAAATCGCCGACCTCGTCGCGGAAGGCGACCAGCCGGTCGAGCACGGTCTTGGCCGAGCCGGCGATCACCAGATCCTTGGCGGTCTTCATCGCCTCGGCCTTGCGGGCGTCCCAGTCGATATCCGTCGAGAAGTCGCCGCCGGCCAGTTTCCCCTGGGAGTTCAGGTAGGTGTAGTACCAGGTGAAGGTGCCCTCGGGATCGTCGAGGATCGCCTCCGCCTCGGCGTCGGTCTCGGTGATCAGGACGCTGCGGCCGACCCGCCAGACCGACGGGTCGGGAACGCGTCCCGCCTCCCTCGCTCCGGCGGCGTAGGACGGCCAGTGGGTGGCGATGTCGGCGGCCGGCACGAAGTTGCCGGAAAGCATGCACCAGCCGCGCTGGCCGGCGAAGTTGGCGGTCATCGAATTGGCGCCGCGCACCGAGACGGCGATCGGCGGATGCGGCTGCTGGTAGGGACGGATCATCCGGCCGATGCCCATTTCCGGCAGAACCCGGTCGGTCATGGAGACGCTGACGTGGTCGCCCTCATGGGTGAAGGGGGGATCCTCCGTCCACATCTTCAGGATCAGGTCGATGGACTCGATCATCGCCATCGCCCGCTTGCGCCCGTCCAGATTGCCGAACATCTCCCAGTCGCTCGACAGCCCGCCGGAGCCGATGCCGAACAGGAACCGTCCTCTGGCCAAGTGATCGAAGACCGCCGCGTGACCGGCGGCCACCGCCGGGTGCTGCTGGGGCAGGGAGATCACCCCGGTGCCGAACTTGATGCTCTTCGTCTCCGCGATCAGCGACGCGTTGAAGATCAGCGGCGAGGGGATCGGCTCGGCGGTCGAGGTGTAGTGCTCGCCCATCCACGCCTCGGAGAAGCCGAGCCGGTCGCCCAGGATCACCAGTTCGCGGTTCTCCTCCAGGACTGTCGTCAGGTCCCGACCCGGCGGATGCAACGGCATCATGAACAGCCCGAGATCGACCATCGGTTTCTCCTCCCGTTTCTCTCTTTAGGCCACGGTATCATCCGGCCCGAGGGACGCGGAAGCTGGGGAATCAGGCGGCGGCCCTCCTCCCCCTCTCCCGCACTCCCCGGCCCTGTGCCGGGGCCTACGCCGACGCGGCACGGGCGCCTGGCGGTTCGGGAAGCCGATCCGTGGGCCCCGGCACAAGGCCGGGGAGTGTGCGGTGAACCGGTGGTGTCGGCGGTGCCGTCAGGCTTTGTGGCGGTCGAAGGTCGGGCTCATCAGAATCTCGTTCAGGCAGGCGCCGGGGCTCAGCGCCGCCAGAAAGGCGACCACGTCGGCCACATCCTCCGGCTGGATCACCTGCTTCAGCTCATCCGGCGTCAGCTTCTTCGGGCGCCGGTCGAGGATCGGTGTACGGACCTCGCCCGGGCAGATCGCCGTCGCCCGGATGCCGTCGTTCCCGTGCTCGCGCTGGATCAGGAAGCTGAGCGACATCACCGCATGCTTGGACGCCCCGTAGGCGACGCCCGCAACCTCCGAGTAGAACCGCCCGGCCCAGGACGACGTGGTCGCGATCACCCCGTCCTTCTGCCGCAGCATGATCGGCAGGGCCGCGGCGACGCCGTTGTAGACGCCCTTGATGTTGGCATCGATCACCGTGTCCCAGCCGTCCAGCAGGGACGGGTCGGCCGCCGCCTCCCGCCAGGTGCGCTGGGTGACGTTGGTTCCAGCATTGTTGAACTGGAGATCGAGCCGCCCGTAGTCGGCGTCGATCCGCTTGCCCGCCTCCAGCACGGACGCCCGATCGGTGATGTCCAGTGCGATCACCGCCGCCTTGCCGCCGGCCGACCTGATCTCCTCGGCGACCTCCTGCAGCGGCGCCTCCCGGCGACCGCTGAGGATGACGGTCATGCCGTCCGCCGCCAGCCGGCGCGCCGTCGCCTCGCCGATCCCGGTCCCCGCTCCGGTGATCCACGCCACCATCCCGTCGATACTGCGCATTGGCTCCCCTTCCTTTTTGCTCGATACTGGCGGTTCCGCCTCCCGAACATTAGCGATATGCCGCCTCCCACCGACAGCCCAGAAAGTTCCGCCGGTGGCGAGCCCCCCGCGGCAGCCACGCCGCTCGTCCGATTTCGAACGTGGTGGGACGGTCTGTCGGGCAATGTCCGGGGATCGATCTGGCTGTTCGCAGCCGGTCTCGTCTTCGCGGTCATGGGGGCGCTGATCAAGTTCGTCGGCCAGCGCCTGCCGGTGGTGGAGATCCTGTTCCTGCGTCAGGCCTTCGTGATCGTGGTCATGTCGCCGGCCATCCTGAAAGGCTTCCCGGCCGTGTTCCGCACCGAGCGGCTCGGTCTGCACATGCTTCGGGTCGGCCTGTCGGCGGTCGCGATGACCACCGGGTTCACCGCCCTGGTCCACCTGCCGCTCGCCGAAGCGACGGCGATCAGCTTCTCGCGGACCCTGTTCACCACCATGCTGGCGGTCATCGTGCTGCACGAGATTGTCGGCTGGCGGCGCTGGAGCGCCACCGCCGTCGGCTTCCTCGGCGTGGTCATCGTCGCCCGGCCCTCGCCGGAAGGGCTGAACGAATACGCGCTCCTCGCCCTGCTCTCGGCCTTCTTCGTCGCGATGATCATGATCTGCCTGCGGTTGCTGGCGCGCACGGAGAAGCCGTCGACCATCATCGCCTACCAGTCGGTCTGCCTGACCGTGATCCTGGCCGGGCCGGCCTGGTATTTCTGGGTCTGGCCGAGCTGGGAGGACCTGGCCCTGACGGCGGTGATCGGCGGGGTGATGTCGCTGGCGCAGTTCGTCAACATCAAGGCCTACGCCAACGGCGAGGCGGCGGCGATCGCGCCGGTGGAGTACGTGCGCCTGCTCGCCTCCGCCGGTCTCGGCTTCATGATCTTCAGCGAGGTGCCGACGATCTACACGGTCATCGGCGCCGTCTTCATCATCGGCTCGACCCTCTACACCGTGCGCCGCAACGCGATGAAGAACGCGCCGGTCCCGCCGCGCCCGCCGGAAGTGGCACCCTGACGGGGCTCAGACCGTCCCGATGAACAGGCGGCCGACGGCACTGCGGTCGCCCTTGCCGGTGGCGCCGGTCGGCAGGCTGTCGATCACCTTGAGGCGGACCGGCAGCTTGTAGCGCTCCAGCCGCTCCCGCGCCCAGGCGAGGACCTGCTCCGGCTCCGGCGCGCGGCCGGGGGCGGCGGTGATGACGGCGATCACCGCCTCGCCGGTCTCGGGATCGGGCACGCCGGCCACCAGAGCCCCCGCCACATCCGGGTGGGCGGCCAGCACCGCCTCGACCTCAAGCGGCGCCACCTTCATGCCGCCGCGGTTGATCAGGTCCTTCGCCCTGCCGACCAGGGCGACCCGCCCGTCGGCCCGGACCTGCGCCAGATCGCCGGTTCGGAAGTAGCCGTCGGCATCGAACGCCTCGGCGGTGCGTTCCGGATCGCCCAGGTAGCCGCGCATGCCGTAAGGCGAGCGGATGCGCAGTTCGCCGTCCTCGGCGATCCGGGTCTCGATGTCCCGGCCCGGTCGGCCGAGCGATCCCGAAGCGGCATCGTACTCCGGCGGGTCGATGAAGAAATCGCAGGTGCCGGTCTCGGTCAGGCCGTAGATGTCGCCGATCCCAGCCTGCGGCCAGGCGGCGCGAATCTTCGCACCGAGCCCCGCCGGCAGCACCTCACCGCCGGCCATCGCCGTCCCCGACCAGTCGGGAAGCGACGCGGTCGCCTCGCGCTCCAGCAGGCCGCGCAGCAGGGTCGGCACCGCCGGCAGGCGGTCGATCCCGCCACCGGCCAGGGTCGCGGCAACGGCATCCACCGACAGCCGCCCCGGAAAGACCAGCGTGCCGCCGGACAGAAGCGTGAGCCAGGTCACCCACTGTCCGAAACTGAAGGTGAGCTGAAGCGCCAGCAGGGTGCGGCGCCCGTCCTGCCATCCCGTCTCCCGCCGGATCATCTCGAGCTTCGCCGCCTGCCGGCGAGCCGACAACACGGCGGCCTTGGGTGCCCCGGTGGTCCCGGAGGTGAAGACGATGGTCGACGCGCCGTCCAGCAACGGATCGGGCCGCAACCGCGCGACCAGTTCCTCGACCCGTGCCTTGGGCGTGGCGCGGTGGATCGGCACGGCGACGCCGCCGGCGAGATAGGTGCCGAGAAGCTCGATCAGGTCGCCGGGCGAGTTATCGACGAAGATCGGATAGGGGCGGAAACCGCCGACGCCCCGTTCCAGCAGTTCGTCGGCCCGCATCTCCGCGCGACGGGCCAGCTCGGCATGGGACATCGTCGCCGTCCCGAGCTCGATCGCCGGCGCATCGCCATGGGCGGTCATGGCGGCGAACAGGGTATCGGCGAAGAGCGTCATCGCCGGGGCAGACAGGATGCGGTCTGGGTCATACCCTCATCCTCACCCGCCCAAGCAGAACGGACAAGCCGCCGCCATGACCGACACCGTGCTCTACGAACGCCGGGGCAAGGTTGCCCTGATCACCCTGAACCGCCCCGACCGCCTGAACGCCATGGACCAGCCGATGCTGCAGGCCCTGGAAGCCGCCTGCGACCGGGCGGAGGCGGACGCGGAGGTCGGCGCGGTCGTCGTCACCGGCGCCGGCAAGGCCTTCTCCTCCGGCTTCGACCTGCAGGCCCAGGCGCGGAACACGCCGAGAGGTGTCGCGGAGTGGCGTCCGGTGCTGCGCCGCGACTTCGACTGCACCATGCGGTTCTGGCATATGAGCAAGCCGACCGTCGCCGCCGTGCACGGACCGGCCCTGGCCGGCGCGTGCGAGCTGACCATGGCCTGCGACATCACCGTGGCCGCCGAGGACGCGGTCTTCGGCGAGCCGGAGGTCAAGTTCGGCGCCGGGATCGTGACCATGATCCTGCCCTGGGTGGTCGGCCCGAAGCGGGCGAAGGAGATCATTCTTCTCGGCATCGACGACATTTCCGCCAGCGAGGCCAGGGAGATGGGCCTGATCAACCGGATCGTGCCGGTCGGCCAGGACGTCGAGACCGCCCTCACCCTGGCGCAACGCATGGCGGCCATGGACCGGACGCTGATCCGCGAGACCAAGCGGGCGGTGAACCGGACCTACGAGATCATGGGCATGGGCACGGCGCTGGAATCCGCGCTCGAGGTCGACATGCTGATCGAGGGCGAGGGGATGGCCACCAAACATCACTTTTTGGAGATCGCCCGCAGCGACGGCCTGCGCGCGGCCCTGAAATGGCGCGAGGAGCGGGCAGCCGAGGCGGAACGGGAGTAAGGCGCGGACTGGTCGGCCGGACTGGACGGCCGGACTGGACGGCTGGACTGGACGGCTGGGCGCGCGATGCACATGTTTGCGGGGCGAGATCTTATTCCGCACCCGATGGAGGAAAGCGCATGGCGAAGGCAGTGTTCGGGGCCGGCTGTTTCTGGAGCCCCGAGGAGCATTTCCGCAAGGTCCCCGGCGTGACCGACGTCGCCGTCGGCTATGCCGGCGGGACCAAGGAAAACCCGACCTACGAGGAGGTCTGCACCGGCAACACCGGCCATGCCGAGGTTGTCGAGGTGGAGTACGACCCGGATCAGATCGCCTTTGACGATCTGCTGGAGGTCTTCTTCGATATCCACGACCCGACCCAGGTGAACCGCCAGGGCCCGGATGTGGGCACCCAGTACCGCTCGGCGGTGTTCTTCCAGGACGCCGAGCAGGAGGCCGCCGCCCGCGCCGCCAAGGAGAAGCTCACCGCCCGCGGCGTTCCGGTGGCCACGGAGATCAGCAAGGCCGACACGTTCTGGCGCGCCGAGGACTACCACCAGCAGTTCCTCGCCAAGCGCCGCAAGGGCGTGTTCGGGAACCTGTTCCGATGAGCGGCGACGCGGCGGGTCTGAACGAGGACCTCTCGCAGTTCGCGCGGATCGACACCAACGCCGTCGACTGGCAGCCGAGCCCGAGCCCCAGCGTGTTCCGCAAGCGCCTGGACCTCGCCGGCGACAAGGAGGCAAGCCGGGTGACGTCGGTCGTGCGCTACGCTCCCGACAGCGTGTTCCACAGCCACCCGCATCCGGACGGCGAGGAGATCCTCGTCCTCGACGGTGTGTTCTCGGACGAGCACGGGGACTACCCGGCCGGCACCTTCCTGCTGAACCCGGAAGGCTTCGAGCACGCGCCCCGCTCGAAGGACGGCTGCGTGCTGTTCGTCAAGCTTCGCCAATATCCGGGCCCACGCCGCCAGATCACCGTCGACACCGGCAAGGGTGCCTGGCGCCAGGGGCTGGTGGAGGGCATCGAGGTGCAGGATCTGTACCGCGAGGATGGCCACCCCGAGCATATCCGCCTCGCCCGCTTCGCGCCGGGCGCGGCCACGCCGGAGCACGTCCATGCCGGCGGCGAAGAGATCTTCGTGATCGAAGGCTCGGTCGAGGACGAGTTCGGAGTCCACCCGGCCGGCACCTGGGTCCGCTACCCGGACGGATCCCGCCACACCGCGTCGTCGCCGGAGGGCGCCCTGCTCTACGTGAAGAGCGGCCACCTGCCCTAAGCCCGCGCGCCGCGCTATCCTCCCCGTCTGGACTCAGGAGGAGGATACACCATGGCCAAGATCGCCCTCGTCACCGGCGGATCGCGCGGGATCGGCGCGGCCGCCTGCAGGCTGCTGGCCCGCGACGGTTGGGACGTTGCCGTGAACTACACCCGCGACGCCGCCGCCGCCGACACCGTCGCCGATGCCGTGCGCGCGACCGGACACCGGGCGATGACCGTGCAGGCCGATGTCGGCGACGAGGCCCAGGTCGTCGCCATGTTCGAGGCGGTCGAGCAGGAGCTGGGTCCGATCGACGGGCTGGTGAATTCCGCCGGGATCATCGGCCCGGTCGGCCGGGTCGATGCGCTCACGCCCGAGGATATCGACCGGGTGCTCAAGACCAACGTGGTCGGCTGCATCCTCACCTGCCGCGAGGCGGTGAAACGGATGTCGACCAGATACGGCGGCAAGGGCGGCGCCATCGTCAACGTCTCCTCCGGCTCGGCCTATATCGGCAATCCGGGCGCGCAGGTGCTCTACGCGATCTCCAAAGGGGCCGTGAACTCGCTCCATATCGGCCTCAGCCAGGAGGTCGCCGGCGAGGGGATCCGGGTGAACGCCGTCTCCCCGGGCATGACCGCCACCGATATGGTCACCGACGAAGCCGCATCCGCCAATGTCGGGCGCATCCCGATGGGCCGCCTCGGCGAGCCCGAGGAAATCGCCGAGGCCATCGTCTGGCTCATGGGCGACAAGGCCGCCTATACGGCCGGCGCGAACATCCGGGTGGCGGGCGGCCGGCCGTAGAAAAGCGGGGAGGGCCAGCTAACGCCCCTGCATTTCCTCCCCGTCATCCCGGACGCTCCCCGGACCTGATCCGGGGGCGGGCCGGGACCCAGTGCCAGACATCCCCGGGTCCCGGCCGATCTCCGGGTCGGGCCCGGAGTTCGCCGGGATGACGATGAATGGTGCGCGGACGACCTGGCCAATCCAAGAACAAAAAAAGAACTTTTCTCCCGCAAGGCACCCTGGCAAGGTACCCGCAAGAGCCAGGGGAGGACACGTCATGGCTGAACACCCCGTGCGGACCGGCGGCTGCATCTGCGGCGGCGTGCGCTACAGGATCACCGGGCCGATCAAGCAGATCGTCGTCTGCCACTGCCGGGAGTGCCGGCGCCAGACCGGGCACTTCATGGCCTCCTCCGACGTGTGGAACGAGCATTTCGAACTTACGGAAAGCCGTGACATCGGCTGGTATCGCTCCGGGCCGAAGAGCCGGCGGGGCTTCTGCAAGACCTGCGGTTGCTCGATGTTCTACAAGGTGGACGGTGGCGAGAAAGTCTCGTTCGCCGTCGGCACCCTGGACGACGGGAGCGACGGCGATATCCATATCGCCGCCCACATCTTCACCGCGGAAAAGGGCGCCTACTACGATCTGGACGACGCCCCGGCCTACGCCGATGGCGGCGACAGCGTGCCGATGCCGCCGCGGGGGTAATTCCGGGGGTCGCCCCGCGCCCTTTCAATCATCGTCATCCCGGCGAAGTCCGGGCTCGGCCGGGACCCTGCGACAGGCGCCAGAGTTATGGTCCCGGTCGCCCCCCGGATCGGGCCCGGGGTCCACCGGGATGACGGAAGAAACGTGATCTGAACGACCGCTAAGCTGCTCCGGCCAGCGCGTCCGCCATCAGATCCACCGCCTTGCGCGCCTCGCGCTCCAGCCGGTCGGCGTCATGCGCGAGGTCACGGGCGGTGATGGCCGGCAGGCGGTCGTCGTTATGGACGTAGCCGTTGCGCTTGTCGCGGAGCCAGACATAGTCGCGGCCGAACCGCACATTGTTCAGATGCAGCCCGCCACCCGGGCCGCCGCCGGTTCCACCGCCGACCGTGCGGCCGTCGCCGACGGCAACGTCCATCTCCTCCAGCTCCCAGTCGTGGTGGTCGCCGACCTGGTCCGCGATGTCGCTGTCGATGACGGTCTGGGCCAGGATCAGAGCGGTCACCCAGGCGCCGGCGGCGAAGACGCGACGCAGCTCGGTGAGGACCGCTTCGGTCTGGGCATCGACATGAAGCGGCCTGTCGCCACCGGCCCGACGGAGACGATCGTCGAACCAGCGGACCCTCTCGTTCCACTGACGCAGGGACGGGGGATCGATCGGCGTCACGGCTGCCTCCTCGCATCGTCTCTGCGGAAAGCCTACGCGGATATCGCAGACCCGTCAGCCCGGCGAGAGGGCCCAAGGGATTGCACCGGCATCCACGCGGACGGCTCCGGCACGCCGCCGTCGAATCGCATTCTCCCGTTCATTTAAATCGACTTCCTGGAGGTGCGCAGCGCCATCCAGGACCGTGACCAACCGCCGGAACCCAGATCCTGGATAGCGCCTCCGGCACTTCCAGGAAGTCGGGAAAATAGAAAGAAAGGGAGCCAGAGAAAGAAACGGAGATCGATGGAGGACCCGCCGCCGCTGAATTCGCTCTAGCGTTAATGAGTTAGAGGGCGATTCACGGTTCAGATCGACTCGATCTGAACCGATCGCGCTCTAGGCCGTCACGGTCTGCACGAAAGCCGGCGCCAGATCCGGGTCGTCCTCCAGCGGGATGACCTCAACCCCGTCCACGCGGGACAGGAGAGGACCGCGGCGGCACCGCTCCGCCAGACCGTCAAGAGCGGCAGGCTCGCCCCGCGCGACGATCTCGACCGACCCGTCCAGCCGGTTGCGGACCCAGCCGGACAGGCCCAGCTCCGTCGCCGCTTTGAGCGTCCAGGCGCGATAGCCCACGCCCTGAACCCGGCCGGTCACGGTCAGGCGTCGGGTCTCCGCCATGGCGGGGCCGTCCTATTCGAACTCGATGATGGTCTGGTCCACGGCGAGGCTGGCGCCGGCGCTGGCGTGGATCTTGGCCACCGTGCCGTCCTTCTCGGCGCGCAGCACGTTCTCCATCTTCATGGCCTCGACCACGCAGACCTCCTGACCGGCCTTCACCGGGTCGCCCTCGGCGACGGCGATGGAGACCAGCAACCCCGGCATCGGCGAGACCAGGAGCTTCGAGGTGTCGGCGGCTTCCTTGGCCGGCATCTTGTCCAGCGCGTCGGCCACCCGCGGCGGCACGACAAGGACGCGCATGGAGGCCCCGCCGAACCGGAGCTCGCGGTAGATGCCGTCCCGGTCGACCTGCACCGGGAACGGCTCGCCGTTCACGTTGCCGTCGAACACCGCGATGGTCGCGTCCAGCGCCCCGCGCACGGCGTAGCGCTGTCCCTTCACCACCACGTCGTAGCCGTCCTCGACCGGTCGGATCTCGACCCGGGTGTTGTCGCGACCCTCGCGCACAGTCCAGAAGGTGGCGATCACCGACTTGCCCCGGTTGGCGATCTGGCCGCTGATCCGAAGGCCGCGCTCGGCGTCGTCGCGGGCGAAGGCGACGGCCAGCGCCTGCATGGCGCCGCGCTCGTACTCGCCGATATCGGCCCCCTCGAATCCGTCGGGAAACTCCTCGGCGATGAAGTTGGTCGTCAGGTCGCCCTTGCGGAACCGCTCCATGGCGATGGTGGCCGACAGGAACGGGATGTTGTGGCCCACGCCGCGGATCCGGTAGCGGTTGAGCGCCTCCTCCATCCGGTCGGCGGCCTCGTCCCGGGTCTCGCCATAGGCGACAAGCTTGGCGATCATCGGGTCGTAGAACATGGAGATCTCCGAGCCCTCCTCGACGCCGTCATCGACGCGGATGCCCTCGACCTCAAGCGGCGGCTCGTAGCGGGTCAGCCGGCCGATCGACGGCAGGAAGCCGCGGAACGGATCCTCGGCATAGACCCGCGCCTCGATGGCCCAGCCCTCCATGGTCACATCGTCCTGGGAGAGCGGCAGCGTCTCGCCATAGGCGACCCGGATCATCTGCTCCACCAGATCCAGGCCGGTGACCATCTCGGTGACCGGATGCTCCACCTGAAGGCGGGTGTTCATCTCCAGGAAGTAGAAGTTCTTGTCGCCGTCGGCGATAAACTCGACCGTACCGGCGGAGACGTAGCCGACCTGCCGGGCCAGCGCGCAGGCCTGGGCGCCCATCTCGGCCCGGGTCTCGGCGTCGATGAACGGGCTCGGCGCCTCCTCGATGACCTTCTGGTGGCGGCGCTGGATCGAGCACTCGCGCTCGCACAGATGGATGACGTTGCCGTGCTTGTCGGCCAGGACCTGGATCTCGATATGGCGCGGCTCGGTGACGAACTTCTCGATGAAGACGCGGTCGTCGCCGAAGGAGGAGCGCGCCTCGTTCATGGCCGAGCGCACGCCGTCCTTCAGCTCGTCCTTGGAGTTGGCGATGCGCATGCCCTTGCCGCCGCCGCCGGCCGTCGCCTTGATCATCACCGGATAGCCGATCTCCTCGGCGATCTCGGCGGCGTGGTCCGGCCCCTCGATCAGCCCGACGAAGCCGGGCACCGTGCTCACGCCGGCCTCCTTGGCGATCTTCTTCGAGGTGATCTTGTCGCCCATCGCCTCGATGGCCTTCACGCCGGGGCCGATGAAGGTGATACCGGCCTTCTCCAGCGCCTCGCAGAAGGCGGCGCGCTCGGACAGGAAGCCGAAGCCCGGATGCACCGCTTCCGCACCGGTCTGCTTGCAGGCCTCGACGATCTTGTCGATCAGCAGGTAGCTCTCGGCCGAGGGCGGGGGCCCGAGCCGCACCGCCTCGTCGGCCATGCGCACATGCTTGCCGTCCGCGTCGGCGTCGGAATAGACCGCGACCGTCTTGATGCCCATCCGCTTGGCGGTGCGGATGATCCGGCACGCGATCTCGCCGCGGTTGGCGATGAGGATCTTATTGAACATCGGACCCAGTTCCCTGTTCTTTTCTCGTCGCCCTGAACTCGATTCAGGGCCAATTCACCAAGCTGGCAGCCATCCCGACCCTGGATCCCGGATCAAGTCCGGGAAGACGGTCGGTGGAGCCCGAAAGCCCTCACAACGGGATGTTGTCGTGCTTCTTCCACGGGTTCTCGAGCTGCTTGTCGCGCAGCATGGCCAGCGCCCGGCAGATCCGGCGCCGCGTGTTGTGCGGGCGGATGATGTCGTCGAGATAGCCCCGGCTAGCGGCCACGAAAGGGTTGGCGAAGCGCTCCCGGTACTCCTCGGTGCGGGCCTCGATCTTCTCCTCGTCGCCGAGATCGCCGCGGAAGATGATCTCCACCGCCCCCTTCGGCCCCATCACCGCGATCTCCGCCGTCGGCCAGGCGTAGTTGACGTCGCCGCGCAGGTGCTTGGAGCTCATGACGTCGTAGGCGCCGCCATACGCCTTGCGGGTGATCACCGTGACCTTGGGCACCGTCGCCTCGGCATAGGCGAACAGCAGCTTGGCGCCGTGCTTGATGATGCCGCCGTATTCCTGGGCGGTGCCCGGCAGGAAGCCCGGCACGTCGACGAAGGTGACGATCGGGATGTTGAAGCAGTCGCAGAATCGCACGAAGCGGCCGGCCTTCTTGGCGCTGTCGATGTCGAGGCAGCCGGCCAATACCATCGGCTGGTTGGCGACGATGCCGACGGTCGAGCCCTGCATGCGGGCGAAGCCGATCAGGATGTTGCCGGCATAGCCCGGCTGCAGCTCGAAGAAATCGCCCTCGTCCACGACCTTATGGATCAGCTCCTTCATGTCGTAGGGCTTGTTCGGGTTCGCCGGCACCAGGCTGTCCAGCGAGTATTCCGGACGGTCCGCCTCGTCCGAGGTCGGCCGCACCGGCGGCTGCTCGCGATTGGAGGCGGGTAGGAAGTCGATGAACCGGCGCAGGTTCAGGATCGCCTCGACATCGTTGTCGAAGGCGAGATCGGCCACGCCGGACTTGGTCGTGTGGGTGACCGCGCCGCCGAGTTCCTCGTGGGTGACCGTCTCGTGGGTGACGGTCTTCACCACGTCGGGGCCGGTGACGAACATGTAGGAGCTGTCCTTCACCATGAAGATGAAGTCGGTCATCGCCGGGGAGTACACCGCACCGCCGGCGCAGGGGCCCATGATCATCGAGATCTGCGGCACCACACCGGAGGCCATCACGTTGCGCTGGAACACCTCGGCATAGCCGCCGAGGGAGGCGACCCCCTCCTGGATGCGGGCGCCGCCGCTGTCGTTGAGGCCGATGACCGGAGCGCCGACCTTCATCGCCTGGTCCATGATCTTGCAGATCTTCTCGGCATGGGCCTCGCTGAGCGAGCCGCCGAACACCGTGAAGTCCTGGCTGAACACGAAGATCAGGCGGCCGTTCACCGTGCCCCAGCCGGTGACGACGCCGTCGCCGCGGACCTTCTGGTCCGCCATCCCGAAATCGGTCGAGCGGTGCTCCACGAACATATCCCACTCCTCGAAGGAGTCGGGGTCCAGCAGCAGGTCGATCCGCTCGCGCGCACTGAGCTTGCCCTTGGCGTGCTGGGCGGCCACCCGCTTCTCGCCACCGCCGGCCCGTGCCTGATCCCGCATCTCTTCGAGACGGTGGATGATGTCCTGCATCGTCGATGCCCCTTACGCGTTTCCCACAGTCTTTCGGCCGGCGATCCTAGCAGACTTCGCCGGAGAGCAACCCCTTGAAGCGTTCCGCCGCCTTCATCTCGGCCAGCAGCCCGCTCCGGCGGTTTTCGGCCTCGCGGTCCTGGCCCCATTTCTCGACCTGATAGGCTTCGTCCACCTGGGAGAGGCCGAAGGCCTCGGTGGCGTCCAGGTCGCCCTCCAGGAAAGCCAGGCCCAGAATCAGCGAGCTGGTGATCGAGGTGGCGGTGTGCAGCGGCGCCAGATACCAGTCGCCGACCCCGTCCACGGCGGCCCGGAACGCCGCCAGCGTTTCCTCCGGCTGCCGCACCGGCATGACGCCGCTGGTGACGGTGAGACCGACCGACAGCTTCTTCTCCGCCCGCTCGCGCCACGGCGTCCACTGGGACACCTGGCGGGCGACCAGATCCTCCGGGCCGTCGGCCAGAAAGCAGAGCAGATCGGATCCGCCGAAACCGGCGATTTCGCCGACGACGTGGCCGCGCTGCGGCGTCACCCGGTCGGTGACCGTGGCGGCGAACCCCATCATCGCCATGCTGTGCGGGTCGATCTCCTCGCCCTGGGCGTCCCACTCGGCGGCCACGGCCTCGGCCAGTTGCCAGGTCGGCAGCGAGAGCGGGCGCTTGCCGGGCGAGCGCAGCGGACGGCCGTCCAGGGTGACGGAGAAGCTCCCCTCTCCCCGCTCCTCGACGGCGACGGTCTTGTAGACGCGTTTCATGGATCCTCGTTCCGTCAGTCCTAGTCGACCGCCCTGCGCAGGCTGTCGAACAACCCCTTGATACCGCCGGGCTTGTCCGGCTGCTCGCCGGACGACCCGCCATCGGAGGCCCCGCTACCCGAGGCCCCACTCTCCGGCATCGCCTTGCGCCCCTGCGCGATCGCGATCGCCTCCGGGCAGGCCGGCTCGTCGGACCCGGTGGACATGAAGGGCAGCAGAAGCGCGAAGGGTCCGGCGACGGCGGCACCGCCCACCATCGATCCGATCCCCTTGGCCAACGCCAGCGGGTCCGGGGAAATCTGCGGATCCCGCAGCGACCCGGTCAACAGGATGGGGGTGGCAAGACTGACCAGACTTGCGTCCTTCGGCTTCGGCACCAGCCGCATGTCCAGGCGCTCGCGGGCGAGATCGACGGTTCCCTCGCCGGCGATGGTCGCCCGGTCGCTGTCGATCATCAGGATCCGCGTCTCGGCGACGCCGCGCTTGAGCGTCCAGCGCCCAACCGCGCAGTTCAGAGCCCCCCGGCCGGTTTCCTCGATGAACGGCAGGAACTTGGCCGTGAGATCCTCGGCGATCAGTTCCCAGTCCGCATTGGATATCCGGCCCTGCTCGGCGACGATCCAGGCGGTGCCGCCAAGACCCGCAACCATATCGCCGACGCTCGCCCCCGACGCGGTGAGGTCCAGCGCCGCGTCGCCGCGTCCCTCGAGCGTGTCGAACCCGTACAGGTCCTGGGCGAGCCGGCCGAAATCGGCCCCCCGCCACGTCGCTGTGATCGACTGGCGCGGCGTCGAGCCGGACGTGTCCACCTGGCCCGAGGCCTCGATCCGTCCATCCGCCAGCAGGGCTTCGAGACGGTCCAGAGTCAGCACACCGTCCTTGAGCACGGCCTTCAGGGCGATGTCGGTCAGGGTCAGATCGCCGCGCGTCAGCCGGCCGAGCGCGAGATCGACGTCGCCATCGACCAGAGTGAGCAGGTCGAAGGGAAGCGGTGTATCCAGCGCCCCGTCCCCGGCTGGCGCGTCCCCGGCTGGCGCGTCCCCGCCCTCCTCCGCCGCCGGCAAGACGATCGCGTCCGCCTTGAGCGCAAGACGCAGCAGCGGGCGCGGTCCATCAAGGGCGACCGACGCCGAGCCGGTGACCGTCCGCCCGTCGAGGCTGGCCGACAGCCGATCCGCCTCGACCGATGCCAGCCCGCCGCTTCGGTCGAGCGCGTAGCGCAGGTTGGCCGCGAACGCGAACTCTCGGTCTCCCAGCCGACCGGTCACGTCGACCGGCAGGGTCGCCCCTTCCCGAAGCGCCTCCGAGACGGCGGGAAGGGTTCCGCTCAGGGTCACCGGATCGCCGTCCACATCCGCTTCAAGCGAGACGACCAGGGGGTCCGCCGCACCCTCGCTCGCCAAGTCCAGAGTTGCGATCTGCACCGTCTGAGCAGGGTCCCCCGGTTCCGGCCGCCAGGTGACGGTGACGTCGCGCAGGGATACCTGGCGCAGCAGCGGCACAGATGCGGGGCCGGACCCGGCGCCCGCTCCGTTCTCCTCCGTGACAAACACCCAGTTGCCGACGCCGTCCGCATCGCGCTCCAGCAGGACGTCCACCTCCGCGAGGCTGACGCGGTGCACGTCCAGGGTTCCGGAAAGCAGGGGAAGAACCTCGACCGCCGCCTCGAGCCGGCCGACCGTCGCCATGTCGTCGCGGCTGCCCCAGGGCGCGTTTGCGAAACGCACGGTGTCCGTGGTCAGGGTCGGCCGCGGCGTCCAGGCGAGCCCGATATCGCCGTCGATCGACAGGCGACGCCCGGTCGCGTCCTCGACGACGGCTTCGATTTCCGTCTTGTAGGCGTTGAGGTCGAGGGTCGCGACGAAAACGACGATGCCGATCGCCGCGATGGCCAAGACCCCGACGACACCTGCCAGAATTCTCATCCAGCGCATGGTTCAGACCTCCCGATGCGGGTCGACCAGACGGTCCGCCACCGGCACGAGCTGATCGAAACGGTCCAGGATGATAACCGATCCGGCCGCCTGGAGCCGAGCGGCGTCGTGATAGCCCCAGGACACGCCGATGCCGCCGGCGATCCGCGCGTTCACCGCGGTCTCCATGTCGAAGGTCGTGTCGCCGACCATCACCGTGCGCCCGGGCGCGCAGCCCGCCTCCATGATCGCGTCCCGCAGGGAGGTAGGGTCCGGCTTGCCCGGCCCGTCATCGGCCGATTTCAGCGCGACGAACCGGTCGCGGATACCGTGCGACTCCAGCACCGAGATCAGGCCGCGCCGCCCCTTGCCGGTGACGATGGCGAGCAGCCAGCCGGCGGCCTCGAGCGCGTCCAGAGCCTCGAGCGTCCCGGGAAACAGGGGCTCCGGATCCCGCTCGGTGCTTCGGGCGTCGAAATAGGCGTCCCGGTAGGCCTGGCCCATCCGCTCGACCTGAAGCCCGCCGATCCCAGGCGCCAGCCGGCGCATCGCCACGTCGAGCGGGAGGCCGACGACCTGTCGGACCGCTGCCGCTGCCGGCGGCGTCTCCCCCTCAGCCGCGAACGCGGCGGACATGGCGGCGACTATATGGTGCTGGCTGTCGACCAGGGTGCCGTCGAGATCCAGGGCGCACAGCTTCAGCTCCGCCATGGTCACTCCTCGAACGGCTCGAACGGCGAGCCGTCGAGCTCCGGCTCCAGGCCGAAGAACTCGAAAGAGCGGATCATGTGGTCCTGCAACGGGGCGATGACCTCGACCGGCACGCCGTCCTCGTCCGGAATCCGGATCGCGCGGGCGTGCAGATGCAGCTTGCGGCTCACACCCTCGCCCTGCAGGAACGCCTCGGCCCCGCCATACTTGCCGTCCCCCAGGATCGGCGTGCCGATGGCCTCCATGTGGACCCGGAGCTGGTGGGTGCGGCCGGTGACCGGATAGAGCGCCACGAGGGCGGCCCGCCGGCCGAGCTTCTCCAGCGTCACGTAGCGGGTGATCGCGGTCTGCCCGTTCTCGTGGTCGACCGCCATCTTCTCGCCGGCCCGCCCCGGCAGCTTGCCGATGGGCAGGTCGATCTGGCCCGATGCCGGCTTCGGCTCGCCGACCACCAGGGCCCAGTAGACCTTGAGCGCCGACTTCGCCCGGAAAGCGTGGGTCAGCCGCCGCGCCGCACGCTGGGACCGGGCGAGGACGAGGACGCCCGAGGTATCCTTGTCCAGGCGGTGCACCAGCCGCGGCCGCTCCGGCGCGCCGAACCGCAGGCTGTCCAGGGCGCCGTCGATATGCCTGGTCGTCCCAGACCCGCCCTGCACGGCCAGCCCGGCGGGCTTGTTGATCGCGATCATCTCGTCGTCGCGGTACAGAACCGCCTCGACCAGTTCCGCACCCGTCTCGGTATCCCGGCGGGCCGGCTTGGCGAACTGCAGATGCGGCTGGGCGTCGCCGAGCGGCGGGATGCGCACGGACTGTCCGGCCTCCAGCCGCTGGTTCGCCTTGGCCCGCTTGCCGTCGACCCGGATCTGCCCGGTGCGCAGCAGCTTGGAGAGCTGGCCGTGGGCGATGGCGGGGAAGTGGCGCTTGAACCAGCGGTCCAGCCGCTGGTCCGCCTCGTCGGGGGCGATCACCCGGGTTTCCACATAGGCGCTCATGTCAGGATGCTCCGCGTCAGGGCCAGACCGGCGAACAGCGCCAGGATGGAAAGGGCCGCCGACGCGGCCACATAGGCGCCGGTCAGCATGATCTCACCTCGCCCCCAGAGCGTCGCCACGTCCAGGGAAAAGGTCGAGAAAGTGGTGAACGCTCCGAGCACGCCGACGGCGAGGAAGGCGCGCATCTCCTGTGAAAGCGTGAGCTTGAGGGCACCCGCCTCGACCAGCACGCCCATGGCGAAGGAGCCGACCACGTTCACCACGAGCGTGCCCCACGGGAAGCCGTGCCCCATCAGATGCGCGACCCAGCCGATCGTCATGTAGCGGGCGACCGCGCCGAGCGCGCCACCGAGGGCCACCGCGAGAAGCATCTTCATGGGCGCGGGCTTATCTCAGGTGACGCCGAATATCCAGCCCTCGTGCCCGGCGGCCGGCTCACGGGCCGGTGCCGCCCAGACCGCCGGGTCGCCTGCCAGGGCCCGCAGCGCCGCCGCCGAGACCACCGCGTCGACCTTGTCCTCCGTGTCGAGCGCGGGACCGTCATAGGGCGCGCTGCCATAGGCCGCGAGGGTCGCGTCGATGCGATCGGGGTGCTCGACCAGCTTCTCCGCCCTGACCCCTGCCTTGCGGACATAGAGCTTGGGATAGATCTCCACGACCGTAATGGCGCCGGGCCGCGCGAACGGCCAGACCGACACGGCGGGGTGCAGCCGGTGGAGCAGGCGCATGCCGGCGAGCGAGCCGGTCCCGACATTCGCCGCCGAAAAGACCTTGAAGACCGGATGCGGCGCGGCGTTGGCCTCCGCGGCGGCGCGTTCCGCGACACGCCGCCTCTCGACAAAATCCTGCGGCCGCTTGCCGCCCGTCCAGTAGTGCCCGCGCACCGGCGACCCCGGATCGGCATAGGCCGCCGCCCCGTAGAGGTCCGGCTGATCTGCGTTCAGCGCCTCGACGAAGGCCCACAGGGCCGGCGCGTCGCGGGGACCGTCAGCGAGGCCGGGGAAATAGGCCAGGTGGTCGTGGAAAGCGTAGGCGAAGGCGAAATCCATCCCGACCAGGGTCCGGCCCGCGCCCGGCGAGGCGACGAGATCGCACACCTCATCGCGGCTCCAGGCGGCGGCGGCCGGCGGGGTCATGAGGACCGGGGCCGCCGAGCCGGAATCGCAGACGGCGACCTGGATCCCCTTGGGGCGCTTCTGCTTCGCCCCCGACCAATCGATGCCGAGGAACCGCTCGAAGGCCGGAACGTCGGTCATTCCTCCTCGCCGGCTTCCGGGTCCTGGTCCTGGCGGCGCTTCCCGCGCAGCTTGTCGAAATAGTCGACGCGCTTGCGGATCTCCCGCTCGAAGCCGCGCTCCACCGGGTTGTAGAAGCGCTGCCGCGCCATGCCCTCGGGGAAATAGTCCTGCCCGGAGAACCCGTCCTCGGCGTCGTGGTCGTAGGCGTAGCCGGCGCCGTAGCCGAGGTCCTTCATCAGCTTGGTCGGCGCGTTCAGGATATGCGCCGGCGGCATCAGGGACCCGGTCTGCTTCGCCGCGCGCTTGGCCGCCCCGTGCGCCTTGTAGCCGGCGTTCGACTTGGGCGCGGTGGCGAGGTGGATGACGAGTTGGCTGATCGCCAGATCCCCCTCGGGCGAGCCGAGCCGGTCGTAGGTCTCCCAGCAGGCGATGGCGGTGGTGACGGCGGACGGGTCGGCCATGCCCACATCCTCGACCGCGAAGCGGGTCAGGCGCCGCAGGATGTAGGCCGGGTCCTCGCCCCCCGCGAGCATGCGCGCCAGCCAGTACAGGGCGGCGTCCGGGTCGGATCCGCGCATCGATTTGTGCAGCGCGCTGATCAGGTTGTAGTGCTCTTCCCGGTTCTTGTCGTAGACCGGCGCCCGCCGATTCACGCCGGCGGCCACGCCCGCGGAGTCGAGGGGTTCGTGCGGCGAGAGTTCGAACACCTCCTCGGCCATGTTCAGCAGGAAGCGGCCGTCGCCGTCGGCCATCGCCCTCAGGGTGGCGCGCCCGTCCTCGGTCACCGGCAGCGGGCGCCCCTCCTCCTCCGCCGCGCGGTCGAGTAGGCGGTCCAGCGCGGCGTCGTCCAGACGGCGCAGCACGAAAACCTGGGCACGGGACAGCAGCGCGGCGTTGAGCTCGAAGCTCGGATTCTCGGTGGTGGCGCCGACGAGCGTGACCGTGCCGTCCTCCACCACCGGCAGAAAGCCATCCTGCTGGGCCCGGTTGAACCGGTGGATCTCGTCCACGAACAGCAGCGTGCCCCGGCCCGACGCCCGCAGGCCGCGCGCCTGCTCGAACGCCTTCTTCAGGTCGGCGACGCCGGAGAAGACCGCCGAGAGCGGCATGAACTCGAGCCCCGCCCTCTCGGAGAGCAGCCGCGCGATCGTGGTCTTGCCGCAGCCCGGCGGACCCCAGAGAATCATGGAGGCGAGCCGACCCTTGGCCAACATCCGCCCGATCGGCCCTTCGGGTCCGAGCAGGTGGTCCTGGCCGACCACGTCCTCCAGCCGTTCCGGCCTGAGCCGGTCGGCGAGCGGCCGCGGCGCCTGGGTCTCGAACAGGCTCATCGCCGCGCCCTAGCCCTGGACCCGCGTGGTGAGGACCTTGCCGTCGCGCCGGATAGACAGCTCCCACCCGCCCCGGCCGCGCTCGAGCGCCTCGCGCAGGGTCGCCACGCTGTCGATGTCGCGGCCGTCGATGCGGGAGATGATGTCGCCCCGGCGCAGGCCGATCTGGTCCGCCGCCGAACCGCGCCGCAGCCCCAGCACGACGACTCCCTGTGCCATCTCGTCCAGCCCCTCCTCGATCGCCAGGGCCGGGGAGAGGTTGGCGACCCGGCTGCCGGCGAAAGGATTGCGCCCGTCCAGGTCGGTCACGTCGGCCGGAGGGTCCTCGGCGGGCGGCTCCATGATCAGGGACAGGTCGCGCGCTTGCCCGTCGCGGATCACGCGGATCGCCACGTTCTCGCCCGGCGCCCGGGTCGCCACCCGGTACCGGAGCGCGCCGCTGTCGATCACCTCGCGGCCGTCGATGGCGACGATCACGTCGCCGGCCTCGACCCCCGACCGCTCCGCCGGCCCGCCCGGATAGAGGGTGTTCACCAGGGCGCCAACCGGCCGCTTCATGCCCAGGCTGTCGGCGAGGTCGGCGGTCACCGTCTGGGTCCGCGCGCCGAGCCAGGGTCGCACCACGCCGCCGTCCCGGGCCGCGCGAAGCACGGTCGCCACCATGTTGGACGGCACCGCGAAGCCGATACCGACAGACCCGCCGGCACCGGCGCCGCGCCGGTTCGAGTAGATCGCAGTGTTGATTCCGACGAGCCGGCCGTCGGTGCCGATCAGGGCGCCGCCCGAGTTACCCGGGTTGATGGACGCATCGGTCTGGATGAAGAAGCTGTAGTCGGTGATGCCCACATTGGTTCGGGCGAGGGCGGAGACGATCCCCATTGTGACGGTCTGACCGACACCGAACGGGTTGCCGATGGCCAGCACGAGATCGCCGACCAGCAGATCGTCGCTGTCCTTGATCTCCACATAGGGCAGCGGTTCCGCCAAGTCGTCGAGCGCCAGCACCGCCAGGTCGGTATCCGGATCGGCCAGGATCAGCCTGGCCGTGAACTCCCGCCGGTCGTTAAGCACCACCGTGATCTCGTCGGCGCCTTGAATGACGTGGTTGTTGGTGACGACCGTCCCCTCCGCGTCGACGATCACGCCCGAGCCGAGAGAGGTCGCCTCGCGGCGGCGCTGCGGCAGGGACGGGACGAGATCGCCGAAGAACCGCTTGAAGAACGGGTCGTCGAACAGAGGCGACACGCCGCGGCGCTCGGAGACGACGGTGCGCGTGTAGACATTGACCACGGCCGGCCCGACCTCGCGCACCAGCGGCGCGAAGGTCAGGCTGATCTCCGCGCGGCTCTGGGGGACGATCCCCGACTGGGACGACCCCAATTGGGCAGCGGCAGAGGCCGGCGCCAGAAACGGCAGGGCCGTGCAGACGGCCGCGACGACCCGGATCGCGATCCATGCGGCGGTCAGACGCTTCATTTCCGGCCCTCCTTGCCGTTCGGTTCGGTTGTGGCGAACGCAAGCTGTGTTAGGCTTCCAAATCTAGGGAGTCCAGCCGACCGTGCCAGAGGGGGCCTATTCGGACGGGACGCGACCGTCGGCGTCCCCTGAAACCCGGGCATCCGAAGCGGCTCCTCGATCACGAGAGCAAGGAGGCGCGGCATGACCGACGCGCCCAGACCCCAGCTACGGCCCCTTGACGCAGCCCGCGACGCCGTCGAGGAACTGGCCGACCCGGGATACGGCACCGCCGACCTGGCCGTGGTGACGACAGCTTTCCGAACGCTCACCGACATCGCCGAACGGCACCCGTCCATGGAGGGCCTGACCCGGATCGCCGTCTGCGGCGCCACCCGCTACATGTCGATCGGCCGACGGATCGGCGACATCGCCGTGGTCCGCGACGCGCACCTGTTCCTCGCCGCCCTTTCCCTGCGCGACGAGGAGGACCCCCTGCCGCACCGGGCCCTGGCCGAGGCCTCCGTCGACCTGATGCTCGCGGAGGCGCAGCAGACGGGGTTTCCCCGAGCGCTCGAGACCTACCGCACCGTGGAGGCGATCAGCCATGCCCACGGCGACGACCCGAACGTGGTGAGTGCCCATGCCAAGGGTGCGGCCAATCTCGTGGCGCTGGCACTGGAGGCGAACGCCCCCCTGGAGGCCGACCGGGCCCTCGCCGACCTCGCCCGCCTGGAGGCCGCCCAGCCGGGAATCCTGCCGGTGCGCCAGCAGCGCGGCCGCGGCCTGTTCAACCGCGTCGCCCATGCCGCCCGGCGCACCGAGGTCGAGGAGCGGCCGCTGGACACGAGCGGCCTGTCGGAACTCGCCGCCCTGATCGAGGTAGCACGGCGCGTACCGGTCGATCCGGATCTCGTGGATCTGGCGGCGGAAGGCATCTTCGCCTTCGTCACCGGCCTCGGCACCCGGGGCGAAGTGGCGCTGGCCCGCCGGCATTACGATGATCTCGCCGCCCTTGCCCAGCTCGCCGAAGCCGGGCCGCTGGTCCAGCGCCGGCTGGCAGACGCCGCCTTCAACCTGATCACCGATCTCTGTGAACTTGGCGAGCCAGAGGAAGCCACCCTTCTCT
This sequence comes from Thalassobaculaceae bacterium, assembly GCA_040223655.1. GTDB lineage: Bacteria > Pseudomonadota > Alphaproteobacteria > Thalassobaculales > Thalassobaculaceae > Thalassobaculum. The sequence continues at coordinate 15,858 of JAVKFT010000033.1, read as the reverse complement.
ACGGCGACCTGTCGGGCCTGTCCGTCGCCCATGACGACGACCGGTCGATCTGCCTGTCCCACGCCAAGGCGGCCGCCAACCTGGTGCTCACGCAGCGGGACCGGGGCGACCACGCGGCGGCGGATGTGATCGCCGACGACCTGCGCGGCCTGATCCTCGCCCATCCGGAAGATATGGAGCTGATGGAAGTGGCGACGTTCCTGGACTTGGCGGACGTCTGACGCTCCAACTCAGCCCTCGATCCGAGAGCCTAGACTGGAACGAAAAGGGCGGCCCGAAGGCCGCCCTCTTGCATTTCGGCGCCGCGGCGCGGCAATCAGATCGCCGCCGGCATCGCGTTGCCGTATTCTTCCTCTTCCGCACCGGCGACCGGGCCGGAGTCCTGGCCGCGGGCGTCCTCGTCGCGGTCCACCAGCTCGATCACCGCCATCGGGGCGGCATCGCCATAGCGGTAGCCCGCCTTCAGCACACGGGTGTAGCCGCCCTGACGCTCCTTGTAGCGATCCGCCAGCACGTCGAACAGCTTGCGGGTCATGGCATCGTCGTTCAGACGGCTCATGACAAGCCGGCGGGCGTGCAGATCGCCCCGCTTGGCGAGCGTGATCATCTTCTCCACCACCGGGCGAAGCTCCTTCGCCTTCGGCAGGGTGGTGACGATCTGCTCGTGCTTGATCAGCGCCGCCGCCATGTTCTTGAACAGAGCCTTGCGGTGGGACGCCGTGCGGTGAAGCTTCCGGCCGCTGTTACCGTGACGCATCTCTCGATCTCCTCGTTCTCGCCTGGTCTCTAAGGGGGTGCCTTAGAACGGCTCTTCCAGACGCTTGGCCAGTTCCTCGATGTTTTCCGGCGGCCAATTGGTGATTTCCATACCGAGCGACAGCCCCATGGAGGCCAGCACTTCCTTGATCTCGTTCAGCGACTTCCGGCCGAAGTTCGGGGTCCGGAGCATCTCCGGCTCGGTCTTCTGCACCAGATCGCCGATATAGACGATGTTGTCGTTCTTCAGGCAGTTCGCCGAGCGGACCGACAGCTCAAGCTCGTCGACCTTGCGCAGCAGGTTCTTGTTGAACGGCAGATCGTGGGTCTCTTCGGCCTCGCCGCGATGGGTCGGCTCTTCGAAGTTGATGAAGAGCTGCAGCTGGTCCTGAAGGATTCGGGCGGCGTAGGCCACCGAATCGTCCGGGGTCAGCGACCCGTCGGTCTCCACGGTGATCGACAGCTTGTCGTAGTCCGTGACCTGGCCGACGCGGGTGTTCTCGACCTTGTAGGCTACCTGACGGACCGGGCTGAAGATCGCGTCAACCGGGATCAGACCGATCGGCGCATCTTCCGGACGGTTCGCCGAAGCCGGCACATAGCCCTTGCCGGTCTCGACGGTCAGCTCCATCGACAGGGTCGCGTCGCGATCCAGCGTGCAGATGACGTGGTCCGGGTTCATGATCTCGATGTCGGAGACGGTCTCGATCTGACCGGCCGTCACCTCGCCCGGGCCCTCGGCCTTCAGGCGCATCTTCTTCGGCCCCTCGCCATGCATGCGGATGGCGACCGCCTTGATGTTCAGGACGATGTCGGTCACGTCCTCGCGCACGCCGGGCACGCTCGAGAACTCGTGCAGCACGCCGTCGATCTGGATCGCGGTCACCGCCGCGCCCTGGAGGGACGACAGCAGGACGCGCCGCAGTGCGTTGCCGAGAGTCAGGCCGAAGCCCCGCTCCAGCGGCTCGGCGACGATGGTGGCCTTCCGCTTGGGGTCGTAACCCGCCTGGACATCGAGCTTGTTCGGCTTAATCAACGTCTGCCAGTTCTTTTGGATCACGGCTCAACCCTTCTTCTAGAACGGCGATCCCGCCGGGCGACCGGACCAGTGTCCGGCTGCGGCCGACGGGGCTCGTATTTCTGCGAGGCTCCGGAAATCCGAAACCCCGGCGCCCGGATCAGACCCGACGACGCTTGCGCGGACGACACCCGTTGTGCGGGATCGGCGTCACGTCACGGATCGACATCACCTGGAAGCCCACGGACTGCAGGGCGCGCAGGGCCGACTCACGACCGGAACCCGGACCGCAGACCTCGACGTCCAAGGTCTTCATGCCGTGCTCGGCGGCCTTGCGGCCCGCATCCTCGGCAGCGACCTGGGCGGCGTACGGGGTCGACTTGCGCGAACCCTTGAAGCCCATATGACCGGCCGACGACCAGGAAATGGCATTGCCCTGGGCATCGGTGATGGTGATCATGGTGTTGTTGAACGAGGCGTTCACATGCGCGACGCCCGAAGTGATGTTTTTCTTTTCGCGGCGGCGAACGCGCGTCTGCGTCGGTTGCTTTGCCATCGTCTTCCGTCTCCTGGTCCGACCCGGCGACGGCCTTCCCTGACGGAAGGCCCGCGGGCGTCGCTGTGGGTCGTTACTTCTTCTTGCCGGCGATCGGCTTCGCCGGGCCCTTGCGGGTCCGCGCGTTGGTGTGGGTCCGTTGACCGCGCACCGGCAGGCCCTTGCGGTGCCGCAGGCCGCGGTAGCAGCCCAGATCCATGAGCCGCTTGATGCTCATCGAGGTCTGACGACGCAGGTCGCCCTCGACCACCAGGTCGGTGTCGATGGCCTCACGCAGCCGGCCGAGCTCGTCCTCGGTCAACTCGTGCACCCGCCGCTCCTCGGGAATGCCGACCTGTGCACACACCTTATCGGCGGTCGTCCGCCCGATACCGTGAATGTAGGTCAACGCGACAACGACGCGTTTTTGCGTCGGAATGTTCACACCAGCGATGCGCGCCACGCCTGTTCTCCTCACTCAAGTTCGGGGCGTTTAAACACCAAACGCGCCCCGCACAAGGAGCCCTTGGCTCCTCGTCGGCCCGCGCAACAGAATCCGCTAATCAGGGGCGCGGATTATATGCACGGGCGCACACAAGTCAATCTCTCAAACCCGGCCGCCCACCCCCATGGGACCGACCCGGTTCACTCTCGTCAGGCGGCCAGCGCCTTCTCCAGATCCGCCGTCACCGCGTCCATGGACTGCATGCCGTCCACCGACTTCAGCGCGCCCTTCTCCCGGTAGTGCGGGATGATCGGCGCGGTCTGGGCTCGGTAGACGTCCATCCGCTTGCGCAGCGTCTCTTCGTTGTCGTCGCTCCGCCCTTCCTCGGCGGCGCGCTTCAGGATCCGGTCGATCATCCGGTCCTCGTCGACCTGGAACTCGATCACGTGGTCGATCCGCAGGCCCTTGTCCGCCAGCATGGCGTCGAGCGCCTCGGCCTGGGCCACATTGCGCGGGAACCCGTCGAGGATGAAGCCCTTCGCGCAGTCCGGCTGCTCGATCCGCTCGGAGATCATGCGGACCATGATGTCGTCGGAAACGAGCTGACCCGCGTCCATAACGGCCTTGGCTTCCTTGCCGATCTCCGACCCGGACGCCACCGCCGCGCGGAGCATCTCGCCGGTCGAGAGCTGCTTGACGCCGAACTTCTCTTCGAGACGCTTGGCCTGCGTTCCCTTGCCCGCGCCCGGCGGACCCAAAAGGATCAGGTTCATCCTCGTTTCCCCCGCAGCTTGGACTTCTTGATCAGGCCTTCGTACTGATGGGCCAGCAGATGCGACTGGATCTGCGTCACCGTATCCATGGTGACCGTCACGACGATCAGCAGGCTGGTGCCGCCGAAGTAGAACGGCACCGAGTACTGGCTGATCAGGATCTCCGGCAGCACGCAGACGAAGGCCAGGTAGGCAGCACCGATGACCGTCAGACGGGTCAGCACGAAGTCCAGATAGTCGGCGGTGTTCTTGCCCGGACGGATGCCGGGGACGAAGCCGCCATACTTGCGCAGGTTCTCGGCCGTCTCCTGCGGATTGAAGACGATCGCCGTGTAGAAAAACGCGAAGAACACGATCAGGCCGATATACAGGGCGATGTACAGCGGCTGGCCGTGGCCGAGCAGCGCCGTCATCTGGGTCAGCCACTCCGGACCGCCCCCTCCCGCCGAGAAGCTGGCGACCGTGATCGGCATCAGCAGCAGCGAGCTGGCGAAGATCGGCGGAATCACGCCCGAAACGTTGATCTTCAGCGGCAGGTGCGAGCTCTCGCCGCCGGTCATGCGGTTGCCGACCTGACGCTTGGGATACTGCACCAGGATCCGCCGCTGCGACCGCTCGATGAAGCAGATGAACGCTATGACGCCGACCGCCATCACCAGGAAGAACAGGATGATCAGAGTCGGCAGCGCGCCCGTGCGGCCAAGCTCGAAGATGCTGGCCAGCGCCGAGGGCAGGTTGGCGACGATTCCGGCGAAGATGATCAGCGAGATGCCGTTGCCCACGCCCCGCGCCGTGATCTGCTCACCGAGCCACATCAGGAAGATCGTTCCGCCGACCAGGGTGATCACCGTTGTCGCGCGGAAGAACGCGCCCGGATCGATCACCGCCGTCGTGCCGCCGGGCCCTGGCAGCGACTCGAGGCCGACCGCAATGCCGTAGGCCTGGAAGGTCGCGAGGACGACCGTCAGGTAGCGGGTGTACTGGTTGATCTTCTTGCGGCCGACCTCGCCCTCCTTCTTGAGGGCCTCCAGGTTCGGGCTCACCGCCGTCATGAGCTGCATGATAATCGCAGCCGAGATGTACGGCATGATGTTCAGCGCGAAAATCGTCATGCGCCCGAGCGCACCGCCCGAGAACATGTTGAACATGTCCAGAACGCCGCCCGAGGTCTGCTGGAAGATCTCGTTCAGGATACCCGGATCGATCCCCGGAACCGGAATGTAGGTCCCAAGCCGATACACGACGAGCGCACCCAGTGTGAACCAGATGCGCTTCTTCAGTTCCGTGGCTTTGGAGAAGGCTCCGAAGCTCATTTGCGAGGCGAGTTGGTCGGCACCAGTGGCCATGACATCGTCCTAGCGTCTTAGGCTGAGCCCGCGCACCGACGACCGGCGCGCGGACAGACAGACCGGCGAATTACTCCGCCGTCTCCTCCGCCTTCGCGGCGATACGCGTCGTGATCTTTCCGCCCGCCTTCTCGACGGCAGCAACCGCCGACTTGGAAGCGGCCGCGACGCTGATGTCCAGCTTCGAGGTCAGCTCGCCATGGCCCAGGAGACGGATGCCGTCCTTGGCATCGCCGGCGAGACCCGCCGCCCGCAGCGCATCCTCGTCCACCGCCTTGGAGGCATCGAGCTTGCCGGCGTCGATGGCGGCCTGGAGGCGGCCGAGGTTCACCACGTTGAAGCGCTTGGTGAAGTTGTGGTTGTTGAAGCCACGCTTCGGCAGGCGCCGGTAGATCGGCATCTGGCCGCCTTCGAAGGCGTTGATCGCAACGCCGCTCCGCGCCTTCTGACCCTTGTGGCCCTTGCCACTGGTCTTGCCGAGACCCGAACCGGTACCGCGGCCGACGCGCTTGCGCGGCCGGGTCGCGCCCTCGTTATCCTTCAGCTCGTTCAGTCGCATCGTACAGTCCTCGTCTGCGCATCCGGGGCGACGATCAGGCCGCCGGCCGGGTGATTACGCCTGGTCGACGACCTCGACCAGGTGCTTAACCTTCTCGATCATGCCACGAACGGCCGGGGTATCCTCCAGCGTACGCTCGCGATTCAGCTTACCGAGGCCGAGGCCCGTCAGCGTCGCGATCTGATCCTTCTTGCGGCCCAACCCGCTGCGGACCTGCCGCACGGTGACCGTCGTACCGGCTTTCGCCTTCGTCGCCATCATCAGCCTCCGTCAGCCTGCCGGTTACTCAGCGCTGGCAGCTTCCGCCGCCTCGCCCTGACTGTCACGGCCGAAAATCTCCGCAACCTTCTTGCCGCGCTTGGCGGCGATGGACCGCGGCGCGTGAACGTTGCGCAGGGCCTCGAAGGTCGCCTTGATCATGTTGTGCGGGTTGGACGTGCCGATCGACTTGGCGACCACGTCCTGGACACCCAGCGCCTCGAAAATCGCGCGCATCGGACCGCCGGCGATGATGCCGGTACCGGCCGGAGCGGCCCGGAGCGTAACGCGCCCGGCGCCGAAGCGACCGTTGATGTCGTGGTGCAGGGTGCGGCCTTCGCGCAGCGGCACCCGGATCATCGACCGCTTGGCCTGTTCGGTGGCCTTGCGGATCGCCTCCGGCACCTCTCGAGCCTTGCCGGCGCCGTGGCCGACGCGACCGCGCTGATCACCGACGACGACGATGGCCGCGAAGCCGAAGCGCCGACCGCCCTTGACCACCTTGGCCACGCGGTTGATGCCGACCAGCTTCTCGATCAGATCGCTGTCCTCGCGATCCCGATTGCGGTCCTGCCTGTCCTGACGTGCCATGTCTTGGCCCCTCTTAGAACTTCAGACCGGCTTCGCGCGCTGCATCCGCAAGCGCCTTCACCCGGCCATGATAGATGTAGCCGCCGCGGTCGAACACGACGTCGCTCACGCCCTTCTCGATCGCGCGGGAGGCGACGAGCTTGCCGACGGCCTCGGCCGCGGCCTTGTCGGCACCGGTCTTCAGGGCCGACTTCAGCTCCTTGTCGAGCGACGAGGCGGCGACCAAGGTCACCCCATCCACATCGTCGATGAGCTGGGCGTAAATGTGCTTGGACGAACGGAAGACCGACAGACGCGGGCGACCGGCCGCCTTGCGCCGAAGCTGCGCACGGCTGCGCATCTGACGGCGCTTGAAGAGATCCTTGGACGAAAGCATCGCCGAACTCCTACTTCTTCTTACCTTCCTTACGAAGGATGGTCTCGTTCGCGTACTTGACGCCCTTGCCCTTGAACGGCTCCGGCGGCCGGAAAGCGCGGATCTCAGCGGCGAGCTGACCCACCACCTGCTTATCCGAACCGCTGATGCTGATCGCCGTCGGGCGCTCGCACTTCATGGTGATACCGGCGGGGATCGGGAACCGGACCGGATGGCTGAAGCCGAGCGCCAGCACCAAGTCATTGCCCTCGACGGCGGCACGGTAGCCGACGCCGTTGATCTCGAGGTTCACCGTGTAGCCGGTGGACACACCGGTGACGATGTTGTTCACCAGCGCCCGGGTGGTTCCCCACATGGCGCGCGCCTTCTTGGTCTCGCGTTTCGGCGTGACCCGAACGACGTTGTCCTCGTGAACAACCTCAACCTCCGGCGAGATCGGCGCGGTCAGCTCACCGAGCTTTCCCTTCGCCTTGATCGCGTCGTTGGCGATCTCGATCGTCACTCCGTCCGGAACGGCGACCGGATATTTACCGACACGTGACATCATCGCCTCCGATCAGAATACCTGACACAGGACTTCGCCGCCGACATTGGCCGCACGGGCCTCGTTGTCGGACATCACGCCCCGCGGGGTCGACAGGATCGCAATCCCGAGCCCGTTGTAGACGCGCGGGAGGTCCTTGATCTTGGAGTACACCCGACGGCCCGGCGTGGAGACCCGCTTGATCTCCTTGATCACCGGCTCGCCCTCGGCGTACTTCAGCTCGATCTTGATCTCCGAAACGCCGGCCCGGACATCGTCCTGGCTGAAGCCCCGAATGTAACCCTCGCGCTGCAGAACCTCGAGCACGTTCGCCCGCAGACGGGACGCCGGGCTAACGACGACCGACTTCCGCGCGCTCTGACCGTTGCGAATACGGGTCAGCATGTCCCCGAGAGGATCGCTCATCGACATTTGCCGACCTCCCTCTTACCAGCTCGACTTGACCAGACCGGGGATCTGGCCGATGGAGCCCAGATCCCGCAGCGCGATCCGCGAGAGCTTAAACTTGCGATAGACGCCGCGCGGACGCCCGGTGAGTTCACAGCGGTTGCGGATGCGTTCCTTAGCCCCGTTCTTCGGGAGCTTCTGCATCTGCAGCTGCGCGGCGAAACGCTCTTCGATCGGCAGCGACCGGTCCATCGCAGTCGCCTTCAGGCGAGCACGCTTCGCAGCCTGCTGGCGGCTGAGCTTGCGACGGGCGTTGTTCTTCTCAACAGCGCTCTTCTTAGCCATGTCGTCCTCCGACCTCGATCAATTGACGAACGGAAACTGGAAGCGCTTGAGCAGCTCGCGCGCCTCGTCGTCCGTCTTCGCCGTGGTCACCACGATGATGTCCATGCCCCGGATGGTGTCGACCTTGTCGTAGTCGATTTCCGGAAACACGATCTGTTCCTTGATGCCCATGGAGTAGTTGCCACGGCCATCGAAGCTCTTCGGGTTGAGCCCCCGGAAGTCGCGAACACGCGGCAGCGCGATGTTCACCAGACGATCCAGGAACTCATACATGCGTTCGCGGCGCAGGGTCACCTTGACGCCGATCGGCATGCCCTCGCGCAGCTTGAAGCCGGCGATCGACTTCTTCGCGCGGGTCACCACCGGCCGCTGACCGGTGATGCGGGTCATGTCGTCGAGAGCCGCCTGAATCTTCTTGCTGTCGCCGACCGCCTCGCCGACGCCCATGTTCAGGACGACCTTCTCGATCGCCGGAACCTGGTGCACGTTCTCATAGCTGAACGTGGATCGCAGATCCGGGCGGATCGACTTGGTGTATTCCTCGTACAATCGAGCCATCTTGCCTTACCTCGTCCCCGGTTCAGGCGTCGATCGCTTCGCCGGAGCGCGTCGCGACACGGATCTTCTTGCCGTCGCGCTCCTCGAAACGAACACGGGTCGCCTCACCCGACTTCGGATCCACATGCATCACGTTGGACAGATGCAGTGCCGCCTCGCGCTCAACGATCCCGCCCTGGCTGGTCTGGGTCGGCCGCTGATGCCGCTTGATCATGTTGACGCCCTGGACGACGACCCGGTCCTCGTCCGGGATCACCCGAAGGACCTCGCCCTGCTTGCCCTTGTCGCGGCCCGTGATGACGATCACCCGGTCGCCCTTTTTCACACGCGCGGCCATCACAGCACCTCCGGAGCGAGCGAGATGATCTTCATGAACCGCTTCGCGCGCAGTTCGCGCGTCACCGGGCCGAAGATACGCGTGCCGATCGGCTCGCCCTGCTTGTTGATCAGCACCGCGGCATTGGTGTCGAAGCGGATAGCGGTGCCGTCCTGGCGCCGAATCTCCTTGGCGGTCCGCACGATCACCGCGCGATGGACGTCGCCCTTCTTCACGCGGCCCCGCGGGATCGCTTCCTTGACCGACACCACGATGACATCGCCGACCGACGCGACCTTGCGCTTCGAGCCGCCGAGCACCTTGATGCACTGCACCCGTCGAGCCCCGGAATTGTCCGCGACATCGAGGTTCGTCTGCATCTGAATCATGACCTGTCCTCCTAGGCCCGGGTCACGCGCCGGCCGCGGCGTCGTCGTAGACGACCGCGAACCGCTTGTTTTTCGAAATCGGCGCGCACTCGATGATGCGCACCATGTCACCCTGCTTGAACCGGTTCTCAGGATCGTGCGCCGAGAACCGCTTGGTGCGGGTGATGAACTTCTTGTAGAGCGGATGCATGACCCGCCGCTGGACGTTCACGACCACCGTCTTGTCGCCCTTGTCGCTGACGACGGTGCCCTGAAGAACACGCCTCGGCATTGCTTTCTCCTAACCCCTTGACCGGTGCTTACGCCGAAGCCCCGGCGCGGGCCTTCTCGCCCATGATCGTCTTCACCGTGGCGATCTCGCGCCGGACCTGGCGCATGCGATCGCTGTTCTCAAGCTGCCCGTTCGCACGCTGGAAGCGCAGATTGAACGCCTCCTTACGGAGCTGCAGCAGCTGATCCTTCAACTGATCCGGCGACTTGGTCCGGAGATCCTCGGCAACCTTGTTGGCCATCCTTACGTCCTCCTCCGGCTCACTCGCCCAGACGGGTCACGAACCGGGTGTCGACCGGCAGCTTCATGGCGGCGAGGCGGAACGCCTCCTCGGCCAGATCCTTCGGCACACCGTCCAGCTCGAACATGATCCGGCCCGGCTTCACACGGCACACCCAGAACTCGGGCGAGCCCTTACCCTTACCCATGCGGACCTCGGCCGGCTTGCTCGACACCGGCACGTCCGGGAAGATCCGGATCCACACGCGACCGGCGCGGCGGATGTGACGGGTGATCGCCCGGCGGGCGGCCTCGATCTGGCGCGCGGTCACGCGGGCCGGCGTCGTCGCCTTCAGACCGTAGGCGCCGAAATTCAGCGCCGTGCCACCCTTGGCCAGGCCATGGATGCGGCCCTTATGGGCCTTACGGAACTTTGTGCGCTTCGGGGACAGCATTTGTCTTCTCCTCTCAGCGGACGGTTAGCGACGGTCGCCGCCGGAACCCGGCTGCTGCTCGGCCAGGCGCTTGTCCTGCGCCATCGGGTCATGGGCCAGGACTTCACCCTTGAACACCCAGACCTTCACGCCGCAGGTGCCGTAGGTGGTGTAGCCGGTGGCCTCACCGTAATCGATGTCGGCGCGCAGCGTATGCAGCGGAACGCGACCCTCGCGGTACCACTCCGTGCGCGCGATCTCGGCGCCACCGAGACGGCCGCCGCAGTTGATCCGGATGCCGAGCGCACCGAGACGCATGGCCGACTGAACGGCCCGCTTCATGGCGCGGCGGAAGGCAACCCGGCGCTCGAGCTGCTGGGCGATGTTCTCGGCGACCAGCTGCGCGTCGATCTCCGGCTTGCGGATCTCGACGATGTTCAGCGCCACGTCGGTGCCGGTCATCTTCGAGAGGTCCTGACGGAGCTTCTCGATGTCCGAGCCCTTCTTACCAATCACAACGCCCGGACGCGCCGAGTAAATGGTGATGCGCGCACGCTTGGCCGGACGCTCGATCACGATGCGGCTGACCCCGGCCTGACGCAGGCGCTTGGTCAGATACTTCCGCAGCTCGATGTCCTGGTGCAGCAGGTCCGCGTAGCCCTTACCGGCAAACCAGCGCGAATCCCAGGTCCGGTTGATACCGAGCCGCAGCCCGATCGGATTGACCTTGTTACCCATCAGTCCTGCTCCTCGCGCTCGCGCACGACCACGGTGATGTGGGCGAACGGCTTCTCGATCTTGCCGACCCGACCCCGGGCCCGCGGACGGAAGCGCTTCATCTTGAAGCTCTTGCCGACATAGGCCTCCTTGACGAAGAGCCGGTCGACGTCGAGCTGGTGGTTGTTCTCGGCGTTGGCGATCGCCGACTCCAGAACCTTCTTCACGTCGCGCGCGATGCGGCGCTTGGAGAAGGTCAGAGTGGCCAGCGCCTTCTCCGCCCGCTGACCGCGGATCATCTGTGCGACCAGGTTCAGCTTCTGCGGGCTGACGCGCAGATTGCGCAGCTCAGCCTTCGCTTCCGTATCGTCCAGTCGCCGTTCGGCAGCCTGCTTGCCCATTGCCTGCTCCTCTCGCCTCAGCGGCGCGACTTCTTGTCGGCCATGTGGCCGTAATAGGTCCGCGTCGGCGCGAACTCGCCGAACTTGTGCCCGACCATGTTCTCGCTGACGAGCACCGGGACGAACTTCTGGCCGTTATGCACGCCGAAGGTCAGACCGACGAACTGCGGCATGATCGTCGAGCGGCGCGACCAGGTCTTGATGACCTCGTTGCGACCGGACTCGCGCGACTTCTCGGCCTTCTTCAGCAGGTAGCCGTCGACGAACGGTCCCTTCCAAACGGATCGAGCCACCGAACTTCTCCTTACTTCCGGCGCCGGCGAACGATGAGCTTATCGGTCGCCTTGTTGTTGCGCGTCTTCTTGCCCTTGGTCGGCTTGCCCCACGGGGTCACCGGATGACGACCGCCCGAAGTCCGGCCTTCACCACCACCATGCGGGTGGTCGACCGGATTCATGGCGACGCCGCGAACCGCCGGGCGCTTCCCGAGCCAGCGATTGCGACCGGCCTTGCCGACGTTGATGTTCTGCTGGTCCGGGTTCGACACCGCGCCGACAGTGGCCATGCACTCGCCGCGCACCATCCGGACCTCGCCGGAAGCGAGACGCAGAAGCGCGTAGCCCGCATCGCGGCCGACGATCTGGACGTAGGTGCCGGCGGAGCGGGCGATCTGGCCACCCTTTTCCGGCTTCATCTCGACGTTGTGCACGATCGTACCGACCGGAATGCTGCGCAGCGGCATCGCATTGCCCGGCTTCACATCGACCTTCTCGCCGGCAACGATCTTGTCGCCAACGCCCAGACGCTGCGGCGCGAGGATGTAGGCCTGTTCGCCGTCGTCATAGGTGACCAGGGCGATGAACGCGGTCCGGTTCGGATCGTACTCAAGACGCTCCACGGTGCCGACAACGTCGAACTTGCGACGCTTGAAGTCGACCATCCGATAGGTCCGCTTGTGACCGCCGCCCCGGCGGCGCGTGGTGATGCGCCCGGTGTTGTTGCGGCCGGCCTTCTTCGTCAGACCCTCGGTCAGCTTCTTGACCGGCTTGCCGGACCAGAGCTCCGAGCGGTCGACGATAACCAGCTGACGCTGCGACGGCGTCGTCGGATTGAATGATTTAAGAGCCATGGGTTTACACCCCCGCCATCAGGTCGATCGTCTGGCCCTCGGCGAGCGTGACGACGGCCTTCTTGTAGTCGGAACGACGGCCCGGACGGCCCCGGAACCGCTTGGTCTTGCCCTTCACCAGGATGGTGTTGACCGCCGACACCTTCACGTCGAACAGGCGCTCGATGGCCTGCTTGATCTCAGGCTTCGCGGCGTTGACCGGGACCTCGAAGGTCACCTGGCCGAACTCGGAACCCCGGGTCGACTTCTCGGTCACGATCGGACGGCGGATCAGCTCGTAGGCCCGCTCGTCGCTCACCTTGCCCGCCTTGGGCTTGTAGGGACGAATGCTCATTTCAGGCGCGCCTCCAGCTGCTCGACCGCGCCCTTGGTCAGGACCAGAGTGTCGCGGCGGAGAATGTCGTAGACGTTGGCGCCCTGCTGCGGCAGCAGGTCGACCAGCGGAATGTTCCGCGTGGCGCGGGCGAAGTTCTCGTTCACCGTGTCGCCGTCGATCACCAGAACCGACGACCAGCCGAGCTTCTTGAGCTTCTCGGCCACCGCCTTGGTCTTCGGCTCGGCGGCGGTCGCGTCGTCGATGACGATCAGCTGACCGGCCTTCGCCTTGGCCGACAGAGCGGTCTTCAGACCGAGCTTGCGGAACTTCTTGGTCAGATCGAAACCGTGATCGCGGACGACCGGACCATGGACGGTCTGACCGCCCCGGAACTGCGTCGAGCGGACCGAACCCTGACGGGCACGGCCGGTGCCCTTCTGGCGCCACGGCTTCTTGGTGGTGCCGGAGATCTCGGAGATCGACTTGACCTTGTGGTTCCCGCCCCGGCGCTTGGCGAGCTGCCAGTTCACCATGCGGGAGAGAATGTCCTGGCGCGGCTCGAGACCGAAGATCGCATCGTCGAGATCGATCTCGCCGGTCTTTTCCGCGTCGAGGTTTGTGACGTCAATCTTCATGACCTCAGTCCTTCTTCTCGGCGTCTTCGTCCGCCGGCGCATCCGGAACCGCGGCGCCCTCGGCGGCGGTCGGGTCGGCCTCGGCACCCATCGCCTCGGAAGCCTGCTCGAGCAGAGCCGCACCGGCCTCCTCATCGCTGACCGCCTCGTCGGCAGCGGCCTCCTTCAGAGACGCCGGGAACGGCGCGCCCTCGGGCATGCCCGCCTTGACGGCGTCGCGCACCAGGACCCAACCGCCCTCGGAACCCGGCACGGAGCCGCGAACGAGGATCAGACCGCGCGCCGGATCGGTGGCGACAACGGTGAGGTTCTGGGTAGTGACCCGCTCGTCGCCCATGTGGCCGGCCATCTTCTTGCCTTTGAAGACGCGGCCCGGATCCTGGTTGTTACCGGTGGACCCGTGGGAGCGGTGCGACAGCGACACGCCGTGAGACGCGCGCAGACCGCCGAAATTGTGGCGCTTCATGACGCCGGCGAAACCCTTACCGATCGACGTGCCAGTCACATCGACCTTCTGGCCGGCGATGAAATGATCCGCCGACAGCTCGGCGCCGATATCGATCAGCGCATCGTCGGACACCCGGAACTCGACGACCTTGCGCTTCGGCTCGACCTTCGCCTTTGCGAAGTGGCCGCGCATGGGCTGGGTGGTGCGCTTAACCTTGCGCACGCCCGCGCCGAGCTGAACGGCGGTGTAGCCGTCCTTATCCTGGGTCCGCTGAGCGACAACCTGGCATCTATCGACTTTCAGCACCGTGACCGGCACGTGCGCACCTTCTTCGGTGAACACGCGGGTCATGCCGACCTTCTGAGCGATCAGTCCTGAACGCATCGTTCCCGTCCCCTCAGAGCTTGATCTCGACGTCGACGCCGGACGCGAGGTCGAGCTTCATCAGCGCGTCCACGGTCTGCGGAGTCGGATCGACGATATCCAGGACCCGCTTGTGCGTGCGGATCTCGAACTGTTCCCGGCTCTTCTTGTCCACGTGCGGCCCACGCAGCACGGTGAACCGCTCGATCCGAGTCGGGAGCGGAATGGGACCCCGCACGCGCGCGCCGGTGCGCTTGGCGGTGTTCACGATTTCACCGGTCGACTGGTCGAGGACCCGGTGATCGAACGCCTTCAGGCGGATGCGGATGTTTTGACTGTCCATCTTTCCGCTACTCTCAACCTCATTGGCCTGACGGCCGGAATTACCGCGCGCTCGCCGGCTAGCCGGGCTCCGCACAGAAAAATAAGCGGATGCGCACTGACACTGCGCTTCCGCCTTCGGCCTTTTGGGGATTGGTGTCTTATCAACTTGAGACTGCGTCTGACCCGAACCGAGCGGCGTGGGTCACAGCCAGTCCCCAAAGGTGGGCGGAACCTATTGATGCGGGGCGGGGCCGTCAAGTGCGAAATTGCGTTTTCCGGCCGGGGACCTGGCCGAGCGCGGCGCCGCAAGATTCTTTTCGTTCCCGGGCCGCGAACAGCGCCGATCGATCGCCAGGACACCGCCGGCTGATGGTCCCTCTATTTAGCGGATGTCGCCGGCTCCGGCCCCCGATATAGGTTCGAGGCCCCGGCCCGTCATCCGTGCCATCGGATTCCCATGCTCGAGAACGTCCTTCCCCTTCTGACGCTCGCCATCCCTCTGATGACGAGCCCCGGACCGGCGACCGTGAGCCTCGCCGCGACCGGATCGGCATTCGGGGTCCGAGGCGGCCTGCCCTACCTCGCCGGCACCCTGGTCGGGAACTCGGCGGTTCTGCTGATGATCGCGACCGGGATCACCGGGCTGATCCTCGCCCTGCCCGCGGCGATTCCCGTTCTCACCACGGTCGGGCTCGCCTACCTTCTCTATCTCGCCTGGAAGATCGCCACGGCCCCGGCCGTCCGCAGCGACGGCGTCGCCGGGGCGGCACCGAGCCTCGACGGCGGATTCCTGCTGTCCCTGGTGAACCCGAAGGCCTACGCCGCGATCGGGGCGGTCTACGCAAGCGGCAGCATCGTTCCGGGCGACCCGATTCTGGACACGGCCTTGAAGCTGGCGGTCCTGACCGGGGTCAACGGCACCGGCAACACCACCTGGCTTGCTCTAGAGCAAATCACGACCAGATGGAAACATCCGGTCGTGTGAATTTGCTCTATCGTTAATGAGTTAGAGGGCGATTCACGGTTCAGATCGATTCGATCTGAACCGATCGCGCTCCAGGCGCGCTGTTCTCCGGCCTGCTCCGCAACCCGCGGACGGGACGGGTCCTGAACCTGTCCTTCGCCGCCCTTCTCGTCGTCTCGGTCGACGTCATCCTGATCCGCTGACCGGATCCGCGGCGGGCCCCGGTAATGGATTCGGACGCCGGGAATCAAACGGGGGCGCCAAAGCGCCCCCGTCCGTCCTGCCGCACTGAGCGGAGGATTACTCGATGATCTTGGAGACGACGCCGGCGCCGACGGTGCGGCCGCCTTCGCGGATGGCGAAGCGCAGTCCCTCGTCCATGGCGATCGGGGCGATCAGCTCCACGTCCATCGCGATGTTGTCGCCCGGCATCACCATCTC
>JAVKFT010000032.1:0-118211 GCA_040223655.1 Thalassobaculaceae bacterium | reverse complement strand
GCCGTGGTCCGCGGATAACACGCTGGTCTATCAGACCAACAAATGTGCCTCCTTCTTGGGGTTTATCGGTCGTGCGGCGCGGGGCTACCCGGCGCCGCACTGCTTTTGTGGACCAGCCCCGTTGTGCGATAGGGTTGCCCGATGGACGCCGCCCTGAATGCCCTGCTGGACGAGTGGGTCAACACCACCGAGGTCCGCGAACCGAACCGGCGCCAGCGAACGCTGACCGCGCGGTTCCTGGAGCCGCACCTGAGTGCCGTCGCCGCCCTGTTCGCCGACCTTCGGGCGCAGACCGACCGGGACGTAGCCGCGGGTCTTCGGGATTGGCCGGGGCCGAAGCCCTACCCGGAGGGCTACTGCCGAGAGATCCGCAACGATGTCTGGGCGCGGCTGAAGCGCCTGCTGGCGGGCCGCGACAATGCTGCGGGCGGTCCGATTGCCGGGTTCCTTCGGGGCTTCCTTCGGGCGGGCGGTCTGGCCAAGCCGATTTGGGGTGACCTGCGCGGCGCCTATCTGCAGAACGCGATCCAACTCGGCGCGCTCTACGTGGACGTGGCGAACGACACGGTTGACGTCACCAAACCCAAGATCGAGATCCTGCCGCTGGCGGGGTCCGGCATGCGGGCCATCCGGACCCCGGAACACTTCGCGGAGCTCGCCGCCCGGTACTGGAAGGCGCCGGTATACACGAACACCCTGATCCCGGCGGTCAGCCCGATCTTCCCTCTGCTGATCCTCGTCGACGGGGAACTCCGTTTCGGACCGACCCAGCGGCCGCTGATGGCCCATGCGGTCCGCGACGGCTTCCGGCCGGCGGAGCGCTACCTCGACGGGAGGCTTGACGATCCGCATCTGCTGCCGGCGCCGGTGGCGGAGCAGGTTGCCGAAAGCATACGCGGGGACGGACTGGACCCGGCCGTTGGGGCCGTGCGGACAGGACGGCCCGATCCGGCGGATTTTACCGCCGCTTTCGCGGCGTTTCGCTCGTCCTCCGGTCCGTTTCGTGATATCGCCGCCTTCAACCGGTTCGCGGCCCTTTTCCGGCCATTCGAGCGGGTGATGCTGGCCTCCGGACGTCCCGGACTCGTCCCGTCGGAATCGGCGGAGGTTCGTTGACGATTCTCGGTGAAGAGCGTTTTGTAACCGCCTGCGAATCCTGATATTGTGCTAGATGTAGCGTGTCGGAGCAGCGTAGAGCGGACCGGGGGTGAAGCACGCGCGGCCGACCGACGGGGCCGTGGCGTCGAGACGCAAGACAAGAGCCGGGCCGTCCGCCCGTCCGGGCCATGTGCCGGGGTGACGGCTCTGATGGGATTCGATCGGCTGGCCCGAGGGCATCGGGACCATGCCGCAACATCGACGGGACTGAGAAACGATGTTCTTCGCCAATCTCCTCGGAATGCTGTCCGCCGACATGGCCATCGACCTGGGCACGGCCAACACCCTGGTCTACGTCAAGGGCCGCGGCATCGTCCTGAACGAGCCGTCGGTCGTGGCCATCGCCACTGTGCGCGGCAAGAAGCAGGTCCTGGCCGTCGGCGACGAGGCCAAGCAGATGCTCGGCCGTACTCCCGGCAACATCCAGGCGATCCGGCCGCTGCGCGACGGCGTCATCGCCGACTTCGAAGTCGCCGAGGAGATGATCAAGCACTTCATCCGCAAGGTGCACAACCGCCGGTCCTTCGCCAGTCCGCAGGTCATCGTCTGCGTGCCGTCGGGGTCGACCGCGGTGGAGCGCCGCGCCATTCAGGAAAGCGCGGAGAGCGCCGGCGCCCGGCGGGTCTTCCTGATCGAGGAGCCGATGGCTGCCGCGATCGGCGCCAACCTCCCTGTGACCGAGCCGACCGGCTCCATGGTCGTCGATATCGGCGGCGGCACCACCGAGGTGGCGGTCCTGTCGCTCGGGGGCATCGTGTACTCGCGCTCGGTGCGGGTCGGCGGCGACAAGATGGACGAGGCGATCATCGCCTATATCCGCCGCAACCATAACCTTCTGGTCGGCGAAGGCTCGGCCGAGCGGATCAAGAAGGAAATCGGGTCCGCCTATCCGCCCGAGGATGGCACCGGCAAGGGCCTGCAGATCAAGGGCCGCGACCTGATGAACGGCGTGCCCAAGGAAATCATCATCGACCAGTCGCAGATCGCCGACAGCCTGGCGGAGCCGGTCAGCCAGATCGTCGAGGCGGTTAAGGTCGCGCTGGAGCAGACCCCGCCGGAACTGGCAGCCGACATCGTCGACAAGGGCATCGTGCTGACCGGCGGCGGTGCGCTGCTCGGCAATCTCGACTTCGTCCTGCGCCATGCCACCGGGCTACCGGTCATGATCGCCGACGACCCGCTGTCTTGCGTGGCTCTCGGCACCGGGCGGTGCCTGGAGGAGATGAAGGTGCTGCGCAACGTGCTGATCGGCGCCTACTGACGCCGCCCCGCACGGGCCCGTTCGAAGACACCGTCGACCCGGTTAGGTGACCGACGACCATGGCAAAGCGACCCGGATCCTTCAGCAGCGTGGCACAGCCCGTGCGCTCTCTGTGGAGCCGCTTCGCCTTCGCCACCCTGATCGCCGCCGCTTTCGCCCTCATGCTTTTGGGCAAGGCGGACGTGCTGCTGGTCGAGCGCGCGCGGATCGTGGTTCTCGACACGCTGGCCCCGGTGATCGAGGTGGCCTCGCGTCCGGCCGAAGCTGTGACCGACGTCCTGAACAACATCCGGGACCTGCGCTACCTGCGGGCCGAGAACGCGCGGCTGACGATAGAGAACGACCGGCTCGACCGCTGGCAGCACGTCGCCCGGCGGCTCGAGGCTGAGAACCGGGCGCTTCGGGCGCTGACCAACTTCGTGCCGCCCCGCGACATCGATTTTGCCAGCGCCCGGGTGATCGCCGATGGCGGGGGCGCTTTCGTGCGCAGCGTGATGATCACCGCCGGCCGCCGGCACGGCGTCACCCTCGGCAACGCCGCCGTCAGCGGCGAAGGCCTGGTGGGCGGCATCGTCGAGGTCGGCGAGGAGTACAGCCGGGTGCTGCTGATCACCGACCTGAACTCGCAGATCCCCGTGGTGGTCGAGCGGACCCGCGATCCGGCGGTCCTGGCCGGCGACAACACCCGGGCGCCGCGCCTGGTCTACCTCCCCCAGAACGCACAGGTGGTGCCCGGCGACCGGGTCGTCACTTCCGGCCATGGCGGCGTCTTCCCTGCTGGCCTCGCGGTCGGCATGGTGACCGCGATCACCGACGGCGCCATCCGGGTCACCCCCTTCGTCGACTGGGAGCGCTTGGAATACGTCCGCCTGCTGCGCACCGGCACCGAGGGCGTGGTCCAGCCGGAGAGCGCCAATCTGCCGCCGTTCTCCGTCATGGGGCAGGAGACGACCACCCGGACCCGCGGCATCCTGCCATGATGCGTCCGACCGCGACCCAGCGGCTGGACTTGTGGATCCGGCAGTCCGCGCCGATGGTGCTGACGGCGATCCTGGCGGTCCTGTCCGTGATCACCATCGGCATTCCGGGCTACGCCGCCGTCGTGCCGGGCTACACGGCGATGGCGACCTTCTACTGGGCGGTGTTCCGGCCGGACCTTCAGCCCGCCTCGGCGCTGTTCCTGATCGGTATCCTGCAGGACATCCTCACCGGCACCCCACTCGGACTGACGGCCGTCAGCCTGCTGCTGTTGCATGCGCTGGCCCTGTCCCAGCGCCGCGCGCTGGTGACCAAGCCGTTCCTGCTGACCTGGCTCGGCTTCGTCGTGATCCAGCTGCCGATCTCGATCTTCGCCTGGCTGATGATGTCCGTCCTGCAGTTCCGCCTGATCGGGCCGGAGCCGGTCCTGTTCCAGTATCTCGTGACGGTGCTGGGCTTCCCGGTGGTCGCCTGGATCTTCGTGCGCATCCACCGCTACGTGGTCCGGTAGGCGGCGATGCTGAAATCGAGCGAGCAGGACGTCCAGAAGGTCTTCACCCGGCGCGCGCTGGTCCTCGCCGGCGGCAAGCTCGGGCTGATCGGCGCCCTCGGCGCCCGGCTCTACTATCTTCAGGTGGTCGAGGCCGACCGCTACGAGCTGATGTCGCGGGACAACCAGTTCAACCTGGAGCTCCTGCAGCCGATCCGCGGGCGCATTCTCGACCGCAACGGCGTCGCGCTCGCGGACAATCAGGACAATTTCCGCGTGGAGATCGTGCGCGAGCAGACCGACGACGTGGCGGCGACCCTGTCGGCCCTTCGCTCGATCATCGAGGTGCCGGACTGGGACGTCCGGCGCGTGCTCAAGGACGTGAAGCGCAAGCGCGCCTTCGTGCCGGTGACGGTGGTCGAGAACCTCACCCGCGAGGAGATCGCCCGGGTGGCGGTGAACGCGCCCTATCTGCCGGGTATCCGCATCGAGGTCGGCCGGTCCCGGCGCTATCCCTTCGCCGACACCGCCGTCCACATCACCGGCTATGTCGCCGCCGTCTCCGAGAGCGAGCTGACCGGCGATCCGGTGCTGGAGCTTCCGGACTTCCGGATCGGCAAGAGCGGTGTCGAGAGGCTGCACGATCTCGAGATGCGGGGAACCGCCGGCCGCCGCCAGGTGGAGGTCAATGCCCTCGGCCGCATCATCCGCAAGCTGCCCGGCGAGGACGGCGAGCCCGGGCGCGATATCCGGCTGGCCCTGGACATCAACCTTCAGCGCTTCGCGACGGAGCGGCTGGCCCGCGGGAAGGCCGAGCGGCTGCCGACCGACGATCCGCGCGCGCAGCTCGCCCTGGCCGAGGCCGAGCCGGCTTTGCGCGAGGCCTATGCGGACCGGCAGACCGTCCTGGTCAACGAGGAGGGGAAGGTCGTCGAGGCGGAGAGCGGCTCCGTGGTGGTCATGGACGTGCATACCGGGGAGCTTCGGGCGCTCGCCTCGGCGCCCGGCTACGATCCGAACCCGTTCAACCGCGGCCTGTCTGCCAAGGACTGGGAAGAGCTGCTGACCAATCCGCGCGGGCCTCTGAACAACAAGGCGGTCGCCGGACAGTACCCGCCCGGCTCGACCTTCAAGATGCTGGTCATGCTGGCGGCCCTGGAATCCGGGCTGGCGGGCGAGGACACCAGGTTCTACTGCCCGGGCCATCTCACCCTGGGCGACACACGGTTCCACTGCTGGTCTAAGTACGGCCACGGCTGGGTCGACATGAAGCAATCGGTCGCCCAGAGCTGCGACGTCTACTACTACGAGCTGGCGAAGCGCGTCGGTATCGACCGGATCTCGGCCATGGCCATGCGGTTCGGTCTCGGGGAGAAGACCGATGTCGACCTGCCGGGCGAGCGCCGGGGCCTGGTGCCGACGCGGGAATGGAAGCTGGCGACCCGTGGCGTGCCGTGGCAGCAGGGCGAGACGCTGGTCTCGTCCATCGGCCAGGGGTTCATGCTGACGACGCCGCTTCAGCTCGCGGTGATGACGGCGCGGCTGGTGAACGGCGGTAAGGCGGTCTCTCCGCGCCTCGAGATCCGCGACGGGGCGGCGCAGCCGCTCCCCGATATGGCGGTCGACGCCCGGCATCTGGACGCGGTGCGTCAGGCCATGTCCGAGGTCGTGAACGGCCCGCGGGGTACCGCGCGCGCCGTCAAGGGCGGCGAGGACGACGTGCGCATCGGCGGCAAGACGGGGACCGCCCAGGTCCGGCGTATCACCATGGCCGAACGCCTGTCCGGCGCCTACAAGGAGGAGCAGCCCTGGCACTTCCGCGACCACGCCCTGTTCGTCGGCTACGGGCCAGTCGAGGCCCCACGCTATGCGATCTCGGTGGTGGTCGAGCATGGCGGCGGCGGGTCGTCTATGGCGGCGCCGATCGCCGCCGACGTGCTGCGCGAGGCGCTTCGGATCGATCCGCCCGGTCCCCTGGGGCCGACCGCGGCGCGTGACGACGGCGATCCCGATCCCGACGATCCGACGCGGCGGGACGGCTGATGGCGATCTCGTTCCGCTCCGACGGCCTGAACCCGCCCGAACTGACGATCGGCCAGAAGCTGGTCTCGATCAACTGGCTGCTGGTCCTGCTCATCGTGACGATCGCGGGCGTCGGCTGCCTCATGCTGTACTCGGCGGCCAACGGCGACTGGATGCCCTGGGCCTACCGACACGCCCTGCGCTTCGGGATCGGCTTCAGCGTCATGCTGGCGATCGCGCTGGTGGATATCCGGTTCTGGATGCGCACCGCCTATCTCGGCTACATGGTCGCCCTGGTGCTGCTCGGGCTCGTCGAGGTGATGGGCGAGATCGGCATGGGGGCGCAGCGCTGGATCGATCTGGGCGTGTTCCAGCTCCAGCCGTCCGAGGTCATGAAGATCGCCCTCGTCCTCGCCCTCGCCCGATACTTCAACGGCCTGACTTATGAAGAGGTCGGCAACCCGCTGAACCTGATCATCCCGCTGTTGATGGTGATGCTGCCGGCCTTCCTGGTGCTGAGGCAGCCGGATCTGGGCACTGCGTTGATGATGATCGCCGGGTCGGGCGCGATCTTCTTCCTGGCCGGGGTCCGGATCTGGAAGTTCATGGCGGTGGTCCTCGCCGGGGTCGGCGCGGTCCCGATCGTCTGGCAGTTCCTGCGGGAATATCAGCAGAAGCGGATCCTGACCTTCCTGAACCCGGAGAGCGACCCGCTCGGCTCCGGCTATCACATCCTGCAGTCCAAGATCGCGCTCGGCTCCGGCGGCATCTTCGGCAAGGGATTCCTCAAGGGCAGCCAGAGCCATCTCAACTTCCTGCCGGAGAAGCAGACCGACTTCATCTTCACCATGCTGGCCGAGGAGTTCGGCATGGTCGGTGCGTCGTGCCTGATCGGTCTCTACGTGCTGGTGCTGGCCTATGGTTTCGCCATCGCGATCCGGTCGCGCAGCCAGTTCGGCCGGCTGGTGGCGCTTGGCGTCACGACGACGCTCTTCCTTTACCTGTTCATCAACGTGGCCATGGTGATGGGCCTGATCCCGGTGGTCGGCGTGCCCCTGCCGATGATCAGCTACGGCGGCACCGCCATGCTGACCATGATGATCGGGCTCGGCCTCCTGCTCGGTGTATCCGTGCACCGGGACGTGCGGATCGCGCGGGCGGGCGTCGAGGAGGACTGAGCGCAGCCTGCACCGGTTGCGCTGGTTTTTCGCGGCGTCAGCGCGCGGCGAGCGCGGCGTTCAGGTCGGGATAAACCTTCAGGATGGTCAGGAAACCGCTGATTTCGAAGACCTCGCGAATCTCTGGCGACATGGCATGCAGGGTGATGCTGCCTTTCGCGGGTCCCAGCCGCTTGGCGGCCATCAAGAGCACCCGAAGCCCGGCGCTGGAGATGTAGTCGACGCCGGAGAAATCGACGCTGATGGCGGTGTCGCCGGCGGAAATCCGGTCCAGCAGGACGGTCTCCAGCGCTGGGGACGTATTGCTGTCCAGTCGGCCCTTGGGCGAGACGACCAGGAGTCCATCGTTGGTCGCGGTATCGATCTGCATGCTAGCGGCTCCTTCAGCCTTGGGATTGCGGCGCCGGGGGCATCCGGCGCGAGGGTAGCGGCCCGCGCCGTCCGGGTCATGGGGTGGCGTCTTCTCCGGCCTGATCCGGCGCGGCCAGCGGAAGCGTCATGTCCAGAACGTTGCGATCGTCGATCCTCGTATACCGCAGCCCGGTCATGACCGTCTTGACGATGTGAATGCCGAGCCCGCCCACCGACCGCTCCTCTATGGTGGCCTCAGTATCCGGTTCGGGCGCCTGCGACAGCGGGTCGAAGGGCCGGCCACGGTCGGCGATGCGGATATCGACCCCGTCGCCCTCCAGGGTCAGGGACAGTTCGATCGCGTCCTCGCGCTCGGCCATGTCGGCGAACCCGTAGTTGATCGCGTTGGAGACGATCTCCTCCACCGCCAGGTCCAGGTGCATCGCGGCGCGCGGCGGCAGGGCATGGGTCTCGGCGAAGGCTTCGATCTCGGCGGCGAGCCGTGTCAGCTCCTCCAGTCGGCTCGCCGCGGTCACCACGAGGTCGGCCTGTCTCTCCGGCGGCACCGCTGCGTCTTGCTCGCGATTTCCATCGGGGCGGCCAGACCCTTCGATCAGGCGACGGACGGTCGGGGTCAGAGCGGCGGCCGCGACCAGGGCGACCGCGAGAACGAGACCGATGGCGAGGAGGGGATCGGCGGCGAGCCGGGCATCGGCGGTGTGCGAGGCGATCAGGGTGGGCTCGACCGGCATGGCGTTCCTCGACACGGGCGTAGGGTCGGCATCCGCCCGATCCGGGCGTCAATTAGGTCTAGCACGGTCGGTGAGACGTTGCCTCCCCATCGCGGGGTGCCCCGTGTCTGTGGTTCATGCCGCTCAGAGGGCGAGGGCTGCGGCGACCCTGTCGACCACCGCGTCGACGCCGTGCTCCGCCGTGTCCACGACCACCGTGCGGGCCGGCGCCAGCCGCTCCAGCACGGCGAGAGCGGCATCCGGGTCGTAGTGGCGGGATTCCTCGACCACGATCGAGACCGCCGAGCCAACCGCCGTCAGTTCGGCGTTCGCGTCGGCGAGCCGGCCTGCGAGGCGGTCCAGGGCCGCCGCCGCCAGAAGCTCGCCCAGCCCGCGCTCTTCCAGGGTCCGCCGGTAGCGCGCGTCGGTGGCATTGTGCTCGGACCCGCCCGTCTCGTCGGCCGTCGCCTGGTCGAACGGATCGGCGCGTAGGCTGAGCCGGGCGACCCGCAGCTCGGGCGGGGCCTGCAGAACGGCGAAGACGGCATTCGGCAGTCGGATGGCGGCCGCGGTCTCGGCCGCGCCGCGCACCCCGTCGAAAACCAACCAGCCGGCCTCACGCAAGGCGGTGCCGCGGTCGCCGTCGACGCTCAGGCGCTCGAGCACGTCGCCCATGCCGCCCGGATGGCGCTCGCGGAAGGCACGGGTCAGCCGGAACCGCTCGATCCGATCCGTCACCTTTCGCGCCGGGTCTCCGGTCATGGCCGGCATGATGATCCGGTCGGTGATCTCCCGGCGGTCGGGCAGCACGGTACCCACCGCGCCGCGATCCGCCAGCCCGGTGACCGTTGCCGTTTTCCCGGCGCGGGTGAGGCCGACGAGGATGAGGATCGGCGCCTGCGCCAGCGACAGCCGTCCGTGCGGAGCGGTTGCCGGCGGCAGCGCGAAGTCCGCCGATACCTGGTCTGCCGAGAGCCAGATTACCGGCGGCGTGGTCCGGGCCTGGGAGGACGGTCGGGACGGGAAGGGGCCTGACGGCATCTGCGTTCCATCGCAGGGGAGCCCGGCTCGGGCCGGGACGATCACGGGCGTGGCGGTTTGGGGACGGCACGGCAAGGGAACGTGACCCCGCGACCGGAGTGTCGGGAGCGTGTAGAGTTCCGTCGGATGATCGGCTCATAGAATCACCCATGGCCGATCGGCGCAATCGTGCGGTCGTCTGAGAACGCTGGGCGAGATGCGGCGCGGGACCAGGACGGCCGGGCGGAACCGGCGGAGAGGACTGTGATGCAGGCGGAGCCCATGCGGAGCGACACGCAACAGGAAGGTCCGAACAGCGGCGCTCAGATCCACGTGGAGCCGTTGTCCCCGTTCCTCGGGGCGGAAATCTCGGGCGTCGATCTCTCGCGCGCGGTCACGGGCGGAGAGGCGGCGCGGATCCGCGAGCTGTTCTATCGCCACCAGGTGATCGCCATCCGCGATCAGGACGTCGCTCCGGAGGCGTTCATCCGGTTTGCCGAGATTTTCGGGCCGATCGAGCCGTTCTTCATCGGCGCCTACAACCACCTGCAGCATCCGCAGATC
Organism: Thalassobaculaceae bacterium; assembly: GCA_040223655.1. Lineage (GTDB taxonomy): Bacteria > Pseudomonadota > Alphaproteobacteria > Thalassobaculales > Thalassobaculaceae > Thalassobaculum. The sequence continues at coordinate 108,458 of JAVKFT010000032.1, read as the reverse complement.
TACGTTCTCTCCAATGTCCGCAAGGAGGGAAAGCCGATCGGCCGGGACGGCGCCGGTACCCACTGGCACAGCGACAGCACGTTCGTGGAGAAACCGAGCAGCGTGACCCTGCTGCACGGCGTCGAGGTGCCGGCGCGGGGCGGCGATACGCTGTTCGCCAACATGTACGACGCCTACGACCGCCTGGACCCGGACACCCGCGCTCTGATCGACGGTCGGCGCGCGGTCCACCGGTATCAGCGCAAGGAGTTCGTGTTCTCCGGCGACCGCGACCTATCGGAGGAGGAGAAGGCGGAGATCGAGGACCTCAAACGCAAGCGTCTGGCGGAGGAGGCCGCGGCCGCTCCGTCCCCGACCCAGCGCAAGAGCAACGCCGTGCCGGAGCAGCGCCACCCGGTGGCGCGCACCCACCCGGTCACCGGCCGCAAGGCGCTGTATCTCAACGACGAGATGATGGTCGGCATCGACGGGCTGGAGGACGGTGTCGCGCGGCCGCTTCTGCGCCGGCTCTGCGAGGAGGCGACGACCCCGGACCGGGTGCTGCGCTTCAAGTGGCGCAAAGGCGATCTGGTGGCCTGGGACAACGCGTCGGTGATCCACACGGCGACCTTCACGCCGCCGGACCAGCCGCGGATCATGCACCGGCTGACGGTCGAGGGCACGGTCCCGGTCTGAGGTCGGGGCCCACCCGCTCGGTCCGGTCACGTCGGTGTCCGCCATGATGATCCGCATCCTTCTCGTCGTTCTCGGCCTCGCAGTTACCCTGGGCGCAGGTCCCGCGGCCGCGGCCGAGCCCGAGCGGCCGGTGCTGGACTGGCTGGCCTACGACCCGTCCACCCTGGCCGACTACGCGGTGGACACCGATGTCGGCGATCCGGCGCGCCACGTCGCGATTCCCGTCGGCGGATCGGCGGGTGCGAAGCGGGTGATGATCCTGATCCCGAGCCGTTCCGTCGCGGCCTACACCCTGGCGGTCAACACCGTCCTGCAGGTGTTCGCCCGCCGCGAGGTCCCGGCCCGGTTCGACATCTGGTACTACGACGGCGATACGGATGTGGCGCTGGAGGCGCTGGACTGGTCCTATCGCCAGCCGGTCGACCTCATCATGTCGGCGGGATCGTCGGCCACCAGCTTTCTGCGGGCTCATCACAGCGGCCACGCGATCCCCGCCGTGACCAGCGCCTCGAAGGACCCGATCGCCTCCGGGCATCTGGGCGATCCGGCCGGCAGCGGGACCAACATCGCCTACACCTCCATCAACGTCGAGACCGGGACGCTGGTCGCCTATCTGCGCCGTCTCATCCCGGACCTGGCGACCATCGCGGTCGCCTATTCCGCCGCCAATTCGAGCGCCGTCCTGACCCAGGTCAATCCGCTGAAGGCGGCGGCCGAGGAACTCGGGCTCGAGATCGTCGACGTGACGGTGACCGGCCGCGAGACCGCTGAAGCGGACCTTGAGGCCGCCCTGCCGCGGGCCATCGCCATGATGCGGGCGCGCGATCCGGAGCTGGAGCGCAGCATCCTGCTGGTCACCGGGTCGACCGCGGTCTACGAGCGGATCGACCAGATCAACCGACATGCGGGCACCTTGCCGGTCGTCTCCATGCTGCCGGACGTGGTGCGGGCCGGCCCGGACTCAGCACTTCTGTCGATCGGGGTGAATCTGACCAGTGCGCTGACCCTGGCCGGCGTCTACGCCGTCGACGTGGTGACCGGCGCGGCGGACCCGGGCGCGCTCCCGGTCGGCACAGTGTCCCCGCCGGATCTCGCCATCAATTTCCTGGTCGCCGAGCGGATCGGCGTGAAGATCCCGTTCTCGTTCCTGGAATCCTCCACCTTCGTCTACGACACCGACGGCCGGCAGGTCGTGGCCTTCGGGCAGCGGGTTTACTAGGGGCGGCGATCTGATGACCCGATTGTTCGCCATCCTGCCCACCATCCTGCCCGGCATCGTGCTGATGGGCGTCAGCCTCCTGATGTTCGCGTATGTGGGCTACGGGGAAGCGACCCGCGTGTATTCGGAGATGCGGTTGGAGCGCGTGCTCCAGCTCGGCGCCACGATCCAGCACTCCCTCAACCAGTTCGCCCGCAGCGGTCTGCCGCTCGACCAGGTCACCGGCTTCGAGCGGCGGGCGCAACAGCTCGGCGAGGTTGACAGGGCGATCCATGCGGTCGCGCTGACGGATGCCCGGGGGGCGACCATCACCTGCCTGGCGGTGCAGTCCGGCGCCGACGCGTCGGCCTGCGTCGACAGGCTCGGCGCGGGGACGGCCGCGTTCCGCGGCCATGACGGGGGCCGGGACGCGGCGATCGCCGAGGTCGGGGGCGCGAAGATCCTGCGACTTCCGGTGGCGGACAAGTTCGGCACGGTCGGCTTTGTCGTGCTGTTCGTGGACGGACCGACCGTCCGCGAGACCGTGGCTGAGGGCTTCGGCCCCGTGTTCCTGGCGGCGGGCGCCCTGTTCCTCCTGTATGCCCTGGCGCAGATCGCCATCGAACTGCGCGGGACAGAGCCCGCGGGCCGCTGGCGCACACCAAGCTTCACCGCGACGGTTCTGGTCATGGTCGTGGTGCTGATCGGCGTTCTGTTCCAGCTCTACCGACAGGGCGTCGAGGGACAGGCCGAGGGCCTCGCCCGCTCCATGGCCGCCCGCCTGGCGGCGGCGACCGAGATTGGCGTGCCGATTTCGGCGCTGAGCGGTATCGAGGAAGCGCTGAGGGACTACCGCCGGATCAACCCCCAGATCGCCGCCATCACACTCAGCCGCGACGGCGAGATCCTGCATCGCATCGCGGACCCGGACCGCGTTGCGGCGTTGGCCGGGGAGGGCACGCTGTCCTTCTCCCAGCCGGTCGACGCGGCGGGAACCCTGGTCCTGGCGGCGGAGCTTCCCTTCGCCGTGGTGGTGCGGGCGATGGGGGTCGGCGCGCGCAACTTCGCCGCCCTGTTCTTCGGCTGCATGCTGTTCGCCACGATCTTCTTTCGGGCGGTACGGGCGCGGCGGGAGACGCCAGCCGGGATCGGAAGGACCGGCGAGCGAAGATCCGCCGCGGCCGGACTGGCGATACTGCAGCCGGCCTATTTCCTCGGCATTCTCGCCGACTCCCTCGTCCTGTCGGTTCTACCGGAGATGAGCGACCGGCGGGTGGCCGCCGAAGGGCTCTCGGGCGGCCTGGTGTCGTTGCCGTTCAGCCTGTTCTTCGTCGGGCTGACCGGGGCGTTGATCCCGGCCTCGATCCTCACGGAGCGGATCGATCTGCGCAGCCTTTTCCTCGCCGGCACGGCGGCGGTGGCGGCCGGGCTGTTCATGGTCGGGTTGCTCGACCCGTTCTGGGCGCTCTGCGCGGGACGGGCGCTCGGCGGCGTCGGTCAGGGGCTCCTGCTGATCGCGGTGCAGGCCTACGCCTTTGAGATCGTCTCTTCCGAGGAGCGGGTACGCGCGGCGGCGGCCCAGGTTCTCGGATACAACGGCGGACTGATCGTCGGCACGGGCATCGGAGGCCTGCTGGCCGTGTTCATGGACGACGCGTTCTTCATGGTCGTGGCCGGCGGGGCGGCGGTCCTGTCCCTGGTCTACATCCGTGCCGCGCTGCCTTCCCTGAGAAAAAGCCGAGAGACGGAGACGCGGCAGTCGTCCCGGCTGCTGGGCGATCTCGGGCGCGTCCTGGCGTTCCCCGACTTCCTGGCCCTGCTCGCCCTGATCGGCGTGGCCTCGAAATTCGCGCTGGCCGGCGTGGCGATCTTCGCGATGCCCCTCGTCCTCCACCAAACGGGCTACGGCGACGACGAGATCGGACAGGCCCTGATGGTGTTCGCCATCGTCACCTATCTGGTGACCGCCGTCGCGCCGCGCCTGGTCGCGGCGATGGGGTCGACGGACCGGGTGCTGGTCGCCGGGATGATCGCTCTGGCGCTGGGCATGGCCGGGCTTGGCCTGGTGACCGGGGGCGGCGGGGTCGGGCTTGGCGGTGTCGAGCCTGGCGGGGCTGGCGTCGGGAGCGGGGGCTGGTTGGTGCCGGGATCGTTGACCGCGCTTGCCGCCGACGTTCAGCACTGGCTGGCCGCGCTGCCTCTGCCGGCGGCCGCGGGCGGGGTGATCGCGCTGTCGGTGGCGCTGCTCGGCGTCGGCCAGGGGCTGATCGCCGCGCCGATCATCGCCCGTGTGGCGGCGGGCGGAGCGGCCGTGTCGGTCGGCCGGGATCGGACCATCGCCGTTTACCGCATCCTGGAGCGGCTCGGCCATATCTCGGGGCCGGCCCTGGTCGGGCTTCTGCTGGTGGCGGCGTCGGACAACCCCGCCGCGCTCGCTGTGCTGGGCGGTGCGTACGGCGTACTTGCGGCGCTCTATGGACTCGTCAGTGTCGCCCTGCGAACTCGCCCGAGCACCTGACGGTAAGGGCCGGCCCAAGAAGCGGGAAGCCGCTTTCGGCATGCGCAGCAGGGGAGTGTTTCAGGCGACGGTCTTCGGGAGGATGGTGGGCGCACAAGGACTCGAACCTTGGACCCGCTGATTAAGAGTCAGCTGCTCTACCAACTGAGCTATGCGCCCATCCGAGCGGTGCCGGGCAAGAGGCCGCGGATCCGCGAAAGAGGCGGCCTTATAGCGGGTCGATTCCGGTTTGTCGAGACCAAGCTGGCAAAGATCGTCATGCCAGGCCGATCGCCCGTAGGAACGCCCCGCGCAGGTCCGCGCGCCCGGTGTTTCCGTCGCCGGCGTCCACAAGCCGGTCCAGGCCCTCGCGCTGGGCGGCCCCGGCGGCGGCGCGCAGGTCCGGGTCGTTGAGCAGGCGCAGCACGGTCCCGACATATCCGTCGGCATCCGTCGTCACCGTGGCGTCGGCCCCCGCCTCGCGCAGCAGGCCGGCGGCCAGGCGGTGGCGCAGTCTCGGGCCTTCCAGCGTGACCAGCGGGCACCCGGTCTCGATCGCCCGCAGGCCGGTGTTGTAGCCGGAGAAGTCAGGCGGATCGAGATACGCGTCCATCGTCGCCAGGAGGCGCCGAAACGCGGGTACGGGCCGCGACTGCAGCAGGCGGATATGGTCGGCCGCATCGGCACCGGCATCGGCGAAGGTGCGGCCGACCCGGTCCTGCCAGAAGGCCACCTGGGCGGGGGAGCCGGCGGCGAAGACGAAGAACCGCACCGACGGGGCGCTCCGCGCGATCCGGGCGAGCAGGGTGTCGAAGGCCGGTGTGTACTTGAACACGCTCTGCACCAGCGCGACCGCGGCGTCGCCCGGCGCGAGGCCGAGGGCGGCCCGGTCAAAGGGGGCGGCGGGGCTGCGGTCAGGGTGCACCCGGACGCCGACGCCGGGCAGCCGGACCAGCGTCTCGCTGTAGTGCGCGTCGCCGTCCGCCGTCTCGTAGCGCGCGGCGCTGAGGTAGCGGTCGACCGTCGGCAGGCCCGTCGTCGTCGGGTGACCCCATCCGGCGGCCTGGAGCGGCGCCAGGCGCAGCGCGGCCAGGGTCATCGCCGCCGGGTCCATACCTATCTCGGGGTACATGAGCACGTCGTGGCCGGCCTCTGTCAGGGTGTCCACCCAGCCCTGGATCGGCCGCGGACCGGCGACGACGGCATCGACTCCGGCGCTCGCCTGTCCGTCGGCCAGCCCGTACATGTCGTAGAGCGTGACCTGCGCGTCCGTCGTGGCCAGATGGGCCGCCCAGTCGCTGCCGATCGCCCTCCAGACCGAATGGGCGAAGCCGTGGGCGGTGACGATGCCGACCGACGGCCGGCTGCCCCCGGGGCGGCGTCGCAGGACGGTCGGCGCATGGCGGGCGGTGTAGCGGCGGCTGTTCAGGGTACCGGCGGCGAGAAGCAGGGGCGTGTTGTCGATGCCCCAATAGGCGGACGGGAAGGTCATCACCGGCCCGTCCCCCGCCTCTTCGGCGAGACGGGCGGGATCGTCTTCCACGGCGCCGTTGTTTGGGGCGCCGTCATCCGAGGCACCGTTGTTCAGAGCGCCGATCGCCCGCTCCTGCCGGTCGGCGAAGGTGCGGCCGTCCTCCTGCCGGGCCAGCATGCTCGGCCCGGCGCCGGTCGCCTGCAGGCGGAGGGCGTCGCGGAACGATGTCAGGACGGCCAGGCGATCCAGCCAGCGCAGCCGGCTCCACGCCTGGGCAGAGGCGAGCGGATTCCGGTCGATGCGCCGGAAGGTGTCGGTATGGGTCGGGTCAAGGCACAGGGCGCGGCGGTAGCCGTCCCGCGCCGCGTGTTCACGGCCCCGGGCCTGGGACAGCACGGCGGCGGCGTGATGGTGTTTCGCCCGCTCGGGTCGTGCGGCGAGCAGCACCGCCAGGACGGCGGCCGCATTGCCGCGCAGACGCAAGGCAAGGTCGCAGATCCCGTCGTTGCCCGGATCGCAGACCAGCGCCCGTTGGAGCAGGCGGTCGAGCGCCGCATCGCCGGCGATCTGGCTGTTCAGGCAGAGCTCAGCCCAGGCACCCGCGCCGGCGGGGGCAAGAACAGGGGCGCGCCGCAGGTTTTGTGCCGCTGCGGGGCCTGGACCCCGGTGGCGGCGGAGTGCGACGCCGCGCAGTTGCCACAGGGCCGGATCACCCGGTGCGCCCCGCAAGCCGCGCTCGACCGCGCCTAGCGCTTCGGCGAGGAGCCCCTGGCGGATCAGGGCCCGTGTTGCCGTGGCCTCGGTATCCCGGTTGCGGTCGGCGGTAGGGTCGGTCATTGAAGTCCCTGTGATCGAAAGTCGTCCCGGACCATGCTAGCCCTTGCGGCGACAAGGCAAGCGGCTCGTCGGACCGGAAACTGAGGAAGGAAAGAACGGTATGAGCGTTGACGGAATGACATTCGAGACCCTGACCCTGGAGAAGGCCGACGCCCATGTGCTTCTGGTCACGCTCGACCGTCCGGACGTCCGCAACGCGCTCAATACCCAGATGGGTTTCGATCTGCGGGATCTGTGGGTCGAGCTCTACCGCGATGCGGGCGACGTGCGATGCGTCGTTCTGACCGGGCGCGGCGACAAGGCGTTCTGCGCCGGCGGCGACCTGAAGGAACGCAACGGGATGAGCGACGCCGACTGGCGCGCCCAGCACGCCCTGTTCGAGCAGATGGTGAAGGCCCAGCTCGACTGCCCCGTGCCCATCGTCGCCGCGGTCAACGGCGCCGCCTTCGCCGGCGGTCTGGAGATCGTGCTCGGCTGCGATTTCGCCTATGCGGCGCCGACCGCCCGCTTCGCGCTCACCGAGGTGACGCTTGGCATCATCCCCGGGGCTGCGGGGACACAGAACCTGCCGCGCGCGGTTGGTCTGCGCCGGGCGAAGGAGATCATTCTGACCGGCAAGCCGTTTACCGCCGAGGAAGCCCTGGCCTGGGGTGCGGTGAACCGGGTCTGCGCCGAGGGTGCGCTGCTGGACGAGGCGCTGGACACCGCGCGGACGATTGCCGGCAACGCCCCGATCTCGGTGCGTCAGGCGAAGAAGTCGATCAACGCCTCGGAGATGATGGACCTCAAGAACGGCTACGACTTCGAGATTGAGGCCTATAACCGCACGGTGCCGACCGAGGACCGGCTCGAGGGCGTCCGCGCCTTCAACGAGAAGCGCAAGCCGGTCTACAAGGGGCGCTGACCGTCCATGGCGACGCGCGGGTCCTCCGGCTTTCCGGCATCGGCCAGGGCGGTCCGGACCGATGGGCGGGCGGCCACGTGGCTGGCGGCCCTGATCCTCGTCGCCTTCCCGACGGTGGGGCTGTTGGCCAAGCACGGCATGAGCACGATGGCCGTCGCCCTGTCGGTTCTGCTGGCGGCGATGGCTTTGGCCGGCCGCCGCGTGCCGTGGCCGGGCCTGGCACTGGCGCTTCCGGCGGCCGGGGTGCTGGGGCTGCACCTGCTCGCCCTGCTGATCGCGCCCGACTGCCCGCCCTGCGCCGAGCGCTGGCCCCAGGCGGCCGGGTCGGTGCTGGTGCTGTTGCCGCTCGCCGCCGGCGGGCTGGTCGCCCTGACGGCGCTCGACCGCCGGCTGGTCGGGCGGGCCCTGGTTGTCGGCGTGCTGATCGGCATTGCTGTCGGGGCCGCCGAGCTCGGCCTGGACGCGCCGATCTATCGGTTTCTGGACGGCCGCGAGCCCGGTTCCTTCGTGTCGATGTCGCGGTTCAACCGAGGACTCGTTGCGCTGGTCCTGCTGTCGGTGGTCGCGGCCGGCCTGCTGTGGCGCGAGGATCGGCGGGTCGGGGGCGTCCTGCTGCTGGCGGCCGTCGGTGCCGTTGCCGCCATTGGCGACTCGCTCACGGCCCAGCTCTGCGTTGTGCTTGCGGCGCTGGCCCTCCTGGTCTCATGCGTTTCGGAGCGGCTGGTCCGCTGGGCCCTGGTGGCCGCTGTCGCCGCGCAGATGCTGACCGCTCCCCTGGTGGCGCCGGTCGCCTATGACTGGGTGGCTGGGCGCGACATGGCGATTGATCCGCCGATCCGCCACCGGCTTGAGCTCTGGGACCACGGGGCGGCGCTGGCGATGGAGAGGCCGTGGACCGGCTGGGGCCTCGACGCCTTCGACCATCGGCCGATCGCGCCGGAGCGTCTGGCCCGCGCCCGGCATATGGATCATACCGAGCCGCATCCGCACAATGCGGGCCTGCAGTTCTGGATCGAGACGGGCATCGCTGGCGTGTTGCTGGCGGTCGCCTTTCTGGTGGCGGTCGCCTTGCGGATCGGCCGCCTCGCACCGGCGCTCCGCCCTTGGGCGACGGCCCTGACCGCGGTGGCCGTCGCACCCGTGCTGGTGTCGTTCGGCGTTTGGCAGACCACTTACCTTGCCATGGTGGCGATGGCCTGTTTCGCGTTCGCGCTGCTGCTGGAGCGCACGGAGCAGCGGGGGAGCGGGTGAAGGCCGACCGGGGTCGGCCGGTGGATTGCCGCGTGCACGCGGCTCCTCACGCGGTCGCCGCGTCGACCGCGTCCCAGAGCGCGCGATAGGCTCCGGCGACGGCGGTCCGGGGGGCGAAGGCGGTCAGGGGCTCCCGCTCGACGCCCATGCGCTCGACCGCGCTGGCATAGGGAATGTGCACGCCGAGTACGTTCTTGTGGGTTTTGGGAAAGGTCTCGACGATCTCCCGGTGCAGGGCCTTGCGGCGGTCGACCATGGAGAAGAACGGCAGGAGCTTCAGGCCCTTGATACGCTGTTCGGCCTTGAAGTCCTCCAGCTGGTCGTAGGTGCGCAGCGACAGGGTGGTCGGGATCAGGGGGATGACGAGGGCATCCGCCGCCTCGAACACCGCCTCGGAGACCAGGGACACGCTCGGCGGGCAGTCGAGAATGATCACGTCGTATTCGTCGCCGAGCGGCTTCAGCAGCTTGCGCAGGCGCCGGGTCGACTTCTTCTCCGCGTCCAGCAGCAGATCGAGATTGCGGAAGCGGAAATCCGCCGGAATCAGGTCCAGGTTCTCGTGGTCGGTGGCCTTGATCATGTCGTCAAGGTCGCGCTTGCCGCTGACCAGGCCCTTGCCGCCGCCCTTCACCTTGGTCTTCACCCGGAAGTAGAAGCTCGCCGCGCCCTGCGGATCCAGGTCGATCACCAGCACCCGGTGCCCGCGCTGCGCGGCCACATGGGCGAGATTGACCGCCGCGGCGGTCTTCCCGACGCCGCCCTTGATGTTGTAGCTAGCCAGGATCCGCATCAGTCCTCCTCAGGGCCCCGCCGGTCGGGTTTCCCGCTTCCGGTCGCGACGCCGGATGCGCTGCCGGGCTTCATGCCCGGCGCGGCGAAAATGTCATGAAACAGTGCCTGCGTCTCCTTGGCGGAGAAGCTGTCGAACGCGGCGGCGAATTCCGCGCGGGCCGCCCGGCGGTCGCGCTCCAGCTCCTCGCTCCAGGCGCCGATGGCCATCAGGGTCTCGGCGCTGCCCCCCTTGCGTCCGGCAAGGGCTCTGCCGTAGCCATGCAGCGCCTCGACCTGGATCTCGCGGTCCTGGACGCGGCCGAGGACATCCTGCAGACCCTTGAGGGCTTTGATCGCCGGCTTCGTGCGGTCGGGCGGCAGCACCTCGGCGAGGAACTCGGTCACGTAGCGCAGCTTCTTCATGCGTTTGCGCAGGTCGTGCAGCGTCTCCGCCGGGCTGTCCGGACCGATCCGGCGACCCTCGCGCAGGGTCTTGCGCAGCAGTTTCGCCGCCCGGGCGGAGACGATCTCGGCGAAGGGCGCGCGCAGGGTGTCGGTTGCCGTCCAGTTTGCGCTCGACGGGCTCAGCGTGTCGCGCCAGCGGGCGGCAAGACGCTGGAACCGGCTGCCGGACAGGGCCAGAACCAGGTCGCGGTGGGCGGTGGTCTTAAGGCCGCGCAGGTGCCGTTCCAGCGCCTCCATCGCCGGGCCGTCGTCGCCGGCCCGCTGGCGGCGCTCGGCCAGGTCCATGAGTTGAACGTCGAGGTCCCGGACCGGGCTGGTGATCTGGCCGAGCCAGCGGAAGCCCTCCACCGCTTCCGGCCGCCCCTCGAGGGCGATGGCGTCGGGAAGCTGCGAGAGGGCGGATCGGGTGCGCCGGATGGCGACGCGGAATTGGTGCAGGTAGTCGGGATGCCGGTCGGCCAGGACGCCCGGAAGCCTGTCCTCCATCACGTCGAGCTGGGCCGAGAGAATCTCCCGCATGGCTGGACCGGCCGGGTCGTCGGCGTGCAATGCGCCCCCGCCCGCCTCCGACACGCCGGCTGCGCGGGTTTCCAGCCGGCTCAGCGCCGGCGCCCGGCTCCGGGACCAGCCGAGCGCGTCGGCGATGCGGGCCTCAACCCGCCCGGCGTCGCGGCCATACCCTTTCAGCGGGTGGACGGTCAGATCCGTTTCGGCGGGCGCGCCCGCCGTGGCGACCTGGGTGAGGGCGAGGCGGCAGCGGATCTTGCCGTCCCCGTCCCGCAGCGCCACCACGGTTTCCGTCACGGTGATCTCGATGACCGGCAGCAGCGTGCGGCCCTTGGCGAGGTCGCCCAGCCGGCTACGCAGGCGCCCTTTCTGAACCTCGTCGGCGAAGGCGGGCGCGGGCAGGGCGACAACGGCCTCGGCGTCGAGCGTCCCGTCAGGCTCGAACAGGCTCCAGGTTTCCAGGCCGGCGTCGACCGGCGTACAGGACAGTCGATACCCCTGGCGGGCGAGCCTCCGGTCAGGGGTATCGCGCAGAACCACGGCGACGGTCTGCGACTGTGCCGGGTCGGCATTCAGCGATCCCTTCACCGCATCGACGACAGCGGCCAGCGCCCGGTGGTCGGCGCTCCATCCTCTCTGGGGGACGAAGGTAGGGGGCGCGTTCATCGGCGAGTTGCCCCCCTATCCCGGGCCGGGATTGCCACCCGGACCGCAGCCGCGAGGGCGGCGCTTTCAAGGGGCGGTCGGCGGGTCGCGTTACGGTGCATCGGCATCTTCCATGCCGCCGATCTAAGCGCACAAAGTGCGCATTGCAAGCCTCTTTTTGCGCACCGGGTGCGCTTTTGTGGTCCCGGCCCGTGGTCGGTCAGCTTTCCCGTTCGGCTTTCGTCTGGCCGCGCTGACGCATCTCCTGCTGACGCATGGGCATCGCGTCCACGACTTCGAACAGCCGCTCGACCGCCAGAGGCTCGTCGCGACGCAGTTTCTCGCCGCCGTCCTTGCCGATCAGAATGACGGAGAATTCGACCACCGAGATGTCGAACTCCTGACGCAGCGCCCTGGCATTGAGCTCGATGGTCGGCTTTCCGTTCAGGAACACCGTGTCCTGGACGATCTCGATGACGGTCATGTCCCGATCCGCCAGACCGTCCGCCGCAGCCTTGAAGCGCTCTCGCTGGACCGCCAGGCTCGGATGCGGCCGCACCGGCGCGAAGACCAGGACCAGCCGCCGTTTCCAGCGGTACTTGTCCCTCAGGCTCGACTGCGCCGCCGCGCTCGTCGCCCCGAGCACACCGCTCGCCAGGACGCCCGAGGCGGCCAGCGTCAAAAGTTCCCGTCGTCGCATCGCCGCATTCCCTTTCTCCCTTGCCGGTGCTGATATGATCGCACAGCAAATGGGGTCGGCTCGAATCCGAGCCCGTCGATATGTGGGCCATCGAGCCAGAGAATACCAGGGAGGACAACAATGGCCGGCTACAAGCCGTTTTCGCAGGTCAAGCGGATCGCGGTTCTCGGGACCGGCACGATCGGAGCGAGCTGGGCGGCCTACTTCCTGGCGCGCGGCTATGACGTCACCGCCTGGGACCCCGCCGACGGCTGGCAGGAACGGCTCCAGGCCTTCGTCGACAATGCCCGTCCACAGCTCGAGGCCATCGGGACGGCGGTCGGCAACGAAGGCACGCTGACCCTGGCAGACGATCCGGCGGCGGCGGTCGCGGACGCCGACTTCGTGCAGGAGAACGCGCCAGAGCGGGCGCCGATCAAGCTCGATCTCTACCGACGGATCGACAACGCGCTTCCGGCGGATACCGTTGTGGCGACCTCGACCTCGGGGCTGATCCTGTCCGATCTGCAGGACGGCCTCGGCTTCGCCCCGCGCCTCGTGGTCGGCCATCCCTTCAACCCGCCGCATCTGATCCCGCTGGTCGAGATCGTGCTCGGCAAGCTTACGGACCGGGTCGCAGCTGAGTGGGCGCACGGTTTCTACGGCCATATCGGCAAGCACGCGATCTACGTGAACAAGGAGGTTCCTGGGCACTTGGCGAACCGCCTGCAGGCGGCTCTGTGGCGCGAAGCGGTGAACGCGGTGGAGGACGGGCTTGCCAGCGTGGAGGACGTCAACGCGGCCATCGCCAAGGGACCTGGCCTGCGTCTCGCGCTGATGGGGCCGCACATGGTGTTCAACCTGACCGGCGGGAAGGGCGGGTACGAGGCCATGCTCGAGCAGTTCGGTCCGCCGATGGAAGGCTGGTGGAAGGACATGCAGAAGACCCCGACCCTCACGCCGGAGCTGAAGGCCAAGCTGATCGCCGGTATCCGCGAGGAAATGGGGAACCGGACCATCGACGACCTGGAGGCTCAGCGCGACGAACGGCTGATCGCGCTGCTCAAGATGCTGAAGGAGACGGACCGGTGACGGCGGCGCCCGCCGCCGCGCCGAAGCGCATCGTCATCGTCGGCGCGGGCATCGTCGGCGTCGCCACCGGCCTGATCCTTCAGCGGGAAGGACACTCGGTGACGCTGGTCGATCCGGCCTCGCCCGGGACCGGCACCTCCTTCGGCAATGCCGGCTCCATCGCCATCGGCAGCGTCTACCCCACCGGCAGCCCCGGCAACTGGAAGCAGGTGCCGAAGATGCTGACGAACCCGGCCTCGCCGCTGAACATCCGGCCCTCCTACCTGCCGAAGATGCTGCCCTGGCTGATCCGGTTCCTCGCCGCCAGCACGCCGAGCCGAGTGGAGGAGATCTCGCATCACCTGCGGGCGCTCTCGAAGGACGGGCTGGTCGCCCACAAGAAGCTGATCGCGCTGTCCGGCGCCCACGATGTGGTGCGGCCGGTCGGCTGGCTGAAGGTCTATTCGAGCCAGCAGAACTACGACAAGACCAGCGACGAGCGCGAGGTCATGGCCCGGCGCGGGGTGAAGTTCGACGAACTGAACGCCGACGAGATCCGCCAGCTCGAGCCGGGTCTGAACCGAAAGTTCACCCATGGCTACAACCAGCCGGAGAACGCCTTCGTCAGCCAGTCGATCAAGCTGACCGAAGCCTATTTCGCGAAGTTCAGGGAACTCGGCGGGACCTGGATCGCCGAAAAGGTCCGGCGCTTCGAGACCGGGCCCGGCGGGGTGGAAAAGGTGGTCACCGACCGGGGAATGCATCCCTGCGACGCGGTGGTGATCGCCGCCGGCGCGCGCAGCCACGAGCTCTGCGCCATGCTCGGGCGCAAGGTGCCGCTGGACACCGAGCGTGGCTATCATCTGAACCTGACCGTGACCGAGGGGCCGGAACTGCGCCGCCCCACGGTCATCGGCGACCACGGTTTCGTGCTGGCGCCGATGCAGGACGGGTTGCGGCTGACAACCGGGGCGGAGTTCGCCGGTGTCGACGCGCCGCCGGACTTCCGCCGGGTCTACCGCATGCTGCCGATGGCCGAGGAGGCGCTGCCGGGCCTGAAGTACGAGGTGACCCGGGAGTGGCTCGGCTTCCGGCCGTCGACGCCGGACAGCGTGCCGGTGATTGGCCGGTCCCCCGCCCACGCGAACGTGTTCCACGGCTTCGGCCACAGCCATATCGGCCTGACCCTGGCGGCGCGCACGGGCGAACTGATCGCCGATCAGATCGCCGGCCGCGACCCGGGGATCGACATGGCGCCCTACAGGATCGACCGGTTTTGAAGCGCGCGGAACTCGAAGCCGAGATCCGGCGCCTGGAGGAGCGGCTGCTCGACCCGAAGGTCCGGGCGGATCCCGAGGCGGTCGGCGCGCTGCTCGACCCGGAGTTCACGGAGATCGGCCAGTACGGACGGGTCTGGACCCGGGCGGCGATCCTGGCCGCGCTGGCCGCCGATCCGAGCGTCGCCGGCGGATCAATCGTCCAGGACTTTACCGTGCGGCGGGTGACGCCCGATGTGGTGCTGGTGACCTACACCCTGCCGGACGGGGGCAGCCGCCGCAGCTCGCTCTGGCGCAAGCGCGACGCCGGCTGGCAGATGCTGTTCCACCAGGGCACCCATTTCGACCCCTAGCGTGCCTGTCCGTCGCGCGCTGGCGATGTGTCAGGAGGGGGCGCGCGCGAAGGCCTCCAGATCCTCGATCATCCGGGTGATGGCCGCCTTGGTGCCGGCGAAGCGCTCGTTTCGGGTGATCGCGGCCTCGTCCATATAGATGCCGCGGTTGACCTCGATCTGGAGGGATTCGCGTCCCGCCGTCGGATCGGAATAGCGCTTGATCAGTTCCACGCCCTTGAATTTGTCGTTCACGCCCACCGAATAGCCGGACGCGCGCAGGGTCTCGACCACCAGCTCGGTGAAGGCGGAACCGGCGGTGGTCCCGTCGCGGGTGCCGACGATGAAGTCGGCCCGCCGCTCGCCCTGGTCGCCCCAGCGCGCGTCGCCCCATTCGGGCATCGAATGGCAGTCCACATGGTAGACCCGTCCGAAGGCGGCGTGGGTCTCGTCGAGCGCCTGCTCCAGCGCGGCGTGGTACGGGCGCCAATAGGTCTCGATCCGGCGACGCACCAGCTCGGCCGGCAGCTTGCCGGGATAGATCTCGGTCTCGCCGTCGATCACCTTCCAGATCAGCGAGGCCCCGCGCTTGGTCTTCTCGGTCACCGACACCGGGTCGGGCCAGTCGCCGTCGACCATGGAGAGGTCGAGATCGGCGGTGTCCCGGTTCGGATCGATATAGGCCCGGCGGAACAGCGCCTCGACCAGGATGGCGCCGTGGTCGGTGCAGGCGCCGAACAGCTCCTCCACGAACCAGTCGGAGACCCGCTCGCAGACATCCATTGGGATCGCCGGCTTGAAGTCTTCCGGAAACAGCAGACCGGTATGCGGGCTGTCGAACACCAGGGGTGCCGGCTCGCCGGCCGGGTCCGTGCGCCGGACAACGCCCGGAATCTCGGTGTTCGCCATCGCCGTTCTCCGCTGGATCAGTCAGACATCCGGTTCTACCGCGCTGCCGTTCGGCGCCACAACCGTCAGGTCGGGCGCAGCCCCGAGATCAGTCGAAGCGGGCCAGCCCCTCCAGGGTCTGCCGCAGGATCTGGCGGCCGCGCCAGAGAACCATCTCCTTCCAGTCGTCCGTTGCCGGAAAGTACTGGGTGCGGAGCTCCATCTTGATGGCGCGGGTCTGCGGGTCGTCCCAGTCGACATCGCCCCGGTTGTGCAGCCAGTGATCGGCCCGGAGCGCCCGGCGGCCGCGGTCGGTGTCGAAGGTCCCGAACTCCAGTGCCACATAGGTGTAGCGGTCGTCGAGGCGCGGCTGCCAGAACGCCCGCTGGGTGCCGTGCAGGGGGATCGAGAAGGACTGGCCCTCGGCGGGCAGGCCTGTGGAATGGCCGTACATGGACAGCACCCGCTCCAGGCCGACCGAGCCGCGCTTGTGGCCGCAGATCGGCTCGCCGTAGCCGAACGGTCCGAGACCCGTATGAACGTCGACCACGCTCACCACCGCCCGCTCGCCGAGCCGGTAGTCGTCGAAGATTTGGGTCAGGGTCCGGCGCGACCAGGTCTCCTCGAAGCCGCCGAAGAAGACCGAATGGGCGTGGCGGTACTGCCCCGCCTTGCGCGCCGACTGGAAGGCGAGCTCGCCATGGGCAGTGCGGAACTCGGCGATCTTCCGCTCCCCCACCTCAAGCGTGTCCGGGTCGAGGGAGTCCGGTACGAAGGCGTCGACCAGCTCGTCGTGGCCCGGATTGTCCGGGATCGGCTGGGAGAAATCGATGAAGTTGCGGTTCAGGTCGCAGCCTTCCTCGGTGACGCGCCGCCACCAGGCGAACCCGTGGCAGTTCAGGGCGTGCACCAGGAGAACGGCGACGCCCTCGGGCAACCGGTCGGTGCCGCCATCGGCCAGCCAGTCGACCTGCATGCCGCTGCCGCAGAAGCCCTCGACGCCGTGGGTCGCGCTGATCAACACGAGCACCCGGCTTGCGTCCTCCGGTCCGATCCAGGCGGCCTCGCAGGCGAGGTCCTCGCCCTGAGGACCCTTGAGCGGGTTGGCGTAGACGCGGGGCGCGGTCCCGGTGGCGGCGGAGAGGGCGGCGAGAAACTTCTCGCGGGCCTCGCCATAGGTCTCGGCGAAGCTGCCGGCGACGGAGGTGAGCAGATCCATATCCAAGCGGGTAGCACCGCGCCGCCCGATCGGCAATCCCGAGACCTCCCGATGACAATACCCGGTAGACCATTTGGTTGCGCCGGACGGTCTGACGGGCCGGTCTAGCTGCTCGGACGTGCCCGGCTGTTGCGCGCGGCGAGGCCGCCCGGCATGGTTTCTTCCCGCTCCTGCGATCCGGTCGGTCGATGACCCTGCGTCCCAACGTTCTGCTGATCACCGTCGACCAGTTCCGGGGCGACTGCCTGTCGACGCTGGGCCATCCGAACGTGCGCACCCCCCATCTCGACGCCTTGGCCGGCGACGGGGTGCTGTTCACCGACCACTGGGCCCAGTGCGCGCCGTGCTCGCCAGGGCGGGCGTCCCTGCTGACCGGCCTGTACCAGATGAACCATCGGGTGCTGCGTAACGGCACGCCGCTGGACAGCCGCCATCCGACCGTCGCCAACCAGGCCCGCGCGGTCGGGTACGACCCCCTGCTCTTCGGCTACACGGACCAGAGCGTCGATCCGCGCACGGTGGCGCCCGGCAATCCGCGCATATGCAGTTACGAGGGTATCGCGCCCGGCTTCGCCGTGCACACGCCGCTCGGCGAGGACGGTGCGCTGTGGCGGCGCTGGCTCGCCGCACGCGGCCACGCTCCGGCACTGCTATCCGACGACGAGCCGCAGCGGATCTGGCGGCCGGCCGGCGGCGATCTGCCGCCGCAGCGTCCGCATGCCGAGCCGCCGGCATTCGGCGCGGAGGAGACCGAAACGGCCTTTCTGACGGAGCGGGTGATCCACCATCTGCGGGCGCGCGACGGTGCCGCGGCGCGGACCGGCGCGCCCTGGTTCCTGCATGTCAGCCACCTGCGCCCGCACCCGCCCTTCGTGGTTCCCGCACCCTACAACACCATGGTCGCGCCGGGGGAGGTCGCCTTGCCCGTCCGGGCCGAGAGCCGGGAGGCGCAGGCGGCGGTCCACCCGTTCCAGCGCTACGCCATGGAGCGGTTGGCGCTGTCGAGTTTCGTCTACGAGGCGGCGGGGCTGGTGGCGGATCTGGACGACGACGCCGTGCGCACGATCCGCGCCGTCTATTACGGCATGATCGCGGAGGTCGATGCCCAGATCGGCCGGCTGGTGGCCTTTCTGAAGGAGCGCGGCGACTACGACGACACGCTGATCGTCGTGACCAGCGACCATGGCGAGCTGCTGGGGGATCACTATCTGTTCGGCAAGCTCGGCTGGTACGACGGCGCCTACCGCATTCCGCTGATCGTCAAGCCGCCGCACCCGCCGATCTTGGGCCGGATCGACGCCATGACCGAAGCGGTGGACGTCGCGCCGACGATCCTGCAGGCGATCGGCGCCGCGCCGTCGCCGGCCATGAACGGCCGCTCCCTGCTGCCGTTCCTGAAAGGCGGCATGCCGGATGTTTGGCGTAACGCCGTGCACTGGGAGTACGACTTCCGGGAGACCGCCAGCGGCGAGGCGGAGCGGGCGCTCGGCCTGCCGCTGGACGCCTGCCAGTGCGCCGTGCTGCGCGACGACCGCTACAAATACGTCCATTTCTCCGGCCTGCCGTCGCTGCTGTTCGATCTCGACCGTGACCCGCACGAACTCGACGACCGGGCCGACGATGAGGACTATCGGGATATCCGCGCCCTCTATGCCGAGCGTATGCTGTCCTGGCGGGCGGTCCATCAGGACCGGACACTGACCGGGTGGGACTTGACCGCGCCGGGCGGGCCGCTGCACCGCGCCCCCGACCGGGGGCAGTGGTAGACACACGGAAGGCACATAGCGGGGAGGGAGACTTGGCCGAGGACGAGATCTGGGTCGATCCGGATATGAGGCAGGCGATGGCGCGGTCGGCGGAGATTGCCAGGGAATACGGGCTCGCAGCCGACCGCTCGACCCTGACCCCGGAACAGGCGCGCGAGCGGATGGAGCTGGACCGTCGCTGGTGGAACCAGGAACGGCCGGAGATGGCGCGGATCGTCGACACCACGGTGGCGGGGCCGCAGCGCGACATCCCGGTCCGGCTGCTCTACCCGCGTGAGGGCGAGAACCTTCCGGTGATCGTCTACCTGCATGGCGGCGGGTGGGTTGTGGGCTCGCTCGAGACGCATGCGCGGTCGATGCATCTGCTGGCGCTCGCCTCCGGCTGCGTCGTCGCCGCGGTCGACTACGCCCTGGCGCCCGAGACCAAGTTCCCAGGCGCCATCGAGGAGACGGTCGCGGTGATCGACTTCGTCGCGGCGTCCGGTGCCGACTGGTCGCTCGACCCCTCCCGTATCGCGCTCGGCGGCGATAGCGCGGGGGCCAATCTCGCGGTCGGCGCGGAGCTCGCCCTGCGCTCGCGCGGCGTCTCGCCGGTCAAGGCGCTGGGTCTGGTCTACGGGGTGTTCGGCGACGACTTCGAGACGCCGAGCTATCGGACGTTCGGCGGCGGGGCCTGGGGTCTGACCACCGCCGACATGAAGGCGTATTTCGCTCACTATCTGGGAACCGAGGCCGACCGCGACGACCCGCGCGCGGTGCCGATGAAGGCGGACGTCTCGGGCTTTCCGCCCTGCTTCTTGCACGCGGCGGGGGTCGACGTGCTGCGCGACGACTCCCGGCTGTTCTACGAGAAGCTCCGGGGGGCGGGCGTGCCGGTGGAGCATACCGAGCATGCGGGGATCATTCACGGCTCCATGGGGCAGACCCGCATGGTCGCCAAGGCGCGCGACCTGATTTCGTGCCTCGGCCGCCAGTTGGCCGGTGCCCTCGGAGGAGAAGAGCGATGAGCGACGTCGTCCTGTGTGCCGTGGACAAGCGTGGGGTGGCGACGGTCACCCTGAACCGGCCCGAGCGGAACAACGCCTATAACGGCGAGGTGATCGAGGCGCTGATCGCCGGCGTCGAGACCCTGGCCGTCGACCCGGCGGTCCGGGTCGTCGTCATCCGCGGCAACGGCAAGCATTTCCAGGCGGGCGCCGACCTCTCCTGGCTGAAGGAGATGGGGCAGCTCAGCCCGCTGGAGAACATCGAGGTCTCCCGCCGCACCGCGAGCGCGATCCAGGGGCTGACCGAACTGCCGAAGCCGACCGTCGCCCTGATCCACGGGGGCTGTTTCGGCGGCGGTACCGGGATCGCAGCGGCGGCCGACGTGGTGATCGCCAGCGAGGACGCGATCTTCTCGATCACCGAGGCGCGCTGGGGCGTGATGGCCGGCATCATCGTGCCGCATCTCAACGCCGCCATGGGCGTGCGGAACGTGCGGCGCTACGCCTTGACCTGCGAACGCTTCGGCGCGGTCGACGCCCGGGAGATGGGGCTGGTGCATCAGGTCTGCCCGGAGGGTGGATTGGACGCGGCCGCGGCGCCGGTGATCGACGGGCTGCTCATGAGCGCGCCGGAGGCGCTGGCCCAGACGAAGCGCCGGGCGCTGATCGAAGCCGGGCTGGACCTGTCCGGCGCCCGCTTCACGGAGCTGGTCGAGGAGCATGCCCTGAAGCGACAGAGCGATGAGGCGAAGGAGGGGCTGGCCAGCTTCCTGGAGAAACGCGCGCCGAGCTGGTACCCGGGCGACGCCTAGTCGGCCGCTGGACGCTGCACGTCCGGCAGGCGCCAGGCCAGCAGGTTGGTGATCAGCATGGTCCCGGCCAGCACGTAGAAGGTGACGACCAGCCCGTAGGCGTCGGCGACGAGCCCGCCGACCACCGGGGCGAGGATCGACAGGCCGGTCTGCGCCCCGAACATCAGGCTGGTGGCCGACCCGCCGAGATTGGCGGGCGTCAGGTCCATCATCCAGGAATGCACCACCGGCCGGATGGCGTAGAGCGCGAAGCCGAGCACCGACACGCCGGCGATGAAGGAGATCTCGTCGCCGAGCAGGGTCAGGACGGCGATGGCGATGGTGGACACGCCGAGGCCGGCCAGCACGATCCGCCGGCGCCCTACCCGGTCCGACAGGCGCCCGGCGATCGGCGTCGCGATCAGGCCGCCGCCCTGCAGGGCCGCCAGCGCGATCCCCATGACCAGCGGCGACACCCCCATCTCGTGCGCCAGGTAGAGCGGCAGGAACACCATCAGCCCGTTCTGCGTCATCGACCGGAACGCCGACATCAGGCAGAGACCGAGGACTGCACGGTCCTTTACCACCGCGGCGAGGCCGGCGACGTACTGGGCGAAATCAACGCCCGCGCCGCCCTGGCCGTGGCTGGACGCGGGCGCGCGGCCGAGGCCGAAGGCGATCACCGCCGCGACCGCCAGCACCGGCACCGACGCGTAAAGCGCGACGCCCTGCCAGGTCAGGACCGCCAGCAGCGCGCCGGCGGCGAGAGGCGCCACGGCGTCACCGAGACCGGCGCCGAGCGCGTGGACCGACAGCGCCCAGCCGCGCTGGCTCGGGAACCGCGCGGAGAGGTAGCTGATCGCTGGCGGATGCCAGAGATTGTTCGACACGCCGATCACCGCCACCAGTCCCGCGACCGCCAGCAGCCCGCCCGCGAGGCCGAGGGTTGCCAGCGCCGCCGCGCCGAGAAGCAGGGAGACCACCTGCAGCGCCACCCGACGCCCGGTCACGTCGGTCAGCGGACCGGAGCCGAAATTGGCGAGAAAGGCGCTGACGTGAAGGATCGACACCAGCAGGCCGGTGGCGGCGTAGTCCAAACCCAGGGTCGTCGAGAGGCTGGGCAGCAGCAGGTAGAAGGTGGCGGCGACCCAGTGCGTCGCGCCGTGGCCGAGGCCGACAATGGCGATGGGGGTGTTGTCGCGGGCGCTGAGCCCGGTCAGGCGTTCGGCGATGGACATGGTCGGGGACAGCCGGGGTGGGAAGACGCTGGGGTCGAACGCCGAGGATAGCATGCCGGTCGACGGCTTCAGCCGGGAAACGCGCCACGCGTCGCTCGGCGGTCGACAGGCCGCGCCCCGGCGACTAGAAGGCGCCAACGCTCCGGCCGGAAGATGCGGCGGGGCGAACGGGAAGCGGGGGCCGGATGGACTGGATCGACGGCATCATCGGCGAGGCGACGGTCTCGCCATTCGAGGCGGTGCTGCTGGTCGTGATGCTCGCCGGGACGCTGCTGATCGTATTCTATGCGATCCGCACCGGGGTCCCGCCGCAATCGTCCGGCCGGGCGGCCCGGCAGGCAGTGCTCCATCTGCTGCCGGACGAGATCGAGGGGCCCATCGTCGATCTCGGCTCCGGCTGGGGTGCGCTGGTCGAGGATCTGGCGGCGCGGTATCCGGACAATCGGGTCGTCGGCTACGAGCTCTCGCCGATCCCCTACTGGATCTCTCTGCTTCGCCTCCGGCTGAAACCGCGCCCGAACGCCGAGTACCGGCGCGCCGATTTCCTGAAGGCCGACCTGTCGGCGTTTCACGCCGCGACCTGTTATCTGATGATCGGCGCCATGAAGCCGCTCGCCACCAAGCTGAACGAACTTCCGGATGGCGCGGTGATCGTCTCCAACGCCTTCTCCCTGCACGGCTGGACGCCCGAGGAGACCATCACCCTTTCGAGTACCGGGGCGACGATGTATTTCCGCTACATCGTGCGCCGCGACACCGTGGCCTGAGGAGGGGCTTCCGGGTCGCTTCCGGATCGCTCCGGGGGGCACTTCCGGGGGCACTTTCGGGGTGGTGACGGGCGGTGCTGCAGCGCGATAGGCTGCGGGCAACCCACCTGGAGGACCCTATGCCGAAGATCAATGCCGAGCGCCTGCTCGCCGACCTGGACCACCTGCGCACCATCGGGGGTGTCGAGACCGGCGTGGTCCGCACCGCGCTCAGCGAGAAGGACATGGAAGCACGGCGCTGGCTGAAGACCCGCTTCGAGGAGGCGGGGCTGGAGACCACGATCGACGGCGTCGGCAACGTGTTCGGCCGGACGTCCAAGCCGGGGCCGGTGCTGCTGATCGGCAGCCATTCCGATACCCAGCCACGCGGCGGCTGGCTCGATGGGGCGCTCGGGGTGGTCTACGGGTTGGAAATCGCCCGGTGCCTGGCGGAGGATCCGGAAACCGCCGACCTCGCCGTCGACGTCGTCTCCTGGCAGGACGAGGAGGGCTCGTTCCTCGGCTGTCTCGGCAGCCGCTCCTGGGCCGGCGTTCTCGACCCCGAGGCGGAGCGGGCGGCCACCGGCCGCGACGGCACCAAGCTGACCGACGCCATCGCCGCCGCCGGTCTCACCGACGTGCCGCGCCTCGCCATGGAGGAGAACCGCTACCTCGGGTATCTCGAGGCCCATATCGAGCAGGGGGCGTACCTTGAGCAGGCGCAGCAGCATGTGGGCGTGGTCACCGCCATCGTCGGCATCCGGGCCATGCGCTTCACCTTCCACGGCGAACAGAACCACGCCGGCACCACGACCATGGCCCGCCGCAAGGACGCGGCGACGGCGCTCTACGAGCTGGCCTACCGGGTCAACCAGGAGTTCCCGAAGGTCGCCGGCGAGCGCACGGTCTGGACCATGGGCCGCGCCGTCGTACAGCCGGGCGCGGCGTCCATCGTCCCCGGTTATGCCGAGCTCGACCTGCAGTTTCGCGACCAGGACGAGAGCATCCTCGACCGGTTCGAGGAAATCGCCGCCGGCATCGCCGACGACATCAATAGCCGTGGCAAGGCGAGGGTCGACTACACCCGCTCGCGCCAGCCGGTCCGACCGTCCGTCATGGACGAGGGGTTCCAGAGGCACATCGCGGCAGCGGCCGAGGCGACGGTGCCGGGCAAGTGGCAGTCGATGCCGTCCGCCGCCGGTCACGACCCGATGGTGCTGGTCGCCAAGCTGCCCTGCGCGATGCTGTTCATCCCCTCCATCGGCGGCATCAGCCACGACTTCGCCGAGAACAGCGACCGGGGCGACATTGCTATCGGCTGCCAGGTGCTGGCGGATGCGGCCGCCACGATCCTGCAGGAGCGGCGGAACGCATGACGCCCCAAGCTCGGAACGATCTCGCGGACCTGCTGGTGAAGGCGCGGACCGGCGGGGCGGCGACGCCGCAGCCGCCGGCCGAGCTTGAACCGGGCAGCGTTGCCGAGGGCTACGCGGTCCAGGCACTGGTCCATGACCGGCTCGAGGCCGCCGGTTTCGGCCGGCGCACCGGCCATAAGATCGGCTGCACGACACCGGTCATGCAGGCCTATCTCAAGATCGATCACCCCTGCGCCGGCGAGGTCTTCGAGACCACGGTCCACGAACACATGGTCGAGCTTACGCTAAGCCGGTTCCATCGGGTCGGCGTCGAGTGCGAGATCGCCGCCCGGCTGGGGACGGATCTGCCGGAGACGGGCGTGCCCTACGACCGGGGCAACGTGAAGAGCGCGGTGGCGGCGCTGATGCCGGGCATCGAGATCGTCGACGACCGGTACGCGCACTTCCCCGCTCTCTCCGCGCCGGTCCTGATCGCTGACGATTTCTTCAATGTCGGCGTCGTTCTGGGCGCGGCGTTGGAGGACTGGGAGGCTCTCGACCTCGGCGCGATCGAGGGCGAGATGTACGTCGACAAGGTCCGTGCCGGCTCAGGTCGGGGTAGCGACATCCTCGGACACCCCTTGGAGGCGCTGGCCTGGTTGGCGAACCACCGCATCGCGCTCGGCTCCCCGCTCCGGGCCGGTGAGTTCGTGATGCTCGGCAGCGTGGTGAAGACCGTGCATTTCACCGAGCCGACCGACGTGCTGATCCGCTTCGAGCATCTGGGCGAAGCGCGGGTGCGGTTCACCTGATGGTGGACGGCGATGCCTGGCTCGCGGATCCGCTCCGACTACCCTGCGGGGCGGTGCTGAGGAGCCGGATCGCCAAGCCCGCCATGTCCGACAGTCTCGCCGACGGTACCGGTGACGCAACGGGGGAGCAGGCCGCGCTCTACCGCCGCTGGGCCGAAGGGGGAATTGCCCTGTCCATCGTCGGCGAAGTCCAGGGCGATCCGACGGCGCTGGAAAATCCCGGCAATCTAGTCCTGCATGCCGGCAGCGACGTGCGCGCCCTCGAGAAAATGACTGCGGCGGCCACCGCAGGCGGCGCGCATCTCTGGGCGCAGTTGGGCCACGCCGGGGCGCTGGCGCATTCCGGGGTCGGACGGCGGGTCGGTCCTTCGGCCCTGTCACTCGACGGACTCCAATGCAGTGCCATGACGGTGGACGAGATTGAGGCCCTCTCGGCGCGCTACGCGGAGACGGCCAGGATCGCCATATCCGTGGGGTTCACGGGTGTTCAGGTCCATGCGGCCCACGGTTTCCTGCTCAGCCAGTTTCTGTCGCCGCTGTTCAATCGCCGCGACGACGCCTGGGGCGGCAGTCTGGAGAACCGGCTCAGGCTTCCCCGCGCGGTCCTCCACGCCGTCCGCGAGGCCGTAGGTCCTGACTTCCCGGTCGGTTTCAAGATCAACGCTGCCGATGGGCTGGAGGGCGGGCTGTCCGTCGAAGACAGTCTGGCGGCCATCCGGTCGATCGACGCCGACGGGATCGACCTGTTGGAGATCAGCGAAGGAACCTATTTCCCCGGCGCCCCCTCGTCGTCCGACGGGGACGGCGGCGGCGTGCACGCGTTCTGTCGCGATGTGCGCCGGACAATCTCCACGCCGGTCATGGCGGCGGGCGGGTTCAAGACCAGGACCCAGGCTCTCAATGCCCTAGAGCAGGGTGCTGTCGACGTGATCGGCGTTGCCAGGGCTGCCGTCCTCGACCCGGAGCTGGGTCGAAACTGGTTGCGGGGCACGGGTCCAGACCTCGCATTCCCCCGGTTCCCAAGGCCTGTCCCGGCGGGTGGCATCACCGCCTGGTATACGCTGCGCATCGCCGCGATTGCCGAGGGCCGTGACGCGGCGTTCGACGCCACGCCGGCCGAGGCTCTCGCCCTGATGCGCGACCGGGACGCGGAACGTGCCCCGCGCTGGCGGGCGCGGTTTGCGTTGCCCGAGCCGGCGGCGTGATATCAGGCGCCGGCTGCCGGGCCCAAACGGTTTGGACCCCTACAGCCGTGCCTTGCCTCCGTGCCCTTGCTTCCTTCCCCGGTAGCGCCTAAAGCCTCTGGCACTCCCCAGTGGGCCCCTTCTTCCTTCGGAGCAGACCCGATGTCCGTCACCGACCGTATCCGCGCCATCCTCGACGCCGAGGCCGCGGCCATCCGCTCGATCGCCGTCGATGCCAGTTTCGAGCGCGCGCTCGAGCTGATGCGCGGAGCGACGGGCAAGGTCGTCACCGTCGGCATGGGCAAGGCCGGATTCGTCGCGCGCCGTTTCGCGGCCACCCTGGCCTCGACCGCGACCCCCGCCGTCTACATCCATCCGAGCGAGGCGGCCCATGGCGACCTCGGTCTGATCGCGGAAGGCGACTGCCTGATCGCCTTCTCGACCTCGGGCAAGACCCGCGAGGTTCTGGAGTGCGTCGACATGGCGCGGCACGTGAACCGGAGCGGCGGCGTCATCGCGATCACCTCCCATCCCGACAGCGCGCTCCGGGAACGGGCGACGGTCACCCTGGACATGGGGGTCATCGAGGAGCCGTGTCCGCTCGGCCTGACGCCGTCGGCCTCCATCGCCGCCATGAGCGCCATCGCCGACGCGCTCACCCTCACCTTGATGGAACAGAAGGGCGTCACGCGCGAGGATTACGGCGTACGCCACCACGGCGGCTATCTCGGGCGCAAGGCCCGCCTGGACAACGTCTGAGGCGGCCGTTGACGGCGGACGCGGGCGGCCTACCCTTGCGCCCATGCCGCCGCACAGCCCCGCGCCCCATCCCGAGACCTGGATAGAGATCCGCCCCGCCGGCATGTACTGCGTGCCCGGCGGCTTCTATGTGGATCCGGTCCGCCCGGTCGAGCGGGCCGTGATCACCCACGGCCATGCGGACCACGCCCGGGCCGGCCACGGCGCCGTCGCCGCCACGCCCGAGACCCTCGCCATCATGACGGCCCGCTATGGCGCCGAGCCCGAGCAGGACCGGCAGGCGGTGCGCTATGGCGAGACGCTGCGGATCGGCGACGTCACGGTGTCCATGCATCCCGCCGGTCATGTTCTCGGCAGCGCCCAGGTCTGCCTCGAATACCGGGGAGCGCGGCTGGTCGCATCCGGTGACTACAAGCGCCGGTCCGATCCGACCTGTGCCGCGTTCGAGCCCGTCCCCTGCGACGTCTTCGTGACCGAGGCGACCTTCGGGCTGCCGGTGTTCCGCCACCCCGACGACCGCGCCGAGATCGCCAAGCTGCTGGACAGCGTCGCCCTGTTTCCCGACCGCTGCCATGTGATCGGCGCCTACGCCCTTGGCAAGGCGCAGCGGATGATCGCGCTCCTGCGGGAAGCGGGGTGGGAGCGCCCGATCTACATCCACGGCGCGCTGCAGACCCTCTGCGACCTGTACCGCGACCATGGCGTCGATCTCGGCGACCTGCAGCCGGCGACCGCCGGCCGGAAGGGCGTCGCCCGGGACGAGTTCAGGGGCGAGATCGTGATCGCCCCGCCCTCCGCCATCGCCGACCGCTGGGGACGGCGCCTGCCGGACCCGGTGATCTGCATGGCGTCGGGCTGGATGCGGGTACGCCAGCGCGCCCGCCAGCGCGGCGTGGAATTGCCGCTGATCATTTCCGACCACGCGGACTGGGACGAGCTGCTGCAGACCTTCGACGACGTGGGCGCGCCGGAGATCTGGATCACCCACGGCAACGAGGAGGCGCTGAAACACGCCGCGGCGGCGCGGGGATATCGGGCGCGTGCGCTCGCCCTGGTCGGGTACGAGGAGGAGGAGCAGTGAAGCCGTTCGCCGAGCTGCTCGACCGGTTGATCTACACTCCGTCGCGCAACGCCAAGATGGCGCGGCTCGTCGCCTATTTCCGGACCGCGCCGGATCCCGACCGGGGCTGGGCGCTGGCGGCGCTGACCGGCGCGCTCGGCTTCAAGGGGGTGAAGGCCGGCGCGGTGCGCGAGCTGGCTATGCGCCGGGCCGATCCGGTTCTGTTCGAATGGTCCTACGACTATGTCGGCGATCTGGCGGAGACGACGGCGCTGATCTGGCCGGAGCAGGCCACCAACCGGGACTGGCCGTCCTTGACCGAGGTGGTCGACCGTCTGCAGACGGCGACCCGGGCCGAGGCCGCCGACGTGATCGAGGAATGGCTCGACCCGCTTGACGCGACCGGCCGCTGGGCGCTGCTCAAGCTGATCACCGGCGGTCTTCGGGTCGGTGTCTCGTCCCGGCTCGCCAAGGTGGCGCTGGCGGAATACGGCGGGGTCGATCCGAGCGAGATCGAGGAACTCTGGCACGGCATCGACCCGCCCTACGCGGAGCTGTTCGCGTGGCTGGATGGCCGGTGGCCGCGCCCGGACCTGGACGACCGTCCGATCTTCCGCCCGCCCATGCTCGCGCATCCGCTGGAGGAGGACGAGGTCGCGGGACTGGACCTGGCAAGTTTCCGCGCCGAGTGGAAATGGGACGGTATCCGGGTGCAGATCGCGTCGCGCGGCGGCGAGACCCGGCTCTATTCCCGCACCGGCGACGATATCGGCGGCGCGTTTCCGGACGTGCTCGACCACGTCACCTTTCAGGGTGTCGTCGATGGCGAGCTTCTCGTGGTCCTGGACGGGGAGGTGCGGCCGTTCAACGAACTGCAGCAGCGGCTGAACCGAAAGACCGTCTCCGCCGCAATGCTGCGGAAGTATCCGGCCTTCGTGCGTCTCTACGACATCCTGTTCGACGGTAGCGAGGATCTGCGCCCGTTGCCGTTCGACGACCGCCGGCGCCGCCTGGAACGGTTCTTCGACCGGGAAGCCCCGCGGCGCATGGACGTCTCCGATCTCGTGGCCTTCGACGGCCATGCGGACCTGGATGCGCTCAGGGTGTCGGCCCGCGGCACCGCGACCGAAGGTCTGATGCTGAAACGCGGTGATGCACCGTACATCGCCGGACGGCCGAAGGGGCTCTGGTACAAGTGGAAGCGGGGGCCGCTGACCGTCGACGCGGTCCTGATGTACGCCCAGCGCGGCCACGGGAAGCGCTCCTCCTACTACTCCGACTACACCTTCGGCGCGTGGCGCGAGAACCCGGAGACGGGGGCCGGCGAACTTGTCCCCGTCGGGAAGGCGTATTTCGGCTTCACCGACGAGGAACTCAGGCAGCTCGACAAGTGGGTGCGGGACCATACGGTCAAACGCTACGGCCCGGTCCGGGAGGTCAGCCAGGGGTTGGTGCTGGAAGTGGCGTTCGACAGCGTCCACCGCTCTCCCCGGCACAAGTCCGGCGTGGCGATGCGCTTTCCGCGGGTCTCGCGTATCCGCTGGGACAAGCCGGTGGCGGATGCGGACCGTCTGGAGACGTTGGAACGGATGATCGAATAGGGTGCCGGGGCAGCGGCTGCAACGGCCGGTCCGCTTACCCGGCGTCAATCCGGGTCTTCAGCTTGGTCGTCCCGTTGCGGGATTTGACGATCAGTTCCTTGGTCTGGGCGTCGCTGAGATCCACGCCTTCGAGAACGGCGCCGGTCAGGTCGGCGCCCCTCAGATCCGCCTCGGCCATGGTCGCCCCGGTCAGATCGGCCCCGTGCAGGTCGGCACCGGCGAGATAGGCGCCTGTCAGGTCGCAGTTCCGCAGGTCGGCGCCGGAGAGATCGGCGCAGGTCAGCTCGATATAGGCCAGCTTCTTGCCGCCGAACTTCGCGCCCTTGAGGTTGGCGCGCTGGCCCTCGCGGCCCTCGCTCATGACCCAGTCGACGTGGTCGGTGATCTTCTTCTGCAGCGGCGGATCGAGTTCTTTCAGACTGAAGAACCCCTTGGCGCCCTCGAGATCCGCGCCTGCGAGGTTCGCACCCTCGAGCTTGGCATTTCTCAGATGCGCGCCCTTCAGTTTGGCACCGCTCAGATCCGCGCCGTTCAGGTTGGCTCCGGACAGGTTGGCGTCCTCCAGGGCCGCGTCCCTCAGGATCGCGCCTTCGAGGTCGCACTCGAACAGGTTTGCCCGGCGCATGTTGGCGCCGGCGAGCACCGCCTTGCGCATCTCCGCCCGCTCGAAATCGGAATCACTGAGATCGGCGGTTGCGCTCTGGTCGGCAAGGCCCGAGGTGGCGGGGCCGAGATCGGCGCCCGTCAGGTCGACCTTCTTCATGTTCGAGCCCTTCATCCGCACGCCCCGCAGGCCGGCGTTGCGGAGGTTCGACCCCTCGAAGGTGCAGACGCTCATATCGCAGAGCTCGAAATCGGATTCCTGGAAGTTCACCCGCCAGAACGAGCAGTTGATGAAGATCGTGCCGGTGAAGGCCGCGTTCTGGACATCGATATCCGTCGCCTGGATGCCGGTCAGGGTGGCGTCGATCAGGCTGATCCGCTCGCCCGACTTCGGGTCGGCCAGATACCGCTCGTGCTTCTCCACCAACTCGGAGAAGGTCGATCGGTCGATCCTGAGGTGCTTCGATACCATCGCCGGGTGGTTGTCCTGTTAAGACGGTTGCCGGGCGCCGACCGGGACCTTGTCGCGCCTGCCCGAGAGCGCCAGGGTCCGCCGGTTCACGCCGACTGTGCGGGTTCCCGCCGGAGCGGCTGCGAGAGACACCGGGGACCGCCCCCGGCCAGGGTGAACATTGTCAGCGCAGGATCGTATACTTTAATGCCAAGACTCCGCAATTCCGCGTTGGCCCGACCGGCTTCCGCCGAAGAAATCACACGGTCGTCGCCAAGGGAAAGACAGTTGCCGGCCAGCCTCATGGCTTCGGCATAGGTGGTCGAGACCGGCTGAATGCCGAGACTCTTGAGCCAATCGATGATTTCCGGCTCGACCACGTCAGTACATACCAGGGCGAGGTTTTCATTCACCATGGAGATGAGCAGGTCGAGATGCAGAAAATGCTCGGCGATCGGAATGATCCGGCATTCCCATCCTTCGGCCTCGAACCAGCCCTTGGCCTGTTCGGCGGCGGCCGGCGTGGTGCGGTTGCCGGACACGCCGATGGCCGCGACCCCCGGACGCAGCAGGTGCACGTCGCCGCCTTCCAGGGAGCCGGCCGTGACCCAGTTCCAGATCGGAATCCCGGTCTTCTGATGAAAGCGCACGGTCGGGGCGACCTCGCCGCGCCGCTGTTCGCGCTGCATCTGCCCGATCAGGACGCCCCACGGCGTGACGATTGCCGGATCGCGGGTGTAGACGTGGTAGCGCAGCGCCGGGTCGGGATCGACCATGTGGACCCGCACGCCGGCATCCTCAAAGGCGGCGACGAAGGCGGCATGCTGGTCGGCCGCGAGTTTGGCGTCGAAGGTCACGCCCTTCCGCAGGGTCTCCTTGGCGACGGCGTTGGCCCCGAACCAGCCGAAATGTTCCGGTGAGCGCAGCGCGACGTCGCGCAGCACTCCGTAATCGCTGTCACAGCCCCAGGGCGTATTGTCCATTCGGATGTCCGTTCGGTTAGTCGGTCGCGGGCGCGGCCAGTTTGCGCAGTTCGGTCTTGAGGATCTTGCCGTAGTTGTTTTTCGGCAGGTCGTCCACCAGTAGATATGCTTTTGGCCGTTTGAAGCGGGCGATGTTGTCGAGGCAGAGCGCATCCAGTTCCTCCTGCGCGACCGTCCGGCCGGGGTGGGGGCGCACGAAGGCGACGACTTCCTCGCCCCAGTCCGGATGCGCGCGGCCGATCACGGCCGCCTCCAGCACCGCCGGGTGGCGCAGCAGCACCTCCTCGACCTCGCGAGGATAGATGTTGGTGCCGCCGGAAATGATGACGTCCTTGGAGCGGTCCTTCAGGGTCAGGAAGCCGTCCGCATCGAAGGTGCCGACGTCCCCGGTCCACAGCCAGCCGTCGCGCAGCGCCGACGCGGTGGCTTCCGGATTGTTCCAGTACCCCTCCATCACCACGTCGCCCCGGCAGATCACCTCGCCCGGCTCCCCGACCGGCATCTCGGCGCCCCGCTCGTCGACGACCCGGACCTCCACGTCGGTCCGCGGGAAGCCGGTCGACCCGATCCGGGCCTCGTAACGCGGGTGATCGGTGTCGGTGAAGATGTGCTTGGGCAGGCCGGTGATGGTCATCGGCGCTTCGCCCTGGCCGTAGATCTGGACCAGTTTGGGGCCGAGCAGGGCGAGCGCGCGCTTCACGTCCTCCAGGTACATGGGTGCGCCGCCATAGACGATCGTCTTCAGGTTGGCGAGGTCGGCCCTGTCGATGTTCGGCGCGGTGATGAGGCGGGTCACCATGGTGGGTGCGAAGAAGAAGGAGGTGCCCGGCCAGCGTTCGATCAGCGCCAGGGTTTCGGCCACGTCGAAGCCGCCGGAGACCGGCACCACCGTGTTGGCCGCCTTGGCGACATGGGGCAGTCCGTAGAGCCCGGATCCATGGCTCATCGGCGCGGCGTGGACGATGCTGTCGTCGGGCAGGACGGTGTCCACATCGCCGAAGTAGTTCATAACCATCGAGTTGAGGTTGCGGTGGCTCAGCATCGCGCCCTTCGGCCGGCCGGTCGTGCCGGAGGTGTAGAACAGCCAGGCGAGGTCGGTCGGCCGGGTCTCTGCGAGCGGCGCGGGTTTGCCGGCGCCGAGGGCGGCGTAGTCGGGGCCGTCGGTGGCGAGCAGATGGTTGAGGGATGGGAGCTCGCCGCGAATGGCCGCCAGCGCGGCGGCCAACTCAGGCGTTGCCAGACAGACCCGGCTGCCGGAGTTCTCGAGAATAAATGCGTGTTCCTTGGGGTGCAGCTTGGCGTTCACCGGCACGGCGGCGAAGCCCGCATGCCAGATGGCGTAGAGCGATTCCCAGAACGCCGGGCAGTTCTTCATCACCAGGGCGACCCGGTCGCCGTCCCGCAGGCCGAGGTCCCGCAAGCCGCCGGCCAGGCGGGCCACGCGATCCGCGAAGCCGGCGTAGTCGCAGAGAGGCTCGGTGCCCAGTGACAAGGCCGGACGGTCGGCGAAGCTCCGCGCCACCTGCGCCAGCACGGTTGCCTGGTTCATTGCGCCTCCTCCGGGGCTGGTTTCGAGCCGTCGGGCGACGGTAGCAGCGGCGTTCGAGCGGGGGTAGAGCCCGCGCGCCGTCCGGTCCTATCCTGACGGGAAAGACGTCAGGGGAGGAAAGCCGATGCCCGGAGGCGAAACGCCCGGCACCACATCGTCCGCCGCGGACCGGCGGATCGCCGATATCCGCGTTCACCGGTTGCGCGCGCCCTGGATCGACGCGCCGCGCTGGTCGCCGAGCTACGACCGGCCGCGCGAGATCGTCGCCGTCGAGGTCGAGACCGCGGGCGGCGTCGTCGGCATGGGCTACCTGCAGATCCTGAACGGCGGCATGGAGACGATCGCCACCTGCATCGAGGAGCTGGTCAGGCCGCATGCGCTGGGCCGGGACGTGACCGAGGTCGAGGCCCTGTGGTCGGAGCTTTGGCGGGCCAATTACTGGATCGGTCGCATGGGGGTGACGGTGCTCGCCCAGTCGGCGCTCGACATCGCATTGTGGGATGCGACGGCCAAGCTGGCCGGTCTGCCCCTGTTCCGCCTGTGGGGCGGGGCGTCCCGCGAGATCGAGGCCTATGGCTCGGGCTGCTGGCGGGGGCTGGGCGGCGACGGCATGGTCGAAAAGGCGAAGCGCTATGTTGGGCAGGGCTTCGGCGCGATCAAGATGCAGGCCGGGCACATGTACGACGACCGCACCGACGTGGCCCATGTCGCGGCGATGCGGGCCGCGCTGGGCGAGACCGTCGAGATCTGCATCGACATCAACATGGGCTGGACCGCCGATCAGGCGATCGCCGTCGGCCGGCGGTTTCAGGACCACGGCGTCTACTGGCTGGAGGAACCCGTCGACTGCGAGGACGTGGAGGGCTACTTCCGCATCGCCGACGCGCTCGACCTGCGCGTGGTCGGCGGCGAGACCCATTTCACCCGCTACGACCTTCGCCCGTTCTTCGCCCACCCGAAGATCCCGATTCTGCAGCCGGACGTGATGCGCGGCGGCTTCACCGAGCTCCGGCGAATCGCCGCGATGGCCGAGAGCGCCGGCATGCGGATCGCGCCCCATCTCTTCCCGGAACTGATGGTCCAGCTTCTGGCCGCGATTCCGAATCCCCACTGGATCGAATATGTCGACTGGATGGAGGACGCTTGGGTCGACCCGATCCTGCCCGAACGGGGTCGGTACCGTCCGCCGGAACGCCCCGGGCACGGGCTCGCGTTCCGCCCCGACTTCGTCTCCGAGTATCGCTTGCCCTGATTTGTCGGCCCCAGGCGGCGCTCTGCCGCACCCCATGACCGGGACGCTTTGCCGGCGCCGACCGCAATGGTAGCGTCGCCCCATGGCTAGAGGATGGAAGGGCCGGACGTGAGCGTGGGCGACAGCGAACAATCCGGCGTCGGTCCGGGCGGTGACCCGTCGACCTGGCGGCTCTACGGGCCGGTGATCGCTCTGGTTCTCTTCGCCCTTGGCCTCGCCGGCGGGACCCTCTGGTACGCCGTCGTGGAGATCGACCGGGGTGCGGCCAGATCGTCGAGCCGCCTCGCGATCACGGCGGTCGAGGACGCCACACGGAGCATGGCTCTGCTGGCCAAGGACTACGCCTATTGGGACGTGGTCAGCGAACGGGTGCTCGACGACCTGGACCGCGATTGGGCCGAGCAGAATCTCGGCAGCTACCTAGCGGCGACCTTCGGCATCGGCGGCAGCATCGTGATCGACGAGGCCGACCTGCTGGTCTTCGCCTGGGCCGACCCGGACCGGCCGGCGATGTCGGGCGGGGACGAGGCAAAGGTCGTCGCAGATCTGGCGAACGTTATCGGTCAGACCCGCGCTTCGCCCATGGAGAATCCCGACGGTCTGCCCTGCATCGTGCGAACGAGCAGCGGGCTGGCAGTGGCCGGGGTCGCCGCGATCACGCCCGAGACCGCGATGTCCGAGGGAGCCGTCGCAAGCCCGCGTCCGGTCCTCATCGTTCTGCGCCCGCTCGACGCGGAATGGCTTGCCCGGACCGGGGACCGTTTCGGCCTGCAGGACCTTCGAGTCGTCTACGAAATCGACACCACCTCCGACCACGCGGTGACGCTGTACCGCTCGGACGGGTCGGTCATCGCCGCCCTGGATTGGGATGCGCCGAGGGCCGGTCTGGACGCCCTGCACGATCTCGCGATCCCGACGGCGATCCTGCTCATTCTGGCGCTGGCCGCCGGTGTCGTCGTGATCAGCCGGGCGCACCAGGCGCAGCAGACCCTGATGTCGCGGGCCGGCGATCTGGCCGCCGCCAACTCCGATCTGGTCACCCGGGATCAGCAGGTCCGATCCGCCCTGCAGCGCGCGGAGCACGCGACGCGGGCCAAGAGCGCGTTTCTCGCCCGCATCAGCCACGAGATCCGCACGCCCCTAACCGCCATCATCGGGTTCTCGCAGATCCTCAAGCTCCAACATCGCCCGAACCAGGAGAAATCGCGCGAGCAGGAATACGCGGAGATCATCCACGAGAGCAGCCAGCATCTTCTGGCCCTGGTGAACGACCTGCTGGACCTGTCGAAGATCGAAAGCGGCGGCTTCGAGATCAACGAGAGCTGGGTCGACGTCGCGCGGGAGATCGCCTCGATCAAGACGGTGCTCGGCGTGGAGGCGGACCGCAAGGGCGTCGCGCTCGATATCGACGTACCGGACGAGGTGCCCGCGCTATACGCGGACGCGAAGGCGATCCGTCAGATTCTTACCAATTTGGTGTCCAATGCCCTGAAGTTCACGCCGTCGGGCGGGCGGACGACGATCCGTCTGCGCGCCGGGGGGGAGGGCGATATGGTGCTGTCGGTGGCGGATACCGGGGCGGGCATTTCCGCCGAGGATCAGGAGACGATCTGGGAGCCCTTCACCCGGTCCCGCAATCCGGCGCTTGCCCAGGCCGAGGGAACGGGCCTGGGCCTGTACCTTGTGAAGATGCTCGCCGAACTGCACGGCGCCGAGGCCGGCCTCGAGAGTGTCCAAGGCGAAGGAACGGTCGTGAGCGTCGTCTTCGGCGCCGAGCGGGTCAGGCCGATCGGCGTCTGACGGGCGTCTTTCGGGCAGTCCGCCCGACGAACACCGGGGGAAGAGCGCTCAGATCAATCCGAACGGGTCGCTGGACGGCGTCCCGTCGGCGAGCACGGCGACCCGCACATCCTCGAACGACAGGGCGACCCGGTCGAAAGCATCCTGTCCCGCCTGCAGCTCATCCATCGCGTCCGCATCGGGGGAGCCGGCCGTCAGCGTATAGCCGCCCACCCCCGAGGCGTGGCCGTCGACCTCGATGTAATAGGTGCCGGTGGTGGTCGGCGTGAACGCGAGATAGGCGTCCGCCCCGGCGCCGTCATCCAGGCTATAGGCGACCAGCGATCCGTCGTTGTCGTACACGAATAGGTCCGGGTCCTCCAGGGTCCCGCCGCCGCCGGACGCGCCGCGAACCTGGACGACGACGGTCTCTCCCTCCGTCAGGTCGGTGGCGAACCAGTCCCGGTCGCCAGTCTCCCCAATGGTTCCGGTCGCCGACTGGTTCAGGATCAGCCGGCCGGCCGTCGACCCGTCGCGCCCCAGGTCCGTGTCGCCTTCGGACACCGCCGGGGGTTCCGCAGTGGCAAGGGTGGCACTGACCGTCGCCCTGCCTTCTGCCGCGCCCGCCGTGATGTAGTGTATCGTGGCGCTGTCCGGATCGCCGCCGAACGCTGCGGCCACGTCAGGATTGGCGGCCATATAGGCATGTGCGTCGAAGGTGACGCTTCGCCCTTCGAAGCGGCCGCTGTCCAGGTAATGGTTGGCGGCCGCCGTGCGATCGGCGCCGAACGCGACCCTGAGATCGGCGTGGCTGGCGAGGTACTCGAGCCCGTCGAAGCCGACCGTCCGGCCTTCCCAGGCCCCGTCGGTGAGGAAGTGGGCTCGTGCCGCCCCGGCATTCCGACCGAAGACGGCCTCAAGATCCGAGTACGAGGCGATGTATTCGAGGCCGGTGAAGTTCGGGTCGACGTAGCGCGCGAGCACGTAGTCGACGGATCCGGCGTGGTCGTGCAGGAAATAGGTCGTCCGGTTGTCGCCCGGGTCGACCGCGGACCGCGGGCCGGCTCCGCCCTGTTGCAGGGCGTCGATCACCTCCACGAAGTTCAGCCGGTCACCGGTCGTGCCTTCGACCAGTGCCTGCATCGTGGTGACCGTCGCGGCGACCTGGGGGGCGGCGAAACTGGTGCCGTTAACGCCGCTGCCTGGAACGTCCTCGCCGTCCGCCAGCAGATGGACCCCCCAGGACGAACTCCTGGAGAAATCCGAGGGGTTGCCATGGCCATCGTGGCTGCCGACCGAGATCACGTTGGACAGGCGGGCCGGGTAGGTCGGCGACTCCACGTATCGTGAGCTGCCGCCGTTGCCGGACGACGAGACGGTGAAGACGTCCCGGGCTTGCAGAAGGCTGATCGCACTGCGGAATGGGGTGGTCCAGAAGTAGGAGTAGCTGCCGAAGCTCATGTTGACGGCGCCGACATTCCACCCGCTGTCGACCAGATTGACGACATCGCGCAGGGCGGTGTTGACGGCGTAGTTCGAAATGTACCACTCGCTGTTGCTCGAGATCTGCATATCGAAGCGTTCAAGCTGCCCGTTGGTCAGCTCCACCGATTCCGCCACCCGGCTTCCGTGCGACGTGACGCGGCCGCCATCCGTATCGCCGTCGCGCGCGTAGTAGTCGTAGCTGAACAGGCTGGGGCCGAGGCGGGCCTCGGTCTCGTCCGTGACGCCGCTGTCGACGATCGCGACCGACCATCTGCTCATCAATCCCCCTTCTGCGGCCCCAGGCGCAAAAACCATCCGTTCCGCTCCGGAACGCTTCCGTCCCGGGGCAAGCTCTCAAAATTTTTTTGTCGCGCCACCGGCGGCAGAAGCTCGCGCCCCGCAACCGGCGGCAGTTTTTGTCAGACCCTGTCTGCCCCGAAAGATAGGGGCGGTCCAATCCGAAGTCGATTGCCCTTCGTTGCCGCGGGTCTGCCGGTGGCGTATCCGGGCGGTCGGGGTGGATATGTTGGCCCACGGCATGGAGGGCGTGTTCCACCCACCCGGTCGGTCTCGCGAGGTAACGTCCCGTTAAGGATCTGACCCTACACTTTCTACTTGAAGTTTCTGGGGGGCTTCCCCGAGGGCAAGGGTCGAGGGACGGACGTGACGCTTAAACTGCCTGTGCTGACCGAATCGTTCGACAATGCCCGCGTTCACGATGTCGTCGAGCGCTGCGACCACCCGATGGTGGAGGCCTTCGCCGACCACTGGCGCGACCGGTGCGGCGGGTCGTCGATCCCCGACCGGGCGGATCTGCAGATCGAGGGTCTGGCTCCCTGGTTCGGCCATGTCATCATCATGGATGTGGTCGATGGAGGGGCCGACTTCCGCTATCGGCTGATCGGCACCCGGATCACCGAGTTCCTCGGCCGCGACTACACCGGGCACACGGTGACGGAGAGCAACTACAGCGGTGCCCAGGAAAAGGTCCTGGATACCTTTAGGCGGCCGGTTACCGAGGGCGGGCCCGTCTTCCGGCAGGGGTGTGTGGCCTGGTCTCGGGACAGGAGCTGGCGTACCTATGCCAGCGTCCACTGCCCGCTCACCGCCGGCAAGTCGGAGATCGCGATGACCATCGGCGTTCTGTATTTCGGCCTCGACCCGGTGACCGGCCCGGACGGTTCGCGCAGGTTCTATCTGGGCTGAGGTCGCGGCGTCGCTGGAGGTCGGGGTCTAACGGGGCATCTTGCGGCGGCCGCGTCGCTGCCTCACGCTGGTTTCAACCAATGACGGGCGTTCCCATGAGGACCCCGCGATGGAGGAGCCGCCATGACCCATTTCACCGCCAAACCCCTGCATGACGAGTTCGGCGCCAGCCTGATTGGCGTCAGTATGAAGGGGCCGCTCGACGATGCGGTGGTCGATGAGATCCGCGATGCCATCGACCTTCATTCCTTTCTCGTGTTCCCGGGCCAGCACCTCGAGGACGACGAGCAGCTCGCGCTGACCCGGGCGCTGGGCGAGCCGGAGGCCAACCACGTCACCCTCGGCACCAGCGGACAGGTCGAGCATTTCCACACCATCGGCAATGTGCTGGAGGACGGCACGAAGCTCGGCAACGACCACCAGCGCACGGTGTTCCAGACGGGCAACAACCTCTGGCATTCGGACTCATCGTTTCGCCCGGTGCCGACCTTCGTCTCGATCATGTCGGCCCACGAGGTTCCGGCCGAGGGCGGCGAAACCGAGTTCGTCAGCGGCCGAGCCGCCTATGGCCGTCTGCCCGCCGAGGAGCAGGCCCGGCTCGATCCGCTGATCTGCATCCACGACTACGTCTATTCGCGCTCCAAGGTGGCGCCGGTCTCCGAGTCCCATGCCGCCTCGCTGCCGCCGGTGCGCCAGCGGCTCGTGCGCGCCAACCCCCGCACCGGCGCGCGCAACATCTATATCGGCTCCCACGCCAAGGAGATCGAGGGCTGGACTCATGACGAGAGCCGGGTGCTGCTCGACGCCCTTCTGGCCGAGGCGACGCGGCCGGCCTCGATCTATCGCCACCGCTGGCAGGCGGGCGACCTGGTGATCTGGGACAACCGCTGCCTGCTGCACCGCGGCGCCGGCTATGACGCCGACGCTTACCGGCGCCGTATGCGCCAGACCCGGGTGACCGGCGCCTGCAACACCCTCGACGAGGCGGTCCCGCCGATCGCCGCCGAATAGGCTGACGTGCCGAAGTGGACGGTACCCGCCATCCGCCACCGACCCGATGATGACGACGTGACCAACCGCCGGCCCCGAAGGTCGGCGGAACCAGGAGGGAGACCCGAATGATCTACGAACTGCGCACCTACACGACGCCGGCCGGCAAGGCGCCGGAACTGGCCCGGCTGTCCGGCGAGGTGGGCCGGCCGATCCGCGGCAACGACTACGGCAAACTGGAAGGCTACTGGCTGACCGAGATCGGCGCGCTGAACCAGGTGCACCACCTGTGGTCCTACGACGATCTCAACCACCGGGCCGAGCGGCGCGCCGCGCTCGGCGGGAACGCCGACTGGAAGAACAAGTACCTGACCCAGGCCGGCCCGCTGATCCTGCGCCAGGACATCCGGCTACTAAACCCGGCGAAGCCGCTGACTCCGCCCGAGGGCGAGGGCCACATCTACGAGTACCGCTACTACCGCTGCAAGGTCGGCAAGCCGAAGGCGTGGCTGGAGAAGTTCCTCGCCGTTCAGCCGGCGCGGGAAAAGTACTCGAAGAATGTCGGCATCTTTCACACCGAGGCCGGGCAGCCGAACGAGGTCTCGCACCTCTGGGTCTACGACAGCTTCGAGCACCGCATGGAGGCGCGCAACGCCTGCGCCCAGGACCCGGAATGGAAGGAGTTCCTGAAAGAGGCCGGCCCGATGCTGGAGGAGATGCACTCGATGCTGATGTTCCCCTCGGCGCATTCGCCGATGAAGTAGGGGCAGCGGCCGGTCTGACCGTCAGGCCGGCCGTCCCTCTCCGGAGGTCGAGGCCCAGTCGAATTCCAGGGCGAGCCGGGGGAATTCGCGGATTGCCCAGGCATCGGTCAGCGAGGCTTGGATCTCCCAGGTCTGGAAGGCATCCGGCTCCGGCGTCACGAAGGCTGTGCAGGTCAGGACATTGACGTTGCGCCGCCGATACGGGTCCCGAACCGACTGGGACAGAACGATCTCAACGCCGGCCCTTCTGGCGCTATCTGCGATCGCCTGACAGGGGGTGTAGTCGTCGGGTGCGGTCCATAGATCCGCATGCGCCAGAAAGGGTGGGGCGCTGAGGTCGATCGCCCTGGCGGACATCGCCGTCACCCGAAAGGCCGTGAACAGGGCCGCGTTGTCCGGCGGCCGGACGCTCGGCGTGTCGCGGAAGGTGCGCATCCGGTGGTGGCTGATCTCCGATACCGCCGTCTCCACCTCCTGAGAGCCGTAGTAGACACCATGGGTAAAGCCGGCCGCCCGGAATCGTGATCCACGGTAGGGTGTCGTCCGGTAGCGGAACGGCGTGAACAGCAGGTAGTGCAGGCCGGCGCACTCGGCCGGATAGCGCGGTTTGCTCTCCTCCAGCTCGGCTTCCAGCGCGGCCTGCTCTTCGAAGGAGTCGACCAGCTTGCGGGTGGCGTTGACGTGCTGTCCCTCCGCCAGCCGCCACACGTCGCCGCGCCAGGATCGCGCTTCAGACGATGGCGCGTCGGCTATCGAGATAGGCAAGGACATCGGCCAGACCTTCGGGGCGCTTCATCATGTTGAGCGGGATTCCGCCCAACGCCAGGTTCTCCGCCCTCAGCCATTCCCGATTATAGCGCTCGTCGCCGCCGCTGATCGCATCCAGGGACCGAAACACCCGTACAAGAAGGAGACCCAGTTGATACGGCTTCGATCCCTTCTGCAGAGACTGCTGACCGTTCACGAAACGCGAGGCCGAGGACGAACTCAGACCGATGATCTCGCCGAGCTCGGTTTGGCTGAGCTTGAGGAATTTGGCAGCGTTGGCCATGGCTTTATTGACCGCGCGTTCACCGGCCGTGCCTGCCGGTTCTGCAACGTCATATAACATCTACGCTCTCCCATGTGGGAGGTTATTCAACATCATTCCCATGTGGGGATGATGTTGCCGGTTGCGACATTTGTCCAGCCCGCATCCTTTGGACCGCTCAATTGAATGCCGAGAAATTCCGTGCGGAGATCGCCTCGGTTCGGGTCTCGTGCGCCAGATCCGGGGGTCCGAACAGGCGCACGAAGACCCGCATCACCACCGACAGCCCGGCCAGGAACAGCAGGCCCGGCCCCAGCACCATGAAGAACTTGATGATCCACCGGTTGCCGATGCCGTTGGTCTCGCCCGCCGTCTCGTCATGCTCCCAGGCGATCCGGAAGAAGTCGAAACTGTCGGCGGTGAAGATCGCCACGAAGGGCAGCAGCAGGAAGAGCCCGCCCAGAAACTCCACCCAGAGCCGGCCGCGGGCGCCGAGCCGGCCCCGCAGCATGTCGAGCCTCACATGGGCGTTGCAGGCGCAGGCATAGCCGAGCGCGCAGAGCAGGATGACCGTGTGCAGGTGCCATTCGGCGTCCTGCATCGCCGGCGAGTTCAGATAGAAATGCAGGTCGCTCTCCATCACGAACTCGAACTTGCGCAGGTAGCGCCGGGCGAGCGCGTCGAACAGGACGATGCCGATCAGCGGTAGGAACAGCCACGACACTGCGTGACCGGCCCAGACCGCCGGCCGCTCCAGGGCGTCCGCCAGGCGGATCAGCCGGCGCCAGCGGTCGGTGTGTCCGGAAGACCCATGCATGGACGGCCCCCTCATCCGACGAAGAGCCAGCGGGGCAGGGCGGTGACCAGCCCGGGCTCGGCCATGACGATGGCGACGCAGAGCATCTGCAGGATCACGAACGGCACGATCCCCACATAGATCTGGCGCATGGTCACCGAGGAGGGGGCCACCCCCTTGATGTAGAACAGCGAGAGGCCCATCGGCGGCGTCAGGAACGAGGTCTGGAGCGTGATCGCCACCAGGACCGCGAACCAGTACAGCACGTCGCCTTGGGCGATGTGCGGGCCGAAATCCAGCGGTGCGACGATCGGGCCGAAGATCGGAATGGCGATCAGCATGATCTCCAGCACGTCGAAGAAAAACCCCATCAGGAAGATCAGCGCGATCACCAGGATCAGGATGCCCCAGGCGCCCAGGTCCGCGGCGTCGATCAGCAGGTTGATGACCTCGTCGCCGCCGAGGATCCGGAACACGAAGGCGAAGCTGGTGGCGCCGATGAACAGGACGAAGATCATGCCCACCGTCATGGTCGAGCGGTGCAGGCTTTCCCGCAGCTTGCCGGGGCCGAGATTGCCGCGCAGCCAGGCCAGCAGCAGCGCCCCGCCGGCGCCGACTGCCGCCGACTCCGTGATCGTCGCGAGACCCGACAGGACGGACCCCATGACCAGGAAGATCAGCACCGCCGGCGGCAGGATGCCGCGGGCCAGCACCGCCCAGAACGCGCGGCGATCGCGGTCCGCCTGCGGCGGCGGGAGGCGCGGGGCGGCACCTTTCACCAGGAAGGAATAACCAGCGATGTAGAGCAGGTAGAGGCCCGACAGCAGCAGCCCCGGCCAGAGCACCGCGGCGAACAGATAGCCGAAGGAGATCTGCATCATCTCGCTGAGGAAGACGATGAGGATGCTGGGCGGGATCAGGATGCCGAGGGTGGAGGACGCGGCGATGGTCCCGAGCGCGAGCGACGGCCGGTAGCCGGCCTTCAGCATGGTGGGCAGGGCGATCAGCGTGAGCATGATCACCGAGGCGCCGACGACGCCGGTGATGGCGGCGAAGATGACCCCCATCAGCGTCACCGCCAGCGCCATGCCGCCGGGGACGGGCCGTAGCAGCATCTGCAACGCCTCGAGCAGGTCCTGGGCGATCCGCGAGCGTTCCAGCATCACGCCCATGAACACGAAGAGCGGCACGGCGATGATCTGCAGGTTCTCGGCGATGCTCCAGACCCGCGGCACGAAGACGAAGAACTCGCGGAACGAGAAAACGTCGAGCGCCATGCCGATGAAGCCGAACAGGATGGCCGTCCCGCCCAGTGCGAACCCGATCGGGTAGCTGGTGAACACCAGCCCCATCAGGGTCACGAACATGAGCAGCGGGAGAAGGTCGATCAGGAGGTCGGTCAAACGGGCGGCCCGAGGCAGGGATGCGACGCTCCGATTAGGCCTGTCCCCGCGCCCGCCGACAACCGGCCACGCGCGAAGGAGTTCCGCGTGGCGGAATTCGGACGTTCGTGACGGTCTGAGAAGAAGATGGTGCTGCCGGAGAGATTTGAACTCTCGGCCTCTCCCTTACCAAGGGAGTGCTCTACCCCTGAGCTACGGCAGCGTCCCGCGGCGGGTCCGAAAGGCGACGAGATGGTCGCCGACCCGCGAGGCGGCGCATACATGCCAGAGACGTTTGCGGGGTGCAAGTGCGGTTTTCATGCAGCGGTCGGTCCGCCATGCTAGAGGTCGGCGACGGATGCCGGGAGCGACGCGGTTGGCCGCGGGTGTTGGAGGGGACCATGACTGAGAACGATCCGGCCGGCGGCGCTTCCCGGAAGGGTGCCGGTGGTGGCTCCGGGCGCAGCGCCGGACAGGAGAGCGAGGACGACCGCCGGGCGCGGCTCGAACAGGCGCTTCGGGCGAATCTGCGGCGCCGGAAGGCCCAGTCGCGGGCCCGGGCCGAACCGGCCGAGCCGGTGAAACCCTCCGACGGGCGGGAATAAGCGGTCCGCTGCCATGGTTTAGCCGGAAACCGGGGGCAGTCTGTCCCCGTT
Source organism: Thalassobaculaceae bacterium (assembly GCA_040223655.1). GTDB lineage: Bacteria > Pseudomonadota > Alphaproteobacteria > Thalassobaculales > Thalassobaculaceae > Thalassobaculum. The sequence goes on along the minus strand of JAVKFT010000032.1, from coordinate 64,544 downwards.
GGACTTGAGACTTCGCCATCCGGTCGGGTAGAACCGACGAAACAACATATTGTGTGATCCATGGACCAGATTCGTGTTCGGGGCGGTCGCCCGCTTCACGGGACCATCCCCATCAGCGGCGCGAAGAACGCGGCTCTTCCGCTGATGGCCGCCAGTCTCCTGACGGGCGCACCGGTCAGGCTGACCAACGTCCCCGATCTCGCCGATATCGCGTCGATGACCAGCCTGCTGCGCCAGCACGGGGTCCGGATCGACCGCGACGGCACGGACATGGCCATGGACGCCGCGCGGATCGACAGCACCACGGCCCCCTACGACCTGGTCCGCAAGATGCGGGCGTCCGTCCTCGTGCTCGGGCCGCTGGTCGCCCGCTTCGGTCAGGCAAGGGTCTCGCTGCCCGGCGGCTGCGCCATCGGCAACCGGCCGGTCGATCTGCACCTGAAGGGCCTCGCCGATCTCGGCGCGGAGGTCAGCATCGAGGCCGGCTATATAGACGCCAAGGCGCCGCGCGGGCGCCTGCAGGGTGGCCGCGTCACCTTCCCGTTCGTGTCCGTCGGCGCCACGGAGAACCTGCTGATGGCCGCGGCCCTGGCCGACGGTGAGTCGGTGCTGGTCAACGCCGCACGCGAGCCCGAGATCGCCGACCTCGCCAAGCTTCTGACCGCGATGGGCGCGGAGATCGAGGGCGCGGGAACCGACACCATCCATATCCAGGGCAGGCCCGACCTGGGCGGGGCGGAGCACCGGGTGGTCGCCGACCGGATCGAGACCGGTACCTATGCGATGGCCGCCGCGATCGCCGGCGGCGACGTGCTGCTCGCCGACACCGACCTCATGCTGATCGAGGCCGCCGCCGAGGTTCTCCGGGAGGCGGGCGTGACGGTCGAGGCTGTCGAGGACGGCATCCGCGTGGCGCGCGGCGAGGAGCGGGTCCTGGGCGTCGACATGATGACGGAGCCCTATCCGGGATTCCCGACTGACCTGCAGGCGCAGTTCATGTCGCTGATGACGGTGTCGCGGGGCGCGTCGATGATCACCGAGACGATCTTCGAGAACCGCTTCATGCACGTGCCCGAGCTGTCCCGCATGGGGGCCAACATCACCGTGCACCACGCTTCGGCCATGGTCCGCGGCGTCGAGACCCTGAAGGGCGCCCAGGTGATGGCCACCGATCTGCGTGCTTCGGTCTCGCTCGTTCTGGCTGGGCTGGCGGCCGAGGGCGAGACGGTGATCAACCGCATCTACCATCTGGATCGCGGCTACCAGGACCTTGTCGGCAAGCTCTCGGCCTGCGGCGCGGATGTCGCCCGGGTCGGCGCCGAACGGGCGGCGGCGGAGGAGTAGGCCGTGGCCCGGCGCCCGACGCTCTCCCTGTTCGGCAAGCGGCGCGACCGGCCGCTCCGGGTCCGCGCGGTCGATACCGAGGATCTGGCGGTGGTCTCCGCCTATCTGCAGGACGCGGTGGTTCCGGTGTCGGAGATGGCCTACGAGGCGGATGAGAGCCGGTTTGTCATGGTCGCCGGCCGGTTCCGCTGGGAGATTGCGCCGGACGGCGCGTCCGGGGGCAGGCGCGCGGGCGGGGACGGCACCCCCTATGAGCGCGTGCACACGGGCATCCGGTTCGAGGGGGTCCGCTCGGTCCGCACCAAGGGGATAGACCGGGCCGACCGAGGGCTGATCCTGAATCTGCTGTCGATCGCCTATGCCGACGGATACGTCGATCTGGTCTTCGCCGGCGAATCGACCATCCGGCTTGACGTCGAGAGCCTGTCCTGTCACGTGGAGGACCTCGGCACCCCCTGGCCCACGGTGTTCCGCCCGTCCCACGACGACGACGGAAGCACGGACGGAGCCGCCTAGGCCGTTCGGGTGCCGGAGCCGGAAGGTTCGCCGGAAGGTTCTCTGCCGCAGGAACATCTACGGGACGACACAGTCGTGAACGCCAACGACAAGCTTGTACTCGCCGTGCCCAAGGGCCGGATTCTGAAGGCCATCGCGCCGCTCATGGCGCGGGCCGGGATCGAGCCGGAGGACGCCTTCTTCGACGAGGACGCGCGCCAGCTCCAGTTCGCCACCGCCGATCCGAACCTGGACATCATCCGGGTGCGCAGCTTCGACACCGCGACGTTCCTCGCCTTCGGCGCCGCCCATCTGGCCGTGTCCGGCTCGGACGTCCTGATGGAGTTCGACCATCCCGAGATCTACGCGCCGGTGAACCTCAATGTCGGCCACTGCCACCTGGCGGTCGCAGCGCCCGCCGACCTCGCGGCGAACGAGGACCCTCAGCGCTGGTCGCACCTGCGCGTCGCGACCAAGTATCCGAACGTGACCCGCCGCTACTTCGCGCGCCGCGGCGTACAGGCCGAATGCATCAAGCTGAACGGCGCCCTCGAACTGGCGCCGAACCTGGGCCTCTGCCGCCGCATCGTCGACCTGGTCCAGACCGGCTCGACCCTGAAGGCCAACGGTCTGGTGGAGATCGACACGATCGCCGATGTCAGCGCCCGGCTGGCCGTGAACCGGACCGCCCTGAAGACCCGCCCGGGCCCGGTGAACGACCTCATCGCCCGCTTCCGGGAGGCGGCCCGTGCCGCTTAGGCTCTCGACGGGGGAAGCCGGGTTCGACGACGCCTTCGCGGCGCTGCTCGACTCGAAGCGCGAGACCGGGGCCGAGGTCGGCGACACCGTCTCCGAGATCATCGCCGCCGTCGCTCGTGGCGGCGACGCGGCTCTATTCGACTACACGCGCCGCTTCGACCGGTTCGATCCGAGCGAGACGGGACTGGCCATCGGCGCCGGCGAGGTCGAGGCCGCGGTCAACCGGATCGACCCGCAGACCCGCGCGGCGCTTGAGCTGGCGGCGGAGCGGATCGAGAGCTTCCACGCCCGCCAGCTGCCGACGGATTTCGAGGTCAACGATCCGGCCGGGATCCGTCTCGGCCTGCGCTGGACCGCGATCGATGCCGCCGGTCTCTACGTGCCCGGCGGTACGGCGGCGTATCCCTCCTCGGTGCTGATGAACGCGCTGCCCGCGAAGGTGGCCGGGGTCTCGCGCCGGGTGATGGTGGTGCCGACGCCGGACGGCGTGGTCAACGACCTGGTGCTGGCCGCCGCACGCGTCGCCGGGATCACCGAGATCTGGCGGATCGGCGGGGCCCAGGCGGTCGCGGCGCTGGCCTACGGCACCGAGAGCATCGTACCGGTCGACAAGATCGTCGGGCCTGGCAACGCCTATGTGGCGGCGGCCAAGCGGCAGGTCTTCGGCAAGGTCGGCATCGACAGCATCGCCGGCCCGTCCGAGATCCTGGTGGTGGCCGATGCGGCGAACGACCCGTCCTGGATCGCCATCGACCTGCTGAGCCAGGCGGAACACGACACCGCGGCCCAGGCCATCCTGATCACCGACGATGCCGGCTTCGCGGATGCCGTCGTCGCGGCCGTCGAGGACCACCTGTCGACGCTGCCGCGCACGCAGATCGCCACGGAAAGCTGGCGGACCCATGGCGCGGTGATCGTCGCCGGGTCCATGGACGAGGTTCCGCCGCTCATCGACCGGCTGGCGCCGGAGCATCTGGAACTCGCGGTCGAGGATGCGGATGCCATGGCCGCCCGGGTGCGGCATGCCGGGGCGATTTTCCTCGGGCGGTACACGCCGGAGGCGCTGGGCGACTACGTGGCGGGGCCGAACCACGTGCTCCCGACCGCCCGCACTGCCCGGTTCTCCTCGGGTCTCGGGGTGCTCGACTTCATGAAGCGGACGACCACCGTCGCCGCCGACGCGGATGGGCTTGGCGCCATCGGTCCCGCTGCGATTACACTGGCGGAGGCGGAAGGGCTGGATGCGCATGCGCGTTCGGTCGCGATACGTCTGAACCGGCGCTGAACAGCTGAGGAGGGCGCATGTCGGACGACGATGCCGACACCGCGCCGCTGGACCCCACCGGGGACGACGCGCGCATCGTTCACATCTCGCTCGACGAGCGCACGGTGATCCGTCGCAGCGCGGAGGTGGAGCAGGAACGCGCCATCGCGGTCTACGATCTGCTGGAGGACAACCGCTTCCGGCCGCGCGACGGCGGTCCGGGGCCGTACCATCTCAGGCTCTTCATCGAGGAGAACCGGCTGGTCTTCGACGTGCGCGACACCGCCGACGCGCCGCGCACCCAGATCGCCCTTCACCTCGCCCCGTTCCGCCGGGTGGTGAAGGACTATTTCCAGATCTGCGAGAGCTACTACGACGCCATCAAGCGCTTGACCCCGTCCCAGATCGAGGCGATCGACATGGGCCGGCGCGGTCTGCACAACGAGGGATCGCAGATGCTGCGCGATCGGCTGGACGGCCGGATCGCCATCGACCACGACACGTCCCGGCGGCTGTTCACGCTGCTCTGCGTCCTGCATATCCGGGGCTGATCCGGTGGCGGCGACCGATCCTTTCGCGACGATCCAGCAGCCGAGCGCGGTTCTGTTCGCCTGCAGCATGAACGTCGTGCGGTCGCCGATGGCGGAGGGTATCCTGAAGGCCATGGCCGGGACGCGGATCTACGTCGACTCCTGCGGCGTCGGCCGCGGCGATCTCGATCCGTTCGTCGTCGAGGTGATGAACGAGATCGGTATCGACATGAACCGGCACCGCCCGAAGAGCTTCGACATGCTCGAGGACGGGTTTTTCGACGTCATCATCTCGCTGTCGCCGGAGGCGCAGCACCGTGCCATCGAACTGACGCGGACCATGGCCTGCGACATCGAGTACTGGCCGACCCTCGATGCCACCGTGGTGGAGGGCAACCGGGAGACCCGTCTCGACGCCTACCGCGCGGTCCGGGACTCCCTGGTCGAGCGAATCCGCCACCGGTTCGCCTATCTGGATTGAGCCCGTCTCCGGTCCGAACCCGGCGGCTCGGCCTTTCCGACGGAGGCCTGTCGCGCCCGCGGAAGGCCCGGTTCCGCACGCCGTGGCGGCGGTCGCTCGACCGGAAAACAACTTGACCTTTCACCCTCGTACACGCACTTAAGGCACGCCCCAGACAGCAACAAGGAGCGATAATGGCAAAAGAAGACATGATCGAGTTTTCCGGCACTGTTGCCGAACTGCTGCCGAACGCGATGTTCCGCGTTAAGTTGGATAACGACCATGAAGTCCTCGCCCATACCAGCGGCAAGATGCGCAAGAACCGCATCCGCGTTCTGGCCGGCGACCGGGTCAACGTCGAGATGACCCCGTACGACCTGACCAAGGGTCGGATCACGTTCCGGTTCAAGTAACCGCGCAGGGCTGGTCCGTGCGATGACCGCCCCAATCGTATTGCGCCCACCCAAGGGCGCTCCGTTTGTCCTCGCCTCCGCCTCCCCGCGCCGCAGCAGTCTGCTGGCGCAGATCGGGCTCGTCCCCGATGCCGTGGACCCCGCCGAGGCGGACGAGACGCCGTTTCCAGCCGAGAAGCCGCGCCCCTACGCGGCGCGGATGGCCCGCGCCAAGGCGGATGCCGTCGCACCCCGCCATCCGGGCGCCTTCGTCCTGGCCGCCGATACGGTGGTTGCCTGCGGACGCAGAATTCTGCCGAAGACCGAGAACACCGACGAGGCGGCGCGCTGTCTCTCCCTGCTCTCGGGCCGGCGCCACCGGGTGATCGGAGGCATCTGTCTGATCGACCCGGACGGGGCGGTCCATGAGCGTGTCGTCGAGACCCGCGTTGGCATCAAGCGCCTCGCCGGATCAGAAGTCGCCGCTTATCTCGCCTCCGGCGAATGGTCGGGCAAGGCCGGCGGATACGCGGTCCAGGGGCTGGCGGCGGCCTATGTCGAATTCCTCAACGGCTCCTACAGCAACGTTGTCGGTCTCGCCCTGGCGGAAACCTACGCCCTCCTGAGCGGCGTCGGCTTCACCCACGCGCCGGCTGCCGCCGAGGCGCCTGCATGAGCGCGGTCAACCGCGCGGTCATCGACGTGGCGCCGGGCGTCTCGCGGGTGCTGTTCCTGGAGGCTGACCGCGTCGTCGAGATCTGGGTCGAGGGCGACGACAGACCGAGCCTGATCGGCGGCATCGCCCTTGTCACCGCCCGCACCGCCGGCGGAGCCTCGGTCGCAGATCTGCCCACCGGAGCCGGCTATATCCGTGACGGCCGCGCCAATGACGGCGAGCGGCTACCGGTCGAGGTGGTTCGGGATTCCGTCGACACGAAGCGGTCCGTGCTGCGTCGACGGGTCGAACTGATGGGCGACGGCGTCGTGCTGACCCCGTTTTTGCCGGAACTGGGGATCGCCTCGGCGATCCGGGCGAAGGGTCGCCGGGCGGCGATCCGCGATGCCGTGCGGGCGGTCTTGCCCGACGGGGTGGGGGCGATGGTCCTCGCGGGGGCGGTCGACGGCGCGCCGACCGAGGACAGCGCCGAGGTGGCGACTGCGATCGCCGCCGAGACGGCCCGTCTGGTCGACCTGTGGCAGCGCATCCGAACAGACGCCGAGGCGTCGAAGGGACCGTGCTGGCTGCTCCCGCCGCCTCCGCTTGAGGCGCGTGTCCGGGCGCACGCGCCATCGGCGGAGGTCGTCACCGACCGCGATGGTCGCCTGTTCCGCGAGGCCGGCGGCGACGAGGCGCTCGAACGTGCACTGGCCCGGGAGCTTTTCGTGGCTGATGGCGTGACCCTGGTGGTCGAGGAGATGGAGACGGCGACGTTGGTCGACGTCAATCTCGCCCGGTCGCCTCGGGGAGAGGCGCTGGTTCGGGCGAACGGAGCGGCGGCCGCCGGTGTTGCCAGGATCGCGCGGCTTCGGGGTCTTCGCGGCACGCTGCTCATCGACCTGCCGCGCATGCGGGGAAACGGCGACCGGGACCGTGTGAAGGACGCTCTGGAACAGGCGGTGTCGGGCGACGCCGCCTCCTGGCGGATATTGGGCTGGACGCCGGGCGGCATGCTGGAATGCGTGCGGGAAGCGCCGCGCCGGCCGCTCTCGGCGGAAATGCTGGCCCCGCCGGGGGCCCCGCGTCTGACCGCGCGGGCGCGGGCCTGGGCGGCGATGGAGCGCCTGCGCCGCGATGTCGGCGGGATCGCCCGGCCGGTGCTGCGGGTGCCGCCGGATGTGGCCACTTGGCTCGGCGGGCCGGGCGCTCCTATCTTGGGGACGGAGCGTCGGCGGCTTGGCGCTCTCACGGTGGCCGGGGACCCGACGCTCGGCCCCGAGGACGCGTTGATCGACAGCGATGCATAAGAGCGAGGACCGATGGGTGAGATCCATCCGATTGGCAAGGCACGAAAGATGAAATGCCCGATCTGCGGCAAGCCGAGCGCCGCAAAGGTGCGGCCGTTCTGCTCCCCGCGATGCAAGCAGGTCGACCTGGGTCGCTGGCTCGGCGAGACCTACCGGATTCCGAGCGAAGAGGTCCCTGACGAGACCGAGATCGACGCCATGGTCGCGCGGCTGGAGCGCGGCGAGGACTAAGGGGCGCGCCGATCACGGCGGGAGACCCGGCCTGAGCGCGAATGCGCCCGGCTAGTCCTCCGCCTGGACCCAGAACTGATACATGCCGAGGAAAACGTCGGGATAGTCGACCTCGAACGTGTCCCAGTTCTCGAGGTCGAGACCGCCCGGATCGTCCGGATGATGGCGCCGGTACTCGGCGAGGATGGCCGGATCGGGCAGCTCGAATCCCAGGAAGCGCAGGCGCATGTCCGAGAGGGCCTGGCGGATCCAGAGCGGATCGACCGTGTGTTCCTGGGTGTGCAGCAGGGCGTCGCGCACCCCCGATGCGGCGTAGAAATCGGCCGAGCGGAGCAGTGCGCGGGCCGGGTGGCCCTCCGTCAGCCCGTAGACGGCCTCGCGGGCGGCGCGGACGCGTCCGGTCATGTCGCCGTGCTCCGGCACCCGGCTCCGGATCTCGTCGAACGGCTCCCGCGCCCGGCGGCTGTAGAAGGCGAGGCGCATCAGGCCGCGCGGGGTCATCAGCCGCCTGAGAACGCGCCACCCGCGGATCGGCTCGTCCATGTGGTGCAGAACGCCGGAGCTCTCGATCACGTCGAATCGCTCGGGATAGGTTCCCATTTCCAAGATGTCGGCCTGGGCGAACCGGATGTTCCGCACCCCAAGCTCCCGGGCCATCCGACGGCCGTAGGCGAGCGACGCGCGCGACAGATCGATCGCCACGACCTCGGCATTCTCGTAGCGCAGCGCCGTCTGCAGCGCATGGCGCCCGGTGCCGCAGCCGGCGATCAGAATACGCGGCTCCGCGTCCTCCGCCTGCGGGGGCGACGGCAGCGCCAGGACCTGGCCGAGATGCCGGCTGAGCGTGGTCCGCGGCCGTCGCGAGAGGCTGAGCCAGCGCGGATAGGGATTGTCCTCGTACTGGCTCCGCACGGCGCGCGAGACCGCGTCATGCACCTGTCCCGGCGCCAGTTCCTCGGCCAGCCGCCATTCCTCCCGCGGATCGAGCAGGGAGCGGCGCAGCAGCAGTGCGCGCGGCGACCGGTCGTCCTCCGGCAGCGCGCCCGCCTCTCGGGTGAGCGCGTCGATCTTGGGATCGGTCTCCAGCGGCAGATACATCGCCCGGATCAGGTCGCGGTGCGGCGTCTCGACGCTCGCGGCCTGGAGGTCGGCGAGGCGGATCAGAAGGTCCCGCTCCTCTTCGGTCTCGAACCACACCCATTCGCTCGCCCGGGCCTGGACGGCGATGGCGGCCAGCCAGTCGGGATCGACGCGTCCGAGATTGCCGGCGACGGCAGTGTCCAGCAGCCAGTGCCGGGTCCGCGTCAGCCACGCCTCCATGTCGGGATGGGCGACGATGGACCAGCAGAGCGCGCCGAGGACCAGATCGTCGGCGAGGAACGCCGTGATCGGCTTGAACCCAGCGGGAGCCGGGCTGCCGGGAAATCCGTGGCGGGCCGCCTCCAGTCCCCGGCGGATGGCCGGATGGCTGGCCCAGAGCCGGATCGCAGGGTCGGACAGGGCCTGCTGGTCGATATCCGGATCGGCCTGGAGGGCCGCCAGTGCCGTGCGGGCGGCGGGCAGCGGCTTGTCGTAGGGGCAGCGCCGCAGCGCCCGGATCAGCGCCTCGCGCGGATCGTGCGCGGCCGGTTCCAGGCGCCAGGCGTCGATGCGGTGCTCGAGGCCGCCCCGGACATCCCCCTTCGCTTCCAGAGCGGCGGCGAGATTGGTCTGGGCGGCGAGGTAATCCGGTTTGAGGCGGACGGCCCGGCGGAAGCAGGCGATCGCCTCGGCCAGATGGCCCGCCGCCTTGAGGGCGACGCCCTGGTTGTGATGGGCGTCGGGCAGTCTGGGGCGCAGCCGGACGACCTCGCCGTAGGCGTCCGCTGCTTCCCGGTAGCGCCGGGCGCGAAAGAGGGTGCCAGCACGGCGCAGGGCGTCGACGACGGCGGCTTCGCCGCTCGACGCTGCGGGGGTCGGGGGCCTCATCGTGGATGCAGATCGAAGGCGACGGAGATCCGCTCGCCCCCGCCGTCGAACGGCACGGTGCGGTGCCAGACATAGGACGGGAACAGGACGATCATCCCCGGCCGGGGGCAGACGCGGTGGGTGGTCGCGGTGCCTCGGTCCGGAATGCCGTAGCCCGGATGGTTGAACTCGATCCAGCCCTGGTGGTCTGTGTCCGCCTCGCTCAGGACCTCCGGCATCTCCACGTAGTACACGCCGGAGAGCCAGCCGAGGTTGTGGATATGGCCGTCCTGGTGGCCCTGGGCGCGCAGGATGTTCCCCCACACGTCGAGGGCGTAGCCGCGCGGGCGGCCGTCGATATGCGGGTGTCCGGGCAGGTCGGGCAGGGCGTTGCGGTAGACCGCGACGGCGGCGTCGAGGGCGGCGCGGAAGCCCCGAATCGCCGGATCATCGTGCTGCAGCAGATCGGTCACCAGGGAGCCGCCGCGGATCGCCCGCTTGGTCGGATCGTAGTCGTCGCGCCGGTTCGGGTGGTTGCGGATGGCGGCGGCGAAGGCGGCGTTGAACGCGTCGAGCGAGGTGTACCCTTCCGGAACCGGCAGCATCATCGGCCGGGTCAGGGTGCCGAAGCCGGTCAGGGCGTCCGCGGGTTCGGGATTGCCGAGGTCGTAGAGGGCGGTGGATTTCAGCGCGAGGGCGCGGATATGGGTCGGCCGGCGCGCCAGGGCATCCTCGCAGAGGGCGAGCGCGGCCTCGGGATCGCCGAGCTTCAGACGGGCGGTCGCCAGGTTCATGGCCACCGGGATGTCGCCCGGCGTGACGGCCAGGGCGCGCCGGTAGAACGTGACCGCCCCGGCGGCATCGTCGAGCGCGCCCTGCTGGTGATTGCCGTAGGCGAACCAGAGGCCGCCGGAGGCAGGCCCGGCGATCAGCGCGCGGCGATAGGCGCGGGCGACGGTCTCGGGGAGCCCGTTCTCAGCCTCGTCGAGCAGTTGGGCGTCCAGTTCCAGCGCGGCCGGATAGTCCGGCGCCGCCCGAAGTGCCCGGTCGACCAGCGTCCGCGCCTCCTCCGGCGCCCGGGCTCTGAGGCGGGCGCGCGCCAGGAGACAGTTGGCGACAGGATTGTCCGGCTGGGCGTTCAGGATCGCACCGCACAGGGCCGCACCCTCATCCGCCCGACCGGCGTTGAAATGGCGGATGGCAAGGCGGAGGGCGTCGACAATCTGCATGGCACCGGCAATGTACGGGCCCGGGGGTATCACTTCAACGTCCCAGGCCCCTGGTGAAATCGGTGCCGAAATTGGTGTCGAGACGTGCTGGACAGGTCCGATCCCGGCCGCTATATACCCCCCTCGCGCTCAGGCGCTGCCCAGGTAGCTCAGTTGGTAGAGCAGCGGATTGAAAATCCGCGTGTCGGTGGTTCGAATCCGCCCCTGGGCACCACTTTTCCTAAAATCTGCGTCTCCATCGTTCCGCGCCCCGCGCGGGCAGACCTCATTGCGTCGGTCGGGATCGGGAACCTGCGGGGCAAGGGCGCGTTGTGTTTCGACAATGCTCTGCCACCGGGAATATCCGCGCTGCCCGGGCCGTCGATGGCGGACGGCAGCGCCGTCGCCGGCATCCCGTCCGGGGCAGCGTGCGGTCCGCCACGAGCCAGCAGCGAAGTCACCATGACCGATCCAGCATCCGGCAACCGGCCGCCCCGACCCGAGCCTTCCCGCTCCGAGCCGTCCCGCTCCAAGCCGTCCGGCGCCTCGGCCGCGCCGATCACGGAGATCGTCGAGCGGATGGCGGACACCGCCAAGGGCGAGCGCGTCACCATGGGCGATACCCTGGAGGCGTTCGGCCGACGCTCCTACATGCCCGTGCTGATCGTGCCGGCCCTGGTGGTCATGTCGCCGCTCTCCGGCGTGCCGCTCATGTCGAGCATCTGCGGCGCCGTCATCGCCCTGATCTCCGCGCAGATGATCCTGCCCGGTGTCGGCAGTCTGCGCATTCCGGGCTTCATCGCCCGCCGCAACATCAGCGGCCGGCGGGCGCGGGCGGCCACCGCGAAACTGAGTAGGCTCGCCCACTGGCTGGACCGCCGGGCGCAGACGCGCCTGAAATGGCTGATCGACCCCCCGGGCCGCACGGTGCTCGAGGTCGTCTGCCTGCTCTGCGGATTGGCGATGCCGGTTCTGGAGCTGGTACCCTTCTCGTCGTCTATCCTCGGGGGCGCGGTTCTGCTGATCGCGACCGGAATGCTGGCCCGTGACGGACTGTTCGCGCTCGCCGGGCTGAGTGTCCTGCCTGTTTTCGGCACGGTGCTGGCGTTGGGCATCGAAACCCTGGGTGCAGCCGGCGGCTGACACTGCCCGGAGATACCGAGCGGCCTCCGGGATTACAGCCTGCGGGTGTCGTCGCTCAGGAGATCCTGACCCGCTTCCGGAATTTCGGCGGCCGCCGCGTGGCGCGCCAGCGCGTCGGTATCGTTATCGAGATCGCCCTCCGACATGGTCGCCGACGCGCCCGATTCCGTCAGGGCGGCCGGCGCGCTTGTCTCCGTCCGGTCGGACGCGTGTCCTGACGCGGCGGCTCCCGTCACCTTCTCGTCGATCGTCAGCACCGGCACGCCCTGGGGGAAGATCACCTCGCGCGCCTCGTCCGGCATGGAGACGCCGGCGTCGGTGAGGGCTTTTTTGACCAACCGCAACAGGGCCGACCGTATCTTGAACACCGAATAGGCCTGACCGTCGAACCAGAAGTAGGCCCGCAGATTGACCGTCGCGCTGCCGAGGGAATTGACCAATACCAGCGGTTCCTCGGGCTCCTGCAGCACGGCGGCATGACCCGTCAGCACCTGGCGCACGATCTCCTGGGCCGCATCGATCGACACGTCGTAGCCGATGCCCACGTCGAGATAGTCCTGGCGCGCGGCGGCGGCGCTGAAATTGACGATCGTGCTCTTGAAGACCGCGGCGTTGGGAATCTGGATGTGATTACCTTCGCGCGACAACAGCAGGGTGCTGCGGGTATTCATGCTCTGCACCGTCCCCTCCTGGTCGCCGACCTGGATGAAGTCGCCGCGACGGAAGGGCTGACGGATGCTGAGCAGCAGGCTGGCGAGGAAGTTCTCGGCGATGTCGCGGAAGGCGAAGCCGACGATGATTCCGGCCACGCCGGCGCCGCCGACGATGGAGAGGGCAAGCTGGGTGAGCCCGGCCACCTGGAGCACGATGTAGAGCCCGATCAGGAACACCGGGATGGAGACCGTGCGCGCCATCACGCGGCGCAGGAAGGGGGACGGAATCTGCCGCCGCAGCGCCCATTCGACGAGACGGCCGACCAGGGCCGCCGCGTAGAACGCGAGCGGCAGGATCACCAGAGCAAGCGCGAGGAGGGGGAGGCTGGCCCAGGCGGTCCGGACTAGCGACCGGATTTCGGCAATCGCCGGGGCGAAGCTCCAGTCGATCTGGGGATCGACGGCGATCCGGTTCACGACGGCCGCCACGTCCTGGGTGTTGGCGGCGAGGCTGCGGGCCCATGTCCGGTGTTCGTCGCGTCCGGTCACGCCGTCGATGAAAACGACCCCGTCGGTCGCGTCGACCCGGATATCGGTGTACCAGCCGGTTGCCTGCAGAATGCTCTCGATGCGGCCGGCGATCGCGTCGTCCCGCGCGGCGGGCCGCACCGATACCGAGCGGGGCGGATCGGACGGCCCAGCTTGCGGCGCCGTGCCTTCCTGCGCCGCGCTCGGCCCGGCGGGACTGAGCAGCGCCAGGGCGAGAAGCGCCAGGGCCGGAAACGTCCGGGAGAAAAGCGCGGGAGCGGCGCGCCGCAGGCGCCGCCCCGGATTCCCCGGCGTCACTCGGAGCGCTTGGCGATCACCCACACGCCGTGGACGATTCCGGGGATGTAGCCGAGCAGCGTCAGCAGGATGTTGATCCAGAACTGCGCGCCGATGCCGACCGTCAGGAAAACGCCCAGCGGGGGCAGCAGAATGGTGAGAATCAGTCGGAGAATGGTCATTGGGGTACCCGCCCGGTCTTCGTTGAAGGAGTGACGGGACAACGCCCGGCGCAGACGGCGGTTCCCTCCGCCGTCCGTCCGGACGGTCAGCCCGTCGCCCGGGCAAGGTCGCTGCCGAAATCGAAGCCCCGCCCGGGGGCGGCGGCGAACAGAGCGCGGGTGTAGTCGTGCTGCGGATTGCCGAAGACCTCCGCCGCCTCCCCGTACTCGACGACCTGCCCGCGATGCATCACCGCGACCGTATCGCAGACCTGGGCGGCGACGCGCAGATCGTGGGTGATGAACAGCATGGCGAGATCGAGCCGGCGGCGGATATCGTCCAGCAGTTCGAGCACCTGGGCCTGCACCGAGACGTCGAGGGCGGACACGGCCTCGTCGGCGATCAGCAGATCCGGTCCCATGGCGAGGGCGCGGGCGATGCAGATGCGCTGGCGCTGGCCGCCGGAGAACTGGTGCGGAAAGCGGTCCAGCGCGTTCGGGTCGAGCCGAACGAGGGACATCAGCTCGCGGGCGCGGTCGTAGGCCTCCTTGTGGCCCATGCCGTAGTTCATCGGCCCTTCGACGATCGAGGCGCCGACGGTCCGGCGCGGGTTGAGTGAGCGGTACGGATCCTGGAACACGATCTGGACCCGCCGGCGCAGGCGGCGCAATCGCGCCTGTGAGGCTTGGGCGATGTCGTCCTCGTCCACGTAGATGTGGCCGGCGGTGGGATCGATCAGCCGGGCGATGCAGCGGGCCACCGTCGACTTCCCGGAGCCGGACTCGCCGACGATACCCAGGGTCTCGCCGCGGCGGATCTCCAGGTTCACGTCTTTGGCGGCATGGACTTCGCGGGCCTTCTGGAAGAAACCGCCGCCGCCATAGGTCTTGGACAGGCCGTCGGTGGTCAGCACGACCGGGGCGTTCTCGCTGCGCGGCCGGCCGTGCGGCGTGAAGCTCGGCACCGCGCCGATCAGCATGCGGGTATAGCTCTCCTGAGGCCGCTTGAGCACCGCGTCGGACGATCCCTCCTCGACCACCTTGCCCCATTGCATCACCGCCACCCGGTCGGCGATCTCGGCGACGACCCCGAAATCATGGGTGATGAACAGGACCGCCGTCTCGTGGGTGCGCTGGATCTCCTTGATCAGCTTCAGGATCTGTTCCTGGGTGGTCACGTCGAGGGCGGTGGTCGGCTCGTCGGCGATCAGCAGCACCGGTTCCAGCACCAGGGCCATGGCGATCATGATCCGCTGGCGCTGGCCGCCGGAGAGCTGGTGCGGATAGGACGCGGCCATGCGCGGCGGATCCGGCAGCTGAACCTGCTCGAGAATGTCGAGGATCTTCGCCTGGCGGGTCGCCTGATCGTCGTTGGTGTGGGTCTTAAGCACCTCCTCGATCTGGTCGCCGCAGGTCATGGTCGGGTTCAGGGCGGTCATGGGCTCCTGGAAGATCATGGACATGCGGGCGCCGCGCAGCTCGCGCAGGCGCTCGTCGCTGGCCTCCAGGACGTTCTCGCCCATCAGCCGGATCTCGCCGCCGCTCGGCGTGAGCTGGCCCTTCGGCAAGAGCCCCATGACGCTGAACGCGGTGACCGACTTGCCCGACCCGGACTCGCCGACGAGGCAGACGATCTCGCGCGGGCCCACGGTGATGGAGACACCATCGACGGCGTGGCGGCGGTCGTTGCCGTCCGGCAGGTCGACGGTGAGGTTGTCGATCTCGAGGATCGGCTTGGTGTCGGTCGCGTCGGTCATGGTCTAAAGCCGTTTGCGCATGCGCGGGTCGAGCGTGTCGCGCAGCCCGTCGCCCAGCATGTTCACCGCCAGCACGGTGATCGCCAGGAAGATGCCGGGGAACAGGATGTTGTGCGGGTACACGCGGAACAGCACCCGACCCTCGGCCATGATGTTGCCCCAGGTCGGCGTCTCCGGCGGGATGCCGACGCCGAGGAAGCTCAGGATCGCCTCCACCAGGATCGCCGAGGCGCAGATATAAGTGCCCTGGACGATCAGCGGGGCGATGGTGTTGGGCAGCACGTGGCGGATCAGGATCAGCGGGACCCGCGTGCCGACGGAGATCGCCGCCTCCACGTAGGGCTCTTCGCGGATCGACAGCACGATGGACCGCACCAGGCGGACAACGCGGGGGATCTCCGGAATGGTGATGGCGAGAATGACGGTGACCAGCCCCGCATCGGCCAGCGAGACCAGGGCGATGGCCAGCAGGATTCCCGGGATCGCCATGAGCCCGTCCATGACCCGCATGACGATGGCGTCCAGCCATCGGATGTAGCCGGAGACCAGGCCGATGAGGAGGCCGATGGCGAGCGACAGAATGGCCACCACGAGGCCGACCGCGAGCGACACCTGGGCGCCGTAGATCACCCGGCTGTAGGTGTCGCGCCCAAGCGTGTCGGTGCCCATCAGATAAACCCAGGTGGTCTCGGTGCCGTCGCTGGCGGTGACGGTCCGCTCGGTCCCGGGGTTCTTGTTGCGCCAGGCGGGATCGATGTCGCTCGGATCCATGGTGCCGAGCAGCGGCGCGCAGACGGCGACCAGCACCATGATGCCGAGGACTATCCCGCCGAACATGACGCTCGGGTTCCGGACGACCTGCTCCCAGAGCGTCGCCTTGCGGGACGCCGCGTCGGCCGAGGCGGCGCCGTCGACCAGATGTTCCGTGCCCTCGGTCAATAGCGGATCCTCGGGTCGAGAAGACTGTAGCTGAGGTCGACCAGCAGGTTGATCACCACGTAGACGAAGGAGAACACGATGATGATCGCCTGGATCGTCGGGTAGTCGCGTCCCAGCACGGCGTCCACCGTCAGACGGCCGAGACCGGGAATGTTGTAGACGCTTTCTGTCACCACCACGCCGCCGATCAGCAGCGCGATGCCGATACCGATCACGGTGACGATCGGCACCGCCGCGTTGCGCAGGGCGTGTTTCAGTAGAACCGTGTTCGGCTTCAGGCCCTTGGCATAGGCGGTGCGGATGTAGTCCTCGCCCAGCACCTCGAGCACGCTGGCCCGGGTGATGCGGGCGATCAGGGCGATGTAGATCACGCTGAGCGTAATGCTCGGCAGGACCAGCCGATGGATGAAAGGCCAGAACCCGTCGGCGATCGGCTTGTAGCCCTGCACAGGAAACAGGTCGATCTCCATTGCGAAGAGATAGATCAGGATATAGCCGAGCACGAAGACCGGAATGGAGAAGCCGGCGACGGAAAAGGCCATCACCGACCGGTCGATCCAGGTGCCGTGCTTGTAGGCCGCGACGACGCCGATCGGGACGGCGACGACGATGGTCAGGATCAGGGTCGTGGTCGCCAGGGCGAGGGTCGGCTCGACCCGAAGCAGGATGAGTTCCGAGACATCCTTCTTGAAGAAGTAGGACTGACCGAAATCGCCCTGGAGGATGTTTCCGACCCAGATGCCGAGCTGGACGAGAAGCGGCTCGTTGAGGCCGAGCATCTCGCGGATCTCGGCGATCTGCTCGGGCGTTCCGTTGTCGCCGGCCAGCACGGCCGCCGGGTCGCCGGGCGTGAGCCGCAGCATCAGGAACACGAAGACCGCCACCATCCCGAGGACCGGGATGGTGGCGAGCAGACGTTGGACAATGAATCCGAACATTTGCGCTTATGGCTCCGGCGTCAGCAGTCGCGCCGCCAAATCCTCACTCGGACTTGGCGATGTTCCAGAAGATCGGGAACGGGCCGCCGAGCACACCGCTCAGCGTGTCGCTCCGCCAGGCCGGGACTTGGTACCACTGGCCCGCATGGGCGTGGGTGACCACCTCCATCGACCGCTTCTGGATCTCGATGGCGAGCGCCTTCTGCTTGGCCTCGTCGGTCTCCGTGGCGAAGGCTTCCCGCAGCTCCTCCATCTTCTCGTCGCACGGCCAGCCGAACCACGCCGTGTCGCAGCCGGCGTTGTAGCCGGCGGCGGAGATCGGATTGAGGATGTCGGCGGCCGTCCAGGACGTCATGAAGACGTTCCAGCCGCCCTCGGAGGGGGCCTCCTTCTTCGCCCGGCGGGCGACCAGCGTCTGCCAGTCCATCGCCTGCAGATCGACGTTGAAACCGGCCTGCTTCAGCTTGTCGGCGGCGACCGGGCCGAGGTTGTTCAGCACGTCGACATCGGTCGACTGCATCACGACCACCGGGGTGCCGTCGTAGCCGGCTTCCTCGAGCAGCTTCTTGGCGCCGGCGATATCCGCCTCCATGACGATCCCCGTGCCCTCGTCGCTGGCGAAGGACGTGCCGCAGACGAACATGGCCGGGCATTCCTTGTAGTACTCGGGATTGCCGATGGTGGCCTGCACGAAGTCGACCTGGTTGATGGCCATGAGGGCCGCTCGGCGCATCCGCACGTCGTCGAACGGCGGGTGCAGCCAGTTCAGACGGAACATGTACTGGTTGCCCAGCGGGTTCAGGATCTGCGCGGTGATGTCGTCGTTGCCCTCGAACAGCGGCAGCAGGTCGGTGGGCGGGGCTTCGAGATAGTCGACCTCGCCTTCGAGCAGCGCGTTCACCGCCGTCTGGTGGTCCTTGATCGACACCCACTCGACCCGGTCGACATTCACGACCTTGCCGCCGGAGGCCCAGCTCGGCTCCTCAGAGCGCGGGACGTAGTCGTCGAACTTCTCGAAGACGGCGACGTCGCCCGGCTTCCACTCGTCCTCCTTGAAGACGAACGGTCCGGAGCCCGTGTAGTCGGTGATCTGCTCGCTCGGCGGGGTCTCGGCGACGCGCTTCGGCATCATGAACGGCACGTTCGAGCTCGGCTTGGCGAGCGAGGCGATGACGAGACCGTAGGGCTTGCTCAAGACGATCTGGAAGGTCTTGTCGTCCACCGCCTTGAACTCGGAGACGAACTCCAGGAGCTTCTGGCCCATGGAATCCTTGGCGCCCCAACGCTTGATCGAGGCGATGCAGTCTTCCGCGGTGACCGGCGCGCCGTCATGCCATTTCAGGCCGTCGCGCAGCGTCAATGTGTAGGTCAGCTTGTCGTCGCTGACCGTATAGGAATCGACCATCTGCGGATGGACATTCGTATCGGCGTCCATCGCAAAGAGAGTGTCGTAGACCATGTACCCGTAGTTCCGGGACATGTAGGCGGTCGTCCAGATCGGATCGACGATCTTCAGGTCCGAATGCATGACCACGCGCAGCGTGGTTTCGGCGGATGCCGTTACGGTCATGCCGAGAGTCATCGGCAGTGCCACGGCCGCCGCGATGGCGGTCTTCGCCGCCGTTTTCGCGAGTGTACGTCCCCAGTTCATAGAACCCCTCCGTTGTTTGGAGTTTCTTGAAGGAGAAAGCGTGGGCGCAATTTTTTTGGGAGTCCAAGCTTTTTCGCACCTGCGGGATGAAAAGGTTGCACCTTCGATCGGGGATGGGTTGCCGCAGCGGGTTGCGGGATCGGCCGCGGGACTGGCGGTGCAGCCGGTTGCCGCCGGCATCCGACCCATCCGATCCGGCACGGGACGACCGTTGACTCCGATGCAAAGGCCTTTAGGTTCCGTCGTGGGCCGCCGCTCCCCAACGAGCGGTTACATTGAAGGATGAAACCATGAAGCCGCAGCAGCTGCCGCGGGTGCCGTTGTTCTCGTCCGGACCGTGTGCAAAGCGACCCGGATGGGGCCCCGCTGTACTCTCCGACGCCGCCCTCGGGCGGTCTCACCGCTCCATGATCGGTAAAGCCAAACTGGGCGACGTGCTCGACAGGTCGCGCCGAATCCTCGGCATTCCCGACGACTATCGGATCGCCATCGTGCCCGCCTCCGACACCGGCGCGGTCGAGATGGTCATGTGGTCCATGCTCGGCGCCCGGGGCGTCGACATGCTGGCCTGGGAGAGCTTCGGCGCCGGCTGGGTGACCGACGCCACCAAGCAGCTCAAGCTGGACGATCTCCGCGTCCTCGAAGCGCCCTACGGCGAGATCGTCGATCTGGCGCAGGTCGATTTCTCCCGCGACGTGGTCTTCACCTGGAACGGCACGACCTCGGGCGTACGCGTCCCGGACGGCGACTGGATCCCCGACGACCGTTCGGGTCTGGCGATCTGCGACGCCACGTCGGCGGCGTTCGCCATGGACCTGCCGTGGCACAAGCTCGATGCGGTCACCTGGTCCTGGCAGAAGGTGCTGGGCGGCGAGGCGGCCCACGGCATGCTGGTGCTCAGCCCCCGTGCCGTCGAGCGGCTCGAGAGCTACACGCCTCCTTGGCCGATGCCCAAGCTGTTCCGCATGACCAAAGGCGGCAAGCTCAACGAGGGCATCTTCAAGGGCGAGACGATCAACACGCCGTCCATGCTCGCGGTCGAGGACGCCCTCGACACGCTGGCCTGGGCCGAGGAGATCGGTGGGCTCGCCGCGCTCAAGGCGCGCTGCGAGGCCAACCTCGCCGCGGTGGAGCGGTGGGTGGACGGTTCCGACTGGGCGGGTTTCCTGGCCCGCGACCCCGCGACACGTTCCTGCACCTCGATCTGCCTGTCGATCGTCGACCCGGCGTTCCAGGCCCTCTCCTCCGACGAACAGAACGCCGCGGCGAAACGGATCGCGACGCTGATCGAGGCGGAGGGTGCGGGATACGATATCGCCGGCTATCGCGATGCGCCTCCCGGCCTGCGGATCTGGGGCGGAGCGACGGTCGAGACCGCCGATATCGAGGCGCTGCTGCCCTGGCTCGACTGGGCCTGGAACGAGGTGAAGGCCTCGCTCGCGAAAGCGGCGTAGCAGTTCCGCCCTCCGTGCTGTCCTCCGGGTCCCCGCCCGGTCCCGGATCCCTTCCGGGCCCGGTCGGGATGACGGCCCCCTTATCGGGGCCGGGGGCTTCCCGGCATACGACGACGCTCTCCAAATCCAGGGTACGGCCGGATGCCGCGCCCCTTCCATGGGAGACTTCCATGCCCAAGGTTCTGATTTCCGACAAGCTGAGCGAGCAGGCGGTCGATATCTTCCGCGCCCGCGGCATCGATACCGACTTCCGTCCCGGTCTGCCCGCGGACGAACTGCTCTCTGTCATCGACAACTACGATGGCCTCGCCGTCCGCTCAGCGACGAAGGTTACCGCCGACGTGCTGGCGAAGGCCGGTAACCTGAAGGTCGTCGGCCGTGCCGGCATCGGCGTCGATAACGTCGACACCAAGGCGGCCACCGAACGGGGCGTCGTCGTGATGAACACGCCCCACGGCAACGCGGTGACGACGGCCGAACACGCCATCGCCATGATGTTCGCCCTGGCGCGCCAGATCCCCCAGGCCGACGCCTCCACCCAGGCCGGCAAATGGGAGAAGTCCAAGTTCATGGGGGTGGAGCTCACGGGCAAGACCCTCGGTCTCGTCGGCTGCGGTAATATCGGATCGATCGTCGCCGACCGGGCGCGCGGACTGCGAATGCGGGTTCTGGCCTACGACCCGTATCTCTCCGAGCAGCGGGCGGTCGAGCTCGGCGTGCGCAAGGTCGACCTGGACGAGCTTTTCGCCGAGGCGGACGTGATCACCCTTCACACGCCGCTGACGGACAGCACGCGCGGCGTCGTCGACGCCGTCGCCCTGTCGAAGATGAAGAAGGGCGTCCGGATCGTGAACTGCGCGCGCGGCGGTCTTGTGGTGGAGGAGGATCTGCGGGCCGCTCTCGACAGCGGACAGGTTGCCGGGGCCGCCTTCGACGTGTTCGTCACTGAGCCGGCGACCGAGAACGCTCTGTTCGGTCACCCGAACGTCATCTGTACCCCGCATCTCGGTGCCGCGACGTCCGAGGCGCAGGAGAAGGTGGCCCTGCAGATCGCCGAGCAGATGAGCGACTATCTGCTGACCGGTGCGGTCACGAACGCCATCAATGTGCCGTCGGTGACCGCCGAGGAGGCGCCGATCCTGCGCCCCTACATGCGCCTGGCGGAGCTGATGGGATCGTTCTGCGGCCAGCTCACCCGCTCGGCCATCCGCTCGATCCAGATTGAGCTGGAGGGACACGCGGCGGAACTGAACGCCGATCCGGTGAAGGCGGCGGCCATCGCCGGCGTTCTCCGCACGCAGGTGGACAGCGTCAACATGGTCAACGCCCCGTCGCTCGCCCAGCAGCGTGGCATCGATGTCAGCGTTACCCGCCACGACCGCGAACCGGACTACCAGACCCTTCTGCGGGTCACGGTCACCACGGAGACCCGAACCCGTGAAGTCGTCGGCACCCTGGTCGGTGGCGACAAGCCGCGCCTCGTGGGCGTCCAGGGGATCGGCATCGAGGCCGATTTCTCGCCGCGCATGCTCTACGTGCGCAACTACGACAAGCCGGGATTCATCGGGGCGCTCGGCTCCATGCTGGGCGAGGCCGGGATCAATATCGCCACGTTCCATCTTGGCCGCCGGGAGTCCGGGGGCGAGGCGATCGCGCTCGTTGAAGTCGATCAGCGGATCGGTGACGGCGTTCTGGCGCGGGTGAAGGATCTACCTCACGTCGTGCGCGTCGACGCCCTGTCGTTCTGAGCAATGCGGCCCGGCGGGGTAGGGTCTCGCCGGGCCGTCTGGACTCTCAGGTGAAGGTCGCCGCCCAGAGTTGGCCGGTCCCCCACGATGGATGCATGTCACCGACGCAGGGCGCGATAAAGGGCCCCTGAAGCGTGCCGAGCGTCGGGTGACGCAGGTTCATCATACCGCCGGTACATCCCGTGTAGTCGCCTGGCGGGCTGAGGAATGTCAGGGTGAAGGGGCATCGCTCCGTTCCGCTGAAGACCGGCTGTTCACCGATCTTCACGTGAACCAGGCGAAGCTGAAGCGGGCCCTGGGCCGTCTCCAGCCAGAACAGATCTCCGACAAGGGGCGAGAAGTGCTCCCCACGCAGCATGTATAGGCTGGTCGGCAGCGGTGCCGTGGCCATGCGGGTTCTCCGTGTCGTGCTTTTTCGGGTCGTGCTTTTTCGGGTCGTACTTTTCCGGGTCGCGCTTCTCCGTGGTCGGTTCAGGAGCGTTGCGGGTAAAGGCCGTTGGCGCATATCGAAAAGTTGACCGCCAACGCCGGACTCTGAACGCTGAAGGGCGTGCTGCCGCCGCTCTCAGTGACTGTCACGTCGCCACCAAACGTCCCCTGGTCGACCGAAACTCCGCCGAGCGCAACCCTCGCGGGCTCTCCGAAGCCGCCGGGGCTTCGGAAACGGATGTCGGCGCTGGCGGCGATGAGATCGCCCGCGTCCGGTGTCGTCTTGTCCGCTCCGCTTTCGTAAACGTCGAGAGTCGCTACGCCGCGGTTGGTGATCGGGGTGAAAGAGGCCGTGTGCGTGTGGGCCGGCAGGTTGCTTGTCGTCAGGGTCACGCTTTGAGCGCCGTCGATCTGTCCCATCTGGTACTGCTGCAGGCCGAGCGTTGACCCGCCTGCATAGCTGCCCACCGGCGCGCGCGAGTTCATGTTCGGAAGCCCGAACGTCACTCGCGCGTCGCCTCCGAAGGCATTTCCCAGCAGCGAAAACATGGCGGTGTTCTGCGAGATGTTGAGCAGGCTGCCGTTGCAGCTCATCCAGTCTGTGGGGCTGAAGGTGAAGGCGAACATGGAGATTTCGCCAATAAAGGCCGCGTCGGTCGTCGGCATTGCTGCCTCCCGTTGTCTGGTGGGGTTGGTGGGCTGGGATTCCGGCTAGGGACCGGTCAACTGCGCGGCGGAAAGACGCCGTCTTCGCAGATGCAGAAGTTCACTGCGGCAACCGGGCTTCTCATCTGAAACGCTCTTCCGCCTCCGACATGGTCAAGGTCGACTGTCGCGGCCAGCAGATCGTCGCCGAAGGCGGTGAGACTGTCGACCTGGACCTTCAGCGGCTCCGCAAAGCCGCCGGGCGAGCGGAATCGCAGATCGGTGCCGGCTGCCAAGAGGTCTCCCGTATCCGGTTGCTGCTTGTCCGCGCCGGAATCGTAGATGTCTATGTCAACGGCGTAGGACGGCGGCGATGCCGAGCTGAAGGTCGCAAGGTGGGAGTGGGTCGGAAGAGTTGACTGGGAGAGGACCCGGGTTTCATGGCCCGGCTGGTCTCCAAGGGAGTAGGGGGTGAGACCGGGCGCGATCCCACTAAGCACGGCACCGACGGGCATTCTCGAGTTCAGGTTCGGCAGTTGGAACGTGACGCGCCCGTCGCCTCCGTAGAGCGTCCCGATGAGCGCGAACAGCGCCTGGTTCTGTTGGACCTGAACGAAGCTTCCATTGCAGTGTGTCCAGCCTCTTGGGGCATAGTCGAACCCGTATGTGGCGATTTCACCGATAAATGCCGCTTCAGCGATTGGCATCCTTATCTCCCGTTCTTTGTTGCGTGTTCTGACCGGTATCCGTGTTTCGGTTGCTGTCTCCAGACTCCGCGCCGACCGCCAAGAGGGACGGTGTTTCCCGTGCACCGTGGGCCGGTGCCGGCGGCGAATGCCGTAACCGCGTCGCACGTCGCGGTCGCCGCCACCATCTCCCGATGCTCCGAAGCCGGCTGACCTTTCGATTGCCCGCGCCTTCCCATCAGGTGGCGAGGATCGTGTTTGAGTAACTTTAGTAACCTTATATGCACGCACTGAGAGAGTAAATTAATATTCAACTGAAAATCGTTTTTTAGGACGCGTTCCTGGACGGGCGTGCTGTCGGGCTGGGCTTTAGGCCATTTGTCTGGAGCTACTGATCGGCCTGCGGGGCCGACAAACTGCTCCTGGTTGCGAGAATCTAGGGGACTCATTTGGTCGGTAATAGTTATTTAAAATGCTGATAAATCGTAATTTTTGGTTTTAGCCTTGGCCGAGAGGCGGCATTCGATTGGCCGGTCGTGTCATGAATCGATGAATGAAAATCACCGAAAGGTGCAAGAAATAGAAAAAAACTAAACAAAACCGAAAAATCGTTCCTAAATTCCTGTTTTGATATAATACGACCTTAGATTTAAATATGGTGCAGCAAGCGGCGGCCTTGTCGTTCGAGGCCGGAGTGCGAGAACAAGGGCGGAATGGCATGGAAGATCGTTGGTCTGCACAGCATGTGGCGGCGTGCCTGCCTACGATTGGAGGAGCAAATACCCTGGGCGAGCGAAGGGCGCTGGGGACTGGGCGGCAGGTGGACGAGCGATCCGTCGACGGGCTGGCGTCTCGCGAGCTGCTGTTCGTCGACCGCTATGTGGCGCACGCCGAGATGCTCCTCGCCGGACTGAGGCCAGGAATCCGTGCTGTCATGCTGTCCGGTGCGAATAACGCCCTGGACGAGATTGCGCTTGTCCTGTCCGAATGCAGCGGCCTGCGGGCCCTGCACGTTCTCTCTCACGGCGAACCTGGCGCGATCCGGCTCTGTGGCGAGAAGGTGGACTTCGGAACCCTGGCCGTCCGTGCGGACCTCGTAGAGGCCGTTGACGCAGCCCTGGAACCGGATGCGGAGATCGTCCTGTACGGCTGCTCGGTCGCAGCCGGCACCCCCGGCACCGAGTTCGTGGCCGGGTTTTCGGGCCTGTTCGGCCGTCCCGTCGTGGCGGCCGACGCCCCTGTCGGCGGCGCGGCATATGCCGGGGTCTGGCCCGCGCCAGTGCGCGCAGGAATCGCTTTTTCCGAAGGCGCTCGGGCATCGTTTCCCGGTTTGCTGCCGGTCTTCAGCTTTACCACAGTTACCACGATCAACACGGTCACAACCCTCACCTCGACCGAGAGCGGGGTAACGATCAGTGCGTCCTCTTCCGACGGCCAAATCCACCAGACAGCTGGAGGCGTCGACGGCAACGCCATCGTGACGCCGGCTGTCGTTGCGAGTGGCGTGACGTTGACCTACTCGTTCAGTGCCGCGGTGCAGATCACGAGTTTCCAAGTCATCGAGTACAACGACCCCGATAACGGTGCGAGCTACACTTTCACGCCCACTGGGACCGGCAGTGTCGTGACCCAGACCGACAATACGGGGGATCTCGGGACGGGGCTCTTCGCGACCATAGCCCCGGGCGACTGGACGTCGGTCACCGGCTTCACGATCACCTATGGCGGTGGAACGGTCTGGCGTCTGGGGGTCGACAGCATCAATTTTTCCGTCGCCGGGCCGGCGGCACCGTCCGCGCCCGACCTGATCGCGCTTTCCGATACCGGCGTCAGCAACAGCGACAACATCACGGCCAACGCCTTGCCGACCGTCTCCGGAACGGCAACGGCCGGGAATTCCGTTCATGTGCTCGTTGGGGGCGCTACGGCCGGAACGGTGACGGTGACCGGTGCCGGCGTTTGGACCTTCACCTTCACGTCGACCCTGTCTGCCGGTTCCAACGTCATTACCGCCGTTCAGGATTCGGGCAGTGCCGAGTCATCCGCGTCGTCCGCCTTGACCGTCGTGGTCGATACGACCGCGCCCGCCACCCTCACGACGCCAGACCTGGCGGCTGGAAGCGATACCGGATCGAGCAACGCCGACAACATCACGGCCGACGATACGCCGACTTTCGGGGGCGGCGGGGCGGAAGCCGGCGCAACCGTCTACATTCTGGTCGACGGGGTCACCACCGGATCTGCCACGGCGACGGGGGCCGGGAACTGGTCGTACACGATCACCTCGACCCTGGCTTCCGGGACCTACAGCGTCACAACGGTGCAGACGGATACGGCCGGAAATGCGAGCCCAGCATCTGCCGCCCTCGGCATCACGGTGGACACCACGTCGCCAGCGACACTGAGCGCGCCTGATCTCTTAGCGGTCAGCGACACCGGTGTCCTGTCGGACGATAACGTCACCAACTCTTCGACGCAGCAGTTGAGCGGATCCGCGACCACCGGCGACACAGTCGCAATCCTCGTCGGCGGGGCGACCGCGTCGACCGTCGTGGCGGCCGGCGGATCGTGGTCGTACACGCACACGCTGACCGCGGGCTCCTACGCGATCACCGTCCAGGCGATCGATCCTGCCGGAAACGCTGGCGTCGTGTCATCTGCCCTCGGACTCCATATTGACTCCGCGGCCCCGGGCACCGTCGGCACTCCCGATCTTCTGGCGACGAGCGATAGCGGCTCGAGTCCGACCGACAACATCACCAACGTGTCAGCGCCGACGCTTTCTGGTGCGAATGCAGTGAACCATTCGCTCATCCATCTTCTTGTGGATAGCGTTACGGTCGGCAGCGTCACCGCTTCGGGTGCCGGCGCTTGGACTTTCACCCTGTCAACGCTCGCCGCCGGGACCCACACAATCACAGCGGTGGGTGAGGACGTCGCGGGCAATGACGGCCCGGCAAGCGCCGGATTGACGCTGGTCGTAGACACGGCCGCACCAACTCTGGCGGCACCTGACCTCCTGGCGTCGTCCGATCTCGGGTCGGCATCTACCGACAATATCACGGCGGCGAAGACACAGACGCTCACGGGCGATGCCACGAGCGGCGACATTGTTAGTGTTCTCGTCGGCGGCGTCACGGTGGGCGTTGCGACCTCGAGCGGTGGCTCCTGGACCTATAGTCTTTCCCTTTCGGCAGGGTCCTATGCCGTCACGGCGCAGGGATCCGACCTGGCCGGCAACATCGGGACGGTATCGCCCGCACTTGGAATGACGGTCGATACCGCGGCGCCGACAATGCTCGCTTCGCCGGACCTCCTGGCCTCGTCGGATCTCGGATTGTCCTCCACCGACAACATCACCTCCGCCGCGAGCCAGCAGTTTTCGGGCTCGGCGACGAGCGGTGACACGGTGTCGGTCCTCGTTGGCGGCGTGACGGTGACCACCGTCGTCGCAGCCGGCGGCTCCTGGACAGCAACCCTGTCTCTCAGCGCCGGTACGCATCTGGTGACCGCCCTCGCGACGGATACCGCCGGGAATGCCGGGGCAACGTCGTCGGCGCTGACGGTCACTGTCGACACGACGGCGCCGGCCACGATCAGCCCGGCCGACCTGATATCCTCCAGCGATAGCGGCAGCAGCAACACGGACAATGTAACCAACATCGCCACGCCGACGATCGCCGGCAGCGGCGTGTCCGCGGGTGCCCTTGTTCAGGTCTTGGTGGGCGGTGCGACCGTCGGTTCGGCCACCGCGTCCGCCGCGGGAAATTGGACCTTTGGTTTCGCCACGACACTCTCCGCCGGCACGCAGGCGATCACCGTCTTGGAACAGGACCCGGCCGGCAATACCGGTCCCGCAAGTTCGGTGCTGTCCGTCACGGTCGATACCTCCGCAACCGCACCGAACCAGCCAGATCTCGCTGCCGGGAGCGATACCGGCGCCAGCGACAGCGACAACATCACGCAGACCACCAACCCGACGATCCAGGGCGGCGGCGCCGAGGCGGGGGCCGTCGTCCATGTGCTGGACGACGGCGTCACGGTCGGAAGCGTGACGGCGACAGGAACCGGATCGTGGAGTTTCACCTTCACGACGAGCCTGTCCGAGGGGACCAATGCCATCACGGTCATCCAGACCGACCTCGCCGGAAACACGAGCGCGGCATCCACGACCCTGAACGTGGTCCTCGACAATACCGCGCCGACAGCGCTCGCCGCGCCGGATCTTCTGGCGGTAAGCGATACCGGCATATCCTCCACCGACAACATCACCAGTTCGCTGACGCAGCAGCTGACGGGATCCGCCACCGACGGCGACCGGGTCCATATCCTGGTCGGTGGTGCGACGGTCAATACCGTGATCGCTGCCGGCGGTTCCTGGTCCTACACCGCGACCCTCTCCGCCGGCTCCCACAGCATCGTCGTCGGCGTCACCGATGCGGTCGGAAACAACGGGCCGACGTCCGCCGCTCTCGGGCTCATCGTCGATTCGGCAGCACCGACCATAACCATCGGAGCGCCGGACCTCCTGGCATCGAGCGATCTCGGGAGCAGTAGTACCGACGACACTACATCGGACCGCACTCCGACGATCGTCGGAGCGAGCGCCTACGCCAACAGCCTGGTCAACATCCTGGTCGGCGGCGTCACCGCCGGGTCGGTCACGGCCGATGCCGCCGGTGCCTGGACGTTTACCATTTCCTCGACGCTGGCCGCAGGTACCCAGTCGATCACGGCCCGTGGCGAGGACATCGCCGGGAACGAAGGGCCGGCCAGCGGCACGCTGAACATCGTCGTCGACACGGCTGCGCCGGCCGCTCCGGGGACCCTGGCGACGCCTGATCTGGTGGCGTCGAGCGACACCGGGACGAGCAGCACGGATAACGTAACTAGCGACGCCACGCCGACCTTCTCCGGCGCCAATACCACCGGCTCCGCCTTGCACTCCTTGCTGGCCAACGGCGTGACAGTCGGAACGTTTAGCAGCGACGCGGGCGGAACATATAACGTCACCGCAAGTTCGCTCACGGCGGGGTCCTACTCCATTACGATCCGCGAGCAGGATCTTGCCGGCAACGCGTCGTCGGACTCGCCGGCGCTCGGGATCACCGTCGAAGCGGCAAGCTCGGGAGGAGGATCTTCCGGTGGCGGCTCATCCGGTGGCGGCTCATCCGGCGGCGGGTCCTCCGGCAGCGGGTCCGGGACCGCCACTACGACCACCACGACGACGACAACGACCAACCCGACCACGGGAACGACCACCGTCACCCAGACCCAGACGGTGCAGAACACGTCGACCGGTTCGACCGCATCGGCGGCGATCGTCGAGAACACGAACAACAACGGCAATGTGGTCACCGCGACCCTGCCTTCGCAGACGTCGATCACATCGGAAGGCCCTGCGACGGCGCAAAGCCGGGACGATGCGCGGACTACCCTGGTCTCCGCCGTGGACGCCCGCGACTCGACAGGTGAGACGAGCCTGATCAGCGGGGCTCAGACGTTCCTCAACAGGCTCTCGGCCACCACGACGCTCGACGTTCGAACCCTCATACCGACAACGACATCGACCAGCCTCAGCACGCCGATCGTCATCACCGGCACGACGGATCAGTCGGGTACCGCCCAATCTGAGGCGTTCGTAATCGACATGCGCTCGCTGCCGATCGGATCGACGGTGCAACTCGACAATATCGAGTTCGCCAGCATCATCGGTGCGGCGACCGTCAATGGCGGGTCCGGCGACAACTACGCCATCGGCGACGACGCGTCCCAGTTCATTTCCCTCGGCGAAGGCAACGACACCCTGTTCGGCGGCGATGGCGACGACACGATCGGCTCGGCGGCGGGCGACGACAGTCTCGGCGGCGACGGCGGGAACGACAGGGTCTTCGGCGGGGCTGGGAGCGATACGGCGTTCGGCGGCACGGGAACGGATGCGGTCTATGGCAACCAGGCGAACGACGTTCTCTACGGCAACCTGAACAACGACACGATCTATGGCGGGCAGGACAGCGACACGCTGTTTGGCGGGCAGAATGACGACGTCCTGTACGGCAACCTAGCGCAGGACAGCCTCTCGGGCCAATTGGGCGCGGACACGCTCTATGGCGGCAGGTCCGACGATCTGCTTTATGGCGGCAAGGGCGACGATCTTCTGTTCGGCAATATGGACAACGACGTCCTGTCCGGCGGCGCCGGAAACGACACCCTCTCCGGTGGAGAGGGTGCGGATACGCTCTATGGAGGCGTGGCCGGCAGCCCCCACGGTATCGATGTGTTGGACGGCGGTGACGGCGACGATGTGTTCTACGGGGGCGAGGGGGTCGACTGGATCTTCTCCGGCACCGGCAGCGACATGATCTATCTGGAGGAGTCGAACGGCTTCGACGTACTCGCGGATTTCGACGCTGCCGCCGGCGACGTGATCCACGTCGCCACCAACATCAATGGATCCGGCATTGCGAGTTTCGCCGATCTACAGGCGGCGGCGGTCGATAACGCCGACGGACAGGTGGAGATCGCGCTGGGGTCGAATAACTATGTGAGGATCATCGGACTCACATCCTCGCAGCTCGGCTCCGACATGTTCCAGTTCTTCTGATCTGGCCGCCCTGCTCAGGGCGCGGCGGGGGCTAGGGTCAGAAGGCCGAGGCGGTCTCCGGTATCCGCGTCGATGAGCAGGACGCCGGTCCGGCCGTCCGGCAATGTCAGCGTCACGGCCAGCCGGCGCCCGTTCAGAGCCGTCGACAGAACCCGCGCCCCCGTCGGGACGGGAACGGTCAGGTCACCCGGCGCCTGCGGTGCCGTGACAACGGCGGGTGCGGGGGCTGCAGCGGTCGGTGATTCCTCGCCCGCTCCGGAGAGACGTTTGGCGATCGTCACCCCGATCACGGCGAGACCGACAAGGATCATGACGCCCATCACCACGGAGGCGATCTTGACGGCGCCCAGATAGGGCACCTCGCGCCGCTTCTCCCCGGATGGGCCTTCGCCTATGGTGCCCGACATGAACGATGACCCCGTCCTGTGTGAGCCCGGCGGCGCGATGCCGGACACTGAAACCCTGCTGGTCGAAGCGTCGGCCGGGACGCTGGCAGCTGTGCCGGCCGATCGGATCGACCGTTGGCTGGCGGCGGCCGTCGTCCGTCTGGAGGATGCTCCGTCCTTGTCGCGCAGTCGTCTGAAGTCATTGATCCTACAAGGAAATGTCAGCGACGACTCCGGCAAGATAACCGACCCCTCAGGCGCGGTCAAACCGGGCGCCGTCTATCGGATCGCCGTGCCGCCGCCCGAAGCGGCGGAGCCGGAAGGCCAGGATCTGCCGCTGGATGTGATCTTCGAGGATGCCGACCTGATCGTGGTGGACAAGCCGGCCGGTATGACCGTGCACCCGGCTCCCGGTTCGCCAAGGGATACGCTGGTGAACGCCCTGATCGCCCATTGCGGGGACAGTCTGTCCGGCATCGGCGGGGTGCGTCGACCGGGGATCGTGCATCGGATCGACAAGGATACGTCGGGTCTCCTGGTGGTCGCCAAGACGGACCGGGCGCATGCCGCCCTGGCCGCGCGCTTCGCGGCTCACGACATCGACCGCGCCTATCTTGCGATGTGCTTCGGCAACCCGGTGCCGCCGGCGGGCCGGATCGACGCGCCGATCGGGCGTCATCCGAAGGACCGAAAACGGATGGCGGTCGTCGCCGAAGGGCGTGGACGGTATGCGGTGACCCACTACCGCACCCTGGAGCGGCCGGAGGGTGCCGCCTTGCTCGAATGTCGCCTCGAGACCGGCCGGACCCACCAGATCCGGGTCCATCTCAGTCATATCGGTCATCCGCTGATCGGCGATCCGGTATACGGCCGGGGCCACGGCGCCAGGTTGTCGCGGATCCCGCAGGCATCGCGGGAGGCGGTTCGCGCCTTCCCCCGCCAGGCGCTTCACGCGGCCGTTCTGGGGTTCGATCATCCGGTGACGGGCGAGCCCCTCTCCTTCGAAAGCCCGCTTCCAAGAGACCTGACCGGCCTGCTGCGCGCGCTGGGGGCCTCTTGAAGGTTTGCCTTCAAATTGCCCCATCCGATCCTAAATATATGATGTGAGGGGAGAGTGATCTCCGCCTGACTTTGCGCACAGGACGACCGAGAAGGACACCGCATGGCGTCGAGCGGCAATACCCTGCCCACAATCAGCGTCGAAGGCAATCTGTCCCGGTACTTGCAGGAGATTCGCAAGTTTCCGATGCTTGAGCCGGAGGAGGAGTACATCCTCGCCAAGAACTGGCGCGAGCACGAGGACACGGCTGCGGCCCACAAGCTGGTTACCAGCCATTTGCGTCTCGTGGCGAAGATCGCCATGGGCTACCGGGGATATGGCCTGCCGGTCGCTGAGCTGATCTCCGAAGGCAATGTCGGCATGATGCAGGCCGTCAAACGGTTCGACCCGGAGCGGGGATTCCGCCTGGCGACCTACGCCATGTGGTGGATCCGTGCTTCGATCCAGGAGTACATCCTGCACTCCTGGTCGCTGGTGAAGATGGGCACCACCGCGGCGCAGAAGAAGCTGTTCTTCAACCTGCGGAAGCTCAAGGGCCAGATGCAGGCGATCGATGACGGCGATCTGCCGCCGGAGAAGGTCAAGGCGATCGCCGAACGGCTCGACGTTACCGAGGCGGACGTGGTCTCCATGAACCGCCGACTGCAGAGCCCGGATCATTCGCTGAACGCGCCCCTGCGCGTCGATGGTGAGGGTGAGTGGCAGGACTGGCTGGTGGACGATAATCAGGTCAGCCAGGAGTCCCGGCTCGCGGAAGATGAAGAGCTTCAGAAGCGCCGCGCCCTCCTGAACAACGCCATGGAGACCCTGAACGACCGCGAGCGGCATATCCTCACCGAGCGGCGACTCCGGGACGATCCGACGACGCTCGAGGACCTGAGCCAGGAATACGGGATCAGCCGGGAGCGTGTGCGCCAGATCGAGGTGCGGGCCTTCGAGAAGCTGCAGAAGGCCATCAAAAACGCGGCCATGGAAAAGAAGCTGTTGCAGGACCGGGGCTGATCGCGCCGGTCTTCGTCGACAGCGGGTAACGGGGCGGCCGTATGGGCCGCCCTATTCGTTTTTCGGGTCGTTTTTCTGGCCGGCCGCACCAGCCTCCGCTTCCTTCTCGTCGCGGTCCTTGCTGCCGGCGACGCCCGGGCCCCATTCCTCAACGAGATCGCGCTGACGCCGGCGCAGCCGGTCGACCCGCTGGTCGGCGCGCATGGCGATGAACATGCCCACGATCCCCGGCGCCACGAAAAAGATGGCCCAGCCGATCGCCGCCGCCCCGAACATCACCAGCCAGGTGAAGGGGTCGCCGATGATGCGCCACGCGTGCTCGTAGGAGTGGTCCTGTGTCCACAGCTCGATCATGTACGGCAGCACGCCGGTGAAGTTCATGCAGCCGACGCACAGGGTGGCGTACTTTTCCCGTCGCCGGTCGGTCAGCATCGCCGCCATGGTCGGGAGCATGCCGATCACGAGCAGCATCATGGAGGGCAGAAAAATCACCGCGCCGCCCGCGACGAGCGCGAACATGATGGCCTTCGTGGCGGCGGAACTGGCGGTGTTGGCGCTCATCGGCGGCGGTCGATCCTAGGGGCTGTGCTGGGCGGGGCGGGTCAGAGCATGTAGAGCACGATGATGGCGGTCGACCCCAGACTGCCGACCACGCCCGAGGCCACGGCCGCGACCTGCTCGCCGAGTTCCGTTGCCATGTGCTCCTTGTTGTTCAGCTCCAGAGAGAGCTGCTCGATCTGCGCGCCGCAGTACCGGTGTTCCTGCTGCGCCTGGGCGTAGCCCTGCTCGTCGCGCTGGATCGCCTTCTGGTCGGCGTAGATCGCCTGGAGCTCCATGAGCATGCCGGTCTCGGCGGCACGCGCGACATTCGCCTCCACCGCCTTGCGCTGCTTCAGATTGTGGAAGCTGTCGACCGCCGGCGTCATCAGCTCGGCAAACCATTTCGCCAGGGCCGGGGCCGGGCCGTTCTTGGTCATCACCTGGATCCGGCCGAGGAGGGAGAGGGCGGCGAGATACTGGCCGGTTCCCGTCGGATCGTTGGCGGACAGGGCGCGCAGGTAGCGCTCGTCGACGTCGGAAGAGCGGGCGGCGGCAAAGGCGGCGATATGCCGGTCTATCGGCATGCGCGGCCGGTCCCGGCCCTTGGCCGCGCCCTCGATCGCCGGGATGAGACGGTCGATCGTGGTTACGAAGAACGGTTCGATCAGCGGCGACAGGCAATGAAGGTGCCGGTTCAGCTCGTAGAGAACCCGCTCGATGCCGTAGCCCATGCCCGACATGTTCAGGGGCACCGGCAGCTTGTCGAAGACGCCGTACATCTCGCTCAGGTCGGAGCGGTTGCGGGTCTGCAGCGCCATCCAGGCGCCGATGAACTTGCCGTTAACCAGGTCGGCGACCTTCTGGCGGATGTCCTCGCGGTCGAAACCCATTGCCAGGGCCGGGCCGACGCCGTCCACATGGGCGTTGAAGCCCTTGTGCCGGAGCGGCGCTCCCGGGTCCAGCGCCATGCAGGCCCGCGTCACCAGCCGCGGGTTCTCGGAATCCGGCGTCTTCGCGAGCAGGGCCTGGCTGCCGACCGTCTTGGTGATCGCATCGACCACCCGCTCGTCGGTCAGGCTGCGGCGGAGCCAGTTGTCGAAGTCCTGCCCGCGCACCACCTCGCCGCCGACCATCCAGTTGCGGCCCAGCGCCTCGGCGGCGGAGCGGACATTGTCGTAGTCCCGGCCGGCGATGGTGATCGGCCGCGCCGCCTTGGGCGGCAGCTTCGCCTGTTTCGGCGTGAGCCGGCGGCCGCCGATCCACAGCTCGACCTCGCGCACGCTCCACCGGTCCCGAGGATCGTCCGCCAGCAGGCCGCGCAGCAACTCGACCATGTTCATCTGAATGCGCGCGCCGGCCGTCAAGGTGGCGTAGGAGCTGGTGGTGATCTTCCGCTCGATCAGTTCGGCGGCGGTCAGTTCGTGAACCGGGTTGCGCCCGAGGAGCAGAAAGATGAGGCAGACGCCGACCGCATAGAGGTCGTCGCTGACGGAACCGCGGCCGCGGGCTTCCGGGTCCGCCATGCTCTGTTCCAGCGTCTCGCAGAAGGTCGGGTTGTTGAAGCCGGGCGGGGCCGTCAGCGCGTCGCCGAGGAGAATGTGGCGCTTGTTCGTGTCGGAGTAGAACAGATTGTCGGGCCGGATGGCCCGGTGGGGAACGCCGCGGGCCGACAGGTCGCGCAGAACGTTCATCACCGGCGTGAGGAAGTTGCGGGTGATCGCCTCGTCGCTCAGCGGGTCGATGGTCGAGGCCGGGTTCATGGCGACGCGACCGCCCATGGGCTTCTCGTAGACGACGACCGCCAGCCGGCGGTTCAGCGGACGCCAGGTGACGATGCCCCACTCGACGAAGCGCAGCAGCCCGTTGGTGGCGAAGCCGCGCATGTTCTCGAGATCTTCGTGCCGGTAGGGGACGCGCGGGTCGCAGGCATACGCGATCATCTCCCCCTGGCTTTCCCGGCGGGCCTTGGCGGCATAGGCGGCCGCGTTCTGGATATTGAACTCGGGAAGCGGCTGATCGGGATTGATCTCGATCCGTTCCCTCAGGACAACAGGGTCCGCCACGTCAAAGTCCTCCAGCCGCGCGAATCAGGTCACGCGGCGAAAGTCTATCACGCCGGTTCGCGCGGTCGAAGGTTCCGGGTGCCCGCAGCCCGCGGCGCCGATCAGTCGGCGAACGGGTCTTCCATGAGGATCGTGTCCTCGCGCTCGGGCGAGGTGGACAGTAGGGTGACCGGCGCGCCGATCAGCTCCTCGACCCGGCGGACATACTTGATCGCGTTCGCGGGGAGCTGACCCCAGGATCGCGCACCCCTGGTGCTCTCCGACCAGCCGTCGATGGTCTCGTAGATCGGCTCGACCCGGCGCTGGGCGCCCATGCCGGCGGGGAAGTAGTCGATCTCCTCGCCGTCGAGGGTGTAGCCGGTGCAGACCTTCAGCTCCTTCAGGCCGTCCAGCACGTCGAGCTTGGTCAGCGCGATGCCGGTGATGCCGCCGGTGCGCACCGCCTGACGGACCATGACCGCGTCGAACCAGCCGCACCGCCGGGCGCGCCCGGTGACGACGCCGAACTCGCGGCCCCGCTCGCCCAGCAGCTTGCCCGTCTCGTCGGTCAGCTCGGTCGGGAAGGGGCCCTCGCCGACGCGGGTCGTGTAGGCCTTGGCGATGCCGAGCACGGTGCCGATCGAGGTCGGCCCGATGCCGGACCCGGTGGCCGCCTGGCCGGCGACGGTGTTGGACGAGGTGACGAACGGGTATGTGCCGTGGTCGACGTCCAGCATCACCGCCTGGGCGCCCTCGAACAGGATGCGCTTGCCGGCACGGCGCGCCGCGTCGAGGCGCTCGGACACCCGGCACGCGTAGGGCAGGATCTCCGGCGCGATCGCCTCCAGTTCGGCGACCAGGGCGTCGGCGTCGATCTCGGGCTGGCCGAGGCCGCGCAGATAGGCGTTATGGTGCTCGGCCAGATAGGCCGCCTTGGCCCGCACCGTCTCCGGTTCCGCCAGGTCGCCGACCCGGATCGCCCGGCGGCCGACCTTGTCCTCGTAGGCCGGGCCGATACCGCGCCCGGTCGTGCCGATCTTGCCGTCGCCGCGGGCCGCCTCGCGGGCCTGGTCCAGCATCCGGTGCACCGGCAGGATCAGAACGGCGACCTCGGAGACCTGAAGGTCGTCCGGTGACAGACTGATGCCCTGCTCCTCGATCCGCTGCTTCTCGGCGACGAACGCCCAAGGATCGACGACCACGCCGTTGCCGATCACCGAGAGCTTGCCCTTGCGCACGACCCCGGAAGGCAGCAGGCTCAGCTTGAAGGTCTGGTTGCCGATGACGAGCGTATGGCCGGCATTGTGGCCGCCCTGAAAGCGCACCACCACGTCGGCGCGCTCCGACAGCCAGTCGACGATCTTGCCCTTGCCCTCGTCGCCCCACTGGGCGCCGATCACCGCGACATTGCTCATGCTCTTGTCCTCAGTCTGTCGGCCTCGACGGCCTCAGTTCAGCGCCGACACGTGGCCGTCGCGCAGAATATGGGTGCAGCCCATGCGCCGGGCCTCGGCGTCGGCGTCGTCCCCCGGAGTCAGTCCCGCCACCGTGATACGTCCGTCGCGCCGCAGTGCCGCCGCCTGATCGCGCGGCGCGCCGTGGGGTACGAAGACGGTCTCCGGGCGGCGCGGGTCGGGCAGGGCCTGAAGCACCCGCTCCAGATACAGGGTGAAGCCGGTGGCCGTGCCTTCTGGGTCGTGATTTGGCTGGTATCTGCCGCCCCGGCCCATCTCCGCCCGGACGCCGCGGGCGAACAGGCTGAAGGCGATGCCGGTATGGTACTCGAACCCGCGGTTCTCCGCCGGATCGAGGGTCACGGAGAGGTCCGGCTCTACGGCGGTCACCAGTTCGACGACCTCGGTCAGACGGTCCAGCGCCGCCCGTGCGGCGTCCGGCAGATCGAGGGCGGCGAGGGCGTCCATGGCCGCGTCGCGCGGTCCGGCCGCGTCCAGCAGGCCGACCAGCACGGCCGCATTCTCGCCGGCGATCTCTTCCACTGCCGCCACATCCTTTCGGTCGATCGCCTGGCGCAGGGCCGCCAGGGTCTCGCGCGGCAGGCCGAGCTGGCCGAGCACCGCGGGCACCAGCGTCGGCACCATCAGGTCGAGCGACATGCGCTCGACGCCAACGGCGCGCAGGGTCTCGAGCGCGACCAGGATGATCTCGGCATCGGCCTCGGCGGTGGGGCTGCCGATCAGCTCGGCGCCGACCTGAACCACCTCGCGCTCCGGATTGAGCTGGTTGGCGGTGGTCCGCAGCACCTCGCCGGCGTAGCAGAGCCGGACCGGACGCGGCGCGTTCTTCAGGCGGGTCGTGGCGATGCGGGCGGCCTGCGCCGTCATGTCGGCGCGCACGCCCATCATGCGTTGGGAGATCGGGTCCATCAGGCGGAATACCCGCTCGGCCGTGGCCGCACCCGGCCCCTGCAGCAGGCTGGTCTCGAATTCGATGAGAGGCGGCTTGACCCGCAGATAGCCGCGACCGATGGCGGTCGACATCATGGCGTCGATCAGCCGGGCCTCGTTGGCGGCGTTCGGCGCGAGGATGTCACGAAAGCCCGCCGGCAGGAGGGCGGTCTGGGCGGGATCCAGGACGGGATCGTCGGTCACGGGATGCGGTTACCTTCGGGTCGTCAGGAGTCCACCGTCGGGTGGCGCCCTCTGTTAGAGGAAACGGACCCTGAGGGCAACGGGGGAGGCGGGATTCACGCGACGGGCGCACCGGCACTCCCCGGCCCGAGGCCGGGGAGCGCGGGCTGTCGGGGACGTCAGTCGACCCGCTTGCCGTCCTGGTAGCGGTACCAGCCGCGGCCGTATCGCCGGCCGAGGCGGCCGGCGGCGTGGAGCTGTTTGACGGTCGGACGGGTGTGCATCCGGTCGCCATAGGCGTCCTCGAGGATCTGGCTGACCTTCAGGGTGAGGTCGATGGTGATGTTGTCCATCAGCTCGAACGGGCCGACCGGGTGGCCGAGCCCGAGCCGGCAGCCGGTGTCGATGTCCTGCGGCGTCGCCGCCCCTTCCTCGACCAGACGGATCGCCTCGTCCCACATGGCGAACAGGATGCGGTTCACGGCGAAGCCGACCACGTCCTTCACCTGGATCGGCGTCTTGCCGGCGATCTCGCAGGCGGCGGTGGCGCGCTTCACCACCTCGGGGTCGCTGTCCATGCCGCTGATCACCTCGACCAGCTTCATGCGGCTGACCGGCGAGAAGAAGTGCAGGCCGAGGAAATTGCCCTGGCGCGCTTCCGAGAAGTAGGAGGCCAGCACCGAGATCGAGATCGAGGAGGTGTTGGAGGCGATGATGGCGTCAGGCTTGCAGACGGTGTCGAGTTCCTTGTAGAGCGCGCCCTTGGCCTCCTGGTCCTCGGTGATCGCCTCGATCACCAGGTCGCAGTCCCCGAAGGTGGAGACGTCCGTGAAGGTCTCGATATTGGCCAGGGCCCGGGGCTTGTCCTCGTCGGCGAAGAAGCCGCGGCCGATGCCGGAATCGAGCGTCTTCTCCAGCTTGGCCATCGCCTTGTCGACGAATTCCTGGCTGGCGTCCATCATCCGGACCTTCACGTCAGCGAGCGCGAAGACCAGGGCGATTTCGGAGCCCATCATGCCGGCGCCGCACACGCCGAGACGTTGGATGGTCATGGGGTCGTCCTCCAGAACGGTAGAGCCGTGGAACGGCGGGTTGTCTCAGAACCAGCTCTCTTGCACATCGACAAGCGTGGCGTCGAGGGATTGCAGCAATCGGGCGCGTTGTTCGGCGCGCGGCAGCTCCCAGCGGGCGACGTAGCGGGCGGTTGCCAGCTTGCCCAGGGCGAAGTCGCCGCCCTCGCGCGCGGCGGCGATCGCCTGCCGGGTCCAGATCCAGCCGAAGACGGTCAGGCCGGCCAGGTCCATATAGGCCTCGGCGTTGGCCAGCAGCCGGATCGGGCCGACCTCCGGTGCGGCGTCGGTGAGCACCCGGGTGGTTCTCACCAGCAGGTCGCGGGCGATCCGCGTGGCGTCGCGAATCTCGGCGGCCTCCGCCACCGCGCCCGCCTCGTGGATCGTCGCGTCGATCTCGCGGATCACCGCCGCGAAGGCCTCGCCGCCGTGGATCGTCGTCTTGCGGCCGAGCAGGTCGATCGCCTGGATCGCGTTGGTGCCCTCGTGGATCGGGTTCAGCCGGTTGTCCCGGTAGAACCGCTCGACCGGGAAGTCGCGGGTGTAGCCGTAGCCGCCGAAGATCTGGATGGCGTTGTGGTTGGCCACCAGAGCCTGGTCCGAGAACCAGGCCTTGATGATGGGGGTGAGGAAGTCGAGCAGCAGGCCCTCGCGCCGCCGCAGGTCCTGGGCTGGATCGTGGTTGGCCCGGTCGATCCGCAGGGCGAGGTCGAGGGCCAGCATCAGTCCGCCCTCGGCGACCGCCTTCTGCTGCAGCAGCATGCGCTTGACGTCGGCGTGCTCGATCAGCGGGAGCTGCGGCGTGGTCGGGTCCTTGTCGCCGGGATGGCGCCCTTGCGGCCGCTCGCGGGCATAGGCGAGGCTCTCCAGATATCCCTGATAGGCCAGCATGATGGCGCCGAAGGCCACGCCGACGCGGGCCTCGTTCATCATGTGGAACATCTGCAGCAGGCCCTTGTTGGGCTCGCCGACGATCCAGCCGATGCAGTCGTCCTCGTCGCCGAAGCTGAGCGCGGTGTTGACCGTACCGCGGTAGCCCATCTTGTGGTTCAGGCCGATCAGCCGCACGCCGTTCGCCGCGCTCGGCCGTCCGCCATCATCGAGGCGGTAGCGCGGCACGATGAACAGGCTGAGCCCCTTGACGCCCGGCGGTGCGCCCTCGATGCGGGCGAGGGTCATGTGGACGATGTTCTCGGAGATCTCGTGCTCGCCCCCCGAGGTCCACATCTTTGAGCCCTTGATGGCGTAGGTCCCGTCCTCGCGCGGCCGCGCCGTCGTCCGCACGTCCGACAGGGACGAGCCCGCATGGGGTTCCGACAGGGCCATGGTGCCGAGGAAGCGGCCCGCCAGCATCGGCTGCATCCAGGTCCGCTGCTGCTCTTCGGAGCCGTGGGCGTGGATCAGGTTGGCGGCGGCGATGGTCAGGAACGGATAGGCGGCGGTGGGGACGTTCGCCGCCTTGAAATGGGCGAAGGCCGCCTGCTGGATGGTCCAGGGAAGCTGCATGCCGCCGCGGTCGGCGTCGTGGTGGGCGGCCATGAAACCGGCCTCGGCGAAGGCTCGGACCGCCTCGCCGATCTCCGGAATCAGTACGACCTTTCCGTTTTCCAGAACGGGCTCGTTGGCATCGGCCTTGGCGGCGTGCGGACGGAACTTCTCCTCGGCGATCCGCCGGGCGGTTTCGATCACCGCCTCGAAGGTCTCCCGTCCATGATCGGCGAACCGGTCGTAGCGGGTGAGCTGTTCGGCGTCGAGGACGCGCCAGAGCGCGAACTCCAGGTCGCGCGGATCGATGAGCGGCGGCGCCATGGCGTCAGGCGACCAGGAAGCCGCCGTCGACCGTGACCACCGTCCCAGTCATATACGCCGACGCGTCGGAGGCGAGCAGCAGCAGGGCGCCGTCCAGATCCTCCGACTGCCCGAGCTTGCGCTGGGGGATGCCCTTGACCAGCTTCTCGCCGGCCGGGGTGTGGAAGAAATCGGAGTTGATCGGCGTCTCGATGTAACCGGGGGCCAGCGCATTGACCCGAACGCCGACGCGCGCGAGCTCGAGGCCCATGGACTTGGTGAGTTGGATCAGCGCAGCTTTCGAGGTGCAGTAGCCCGACAGGTGGCCGATCACGCTCTGGCCGAGCACGCTGGCGATGTTGATGATCGAGCCGCCGTCTCGGTCCGCCATCCGCTTGGCCGCCTCCTGACCCGCGAGGAAGCAGCCCTTCAGGTTGGTGTCGAGCACCGAGTCCCAGTCCTCGACGGTCATTTCGAGGAACGGCTTGGTAACGGCGATCCCGGCATTGTTCACGAGGACGTCCACCGGCCCCAACGCCGCCTCGGTGGCGTCGAAGGCCGCGCGGACGGAGTCCGGATCGGTCACGTCCATTTCCACCGCCGCCGCGCTCCCGCCGGCCGCCTCGATCTCGCCTTTCAGCGCTTCGAGCTTGCCGGTCTGGCGCGCGGCCAGGGCCACCTTCGCGCCGGCACCGGCCAGGGTCCGTGCGAACCCGGCCCCGAGCCCCTGGCTCGCTCCGGTGACGAGCGCGGTCTTGCCGGTGAGGTCGAAACGATCGGACATCGGCGGGTCTCCCTGGTCGGACGGCGTGGCCGGACTCATAGCCCTCCCACGGCCACCCCGCCAACCCACAACCTCCGACGCCGCCCTGCCGGAGCGTCCGGCGATCAGGAGTTGGGCGCGTCCGTTGGCTGGGCGGGACGGCCCGCGACCGTCGCGAAATCCACCGTCGGAACGAGGTCGGCGATCACTTGCGCGGTTTCCTGCGCGGTGCCGCAGTTGGCGATCACCGTGGGGTACGGCCCGTCGAGGTCGCCGCTGCCGAGTCGGGCCTCCACCTGACGCTCGCAGACGGCGCGGGAGTCGTAGAACGCGTCGGCGACGGGGATCGGCTCGCATTGCGCGCCCGCGTCCGAGCAGCCGAACAGACTGAGAATGACCAGAACCTTTTCCATATCCGTAACCACCTTTCGGACCGTGTAACGAGACCGGCGAGTGGGTGGTTCCGGTTTCGACGTGGTTCAGGGCGCCTTTCCCCTCGGCCGGACCGCCATCCCTCCTTGATTTGGCCCCGGTGCCCGTCTAGGTTCTCGCACCCGCGAAATCCCGCGAGAGACGAGACATGCCCGACGGCGACAGGCCCGGCACACCGCACCAGCCCCGCACCGATTTCCAGTCCCTGATTCTGACGCTGCAGTCCTATTGGGCGAGCAAGGGATGCGTGGTGCTTCAGCCCTATGACATGGAGGTGGGCGCCGGCACGTCCCACCCGGCGACGACGCTGCGCTCGCTTGGCCCGGACGACGTGTGGCGGACCGCCTACGTGCAGCCGTCGCGGCGGCCGACGGACGGGCGCTATGGCGAGAACCCGAACCGGCTGCAGCACTACTACCAGTTCCAGGTCATCGTGAAGCCGTCGCCGGTGGACAGTCAGGAGCTCTATCTCGGCTCCCTGCGCGCCATCGGCCTCGACCCCATGGCCCACGACATCCGCTTCGTCGAGGACGACTGGGAGAACCCGACCCTCGGGGCCTGGGGGCTCGGCTGGGAGGTCTGGTGCGACGGGATGGAGGTCTCGCAGTACACCTACTTCCAGCAGGTGGGCGGCATCGACTGCGCGCCGGTGAGCCTGGAGCTCACCTACGGCCTCGAACGCCTCGCCATGTACATCCAGGGCGTGGACGACGTGTACATGCTCGACTGGGACGGCGTCCCGGAGGAGCAGGGCGGCAAGGTCTACGGCGACGTGTACAAGCAGGCGGAGCTTGAGTTCTCGACCTACAACTTCGAGCACGCCGACACCGACCAGCTGTTCCGCCGCTTCAAGGACTGCGAGGCCGAGTGCGCGAAGCTGCTGGAGGCGAACCTGCCGCTCCCGGCCTATGACCAGTGCCTCAAGGCCGGACACGCCTTCAACCTGCTCGACGCCCGTGGCGTGATCAGCGTGACCGAACGTCAGGCCTATATCGGCAGGGTCCGCACGCTGGCGAAGGGCTGCTGCGAGAAGTGGGTCGAGGTCAGCAGCGCCTGGAAGGCCGACTGGGAAAAGAAGAAGGCGGACGCGCGCCGCTCTGGAGCCGACAATGCCTGAACTGCTGCTCGAGCTGTTCTCCGAGGAGATTCCGGCGCGCATGCAGGCGCGCGCGGCCGAGGACCTGAAGAAGCTCGTCACCGAGAAGCTGAAGGCTGCCGGTCTCACTTTCGACAGCGCCGAGGCCTTCGTCACCCCGCGCCGGCTGACCCTGGTGGTCGACGGTCTGCCCGACAAGCAGCCTGACGTCAGCGAGGAGCGCCGCGGCCCGCGTGTCGACGCCCCCGAGAAGGCGATCCAGGGCTTC
Source organism: Thalassobaculaceae bacterium (assembly GCA_040223655.1). GTDB lineage: Bacteria > Pseudomonadota > Alphaproteobacteria > Thalassobaculales > Thalassobaculaceae > Thalassobaculum. The sequence continues at coordinate 21,281 of JAVKFT010000032.1, read as the reverse complement.
CTCGGCTCGACGGGACTGACGCTGGACCAGTGCGAGAAGCGCGACACCGGCAAGGGCGAGTTCTGGTTCGTCGTGATCGAGAAGAAGGGCGAGGCGACGGCCGACGTCCTGCCGGGCATCATCCTGGCCGCTATCCGCGAACTGCCCTGGCCGAAATCCATGCGCTGGGCCCGCAACAGCTTCCGCTGGGTGCGCCCGCTGCACCACATCCTCGCGGTGTTCGACGGCGCGGTCCTCGACGGCGGCCTCGATCTCGGCGAGGAGCAGCTCACCTTCACCGGCGAGACGCGGGGCCACCGCTTCCTGGCGCCGGACGCCGTGGCGGTCTCGTCGTTCCACGAATACCGCACGGAGATCGGCGGCGGTTTCGTGATGCTGGACCGGGAGGACCGCAAGGAGGCGATCCGCGACGGGGCGACGGCTCTTGCTGAAGCTGAGGGGCTTGTCCTGCGCGAGGATCCGGCCCTGCTGGACGAGGTCTGCGGTCTGGTCGAATGGCCGGTCCCCCTCATGGGACGAATTGATGCCGAGTTCATGTCCGTGCCGCCCGAGGTGCTGGTCACCTCGATGCGCAGCCACCAGAAGTATTTCGCGGTGGAGACCAAGGACGGCGCCCTTGCAGACCGCTTCATCCTGGTCTCCAACATGGCCAGCGAGGAGACCCGCGACGCCAACATCGTCGCCGGCAACGAGAAGGTTCTGCGCGCGCGCCTGAGCGATGCGAAGTTCTTCTGGGATCAGGACCGGGCGGTTGATCTGGCGGACCGGCGCGGGGCGCTGCGGGACGTCAAGTTCTACGACAAGCTCGGTACCATGGCCGACAAGGTCGAGCGGGTCACGCGGCTCGCCGCCGAGATCGCGCCGACGGTCGGGGCCGACCCGGATCTAGCGCGCCGGGCGGCGTCGCTCGCCAAGGCGGATCTGACCACCGGCATGGTGGGCGAGTTCCCGGAGCTGCAGGGGCTTATGGGCCGCTACTACGCGCTCGACGGCGGCGAGGACGCCCAGGTCGCCGACGCCATCGCCGAGCACTACTCGCCGCTCGGCCCGACCGATACCTGCCCGACGGCACCGGTCGCAATCGCCGTGGCCCTGGCGGACAAGATCGACACCCTGGTCGGCTTCTTCGCCATTGGCGAGACGCCGACCGGCTCCAAGGACCCGTTCGCCCTGCGCCGCGCCGCGCTCGGCGTGATCCGGCTGATCATCGAGAACGGGTTGCGGATCAATCTGCTGACCCTGTTCGCCACCGCAAGAGCGCGGATCAAGGGGGCCGAAGGGGCCGGCGACGAGGTCGATGAAGCGCTCCTCACCTTCTTCGCCGACCGCCTGAAGGTCCACCTGCGCGAGCAGGGGGTGCGCCACGACCTGATCGCCGCGGTGTTCGAACTGGGCGGGGAGGACGACCTCGTTCGCCTGCTGGCCCGGGTCCATGCCTTGGCCGACTTCCTGGCCACCGACGACGGCGCCAACCTGCTGGCCGGCTATCGCCGCGCCTCGAATATCCTGCGCGCCGAGGAGAAGAAGGACGGGCCGTTCACGGCAACCGACGCCGCCTTCGCGGATCGCATCGATCCGGCGATTCTGGGACAGTCCGAAGAAGCCGCACTGTACGAGTCCGTGCGCCGCACATACGCCGCGGTCGAGGGGCAGTTGGCGGCCGAAGACTTTACGAGCGCGATGTCCTCCCTATCTCACTTGCGGGGGCCGATCGACGCATTCTTTGACGCAGTCACCGTCAATGCCGACGATGCGGCACTGAGAACCAATCGCCTGCGCCTGCTCGTCGCCGTCAGAATGGTGATGGAAACCATCGCCGATTTCTCGCGGGTCGAGGGCTGACGGATCGAGGGAACAGAAGCATGACACAGTGGGTTTACGGTTTCGGCGGCGGCTCTGCCGAGGGGCGCGCGGACATGCGCAACCTCCTGGGCGGCAAGGGTGCCAACCTGGCGGAGATGAGCTCCATCGGTCTGCCGGTGCCGCCGGGCTTCACCATCTCCACCGAGGTCTGCACCTACTACTACGATCACGGCGAGACCTATCCCGACGATCTGACCGCCGCGGTCGAGGCCGCGATCGGCAAGATCGAGGACGAGGTCGGCATGAAGTTCGGCGACGCCGAGAACCCGCTGCTGGTCTCCGTGCGGTCCGGCGCCCGCGTCTCCATGCCGGGCATGATGGATACCGTTCTCAACCTCGGCCTCAATGACACCACCGTCCAGGGGCTGATCAAGCGAAGCAACGATCCGCGCTTCGCCTATGACAGCTACCGCCGCTTCATCCAGATGTATGCCGATGTCGTCATGGGCGTGGATCACGGGCATTTCGAGGAACTGCTCGAACTGGCCAAGGAGGAGAAGGGCGTCTCCCTCGACACCGAGCTGAGCGCCGACGACATGAAGGCGCTTGTGGACCAGTTCAAGGCGAAGGTGAAGGAGGAACTCGACGCGCCGTTCCCCGAGGATCCCCGCGACCAGCTCTGGGGCGCGATCTCGGCGGTCTTCGGCTCCTGGCGGAACAACCGCGCCAACGTCTACCGCAAGCTCCACGGGATCCCGGAGAGCTGGGGCACCGCCGTCAACGTCCAGGCCATGGTCTTCGGTAACATGGGCGACGACTGCGCCACCGGCGTCGCCTTCACCCGCGACCCGTCCACCGGCGAGAACATGTTCTACGGCGAGTTCCTGGTGAACGCCCAGGGCGAGGACGTGGTCGCCGGCATCCGCACCCCCCAGAGCTTGACCGTGGCCGCCAAGCGCAAGCAGGGCTCCGATCTGCCGGCCATGGAAGAGGTCATGCCGGAGGTGTTCAAGCAGCTCGACGATGTGCGCCTCAAGCTCGAGACCCACTACCGCGACATGCAGGACATCGAGTTCACGGTGCAGCAGAAGAAGCTGTACATGCTGCAGACCCGCAGCGGTAAGCGCACCGTGCACGCCGCCCTGCAGATCGCCGTGGACATGTGCCAGGAGGGCCTGATCTCCGAGCGCGAGGCGGTCACCCGGATCGAGCCCCAGGGCCTCGACCAGCTTCTGCACCCGACCCTCGATCCCGAGGCGGAACGCAACGTCATCGCCAAGGGGCTGCCGGCCTCCCCGGGCGCGGCGTCGGGCAAGGTGGTGTTCTCGGCCGACGGGGCCGAGGCCGCGGCCCGCGACGGCGAGCGGGTGATCCTGGTCCGCGTCGAGACCAGCCCGGAGGACATCCACGGCATGCACGCGGCCGAGGGCATCCTGACGACCCGCGGCGGCATGACCAGCCACGCGGCCGTCGTCGCCCGCGGCATGGGCCGGCCCTGCGTCTCGGGTGCGGGTCAGATCCGCGTCGACTACGCCAACAAGACGTTCTTCGTCGGCGGCACCGAGGTGAAGGCCGGTGACCGGATCACCATCGACGGCGGCACCGGCGAGGTGATGCTCGGCGAGGTGGCGACCATTCAGCCGGAACTGTCGGGCAACTTCGCCAAGGTCATGGAATGGGCCGATGCGGTCCGCCGGATGCGCATCCGCACCAACGCCGAGACCCCGGCCGACGCCCAGGTCGCGCGCGACTTCGGTGCCGAGGGCATCGGCCTGTGCCGGACCGAGCACATGTTCTTCGAGGCCGACCGGATCGTCGCAATGCGCGAGATGATCGTCTCGACCACGGAGGAGGGGCGCCGGGGGGCGCTCGCCAAGCTGCTGCCGATGCAGCGCGCCGACTTCATCGAGCTGTTCCGGATCATGGAGGGCCTGCCGGTCACCATCCGCCTGCTCGACCCGCCGCTGCACGAGTTCCTGCCGCATACCGAGGAGGAGATGGCCGAGGTCGCCCAGGCGGCCGGCGTCTCCGTCGAGACGGTCAAGCGCCGCGCGCTGGAGCTGACCGAGAGCAACCCGATGCTGGGGCACCGCGGTTGCCGGCTGGCGATCAGCTATCCCGAGATCTCCGAGATGCAGGCCCGCGCGATCTTCGAGGCGGCGACCGAGATCGCCAAGAACGGCGACGCGCCGCTGCCCGAGGTGATGATCCCGCTGGCCGCGACGGATTCCGAGGTCCGGATCATCAAGGCCATCATCGACCGGGTCGCCGGCGAGGTCGCCGAGGAGACCGGCCTGAAGGTCGACTACCTGGTGGGCACGATGATCGAGCTGCCGCGCGCGGCCCTGCAGGCGGACAAGATCGCCCAGGAGGCCGAGTTCTTCAGCTTTGGCACCAACGACCTGACCCAGACCACCTACGGTCTGTCCCGCGACGATGCCGGCGCCTTCATCCACTTCTACGAGGAGCAGGGCATCATCGAGGTCGATCCGTTCGTGAGCCTCGACCAGCAGGGCGTGGGCGAACTGGTGAAGATCGCGGCCGAGCGGGGCCGGGCGGTCCGGTCGGGGATCAAGCTCGGCATTTGCGGCGAACACGGGGGCGACCCGTCCTCCATCTCCTTCTGCGAGGAGGTCGGGCTCGACTATGTGAGCTGCTCGCCGTTCCGGGTGCCGATCGCGCGTCTGGCAGCGGCCCAGGCCACCATCGCCCAGCAGGCGGCCGAGTGAGGCCGCGTATGGTCGCTCGCCAAGCTTTCCGGTAGCCCGGCGCCATGGCGACGATCTCCTGCAATGCCGGCCTGAGCTTCGAGGCGGATCCCGCCAAGACGGCGATGATCGTGATCGATCTGCAGCGCGACTTCCTCGAGCCGGGCGGCATGGTGGCCGCCCTCGGTGACGATATCGCGCCGATGCGCGCCATCATCCCCAACGCCGTCTCGCTGATTTCGGCGGCTCGGGCGGCCGGCCTGATGCTGGTGCACACCCGCGAGGGCTACGCACCCGATCTCTCCGACATGCACCGGCTCAAGCGGGACCGCAACGTGGCGGGACGGGACGGACCGCTCGGCCGCTTCCTGATCCGAGGCGAGCCGGGGCAGGACCATATCGCCGAATGCAGGCCTGCCGAGGGCGAGACGGTGCTCGACAAACCGGGCTTCGGCAGCTTCTACCGCACCGACCTGGAGGACCGCCTGAACGCGCGGGGGATCGATTCGCTGATCCTGTTCGGCGTCACCACCCAGTGCTGCGTGGCCTCGACCCTGCGCGAGGCGGTCGACCGGGGCTTCCGCTGCCTCACGGTTGAGGATGCCTGCGCCGCGACCACGCCGGCACTGCACGAGGCGGCGATCTCCGTCATCTACGGCGAAAACAACCTGTTCGGCTGGGTCAGCGATACCGGGCGGGTGGTGCAGGGGCTGGAGCCGGCGTAGGGCGCCGGGCGCGGCTGGGGCGTCGCGCCGACCCGACGCAGTGCCCCGTCCTGGATCGATCCCCGGATCTCCTTTCGGGCATCCTCCGGTATGTCGATATTGTTGAATTCATAAAGAATAGTCGACTTCCTGGAAGCGGTCCGGACCTGATCCGGAGCGCTATCCAGGACCCTGGCGTGGCGGATCTCCCAATGGGGCACCTGCCCAGAGCGCGCCTTCCGAGCCGTCTGCGTTCACCAGTCCATGCCAGAGATCCTGCCACTCGGGATTGTGCTCTTCGATCAGCGCGATCTTCCAGGCGCGGCGCCAGCCCTTGAGCCTCTTCTCGCGGATCCGCGCCGCCTCCAGGGTGCCGCAGGGTTCGAAATAGACCAGCCGGGTGACGTTGTATTTCGTGGTGAAGCCGGGGAGCCGCTTTTCGCGGTGCTGCTGCACCCGGCGGACGATATCGCTCGTCAGGCCGATATATAGGGTGCCGTTGCGCCGGCTGGCGAGGATGTAGACGCAGGGGTGCATGCCGTCGCCATGGAAGGGCGGGATCGGTTTTGCGACAGGGTCCCGGAATCTTGCGGGCGGTCCGTACCGCTTTCAGGGTTTTGGAGGGGATGAGGTCCAGGCGTCGACGCGTCGGCGGGGCTACGAGACGGTAGAGATCGTGCCAGGGTCCTGGATCGATCCCCGGATCTCCATCCGGGGTACGTCCAGGAAGTCGATTTTTTGTTTGTTTCAGACTTAAGGGTTGGGCTCTTCGCGCAGTACCGACTTCAACAATCCAGACCCATAAAACAGCGACTTCCTGGGCGTCTCCCGGATGGAGATCCGGGGGACGATCCAGGATCCTGACCCCGGCACCTCCAGCGCACGGGCGCCCTCCTCGACGGTGGCCGTGACGTGGGCGGATCAGATCTTCCGCCGGATCAACGCTCAGAACGGCGCCTCTTGTACAGTCAGATCAGCTGAAACACGCCGCCGCTCGCCTTGTAGCGCTGCAGGGCCGCGAGGGTTCGGCTGACCGGTTTGGTGCGGTCCTTCGGCAGGGCGTCCGGCGCGAAAAAGCGCACGTCCAGACTCTCGTGGCCGTCGGCGCGGAGTGCCCCCGACCATTCCGTTACGTGAAAGATCATGGCGAAGGCGTGCAGCACGTCGCCGTGGGGATACTCGATGCGATCGTGGACCGGGTCGCTGGCGAAACCGACCGGCACCAGGTTATGGGCGACGAGGCCCGTCTCCTCCTCGACCTCCGCCCGGGCGGTGTCTTGGATCGACTGCCCCATCTCGGCCGACCCGGCCGGCCAGCCCCACAGTTTGAAGTCGCCGCGCTTGATCAGCAGGATCTCGCCGGCGGCGTTCTCCACGATGATCCGCGCGCCCGGCATGAGGACCGGGCGCGGGCCGATGATCTTGCGAAGCTGGCCGAGATAGCTGTCGGCGAAGGAGCCGCTCACATCACCGCGCCGATCTGCCAGGGGATGAACTCGTTGTCGCCCATGCCCTGGGCCTCGGACTTGGTCTTGGATCCCGAGGCAACCTCGAGCAGCCGGTCGAAGATCCGCTGGCCCATCTCCTCGATGGAGATGCCCTCGTCCAGGACCGCGCCGCAGTTGATGTCCATGTCATCGGACATGCGGTTGTACATGGGCGAGTTGGTGGCGAGCTTCAGGGACGGCGCCGGCTTGCAGCCGTAGACAGAGCCCCGGCCGGTGGTGAAGCAGACGATGTTCGATCCGCTGGCGACCTCGCCGGTGATCGAGGCCGGGTCGTAGCCAGGGCTGTCCATGAAGACGAAGCCTTTGGTGTCGATCACCTCGCCGTACTTGTAGACGCCGGTCAGGTTGGTCGTGCCGCCCTTCGCCGCCGCGCCGAGCGACTTCTCCAGGATGGTTGTCAGGCCGCCACGCTTGTTGCCGGGCGAGGGGTTATTGTTCATCTCGCCGCCGTTGCGTGCCGTGTAGTCCTCCCACCACTTGATCCGCTCGATCAGCTTCTCGCCGACCTCACGGCTTACCGCGCGGCGGGTGAGCAGGTGCTCGGCGCCGTAGATCTCCGGCGTCTCGGCCAGGACCGCGGTGCCGCCGTGGCGCACCAGCAGGTTTGCCGCCTCGCCGAGGGCCGGGTTCGCGGTCATCCCGGAATAGGCGTCGGAGCCGCCGCATTGCAGGGCGAGGGTCAGCTCGCTCGCCGGGCAGGGCGCGCGGGTCGCCTCGTTCGCCTTCGGCAGCATGTCGCTGATGATGCCGGAGCCCCAGTCCACGGTCTTCCGCAGGCCGCCGGCGTCCTGAATGTTCATCGTCTGGAAAGCCTCGCCGCGCTCGATGCCGTAGGCCTCCAGCAGGAAGTCGATCTGATTCACCTCGCAGCCGAGGCCGACCATCAGGATTCCGGCGAAGTTCGGATGGCGCGCCATGCCCCAGAGCACACGCTGCAGGTTGGCGTAGCCCTCGCCGTCGCCCGCCATGCCGCAGCCGGTGGAATGGGTCAGCGCCACGACACCATCGACATTCGGGTACTGTTCCAGCACCTGCGGGGTTATGGCATCCGCGATGTACTTCGCCGCCGTGGCGGAACAGTTCACGCTGGTCAGCACGCCGATATAGTTGCGCGTGCCGATGCGGCCGGTGTCGCGCCGGAAGCCCTGGAACGTGGCGAGTTCACTGTCGTTGAAATAGGCGGTCGGCTTGACGTCGGCGCCGAAGGCGTAGTCGCGCTCGAAGTCCTGCATCTCGACGTTGTGCACATGCACATGGTCGCCCGGGCCGATCGCCTCCGTGGCGAAGCCGATGATCTGGTCGTACTTCCGGATCGGCTCGCCGGCGGCGATCGGTTTCGTCGCGATCTTGTGGCCGGCGGGGACAGCGGCGGTCGTGGTGACGCCTTCGCCGGACAGCTCGACGCCCGGCGTGAGATCGATGCGGGCGGTGACGACGTTGTCGGCCTTGCGGAGGCGGACGATCAGCCGGTTGGCGTCCGAGGCTGCGGACATGGCGATTACTCCCTGGCGAAAACTGTGGCCGTTTCTCGTTGGCCCATCTTGGACGACGCGAGCATAGCGCGCCGAGGGGTGAGCCGAAACGGGGGACGTGGTCCGCCTTTCAACAACTCCCATCGTCATCCCGGGAGGGCCCGGACTTGATCCGGGAGCTGCCCGGGACCTTGCACCCGGCGCCCAGACTGGGTCCCGGCCGAGCTCCGGGTCCAGCCCGGACCTCGCCAAGATGACGCGGTATGACGAATTTATTTGCTAAAAGCATGTAAGTTAGTGCTATCGTCACGTTTATGTCAGATCCCGCTTCCGAGTTGGCGTCCGACGCCGCCGCGTTCCGTCAGTTCAGCCGGTTCTACACGTCCTATATCGGCGCCCTCGAGCCGGACCATCAGGGCAGCGCGGTGTCGCTAACCGAGATGCGGCTGCTCTACGAAATCGCCCACCGGGATGGGCCGACGGCCGGTGAGCTAAGCGCCGCCATGCAGGTCGACCCCGGCTACGTCAGCCGCCTGCTGAAGGGGTTCCGGGACAGGGGGTGGATCGAGGCGGCGCCCGACGCGGCCGATGGGCGGGTCCGCCGGCTCTCGCTCACGGAGCACGGGCGCGCCAGCTTCGCGCCCATGTACGACCGGGCCAACGCGGTGGCGGCCGAGTTTCTGGCCGGGCTGGCGCCCGGGGACAGGTCCCGGCTGCTGACGGCGATGGCGACGATCCGCGGGATCCTCGACCCGAGCGAACCATCGGCCGCCCCCTATCTGCTGCGCCCGCACCGGCCGGGGGACATGGGCGCGGTCATCGCCGCGCACGGACGACTCTACGCCGACGAATACGGTTTCGACCTGAGCTTCGAGGCGCTGGTCGCCCGGATCGCCGCCGACTTCATCGACGGCTTCGATCCCGCCCGGCACTGCTGCTGGATCGCCGAACGCGACGGCGGGGTCGTCGGCTCCGTGTTCGTGGTCGACGCGGACGAGACCACCGCCAAGCTGCGGATGCTGTTCGTGGACGAGCGAGCCCGGGGGCTCGGCATCGGCAAGCGTCTGACCGAAGAGGCGATCCGGTTCGCCCGATCCGCCGGATACCGCCGGATGACCCTCTGGACCAACGACATCCTGATCGCCGCGCGGGAGATCTACCGGAAGGCCGGTTTCGACCACGTCGCCAGCGAGCCGCTGAACGCGTTCGGCGTCTCCATGGTCGCCGAGACCTGGGAACGGGATCTGTAGACCCGCCGCGCTCAGCCGCCTGGACGGGATGACGTCGGCGATCGCCGCGTCCTAGACTGAACGGACAACCGCGCGCCCGACCGGGAAAGCGCGGGCACTTCCAGGAGGAAACGGATGTCCGACACGGATTTCAGCGGGCAGGGTGTGCTCATCACCGGGGGGGCGAGCGGTATCGGCTATGCCGCCGCACAGGCCTTCGCGGCGCGCGGGGCGCGGATCGCCATCGCCGACCTGAAGGAGGACGTCGCACAGGCCCAGGCGGCGACCCTCGGCGCCGATCATATCGGCCTGGGCGGCGACGTCTCGACAGAGACGACGGCGGACCGGCTTGTCTCCGCCACCATGGAGGCGTTCGGCCGCCTGGACGTGCTCGTCAACTGCGCGGGCATGTCCGATACGTTCCTCGACACGGTCGACCAGACGGCTGAGCACTGGCAGCGGCTGATCGACGTTCACCTGACCGGGACCTTCGTCATGTCGAAGCGGGCGGCGCGGGAGATGATCGCCGCCGGGCACGGCGTCGTCATCAACATCTCCTCCATCGCCGGCATTCTCGCCCTGCCGAGGCGCAACGCCTATACCGCCGCCAAGCACGGCGTCGTCGGCCTGACCCGGAACCTGGCCTGCGAGTGGGCGCGGCACGGTGTGCGGGTCAACGCCATCGCGCCGGGATACATCCGCACGCCGCTGGTCCAGAACCTGATCGACCAGGGAAAGATCGACGAGAAGAAGATCAGGCGGCGCACACCCCTCGGCGAGATGCTGCCGCCGAGCGCCATCGCCGACGCGATGATCTTCCTCGCCTCGCCGCTCGCCCGCACGGTGACCGGGGTGAACCTGCCTGTCGACGGCGGCTACACGGTCTATGGCGGCATGGTTGATGCGGCCGAGATCGAGGACTGACCCGTGACCGGCGCAACCCTGGTTCCAGGCTTCCGGTTTCCGGAGGCCACCGTGCGCCGGGATCCGGCCATGCAGGAGGAGGCGCTGCGCGCCTGTGCGGTCGATCCCGCCGTGTGGGATGGCCTGACAGAGCCGACCCTGTGGGGCAATGACGGGTTCCGCGCCATGTCGGCGGCGGGACAGGGGATCGATGGCTACATCCACATGGAGCAGCGCCTGACCCTCTGCGGCACCCTGCCGCTCGGCGAGCCGGCGCTGTTCTCCGGCGAGACCGTGTCCAATGAGGCCGTTCCCCGGGGACGGCGGATCGTGCAGCGGTTTCAGGTTCGGCGATCCGATGGAACTGTCGCGGCGATCTCCGAACATGTCCGGCTGCTGCCGGATCCGGAGAAGCTGGGCAAGTCGTCCGACCGCACCGGCGCGACACCGGCACGGGAGGTGCCCCCGCGCCGGGTTCTGGCCGAGAAGACCATGCGGCCGGAGGACGTGGTCGCGTATTCCCGGCCGGTGGGCAACGAGATCCATTTCGATCCGGCATTCGCGGCCCGGTATGGCTACCGCGCGCCGCTGGCACAGGGGCTGATGACCATGACCTGGATGACCGCCTTTCTCGCCGACAGCCTGCGACGGGCGCCGGATGCGGTACTGGTCGCGCAGTTCCGGCGGCCAGTATTCTGGGACGATGCGTTGACCCTGGTGGCAGAGGACGCTGCTGATGGTGGCGACACCCGTCTCTGCGCGCTCAACGCTGACGGGCGCGTGGCCTGCGAGCTGACGATGACGGCCGGGGCGTCAGCGTGAGCCGCCGCCCTGCGCGTCGCCTAGGGTGATGGCCCCGCCGGCATCGACGCCGGTGATATGTGCCATCAGGGTTCCGAAGTCAGTCTCGACCTTCAGGGCCACGGGAAGGGCCGGGCCGCCTTCCAGCGGCCGGGCAACGTAGACGATCCGCTCCCGCGCCGTTCGCGCGTATTTGCTCGGGTCCTTGCGCTGGCCGCCGAGCATGGCGTACTCGACGCCGCAACGCATCGCCTCGCCGCTGAAGATGGAATAGTCGGTCTCCGGCAGCGATTCCGTGCCCTGGTCGGTGATCCGAAGGTCGTAGCGCCGACGGCCGTCATACACCGCGAACTCACCCTCGCACCGGCCGGTCTGCGTCACGGCGCGGGAGAGCTGGGCGATGACGGTCAGCGGATCGACCGTCCCGAGCCCGGCGTCCTCCGGCAGCTCCGTCACCTCGTCCGGATCGGGAGCCGGCTCCACCTCAGCGCTTCTGACCTGACCTTCCGGACCGTATTCCAGCACGACGGACCGCTGCCTGTCGCCGCGCCAGCCATGGTTGGTGTGCAGGCCCGGCAAGGCCCGGTCCCCCTCGAAGCGTCCGGCCGAGCGGCTGACGCCGTGCCAGTCGAAGAACACGTTGAGGATGCCCCGGGTCTGGGCCCGGGTGATCAGGTCGTAGCTCTCGAGATCCGGGGTGAATTCGGACTCCGCGCTCAGCACGTGGAGGCCACCGAAATACACCTCGTAGTTCGCCCTTACGGGCGCGCCCGAAGCTGCTGCCGGCCACGACGCGAGACACGGCAGCGCCAGCAGGGTGAGCAGAACGGATCGGATCACGGTCTCCTCCTTTCGGGATCGCGCCGGATGGGGACGGAACAGCACAAGCGGCCCCTGCACGCCCGACGCGCGCAACCGATCCTTTAAATCGGCCGTAAACGGCCGCCGTCAATGGCGGCGCGGCCGTGTTTCGCCGGTCGTCGGCCTGTCGGCGACCTTTCGGCGGCCGGTCAGTCGCCGGCGGAGACGACGCGCTCCGTCTGGTTGGGGGCGCCGACGAAGAAGCGTCCCTCACCGCGCAGATACTTGTGGCAGCGTTCCACCGGCACGTCGGGTTCGGTCACCATGAGCACCATGTCGGTCCGGTCCGGGATATGGGGGCGGAACCAGCGGATGTGCTCGTAGACGTCCGGTTCGCCGAGGCGCTTCTGCGCCACCTGCTTGCGGGCCCAGGACTCCACGATCGAGAAGGTGATCAGGCGGCCCCACCAGGCGGCGCCGAGGAAGCGGGCGGCGAAGGGCAGGACGTAGCTGGCGTTGGACCCCGCCTTGCGCAGGTCGGGCCGCACCCAGAAGCATCCGACCCAGATCGCCTTGTCGTCGACGGTCATCGCGTAGTCGTTTGCCGGTCCGTCGATGCTGAGACGCTCCCCGCGCGCCATCTGTTCGACCGGGTTGGCGTAGAACAGCGCCAGGGTGGCCAAGTGGTCGGCCAGGGTCGTCACGCCCAGACGATACAGGCGGCACCCGTTGGTGGCGGCCACCTTGCCCTCCGCGTCGCGCAGGACCAGACCGAAGATGTCGCCCGGCCTCGCGGGCTTCATCTTCGGGTCGAAGGCGTTGGGCACGAACTTGCCCACGGAGCTGACGATATCGGTGAAGACCTGGACGTCCGTGACAACGTCCAGGGTGTAGCCATAGCGGTCCAGATCGCTCTGCAGGGCCATGGCGGCCCGGCTCATCACGTCGCGCGAGGCTTCGTGTTCGGGATGGATGGCATCGATGGCGCGCAGGAAGGGATAGGTCGCCGGCGCGTTGGTCGGACTTGCGTAGCTGTACATGTTGGAGCACCCCTGCATCCGATGGAGGAGAAGGAATGATCCTAGTTCGCTTTGGGGCCGAGGCGGTAGGAGCGATCTCCCGGCACGCGTTCCGGGTCAGCTCGCCAGGCGGTCCGTATCGACCGGTGTGAGGCGGTGCGTGACCACGAGGACGGCATCGTTCGGCTCATGTGAGGTGAGCGGCAGGGTCAGGCGGTCCCACGCGAGATCGGCGATGATGCCGGTGGAGGAGAGGACAGGACCTTCCCAGGTCTCCACCGTCGCGCGGCCGGTCTCCATCACCCGGCGGGCCGATAATTCGACCGCCGAACCGAGGGCGCGGTCCGGTACCACCTCGCCCACCGGAGCTCCGAGGAACCGGCCCCAGGAGTCGCGGGACCACAGCGTCGTCAGCGATGGGGTATAGGTGCCGAACACGATCCGGCCGATGTTGTCCCGGCTGAGGATCTTCACGGTGCATCCGGACTTCGCGGTGGCCAGCAGGGCGCGGACGCTCGGGTCGTCGATCGGCAGACCCTGGCCCTTGGCCTTCCACCGTTCGATCACCGTGTTAACGGCCTCGACCCCGAAGCCGGCCGCCCGGTCGAGTGGGCACTGACGGACTTGCAGGGTCTCCGGAACGGCCGCCGGCTTGCCGAACTCGAGGATCCGGTCGAGAAACGCGATGATCCCCTCCGGCGCCGTGTCGGTCACCGAGATCCAGTCGCGGCCGGTGAACGCCGATATCTTGACCAGCCAGGGGCGCGTCGCGTCGGCGTGCATCTCCTTCATCCAGGCCACGAAGCTCTCGACGGCGGCCGTCCGCACCGATCGGGGATCGAGGGAGACCTCGTAGGTCTGTCCGAAATAGTTGACCCGGATCCAGCCCAGCGTGTGCAGCACGAAATGGGCGATCGGGTCGTTGACCTTCCCGAAGAGGTCCATCGGACTAGCGTCTCGGCCCTCTTCGCCGATCCAGCGGGTTCTGACTTCGATCATCGAAAACGTCATGACGCTCGGGTCCCACAGTCTCGACAGCCGACCCGATCCAGCGTGCGGCCCGGATCAGCGCGCCATTCTCCTTGCGCGTCACCGGATCGCGGAGCACCGTTCGGGCAATCTCCTATCGCGTGTATTGTATCTATTTCGGCGGTCCGAGGCCACTGGCTATATGCATCGGTGGCGCGGCATGCGGGGCTATGCAGCCGTCTATTGCCGTTCCGCCGGATCCGTCGCCTTCGCTTCGGTCTCGCCGGCGGGGCCGGCCCGCCCGTCGCGGCGCACCCACAGGGCGGCGGCGATGATCAGCCCGGCGCCGATCAGGGTCTCGCCCTCCGGCACGTGGTCGAACAGCAGGAAGCCGAGGGCGGTCGCGTAGAGCAGGCGCGTGTACTCGAGCGGCGACAGGGCCGAGGCTTCGGCCGCGCGGTGGGCGCGGATCATCGTCCATTGGGACGCGCCCATGAGAAGGCAGAGGGCCGCGATCAGCCCCCACTGCTCCAGCGTCGGTGTCACCCATCCCGAAATGCCGGGCACGACGACCACGGCCAGCACGATCACCGACTGCCAGATCATCATGGTCGACGTCCGCTCGACCTGGGCGAGCATGCGCACGACCAGCATGGTGGCGGCGGTCAGGAAGGCGGCCAGCACGGCGAGCAGCGACATCGGATCGACCATGGTCCGGGCGTCCGGCGCCAGGACGACGGCCACGCCCGCGAAGCCGAGGGCCATCGCACCCCACCGGGCGGCGGTGACCTGTTCGCGGAGCAGCAGCCCGCCAAGCAGGACCACGAAGAAGACCTTGGTGAAGTTGAGCGTCGTGGATTCGGACAGCGGCAGGTGAACGACCGCCGTGAAACCGACCAGCATGGCGGCGGCCGACAGGAGCCCGCGGAACAGGTTCAGTCCGGGGCGCTCGGCCCGCAAGACACCGCCGCCGGACTGGACGATCACCGGTATCAGGATGGCCATGACCCCGAGCTGGCGGAGCAGCAGGAGCTGCGTGGTCGGTAGGGTCTGCCCGAGCCATTTGAACAGGGCGAGCATCACCGCGAAGAGCAGCGCCGAAAGCAGGTACCAGGCGGCGGGGGAGGCTGCCGGCAGGCGGAAGTCGGATGCCATCGCCACGGGCTGGCCTGCTCCGGTTGGTTACCCGCTCTACCGTGACGAGCAGGAAGGCCGCAACGGTGGCGAACACCGCACGATTTTGCAACCGCCAAAGTGTTCTCTCAAGGGTAGCGGATCGAGCGCTGGCCAGGCGCGCCGTGCAGTGGAAAAGCGATGGGGTGCAGCGCTCAGCCCCGGCGGTCCGGCTTCGGCGTTACGCGATAGTCGCCGATATACAGCGCATCAGCGCCGCTCGACCGGATGAAGGTCAGAGCGTTCTCCGGCGTGTCGAGGATCGGCTCCCCGGGCCCGTTGAGCGAGGTGTTCAGCACGACCGGCAGTCCGGTGAGACGGTCGAACGCCTCGATCACGCCCCGGATCTTGCCGGTCTCCCGCCCGACGGTCTGAACCCGGGCCGAGCCGTCGACATGGGTGATCGCCTCCAGCCGCTTATCGGTGACCTGATAGTTGAACAGCATGTGCGGCGAGTGTTCGGGGCCGCCGTCGAAATGATCGCGCAACCGCTCGCTCAGGCAGGCGGGCGCGAACGGTCGCCACCACTCGCGTCGCTTGACCTCGTTCACCCGGTCCCAGTTCCGCCGCGGCCGCGGATCGGCGAGGAGGGAACGATGCCCGAGGGCCCGCGGTCCGGATTCCGCACGGCCGTCGAACAGGGCCACGATCCTGCCGGCGGCAAGATCCTCGGCACAGCGCAAAGCGGTATCGACCCGGTCCTCGATCACGAGGTCGTCCTGCTCGGCCTCCAGGGCCGAGACGATCTCCCCGGGGCTCACTTCCCTGCCGAGATAGGCGATGTTGCGGTCGATCGGCGTGACGGTCTCCCGCTCGAAGCCCAGCATGTGGTGGTAGACGTAGAGCGCCGCGCCGGTCGACAGGCCGCCATCGTCGCAGGACGGCGGAATGAACAGGTCCGTGAACCGGCTGGTCTCGACGGTCAGCGTGTTGGTCGGGCAGTTCAGCGCGCAGCCGCCGCTGAAGCACAGGGCGGTCGTCGATATCTGCGCCTTGTCGAGCAGATCCCCGATCCGGGCGACGGTGTAGGCGACAAGCTCCTCGAACGTCTTCTGGACCGTCGCCGCGGACTGTTTGCCGAGATCCGAGAACGTGTCCTCTATTTTCGTGTATCCAGCTTTCGTCGCCTGTCCGTGCAGGGCGGCGAACCATCCGCGAATGCCGTCCCAGCGCGCGTCCGGCCGGTAGTGCTTGAGCTGCTCGGGGTCGTAGATCTCCTGCAGCGCCAAGGCGTCGCCGATGAAGCGGGGATCGAAGAACTCCGGCGTGCCATAGGCGGACAGTCCCATGAGCTTTCCCGGGCCGGCCATGCCGCCCAGGCCGAGAAGATCCGCCATGCGGGAATAGAGCAGGCCGGCGACGATGCTGGCGCGCCAGACCGGCCGCAGATGACGGCCTTCTCCGTAGAACACCATGCCCGCGCGATAGCCGCCGTCCTGATGAAATATGGACGCGTTGTCGTGGGCGAAGACGGGAGCGGCATCGAACGGCGACTGGTAAAAGGCTGCCGCCGCGTGGGAGAGCTGGTGCATCACGGCGACCGCCGGATACGGCCGGCCGTGATAGGTGACGCGCATCGGGAGCACATATTCCCGCTCGTAGCGGTCGGTCCCGAACAGCGGCCTGATGGCGTCGGCCGGCAGATCGGCGATGGCGGACATACCGCCCGGGGCGCGCCACACGTCGGGCGTCTCGGTCTGGATCTCCATGTTCAGGCACAGAGACGGCCCGTCGTCGGAATTGGGAAGCCGCGGAACGCTCGTCTGGATGATCTCGTGGATCCGTTTGAAGCCGGCGGCGCTGAACCGCTCGGCGCCGAGCTTCTCCGCGGTCGTCCAGTCGTAGTCGAAGCGGAGGGTGGCCCCGTCCGTCGACGCGTAGCCCATGCTCTGCGTGGTGCAGAGGGCGAAGTAGTCGATATCGGCTGCCGAGACGCCGCAGCGGCGCAGGGCATCGTCGATGAGCTCGGCTGAGATGGAATTCGCGTGTCGTTCCCGCGTCGAGCGCTCCCGCTCAAGGTGCAGAACGACCCGGCCGTCCTGGATGACGCTGACGGCAGCATCGTGCCCGCACTGTAACCCGACAATAAGCATGAAACCGATCTGGACTTGAGAAAGCGATGCTGGGCAGGGTGCGGCGGGATGGTGGTGCCGGCAGCAGGACTTGAACCCGCGACCCTCTGATTACAAATCAGATGCTCTACCAGCTGAGCTATACCGGCTCCGGGGCGTTTCTGCGCACTTCCCGGGCCGGCGTCAAGCCTCGCGTCCTTGGCGGCGCGGGTCTGATCGGACCGTCAGGCGTGCGGATGCTCGCGGATCCAGTGTTCGGCGATGGCGCGACGCCCGGTCACCCAGATGCCGCCCTTCTGCTGAACGTAGTCGAGCAGCCGGGCCAGGCCCGCCGCGCGGGACGGGTGGCCGATCAGCCGGAGATGCAGGCCGCAGGACAGCATGCGCGGGCTCTCCGCGCCTTCCTCCCACATCATGTCGATCGCGTCCTTCACGAAAGTGAAGTAGTCGCCGCCAGTGGGGAAATGGTTGCGGGAGAACTTGCTGTCGTTGGTCGCCAGCGAGTAGGGCACGACCAGATGGGGCCGTCCGGCGACCTCGGTCCAGTAGGGCAGCTCGTCGGCGTAGCTGTCGCTGTCGTAGAGGAAGCCCCCGTGCTCGACCACCAGACGCCTGGTGTGGACGCTCGGCCCGTGCCGGCAGTACCAGCCGGCCGGCTTCTCGCCGGTCGTGCGCTCCAGGCTCTCGACGGCGCGGGCGATGTGGTCGCGCTCCTCCGCCTCGGTGAGCTGGAAATGGTTCACCCAGCGCCAGCCGTGGCAGCAGATGTCCCAGCCGCTCTCGCGGATCGCCGCCGCCGCCTCGTCGTTGCGCTCCAGCGCCAAGGCGCAGGCGTTGACGGTGAGCGGCAGGTTGCGCTCTGTGAACAGCCGGTGCAGCCTCCAGAAGCCGACCCGCGTGCCGT
The DNA here is from genome assembly GCA_040223655.1 of Thalassobaculaceae bacterium. Lineage (GTDB taxonomy): Bacteria > Pseudomonadota > Alphaproteobacteria > Thalassobaculales > Thalassobaculaceae > Thalassobaculum. Next base: position 3,215 of record JAVKFT010000032.1, on the reverse strand, counting down.
ACTCGTACATGGACTCGGCGGCCAGATCGCGGGAGCCCGGCGCGTTCGGGCTGTCCGGCGAGTCGGTCAGGCTGCTCTCCGAGAAACCGTCGCCGTCGGGGATCGAATACTCCGATCCCTCCTCGTAGTTCATGACGAAGTTGATCGCCAGCCGGGCGCCGCCGGGCCAGTTGGCGTGGGGCGGGGTGCGGCCGTAGCCGACCAGATCCCGGTCGAGATGGGGCTGCAGGTTGGGGTCGGTCCCTGGATGGACGGTCAAACGATCCTCGCTTCGGCCAGCTTGCGCTGCAGATCCCGCAGCCTGGACGCACGTTCGCCTTTCTGGCTGGCGCCGTCCAGATAGCTGTCGAGGAAGTCGGGGCGTTTCATGAGCTGCTGGGCCGCGGCGCGGGCGCGGTCGGCGTTCCGGCCGTCGGTGAAGGCGCCCTCGCGGCACAGATCGACCACCCGCATCAGCCGCTCCGCCGCGGAGCCGCTGCCGTCGTTGAGCTTTTCCAGGAGCCGCGTCTTGTCGAGCAGCGCGGCCTGGGCCTGTTCGACCTGATTGGCCATGCGGTCCCGCGCGCGCCCGGTGATGGTCGATGCCTTGAGCGACCGGTGCAGGGCGCCCAGCGCCTTGATCTGCTTGCGCACGGACAGGCCCTCGGGCATGAGCTTGGACTCGACCTGCGGCTGGCCCATCAGTTCGACGACGTACTGCTCCAGATACCCTTGGGCCGCCTCGCCGAAGACCTTGCGGTGCAGGGTCAGGGCGCGCATGACCCGGTCCCCGGCGCACTGCGTCCCCTGCATCAGCATGTCGATGGTCTGGTCGGACAGGGACCGGGCCAGCCGCCGCTCCAGCGCTTCCTGGGTCGTCTCGCCGCCGATCAGGCCGCCGTCCACCATCAGCCGCTCGCGCAGTTCGACGACGAACCCGATCTCGTCCGCCAGGCTCCGGTTGGTCATCTTGTCCGGGCCGGTGACCTGCCGGACGACGTGGGCGGCCAGGGCGGTCCGGGTTTCGGGCATGGGGGCCCGAGCCAGCAGCTTGTAGAATTGAACCGCGAGAGGAACCTTCGGCGGCGCGTCGGTCGGCTTTGCGGTCGCGTCGATGAGCGGCAGGAGAAGGCCGATGCCGTCGCCGGCGGTCTCGAACGCGCCGACCGTCTCGGCGAGCGCGTCGGCCGGCCTGATCAGTTCGGCGAGAAGCATGTCGATGCAGGCCAGCGCCGGTCCGTCGGCGGCCGCCGCTCCGACCGTCAGGACGGTGTCGATCTTGTCCTTCCACGTCTTCTTCTCGGCCAGGCCGGCGGCGAGCGACGCGAGCGTGCGGAAGGCGAAGGCCGCGACGTCCTCCTCCGGCGGGCGGGTCAGGAGAGACGTGGCGTTCTGGGGCGTGAGCGGCTCGGGGGCGAGGGCGTCGACCTGGGCCGCCATGTCGAGCCGCGCCTTATCGACGATCTCCCAGAGCCGCCGGATCCGCTCGCTCACCGGCACGCTCATGCCGCGTACCTGCCAGCTCGCGGTTTTCTGGACCGCCTGCATGGCGCTGGTACCGCTGTTCGTCAGGTCGGCCTGATGACGGGGATGGTAGAGCAGTTCGAGGGCGGTCAGTTTCCGCGGCCCGAGATAAGCCGAGCAGGCCCGGGTGATGACGTCCCGGGCGTCGGCGGTGAAGAGGTCCGCGGGTTCCTCGCAGACCGCGGCTTTCGCGACCTCGATGTCCTCGCGCGGCGTGAAGACCATGACTATCGTGCCCCCGCAATCCTTCGGCCAACGCGTTGGCCAGTCATCGAAACGGTCCCGCCCGGCTCCCGGCCGTCCCGGGAGGGATCGGCGCCGGCGCGTCTCGTTCGACCGTTCCGAGTATCTCCGAAAACCGTTCCCTAAAGGTTAACCCAGGTTTCGCGACGGGGCGACGGCGGCGTGGTGCAGGGCGATCGCGGCGGCGGCGGACACGTTCAGCGACCGGATCGGCGCGCGGGTCGGCAGATGGGCGAGCTGATCGCAGGTCTCGCGGGTCAGTCGCCGCAGACCGTCGCCCTCCGCCCCCATCACGAGGGCGGTCCGCCCGGACAGGTCGAGTCGGTGCAGGGGGTCGGGTCCTTCCTCCGCCAGGCCGACGCACCAGAAGCCGGCGTCCTGGGCGGTCCGCAGCGCGCGGGCCAGATTGGTGACGCGTACGAGCGGCGTCACGTCGAGCGCGCCGGACGCGGTCTTGGCGACGACGGCGGTGACCTGTGGCGTGTGACGATCCTGCACGACGACCGCATCGGCGCCGAAGGCGGCGGCCGAGCGCAGGACCGCGCCGAGATTGTGCGGGTCGGTCACCTGATCGAGAACCATCAGCAGCGCCTGTGGGCCGGCGGCGTCGAGCACGTCCTCGAGCGCGGTATCGGGCAGGGGTTCGCCCCGTGCGACGAAGCCCTGGTGCACCGCGCCGTCGCCGACGCGCGCCGCCAGAGTGTCCGCATCGGCGACCTGCGGAGCGGGCAGGGCGGTACGGCGGTCCTCCGGGAGTCCTGCGATCTCCTGAGCCATGGCGTCTGCCGTGTCCTCGGTGCAGAGGATCTCGCGGATCCCGCGGCGCGGATTGGCCAGGGCCGCGAACACCGCGTGGCGCCCGAACAGGAGATTCGGATCCGCCGGTACGGCCCCCGCGGGCCGGTCGCGTCCGCGCTGGGGCGGCTGGTTGGCGGAGGGGTGCGCTCGGGGCGGTCGCCCGCCGTGTTTTCGTTTGGCCATGGGTATGCTACCGTTTCCCTCGGTTGCGAGACATCAAACCGCCCGGATAACCGACGAGCGGATTTTTTGTCGTGTTCTTCGTTGACAAACGGTCGCGAATTAACATAGTTCGCACTCCCTCTGGAACGGGGCTGACGGAATCGAGATTGCGATCCGATCCATGGTGGGGTGGCCGAGTGGTTAAAGGCAGCAGACTGTAAATCTGCCCGCGTATGCGTACGTAGGTTCGAATCCTACCCCCACCACCACTCGCTGACCGGATCGCGACCGACCGACAGGTCCGCCAGAGGACTAGTTTTTCCGGCATCTCCAGGATGCCTCCACGATGCAGCCGACGGGAACGACGAGATGGCCAAGGAGAAGTTCGAGCGGACAAAGCCGCACTGCAACATCGGGACGATCGGTCACGTCGACCATGGCAAGACGACGCTGACGGCGGCGATCACGAAGACGCTTGCGGAGTCCGGTGGTGCGACGTTCATGGCGTA
>JAVKFT010000031.1:0-212797 GCA_040223655.1 Thalassobaculaceae bacterium | reverse complement strand
CGTGCTATCGCTCTTTGTGCTGATCGGAAATCCGCTCATCGTTCTGGCGATCATGGGCGCACTTGGCTACCGGAAGCGCACCGGCTTTCTCGCCGGCCTTACGGTCGCTCAAATCAGCGAATTCTCGCTGATCTTCATGGCAATGGGTGTGACGATTGGCCATGTCTCAGAAGCTGCGCTCGGCCTGGTGACACTGGTTGGCTTGGTGACGATTGCCGCCTCAACCTACATGATCACGTTCTCACATCATCTCTACGGCCTGGTCGAGCCAATGCTTGGAGTGTTCGAACGCCGGCAGCCCGGCGCGGAACCGGACGACGGTCCGGAAGGCAAGCGATCACACAACGTCATTCTATTTGGACTTGGCCGGTACGGGATGGGCATCGCAGCCGCCCTCAGAGAAAGCGGTAAGAGTGTTCTCGGTGTCGATTTCAGTCCGGAAGCGGTCCGACATGCGCGGGCGGAAGGCTATGATGTGATGTTCGGTGATGCCACTGACCCAGAGTTCCTCGCACACATGCCCCTTAACCGTGCGCAATGGTTGGTGATGGCCGTCCCTGAACATGACACCGGCCTTACTCATGATGATCCGCGTCAGACGCTTCTTAAGACTGTCCGGGAGCTTGGGTTTGGCGGGCGTGTGGCGGTCACCGCTCACCGTGAAGCGGCCGCGCACGCGCTCACCGAGAGCCGAGCTGACCTCGTTCTGATGCCTTACCGGGACGCCGCGTATGCGGCCGCCCGAATGATAAGCGGTGATGAACCCGCGCCTGAGCATTCCATGGACGATCCCGAGGGACAGAAGGAGTTGCCAACATGACGTCTCGTATTGGCCGCCCTCGCAAAGTGCTGGCGGTTCTCGATACCGGGTCCTCGCGACTTGCACTGGATAGTGCCGCGGCGCTCGCCGAAAAGCATGAGGCCGACCTTGAAGCGATCATCTGCGTTGAACCGCCGAGAGACACGGCGATCATTGCCCGGTTGTCCGGTCATGACCCTAAAGAGCTAATTTCCGAATTGATTGAAAGCGCGCGGACCGCCGCCCAACAGCAACTGTCTACCGCACACGGTAACCTAGCCATCGAACCACATGTGGCGGTCGGGAAACCCTTCCTTGAGATCATCAGGCACGTTGCCGATCGCGAATGCGATTTCGTGGTCAAGAAGGCGGAGGCACTCTCAGCGACTGATCGCTTCCTGTTCTCAAGCACCGATCAACATCTTCTGCGGAAGTGCCCCTGTCCGGTGTGGCTACAGGTCCCCACAGCGCCTGTGCATCCGCGCCGCGTTCTGGCGGCGGTCGATCTCGATGTCTGGGATGCAGAAGAGCCCCAGACGCTTACGGGCCTGAACCGGCGAGTGATCGATGTCGCCCTCAGCATCGCATCTGGTACTGACGCGGAAGTGCGAGTGCTGCATGCCTGGGAGGCAGTTGCAGAAGGTATGGTCTGGGCATTCTCCCGAACCGGCGACGCAAGGGTGTCTGCTGATCAATATATCAACGAGGTTCGAAAGGCCCGCGAGGATGCGATGCATCAATTCCTGACGGCGCTTGAAGAAGATCGCTCTCGCGGACCGCGGATCCTCCCGCTCCTGAAACGCGGTGCGCCTGAAAAAGTGATCCACGAAACAAGCAGCCGATTGGATACAGACGTCGTCGTAATGGGAACGGTAGCCCGGACTGGTCTAGGTGGTTTGTTCATCGGAAACACGGCCGAAAACATCATCAACAGCCTCGAGAGATCAGTCCTCGCCGTCAAACCCGAAGGGTTTGTGAGTCCCCTATTGTAGTGAGCTTCGTTGGTCTGGGCCCCTCAATCTCATCAAGATTTGAGCAGAGTTCGGAAACGGGCACCGGTCACGCCTGACACCGCGTTGCACCCTGCGCTCGGATTACCGTGAGCGTTCGGCTACGCTCACCTTATAGGTCCGCAGCGGACATCAGCATCGCTATCAGAAAATCTGGTACAAGGTGGGCGAGACCGAACGGTTACGGCCGATATGCTCTAGAGAAGGGATATAGGGACGCAAGATATGGCTGTGGGGGTTCCCGTCACTTGAAGATCAATGGGGGTCTCAAGATATCGATGCGCTTGACCTTCCAGTTGCCGGAGGGTCCATAGTCCTCTCATCGCCCTGCGTGAAAGGGAGGATCAGACAATGAACAAGATGATCTTGGCAGTCGTGATCGCGGTCGCTTACCTGTCTGGGGGTTCGGCGATCGCCGAGCCGACCTACGGCGCGTATGGCGTCCATCCGATGATGAGTTGGGGTGGCTGGTTCATGGGACCGGTCATGATGCTTGTCTTCATCGCCTTTCTGGTCGGCGCGATCATTTTTGTCGCGCGTTTTCTGGGCTGGCATCCGGCATCTGGTGGCGGTCACTCTGGCGATCGTTCGCTCTCCATCCTTCGAGAGCGCTTCGCCCGAGGCGAGATCGATCAGGCGGAGTTCGACGCGCGACGGAAGGCGCTCGAATAATCTCTCAAGACCCGTATCGGGACGCGACACGGCGTTGATCGAAGGACGGCTATGAACATCAGCGACGTCGCCGAACTGAGCGGCCTGCCAGCCAAGACGATCCGGTACTATGAGGAGATCGGCCTGATCCGTCCGGCCCGTGGTGATAACGGATACCGAGACTTCGACGACAGCGACGTCCACAAGCTGACGTTCCTGGCCCGCGCCCGCTCGCTCGGCTTCACCATCGAGGACTGCCGGGCCCTGATCGCGCTTTACGAGGATCACGATCGGGCGAGTGCCGATGTCAAGCATGTCGCCGAGGACCATCTCGCCAGCATTGACCGGAAAATCCGGGAACTGCAGGCGATGCACACCACGCTGACCGACCTCGTCCACAGGTGCTACGGCGACGATCGTCCGGATTGCCCGATCCTGGAGGATCTGGCCGGAACGAAATTGGGAACGCTGCAATGAGACGTCTGGGTGTTATTGCCGGCGTTCTGGCGCTTGCCCTTGTCGGTCTCGGCGGATGGTGGATTTACGGACCGCACGATATGGTTGGTCATGCGGCGGGTCAGGGCGCCGCGATGGGTCAGGTTTCGGTTCCAGAACTTTCGGTCGGCGGTCGTGCCGGAGAGACCCTGTTCGAAGCCAACTGCTCAAGCTGCCACGGCCTTGATGCGGCCGGCTCTGATCAGGGACCTCCGTTGGTCCACCGTATCTACGAGCCGAGCCACCATGGTGACCCGGCCTTCTATCGTGCCGCCCTGCTGGGTGTTCAGGCGCATCACTGGCGGTTCGGAAACATGCCGCCGGTCGAGGGAGTTTCCGAGCAGGATGTCGGTATGATTGTGCGCTATGTTCGCGAGTTGCAACGGGCCAACGGAATCTTCTGATGGGTGAGATCGAGGCCGGAAACCGGGAGCACCGGCAGCGCGCTTCGCTGTTCAGAGCGCTTTCATTCCTGATCGTGATTGCCGCTTTGAGCATGATCGCACCGTACGAGAGTGCAGCGCACCAACGTCATTCCCAGGACTACCGAGCACCGGTCGCTACCGCCGAACACCGTCCAGGCACAGCAATACGCAAGGCCTCCCCAGCGTGGGATACCGGAACGGTTTCCGTGGGGGGAGGTCTCGGCTGCTCGCTCATTGGGCTCGCAGCGTCAGGCCAAGTCTTTCCGGTGCAGGGTCGGCTGACGGGGAAGGTGTCTCGTCCAACGATGATGCAAGCGGTTCTGGATATCTCAAGGGCCCCGCCCAGTCCTCCGCCGATCGAAAAGCTCCGTATTCAGATTGACTGATGCCTCGACGATCTGACGACGAACGGAGTTGAACAATGAAACGGAAGACGGTTGTAGCGGTCGCCTTGGCGGCTGCGCTGAGCGCTGGCACGACGGTTGCCCTCGCCCACAGCGGCGCCTCGGGCGTCGTCAAAGAGCGAATGAACTCCATGAAGTCGCTGGGCGACGCCATGAAGGAGCTCACAGCGATCATGCGCGGCCAGCAGGACTACAGCGCGGAAAGGGTGCGGACCCTCGCTGGGACCGTCGACAGTCATGGCGGCGAAGCGATGGCGAAACTGTTCCCTGAAGGCAGTCTCGATCACCCCTCCGAGGCTCTGCCGACCATCTGGACCGATTGGGACCGGTTCAGCGCTCTTGCTGTCCAACTATCGGACTATGCGGCTGCCCTGGCGCTCGCGGCAGACAATGAACGGCCTGCCGGCCATGGGTCCGGCGGCATGATGGGACAGGGCCAGGGAACGATGCAGGGCCAGGGTATGGCGATGGGGGCAATGATGGGCGGCGGCATGATGGGCACCGGTCAGGGGCCGACGCCGGAAATGCTGGCGCAGATGCCCCCGGACGCAGCCTTCATGCATATCGCTGACACATGCTCCGCCTGTCATCAGGACTTCCGGAAGAAAACGAACTGATGGGTCGAACGGTCCTGATCATCTGCGCCGCCGCCACTCTGGTCTGCGGCGGCGCAGTCGCATGGCTGACGCTTGGCCCGACCGTTCCAGACAGAAATCTTGCCGGGCTGCAGGGCGACGTGAACCGTGGCGCCTATGTGGCGCGGCTCACGGGCTGCATCGCCTGCCATACAAACAGTAAGAATGGCGGGGGCGTGCTGACCGGTGGTCCCGAAATTCCGACGGAGTTCGGGAGCTTCTACGCTCCCAACATCACGCCGCACCCCGATGACGGGATCGGCGCGTGGACTCTGGCAGACTTTTCTCGGGCCCTGACGGCCGGTATCGGGCCGGACGGGGGACACTATTTCCCCGCATTCCCCTATGCCTTTTACACGGCGCTCAGCGACCAGGACATCGTCGACCTCTGGGCGGCGGTACGATCGGTCCCAGCCGTCGCAGGCGGCCCTCCCGAGCACGGCCTGCAGTTCCCTTTCGGCTGGCATCGCGGAGTCGGGATATGGAAGCGGCTGTACTTGGAGGCTGGTCGTCCGGAGCCGCGGCCGGACAGGTCGCCAGGCTGGAACCGCGGGCGATATCTTGCTGAGGCGGCGGCGCATTGCGGCGCGTGCCACACGCCCAGAACTCTGCTTGGCGGACGTGATCTGTCGCGGAAGTATCAAGGCGGTATCGGCCCGGGCGAAGACAAGATCCCGGCGATCACGCCAGAGGCCTTGGAGCGTGAGGGGTGGACCGCGGACGATCTGCGCTACGCGTTTCGCACCGGTCTCACGCCATCGGGCGACAGTCTCGGCGGGTCGATGGCTGAGGTGATCCGGGACGGTACGCGGTACTGGAGCGATGCCGATATCGCGTCTCTTGTCGAATACCTGATGGATCCGGAGCGTGGGGAATGATGACCGAGGGTGATGTGACACTCGACTCGATGATCACTTGTCCGCAGTGCGGTCATCGGGCCGTGGAGCGGATGCCGACCGATGCCTGCCAGTGGTTCTATGACTGCAGAGGATGCGGGACTCTGCTCAAACCGCTGCCCGGCGACTGCTGCGTATTCTGTTCGTACGGGACAGTTCCATGCCCTCCGATCCAGGCTGGCACTGGCGGGTGCGGGCGATGAAGGCGGAAAAGGTCCCAGCTACCACAAGATCTTCAGGCTGCCGCCGCGCGACCGGTGACTTGGCTGCGCGTGCCCGCGGGCGTGTCGACCCTGGCCGATGCTGAGATCTTCTATTGACCTTCCTCCAACAGGAAGTCGCATCTTTCGACTCATGCACCGCGTGATCGTCATAGCCGTCGCCATTCTTTTCGCCGCTTCCGCGGTCGCGATGGGGATGGACGATGCGCGATTCCACCCTGGCGGCCATGGCGAGATGCAGGTGACCAAATCGGTGTCCACGACCGACGATGGACTGGCCAGCCCGATTCGTGAGCCGGCTTCAGATGACAGCACCTCGCACACGGTGTGCACGGTGGGTGGTCACAGTTGTTCAGGCTTCGCCACCCCGGAATCCGTGGCATCGGCGTCACGACCGGAGGGCGATCCAGCCTGGATAACAATGGCCTCACAAGCTGTTGTCGGTCTCAGCCCGGAAGCGACGCCGCCACCGCCTCGCCTCTGATCGAAGAGCGCTAGAGGCCCGAGTTTCTGGCCTTGGCTCAATCTCGACACCCTGCGATCAGATAGCTTTCCCGCGAGGAACTTCCAGATGAATTACCGCATGCTTTCGCGCGCCGTTGCGGCTGCGCTCGTACTCACTTTGTCCGCCGCCGGTGTCGCCGGCGCTCAGATGGCCTCCCACGGAGGCGGGCATTCCAGCTCCGGCGGCCATGGAATGGCGGCCTCTATCGGACAGCCGGGCAATGCCTCGAAAGTCAGCCGCACCGTCGAAGTCACCATGTACGACAACTACTACGAGCCGGAGTCCATCACCGTCTCCGAGGGCGAGACGGTCCGCTTCGTCGTCAGGAACGCCGGTGAGTTCGTCCACGAGTTTAATATCGCGACGGCCGAGATGCACCAGGCGCACGGCCCCGAGATGATGATGCTGGTGGAGCACGGCGTGCTGCTTCCGGATCGGATCGACCATGCCGCCGCCGAGAAGATGAAGGCCTCCATGGGGCACGGTATGCACGGCGAAGGCAACAGCGTGCTCCTGGAGCCGGGAAAGACGGGAGAGGTGATCTGGTCGTTCGCGCAGGCGAAGGACCTCGAGTTCGCCTGCAACGTGCCGGGCCACTACGACGCCGGGATGATGGGCGAATTAAAGATCGGCCACTGACCTCTGCGCATGTTGCGCCGGGTCGCCTCTCCGCGGCCCGGCCTCAGGCTCAATCGTTCAGATAGGAGACACGTCGTGAGAGCGACTTCGTTTGCCCGGGCTTGCGCGCTCGGAGCGGCCTTCGCCGCATCACTCGCGACCGGCACCCTTGCCGGCGAATACAACATCACCGTCGACCGTGTCGCCATCGATACCGGCGACTTCACCAAGACCGGCATCGGCTACAACGGATCGTCGACGCCCACGGTCCTGCGCTTCACGGAGGGCGAGGACGTCACCATCAATGTGACCAACAACCTCTCGCAGGACACCTCGATCCACTGGCACGGCCTCATCCTGCCCTACCAGCAGGACGGCGTACCGGGCATCTCCTACGACGGGATCAAGGCCGGTGAGACCTTCACCTACCGCTTCCCCATCGTGCAGAGCGGGACCTACTGGTTCCACAGCCACTCCGGTTTCCAGGAACCGGACGGCGCCTACGGGGCGATCGTGATCGAACCCAAGGGGCGCGAGCCGTTCCGCTTCGACCGGGAATACGTCGTCCAGCTGACCGACGCCCATCCCCATTCCGGCGACCGGATCATGCGGAACCTCAAGCTGATGCCGGACTACTACAACCGGAAGCAGCGCACATTCCTCGACTTCCTGTCGGACAGCCGGGAGAAGGGCATCGCCGCCGCGCTCTCCGACCGCGGCGACTGGGGCGAGATGCGTATGATGCCGACCGACATCGAGGATCTGCAGGGCTTCACGCCGCTGATCAACGGCAAGGGGCCGGAGCAGAACTGGACCAGCCTGTTCGAGCCCGGCGAGCGAGTGCGGCTGCGCTTCATCAATTCCTCGGCGATGACCTATTTCGACATCCGGATCCCCGGTCTCGAGATGACGGTCGTTCAGGCCGACGGCAACAACGTGCAGCCGGTGACGGTGGACGAGTTCCGCATCGCCGTTGCCGAGACCTACGACGTGATCGTACGTCCGCAGGACGACCGCGCGTACACGATCTTCGCCGAGTCCATGGGCCGGACGGCCTTCGCCCGCGGCACGCTGGCGCCGCGCGACGGCATGGAGGCGGAGGTCCCGGATCTGCGGGAGCCCTCGCTGCTGACCATGGCGGATATGGGCATGGCCCATGGCGACCACGCCTCCATGGATCATGGATCGGTGGATCAGGGCGCCATGCAGATGCCGGCTTCGGACCATACCGGCGGCCACGGCTCCCTCGCCCACCAGGCCCCGCAATCGACTCACACCATGCCCGACGGAACGGCGATGCAGGGCATGAACCACAGCGCGATGGGTCACGGGTCCATGGACCATGGCGCGATGGCCGAGGCCGACCCGTTCTATGCGCCCGGCAGCGGCCTGATGCCGCAAGCGGCGAACGGCGGCAAGTTCCTGTCCTATGCCGATCTCAAGGCGCAGAAGCCGCTCTACGAACACCGCGAGGCGACCCGGGAGATCGAACTCAGGCTCACCGGCAACATGGAACGCTACATCTGGTCGATCAACGGCGTGAAGTACGCCGATGCCGACCCGATCCGGCTGCAGTACGGCGAGCGCGTCCGCTTCAAGTTCGTCAACGAGACGATGATGACCCACCCCATGCACCTGCATGGGATGTGGTCGATCCTCGAGGTCGGGCAGGACAAATGGAACCCGGTGAAACACGTGGTCAGCGTCGCACCCGGAACCACGCTCTACATGGAGACCGAGGTCGATGCACCGGGCCAGTGGGCGTTCCACTGCCATCTGTCCTACCACGCCGACAGTGGCATGTTCCGCAAGGTCGTGGTCGAGGGTGGGCCGACCGGCAAATCGGCGGAGCTCAGCTCGCCCTCCCGCACCGCGACCGGAGGCTGAGACGATGCGTAGAGCTCATATCGCGATCGCCGCCGTCGCCTGGACCGCTCTCTGGTCTATGCCGGCAACCGCGGAACCGCTGATCTACGGTATCCAGGTCGAACAGGCGGAGCGCCGGCTCGACGACGGCTCCGACGTCTACGCCTGGGACTTCGATGCCGTGGCCGGGACCGATGAGTTGAAGGTCGTCTGGCGCAGCGAGGCCGAGTACGTCACCGAAGGGAACCAATTTGAGACACTTGAGAACCAGCTCCGGCTGCAGAAACCGATTTCGACCTTCTTCGACGCGGTGGTCGGCGTGCGCGTCGACACGCCGCGCGGAGAGGATCGGGTCTACGGCGTGGTCGGCGTCAAGGGCCTGGCGCCGCAATGGTTCGAACTCGACGCCGATCTCTACGTAGGGGAAACATCGTTCGTTCGGGTCGAAGCGGAGTATGAGGGTCTGATCACCAACCGGATCATCCTCACGCCGAGCGTGGAACTCGACACACCGCTCGGCGACGATGCGGCACTCGGGGTCGGCGCCTTCGGGCCGAAACTGGAGGTCGGTGCCCGGCTCAGCTACGACCTGCTCGACCGGGCGATCTCGCCCTATATCGGCGTCCACTACGAACGCCTGTTCGGCGAGACCGCCGACCTCGCCCGCGAAGTGGGTGAACAGAAAGACAACCTTTACATGGTTGTTGGTATGAAAATGCTGTTCTGAACGGCTTCCACCTGTCTGTCGGTGCGCCGGACCGCTATCCAACCGCGGTCCGGCCGGCGGCACCTGCACCTCAGAACGAGTGCTCGAAATTGGAACTGGCCGGTCTCTGCGCTTGTTCCCCACTAAGCCTGGATCACAATCAAGGACGGAAGGCAGCTGTGTCGGACACGTATCAGAAAAACAGTATTACGCTGCTCAGCGGCATCTCGATGGGCACCGGTGTGATGATAGGCGCGGGGATTTTCGCGCTGACCGGTCAGATTGCCGAACTGGCCGGTCCCTGGTTCCCGCTGTCATTTATCGCGGGCGCGCTGGTGACCGGTTTCAGCGCCTACACCTATGTGAAGATGTCGAATGCCTATCCGTCGGCGGGCGGCATCGGCATGATCCTGCAGAAGGCCTACGGGCCCGGCGGGGTCGCCGCCGGTGCGGCGGTCCTCATGGCGCTGTCCATGGTCATCAACGAGAGTCTGGTCGCCCGTACGTTCGGCACCTATGTGCTGCGGCCCTTCGACGTTGACGCTGACAGCATTCTTGCCCCGGTGCTGGGTGTCGGTCTCATCGTTTTCGCTTTTCTGTTGAATGTCTCGGGGAACAGATCCGTCGGCCTCGTGTCGCTAATCATGGCGGGTTTGAAGATCGGCGGGATTGCGTTCTTCGGAGCGGCGGCGCTCTGGGCCGGCGGTTTCTCCTTCGAGCCCCGAGCCGGAGGTGACGACCTGCCGATCACAGGCTTCGTCGCTTCAATCGCCCTCTCGATCCTCGCGTTCAAAGGTTTCACCACGATCACCAACAGTGGTGCGGAAATGGTCGACCCACACCGGAATGTCGGGCGTGCGATTTCCGTCTCGATCCTGATCTGCGTTGTGGTCTACCTGCTCGTGGCGTTTGCCGTCGGCTCCAGCTTGTCGATAGACGAAATTATTGCTGCTAAGGACTACGCGCTCGCTGAGGCTGCGCAACCGACACTCGGGTCATACGGTTTCTATTTCACGGTCGCGCTCGCCGTCCTTGCGACCGCATCGGGATTGATCGCGAGTGTATTTGCCGTGTCCAGGATGCTCGCCATGCTGACAGATATGGAAATGATTCCGCACAGCCATTTCGGCATGCCCGGCGGGATTCGGGACCACACACTGGTCTATACGGTGGTCACGGCGGCTTTGCTCACCGTGTTCTTCGATCTGAGTCGGATAGCCTCGCTCGGCGTGTTCTTTTACCTTGTCATGGACGTTTGCATTCACATCGGCGTCTACCGATGGCTCCGGCATGATATTGGCGCACGCGGTTGGGTTTTGCTGACCGCCGTTGTCCTGGACAGTGTGATCCTTGGAACCTTCGCAGTGATGAAGTGGCAGTCGGATCCCCTGATCGTCATTGTCGCGATCGCGTCCATGGCGGGCGTCTTCGCTTTCCAACGCATTTATTTGCATCGTTGGATAGGGGACAGCAACGCCAGTCACCATGCGGGTCATTGATGGGCCACTCGCCTCTCAACCAACTTCCGGAACTCGCCGCGGCGGAAATGCAGGCGGACCTGCTGTCGGCCTTCGTCCGCGTTGGCATTCTCCTGGTGCTGCTCGCAACTGTTGTCTTTTCCCTCAATGACCAAGGCGTCCATATGGGGGCGGCGATTGATGTCGGTCTCTATGGTGTGGCGACGGGAGCGAGCCTGATCCTGGCTTGGCGTCGGGTTTACCATCCATCTCTTCCCTATGCGTTTGCGACGTTCGATGTGATTCTGATCGTCGCGCACATGCAGGTCATGGCCCGTATGATGGGGTTGGATGCCGGCCTCGTATCCTTGCCGGCTGCAGCGTTGATGTTCGTCGTCCTCATCCATGCGTCGATGCGCTACCAGCCTGCGCTGATCGGCTACATCGTCTTGCTTTTCCTGGTTTCGGTGCTCATCGCCTCGTCGATCCCAGCACCCGGCACCGCCATGCAGCAGCATGTTGGGGTGCCTCCAGCTACGGGGCATCGGCAATTCGGGAAGGTGTTCGCTTTCGACATCTTGCCTCCGGCATTGGTGGTGACAGCGGGGGCGATTCTGATCGTCGGCGGGTATCGAACCCGACGGTTGCTGATGCAGTCGATCGATCAGGCGGCTCGGAGTGCTCGCCTGTCGCGTTTCTTTTCCCCGAGTATTGCCGAGAGCCTGAGTCGAGGAGATCTCGACGGACTGGCGTCGGGGCTCCGCCAGCCCGTTGCGGTTCTCTTCGTCGATATCAAAGGCTTTACTTCTATGGCGGAGACGATGTCTCCAGAGGAAGTCGGTGCCGTACTGTCCGAATTCAGGGAACGTGTGACGGACTGCGTCTTCAGTCACGGCGGCACGGTGGACAAGTTTATTGGCGACGCCGTGATGGTTGTCTTCGGCGCCCCTCGAACAAACACCGATGACGCAAAGCGGGCTGTCGAGTGTGGTTCGGACATTCTGAGGTCGGTAGCGGACTGGTCCGAGGACCGCGTGCATCGTGGGGGCACAGGCATCGAAATCGGGGTAGGTGGCCACTACGGTGACGTGTTTGTAGGCGTCCTCGGAAGCGGGCGGCTCCTGGAATATACGGTGATCGGCGATACGGTGAACGTAGCCGAGCGCCTGGAACGACTCAGCCGCGAGACAGACTGCTCATTCGTGGTCTCTAGGAAACTTTTGGAGGCTGCGGAATTGCTAACGACGGGAGGCGATTGGTCGGAACTCGGTGGTCGAGCGCTCCGAGGCCGGGCATCGCCTGTAGAAGCAATGGGCTTCCGGTCCGTCTCCGGAACAAACCTATGATCGCTGGATTTTCCCGAATGCTGACTCGCACCCCGACGTGAGAAATCCTCGATACGGATGCTCCGCTCGTGGACGCCTATTGACCTTTTGGAACGCGACGTCCAATTCTCGAAGCGATGCGAAGGTCAATTTCCATACTTGTGATCGTCCTGTTCGCCATGAATTCGGTTTGGGTGGGCGCTGGCGGGACATGGTTGCATTCGGCACACAGTGCGGGAACGTTCGAGCATCACTCGAGCGAAATCGGTGATCAGCATCTGTCGGGTGGCCTTGGCGAACAGCAGCATCGCCACGGAGGCGTCCTGGTAAGTTCCACGGTGGATTCCAAACATGGCCGGGCGCATCATTATGGCCCGCAGGCGGGCGAATTCGACACCGCTGCGGATGAAGGGGGGCTCGGTGACGATTGCGCCTACGGGGACTGCTGCCCACCGAATTCTGCGACCCTAACGGCCGTGCTGTCGACTGTTGCGTCTACTGCGCTCACTTTTGAGAACACGCCGGCCGCGTCGCCGCTCCACGCCGAAGTGAAGTACCTCGAAAGACCCCCACGTCTCTCGTGATCAGCACGATTTTTGTGGGTCACCGCCGCGATTGAGCGTGTGGGGCCCCGGTCCTGGTCACTGGCTAGAGAAATGGGAACATGCAGGGACGCTACATTGCCCTGACGGTGATCATGTCGATGATTGCCCTCGGCGTTGGCATTGCTATCGAGAGATTCTGGTTTGCGGCTCCGGTTGCCAGGGATTCCGGGCCCAAGGTCGCCTATTGGGTTGCGCCGATGGACCCGAACTTCCGGCGCGACGAGCCCGGAAAATCGCCAATGGGGATGGATCTCGTTCCAGTGTACGAGGGTCAGGAACCGAGCGGCGATCCGACCGTCGTCGAGTTGTCCCCCGTAGAAATCAACGCCATCGGCGTCAGAACGGCAACAGCGCGTCTGGAAGCCGTCGGCAAGCGGATCGAGACCGTCGGATTCGTCGGATATGACGAGCACCGAACGAGCCACATCCACATGCGGGTGGAAGGCTGGATAGAGAAGTTGCGTGTCCGCGCGATAGGAGATCCGGTCAAGAAAGGCGATCCGCTCTTCGACGTCTACGCTCCGGAAATCACCATCGGTTCCGCTGAGTTGATGCGGGCTGTCCGTCGCCGTAGTCCGCAAGAGGCCGATATCGCCCGAAGAAAGCTTATGAACTTCGGCGTGACGCCACGGCAGATCGGGGAGATGGAGAAGGCTGAGGAGCCGGCGCAGCACATTCGTGTCTACGCTCCTCAGGACGGCGTCGTCATCGACCTGGCCGCTGCCGACGGAATGTACCTCAAGCCGGAGACGCAGGCGCTCAGCCTTGCCGACCTCTCCAGCCTCTGGCTGCTGGTCGATGTCTTTGAGCGCGACATCGCTCGGCTGTCCCCGGATATGAAGGTTGAAGCGCGTTTCGACGCGCTGCCCGGAGAGGTCTTCCGGGGCAAGATCGACTACATTTATCCCGCGCTTGATCCAAAGACGCGCACGCTCCCGGTCAGGCTCCAGTTCGACAACCGCAATGGCCTCCTGCGGCCCAAGATGTTCGGAACGGTATCTCTGCTTCCGGCGACGACGCGCGAGGCCGTTACCGTGCCGTCGGAGGCCGTCATCCGTACCGGCCGGGCGGACCGCGTGATCCTGCAGACCGGGCCGGGAACATTCCAGCCCCGACTGGTAACGAGCGGACTGCGGGACAGCTTCGGCGCGGGCGGGAGAACCGAGATCGTCCAGGGGTTGGCGCCGGGTGAAGTCGTGGTGGCGTCGGCGCAGTTCCTGATCGACAGCGAGAGTGCGCTGTCGGCGGGTCTGATGCGGTTCGCGCCGACCCAGAGCGATCCGGCAGCGGGGAGGGGAATTCTCGTGGCGTTGGACCGGGACCGCGGGATGGCGACCATCGACCACGATGCGATCGCTGCGCTCGGTTGGCCGTCGATGACGACAGATTTCGCGTTCACTCGACAGGTTCCGCTCGACCGTCTCGCGCCTGGTCAGTTGGTGAAATTCGAACTGGTCCGCGGTGCCGATCGTCTGTTGAGCTTAGTGTCGCTTGCGCCCGATGACGGTGTCGATGCCGAGGGAACGGGCGTGATTACGGCGGTGACGGCCGAAGGGAAGCTCACCCTCAACCATGACCCCATTCCCTCGCTCGGCTGGCCGGCTATGCAGATGGATCTGCCGGTCGACGGTTTGGACCCTGGAACGGTTCCCCTGAATGTCCCGGTTCGCTTCGATCTCGCCAAAGGAGACGACGGTCTGTTCAGGATCATTGGCGTTGAGCGGGCGGGTCCTGAGGACTCTGGCGACAGGATATCCGGGGTAGCCGGAGGCGATACGTCCGCGTCGTCAGCGGCTCCTCCCATAATTGTGGGCGGTACGATCGACGCCATCGACCCCGCTTCTGGGAAGGTCACCGTCACGCATGGGCCGATTGCGGAGATCGGCATGCCCGGTATGACCATGGCGTTCGACCTCGCGCCGTCTGTCGATCCGTCGTCGCTGCCGGTCGGTCGATCGGCCGAGCTGGTCTTCGCTCGGCCCGACGGCATCACCATGGTCTTGAGCGAAGTACGGGCAAGGAACCCTGTCTATACGGTTTCCGGGACTGTGGACGCGATCGATCTTGATGCCCGCAAGGCCACGATCACGCACGGGCCGATTGCCGAGATCGGTATGCCCGGCATGACGATGGAGTTTCCGCTTCATCCCGGCATCAGCGCCGACGCCCTTCCGCTTGGGGCCGGGCTGACCTTCAGAATGGAGCGGGCGCCCGACTTCTCGCTCACGGTGATAGACGTCGGGCAGCCGGAGAACTCGCAATGATCGTCTCGATCATTCGCTGGTCGATCGCCAGTCGAGGCGTGGTGCTGGTTCTAGCGCTGGCGCTTGCAGGAGCCGGATTCTGGGCGGTGCGAAACACACCGGTCGACGCGATTCCGGATCTCTCGGACGTTCAGGTCATCATCAAGACTCCCTATGCCGGTCAGGCGCCTCAGGTGGTGGAGGATCAGGTCACCTATCCGATCGCCACAGCCATGCTCGCCGTTCCCGGCGCAGTAGACGTCCGTGGCTTCTCCTTCTTCGGCGATTCCTACGTCTATGTCGTCTTCGAGGATGGGACCGATATCTACTGGGCGCGGTCGCGCGTGCTGGAATACCTTGCCCAGGTCCAGTCCAGGCTACCGGCGGGAGTGGCGCCGGAACTGGGTCCCGATGCGACAGGGGTCGGTTGGATCTTCCAATACGTCCTGATCGACCGTACCGGCACTCATGATCTCGCGCAGCTTCGGACGCTCCAGGATTGGTGGTTGAAGTACGAACTGCAGACCGTGGAGGGGGTGAGCGAGGTCGCCACGATCGGGGGCATGGTCAAGCAGTACCAAGTGGTCGTCGACCCGAACAAGCTGCGAGCCTTCGGCATCAGCCTTGGCCAGATCCGCCGAGCGATTTCCAGCGCCAATCAGGAGGCCGGTGGCAGCGTGATCGAGATGGGCGAGGCAGAGTTCATGGTTCGGGCAACCGGCTATGTCGACAGCCTTGAGGATCTCGCCAATGCTCCCCTTGCGGTCAATGAGCGCGGTGCGGCCCTGACGCTGCAGGACGTGGCCGAGATCCGGCTCGGCCCCGAGATGCGGCGCGGCGTCGGCGAGTTCAATGGGGAAGGTGACGCCGTTGGCGGCGTCGTGATCATGCGTTGGGGCGGTAATGCGCTCGAGACCATCGATGCGGTCAAGGCGAAGTTCGAAGATATCGTTCCTAGCCTGCCGGACGGCGTCGAGGTGCAGGTAACCTATGACCGTTCCGGCGTCATCACCCGAGCGATCGAGAATCTCTCTGATAAGCTGATTGAGGAATCCGTCGTCGTCATCCTTGTGATCGGCGCCTTCCTCCTTCATCTCCGGTCGTCTGTTGTGATCGTCCTGACCCTGCCTCTGGGCATTCTGGCGGCCTTGCTTGTGATGAAGCTGCAAGGGGTGAACGCCAACATCATGTCGCTGGGCGGCATCGCCATCGCCATAGGGGCGATGGTCGATGCGGCCATCGTCATGATCGAGGCGATGCACCGGAAGATGGAAGGCCGCAGGCTGACCTCTCAGGAACGCTGGCGTGTCGCCAGTGAGAGCGCCTGCGAGGTCGGTCCGGCGCTGTTCTATTCGCTTCTCATCATCACCGTGAGTTTTCTGCCCGTCTTCGTGCTGGAGGCCCAGGAAGGGCGCCTGTTCAAACCGCTCGCCTTCACGAAGACCTACGCAATGGCGGCCGCCTCCATCCTCTCGATTACCCTGGTGCCCGTTCTGATGGGGTATTTCGTCCGCGGCCGCATCGTTCCGGAGCGGCGCAATCCGCTCGCAGTGGCCAGTATCTGGATCTACAGGCCCTTTCTCGATGCGGCCGTCGCCTGGCCCTACGCCACTGTCTTTCTGGCCCTCGCGCTGGTCGCGTCGATGGTCTGGCCTTTGCACAAGATCGGCAGCGAATTCATGCCCGCCCTCGATGAGGGCGACCTTCTGTACATGCCGTCCCTTTATCCTGGGGTTTCGATAGGCAAGGCTCGGGAAGTCTTGCAGCAGACCGACCGTCTCATTGCCACCCTCCCGGAAGTAGAGACGGTACATGGGAAACTGGGCCGGGCCGAGACCGCCACCGATCCCGCTCCGCTCACGATGATCGAGACCACGATCCGCCTGAAGCCCCGCGATGAGTGGCGGCCTGGAATGACCATGGATGGCTTGAGAAATGAGCTGGACCGGATCGTCAAAATTCCCGGCGTGACGAATGTCTGGATTCAGCCGATCAAGAACCGCATCGACATGCTGGCGACGGGAATCAAAACGCCGGTCGGTGTGAAGATTTCTGGACCCGATCTCGACATCATTGAGCAGATCGGCATCGACGTCGAGAAGGCGGTCGCCGATATCTCAGGCACCGCCTCCGTCTATGCCGAGCGGCCCGTCGGCGGTCGCTACATCGAAATCGACGTCGATCGCATGGCGGCGGCTCGCTATATGCTCTCTGTCGCCGATGTCCAGGAGGTGGTGCAGATCGCTATTGGCGGCATGCAGATCTCCGAAAGCGTTGAGGGCCTGGAACGGTTTCCGATCAACCTGCGCTATCCGCAGGATTGGCGGAACAGTCCCGAGCGTCTTGAGGAGTTGCCGATCGTCACCCAGTCGGGGGCACACATTCCGCTCGGCGCGGTGGCTCGGATTGGCATTGTCGACGGCCCGGGAATGATCCGCTCCGAGAACGCGCGGCCGACAGGCTTCGTCTTCATCGATATCGCCGACCGCGACCTCGGAGGATATGTCGCCGAAGCGAAACGGCACGTCGCCGACACAGTACCGCTTCCGGCAGGCTATTCGCTCTCGTGGTCGGGCCAGTACGAGTACATCGAGCGCGTCCAGGACCGACTGGCGGTGGTGGCCCCGGCCACTCTCGTGATCATAACCCTGATGCTGTTCCTCGCTTTCCGCCGGGCGACCGAGGTGGGGATCATTCTGGCCGCTTTGCCCGTGGCGCTGGCGGGCGGCGTCTGGCTGATCTGGTATCTGGGCTACGACATCTCCGTCGCGGTTCTCGTCGGGTTCATCGCCCTCGCCGGTGTCGCGGTGGAAACGGCAATTGTCATGCTGCTCTATCTCAACATCGCCTGGTCCAAACGCCAGCGCATTGCCGCGGAGGAGGGCCGCAGTCTCGACCGTGGTGACATTGAGGCCGCGGTATTCGAGGGGGCGACCCTTCGACTGCGGCCGAAAATCATGACGGTAGCCGTCATCTTCGCCGGGCTGATCCCGATCATGTACGGCGACGGGACCGGGTCGGAAGTGATGCAGCGGATTGCCGCTCCCATGGTCGGTGGCATGGCGTCGGCCACCTTGCTCACCCTGTTCGTTATCCCGGCCGTCTTCACCATCTGGAAGCGGTTGGGCCTGGCCCGGCCCCCCCGGGGCCGAAACATCCCGCCCAACGAAGCCGAGATCCAACCGGCACCGGCGGAGTAGCTCGAACGTCCCCATCCCTCGATGAAAGGAAGAACGATGAAAAACCTGATGCTTGCGCTCGCCGCACTGCCGCTTCTAGTCGCTCCGGCCATGGCTCAGAGCACCCATGGTCATGGCACCCAGAGCAATCATGCCGCCATGCAGAAGGGCGTTCATGCCGATGCCACTTTGAACAAGATGATGGACGGCAAGGCCAACATCAGTCACGGCCCGATCCCCGAGATCGGCTGGCCGGCCATGACGATGGACCTCCCGTTCCTGGAGGGCGCCGAGATCGGTCCGGTCGAAGACGGCCAACCGGTCATGATCATGCTCGAGAAGGGGGCGGATGGGATGTTCGGCATCAAGGCGATGATGCCGAAGTAAACAGACCGTATCGCGCGCGGTTTTCTCGGCTTTGTCTTCTGGGGAAACCAAGCGTTTTCTGCTTTCCTGACTGATGTATGTCCTATTGGCAGCGCCGAAAGCCGATATGCTGGAGGCGGATTCGACCAGACCAAGTCGCCAGAACTATTTGTCGGATCGGTCGATGGACCGCGGAGCAGGCCTGATCCAGGGCCTGCTCCGTCTTTTGTCTTCGTCAGTGTCCGTCAGCAGGCTGGCTTGGTCACTGCGAGAGCTTGAACTCGCTGTACTCGCCGCGAACCCTGAGCGTCACCGTGACATCGGCGCTGTCGCGGTTGCGCCAGAACCAGCCGTGCTCACCGTCGAACGCGGCGGTGAAACTGCCCGTGCCGGAGGTCTTGCCGCGGCCCTTCTCGTAGGTCGCGGACTCCCCGCCGCCATGGCCATGGAGGTCGAAATTGATCCGGCCGCCCTCGGCGATCCACTCGTACTCGACGGTCTCGCCCTTATTCATCACCATCTTCGTCTCGGCCGGCTCTCCGGAAGCAAGCGTGAAGCCGGCTTCGTCGCGCCAGGCGTCCTGGGCGTGGGCGGTCGCCACGAAGATCCCCAGCAACCGATCCGTCAGGCTGGATTGGTTGCTGCTGCCGCCATGCTTGAGTTCGTCCTGCTCCGCTTCTTCGAGCAGCTCCTGCTTGATCTCGCCCATCTGCGCCAGACCGAGGGTGCGGCCGACCCCGGTCGGGTCGATGCCGTACTCCGCCGGCAGGATGACGGTGAACAGCATCACGACGGCCACCACGAAGGCGATTATGGTCGACCGCAGGAGTTGGGCCGAGGTCGGCAGATCGTTTTCGTCGGGTTTCTGTGCGTTGTACATGTCAGCCTCCGATCAAGAGCTCGAGGTGATAAAGCCGGCGATATGCATGCCCATCAGCATGAAGCCGAGCGACATCATCACCACGTTTGCGTTGTAGGCATGGCGCAGGAAACTGGCGGTTCGCCGCCAGTATCCCATGGCGATCAGGATCACGGACAGTGCCAGTATCTGTCCGATCTCGACGCCCACATTGAAGGAGATCAGGTTCGCCAGAAGCCCGTCCGGCGAGATCTGGTATTCCTGAATCTTGGCCGCCAATCCAAGGCCGTGCAGCAGCCCGAACGTGCCGGTTGCCACCTTGGTGTCGGGTTGGAAGCCGAACCAGCGCTGATAGGCGCCCATGTTGTCGAGCGCCTTGTACACGACCGAGAAGCCGATGATGGCGTCGATGATGAACGGGTTTATCCCCCATCCGAAATACACGCCGGGCATCATCGTGACGGTATGTCCGACGGCGAAGATGCTCACATAGAGTGCGACATGCTTCATCCGATAGAGGAAGAAGACGACGCCTAAGAGAAAGAGGATGTGATCGTAGCCCGTGGCCATGTGCTTGGCCCCGAGATACATGAAGGGGATAACGTGCACCCCCCAGATTTCCTGAATGTAGCCCGCGTCACCGGGGGTGACGTTGTGGGCGGCTGCTTGCCCGGTACTGGCCGCGAGCAGGGCAGCGGTCATTGCGCTGACGAAACATGATCGCAGGCGATTGAACGCCCGTATTGACGGTCTCATGAGAAACTCTCCGCGTGTTTCCGGATTTTGACTGTGATCTCACCCCACCTGGGGGCGATCAGACGCGCGGAGGTCGATCGATCGGGAATATGGGCGTGGGACTACCGTCGGGTCGCCAACGGCCCCGGTTCTGACACGGCTTGGCTATCGCCAAGGCTCCCGTGGAAACCGGCAGGAGATCCGGAACATGCTCGTGATCGCCTGTTCCGTGAGAGTGTCCGTGCAGCGCCCAGAAGATGTCGCCCTCCAGTCCATGAGAGTGACCGTGGTCGGCGACCATCTCTGTGTGGTCGTAAAGCACTGTAAGGAGCTTTGGCAGGTGTCCGATATCGATCTTCACCGCCGAGACGGCAAAGACTGCACAGAGACTCAGGATTGCCGCCGTCCGCCAATGTCCTCGCTTTCGACGTTGCTCTCTTCGAACCATGCGGGTTGCGCCTTGGCAGCGAGTTGGCGATCTCTTTTGGGATTCCTCAAGATCCCGATCGTTTATGCCAGATTCGCCTACACATTCAAGCCGACCCTCCCTGGCAATGATGGGCCTCGGGAGCAGGATCGTTCTTGCATCGCCTATGAAGGGTCCTGCACTGCCGGTAAGGGAGAGGATTTCGATCGCTAGCATGAGGTTCTGAAGTAAGCGGCGGACCGAGAACTGCTGGTGCGTGACGGAGTCGCTCGGAGGCGGTCGCCGGACACGCCTCTGGTGGTGGGCAACCGCGTAGGCCGGATCCTACGGCGCTCACAGCCACCGCCACTGTAATTCAGCAGGTTACCTCAGCCACGGAGATGAGTTTTCGGAACGATAGATCCCGCCCAGCCCCTTGCCGGTCCCTGCCTGCGCCTAAAGCAATCCGAGCTGACCGCGGCGTATGTCGGCGACGCTTCGGGCAAGCTCCCAAGTGCGCGACAGTTGAGGGGCATCGGTGTCAAAGATCGAGCCTTGCGACGGAACGCACGTCGACAGTCCCTGGCCGTCCGTGCACCATCCTTAGCGGACAGGCTATCAATTATGATCAACCGTTACCGCTCTGACTCAAAATAATAGATTGGTTCGGAATAGGTGGCATCGAGCCCCCGAAACCAAGCATTCCAACGGCTTAGCCATAACGGGCTAGGCCGTTTTTTATTGCCCGAACTCCAGCCCAGTGAACCGGCCCGCACGACGGTGCAGGGCTATTGAGGAGCCGTCCCGTTCGTGATATTGCAAGTCATTATCGAGTTGGAGGGGGCTATTTTTCCTCTCCCGATCCGGATCGAGGACGCGCGTTTTGAGCAAGAAGGTGCCATCCCCCTGCGTTGACGTCTGCAAGTTCAAGCTCGAGGGGCGTTGCATCGGTTGCGCGATGACCAAAAAGCAGAAGAAGCAGTTCAAGTCCCTGAAAAAACAGGACGACAAGCTGGTCTTCATCGCCGGCCTCGTGGCCGAGCAGAAGGTTCTCGGGCGGCATGACTACTGGCGGAAGGTCTACCTGAAGAAGTGCGCGAAAAAGGGTATCAAGCCGCCGATTGCCGCCTGATATCCCTCACGCCTTCATCCACAGCCGGACAGTCGTCGTCCGATACCCGCCGTCCGGCTATCGCGAACCCTTCAGGTGCGCGCGCAGCATCCAGGCAAACTTCTCATGGGTCTGCCCGCGTGCGATCGCCAGGTCCTCGGTCAGGGTATCGCCGTGTTCGGCGGCCAGCGCGCCTGCACCGGCAAGCGTGGCGGCGAGAATCTCCTGGGCGCTCTGCATGAGGCGCACCATCTCGACGTCGCTCTGGTGCCCGTCGGCCTCCTTGATCTTGGAGCGGTCCAGCATCGATGCGAGCTGACCCTCGGCATGCATGTCGAGAGCCTTGATCCGTTCCGCCAGATCATCCTGGGCCGCGAAGTGATCCTCGTAGATCTGCTGAAACAGATCGTGCAGCGGGCCGAACGCCATGCCGGTGACGTTCCAATGGAAGTTCTGAGCGAGCATCGTCGTCACAGCGGTTTCGGCAACGCACTGGTTCAGTGCCTCCGCGATCGCGGTCTGCGCGGTCGGGCTGAGGTCGGTCGCTGGCTGGGTCATTTCGGGTCTCCAAACTCTGTGTCGTCTTCAGTCTACGTTGGGAACGCGCGCGTGGATGCAAGACAGCATGGAGATCACGTAGCGATGCAGGGGGGCGGCGTGAGCCCGGCCGAGCCTACTGACCAGCAGAAAGACGAGACTCTCATGATCGTTCCGGCGGAAGGCCCTGTAGAGACCGACTAGCCACGCCTCGTCGAAGGAGAGCTCGTCTGCGCACTGCTCGTAGAACCGCGGAGGATGGAGCGCGTCCGAGCGCATGAAATG
Organism: Thalassobaculaceae bacterium; assembly: GCA_040223655.1. Taxonomy (GTDB): domain Bacteria; phylum Pseudomonadota; class Alphaproteobacteria; order Thalassobaculales; family Thalassobaculaceae; genus Thalassobaculum. The sequence continues at coordinate 190,458 of JAVKFT010000031.1, read as the reverse complement.
AATCAGCCCATCCAGGGTCGCGGCCGTCCCGGGCGGCGTCCGGGCCCCGATGTACCAGGTGCCCACCGGCGCAAGCAAAGACAGCGGCTCGACCCGGCGCTGCCATCGCGTCTCGCGCGCCGCTCTGCGGCACAGGATAAGGAGCTCCCGCTCGGCTTCGGACAGCTCGTGCACCTCCGCGCGGCGATGCGACTGTCGCGGCGCGACCTGGGTTCCCGCATATGCAATGGCGTCGACGACCATCTCACACTGCCTCGCTCGTATGCCCCCGCGACTGTCCTTGGGGTCGAATTTCGGACTGCGCCGCGCGGTTGTCAATGCATGTGCAATTCATTCGCATTATTGTCGCAGGTATCGGGAGCAGCCGACGCCCCACCCGACGAGGTCGCCGCCGAATGGCGCGGAGTGTCGACCTGGCGGTCGATCGGGTGATCGATCTGCGGGCGGCGGCTCTGGGAGGAGCCGAGACCGGTCGCGGCCTTTGATCGGCCCCTCAAATATGCTAACGACAGTCAGTCGCAATAGAGGGCTGCATGTCGGGCAGGCGCCAGGGGGGCGCCGCCGGGGCCCAATTGCGGGGCCCAATTGCAGGGGCCGAACGAAGGGGCCGAACGAAGGGGGATACCGATGGATCTGGCGAGAAGCGCGCCGGTGCCGTTCGACGGACCGGACGGGTTCGAGGCGCGGTGCCAGGAGAAGGGGTTGCGGATGACGGACCAGCGCCGGGTAATCGCCCGCACGCTGTTCGACGCCGGCGACCACCCGGATGCGGAGGATCTGCACGAGAGGGTGCGCCGCGAGGATCCGTCCATCTCTATCGCCACGGTCTATCGCACCCTGCAGATCTTCGAGAGCCTGGACATCATCGCCAAGCGGGATTTCGGCGACGGTCGCGCCCGGTTCGAGATCAGCATGGGCCAGCGGGACCACCACCATCATCTGATCGACATCGAGTCCGGCGAGGTGATCGAGTTCTTCAACCAGGAGCTCGAGGACCTGAAGATCCGGATCGCCGACGAGTTGGGGTTCGACCTGCTGGACCATCATCTGGAGCTGTTCGGCACCCGTATTCCGTCGGACACGGAGGGAGGCCGGTCGTGACGATCCGCCAGATCACGACGCTGGCCGATGCCGGCCGGTGCGGGCTGTCCGCCGTCTGCCGACAGGCGGTGGTCCGGACCTATTCGGAAATGCTGGATCTCGGCGTCAGCGACCCGGTCGCGTTCCAGGCCGCCGAGCGGGTCTACGCTTGGCATCACCCGGACGTCCCGCGCCGGCTGGTCCCGTTTGTGGTGGCGGAGTGGCTGCCGTGAAAGCGGCTCAAGCCGCCACGGTCTCGGGAGGCCGTCAGCCGGGAGGCGGTGCCGCGCAGAAGGCGCCATCGGCCTTCTCGCCGCTGCCGAGCGCCAGGAAGGCCGGCTGCCGGTAGGGGTTCGGCGGGCTGCTGGTGGCCAGGTCCAGGGCAAGGACGGCACCGAGCAGCAGCAGCGTCGCGAGCGCGACCGGGCGGCGGGATCGGAGCATCGTCATTTCGGCTCCAGGCCGACCAGGGGGCGCAGGCGCACGCCGAGGATCGAGCCGACGAAGGCGGCGGCGAACCAGGCCCAGCCATGCAGGCTGCCGGTCGAGATGCCGCTGAAGAAGGCGCCCACATTGCAGCCGAAGGCCAGCCGGGACGAGTACCCCATCAGCAGGCCGGCGACGACGGCAGCGGCCCAGCCTTTCCACGGCAGGTGGGTGCGCTCGCCGCCGAGCCCGCCGCGCCAGGCGGCGATCCCGAAGGCGCCGAGGATGATGCCGATGTTGGTGAGCGACGTGACGTCGGTGAGCAGGCTTTCCTGCAGCCGGGTGACATGGGTCGGCGCGGTCCAGAACGCCGAGCTCGAGAGATCCATGCCGATCGCCTGCGCCCCTTTCGCCGCCCACAGCCCCAAGCCGTAGACCACGCCCCAGGGCTGGCCGGACACGACCAGGTTCAGGACCGCCAGGGCGGCTACGACGAGCGCCGCGATCCAGAGGCGCCGCGGGATGACGCGCTGATCCGTTCCGGCTCTCAGATACACGACAGCCGCGACCGCGCCGAGGGCGAGCAGGGTTGCTACCAGCCCGCCCGTCGTGCCGAAGGCGTCCTGCATGGTGACGGTCGGCGCCGTGCCGAGGTCGACCCACCAGTCGAGATGGTAGGCGCCGGCGAAGCTGCCGATGGCGAAGAACGGGAGCGCGACCAGGCTCACGGCGTTTCCGCTGCCCGCGTTGACCAGTGTCCCGGACCCGCAGCCGAGCACGAGCTGCATGCTCGCGCCGAACACGAAGGCGCCGGCGACCATCGCCAGGCCGACCGGCGCATGGGCGCCGATCAGCTCTTCGGGATGGCCCGACAGAAGCGGGAAGCTGGCCAGGGCGACGAGTCCGATCGCCGCGAGCTGCGCGATCAGTCCCGCCGGTTCGCCCCGCAGGATAAGCGCCCGCCACGGGCCGGCGAACCCGAAGCGCAGACCCTCGAGGGCGAGACCCAGGCCGAGGCCGATCATCAGCAACGCACCGTAGCGGGCGCCGACGAAGAGGGCGGTCGCGACGACGACCGCGCTCAGGAGCGCGGCGACGCCGAGGCGATCCAGCGCCAACTGCGGACGGCTCTGCGTGATCCCTGAGACGGCCATCGCCCTCTCCCCGGTTGCTGTTCGGCCCGGCTGCTATCTGACCCGGTCGCGTGCCGTCAGAGGGCCTGCTTGATCCGGTTGATGAAGGTCTGGATCAGGCCCGGGGTGTTCTCCATGGGCAGGCCGGCGTTCGACCAGCCGACCAGCGATTCCGGGTAGAGCTTCACGTTCTCGATCCCGGCCAGCTCACTCAGCGCGAACCAGTTGGTCGAGGCCCAGTGGCCGGTGTTGCAGAAGGACACGAGCTGGTCGTCCTGGCGGAAGCCGTTGTCCGTGGCGAGTTTCCTCGCCGCCGTCGCGTCGACGATCGCGGGCCCGCCGGAGAACCAGCCGGAATGGGTGAAGTATTCCGACTGCGGGATCGTTCCCGGCCGTGCCGCGGCGGGATGGGCCTGCTCGCCGTTATAGAACGACGCCGGCCGGGCATCCACGAGGCGGCCCGACTGCTCGCCGTTGACGATCGCCTGGACGTCCTCGCGGGTCGCCAGCCACCGGTCGCTCAGGGTGACGGTGAAATCCGAAGGCGACGGGTCGGACGCGGTCTTCTGCACCGCCCGCGTCCCGGTCGCGAGCCACGCGTTCATGCCGCCGTTGAGGATGCTGATGTTCTGCACGCCGGCGGACTTGAGCGTCCAGTAGACCCGGGCGGCGGCCCCGAAATCGGTCTCGTCCCGTCCCTGGTGGACGATGACGGTCGGACGGGCCTCCTCGATCCCCAGGCTGCGGAAGACTTCGGTGAAGCGGGCGTCGGACAGCAGTTCGCCGGGGTTCGCCTTCGGACCGCGGAAGGAACCGTAAGGGGCGCTCACGGCGCCGGGAATTCGGCCGTCCTCGACCTTGTCGCCGCGGATGTCCAGGACGAGCGGGTCGCCGGTACGGATCAGCTCCGCCACGTCGTCCGGGGACGACAGCGGAGCCAGGCTCGACGCGGCGGCGGGCTGCGCTCCGGCGGAAAGCCAGAGAAACGCGGTCGCGAGGGCGGTCAGGAAGAGAGTGCGCATGGGGCGCCTCCTCGGGGTTGCGGCGTGAATGGTCGCGAATAGATACGCGCACCGTACACAGCATCAAGGCGCGTATTCCTGACAATTGAGCAGATAAGCCGTTCGATCGATCAGGATTATGTGATCGGCCGCCGCCGGCGCGGCGCCAAGTGACCGTCACAGGCCTTTAAGCGGGCCCTGATACTCCTATATGTCCGAACTCAGGCTGTACGCGCAGCTTAATCATTGGGAGGCAATAATATGAACATGTTGAAGACGCTCGCGCTTGGCGTCGCTCTCACCATGTCCGCCGGCGTGGCGCACGCCCAGGACAAAGACTACGTTCTCAACACCGCGTCCACCGGCGGCACGTATCACCCGGTCGGCACCGCGATCTCCACCCTGTCGAAGGTCAAGCTCCTGCCGAAGGAGAAGTTCTCGCTGACCGCGGTGAACTCCGCCGGTTCCGGCGCGAACGTGCAGGCCCTGGGCGCCGGCACCGCCGACTTCGCCATTCTTCAGGGTCTCTTCGGCGCTTACGCGAAGACCGGCACCGGCCCGGTGTCCGAGCCGCAGACCAACCTGCGCTCGGTGACCATGCTGTGGCAGAACGTCGAGCACTTCGTGATCCCGACCGAGATGGTCAAGACCGGCACGATGGCCGACTTCGTCGCGCTGAAGGGCGAGGCGGCCGGCATGGGCCGGCAGAGCTCGGGCACGATCGGTTCGAACCGGGTCCTGCTCGCCGGTCTCGGTCTCGACATGGATAACGACTTCGAGCTGATGTACGGCGGCTACGGTCCGACGGCCGATGCGCTGGCCAACGGCCAGATCGTCGCCGCCGGTCTGCCGGCGGGCCCGCCGGTCGGCGCCGTCACCCAGCTGCTTGCCGCCAACAGCGATAAGTTCACGATCCTGAACGTCACCGCGGACGAGCTCGCGAAGATGGACGACGGCCGCAACCTCTGGGTCCCGTATACCGTCCCCGCCGGCACCTATCCGGGCCAGGACGCCGACATACAGACCATCGGCCAGCCGAACTTCCTGGCGGTGAACGACACGGTGGACGAGAACCACGTCTACATGCTCACCAAGACCATGTACGAGAACCTGGCCTTCCTGCAGGCGATCCACCCCGCCACCAAGGCGATGTCGATCGAGAAGGCGCTTGCCGGTCTTCCCGTGCCGTTGCACCCGGGTGCCCAGCGCTACTATGAAGAGGTCGGTCTGACCATTCCGGACCACCTGAAGGCGCAGTAAGCCAAAAACACTACGAAACGGAGCAGGAGCGCGCCCCCGGGCCCGCTCCTGCATCTCTGTTCCAGGCATGGGGGGTGTCGTGAGCGAACGCCAGGATGCCGGCGCGCTGGCTCGCGCCGACTTGTTGAATCTGTCGGCACCGAACAGGACCGTCGCGTCGCAGCTGCTCGTCGTCTTCGCCGCCGCGTTCGGGCTCTGGCACATCGCGACCAACGTCTATCTGAACGAACCGGGCCTCTGGCAGAACGCGATCCACTTCGGTGGCTTCGCCTTCATCGCCGCGCTGACCCTGTCGCCGTTCGGACGGCGCGCGAATACCTGGCTCGCCTGGTCCGTCGATCTGACCTACGCGACCTTGATCGCCGCGTCGGCGATGTGGATCGCCGGGAACGAGAACCTCATCTACGAGCGTTCGCTGGCGGTGACCGGCCAGGGCTGGCAGCTGACCTGGATCGACTGGACCGCCGGCCTGATCGTGATTTTCGCCTGTATCGACCTGTCCCGCCGGGTCTCGGGCCTCGTCATCCCGATCCTCGTCATCCTGTCGCTGTCCTACATTCTGTTCCTCGGCACCCACATGCCGGGCGTGTTCCGCGCGGCCAGTCTGCCGCTGGACGACGTTCTGTTCCGCAGCCTGTTCAACGACGAGGGCATGTTCGGCATCCTGGCCGGCATCTCGTCGACGAACATCGCGCTCTTCATGATCTTCGGCGGCTTTCTGGTCGTCTCGGGCGCCAGCCATTTCGTCATCGAGATATCCAAGATCATCGCCGGGCGGATTAAGGGCGGTGCGGCGTTCGTGGCCGTGATCTCCTCCGCGCTGACCGGCACGATCTCCGGTTCCGCCGTGGCCAACACCGCCTCGACCGGGGTCATCACCATCCCGCTGATGAAGGCGAACGGGTTCCGGGCCAAGTTCGCCGGCGGGGTCGAAGCCGCGGCATCGACCGGCGGCCAGATCATGCCGCCGATCATGGGCGCCGGCGCCTTCGTGATGGCGAGCTACACCGGCATTCCCTACGGCACCATCGTCGCCGTCTCCGTTGTCCCGGCGATCCTCTACTTCCTGTCGATCGCCTGCATCGTGCGGATCGAGGCGGTGAAGCGGAATGCCGGGTCCGAGATCGACATGACCGTCGACCGTGGCAAGCTGGTCTCGGGCGGCCTTGTCTTCATCATCCCGCTGTCGACCATGGTCTGGCTTCTGCTGACCGGCGTCACCCCCGCCTATGCGGCCTGCTGGGCGATCGCCGCCCTGATCCTCACATCCTGGTTCACCAGCGTGATCGCGCGCTTCGTGCCCGGAGACAGCTTCGAGCCCGTCGTCATGGGGCCGAAGAAGATTGTCGAGGCGCTGGTGACCGGCGTGAACGCCTCGGTGCTGACCGCGATCCTGCTGGTCACCATCGGGCTGATGAACAACGCCATCGTGACCAGCGGCGTCGGCAACGGCTTCTCGCTGATGATCGTCGAGTGGTCCCAGGGCTCGCTCGTCATCGCGCTGACGCTGATTGCGATCGCCTCGCTCGTCCTCGGCATGGGCCTGCCGGTGACGGCCGCCTACATCATCATCGCGATCCTGACGGCGCCGGCCCTCGCCGGCATCATGGCCGACACGATCGTCGTCGAGCAGCTTGTTCAGGGAATCGCCGATCCGGCGACGGCCGCGCTGTTCCTGTTGGTGGAGCATCCAAACGTTGCGAAGATAGCGGAGGGGATGACTCACGCGGAGGCCTGGGATCTCGTCGCCGCGATCCCGTTCGAGGTCGCGGTAACCATCCGTCCGGCCCTCGTCGATCCGACCCAGGCGATGTCGTTCCTGCTCATCGCTCATCTGATCATCTATTGGCTGAGCCAGGACTCGAACGTGACGCCGCCCGTGTGTCTCGCCGCCTTCACGGCGGCCGGAATCGCCGGGTCCCGTCCGATGGCGACCGGGTTCCAGAGCTGGAAGATCGCCAAGGGCCTCTACATCATGCCGCTGCTCTTCGCGTACACCCCGCTGATCTCCGGCGACTTCCTGGAGGTCATGCAGATCGGTTTGTTCTCGCTGTTCGGCATCTACGCTCTGAACGCGATGATCCAGGTGTACAGCGAAGGACCCGTCGGCGTGATCGAGTTCGCTGTCCTTGCCGCTGCCGCTGCCCTGTCCTTCTGGCCGCTGATGCTCGTGGCGAACCTCGCCGGGGCGGCCCTCGTGGTCGGCGTGATCGTCTGGACGCGGATGAAGCTCGAACGCCAGACCATGACCGCCGATCCGGCCTGAGACGGCGGCCGGACCGCCCGTCGCGCCGCCATAGGGCCCGAATACGCTAGCTCTGCGAGCCCGCCGGGCGACGGGTGCGCCAATTTGCCGGTTGTCTAGGCCGGGCCCGCCGACGGATCATCCCCACCGTAAGTCGGGGAGCGGTTTTTCCGGTGTCGATGAGTGGGTCATTTGGGCGTATCGGGCGGCCGGTGCGGGTACCTCCCGCGCGGGCCTGGACCCAGTTCGCCGCCATGCTGGCGATCTTCGCCATTGCGCTCCGGATCGGGCTCGGGGTCAGCCATGCGCTGGCGGCTTCCGGTCTGCCGGCGGATCAACGCGGAATCGCCTTCGATCTCGCCGCATCGACCTGTCTCGCGGCCGCCCCGGTCTCGCAGCCAATCGACGGTTCGCAGGAGGACCGCTCCTGGCTGAGCGGGCCGGTCTGCCCCGTCTGCTTCGGTAGCGGGCATCCGACCGCCATTCTGCCGACTCCCCAGGTTCTCTTGCCGGCGGAACGACTCTTCCGCCTCGCCTTCGTCCCGGCTGTTTCGGACCTCCCCTATCTCGACCCCGCCGTCGAACGGCCACGGCCGCGCGCGCCCCCGATTCCCTGCTGAGCGACTGATTGCGTCTTCGCCCGCGCCCGGCGCGCGGCGAAGCCTGTCTGACTCCAGGCCCGGCCTCAGGGAGGTCTCGGGGGATCTGCCCAATGCACCAGCTCAGCACCGGCACGGGTGTCGCCATCGGCGTCCCCGTCGTCGCATCGGTCTGCCTGCATGCCGCGATCGCGGGAGCGATCCTGGCAGCGCATACGGTATTTACCGCGCCGGTTCCGGAGGCGGTCGGGCCGCATTATGTCGTCGTGCCGGTGGTTCTGCGCCAAGCGCCCGCCACGGGCAGCGACCGTCCGTCCAGCGATGATTCCCAGCAACCGGTGCCTCATGAAAATCAGGCAACCGCCGATGCCGAGCCGGCCCCGGCGGCAACGTCGACCGACCTCCCGGCCGGCGATCTCCCCTCCGACGCTCCGCGACCTGCCGAGGAGGACGCGTCACTGGCCGATACGGCCGAACCGCTGGAGACCGCCGACGCGCTGCCGGAGGCCGAGGCCGCCGCGGGGGACCCGCCGCCGCATCTCGCCGCAGCGCCCGCCCGACCGCAGACGATCATCCATCCCCCCAGGCCTCGGGCCCGGCCGGTTCGCGGGCGCGCGGCGCCGACGGGTCCGGTCGGACCGCCGCGTCCCGGCCCGGTTGCCGAAAAACCGACTGTCGCCGCCCCCGCACCTCAAGCCGCCGATGCGCCGGTCGCGTCAGGCGCCGCGCCGATCCGAATATCGCCGCAGGAGCTGGCCGCCGCGCCTGGCAATCCGCCGCCCGACTATCCGCGCAGCGCCCGCAGGAACGGGTGGGAGGGTACGGCGGTTCTGACCATCACCGTCGGCCCAGACGGTCGCTGCGAATCCGTCACGGTCGCCGAGAGCAGTGGTTACCAGGTGCTCGACCGGGAAGCCCTGAAAGCGGTGCGGAGGTGGCGGTTCGTGCCGGCGCGCCGGTTCGGCCGGGCGGTCCGGGCGACCACCGACGTGTCCATCGTGTTCCGGCTGAGGTGACGAGATGATCGGGTACCGCTCCCCGTATCGTGCCGGCTGGCGTCGCGTTGTGGCACGGCTGGCAGCGGCGCTGCTGCTGGTCGCGAACACTGTGTCGGTGCTCGCCGCGAACGACGGCGCATGGAACGCACCGGCGGGCGCCATGCTGGTGCCGGTCTGCACGGCCGACGGACTCGTACTGCGGCCGCTGACCCTGTCCCCAGACCACCAGTCCGAGCGCCCGTTCCAACGCCCGTTCCAGCGACTGCCGGTGCACCGGTTTCCGGCCTGCGCCCTATGCGTTGTCGCCGGCCAGTCTTTGGCGGACCTTCCCGCACCCCAGAGCGCCCCGAGTCATGACGCTCGGGCCTGTCGCAACAACCTGCTGCCGGTTCTAACGCAACCTCTGCCGCAGAGACGCCCGTTCGGCCAACCCGGCCGCCCGCGCGATCCCCCAGCTCTCCATCGGCCCCACAGACCGGCGTCCGCGTCGGCCCGAGAAAGACAGATGGAGATACAGACATGAAGACGATTTCAGGACGCCGAGGCGTCCGCTCTCTCCTGCTCGCCGGCGTCGCGACGCTCGCGGTTCTACCCCTGCAGGTCCAGGCCCAGTCGCAGTCCCGGTCGCAATTCCATGGCGCGTCGGGTGATGTCGCATCGTCCCTCCCGCCGGTCGTGGTGGAGGCGCCGCGGCTCGATCGCCCGGCCATCACGACCGTCCTGCCGCGGTCGGTGCCGGTCGGCGGCGCCGCCGATGGCGGAGACTTCCTGCGCAGCGTGCCGGGTGTGTTCGGCAGCCGCATGGGCGGTCACGGCATCGATCCGGTGATCCGGGGCCTGCAGGGCAACCAGCTCAACATCATCGTCGATGGCGGCTACATCTTCGGCGGCTGTCCGAACCGGATGGATCCGCCGTCCTCCTTTGCCGCGCCCGAGACGTTCGATCTGGTTACCGTCTCGCGCGGCTACCAGACGGTTACCGAGGGTCCCGGCGGTCCCGGCGGCTCGGTCAGCTTCGAGCGCGAGGCTCCGGTCTTCGCTGCAGGCGAGACCGTGACGGGTCTGGTCGGCGGTGGCTGGGATGCCAACGGCGATACCCGCGATGGATTCGCCGACGTCTCGGTCGGGATCGACGGCGCCTACGCCCGGGTGATCGGCAACGCGAAGGAGGCGGACAACTACGAGGACGGCGGCGGCAATGAGATCCGCAGCGCCTTCTCCCACCGGTCCGCCGATCTGATACTCGGATACCAGTCCGAGACGGGCGCCGAGCTGTCCCTCAGCGGCGGGTACTCCGCGACCGATGACGCCCTCTTCGAGGGCGCGCGGATGGACGCGCCGGTCGACGAGACCCACACATTCCGGGGTGCCCTGACCCTGCCGTTCGACCGGGGACCGGTCAGCGAGCTGCGGGCCAGCACCTATGTCTCCCAGGTCGACCACGTGATGGACAACTACTCCCTGCGGACGCGCACTGCGCCCATGGCCATGCGGGTCGACGCGGAGTCGGATACCTATGGCGGGTCGCTGGCGGCGGACATCCCGCTGGACGCGGCCGTTCTCACCGTCGGCATGGACGTCCAGCGCAACGCCCGCGAGGCGGAACGCTTCACCGGCATGACCGACAGCAACGTCACCCGGCTCAACGCCCTGATGTGGCCCGACACCCAGATCAACCAGTTCGGTCTGTTCGTGGAAGGCGAGACGGGGCTTGCCGAGGACACGCGGCTGGTGCTCGGCGCACGCTACGACCGGGTGGATGTGGAGCTCGGCCGGGCCGGGGAGACGGTGGCGTCGACCGGACGCAGCCCGAACGACCTCTACACGATGTACTACGGCACGACAGGCGAGGACCGGGAGGAGAACAACCTCGGCGGTCTCGCCCGTTTGGAATACGACGTCACTCCGTCGACCACCCTCCATGCGGGGCTGAGCCGCAGCGTGCGCACGGCGGACGCCACGGAGCGGTCGATGGCGTCGGTCATGGCGTCCGGCAGTTGGGTCGGCAATCCTGACATCGCGCCAGAGGCACATCACCAGGCCGAACTTGGTGTGGCCACCGGCGCGCGGGACTGGTCCGTCGGCGCGACCGCCTATGTCGACCGAGTGAGCGACTTCATCCTGCGGGACTCCGCGCGCGGCCAGGACGGCATCCTGCTCAGCAACGGGGCGACGGTGTACCGGAATGTCGACGCGGTCCTGACGGGTTTCACCGTCGACGGTGCCTACCGGTTCCTGGACGGCTGGTCGATCGCCGGTGACGCGACCTACACCTACGGCGAGAACCTGGACGACAGCCAGCCGCTCGCCCAGATCCCGCCGCTCGAAGGCCGCGTGACGGTGGCCTATGAGGGCGACGGCTGGAGCGTGGGGACGCGCTTCAACGGTGCCCTGAAGCAGACGCGGGTGGACGACGATTCCGGCACCGGCTCCGGCCGCGACGTCGGAAAGACGCCGGGATGGTTCACCCAGGACCTGTTCGCCACCATCGACATGTTCGAGCCGGTGACGGTGCGGTTCGGCGTCACCAACCTGTTCGACCGGGAATACGCCAATCACCTCAACCGCTCGAACGCGTTCGACTCGACCGAGGTGCAGGTGAACGAACCCGGACGATCCGCCTATCTGCGTGTCAGCGCGCGGTTCTGACGCCGCGAGCCCGGACGGTCCTGCGATCGTCCGGGCGCCGACCTGCGATGTTGCGGCAGCGGCCTACAGCTTCAGCCGGCGCAGCCTCAGCGCGTTGGCGATCACCGAGACCGACGACAGGCTCATGGCGGCGGCGGCGACGATCGGCGACAGCAGGATGCCGAACAGGGGGTAGAGCATGCCTGCCGCGATCGGCACGCCGGCCGCGTTGTAGACGAAGGCGAAAAACAGGTTCTGGCGGATGTTCGCCATGGTCGACTGGGCCAGCGTCCGAGCCCGCACGATGCCGGTCAGGTCGCCCTTGACCAGCGTCACGCCGGCGCTTTCCACCGCCACATCGGCGCCGGTGCCCATGGCGATGCCGACATCGGCGGCGGCCAGGGCCGGAGCGTCGTTCACCCCGTCGCCCGCCATCGCCACCTTCAGGCCCTGACCGCGCAGCTCCTCCACCAGCGCGCCCTTGTCCTCCGGGCTGACATCGGCGCGCACCTCGTCGATGCCGAGGTCGCGGGCCACCGCATCGGCGGTGCGTCGAGCGTCTCCCGTCGCCATGACGATGCGCAGACCGGCCTCGTGCAGCGCGCGGATCGCGGCCGGCGTGGCCTCCTTGACCCGGTCCGCCACCGCGACCAGCCCGGCCGCCTTGCCGTCGACGGCCACGAACATGGCGGTCCGGCCCTCGCTCTGGAGCCGCTCGGCGGTATCGGACAACGCCGTCGGTTCAATGCCGAGATCGGCCATCATCGCCCGGTTGCCGAGCGCCACCCGGCGGTCCTGAACCATGCCGGACACGCCCTTGCCGGTGACGGCCTCGAAGTCCGAAGCGTCGGACAGGCGCGCTCCGCGCTCCTCCGCCCCGGCGACGATCGCCTCGGCCAGCGGATGCTCCGAGCCGCGCTCGAGCGAGGCGACCAGGGACAGCAGCTCGGTCTCGTCCATACCTTCCGACGCGACGACGTCGGTCAGGGTCGGCTTGCCTTCGGTGAGGGTGCCGGTCTTGTCGACGATCAGCACGTCCACCTTGGCGAGCCGTTCCAGCGCCTCGGCGTCGCGGATCAAGACGCCGGCCTGCGCGCCGCGTCCGGTCGCCACCATGATCGACATCGGCGTCGCCAGTCCCAGCGCGCACGGGCACGCGATGATCAGCACGCTGACCGCCGCGACGACCGCGTAGGACAGAGCCGGGCTGGGACCGACGAGGAGCCAGGCGGCGAAGGCGATCAGCGACACCGCCACCACGGCCGGCACGAAATAGCCGGCGACCCGGTCGGCCATGGCCTGGATCGGCGCCCGGCTGCGCTGGGCTTTGGCGACCATGTCGACGATGCGCGACAGCACCGTGTCGGCGCCGACCTTCTCCGCCGTCATGACGAAACTGCCGGACCTGTTCATCGTCCCGCCGGTGACCGGGTCGCCCTCGGTCTTCTCCACCGGGACGGGTTCGCCGGTGATCATGCTCTCGTCGACAGCGGACCGGCCCTCGGCGACGATCCCGTCGACCGGCACGGACTCTCCCGGGCGCACCCGCAGCCGGTCGCTTTGGCGGACGTCCTCGAGGGGAACGTCGGACTCGCCGTCGTCCGTGATCCGCCGGGCCGTCTTCGGGGCGAGATTGAGGAGCGCGCGGATCGCATCGCCGGTGCGCTCGCGGGCGGACAGTTCCATCACCTGGCCGACCAGCACGAGGATCAGGATCACCGCCGCCGCCTCGAAATAGACCGGCGCCCGGCCGTGCTGGTCGAGCATGCTCGGCGGGAATGCGCCCGGCGCCAGCAGGCCGACAAGGCTGAAGAGATAGGCGGCGCCGGTGCCCAGGGCGATCAGCGTCCACATGTTTGGGCTGCGGTTGACGACCGACGACCACCCCCGCTTGAAGAACGGCTGCGCGACCCAGACCACCACCGGGGTCGCAAGCAGGAACTGAAGCCATACCGGCAGAGCGGGGCCGAGCCAGACGTCAAATGGCACGCCGAGATGACTGCCCATCTCCAGCAGGAAGACGGCGGCGGCCAGCGGTGCCCCGATCAGCAGGCGCCGTCGGAAATCCACCAGTTCGGGGTTCGGGCCGGCATCGGCCGTCGGTGTCATCGGCTCCAGCGCCATACCACAGATCGGACAGTCGCCGGGGTGGTCCTGGACGATCTCCGGATCCATCGGGCAGGTGTACTGGGTGCCCTCGGGCATGGGCTCCGGCGCCGGCCGGTCGCCCAGGAACGCTTCGGGCTCGGCCTCGAACCGGCTCTGGCAGCGCTCGGAGCAGAAGTAGAATCGTTCGCCCGCATGCTTGGCGACATGCCGCGCCGACGCGCGGTCGACGGCCATCCCGCAGACGGGGTCCTTCGCCTCGATATAGTCGTCCGGCGCGGCGGCGAACTTCTCCCGGCAGCGCTCGGCGCAGAAGTGGAACGTTCGGTCCTCGTGCGTGTGCTGCGGCTTGCCCGCCTCGGGGTCGACCGTCATGGCGCAGACCGGGTCGCGCACGACCGGCTCGGCGTCGCCTGGCGATTGGGCGTTCATGGTTACCTCATCGGGGTTGAGCGCCTATCATGCAGGTTCCCGCGACTGGAAGGTCAAGGTGTTGAACAGGAGCGCAAGAGAGTGGGCGCACCCGGCTCCTACCGACCGGCCGGAGGCGCCGCCTGAACCAGGGAAAGCTGTCATGAACATCAGCGACGTGTCCGCCCGCAGCGGGCTGCCCGCGAAGACGATCCGCTACTACGAGGAGATCGGCCTGATCCGACCGGCCCGAGGGGCGAACGGCTACCGGACGTTCGACGACAACGACATTCACAAGCTGACCTTTCTGGCCCGCGCCCGCTCGCTCGGCTTCACCATTGAGGACTGCCGGGCTCTGCTGGCGCTGTACGAGGACCGGGATCGGGCGAGCGCGGATGTCAAACACGTCGCCGAGGATCATCTCGCCAGCATCGACCGCAAGATCCGCGAGCTGCAGGCGATGCACACGACGCTGAGCGACCTGGTCCGGCGCTGCCAGGGCGACCAGCGGCCGGACTGTCCGATCCTGCAGGATCTAGCCGGCTCAGCGGATACCGGCGCGCATGAAGCTCTGCACGAACTGACGCTGGAACAGCAGAAAAGCTAGCAGGAGCGGGCCCGAGGTCATGAGCGTCGCGGCGTTGATGATCGACCAGTCGATACCCTGGTCGACGGCGGCAAAGACCGAGAGGCCGACCGTCACCGGGCGGGTTTCCACCGAGTTGGTGATGATCAGCGGCCATAGGAAGTTGTTCCAGTGATGGCTGACCGAGACCAGCCCGTAGGCGAGATAGGTCGGTTTCGCCAGCGGTACGTAGACCCGCCACAGCACGGTCAGCGACCCTGCGCCCTCGACGCGGGCGGCCTCCTCCAGCTCCTTCGGCACTGTCTTGAAGGTCTGGCGCAGCAGGAAGATGCCGAATCCGGAGGCGATGTAGGGCAGGCCGATGGCGGCGATCGTATCGACCAGGCCCAGGGTCCGCATGGTCGCGTAGTTCTCGACGATCAGGATGTCCGGCATCACCAGGAGCTGAAGCAGGACCAGGGCGAACAGCGCGCCGCTGCCGGGAAACGTGTAGCGCGCGAAGGCGTAGGCGGCGAGGGTGCAGAGAACGAACTGCCCGATCAGGATGAAGGTCACCAGCAGGAAGCTGTTCAGGAAGTAGCGGGCGAAAGGGGCGGCGTTCCACGCGTTCACGAAGTTCTCGACCGTCAGCGGCGCGAACAGTTCGAACCGGGTCGCATACTCGCCGGGATGCACCGCGGTCCACACCGCGTAGACCAGCGGCAGGAACCAGACCAGGGCCAGGGTCCAGGCGCCGACCGTGTTGAGCCAGCGGTCGAGGGAGGACTGGCTCATCGGTAGTGCACCCGCTTGTCGAGAAGGAAGAACTGGCCGAGCGCCACGGCGGAGAGCAGCACCAGCAGCACCACCGTCAGGGTCGCGGCATAGGCGGTATCCCAGAACTTGAAGGCCGTCTCGTAGATGTAGAACAGCAGGAGAGAGCTCGCGTTGTCCGGCCCGCCCTCGGTCATGACGAAGACGTGGTCGACCATGCGGAAGGAGTTGATGACCGCGTTGATCGAGACGAAGAGCGTCGTCGGCATCAGCAGCGGGAAGGTCACTCGGCGGAAGAAGGTCCAGCGCGAGGCCCCCTCGATGGCCGCCGCCTCGCGCAGCTGCGGCGGGATCGACTGCAGCGCGGCGAGGTAGAAGATCATGAAGAAGCCGGCCTCCTTCCAGATCGCCACGACCGTCACCGCGCCGAGCGCCAGCGCCGGGTCGCCGAGCCAGTTGACTTCGGCCAGGCCGAACAGGCCGCGGATCTGGTCGATCAGCCCGAAGCCGGGCGTGTAGAAGAACATCCAGATATTGGCCACGGCGATCAGCGGCAGCACGGTCGGGGCGAAATAGGCCAGGCGGACGAACCCGCGCCCCGCCAGCTTGCCGTCGACCCAGAGCGCCATCACCAGCGCCAGCGCCACCGAGGCCGGGATGGTCACCGCCGCGTACCACAGGCTGTTCGACAGCACCTGCCAGAACGTCTCGTCGGCGAGCAGGGTCTCGTAGTTGCGCCATCCTACGAACGCCGCTTCCCGGCGGCCGCGCGGGGTCGAGAAGAAGCTGTCCCAGACGGTGGTGACCGCCGGGACATGGGTGAACGCGAACAGCAGCACCAGCGCCGGCGTGAGCAGCAGCCAGCCGTGGACCCACTCGCGCCGCAGGGTGAGGGGGCGGCGGGTCATGGGACAAGCTTCCGGTGGCTGCCCACCCCGTCAACCCGAGGCAAGTCCGGGTCCGTGCTCCGGCGACGGTCGGCGTCCGTGCGTTGGTCCTGACTTGCGTCAGGACGACGGGTTCGGCCGTGGGGAATTGTGACGGATGCCACGGTGAAGACCGCAGAACCGGCTGCCGAGCACGGATCGGTGCGCCCTGCCCTCCACAGGCGCGCCCGCTCCGCCACCCCGTCATCCTTACGCAAGTCAGGATCTGCGCTACGGCGATGGCCGGCGTCCGTGCGTTGATCCTGACTTGCGTAAGGATGACGGTGGGGGATGTGCAGGTTCATGTCGTTCTGTCCCTTGGTACCGGAGCGGCCCCCGGAGCGGGTCCGGGGGCCGTCGGTCGGGGTGGCTCAGCGGTAGTCCGCCAGGATGCGGTCGGCCTGCGCCTGCGCCTCAGCGAGGGCGGCCGCCGGCTCTTTCTGGCCGGTGATCGCGGCTTCCAGCGCATCGTTGAAGATCGTGGTGATCCGCTGGTTCTGGTAGGTGGACAGCTCCGCGACGGCATGGTCGAGCTGATCGCGGGCGACCAGGGCCGGCGGGAAATCGGCGACGTAGTCCTTCATCGCCGGCGTCTCCCAGGCGTCCGGGCGCGGCGCGACATAGCCGGTGGCGATCGACCACTTGGCGGCCTGCTCCGGGGCGGAGATCCACTTGATGAACTCGAAGGACGCGGCCTTCTGCTCGTCGGTGGAGTCCTTGAAGATGTAGAAGTTGCCGCCACCGGTCGGCGCGCCACGGCGCTTGTTGGCGGGCAGCATGGCGACGCCGAAGTCGAACGGAGCGTTCGCGCGGACGTTGGTCAGGTTGCCGGTGGTGGTCCACATCATCGCCGTCTGGCCCTCGAAGAAGGCTTTCGGCGTGGCGCCCCACTCGACGATGCCCGGCTGCATGACCTCGTGCTCGACCGACAGGTCGACCAGGTACTGCAGGGCCTCGACCACCTTCGGATCGTCGAAGTTGGTCTTGTTGCCGGCGTCGTTGGCCAGGATCACGTCGTTCTGGGTGGTCAGGCCCTGGAACAGCCAGTACGGGAAGCCCGAGCTCGGGATCCGCACGCCCCACTGGGTGACGTTGCCGTTGGCGTCGCGCTTGGTCAGCTTCTTGCCGAACGCGATCTGCTCCTCCCAGGTGGCCGGCGGGGTGTTCGGATCGAGGCCGGCTTCCTCGAAGGCCTCCTTGTTCCAGTACAGAACCGGGGTCGAGCGCTGGAACGGGATGCCGTAGGTCTTGCCGCCGGTCATGGAGTTCTCCATGAACGCCGGATAGAACGAGGTCAGCCACGCCTTGTCCGCGTCCGTCTCGACCAGGTCGTCGAACGGGACGATGGCGTCTTCCTCGATCAGCGTGAACATGTCGACGGACAGGATCACCGAGAGCTGCGGCGGGGTGCCGCCGCGGGCGGCGGTGAGCGTCTTGGTGATGGTGTCCTGGTAGCTGCCGGCATAGACGGCGTCGATGGTCACGCCCGGATTGGCCGCGACGTACTCGTCGGTCAGCGCCTGGATGGTGTCCGCCGCCTTGCCGCCGACGGCGACCGGGAAGAAGAACTGCAGGTCGACCGCCAGGGCGGTGGTCGCGGTCGACGCCAGGAGTGCGGCCGCACCCAGGGTCGTCGTCAGGGATTTCGTCAGGTTCATCGCTCTCCACTCCTCATCAGAGATGATCGATCGGGATGGTCGAGGGGCCGTTCGCCGGTCCGGCTCGGCCCTCTTGGGTCACGCGCCGGGGCTGCCGGACGGCGTGCCTGTTGGAATGAAAGCGTCCGGGAGCGCGGCGATCCGCGCGCCGCCGGATGCGTCGAACAGGTGCTGGCGCTCCACCGGCCAGGTCAGGCAGACCCGGTCACCCGCGCGCACCGACTGGCGGGTCTCCACCCGCGCCACCACTGGCTGGTCGCCGATCCGGCAGTCCACCAGGAGGTCGGCGCCCAGATACTCGACCTGTGCGACGGTGGCCGGCACGCCGCCCGAGGGGGCGAGCGCGATGTCTTCCGGCCGGACCCCGACCTGAAGGCCGCCGGTCAGGGCTGCGCCGGTCAGGTCTGCGCCGCCTAGATTTGCGCCGGCGCGGACCAGGGGCGTGGCGTCCCCGGCGACGGTCCAGCCGCCCTCCCCGCGGGCGAGGCCCAGGATGTTCATCGGCGGCGTGCCGATGAAGCGGGCGACGAAGGTGCTGGCGGGGCGCTCGTACAGGGTGCGGGGATCGGCGTTCTGCTCGATCCGCCCGCCGTTCAGGACGACGATCCGGTCGGCCATGGCGATCGCCTCGACCTGATCGTGGGTCACGTAGATCATGGTGATGCCGAGTTTGCGCTGCAGCGCTTTCAGTTCGATCCGCATCTCGTGGCGCAGCTTGGCGTCCAGGTTTGAGAGCGGCTCGTCCATGAGGCAGACCGGTTTCTCGGCGATGATCGCCCGGCCGAGGGCGACCCGCTGCTGCTGGCCGCCGGAGATCTGGCTCGGCCGCCGGTCGAGCAGGGCTTCCAGGCCGAGCAGGGCGGCCGTCCGTTCCAGCCGCCGCGCGCGCTCCGCTGGCGGTATCCGCCGGACCTTCAGGCCGAACACGATGTTCTCGGCCACGCTCAGGTGCGGAAACAGGGCGTAGGACTGGAACACCATGGCGATCTGGCGGTCGTTCGGCGGGCGCCGGGTGACATCCTCGCCGCCGATCAGGACCGCGCCGGCGGTCGCCTCCTCGAGCCCGGCGATCAGCCGCAGGGTCGTCGACTTGCCGCAGCCGGAGGGGCCGAGCAGGACGGTGAACTCGCCGGCAGGCGCGGTGAAGCTGACGCCGTCCACGGCGACGGTCTCGCCCCAGTCCTTGCGCAGGTCGCGCGCCTCGATGGTGACGCTCATGGCTGGCCGCCCGCGCCGCAGCGCACGATCTCATGGCTGGCCCGCTCGATCAGGCTGCGGATCGCTTCCGGGGGATCGCGGTCGCAGAAGACCAGGTCCGCCTCGCTGATCCAGCCGCCGCGCACATGGGCGGCCCGGCCGAACTTGCTGGCGTCGAGGACGAGGAAGGCGCGGCGCGCGTTGCGGCGGATGGTCTCGCGCACCCGGACCTCGTGCTGGTGGAAGTCCAGCAGTTCCCCGTTCGGGTCGACGCCGCCGACGCCGTAGATGCCGATATCCACCTTGAAACGCTCGAAGAACGCTTCGGCCTCCGCCCCGAGAATGTCGCGGGAGTCCGGGCGGACGGCGCCGCCCGGCACATGCACCTCGACCCCCGGCAGGGCGCAGGCGTTGACCGCCGCGACGAGATTGTTGGTCACGATGGTCAGGCCGCGCCGGCCGGCAAGATGCCGTACCGCCAGGGCCGGGGTCGTCCCGATGCTGATGGCGATGCTCGCCCCGTCCGGGATGTGGGCCTCGACGGCGCGGGCGATCTGCTCCTTGGCGGTGAAGTTGAGGGTCTGGCGCTCCGCGAACCCGATATTCTCCGCCGGCGCCGGCAGTTCGACCCCGCCGTGGCGGCGGCGCAGCACCCCGACATCGCTCAGCTCGTTGATGTCGCGCCGGATGGTCTGGGTGGTCACGCCGAAATGCCGGGCGAGATCCACGACGGACTGGAAACCGTTCTGCCGGACCCGTTCGGCGATCTCCGCCTGCCGCTCGGTGCTCACATGCGTCGTCACCCGTCGCCCCCGTCAATCGATGAGGGCTCTGACCTATCGGGCCGACGTGACAGTCACGTCATGTTTGTGTGACGCTCGAATGAACATTCATTCGAACATCCGATGGGAAACGCCGGCCGGTGCAGGTCGGCCGGCCTCGCCTCTAGTCGGTGACGCGCGATCGCTCCGCGACATCGGGGTCCAGGGCGAGTCCCAGGCCGGGGCCGGAGGGCGCGACGACGTGGACCCCGTCTTCGGTGACCTCCTCCTCGAACGGCGCGCCGGCGAAGAGCTGGGTCTGGAACTCGAGCAGGGCGTTGTCGGCCATGAAGTACTCGATCCACCGCACGTTCGGCAGGCCGGCGGCCAGGTGGATATGGACGTTCTGAAGGTTCCAGGGGGACACCGGGACGTTCATGGCCGTCGCGTAGGCGTGGATCCGCAGCCAGTCGGTGATTCCGCCGGTGATCATCACGTTGGGTTGGACCATGTCCACGCCGCCCTGTTCGACCAGGGCCCGGAACTCCGCCAGCCCGACATTCTGTTCGCCGCCGACGATGTAGGTGCCCCCGGCGCGGGCGCGCACCCGGGCGTATCCGGCGATGTCGTGCGGCGGCACCGGTTCCTCCAGCCAGTAGACGTCGTAGGGCTCCCAGACCTTGAGCTGCTGGATCGCCGTGTCGACGTCCCAGGTGCCGTTGACGTCGACCATGAGCTTGACGTCCGGCCCGACCGCCTCGCGCACCGCCCGCACCCGGTCGGTCGCCTCCCGGGGGGTGACGTAGCCGCGGGTGCCGCGGATCTTGAGCGCCCGGTGACCCATAGCGACATAGGACGCGGCGCGCTCGGCCAGGGCGTCCGGGGCCATGTGATGGGCGCAGTTCGCATAGGTCGGCACCAGCCGCCGGTATCCGCCCAGCAGCGCGCTGACCGGCTGATCCGTTGCCTTGCCCCGGATGTCCCAGCAGGCCATGTCGACGGCGGCAAGGGCGTAGCGGGCGATGCCGTCGCCGCCCCGCCGCGGCAGGGTCTCGCCCTGCAGCCGGCGCCACAGGTCGCTGGTCAGACGGGGATCGGCGTCCAGGGCGGCGGGCAGGAAGACGTTTTCGACGAACTGCGCGATGATCGACCCCATGCGGGGCGGGGCGTTGGCGAAGCCCATCCCGGTGATCCCGGCATCGGTCGACATCTCGACCACGACCATTTCGGCGGAATACGGGTTGGTGCCGGCGCCGCGGTATCGTCGCACCGTCAGGTCGGTGATCTTCATCGGTCTCTCCGGGCTAGTCGCTGGACCACAGGCGGGCGCGCAGCCAGGCGAAGATCGCCGAGCCGAACAGCCCGAGGAAGGCGAAGAACAGGAACAGGGCCGCCAGCGGCTGGGTGAAGATCAGCCACCAGTCGCCGTCGAACATCTTCAGGGAGTTCTGCAGGTTGGTCTCGACCATCTCGCCGAGGATCAGGCCGACGGCGATCGGGGCGACGGCGAAGCCGTGCCGGCGGGCCAGGAAGCCGATGACGCCGAAGACGAGGGCGACCCACACGTCCAGCAGGGACGAGTGCAGGGCGTAGGCGCCGATCACCGACAGCGCGAACACCATCGGCCAGAGGATCTTGGAGGGCACGAGGGAGATCCGCGCGAACAGGGTCGCCGCATACAGGCCCATTGCCATGAACATCACGTTGGCGACGAGCATCGCCCCGAAGATCTGGTAAACCGTGTCCACCTGCTCGGTGAACAGGTACGGGCCGGGGCGCAGGCCGTGCACCAGCAGGCCCACGAGGATCACCGCCGTCGTGCCGCTGCCCGGGATGCCGAGCACCATGGTCGGCACCATGGCCCCGCCTGTCGCCGCGTTGTTGGCCGCTTCGGCGCCGGCGATGCCCTCGACGGAGCCGTTGCCGAACTCCTCCTTGTTCTTCGACCAGCGCCGCGCCTCGGCGTAGCCGATCATCGAGGCGACCGTCGCGCCCTCCGCCGGCAGCACGCCGATGAAGGTTCCGATCCCGCAGGACCGGAGCACGGTCCGCCATATCCGTTTGTAGTCGTCCCGGCTCGGCAGTTTCACCGCCTTCAGGCGGACGGCGACGATCGCCCGGTTCACATGCTTGGACTGGACCAGCAGCTCGGAGATCGCGAACAGGCCGATGAAGACCGGCACGAAGGAGAGGCCCTCATAGAGCTCGTAGTTGCCGAACATGAAGCGCTCGATGCCCGTGGTCGGCTCGGCCCCGATGGTCGCCAGCCAGACGCCGAACACGCCGCCGATCACGTTGCGCACGGCGCCGCCGGCGCTGATGGACGCGAGCATGGACAGGCCGAACAGCGCCAGCGCGAAATATTCCGGCGGGCGGAACTCGTAGGCGACCCGCGCGAGGAGCGGCGCGGCTATGCACAGCACGATGATGGAGAACACGCCGCCGACGGTGCTGGAGACGACGGCGACCCCGAGGGCGCGTCCGGCCTCGCCGCGTTTCGCCAGCGGGTAGCCGTCGAAGGTCGTCGCGGCGGCGGCGGCGGTTCCGGGCGTGTTGATCAGGATCGCGGTGATCGACCCGGCGAAGGTCGCCGAGACGTAGATCGTCGCCAGCACCGCGATCGCGTGCACCGGTTCCATGGTCAGGGTGAACGGCAGCAGCAGGGCCGCGCCGGTGGTCGCCCCGAGACCGGGCAGGACGCCGATCACGACGCCGACGATGGTGGTCAGGAAGATCAGCAGGAGCAGGTACGGGTCGAAGACGACCGATCCCATCGCCATCAGGGCGTCCATCATCGCGCGCCGCCTATCCGTAGTACCAGTTGGTGAACAGTCCCCGCGGGAACCGGATCTGCAGAACCTGATCGAACAGGAGGAACACCGTCGACGGGGTGATCACCGAGACGGCCAGGGCGACGGGCAGCCGCCGCTCGCCCCACAGCAGGCACATGAGGAACACGGTCACCGCGATGGCGATGATCATGTCGACATAGACGGTCAGCACGAAGAACACGCCGAACAGGACGATCGTGCCCCAGGTCGTGATGCCCTCAAGCCGGACCGGTTTCGGCGGCGCGGCCCGATACTGCACGACCAGGGCCGCGGCCAGTCCGAGGTTGATGATCATCAGCACGATCGGGAAGACGCGCGGCTGCATGCTCTCGCCGACGATCATGGGCGGTGAGACGTCGAGCTGCAGGGAGGCCCAGATCACGACGACCGAGAAGCCGGCGATGAGGGCGGGGAGAACGAGATTGCGCATGGCCGGGGGAACGGTGCGCCCCAGGGGGCGCACCGTCTTCTCCTGGGTGAGAGGAAAGGGAGAGGCCTACTGGACCAGGCCCATTTCCTTCAGCGCCGGGCCGAACTCGTCGACCATCGCCTTGATCTGCTTGCCCCAGGGGCCGGAGGGCTGCGGCGAGGTCGTGTCCAGGCCCGAGTTCATCAGGTAGGCCTGATACAGCGAGTGATCCATCGCCTTCGTCAGGCCGTCCTCGAGCTCGGCCCGCCGCGCCTCGTCGACGCCGGAATGGGTCACGAAGCCGCGGGTGGTCGACAGCACCAGATCGATGCCCAGCTCCTTGGACGACTTCGCCGCCGGGATCGGCTCCATGCCCTGCTCCGCCAGGATCACCAGCGGGCAGATGTCGCCCGCGTCGATCGGCGCGGAAGCCTCGGACAGGTTGAGAACGCCCACGTCCACCGCGCCGGCGACCAGCTGGGTGGCCAGCTCCCCGCCGCCCTTGAACGGGATGTAGGTCGGCATCGGCTGGCCGAGCCGCTTGGCCCAGAGATAGACCGTGATGTGGTCGATGGTGCCCGTATGGGTGCCGCCGAACTTGATGTCGTCGCCGTTCTTCATGCCGGCGACGAACTCCTCCGGCGTTTTGTAGGGCGAGGTCTCGCAGTTCACCATCAGGATCTGCGGATCGTTGGTCCCGCGGGCGATCGGCGCCATGTCGTCGACCGTCAGCTTCGTCTTGCCCATCGCCATGGTGATGGCGTGGCCGACGGTGAAGGTCATGATGGTGTTGCCGTCGGCCGGACGGGTCAGGAAGTAGTTCATCGCCGCGGCCCCGCCGCCGCCGCGTTTGTTCACGATCACCATGTCCTGGCCGAGCTCGCGGCGGCTTCGCAGCATCATCATCCGCGAGTTCACGTCGGTGCCGCCGCCGGCGCCGGCATGGGTCACGACCTCGATGGCGGGTTTGTCCTGGGCGACGGCGGGGGCGCCGCTTGCCGCCACCAGACCGAGACCGGCGGCGATCGCCGCGACGACGTATCTGCGCGTTCCGTTTGAGCGCACCATTTTCGCTTCCTCCCTTGAGTTTTTTCGGCGTCGGCTGTTTGGGTCGCCGCGCGCATTCCTTGGTTGTGGGAGAAGTGTGGGCGACCGTCGGGCGGAGCGTCAACGGCAATTTGGCATACCAAATAGGATTCAGCCGTCGGCCGAATGCACCTTCACCCAGGTATGGCCGATATGGTCGCGCATCAGCACGGCCAGCCGCCCGGCGTCGCGGGCCTTGAGGGCGTCGGCGATCTGCTCGTGCTGCTCGACCGCCTCGTGCCAGCGGTCGTCGCGCTGATTCGAGATGTAGCGGATGCGATAGAGCCGGGCGTTGAGCTGGGCGTGAGTGTCGATCAGCACCGCATTCCCGCCGGCGGCGACGATGCTCTTGTGGATGGCCTGATTGAGCTTGAAATAGGCCAGCTTGTCCTTGCGGTAGTAGGCGGAGAGCATCTCGTGGTGCAGGGCGAGGATCTCCTCGATCCGGGCGTCGTCGCCGGCCTCGACCGCGAGCTGGCCGCCGAGCGCCTCGAGCGTTCCCAGCACCTGAAGAAGCTGGCGGACCTCCTCCATGTCCGGGCTTGCGACCACCGCGCCGCGGTTCGGCAGGCTCTGCACCAGGCGCTCGCTGACCAGAATCCGGATCGCCTCGCGCAGCGGCGTGCGGGAGACGTTCAGGCGTTCCGACAACTGGCGTTCGCGGATGCGGGATCCGGGCTTCAGCTCGTCCTGGATGATCATGTCCCGGAGCTTGGACGCGACCTGGCTGACCAGAAGGCGCCCCGCCAGATCGTTATCGTTCGGCGGCTCCGGCAGCGTGTCCGGGGCATCGTGTTCGACCAGAACCCGAGGCTCGATTCCGCTAGTCGCCATGCATGCCCTCTCGGTTACCGGCGGTCCATTCTGTGGTCGCTTCGGCGGTCCCCCGAGGCCGTCGCGCCGCCGGGCGTTCTAGATACCGCGTTGCGGCAGTATAGCGAAGCTCGGTTGACGGTGCCGAAAATTGTATGCCAAACCGTATAAGTCCGGAATTCGGGTCGGGATGATGGGCGCGATCCGCGGCGCGGCACAGGGAGGACACCAGACGATGACGACCGGACCGCTTTCCGACTTGTTCGTGCTTGATCTGACACGTGCCAGGGCGGGGCCGACGGCGGTCCGGCAGCTCGCGGACTGGGGGGCCGACGTCGTGAAGATCGAGCTGCCGCCCTCCGTCGGGACCGACTCCCTCGGCGGCGAACGCGGGGGCTTCGATTTCCAGAACCTGCACCGCAACAAGCGCAGCCTCACCCTGAACCTGAAGTCTGAGGAAGGGAGGGCCGTCTTCCTGCGTCTGGTCGAAAAGGCCGATGTGGTGGTCGAGAACTTCCGCCCGGACGTCAAGCATCGTCTCAAGATCGACTACGAGACCCTGTCCGCGATCAACCCGCGCCTGGTGTACGGAAGCATCTCCGGCTTCGGCCAGGAGGGGCCCTACAGCGGCCGGCCGGGTCTCGACCAGATCGCCCAGGGGCTGGGGGGGCTGATGTCGGTCACCGGCCTGCCGGGTCAGGGGCCGGTCCGCGTCGGCATCCCGATCGCCGACCTGTCCGCCGGGTTCAACCTCGCCATGGGCATCATGATCGCGCTGTACGAACGCGAACGCTCGGGTCAGGGCCAGTGGGTCAGGACCTCGCTCCTCGAAGCGCAGATCGCGATGATGGATCTGCAGGCCGCCCGCTACCTGATGAACGGCGACGTCCCCAAACAGGCGGGCAACAACCATCCGGTCCACATTCCCACCGGCGTATTCAAGACCGAGGACGGGGCGATCATCATCCAGGCCTCGGCGCAGAACCTGTACCGGCGGATGTGCGACGCGATCGGGGCGCCGGAGCTGTTCAACCATCCGGACTTCGCCGAGCCGAAGGACCGGCTGACGAACCGCGACCGCCTGAACGCCGAGATCGAGGCCCGCACCCTGACGCGGGGCACCCAGCACTGGATCGACGTGCTGGCCGAGGCCGGTGTGCCGGCGGGACCGATCTATTCCGTCGACCAGACCTTCGCGGACCCGCAGGTGCAGAGCCTCGAGATGGATCCGGAAGTGACGGCCGCGGACGGCCGGACCCTGCGCGTGGTCGGCCAGGCCGTGAAGATGTCCCGGACGCCGAGCCGGATGCGTTCCGGCACCCCGGCCCTGGGCGCGGATACCGACGACATCCTCCGCGAGGCCGGGTATTCAGATGACGAGATCGGCGCGCTGCACGCGGCCGGCACGGTTTGAGCAGGAAGGCGATCCCATGACCGATGGTCCCATGATTGATACCGGCACCGAAAAGATCCTGGCCGAGATCCGCGACGCGACCGGCTGGCTGACGATCAACCAGCCGGAGCGGCGCAACGCGATCTCCCTGGAAATGTGGGAGGGGATCTCGCGGGCGTTTGCGTCGTTCGGCGACGATCCGGAGGTCCGGTCGGTGGTGATGACGGGCGCGGGGGACAAGGCGTTCACCGCCGGGGCCGACATCTCCCAGTTCGACAAGAACCGCGCCGATGCCGCTGCCGCCGAGCGCTATGCCAAGATCTCGCGCGACGCCCGCGAGGTGATCATCGGCTTTCCCAAGCCCGTGATCGCGATGATCCGCGGCTTCTGCATGGGCGGCGGGCTCGGGATCGCCATGACCGCCGACCTGCGGATCTCCGCCGAGGGGTCGACCTTCGGCATTCCCGCCGCCCGGCTCGGCATCGCCTACGACACCACCAACCTGACCCGGCTGGTGAGCCTCGTCGGCCCGTCCAAGGCCAAGGAGATCCTGTTCACCGCCCGCCGCTACTCCGCCGAGGATGCTCTGGCGATGGGTCTGGTCAACCAGGTGGTCGCGCCCGAGGCGCTGGAGGAGACGGTGCGGGAGATGTGCGCCGAGATCGCCCAGAACGCACCGCTGTCGATGGAGGCGTCGAAGACCACCATCGACGAGCTGGTCAAGGCTCGGTCCGATATCGACGCGGCCGGTATCCAGGCGATGGTGGACCGGTGCTTCAACAGCGCCGACTACCAGGAGGGCCGGGCGGCCTTCATGGCGAAGCGCAAGCCGGTCTTCGCCGGCCGCTGAGGTCGTCCGACCCGATCAGCGCATCACGGACCGGGCGGTCGGCTCTGCCCGGGACGCCCCCACGGGCATGCCACGGGTGAGGCGTCCGCGCGCCGGCGGCCGGGCATGGACGAATTCCTCCGCGGAAAAGTTCCGCTGCTGTATGCGGGATATCTTGTCTATTGCCGGCAAGTCCCTATGTTCTCATCGCCCAAAAAGTAAATGCGAGAAAGTCGGGCACCGAGGAAAACCATAACGAGAAGGAAATCGATGAAGCGCTCCACGTTTATTGGTGCGATCGCCGCTCTTGCGCTCGCCCCGTCGATCGCCGTCGCGCAAGACCGCAGCGACTGGCCCACCAGCTTCACCGTCGGCACCGGCTCCCAGGGCGGCACCTATTTCGGTTACGGGTCCGGTTGGGCCAACCTGGTCTCGGAGGAGCTGGGGATCTCCGGCGGCGCCGAAGTGACCGGCGGCCCGATGCAGAACATGGCGCTGGTTCACACCGGCGATAACGCGTTCGGCATGACCACCATGGGCCCGGCGCGGGAGTCGATGGAAGGCAACAACCCGATCGCTCCTGGCCTGCAGATGACCCAGGCCTGCGCGATGTTCCCGATGTACCAGACGCCGTTCTCGATCACGACGCTGGTTTCTTCGGGCATCACCACGGTTGCCGACATCCCTGCCGGTGCGAAGATCGGTTTCGGGCCGGCCGGCTCGACCTCCGATACCTATTTCCCGCGCATGCTCGAGGCGCTCGGCGTCGATTTTGAGCGGCGCAACGGCGGCTGGTCCGACCTGGGCGGTCAGCTCCAGGACGGCCTGCTCGACGTGATCGCGTTCGCCGCCGGCGTCCCCGTTCCGGCGGTCAGCCAGCTCGAGGTGCAGACCGACATCAACATCGTCGAGTTCACCGAGGAAGAGCAGCAGAAGATCCTGGATGCGTTCCCGGTGTCGCCGTTCGATATCAGCGTTGGCACTTACACCACGCTGACCGCTCCGGCCCGCTCGGTGTCGATGTGGAACTTCGCGATTGCCAACTGCAACCTGCCGGAGTCCTTTGTGTACGAGGCGACCAAGGTCGTGATGTCGGACAACGCGCGCCTGGTCGGCATCCACAAGGCCGCCCGGTCGACGCTGACCAGTAACTGGGACAAGAACACGTTCATGCCCTGGCATCCGGGTGCCGCGCGCTGGTTCAACGAGAACGGTGCCGAGATCCCGGCGTCGCTGATCCACGGCGGCTGACGCCCCGGGATCCGATACCGGAATCGACCATAAAACGGCGATGGACCGTGCCCGTTGCGGCGCGGTCCATCGCTCACGAAAGACGCTCGGGCCAGGGCCGGGCGCTACCGGGGGAAAGCGAAAGTGACGAACGAAACCGCCGTCGGGCCGGGTGGTCCGGATGAGGAAGACCGTGTCATCGCCGCCGGCGTCGACGAGGAGCCGGTCGAGGCGAACCGCCGGGTCTTCGAGGGCCGCGGTGCGATCGCCGTCGCCACCCTCACCACGCTGTACGCGGCCTTCCACGTCTTCGCGCTGAACGGCGTATCGATCTCGGGCATGACCGGCGGCCTCGTCGACATTCCCTTCCTGCCCGACTTCCCGATGGAGACCTGGAACTTCCGCATCGTCCACGTCGCCGGTGCGCTCATGATCGGGTTCATTCTTTTCGCCGGGGCCGGGTTTTCACAGGACAAGGCGGCCGAGACCCGCATGCTGGGCTGGGTTGCGCTGCCGCTTATGGCGCCGGCGCTGTTCTCGCTCGGCATGGCGCTGTCCTTCGGCGTCGAGATCGCCAACGGGGTGATGTGGAACGGCATGGACGCCCGGATCCGTTTCAACGAGACCTGGCTCTACGGAGCCCCGCTGCTGGCCGCCACCGTCGGCGGCATCGTGCTGTCCTGGGGGCACCGCCGGCACCGTTCCGGATTCTCGGCGCCCGACGCGGTTCTCGCCGTTTGCGGCATGGCTGTCGCCGCCTACCTGATCGTGATCTACGGCACGCTGATGCGGAATTCGACCGGCACGCCCTTCGCGCCGATCGGCATCTCGCTCGCGGCCCTCTCCGGAACCCTGCTGATCTTGGAGCTGACGCGCCGGGTCGCCGGCATGGCGCTGGTGGTGATCTCCGTCGTCTTCCTCTGCTACGTCTTCGCCGGCCAGTACCTCCCCAGCTTCCTGAAATCGCCGGCGATCGACTGGACCCGGTTCTTCAGCCAGGTCTACACCGACGCCGGAATCCTCGGGCCGACCACGGCGGTGTCCTCGACCTACATCATCCTGTTCATCATCTTCGCCGCGTTCCTCCAGGCCTCGAAGGTCGGCGATTACTTCGTGAATTTCGCGTTCGCGGTCGCAGGTAGGGCCCGCGGCGGGCCGGCGAAGGTGGCGATCTTCGCCTCCGGCCTGATGGGCATGATCAACGGCACCTCGGCCGGCAACGTGGTGGCGACGGGATCGCTTACCATTCCGCTCATGAAGAAGGTCGGCTACCCGCGGAGGACCGCCGGCGCCGTCGAGGCGGCGGCTTCCACCGGCGGGCAGATCATGCCGCCGATCATGGGCGCCGGCGCCTTCATCATGGCCGAGATCACCGGCATCCCCTATGCCGAGATCGCGATCGCCGCGATCATCCCGGCGATCCTGTACTTCGTGTCGATCTACTTCATGGTCGATTTCGAGGCGGCGAAGCTCGGCATGCGCGGCATGCGCGACGACGAGATTCCGCATTTCGCGACGATGGTCCGCCGGATCTACCTGTTCGTGCCGATCCTGATCCTGATCGTCGCCCTGTTCCTCGGGTATTCGGTGATCCGCGCCGGCACGCTCGCCATCATGTCGGCGGCGGTCGTCAGTTGGTTCACGCCGTCGCGCATGGGCCCGCGGGCGATCCAGAAGGCGTTCGAGCTGGCCGGCGTCATGTCGATCCAGATCATCGTGGTCTGCGCCTGCGCCGGTATCATCGTGGGCGTCATCTCGCTCACCGGCGTCGGCGCCCGGTTCTCCAACCTGCTGCTCGACCTGGCCGATACCTCGCAGCTCCTGGCCCTGGTCTTCGCCATGGGGATCTCCATCCTGCTAGGCATGGGGATGCCGACGACGGCGGCCTACGCCGTCGCCGCCTCGGTGGTCGCACCGGGACTGGTGGAGCTGGGGATCAATCAGCTCACCGCCCATTTCTTCGTGTTCTACTTCGCGGTGGTGTCGGCGATCACGCCGCCGGTGGCGCTGGCCTCCTACGCCGCCGCCGGCATCTCGGGCGCCAACGCGATGGAGACGTCGATGGCGTCGTTCAAGATCGGGATCGCCGCGTTCATCGTGCCGTTCATGTTCTTCTACAACGGCGCGCTGCTAATGGATGGCGGGACCCTGGAGATCGCGCGTGCCCTGGTGACGGCCGTGGTCGGCGTTTTCCTGCTGTCCTCCGGTGTGCAGGGCTGGTTCATGGGATCCGCCAGCGTGTGGTATCTGCGTCTGGCCCTGATCGCGGCTGCGCTCTTCATGATCGAGGGTGGCCTGGTGACGGACGCGATCGGCGTCGCCACGGCGGTTGCGGCGTATCTGATCCAGCGCTTCGTCCGGCCGCGGCGCGGCGCCCTGGTCGCTACCCGGGGGCCCGACTGACGCGCCTGACCGGCGCGGCGCCCGGCTGCCGCCGATCTCCGGTCGGATGAGACGGCCGCGCCTTGCGGGGCAGGGCGCCGATGCACACATGCCGGCTTTCCGGTCACGGAGCTGACATGGCTGACACCTGGCTTCCGCTCATAGGCGGCCTCGTTCTTCTGATCCTGGGCGGCGACCTGCTGGTGCGGGGCGCCGTCCGGGTCGCCGAACGGCTCGGAGTGTCGCCGCTGGTCATCGGCCTGACCCTGGTCGGGTTCGGGACGTCGACGCCGGAACTGGTGACCTCCGTCAAGGCGGCCCTGGTCGATGCGCCGGGCATCGCCTACGGCAACATCGTCGGCTCGAACATCGCCAACATCCTCCTGATCGGCGGGGTGTCGGCCCTGCTCTACCCGATCGCGGTGACCGGCCCGGCGCTCCGGCGCGACGGCGCGGTCCTGATCGCGGTCACGCTGGCGTTCTTCGCCCTGGCGGCGTTCGGTCCGATGGAACGCTGGGTCGGCGCGGTCTTCCTCCTGATCCTCGCAGGATACCTCTTCGCCGCTTTCCGGCAGGAGCGCACGGCGCAGGAGCCACCGGATCACGGGGCCGCCTACGACAAGGGCCTTGCCCTGCGGGAGGCGGATCCCGGCACCGCGCCGTCGCCGGCAAGCGGCGCGCGGGGCCCGATCCTGCTGCCGCTGGCGATCACGGTCGCCGGCCTGGCGCTGGTGATTCTCGGTGGGACGTTCCTGGTCGACGGCGCGGTGTCTCTGGCCCGGTCGTTCGGAATCTCCGAGACGGTCATCGGGCTCACCGTCGTCGCCATCGGCACCTCCCTGCCCGAGCTGGTCACCTCCGTGCTGGCGGCGCTGCGACGCCAGGGCGACGTCGCCTTCGGCAACATCGTCGGCTCGAACATCTACAATCTTCTCGGCATCGGCGGTGCGACGGCTCTGATCGCACCCGGGGCGGTACCGCCGGAGATCGTCGGCTTCGACCTCCCGGTGACCCTGGCGGTCACGGTCCTGCTGATCGCCTTCGCCTGGACGGGTCTGCGGATCGGCCGGCGGGAGGGGGCGGTGCTCTTCGCCGGATATCTCGCCTATGTCTACGTGATCTGGCCCTAATAAATCGCGCCGCCGACTATCGCCTTCAGAGTTCCAGCTCGTCGTAAGTCGGTGCCGATTGACTACCCGCGTGCTCCGCAACTTGGCGTATTTCTTAATATTACATTTATGCAATTGAAATAAAAAACTTTTTTCTGGTGATCCGATGGCGCAGACTGCTGCGTAGAAAGATTTGTATACAAAATCCGCACGACCCGGAGACTCCGAATGTCATTGACCCTCGCCGCCCGCGCAGGGATGCCGGCACCTTTTGTCGGTCCACCGCCAGTTCCGCTGCCTCGTGATCGCAGGACCGGTGGGGCCGCCGCCGCAACACGGAAGCAACGTCGCCGTGCAACCCTGTATAACGGGAACACGGTCTCCGGCGTTGGCGTCCAGCCGATGATCCTGGTGGCGTTCACCGGGCTGATCTTCCTGACGCTAGCCTCGATCTTCTTCGCCAATGCCTCGTTCGGCACAATCCAGCAATCCGTTGACGACCTGGTCAGCCGGCTGGCCGCCGTCGACCCGTCTCTAGGGCGGGATCAGATACAGGCCATTACTAACGACATCGCCGCGGCCCGCTTCCAGGGTTTCGCGTTCGGCGGTTTCTGTCTCGTCGTGGGTATCGGTTTGGCGCTCTGGATCGGCCGGCGCATCGCCCGGCCGTTGGCGGATCTCTCCGAGGCGACGATGCAACTCGCGCAGGGCGATCTCGACGCCCCAGTGCCGAGCAATTCGGTCAACGAACTCGCCCGGATGAGCCGGGCGCTGGAGGCGTTCCGCGAGAACGCCCGAGAGGTCGAGCGCTTGCGCGCCGATGAGGTGGCGCTCAAGCGGGCGAAGGACGAGGAACTGCGCAAGCGGCTGGACGACGTCTCGACCGCGACGACTGCCGTCCTGAAGCAGGCGGAGAGCCGGATGGCGTCTATCCGGGAGGGCTTCCAGTCCATGGCCGGAACACTGGTAGATGTGGCGGGCGACCTGGGGCAGTCGGTTGACGAGACCAGTGCCAGCGCTGGTGCGGTCGGCCAGCGGGCGACCGACATCGTGACCGCCATCGACGGGTTCCGGGAGTCGAACGAAGCGCTGGTGGCCGAGGTCGGCGCCACCATCGAGGCGATCTCCCGGGCCTTGAGCGATGCGGAGGGCATCGGCGCCAAGATGTCCAGGCTGACCGATGCCTGCGCCGAGATCGAGCGCACGGTCGAGCTGATCCAGTCGATCGCCGCGAAGACCAACATGCTGGCGTTGAACGCCACCATCGAGGCGGCCCGGGCCGGCGAGGCGGGCAAGGGCTTCGCGGTGGTCGCGGGTGAAGTGAAGGCGCTTGCCGCCGCGACCGCCCAGGCGACCGACGATATCACCGGCCAGGTCAGCCTGATCCAGTCTTCTGTCGAGGACGTGAGCGGGTCCGTCTCCAGCGTGGTGGACGCGGTTCAGGGTCTAAGCGAAGCCTCGACCTCGGTCAGGGGGGCGGTCGAGCAACAGGTTGAAACGACCGAGGTCATTCAGTCGAAGGCGGTGACATCGGCGACCGAGATCGACCGTCTCGCCGGAAACTTCGGCGAGGTCGCCGAGGCCTCCCAGCAGGTCCGCAGCTTCGCCGGCGAGATCGACTCCCGCGCGGAGAGCAGCCTGGCGGTCGTCGATGAGATCCGCAGCGAGATCGCAGGCGTCGTTGCCGGTCAACTCGACAGCGTCATCGGCCGCCTGCGCGCGGAGGATATCGAGCCGCAGGAAACGCAGCGTCTGTCGGCCTGACCGGCGCCCGTCGGCCCTCGCGCCGACAGCAGCTCATCTTACTGAATGCACAAGGGGGGATCCCGATGGAATACAGTCTTCTGGTCCTTGCGACCCAATACAGCTTCGAGCTGGCCTTCGCGGCGATGGCCGCTGGAACGCTCTACTTCCTGATGGAGCGCAACAACCTGACGCCGGAGTACAGCGCGGTCGCCAGCCTGGCCGCGATGGTCTCCCTCGTCGCCGCCATCAACTACTACACCATGAAGGATCTCGCCGGCGCGGACGGGCAGATGGCCACTATCGCCTCGCTGCCGACGGACTTCCGCTACATCGACTGGCTGATCACCACGCCGCTGCTGCTGGCGATGGTGCCGCTGCTGCTGGGGCGGCGTCCGGGAACGACGGGGCTGATGGCGCGCCTGATCACCGCCGACGTGCTGATGATCGTCATCGGCTACATCGGCGAGGTGTCGATCAACCGGGCCGGGGGCGGCACGGCCGTCGGCTGGTGGTGCCTGCTCATTTCGATCGGCTTCTGGGCCTATATTCTCTATGTGCTGTTCGCCGAAATCGGCCGCGCGTCGGAAGGCGCGGACGCCGACGTGGTCTCCAGCCTCGGCACCCTCAGGCTCTTCATCGTGGTCGGCTGGCTGATCTACCCGCTCGGCTATCTCGTCGCCGCGCTGGACATGTCCCAGGATCTGCTGATCGCCCGTGAACTGGTCTATTGCATCGCGGACGTGATCAACAAGGTCGGGTTCGGCATGGTGGCGGTCTCCACCGCCAAGCGGCTCTCCGAGCGGCAGTGGGCGGCGCATGCTGACCGCTGACCAGGCCGAGCGGGACGGCCCGGTGCCGTGCGCGGCGGCTCTCGCGAGCGCGAGCCGACCGGGCACGGTCACGGCTGATATCGCAATCCTTGGCGGCGGGTGTGCCGGGCTGTCCCTGGCGTCGCGGCTCGCGGTGCCCGGTGGCCCCCGCTGCATCGTCCTTGAGGCGCGTCCGGCTCTCTCGAACGACCGGACCTGGTGCAGCTGGGACGACGGCAGCCTGGCGGGCTGGGGGCTGCGGGCGGACGCGACCTGGGACCGCTGGTCGGTCCGACATCGCGGTGCTTGGGCGGAGCACGTCTCCCGGACCCAGCCCTACACCTGCATCCGGGCGGAGTCCTTCAACCGCACCCAGCTTGCCCGCGTCGCGGCTGCCGGCGACGTATCGGTGGTCATGGGGTACGCCGCTACTGCGGTCGAGAACGGGGACACGGTGGTCCCTGCCGATCCGGACCTCCCGGTGGTGCGGGCCCGGCACATCGTCGATACCCGGCCGCCCCGCCCGCTGCCGGGAATTCTGCTGCAGCATTTCGTCGGCTGGGAGATCGAGACCGATCGGGCCGCGTTCGATCCGACGCGGGTCACGCTGATGGATTTCGATGTCGATCAGTCCGACGGGCTCCAGTTCCTCTACGTCCTGCCCTATAGCGAGACCCGCGCCCTGGTCGAGGCGACGGTCCTGTCGACCTCGGTCTGGCCGCAGGCCGCCTACGACTTCGTCCTCACGCGCTATCTGCAGAGCCGGTTCGGGCTGACCGAGGGCGACCGGACCATCCTGCGGCGGGAGACCGGGGTTCTGCCTATGGGACCGACCCAGCCGGTCGCGAATGCCGGCACCATCCGGATCGGATCGGCTGGCGGCGCCCTGCGCATGTCCAGCGGCTACGGCTTTCACTTCATCCAGCGGCAGGCCGACGTGGTCGCCGAGAGTCTGCTCGGAAGCGGCGATCGGCCGCCGGCGGTACCGACCCGGGGTTGGCTCACGCGCTGGATGGACCGGGTGTTTCTCGAAGCCGTGCAGCGCCGCCCCGACCAGGCGCCGATCTACTTCAGGCGCATGTTGACCGGAGCCGGCGCCGATGTGTTCGCCCGCTTCATGATGGACCGCGCCTCTCTGGCGGATGCGGCCACGGTCGTCGCCAGCCTGCCCAAGATGCCGTTTATGCGGTCGGCCTGGCGGACGGCCCTCGCATGACGACCGCGCGCCTACCGTGGATCATGGGCGGCGCGAGCGCGTCGGTCGTGCTCGGCCTCGCTCTGGCGCAGCTCTCTCTCGCTCCGCAGACGGTCACCCTGCTGGCTGCGGTCGCAGTGCTGGTCTTCGGGATCCCCCACGGGGCCTTCGACCGGATATCGATTCAGGGTCCGCTGCGACCGTCGCGCGACGGTCTGCTGGCGGCGCTGCGATTCTTCCTCGCCTACGCGGCGCTGGCCGGGGCCTTCGCCGGCTTCTGGCTGCTGGTCCCGCAGGTCGCTCTGCCCGCGTTCCTGCTGCTGTCGGTCTTCCATTTCGGCGCGGGGGACTGCCAGGACGGACCGATCTGGCGCCGGGTCCTGCAGCTGGTCGCCCACGGCGGCGCGGTCGTGACGTTGATCCCGGCGTTTCATCCGGCAGAGGTCACCGAGATCTTCGGTTTCCTCTCCGATTCCGGCACCGCGCGGGCGCTGGTCTCCGGGCTCTCGACGGCCCTGCAGATCTGGCTCGCCGTCGCGCTGATCTATTCCGCGTTCGCCCTGGCGAGCCGCCGACACCGCTGGCGGGCCGGCGAACTCCTGGTGGTGGCTGCCGGCTGCGCGCTGCTGCCGCCGATGCTCGGATTCCTGCTGTACTTCACGGTCTTCCACGGTCCGAGGCATCTCGCGAACGTCCTGGACGCCGATGCGCTGAAGAGGGAGCACAATGCCGCGGTCCTGGCTGAGGCCGGGGCGATCAGCGCGATCTCGCTCGTTGCCTTCGTCGCCATCATGGCGGCCGGCGGCGACTGGCTCGCGGCCGAGAGCACGCTTCGCACGCTATTCATTTTTCTGGCCGCGCTTACGATTCCCCATATGCTGCTGGTCGACCTCGGCCCGTTGATCTCGGCCCGGCGATCGCGGCCCGTTCCCGCCACGGGCCGGGCGTAGCGGCTCAGGCCCGGGAGATCAGGCGTTCGTACAGATGCCAGGTCGCGTGGCCGAGGACCGGGAACACGACGATCACGCCGAGGAAAACCGGCGCCACGGCCGCCAGGGTGAGCGCGCCGATCGCCGCGCCCCATCCCAGCATGACAACCGGGCTGGCCAGCACGGTCTTCACGCTGGTGATCATCGCCGTCACGAAATCCACCTCGCGGTCCAGCAGCAGGGGCATGGCGATCACGGTGATGGAGAACAGCACGGTGGACAGGAAGGCGCCGATCAGGCTGCCGATCGCGAGGAAGACCGCGCCGTCCAGGGTCGTGAACACGGCGGCCACCAGGTTATCGAGCGAGCTGAAGCTATGGTAGCTGAGGGTGATGGCGAGGACGATCCGTACCTGATAGGCCCAGATCCAGAACACGAACAGCACCACGAACGACATCCAGCCGAACTCGCGCCGCTGCTGGCGGAAAATAACGAGAAAGATGTCGGTGGCGCTGAACGGCTCGCCCCGGGACAGGCGGCGCGACATCTCGTACAGACCCGCCGCCAGGAACGGCGCCACGAGCGGGAACCCGACCCCCACCGCGATTGCGATCCAGAGCTGCTCGAAGACCAGCAGAGCGGCCAGCATGCCGGCGCCGAACAGCGCATAGACCAGTCCGAAGAACAGGCTGAGGACCGGTCGGGCGAATAGGTCGCGTAGGCCGGCGGCGAGGGCCGCCCGGATATCGGCGACGCTGGCCGGCGCGACCGTCAGGCCGTTAGGCGGCGACGGCGATGGGGATACTTCTGCCTGGTTCGCTTGCATGGCTTTTTTCTCTTCTGCAAACGCGGCCACCCTCCCGGATTGGCCTTCGATGGAATGGTAATCCATCGCGGCGGGTTCCGCAAAACGGCAGTGGCGCTTGAGCGTGAGCCGGCTGCGGTCAGGCGATCAGGAAGGAGTCGCTTGAGATCTGGGCGGCGCCGATGCCGACCAGGGTGACGCTGTTGCCGCCCCCGAGGTCGACCAGGGTGTTGCCGGCCCCGTCGTCGACGGCCCGCGCGGACAGATCGGCGGCGGTGGCGATGCCGGTGCCGTTGATGTCGGTGGACACCGCAAGCAGGTCCTCGCCGATTGTGAAGTCCAGGATGCGATCGGCGCCGCCGGCGTCGGTGAAGACCAGCCGGTCCGCCCCGCCACCACCGGCCAGGGTGTCGTCCCCCGTCCCGCCGGACAGGGTGTCGTCGCCGAGATTGCCCCAAAGCCGGTCGGCGCCGGACCCGCCGATCAGTCGGTCGCCCTCCTGACCGCCGTACAGCGTGTCGTTGCCGAGATTGCCCCAGATTGTGTCGTCCGCCCTGTTCCCATAGAGCAGGTCGTCTCCCTGCCCGCCGTAGAGGTCGTCGGTCGCCTGCCCCCCGAAGAGCGTATCACCGTCCGTATTGCCGTACAGGATGTCGCCGTCGGTGTTGCCGTAGATCAGGTCGTGCCCGCCGTTGCCCTGGAGCTGGTCTAGCCCGGCTCCGCCGCTCAGCGTGTCGTCGCCGTCGAGGCCGAGAACCGTATCGCTGCCGGCCAGGCTTCTGATCAGGTCGCCGCTGTTGCTGCCGAACATCCTGTCCCCGGCCGCGGACCCGGAGATCGCGGCGCTCGGACTGTCGGCCGAGGCAACCGGGCCGAGCGCGGTGAGGACCACGTCGTTGCCGGTTCCGCCGGCGTAGCTGATCCGGAATGAATAGCCGCCGGCGCTGAAGCTGGCACCTTCCGCCAGGCCGGAGAACGTCCCGGTCACCGCGTCCACGCCGTCGTTCGCGATCAGGGTGTAGCTGTCCCCGACCGTCGGCGTGTAGCCGAGAGCCACGTTGAGCATGGCACCGCTGACGGTGACGGTGCCGGTGACGGCGATCTGGTCGTGTCCGGTGCCGGCGACCGTTCCATTCAGCTCCATGCTGGCGGTCGAGCCGGAGGAGAGTGTCAGGTTCCCGGTGGAGACGGTTCCGGGACTGTTGCCCGGCGCGATCGTGCCGCCGCTCTGGATCGTGACCGCCATGGAGTAGGTGCCGGTGCCCGTGAGCGTGCTCCCCGACGCGACGGTATAGGTGCCCGATCCCGACAGGGTTCCGGAGAAGGTGGAGGCGCTGCTGTTGGACTGGGTTATGGACCCGGCGCCGAGGGTGACCGTTCCGGCCCCGGCCAGCGAGCCGATGGTCTCCGTCGTCCCGTTCAGGTCCAGGGTGGCCCCGGCGGCGACACTGACGGTGCCGTTGTCGGCGAGCGCGGCGCCGCCGGCCAGCCGCAGGGTGCCCGCGCTGATCGTCGTCGTGCCGGTATAGGTGTTGGTTCCCGACAGGGTGAGGGTGCTGGCGCCGGTCTTGGTCAGGCCGCCGGTGCCGGAGATGGCGCCGGAAAAGGTCGTGCTGGACCCGCTTGCCAGGGTCAGGGTTCCGGCGCCCAGCGACACCGACCCGGCGCCGGCGATGTCGCCGACGGTCTCGCTGGTCCCGTTGAGATCGAGCGTCGCGCCGGCGCCGATACTGACCGCGGCGGTGTCGGCGAGGGCGCTGCCTCCGGAAAGCTGCAGGGTGCCGCTGCTGATCGCCGTGACGCCGGTATAGGTGTTGGTTCCCGACAGGGTCAGGGTGCTGGCGCCGGATTTCGTCAGCGCGCCGGTACCCGAGACGACGCCGGAGAAGGTGGCGTTCGCCGTCGCGTTGATCGTGCCGTTCGATCCGCCGAGCGTGATCGCGTTGTCGATCGTCGTGGCACCGGTGACGCCGAGGGCGCCACCGTTGAGGGTGATCGCACCGGTGCCCAGGTTGCTGTCCGCCGCGACCGATAGGGTGCCCTGGCTGACCGTGGTGGTCCCGGAATAGGTGTTGGTCCCGGACAGGGTCAAGGTACCCGTTCCGGTCTTTGCCAGAGTGTTCGTGCCGTCGTTGCTGACAACGCCGGATATGATCACGTTGTTCGCGCCGGTATCGATGGTCGCCGTATCCTCGATCTCCAGAGCCGAGGTGTAGGTCGCGCCGGTCGTGAACCTGACGGTCGAATTGCCGGCAACGTCGATCAGCGGCGTCGAGGTCGTCGTTCCGATCTCGGCGGTCGAGCCGCCGAGGACCCAGACCCTGCTCGTGCCGCTGAGCGACCCATTGAAGGAGATGGTGCCGCCGCCTTGCGCGGCGGCGATCCGGCTGCCGGCTGAGAAGGTCAAGCCCGAGTTCAGAGTGAGCGACTGTCCGGCGGAGATGCTGAAGTAGAGATGCGAGTCCGCGACGAAGTCGGAGCCGGAGATGGTCAGCGACGTCGTTGTTCCGGAGAAGTTGAAGCTGGTGGCGACACCCAGCGTGAAGGTCGGCGAGCCGGCCAGGGTGATCGTTCCGCCGGCGCCAAGATTCTGAAACGACACGGTCTGGTCGGTCGGCGGGGTGCTTGCCGTCGTCGCGGCGGCCCGCAGGGAGCCGGCGCTGGTGTCGCCGGCCGTGTTGGTCACGTTCACGACCAGCAGACCGTTCCAGGTCGCGGCGCGCTCCGGATCGACGAGGCCGGGGAAGGCGTCGCCGGCGGCGCCGGCGGCGACGGTCAGAGCCCAGTCGCCGCCGTTCCGTCGCCCGCCCGTGGGGGTGGCGGATGCCAGCACCGGCGCGGCGAGCGCGCGCGCCAGCACGTCCACGAACCGCCGGCCGATCTCGTCGCGGCCGACCGAACAGCCGTAGAGGACCAGCGGCCGGCCCGCCAGCGCCCGACGCAGCATCGCGACCGACGCCCGGTCGTCGGACAGGGTGGTCAGCGTGACCTGCGCATCCCCGAGATGGAGCGCGCCCGGTTCGCCGTGACAGAACAGATGAACGGAGTCCGCCCTGGCCGCCGCTTCTTTCTCCCCTTTTCCGATGGCAGCCGCGATCGCGGCGAGTGGACGGTCCGACCCGTCGATCCAGGCCGCCGCGTGGGGCCGGTGGAAACTCTGCCGGAGTTGGTCGGCCGCAGGCACCGAAGAGTCGATGACGGCAAGCGGCACCCGGATCCCCGCACCGACGGACGACGTCGCCGGTCGGGGCGCCGGGAAAATGTCCGGGTCGGAGGAAACCGCCGTCACCGACTGAAAGGCGCGTTTAACGGCCTTTTGCATAAAATTTTCTCAAATTTATGGTTAACGGGCGGTTAAGCATTTAGATCTGTTACTTCGTAGATTGCCCTTAGGGCGCTGGAAAATTTAGAATTTCCGAAAAAGACGATTCTGGAATATCAGGAGGGTCTGCTGCCCATGGCCGCGAACCCGTGTGCCCTGGGGGAGTCCGGACGTATGCGGGCTGGAGAGGGGGCGGCGGCAGAACCGACCAGGGAGGTCACGGGTGTCCCAACACGAACCGGCCTTGCGAGACCGGCCCAAGGATCCCCCCGGCCGGGATTTCGACCTGAAGCTGCGCCTGATCATGCGGACGCTCAACGCCGTTACGCACAAGCAGATGCTCGGCCTCCTGAGAGAGGTGAACCCGGCCACGGGCTATACCCCGGACCGGGCCTACAAATGGGTCGCCGGCCGTGCTGCCCCGCGGGATCTCTCCGTGTATGACGACCTCGCACGCCTGCTCGACCTGACACTGCGGGGCACGCCGATCCGGGGCACCCTGCTGGGCGCTTTGCCCTTCGAGGATTTCTACATCGCCATGCGGGAGCGGTACGGCGACCGCGTGTCCCGCGATCTGGCTCCCGACGCTCTCCCCGACATCTCCGGATCGAGCGGGCCGTCGGGTCATGGATACGCGACAGGTGCTGCACCCTTTCCAGTCCCCGGCCATGTCCTCGGCTCCTACCTCGCGATCAGCCCGGCCTGGTCCGTCCATCGCCGCGGCGATTTTGTGCTTGGCCATGTCACCGTCCACCACCGGAACCCGCACAGGGTCGGCATCGACTATCGCGAGGCGCTCCCCGGCGGCGATCTGATGATGGCGGGGACGATGCACCGTGCCGGGCGGTCGCTGTATGCCGTCGTGGCCGATCAGCGGAGCGACGACGCGATCTCCATGGTGTTCGCCTTGCCCAGCGTACCTGGTGTCCTGCTCGCCGGGACGATGGCTGGGGTGCCGGCGCACGATGCCCACCCGCTTCCCGTGGCCAGTCGGATCGTCTGTATCGATCTGGCCGCGCTGCGCGCCGGATCGCCCGCGTTAGGCGCGGACGGCCCGGTGGTTCCCGAACCCTATTGCCCGGCGACCGCGGACGGCGTGCGGGGCCTCTTGGAGGCGGTCGGGGCCGGAGCCGATCTGGCCGCAAGGCTCGCCGGCCCGGTCCGCGACCATCTGCTTGACGCCTGCGCGGGCGGGGTCCTCGCCCTGGACAGGGCGGCGGTGAACGCGATCACCGGCCGCCTGCTCGCCTGACGGCCGGCCCGGTCGGAGCGCGCGCTCCGTCGGGGCCGGCCCGGTATCCGGTCAGGACCCCTTTTTTAGGCGCGGCTTCTCGATCTTCGCCAGATCGCAGTGGGCGTCGACCATGGCCGAGAAGTCCTGGGCGCCGAAGCCGCGGGCGCGGGCGGCGCTGAACATCTCGCGGGCCGCCGCCGCCATGGGCATCGGCACTTTGGCGGTGTTGGCCGCCTGCATGATCAGGGACAGGTCCTTGTGGGCCAGGTCGATGGTGAAGCCCGGGGACGTGTCGCCGGCGAGCACCTTGTCCGGCCAGTTGATCTTGAGCTGCCCGTTCATCGCCGTGGTCCCGTAGATCACGTCGAGGGTGCTCTCCAGGTTCAGGCCCAGCCCCTGGGACAGGGCCAGCGCCTCGGCGTTGAACTGGCAGGAGGCGACGGCCAGGAAGTTGTTCACGAGCTTGGTCCGCGTGCCGGTGCCGACCCCGCCGCAGTGGTAGATCGTGGTGCCCATGGCCTCGAGCATCGGCTTGACCCGCTCGAAATCCTCCGGCTCGGCGCCGACCATGAACAGGGACTCGCCCCGGTCCGCATGGGCGGCGAGGCGGCCGACCGGCGCGTCCACATAGGCGAGGCCGCGGGCCTTGGCCTGGGCCGCCAAGTCGTCCGTGGTGCCCGGCTCGACGGTGCTCATATCCATGATCAGCGCGCCTGCCGGCGCGTTGGCGATGATGCCGTCCGGCCCGCCGACGACCTCGCGCACCACCGGGCCGTCCGGCAGCATGGTGATGATCACCTCGCTCTGCGCGGCCACCTCGGCCACGGAGGCGGCGCTGCCGGCCTGGAGCTGCTCGAGTTCCTTCACGGCGTCCGGGTTGATGTCGTTGACGACGAGACGGAAGCCCTTGCGGACCATGTTGGAGGCCATCGGACGCCCCATGCGCCCGAGCCCGATAAATCCGACGGTCATTGGTATTCCTCCCATGAATGGATTCTAGCCGTTGTACTTGCGCGACCGCCGCTCTGACCATCCGTGAAATCGGCCCGTGAAATCGGCCCGTGAAATCGCGCGGTGAAATCGGGCGGTGAAATCGGCCGAGGAGGAG
Organism: Thalassobaculaceae bacterium; assembly: GCA_040223655.1. Taxonomy (GTDB): domain Bacteria; phylum Pseudomonadota; class Alphaproteobacteria; order Thalassobaculales; family Thalassobaculaceae; genus Thalassobaculum. The sequence goes on along the minus strand of JAVKFT010000031.1, from coordinate 147,460 downwards.
GACTAGGCGGGAACGGCCGCACCGTCGCGCCGGGGATCGGCCGCGCCGACCATCGCACCGGTCGTCGGATCCAGCGAGACGGCCTGCATCCCGCCGCAGGCGATGGTCAGGGGGGCGGCCATCTCGATCGCGTGGCCCCGGCGCTTCAGCTCCGCGACGGTGCTGTCCGCCACCCGGCCCTCGAGTTCGACCCGGGCGCCGTCCCAGAGCCGCGCCCGGGGCGCCTCGATCGCCGCCTGCAGATCGAGGCCGTAGTCGAGATAATGGACATAGGCCTGTGTCTGGGTCTGCATGATGCCGTAGCTGCCCGGGGTCCCGAGCGCGAGCACGCCGGCGCCGTCCACGGTGCCGATGGTCGGCGCCAGCACCGAGGCCCAGGCTTTGCCGGGCTCCAGGAAGTTCGGCGAGTCTGGTTCCAGGTCGCCCCAGTTCAGATAGTTGGACATGCACACGCCGGTGCCGGGGATCATCACGCCGGAACCGAAGACGCCGCCGAGGGTCTGGGTGACGCAGATCAGGTTGCCCTCGGAATCGGCCGCCGAGAACGAGGTGGTGTGCTCGCGGGTCCAGTCGGTCTCGGCCAGGGGGCCGCTGGACCACTGCTCGGTGCGGCCGATGACCGGCCTGGCATCCGTCAGCCGGCTGCGCAGATCGTCGAGCACGGCGGCGTCGAACAGGCCCTCGATCTCAATGCGCGGCCGCTTGTTGTGGTGCAGGCGCAGCTCGGCCGCCAGGCGGATGGCGCGCAGGACGGTGTCCAGGTGGTCGGGTCCGAGATGCTCCATCCGGCCGATATCCACGCCCGCCAGCATCGCCAGGCTGAGCAGCATCTGGAAGGATTCCGCCGGCGGCGGCACCGTGTGGATGGTCAGGCCCCGATAGTCCACCTGCATCGGTTCGAGGAAGCGCGGCTCGACCCGCTCCAGATCCTCCATGGAGATCACGCCGCCGATCGACTGCAGGTGCTCCGTCATGGCCCGCCCGAGGGGCCCGCCGTAGAGGTGGCCCGGTCCCTCCGCCCCGATCGTCTCCAGCGTGTCGGCCAGCAGGGGCTGACGCAGGATGCGCCCGGCCTCCTTGCGGCCGAGCGGGTCTAGATAGGTCTCCCGCCAGATCTCGGGATAGGTCCGGTCGAGGCAGAAATCCATCAGCCGCGCGTAGAAGCTGGAAACCGGAACGCCGACCCTGGCGAGACGGACCGCCTCCGAGAACAGCTCGCCCAGCGGGCGGGTTCCGTAGGTCTCGTTGATCTTGGCCCAGCCGGCAAGGTTGCCCGGCACGCCCGGCGCCTTCGGGCCGGCGGAGAGCTCGCCCTTGGTGGTGGAGGCCGGGTCGAAGTTGAGCGGCACCGGCGGCGTGAAGTCGAGGGAGCGGACCCGCTTCTCCCGCGCACTGTACAGGGTGGCGAGCCCGTTGCCGGCCAGGCCGGACATGAACGGCTCGCAGACGTTCAGCGCGGCCGCCGTAGCGACGATCGCGTCGAAGGCGTTGCCGCCCGCGCGCAGCACCTGGGCGCCGGCGGCCGCCGCCGAGGGATGGGCGGCGGCCACCATGCCGCCGACACTCCGCACCGGGGAGCGCCCCGCCACATACGCGATTCCGGTCATATCGTCGGTTCCATTCGGGTTCTGAGGCGAGGGATGCGGTCGGATCTTCCGGTCAGGCGATCGCCGTCGGCATGCCGAGGCTGGCGGCCTGACGCTGCTCGAAGGCGTGGCGAGTCTCGTCGTAGCAGTGCCCGCGGAAACCGCCGCGCACGGTGCCGGGCTCGACGCTGCGGAAATAGACCCGCCAGCTCTCCGGCAGGGCGACCGAGTCCGGAGGGGCGAGCCAGAGCCGGTGCAGCAGGCGCTTCTGCTCCGGCGCCTCGAAATCCTCGAACTCGGTGCGCGAGTGGAGCATGACGTGGTTGTTCATGATCTGCAGGTCGCCGGGCTCGAGCCACATGGTCAACATGAGCTCCGGCCGCTGCAGGATCGCGTCCAGGACGTCCGAGGTCTCGCGCTGGGCGTCTGTCAACGGCGGCACGCCCTCGATCTCCTGTGCGGTGCGCACCCGGTTCCGGTTCCATTTGCAGAACAGCCGGCCGTCCAGGAAATCGAACAGAGGCTGACCGTAGAACGGCGCCTCGTCCGGCGCCTCCTCCTGGTTGCGGCTGAAGTGGAAGGGCTGTCGGGCGACCTCCGCCAAGTCGGGCCGCTCCGCCACCAGGGTCTGCCAGGCGGAGACGCTGCTGGTCACCATGCTCTGCCCGCCGGCCTTGGCCTTGTTGTAGCAGGACAGGGTGACGAGGTCGCAGCTGTCCACGTGGAAGTCGAGCTTGGCGTTGGAGTTGTAGCCGCGTCCGCCGGCGGAGCGGTAGTTCATGCCCGCCGCCCGCACCTCGGACAGGTAGTGCGTTGCCTTGCCCTGGGGCCGGGCCACGCCGAGCTGCAGGCCGATGGCCCAGGTCAGCAGGCGGAACTCCTCCGGGCCCATCTCCGCACGGGGCAGCCCTTTCATCAGCGCAAGGCCCCGGCCGAAATGGGCCTCCCGCGCCGCCGCTCGGATGGTGTCGAGCCCGGGGCCGAGGTCGAACTCCTCGCGTCGGTAGTCGAGCAGGTCGCGATCGGGGGCGTAGGCCTGTTTCACAGTTGCGGCGAGCTGCGCTCGGTCCCGCTCCGCGATCGGAAAGATCCAGCTCCGGTCGCGCTCAAGCTCCTCCGCCCGCCAGGCGGCGGCGGTGTCGAATTCCTGCGGCATTTCCCGACCCGATATCTGCTTGTTGCCGGTCAATGCTATCGGCCGCGGAATCGCCGGACAAGGTGGCGACTGACGGTCGCCGGCACCTCAGGCGGAGCGGGAGAGCGCCGCGATGTCGGGCAGCGGACGCGCCCGGGCCGGGATGGTCGACAGGTGCTTCTCCAGCGCCGCCGAGATGCCGAGCAGAGTCCGGTCGCCGTAGCGTCTGCCGCAGATCTGAAGGCCGAACGGCGTGCCCGTCGGATCCAGGCCGCAGGGGATGGTGATCGCGGGATGGGCGGTGTTGGTGATGCCGTAGGACAGGCCGAGCCAGTGGAAGTAGCTGCGCAGCTCCTCGCCGTTGATATGCGTCGGGTAGAGCTGCTCCACCGGGTAGGGCGGCACGGCGGCCATGGGCGCGAGCAGAATGTCGAAGTCCTGCATGAACGCCACGAAGCGGCGGTACAGCATGGTTTGCTGGGTCTGTGCCCAGGCGGCATCGGCGAAGCTGTAGCCGAGCGCCTCCTCGTAGTTGGCGATGGCGTTCGGGCCGAGCAGGTCGCGCCTGTTCTCGTAGTGCGGCCGGAAGCGGTCGATGAACTGGAGCGAGCGCAGGATCGCGAAGATCTTGTCGGAGTCCTGCAGCGGCGGGTCGATCTCCACCACCTCCCCGAAGACGCTCCCGATATCCCGGATGGCGGCCCGGAAGGTTTCCCGGATCCCCCTGTCCACCGGCGCGAAGCCGAGATCCTCGGAGACCGCGACCCTGAGGCTCGACAGGTCGATCTCCGGGAGATGCAGGAAACTCTCCGGATCCACCGGGTAGGAGAGGGGGTCCACCGGATCGCAGCCGGCGATGGCCGACAGGAGAAGGGCGGTATCGGGCACGTCGCGGCCCATCGGCCCCTGGACCGACAGCGCGCTCCAGCCGGTCGCACGTCCGGACATGGGCACCAGGCCCGGGGTCGGGCGGTAGCCGACGACGCCGCAATAGGCGGCCGGTGTGCGCAGGGATCCTCCGGTGTCCGAGCCAAGCGCCACCGGCACCATGCCGGTCGCCAGCGCCACGGCGGACCCGCCCGACGAGCCGCCGCAGATCCGCGCCGGGTCGAACGGATTGCCGGTCGAGCCGAAGACCGGATTGCTTGAATTGGCGCCGAGGGCGAATTCGGGAACGTTGGTCTTGCCGATGGCGACGGCACCCGCCGCGCGGGCGGTGGCGACCAGCCGCTCGTCCTTCTCCGGGACGTTGTCGGCGAAGATCGGCGAGCCGAAGGTGGTGCGCACGCCGCCGCTGACCATGGTCTCCTTCACGCCCATGGGCAGGCCATGCAGCGGGGGGAGGTCGTCGCCGCGCATGACCGCGTCTTCGGCCGCCTTGGCCTCGGTCTCCGCCCGCTCCCAGCAGGTGGTCGGGATGGCGTTCAGCGTCGGATTGACCGCCTCGATCCGGGCGCGGCAGGACGCCAGAAGGTCGACCGGGGAGAGCTGCTTGGCGCCAATCAGGCGGCGCGCCTCCACGGCCGGGAGATCACACGGCTCAGTCACGGTCTCACTCTCCTCATTCTAGACGCCCGGACCGGGTCAGACGGTGACGCTCTCGTCGAACAGATGGCACTCGACGAGGCCCCGGCCGTCCCGGATCGGGGCCGGGCGGATGGTGCGGCAGGCGTCGCCCGCATGGGCGCAGCGCGGATGGAACGTGCACCCGGGCGGCGGGTCGATCGGATTGGGGAAGGCGGAGCCGAGCTGCGCGTCCGGCACGCCGAGCCCAGCCTCGGGTGTCAGCACCGAGGCGAGCAGCGCCTGGGAGTAGGGATGGCGCGGATCGCGGAAGAAGTCCTGGCCCTCGGCTTCCTCGACGATGCGGCCGAGATACATCACCGACACCTTGCTGGCGATCAACTCGACGACCGCCAGGTTGTGGCTGATCAGCACGTAGGTCAGACCGAGCTCGCGCCGCAGGTCGAGCAGAAGGTTCAGGATCTGCGCCTGAACCGAGACGTCCAGGGCGGAGGTCGGCTCGTCGCAGATCACGATCTCCGGTCGCATGACGAGCGCGCGGGCGATGGCGACGCGCTGACGCTGACCGCCGGAGAGCTGGCTCGGATACATGTCATAGGCCCGCTTCGGCAGGCCGCAGAGGTCCATGATGTCCTCCACCTTGCGGCGGCGCTCCGACGCGTGGCCGATCTGGTGGACGTACAGGGGCAGGCCGATGATGCTGCCGATGGTCTTGCGCGGGTTCAGGGACGAGTACGGGTCCTGGAAGATCGGCTGCACCCGCTTGGCCAGGTCCTTGCGGCCGATCTCCTCCAGCGGCTGGCCGTCGATCGCCAGGGTGCCCGACGTCGGTTCCTGAAGGCCGAGCAGCATGCGCGCGACCGTGCTCTTGCCGCAGCCGGATTCGCCGACGAGGCCGAGCACGCCGCCCTTCTCGATGCTGAGGCTCACGCCGTTGACCGCGTGCAGCGGGCGTTTCGGCTGGAACATGCCCTGGCGGACCTGGAAGGTGCAGAACAGGTCGCGCGCCTCGAGGATCGGGGTCGTCGTCATGCCGGGCTCCCCGCGCGGAGTGTTTCGCCGGCGTTGATCGCCGCTACCTCTTCGGCGCGCACGCAGCGCACCGCATGGTTCGGGACCAGTTCGCGGGTGACGAGCGGTTCCAGGCAGATGTCGCGGGCGTAACCGCAGCGGTTGGCGAAAGCGCAGCCGGTCATCTCACCGATCATCGACGGCACGATGCCGGGAATGGTGCCCAGCCGCTCGCCATGGGCGGTCTTGCCGGGCACCGGAATGCAGTTCATCAGGCTCTGGGTGTAGGGGTGGGTCGGCCGGCTGAAGATCTCGCCGACATCGCCGCTCTCGATGATCTCGCCCGCATACATCACCGCCACCCGGTCGGCTACGCGGGCGACGACGCCGAGGTCGTGGGTGATCAGGATCACGGCCATGTCGAACTCGCGCTGCAGGTCCTTGATCAGGTGCAGGATCTGCGCCTGGATCGTCACGTCCAGCGCCGTCGTCGGCTCGTCGCAGATCAGCAGTTCCGGGCCGCACATCAGCGCCATGGCGATCATCACGCGCTGGCGCAGGCCGCCGGAGAGCTGGTGCGGGTACTGGCCGAGCCGGCTGGAGGCGGCGGTGATGCCGACCTTCTCCAGCAGATAGACGGCCCGCTCGCGCGCCTCCTTCGCCGACACGCCCTTGTGCAGGCGGATGCCCTCTTCGAGCTGGTTGCCGATCGTGTAGGCCGGGTTCAGGGACGTCATCGGTTCCTGGAAGATCATCGCCATGGAGCTGCCGCGCACCTTGGCCATCCCGCGTTCGCCGAGCTTCAGCAGGTCGGTGCCGTTCAGCGCGATGCGGTCGGCCTCGCGTTTCGCCCGGCTCGGCAGCAGGTTCATGAGGGCGAGCGAGGTCAGCGACTTGCCGCAGCCGGACTCGCCGACCAGGCACAGGGTCTCGCCGCGGGCGACCTCGAAGCTGATGCCGCGGACCGCGTGCAGCACGCCGGCGGCCAGGGGGATCGAGACCCGCAGGTTCTCGACGCTCAGTGTTGTCGTCATCGCGCGGCTCCTAGGCCCGGTTCTCGGGAACGGTGACGTCGCGCACGCCGTCGCCGAGCAGGTTCACGGCGAGCAGCAGCAGGAACAGTGCGGTGCCGGGAATGGCGATCAGCCAGGGGTCGAACAGGATGTAGTTGCGGCCCTCGGAGATCATCAGGCCCCAGGATGGCAGCGGCGGCTGAACGCCGAGGCCGAGGAAGCTCAGCGCCGCCTCGAGCAGGACCGCGTGGGCGAATTCCAGGGTGGCGACCACGATGAGCTGGTTCATTACGTTCGGCAGCACCTCGCGCGCCAGGATGTACCAGGTCGAGCATCCGGCGGCCTGGGCGGCCGCGACGTAGTCGAGCGAGCGGATCTGCTGGGTGCTGGCGCGCATCACCACGGCATAGCGGTCCCACAGCAGCAGCCCGAGCACCAGGATCACCATCTCGAGCGAGCCGCCGACGATGGCCACCACCGCGAGGCTGACCAGGATGACCGGCAGCGACAGCCGGCAGGTGATGAGGAAGGTGACGACCAGATCGACCTTGCCGCCGAAATAGCCGGCGGCCACGCCCATGACGGTGCCGATGATGCCGGAGATGAGTGCCGCCATGATGCCGATCAGGAGGGAGATCCGCGCGCCGTAGATCAGCCGGCTCAGGTAGTCGCGGCCGACTTGATCGGTGCCCAGGATGTGCTCCCAGCTTCCCCGCTCCTGCCAGACCGGCGGCGCCATGCGGTTGATCAGATCCTGGTGATAGGGATCGTAGGGCGCCAGCAGCGGCGCCAGCAGGGCCATCAGCACGATGACCAGGAAGATCCCGCCGCCGATGACGATGCCGCGGTGACCGAAGATCTTGCGGCGCAGGATCTGGCCCGGGGTCGGGCCGAGGATCTGCTCGGCGCTCGGCGCCGTGGAGTTCATGATCGCCATGTCACGCCACCCGGATTCTGGGGTTGAGCCAGGCGTTCAGCAGATCCGCCAGGAAGGTGAGGATGATGTAGAACCAAGAGAACAGCAGCAGCACCGCCTGCACCGTCGGGAAGTCGGAGCGCGAGATCGACTCCCAGGCCAGGAACCCGGCGCCGTGCAGGGCGAAGACCGTCTCGATGATGATCGAGCCGGTGAGCATGAAGCCGAACTGTACCGCGGCGAGGCTGACCACCGGGATGATGGCGTTGCGCAGGGCATGCTTGAACAGCACCTTGGCCGGGCTCAGCCCCTTGGCGCGCGCGGTGCGGACATAGTCCGAGGACAGTACGTCCAGCAGGCCGGTGCGGGTCAGCCGCATGAAGGCCGGGGTCGCGTAGTAGCCGAGCACGATGGTGGGCAGCACGAAATGCTGCCAGGAGTCGGAGCCGCTGGCCGGCAGGATCGGGACCCAGTAGGCGAACAGCACGATCAGCATCAGGGCGAACCAGAAACTGGGCAGCGCCTGGCCGACAACCGCCAGCAGCAGGGCGGCGCGGTCGATCAGGCTGTTGGGATACATCGCCGCCAGCACGCCGAGCGGGATAGACAGGGCCAGGGCGAAGATCATGGCGGAGACGCCGAGCATCATCGTCACCGGCAGGCGGTCGACGATCAGGTCGATCACCGGCATCCGGAAGTACACGGACTCGCCGAACTCGCCCTGCAACGCGCCGGCCAGCCATTTGAAATACTGGATGTAGACCGGCTGATCGAAGCCGTAGGCCGCCTTGATCGCCATGATGTCCGCCTGGCTGGCCCGCTCGCCGGCGAGCGCGGTGGCCGGATCGCCACTGAGATACAGCAGGCTGAAGACCAGGGCCGAGACGGTCAGGCTGACCAGGATGGCAAGCAGGATGCGTTTCGCTGTGTACAGGAGCATCGCGGCGCCATGAGCTGGAGAAAAGAAGGATGCGGCCGCCCCGCCTGTCCGGCGGGGCCGTGGGAACGGGGCGGCCGCCCGAGGGTCAGGCTACTTCCACTTGGCGAAGAAGAAGCGCGGGATCTCGTCCGCCGTCGGCGTCCAGTCGAGGTCCTGGCTCATGGCGTAGTTGGTGTTGTAGGTCCACAGCGGCAGCCAGTAGGCCTCGGCCGCGATCTTCTTCAGCGCCGTGTCATAGGCCTCCTGGCGCACGGCCGGATCGACGGTCGAGCCGCCCTTCGCCAATGCCGCCTGAACTTCCTCGTCCTGGGCGAGGTCGTCCGGGCCGCCGCCGAAGAACACCGGCGTGATGGCGTCAACGTCCGGCACCGACCCGGATCCCCAGGTCATGAAGGCGAACGGCACGTTGTTGGAGCGGATCGAGTCGCGGGTGGCCGCGTACTTGCCGTAGCGCAGATCGGTGTTGATGCCGACCTGCTGCAGGAAGCCGAGCATCGGCTCCAGGTACTCGCGGTTGCGGTAGGCATAGATCTCCGTGCGGAAGCCGTCCGGATAGCCGGCCTCGGCGAGCAGGGCCTTCGCCTTCTCCACGTCGTACTCGTACTGGGTGACGTCGGACGTGCAGCCGAACTGCTCGGGGTAACAGGCCGAGTGGATCACCTGGGAAGCGCCGCGCACGATGTTGTCGACGATCGCCTTGCGGTCGATCGCGTGCGACACGGCCTTGCGGACCCGCGCATCCTGGAATGGATTGTCGCCCGACCGGCCGGCGGCGTCGAACTGCAGGTAGCCGACCCGCATGGTGCCGGCCGAGACCACGTTGAGGCTCGGCAGGGTCGCCAGCTTCTCAGCCTGGTCCGCCGGCACCTTCCAGATCCAGTCCAGCTTGCCGGAGGTCAGCTCGACGATCTGTGTGTTCACGTCGGGAATGGTGCGCTGATGGATCTTGCCTATTGCCGGCCTGCCCTTCGGGCTGCCCTCGAAATAGTCGGCATTGGCCTCGAACATGATCTCCTTGCCCGGGACCACCTTGGTGACCTTGTAGGGCCCGGTGCCGACCGGCGCCTCGCCCATGCCACCCGGGCCGACCTCTGCATAGTGGTCGGCCGGATACATCGGAATGTCGCCGGCCAGGTAGAGGGTAGCGAGCGGCGTCGGCTCCTTGGCGTAGATCCGCACGGTGTAGTCGTCGAGCGCCTCGGCGCCCTTTATCCAGCCGACGGTCTGTTGGGCGAGCTTGCCGGTATCCGGCGTCAGCAGGAAGTCGATCGTCGCGACCACGTCCTCGGCGTTGAAGGCCTCACCGTTGTGGAAGGTCACGCCCTGGCGCAGCTTGAACTCGAAGGTTGTGTCGTCGACGATCTCGAAGCTCTCGGCCAGCAGGCCCTTGAACTCGCCGGTGTTCGGATCGCGATAGATCAGCGTGTCCCAGATGAGCCGGTTGACGACGATCCCTTCGCGCGAATTGTTGAAGTAGAAGTCGATGTTGGGCAGTTCGCGGTCCCACGCGATGTTCAGCGTGTCGTCCGCCTTGCCCGCTAGGGCCGGGCTCGCCGTCCAGGCGGTCGCTCCCAGCACGGTCGCTCCCAGGGTCGCCGCAATGGCCAGACCCTTCAGGGCGACGCGTCGTGTCGTCCTCTTCGTCATATCGGTCAACCTCCGTGTCCTGCTCGTACCCCGCCTTCTGAATGGCGGATGTCTTTGCGATTGCCTCCGCGCGGCATGAATGCCGGGAAGGGTCGCCCCCTCGAGGCGGTCGAGCGCCATGCGCCGAACGCCAAGCCGTTTATGGATTGGGGGCCCCCCGCCCCGCCGCAGGGCCTGTCGGACGCCCCGCCTCGTTCTTATTCGCAAAACGCTAGCAGGTCGGAATATCCGCAACAATTGTGATTCCGCACATGCGGCATGGCCGGCCGGGTCTCTCGGCTATCCGGGCCGGTCGATCAGGAGCTCGCCCTGCCAGACGCCCTCCCGCACCATGTCGGCCGTCTCCGCCCGCAGCGTTTCGGCGAAGACCCGCACTGCGCGGGTGGTGGGACGGACGAGGGACCGGGCCAGCACCAGCCGGCGGTCGAGCGCCGGTCGGGCGATCGGGGCGGCCTGGAGCGTGCCGTCGCCGATATCGCCGTGGATGGCCGGCAGGGGCAGGACCGTGTGGGCGAGACCGCGGGCCGCCAGCTCCTTCAGCGTCTGCAGGGCGTCGGCCTCGACCGTTACCCGAAGCACGATGTCCGCCTGCCGGGCGGCGTTCTCCAGCAGGGTGCGCAGGCCATGGCGCGGCCCCGGCAGGACCAGCGGCAGATCGGCCAGGGTCTCGAAGTCGCGCGGTTCCGACAGGTCAAGCCCGGAGCCGGCGGCGCCGACCAGGTGGAGGGTTTCCTGGATCAGCGGCTCGGTCGGGATGTGGCGGATCGCGTCGGTCTGATACATCACGGCGAGGTCGATCTCCCCGCGCTGCAGCATCTCGAGAAGGTAGCCGCTGAAGGCCGGGACGATGCGGACGGTGACCTCGGGAAAATCGCGCAGGAACCGCTCCACCAGCCGTCCGGCGATGACCTCCCCCGCCGTCGGCGGCACGCCGAGGCTGACGGCCCCGCTTACCGCGCCGAGGGAAGCCGTGAGCTCCTCGCGGGTATCCTCCACCATCCGCAGGATCGCGGTCGCCCGCTCGACCAGGAGCGAGCCGGTGTCGGTCAGGACCATGCCGCGTCCGTGACGGGTGAACAGGGCGCCGCCGAGTTCTTCCTCCAGCATCCGGATCTGCCGCCCCAGCGCCGGCTGGGCCGTGTTCAGCCGCTCGGCCGCCCGGCTCAGGCTGCCGAGATCGGCGACGTGGAGGAAGGTGCGCAGCTGCTTCAGATCCATGAAGCATCTAATCACGGCATATCTGTTCAAGAAATATGCTTCTCGTATTCGGGTGAGCATCCCGCTAACCCGGATGGCGCCGCCAAGAACGCAAACCCGGCGGCGATCCGGAGGTGACATGACGGTGATGCCGGCCGTACAGGGCCAGTCCTGGCAGGAGCAGATACTGCCGATCCTGAAGAGTTTCGACGTCCGCCACGTGGTGTACGTCCCCGATGCCGGCCATGCCGCCGCGATCCGCAGCGCCGAGGCGGATAACGCGCTCACGTCCCTGGCGCTGACCACCGAGGAGGAGGGGATCGGCTATCTGGCCGGCGCCTGGCTCGGCGGCGACCGGGGGGCCCTGCTGATGCAGTCGAGCGGCGTGGGCAACTGCCTGAACACCCTGGCCCTGCAGACCATGACCAGGTTCCCGCTGCTGATGCTGGTGACCATGCGCGGCGACTGGGCGGAGTTCAATCCGTGGCAGAACCCGATGGGTCAGGCGACCGAGGCGGCGCTGAAGCTGATGGGCGTGCGCACGTGGCGGGCGGACGAGCCGGATCGGGTCGCCCCCCTCGTCCACGGGGCCGCGACCATGGCGTTCAACGGCGGGGAGGCCTGCGCGGTCCTGCTCGGCCAGCGGCTGATCGGCGAAAAGAAGTGGGTGAAGTGAGATGACCGGATTGCTCGACCGCCGCGAAGCGACCGCGGAGCTGCTGAAGGATCGGGGCGATCTGCTGGTCGTGACCGGCCTCGGCTCGCCCAGCTACGACGCCATGGCCGCCGGCGACCATGACGGCAACTACTACCTCTGGGCCGCCATGGGGAGTGCCGCGACCGTGGGCTTCGGCCTGGCGATGAGCCAGCGCAGCCGGCCGGTGCTGGTGCTCACCGGCGACGGCGAGATGCTGATGGGCCTGGGCGCGCTCGCCTCCATCGGCCAGGCCTTGCCGGCGAACCTGACCATCGCGGTGCTGGACAACGGCCATTACGGCGAGACCGGGATGCAGCAGAGCCATTCGGGCCGGGGAATCGAGCTCTCGCGGATGGCCGCGGCGGCGAACTTTCCCTGGACCGGCGTGATCGAGGACATGGACGGGGTGGCGGCGCTGCGCGAGCGGATGCACGCCCGGTCCGGCACCAGCTTCGCCACCATCAAGATCGACATGGGCGAGCTTCCCCGGGTGCTTCCGCCGCGCGACGGTGTGTATGTTAAGAACCGCTTCCGCAGCGCCCTCGGTCATCCGACGATCTGATACCTGCGTAGCGAAGACGAACAACCTCGGAGGATCTGGTGACGCCCGCTGACGACTACACCGACATCCGCGACGCCGTGCGCGCGCTCTGCGCCGAGTTCCCGCCCGAATACCATAGGAGCGTGGACGAGAAGCGCGGCTATCCGGCGGAGTTCGTCGACGCGCTCACCAAGGCCGGCTGGCTGGCCGCCCTGATCCCGGAGGAGTACGGCGGATCGGGCCTCGGCTTGACCGAGGCGTCGGTCATCATGGAGGAAATCAACCGCTCCGGCGGCAATTCCGGCGCCTGTCACGGCCAGATGTACAACATGGGGACCCTGCTGCGGCACGGCTCGGACGCGCAGAAGCAGTACTATCTGCCGAAGATCGCGTCGGGTGAGCTGCGGTTGCAGTCCATGGGCGTGACCGAGCCGACCACGGGCACCGACACGACGAAGATCAAGACCAAGGCGGAGCGCAAGGGCGACCGCTACGTCATCAACGGCCAGAAGGTCTGGATCTCCCGAATCCAGCACTCCGACCTGATGATCCTGCTGGCGCGTACCACGCCGCTGGAGGAGGTCGAGAAGAAGTCGCGGGGCATGTCGATCTTCATCGTCGACCTGAAGGAGGCGATCGGCAACGGCATGGAGGTCAAGCCGATCCAGAACATGGTCAACCACGAGACCAACGAGCTGTTCTTCGACAACCTGGAGATCCCCGCCGAGAACCTGATCGGCGAGGAGGGGATGGGCTTCAAGTACATCCTCGACGGCCTGAACGCGGAGCGCGCGCTGATCGCCGCCGAATGCATCGGCGACGGCTACTGGTTCGTCGACAAGGTCACCGACTACGCCAAGGAGCGGGTCGTCTTCGGCCGGCCGATCGGTCAGAACCAGGGAGTTCAGTTCCCGATCGCCGAGAGCTATATCGAGATCGAGGCGGCCAGCCTGATGCGGTTCGAGGCCTGTCGGCTGTTTGACGCGAGCCAGCCCTGCGGCGCCCAGGCGAACATGGCCAAGTATCTTGCGGCCAAGGCGTCCTGGGAGGCGGCGAACGCCTGCATCCAGTTCCATGGCGGCTTCGGCTTCGCCACCGAGTACGACGTCGAGCGCAAGTTCCGCGAAACCCGGCTCTATCAGGTGGCGCCGATCTCCACCAACCTCATCCTCAGCTACGTGGCCGAACACATCCTCGGTCTGCCCCGGTCGTTCTGATGGCCGACCGGTCGCGCCCGCTGGAGGGGCTCACCGTCCTCGCTCTGGAGCAGGCGGTGGCGGCGCCGTTCTGCACTTCTCGCCTCGCCGATGCCGGCGCGCGGGTGATCAAGATCGAACGGCCGGAAGGCGACTTCGCGCGAGGCTATGACGATGTCGCCCGAGGGCAGAGCAGCTATTTCGTCTGGCTGAACCGGGGCAAGGAATCGCTGGTCGTCGATCTGGCCAGCGCCGATGGCAAGGAGACGCTGCGGAAGCTCATCGCGGGCGCCGACGTGCTCGTGCAGAACCTTAAGCCGGGGGCCATCGGCCGGCTCGGTTTCCCGCTGGAGCAGATCCGCAAGGACCACCCGAGATTGATCATGTGCTCGATCAGCGGCTACGGCGACAGCGGACCGCTGGCCGACCGCAAGGCCTATGACCTTCTGATCCAGGCGGAGTCGGGCCTCTGCTCGATCACCGGCGGACCGGGCGAGCCGGCCCGGGTCGGGATCTCGGTGGTGGACATCGCCACCGGCGCCACCGCCCATGCCGCCATCCTGGAGGCGCTGATCGGCCGGTCGATCCACGGCGACGGCGCCGATATCCGCATTTCCATGTTCGACGTGATGGCCGACTGGCAGACGGTGCCCCTGCTGAACCACGAGGGCGGCAAGTCGCCGAACCGGATCGGCCTCGCCCATCCGTCGATCTCGCCCTACGGCGCCTTCGCGTCCTCCGACGGAATCCTGATCCTGATCTCGATCCAGAGCGAGCGGGAGTGGGCGAAGCTCAGCCGCCACGTGCTCGGCGACGAGGGCCTGACCGTGCACGAGCTGTTCAAGACCAATGTGCTGCGGGTGCGGAATCGGCCGCAGACCGACGGGCTGGTGGCGGAGGTGTTCGCCCGGCATACGGCCGACGACCTGGAGGCGATGCTCATCAAGGCGGACGTCGCCTTCGCCCGGGTCAACGACATGGCCGCCCTGTCGGCCCACCCGCATACCCGCCGGGTGACCGTCGAGACGCCGAACGGACCGGTCTCCTACCCGCCGCCTGCGCCGATCGTGGACGGCCGGGTCCGCGGGCACGGGCCCGTACCCGCGGTCGGCGCCCATGGGGCGCTGGATCTGGACTAGGAGCCGAGCGCGTCTTCAGAAATACGAACGCCCCGGCCGCTTTGCGGTCGGGGCGCTGTTTTGTGGGGTGCGGTCTGCCGGCTCAGAACTTCGCCTTGATCTGCGGCTCGGACGCCATCAGGGACGCATCGGTGGCCCAAAGCGTGACTTCGGTCGTACTGCCGTAGCTCACCACCAGCGCCTCGAGCGCCCGGCTTACCCCGTCGATGCCTTTTGGCCGACCCGCCGCCTCCATCGGGGCGTCCAGCAGCGCGCGCCAGGACAGCAGGGTGTACCGGTTGCCGCCGCTGTTCCAGCCGGATGCCGGAAGCTCCCCGCGCTCGCGCTTCGCCGGGCGGCCGAAGCGCTGTTCGAGCTGGGCGACGATCTGCGTGCGCTGGTCCTGATCGACCGCCTGATGGAGGATCGTCTGGAACACCCGAGCCATATCGCCCGTGCCGGTCTGCGCCAGAAGGCACCGCTGGCCGGCCGTCAGGCGGGTGTCGGAGCGCAGGCGGTTGGCGCAGCTCTCGTCGCCGGCGACGATCAGGCCCGAGTCGCGCAGATATCGCGGCTCTCCCGGGAATTCCGCGCCGGCGCCGTCCATCGCTTCGCCCGCCGTCATGCCCGTGCGCACCCCGCCGACGGCGTCCGCGCCGAGCGAGACCGGCGTTGCGGAGGAGCCGCCGCCGGTCGTACCGCCGGACGTCTGGCCGCCGGCTACAGTGCCGGTGGGGGCGCCGGCCAGGGTCGTGCTGGACTGGACGAGCCACTGGGTGGGGTCGCCCGCCGTGCCCTCGAACACGACCTGACCGCTGCCTGTGTGCTCGCCGGTGATGTTGAAGGCCGGAATGCGCGCGCATTCGAAGCCGAGGATGGCCCGGGTGCCGTCGATCACCCGCTGCATCCGCGGGCTGTCCTTGCGGAAGACGTCCGGGTCGGAGGAACGGACCGTGAGCGGGGTGATCTCGCCGCAGCCGACCTCGCGGTCGACCACGACCAGCAGATCCGCGTCCTGAACGACCAGCCGCTCAGCGGCAGCGGCGGTCAGGGTGACGGGCGCTAGCAGCGCGGCGATGCCGGCGGCGCGGAGCAGTGTCTTGGCGGTTCCGGTCATTACACGAGCTCCCAGGTTCCGTCGGCGCGCTGGCAGGCCTGCGCCTTGCGGGTTTCGGTCCGGCCGTCGGGTGTTTCGACACGCTGGGTGATGATCGAGCATTCCCGGGCGTTCACCTGGGTGGCGCCGGATTGCGGGCGCTCGGCCGAGTAGCCGCCGGTATCCGTTCGGTGCAGCAGGTCGCCGAAGACGAAGCCCTTCCCGATGCCGTTGCGGGAGATCATGTACCAGTTCTCGTTGGCTACCTTGCCGACCACGCGGACGGTCTCGCCGGCCTCGAGCTGGTCCATGACGGCGTAGTCGGTGCTCGGCCCGCCGCGGACGTTGGTCTTGGTGGTGGCGGCGTAGTCGGCGCCGACGAGTTCCATGGTCGGCACCCGCCAGGCCAGACGGCTGGTGCCGTCGTCGGCGCTGCCGGTCGGCGCCGGGCGATAGGCGACTTCCTGAACCTCGGCGGTGGTGGAGACGCCGGTATCGGGGTTGGTCCAGCTCTGGGTCTGGCCGGTGTTCAGCGCCTGCTGGGAGGTCTCGGCGATGCCCTGCTGATCGCGCCGGGTCAGGTAGTCGGCGACTTCGCCGCCGAGAAACAGGCCACCGAGCGCGCCGGCGGCGACGGCGACCATCTTGCCTTTGCCCTGGCCGATCTGCGAGCCCAGGAGGGCGCCGCCGACGCCGCCCAGGATGCGGCCGATGTTCTTGTTCGATATGCCGAGGGTGTCGTCGTTGCTCTGTGCCAGAGCGGGTGCGCCGATCATCGGCTGGGCGGCCAGCGCGCCGGCGAGGGCGAGGGCTGTCAGTCTGGGTCGCATGGGAGGCGCCTCCGTGTCGTTTCCCTAGGGAACGACCAGTAGACGCCCCGGTTCCGCGCGTTATTCCCTCGCCCGGCCGGAAAAGCCGGTCAGTCCTCCAGGACGACCGAGTCCGGATCGGCGCCGAGATCCTTCAGGATGCCGGTCACGGCCTCGATCATCTTCGGCGGGCCGCAGACGTAGAAGGCCTGTCCGAAATCATCGACGTGCTTCTTCAGGAACTCCGTGTCGACCATGCCGGACGCCAGCGGACTGGAGTCCTCGTCGGTGACGGTGAAGATGCACTCCAGCCCGTCCATCGCCTCGAATTCCTCGCGCAAGATGATGTCCTTCTCGGTCCGGTTCGAGAAGATCAGGCGCTGGCCCTTCAGCTCGCCCTTGCGCTGCAGATCGCGCAGGATAGCGATGAATGGTGTGACCCCGGCGCCGCCGGCGATGAAGACACCCGGCGCTTTGTACTGGATGGCGCCCCAGGCCTCGTCGATCAGGAGCTTGTCGCCCTTCTCGAGCTTGCCGATCTGCTCGGTTACGCCGTCATGGTCGGGATAGACCTTGATGACGAACTCCAGATGGTCGGCGTCGGTGAGCGAGGTGAAGGTGAACGGGCGCTGCTCCTCGCGCCAACCATCGCGGTCGATGGCCACGTCGGTCGCCTGGCCCGGCTCGAAGGCGTAACCGTCCGGCTTTTCGACGGTGAGACGGACCACATCGTGGGTCACGCGTTCGGTTTCCAGAATTGTGACGCTCTCGGCCATGTCGATCAGGTCCTCCTTGGTTTCGATCACTCAACGTGTGCGCCGGTGCGCCATTGGCAAGGCCCCCGTCGGTCTTCCCCGGGACGGGTGGCGCTTTTTTCGGATCTTCGGCCTGTCCGCCGGAACCGCTGTTGCTGCGGCGCGTTAAGGAGGGTTCGCCGAAACGAGAAAGCCGCCGCGGCTGCGTCGCTGCGGTGCGAAAAACTGTCGACAGTTTGCAGGATTGCGACTTGCCATCGCACCGGTACCCCCGGCACTCTATCGTCCATTCCGGGCCCGCCACAGGAAGCGCCAGCGATATAAGGCGCGCAGGCCCCGGTCCGACAGGGAATGGTTTCAGGGGGCTTTGAAAGCGATGAACCAGTTCGAGTTTACCCGCCGTCACATGATGGCGTTGATGGGAACCGCGGCGACGGCGGCGATGCTGCCGGGTGTCGCCCGTGCCGACGAGGGCCTGAAGTTCTGGGCGCCGGGCATCGCGCGCGTGGGCGAGAAGGATTGGAGTTCGATGGAGGCGGAGGCCGGCATCAAGCTCACGCCGATCGCCAAGAGTGCGCGCGCCGACGAGTCGATCCAGAAGATGGTCGTCGGCGACGGTAATGCCCTCTACGACGCCATGACCGACAACGGCGGCGGTATGGAGGACGCGCTGGCGAGCCAGAATGCGATCGTCGAGCTGGACACGTCGAAGATCCCGAACTGGTCGATCATCGAGAAGCGGTATCTCGAGGGCGGCGAGGCGGCGGACACGATCCGCTACGAGGGCAAGGTCTTCGCCGTTCCCTACATCTCCAACGCCGACGCGCTGGCCTTCAACCACGACGTCATCGGCTCCGAGCCGGACTCGTGGGAGGTCCTGTTTGACGACCAGTTCAAGGGCCGCGCCGCCCTGCAGAACGATTTCGGGCCGACCCTTACCAACACCGCGATCTACCTCAAGCAGTCGGGCAAGCAGGATATCGAGAACCCGTCCGACATGACCGAAGCCGAGGTCAAGGGCGTCTGCCAGTTCTTGATCGACAAGAAGAAGGCCGGCCAGTTCCGCACCTTCTGGGACGGGTTCCAGAACGGCGTCGACCTGCTTGCGTCGGAGGAGGTGCTGGTCGCCTCGTGCTGGGAGCCGATCCAGATCGTCGCGGCCCGCAAGAGCGGCAAGGACATCCGCTACGGCACCATGAAGGAGGGGCACCAGACCTGGAACAACATCGTCATGCTGACCCGCGGCGGACGCGAGCGCGGCATGGACGAGACGTTCTACAAGCTTGTGAACCTGTATCTCTCGCCCTGGTTCGGCGCGCGCACGCTTGCCGCCCTCGGGTTCACGCCGCAGATGACGGGCGTTCTGGAATACGTGGACGCCAATCCGGACCTGTTCGACGCCGCGACCAAGGCGACGATCAACGACCGTCTGGCGCGCAAGAAGGAGCGGCTCGCCGTGGCCGGCAACTCCTGGCAGAACGTGTTCCCGACCAACATGCGCGCCTATCAGGATTGGTGGTCGCGGGTTCAGGCCGCCTGATCCGACATGACCGCTCCGACTGACATCGGGCTCGACGGGCTTCCCCCCGTCGAGCCCTACCGGCCGACTCTGCGCGACCGCCTGTCGGGCTGGGCGTTCTGGATTCCGATCGTCTTCATGGTGCTGTTCTTCGCCCTGCCGATGGCGCTGACCGTCGTGTTCAGCGTGTTCGAGCGCACCATGTTCTGGATGGAGCCGGGGTTCAGCCTGCTGGCGTATGAGAATTTCTTCTTCTCCGCCCGGCTTGAGAACTTCCTGGCCTCGATGGGCTATTCACTCATCTCGGTCGTGGTGTCCTTCTGTCTCGGCTTCCCGATCGCGGTGTTCGTTCGCAAGTCGGTGCCCCAGGCGGCGCAGCACCGGGTGGTGCTGCTGTTCATCCTGCCGTTCATGGTCTCCGAGATCATCCGGATCTTCGCCCTGCGGCCGGTGCTCCAGCGCAACGGCCTGGTGAACGAGACGCTGCTGAATCTGGGCCTGATCGACGAGCCGATCACCGCCCTGCTCTACACCCATACCGGCGTGATCATCGGCGAGGTGCTGTCCTTCATGCCGTTCATCGTCTTCGCAGGCTTCCTGGCGATGGAGGCGGTGCCGAAGTTCATCTTCGAGGTCTGCGACGACCTGGGCGCCGGCCCGGTGCGGCGCTTCACCGACGTGATCCTGCCCCTGGCCGCCCCCGGCATCTTCGCCGGCGCGGTGTTCATCTTCGTCAACGGCATCGGCGTGGCGCTGATCCCCAACATCATGGGCGGGCCGGGCGCGGTGAATGCCGGACTGATCGCCACCCAGGCGATCACGGCGCTCGACTTCCCGCTGGCGATGGCGGTCAGCGCGATCATGATGGCGACGCTGATGGGGCTGCTCTACATCGGCCACCGGCTGTTCGATCTGACCAAGATCCTCGCACCGATGAACTGAGGGGGCGGGATCATGAACGACTACGCCAATATCTGGCTGCACCGGGCGAAGTGGGCCTATCTGCTGCTCGTCGTGACGACGCTTATGAGCCCGGTATTCTACGTCATGTACATCTCGTTCAACGAGAACGGGTTCGGCGCCGCCCAGTACGTGTTCACGACCCGCTGGTACGGGCTGATCTTCTCGGACGCGCAGCTCATGAACGCGTTGCGCTGGACGCTGTGGCTGGCCGCGGTGACGGCGATCTTCACCATCCCGATGGCGCTGCTTGCGGCGAAGTTCTACAAGGCGACCCGGGCCAAAGTGCCGGTGGTCTTCCTCCTGCTCGCCCCGCTGTTCGTCGCCCCGGATATCCTCAGCGCCGCGCTGCTGGTGTTCTTCAAGAACCTGAACTTCACCTTCCGGTGGCTCGGCGACCAGGTCGGCGTCGCCTTCATGGACGGGTGGGGGCAGCTCGGCTTCACCACCGCGGTGATCGGCCTGATCATCTACACCATGCCCTACGCGTTCGTGGTCATCCTGATCACCATGGGGCGCTACAACAAGGAGCAGACCGAGGCGGCCCGCGCCTGCGGGGCCACCGGTTGGCGGGCGTTCTGGGACATCGAGTTCCCGCAGATCCGCGCCGGCGTGTTCAGCGCCTGCGCCTTCACCGTCATTCTCTGTTTCAACGAGTACACCCGGACCAGCCTGCTCAAGGGCGGGTTCGACACCTTCACCACCGTACTGGTCAGCCAAATGCTGAACGAGGGCATGTCGGAGCAGTCCTACGCCATGTCGAGTTTCGTGAGCTTCGTCGCCATCGCGCTGATCGGCGGGATCATCATCTTCACGCTGTTGCGGTCCGAGGCCGCCGCCCGCAGGGCCCAGCCGGTCGCCGAGCCCGGTACCCGCTCAACGGCCGCCGTCTGACGAGAGAACCGAGATGAATGCCAATCACCCCGCCGTCCAGGTGCGGCAACTCAGCAAGAACTACGGCAGCGTCCAGGCTCTCAAGAGCGTCGACCTGTCGATCGCGGCCGGCGAGTATTTCGTGCTGCTCGGCCCGTCCGGAGGCGGCAAGACCACGCTGCTGCGAACCATCGGCGGCTTCCACAAGCCGTCGAGCGGCCAGGTCTGGCTGAACGGACAGGAGGTGTCGCACCTGCCGCCCGACAAGCGGCCGACGGCCATGGTGTTCCAGGCCTATGCCCTGTTCCCGCACATGACGGTTCTCGGGAACGTCGGCTACGGCCTGAGCCTCGCGAAGCTGCCCAAGGCCGAGGTCCTGGACAAGAGCCTCGCCATGCTCGAGATGGTGGGGCTCAAAGGCTACGAGGACCGCCGTCCGAACGAACTCTCCGGCGGCCAGCAGCAGCGGGTTCAGCTCGCCCGGGCGCTGGTGCTCGACCGCAACATCCTGCTGCTGGACGAGCCGCTGGCCGCTCTCGACGCCCAGCTCCGCAAGGATATGTGCCTGGAGCTGAAGCATCTGCAGGAGAAGGTCGGCATCACCTTCATCCATGTCACCCACAACCAGGAGGAGGCGATGACGGTGGCCGACCGCATCGCCCTGATCGCCAACGGGGAGCTGGTCGAGCACGGACCGGCCCGCGCCATCTATCGCACGCCGGAGCGCCGCTTTACTGCCAGCTTCGTCGGCGAGAACAACCTGCTCTCCGGCAGCGTGTCGGCGGTCGAGGGAGAGACGGTGACGGTCCCGGTCTGCGGCCAGCCGCTCACTGTCGATCGGCGCGGCCTGCCGGTGCGCGTGGGCGAGACGGTGGCACTGTCGGTCCGCTCCGAACTGGTCGAGATGGTGCCCGCCGACGGGGCGGAGCCGGTTGACGGACTGTCGCTCGCGGGAACCTATACCGAGAGCGTCTATCTCGGGCTGACCCAATCGCACCGTGTCGCCCTGGCCGACGGAACGGAGGTCGTCTCACGGGTGGTCGGCGAGTCCGACGCGCCCGACCCGACGCCGGGCACCGCCGTGCGGGTCCGCTGGAAACCGGGCGCGCTCCGCCTGCACATGAACTGATCGCCCATGCCTTGATTGACGATTGGAGGACCGCCGCCATGTGGCCCAATCCGCGCATCCCCTTCGAGCTGGCGAACAAGCGCCGGAAGCTGGCGCCGCTGAACGGCAAGCCGTTGATGGTCCATGTGGCCATGAACATAGAGTATTGGCCGATCAGCCGACCGATGCCGCGCGGCATCATCCCGCCGCCGCATAACGCCCAGATCGCGCCGCCAGACGTGCCGAATTTCTCCTGGGTCGAATACGGCCTGCGGGTCGGTATGCCCCGGATTATCCGGATGCTCGCGGATCGGGGTCTGCCCTGCTCCGCCCTGATCAACGCCCAGGTCGCCGACGTCTATCCGGCCCTAATGGACGCGGTGGTCGAGGCCGGCTGGGAGCTCGTCGGCCACGGCTGGTTCCAGCAGTCGCTGAAACAGGCGGAGGACGAGCGGGCCGTGATCCGCATGAGCCTCGACCGGCTCCAGGCGGTGAGCGGCAAGAAGGTCCGCGCCTGGCTCGGCCCGGGCATCGGCGAGAGCTTCGACACGGTCGACATCCTCAAGGAGGAGGGGATCGAGTTCCTGCACGACTGGGTGGTGGACGACCTGCCGGTGTGGATGCGCACGATCCACGGTCCCATGGTCGGTCTGCCCTACACGATGGAACTCAACGACGTGCCGATCTACGCGGTGCAGAACAGCTCCACCGACGAGTTCCTGAAGCGGGTTGAAGCGACGGTCGCGACCCTCGAGCAGGAGCTGTCGGAGAACCCGCGGGTCATCACCCTCGCCCTGCATCCGCACCTGATCGGCGTGCCCCATGTGGCGCATTTCTTCGAGCGCGCGCTCGACCTGCTGCAGAAG
This sequence comes from Thalassobaculaceae bacterium, assembly GCA_040223655.1. Classification (GTDB taxonomy): domain Bacteria; phylum Pseudomonadota; class Alphaproteobacteria; order Thalassobaculales; family Thalassobaculaceae; genus Thalassobaculum. The sequence goes on along the minus strand of JAVKFT010000031.1, from coordinate 124,953 downwards.
CGCGACGATACGGTGTTCGTCACGTCCTCGGTGATGGGCGACTGGTTCGTCGAGGCCGACGGGACCGGTGGGGCCGGCCTGCCCAACGAGGCGCCGCCCCTGCCCTGACCGAGCCGGGCAAGTTTCGCCCGATCGACGCAGCCGCGTTTAACTTCGCGATCGCCACCCCACCTATCGGGTGAGCGGGCGTTCGCCCGTCCCGACTTCTGTCAAAGGAATCCGAGAATGCTGCGAAAGACCGATTTCTACATCGATGGCGCCTGGGTGGCGCCGAGTGCGCCGAACGACTTCGACGTCATCAATCCCGCGGACGAGACCGCGTTCGGGGTGATCTCGCTCGGGTCGAAGGCCGATGTGGACAAGGCGGTTGCGGCTGCCCGCACAGCCTTCGACGGTTGGAGCAAGACGCCGCTGGCCGACCGGATCGCGAAGCTCGAAAAGCTCGCCGAGGTCTACGAGCGGCGCGCCGGCGAGATGGCCGAGGCGATCTCCACCGAGATGGGCGCGCCGAAGAAGCTGGCAACCAATGCCCAGGCCGCGGCCGGGCTTGGGCATATCAAGGCGTTCATTCGGGCGCTGAAGGAGTTCCGCTTCGAGCACCAGCTGCGCGACGACACGCCCGACGAGTTCATCATCCACGAGGCGATCGGCGTCTGCGGCCTGATCACCCCGTGGAACTGGCCGATGAACCAGGTCACCCTCAAGGTGATCCCGGCCGTCGGTGTTGGCTGCACGGTGGTGCTGAAGCCCTCGGAGATCGCGCCGATGTCCTCGATGCTGTTCGCCGAGTTCATGGACGAGGCCGGGTTCCCGAAGGGCGTCTTCAACCTGGTGAACGGCGACGGCCCGACCGTCGGCGAGGCGATGAGCCGCCATCCCGGCATCGACATGATGAGCTTCACCGGATCGACCCGCGCCGGCATCGCCGTCACCCAGGCCTCGGCCGAGACTGTCAAGCGCGTGGCCCTGGAACTCGGCGGCAAGGGCGCGAACATCGTCTTCGCCGACAGCGACGTCGAGAAGGCGGTGAAACGCGGCGCCATCCACTGCTTCAACAACACCGGCCAGTCGTGCAACGCCCCGACCCGCATGCTGGTGGAGCGCGCGGTCTATGACCAGGCGGTGGATGTCGCCCGCGCCACGGCCGAGAGCACGGCGGTCGGCCAGCCGAGCGAGGACGGCAACCATATCGGCCCGCTGGTCTCCGAGCTTCAGTTCACCAAGGTGCAGGACCTGATCCAGGCCGGCATCGACGAGGGCGCGCGCCTGGTCGCCGGCGGCACGGGCCGTCCGGACGGCTTCAACCGGGGCTATTTCGTGCGCCCGACGGTCTTCGCGGACGTGACCAACGATATGCGGATCGCTCGCGAAGAGATCTTCGGCCCGGTCCTGTCCATGATCCCGTTCGAGGGCGAGGACGAGGCGGTCCGGATCTCCAACGACACCAGCTACGGTCTGACCGACTACGTCCAGAGCGGCGACAGCGCCCGCACCCAGCGCGTCGCCCGTCAGCTCCGCGCCGGCATGGTCGTGGCCAACGGCGCGCCGCGGGCGCCGGGCAGCCCGTTCGGCGGCTACAAGCAGTCCGGTAACGGGCGCGAGGGCGGTCAGTACGGCCTGACCGAGTTCCTCGAGGTGAAGGCCGTCTCCGGCTGGACCACGACGAGCTGATACCGACCGGCGTCGCCCGCCCCCGCTTGTGGGGTGGGCGGCGCCTTCCGCTCAGAACGCGGTTGCCCGGGGGCCGCCGGCCGTTGATTTTGGTCGGCGATCCCTATATCATCGGTATCGATCACCCGACCGTGTGGCAGCCCATGATCAAGAAGATCCTCCTCGTCGCTTCCGAAGATCCGAAGACGTCCAGCCACGTGCGGACCGCCCTCTCGATCGCCCATCGACACGGCGCCTCGGTGACCGGCTTCGTGGTCGTCGACAAGGACGACCTCTCCGATGTCGGACCCGCGCCCATCGGCGCCTTTTCCTATCGCTTTGAGATGGCGAAGAACCGGGTCGCCCGCGGTCTCAGCACGGCCACGGAGTCGGTGGCGGGGCTGCGCGGCGTCTGCGAGGAGGCCGGCATCGCCTTCATCGCCGACCAGTCGGTCGGCGACCGGGACAACACGCTGGCGAATGCCTGGCGGTTCCAGGATCTGGCGGTGCTGTCCAGCAGGGTCTGGATCCCGGGCTCGAACGAGGTGGGCGACGCCGAGACCCTCCTCCACTTCGTCGCCATGGGGTTGCGCCCGCTTCTGGTGGTGCCCCAGGGCTTCGAGGGAGAGCCGGCCAAGGCGATGATTGCCCTGTCCGGATCCCTGGACAGCGCGAAGGCGTACAAGCAGTTCGTCCAGATGAGGCCGTTCGGCGACATCCCGCTGCATATCGTCACCGTGGGTGACCCCAAGAGCGGCGGATCGCCCGAGAACCTGCTGCGGGAGGCGGCGGCCTATGGCGAGCTGCACGGGTTCGAGGTGACGACCGCAACCCTGGCGAAGACGGACCGGCGGGTCGAGGCGCTCCAGCACCATGCGCGCTCCGTGGGCGCCGAGGCTTTCGTGATCGGGTCGTCCTACCACCAGTTCCTGATGATGACGCGGTTCGGCTCCCATGCGCTGCAGCTGTTGGGCGCGTCGAACTACCCGGTCTTCGTTTCCCACTGACGTCCGCCGTCGCGGTCCGACATCGGAGGATGCCTTGACGATCACCCTGCAGGCGGCGGCCGGACGATGACCGCAGCGGAGAGCGATATCGCGGGCGATTCCGACGGTGGAGAGAGCGGCGGTCCGCTTGCGGGTCTGCGCGTCCTGGAGCTCGGGCATTTCATCGCCGCCCCGTTCGCCACCCGCGTGCTGGCCGATCTCGGCGCCGACGTCATCAAGGTCGAGCCCCCCGGCAAGGGCGATCCGGTCCGCTCCTGGGGATGATTCCGGAGGGCGAGGAGTCGTCCTTCTGGTGGTCGGTCCACGGCCGCAACAAACGCTCGATCACCGTCGATCTGAAGACCGCCAAGGGGATCGCGCTGATCAAGCGCCTGATCGCCGAGGTCGATGCCGTGGTCGAGAACTTCAAGCCCGGGCAGCTCGCATCCTGGGGCCTCGGGCCCGACGACATGAAGGCGGCCAATCCCGACGTGATCCTCGTGCAGGTCTCCGGCTACGGCCAGAGTGGTCCGGGCCACAACCGCGCCGCTTTCGGCGTGATCGGTGAGGCCGTCGGTGGGCTACGCCATCTGACCGCCCATCCGCCCGAGGTCAGCGACCTGCCGCCGGTACGCACCGGCATCTCCATCGGTGACAGCGTGGCCGGGCTGTACGGGGCCATCGGCCTGCTCGCCGCCCTGTTCGAGAAGAGCCGGGGGCGCGGCAGTCCGGGCCGGCGGATCGACGTGGCGCTGACCGAGAGCATCCTCAGCCTGCTGGAGGGATGCCTGCCGGAATACGGTGCGACCGGGCGGATCCGCCAGCCCACCGGGTCGACCATCCCGACGACGGCGCCGTCCAACGCCTATCCCACGGCGGACGGCCGCTGGTTCCTGATCGCCGCCAATTCGACCGCTCTGTTCCGCCGCCTCTGCGGGGCCATGGGGCGTGCCGACATGGCCGAGGACCCCCGCTTCGCCGACAATCCGAGCCGGGTGAAGCATGCGGCGGAACTCGACGCGGCGATCACCCACTGGACGACCGGTCAGACGCTGGACGCGGTGGCCGCCGCCGTCGAGGCGGTCGACGTGCCGTGTTCGCGAATCTACGACGTGGCGGACATCGCCGCCGACCCGCAGTTCCTCGATCGCGGCATGGTGCGCCGGGTCACCGATCCCCGGCTCGGCGAGGTGCTGCACCCTGGCGTCGTGCCCGCGATGAGGGGCGGTCCGGCGGGCGGTGTGCGCTGGACGGGGCCCGATGTCGGCGCCCACAGCGAAGAGATCCTGGGCGAGCTGCTGGGGATCGACGCGGCCGAAATCGAGGCCCTGAAACAGGAAGGTGTTCTATGACCGATCCGGTCGAGATCTGCGACGTCGCCCCGCGCGACGGCTTTCAGGTGGTCAAGCCGCCGATTCCGACCGAGACCAAGGTCCGGGTGGTCGAGCTGCTGGCGGCCGCCGGCGTGACGCGGATCGAGACCGGCGCTTTCGTCAGTCCGATCCATGTGCCGCAGATGGCCGACACCGCCGAGGTGCACCGCCGGGTGACGGTCGGACCGGATGTGCGGCTATCGACCCTGGTCCCGAACCTGCGCGGCGCCCAGGACGCGTTCGCCGCCGGCATCGCCGATATCGTCTACGTGTTCTCGATCTCGGAGAGCCACAATCAGGCGAATGTGCGCCGCCCGGTGGCCGCCTCGATGGACCAGCTCGGCGAGGTGGTCGCCCGGGGGCGCGAGGTCGAGGGGTTCAGGCTGCGCGCCAACCTCGCGACCGTGTTCGACTGCCCCTTCGAGGGGACGACGGACCCGGACGCGGTCTATGCCGCGATCGAGACCGTTCTCGGCTTCGGCGCGCCGGTCGAGTTCGGGCTCTGCGACACCACCGGCCGGGCGATCCCCGACCAAGTGGCGGCGGTCTGCGATGCTGCCATGGCGCGGTTTTCGGGCGAGGGGGTCGGCTGGGCCTATCACGGCCATGACACGTTCGGCCTCGGCGTGGCCAACGCCCTCTACGCCTATCAGGCCGGGATCCGGATGTTCGATTCCTCGGCTGCCGGTCTTGGCGGCTGTCCCTTCGCGCCGGGTGCGACCGGGAACACCGCGACCGAGGACCTGGTCTTCACCTTCGAGAACATGGGCATCGCCACCGGCATCGACCTCGACCGGTTGTTGGACGCGGCCGAGACCGTGGCTGAGGTGCCGGGCGGCGAGACCGGCGGACACCTGCGCAAGGTTCCCCGCCGGCGTGCCCTGCGGGCGGCCTGACGCGCGCGGCGTCGGGCCTATCCCACTTGATCGAGGACCGCTGACCGGCGGCTGCGGCCCGAGAAACCGCCTGCGCCAGCGAGTCCGGCTCGGTTGCTCTTGGCTCAGTTGCTCTTGTTTGTGCCTTGGTTGCCGTGGCCGCCGTTATGGCGGCTGCCCCCATGGCCTTGCATCGCGCCGACGCCGCTGATGGTGACATCGACCGTGATCTCGCCCGCCTTCTCGAAGACCAGGGTCAGCGGAAAGCTCTCGCCTTCCTGCAGCGGTGCCTTGAGGCCCATCAGCATCACATGGTCGCCGCCCGGCTTGAGCATGGCTGTGCCGCCGGCGGGAACCTCGATGGCCTCGACCTGACGCATCCGCATCACGCCGTTCTCATGCAGATGGGTGTGCAGTTCCACCCGGTCGGCGACCGGCGCCCGTGCGGCGACGAGACGGTCGTCCTCGCCGCTGCCGTTCCTGAGGGTGAGGAAGGCCGCGCCGTTCCTGACCGGTCCGGCCGAGGCTCGGGCGAAAGGCGCTTCGACGGCGATGGCATCCGATTCCGCCAATTGGACGATCTGGGCGGTATCGGCGGCGGCGGTCGTGCCAAAGATCGCCGCACCGGTCGGGAAGGAGACCGCCAGGGAGAGGGCGGCAAGCAGTGTTTTGGTCGTCATGATCGGGTCTTTCCGTCTGTCTGAAACCTTGAGCGGACCGGCCCATCGCAACGGACCGGGCGCAATCGGGGGGGCGGGTCAGACGGGAGCGGGTGGTGCGCGGGGATTGAGCGCCGATAGCAGGTCGAGGGGTGCGGGCCGTTCGCCGCCGGCGGTCGGTAGTGAGGAAGCGCCGCGCACGGGGATTGGTAGGGTCTCGATCGCCGCCGTCGGCGGGATCGGAGCGGCATGGCCGACAAGGCAACCCGGGCAGACGGGGATACCGCGCCGCTCCTCGGGCTCGCTGTCATCGACCGTGGCGAGCCGGACAAGCCCGCCGGGCGAGCAGATCTGCTGGGCGAGGTCGGCGATACTGCCACCATCCGCCCGGCTCTCTCTGGCGATGCTCTCACCCGCGAAGCCGGCGACGATGCCGAGGCCGATCTGCAGAACCAGCGCGTAGAGTCCGAGCACGGCGGCGATGTCGCGCCATCCGTATCGGCGTTTTCCCGTCAGAAACGGGCGTCGCTGTCCGTGCCGTCGGTTCATGGCGGCGACCGTACTCTAGGCGTCCTGTCCGGCCAAGCGCTCCGATGCCGCAGCCCGCCACTCCCTGCCGTCCAGAGCGCCCGGAGGTCTCACGGCGTCGGGCTCGCCGCCTTGCGTTCGGCGGCGCGCTTCAGCGCCTTGCGGGCGAGCGACCAGCGATGCACCTCGGACGGGCCGTCATAGATCCGGAAGCCGCGCACCTCGCGGAAGATCCGCTCCACGGGCAGATGGGCGCTGGTGCCGGCGCCACCGAGGATCTGGACCGCGTTGTCGACGATGCGCCAGATCGCCTCCGAGCATTGGACCTTCGCCATTGAGCTCTCCTCGGCGGCGCGCTCGCCCCGGTCGAGCAGCCAGGCCGCCTGCTGCAGCGAGAGGCGGGCGGTGCGCATGTCCATCTCGTTGTCGGCCAGCATGAAGCCGACGCCCTCGTGCTTGCCGAGGACCTGCCCGAAGGCCATGCGGGTGTTGGCGTAGTCCGCCGCCGTGTCGTGTGCCCGCCGGGCGGAGCCGAGCCAGCGCATGCAGTGGGTCAGCCGGGCCGGAGCGAGGCGGACCTGGGCGTAGCGGAAACCGGCCCCCGGCGCGCCGAGCACAGCGTCGGCATCGACCCGCAGGTCGTCGAAGCGCATGTTCCAGTGGCCGCCGGCGAAGCTGGTGTCCAGCGTGTCCATCTGGCTCTCCAGCACGATCGCCGGGTCGTCCATCGGGGCCAGGAACATGGTCGCCTCGCCGTCATGCGGGCCGCCCTCAATCTTCGCCATGATGATGACGAAGCTGCTGTCCTTGGCGCCGGTGATGAACCATTTGCGCCCGTTGATGACGTAGCCGTTGCCGTCGACCCGGGCGGTGGCCGCAAGCATGGTCGGGTCGGCGCCGGCGCCGTTGGGCTCGGTCATCGCGAAGCAGGAGCGCGCTCCCTGGGCCAGCGGCTTCAGGTACGTCTCGCGCTGGTCGGCGCTGGCGACCACGTCGAGCAGGTGGATGTTACCCTCGTCCGGCGCGCCGCAATGCAGGGCCGACGGGCCGAGCAGGGAGTAGCCGGCCTCCTCGAACACCCAGGACCGTTCCAGGTGCGAGAGGCCAAGCCCACCGAACTCTTTCGGTGCGTGCGGCGCGAACAGCCCGGCCGCCCTGGCCTTGGCGTTCATCTCGGCGCGCAGATCTTCGCTTGGCCCGTGCTCGCCCCACCGCGGGTCGGCCTCGTAGGGGATCACCGTGTCGGCGACAAAGGCGCGCGTGCGCTCGACCAGGTCCTGAATGTGATCGGGTGTCGAGAAGTCCATCGGTTTCCATCCCTCGTTCGCCGGCGGAACCAGCCGTGGTCAGTGTGCCTTATAGATCGCCAGCGGCTCGGGCACGAACAGCCAGGCTCGGACACTCGGTCTTGGAACGGGTTCTTGTCCGTCAATCATAGCGAACACCTGCGCGGAATAGCGCAAGGGCGCAAGGGGGAAACCGGTCCTTGTGGCGGCTGTGGCCGCCGCCGGACCGGCAACGGGGTGTTCCGATGAGAGATATCGGTCAGCGGCCCGCGGCGTAGCCCTGCATGCCGCGGGCGTTGGCGGCGGCGCGCAGCACGCCGTCGCTCTGCGAGGCGGCGGTCAGCCTTCCCTCGCTCCAGTCGCCACCGACCGTCACCTTGTGGCCTTGGGCCTTGAGGGTCTCGATGGTGCGGGCGTCGAACCGGCCTTCCATGGCGAGCTTTCCGGGATGACGCGGGCGCGGCCAGAACGACCCCGGGAAGTGTTCGGAGTGGAAGGCGGGCGTGTCGATCGCTTCCTGAAGGTTCATGCCGTGCTCGACATGGTGCAGGAACAGCAGCAGCGACCACTGGTCCTGCTGGTCGCCGCCCGGCGTGCCCCAGACCATGTACGGCTCGCCGTCGCGCATCGCCAGGGAGGGCGACAGGGTGGTGCGCGGACGCTTGCCCGGCTGGAGCGAAGTCGCCGCGTCGCCGTCGAGCCAGAACATCTGGCCGCGCACGCTCATGCAGAAACCGAGCTCGGGCACGACCGGTGCGCTCTGCAGCCAACCACCAGAGGGAGTGCAGGAGATCATGTTGCCGTCACGGTCGATCACGTCGATATGCACCGTGTCGCCGCGCGCCTCGCCCATCGGCGTGACCGTCGGCTCGCCCAGGCTCCAGTAGTGACCGATCTCGCCCGGGTCGCCGTCGGCGGCGAGGGCGGCGGCGATGTTCGGGTTGCGGCCCAGCGGGCTGCCGGGGCGCAGGTCGAGGGAGGCGGTGTCGCCCATGAGCGCGCGCCGCTCGGTCGCATAGGCGTCGGAGAGAAGCACGTCGGCCGGGACGTCGGTGAAGTCCGGATCGCCGTACCACGCCTCTCGGTCGGCGAAGGCGAGCTTGGCCGCCTCGACGACCGTATGGACGAATTCCGGGCCGGTCGCGTCCATGTCGGACAGGCCCATGCCGCGCAGCAGGGCGAGCTGCTGAAGCAGGACCGGGCCCTGGCTCCAGAACCCGCATTTGCAGACGGTGTAGCGCCCGTAGTCGAGGGTGACCGGGTCCTCGTAGCGCGCCTGCCAGGTGGCGAGGTCGTCGCCGGTCATCAGCCCCTTATGGGCGCGGCCCGAGGAATCGAGCAGGGCTTCGTTCCGGTAGAACCGGTCGATCGCATCGGCGACCCAGCCCTTGTACCAGATGTCGCGGGCCGCCTCGATCTGACGGAGCCGGTCGCCGGATGCCGCCTCGGCCTCGTCGAGGATGCGCCGGTAGGTGGCCGCCAGCGTCCGGTTCGTCATCCACTCGCCGACCGCCGGCGGGTTGCCGCCCTGGAGGTAGACTTCGGCGGAGGTCGGCCAGTGGTCGCGGAACAGCGGCGCGACGCGGCCGGCGAACTCGGCGATCTTCGGCAGGACGGGCACGCCCTGCTCGGCGTAGTCGATGGCGTAGGTGAGAACCTCGCGCAGGCTCATGGTCCCGTAATCGGCCAGCAGTTTGAGCCAGCCGTCGAATGCGCCCGGCACCACCGCCGGCAGCAGGCCGCTGCCAGGAATCAGGTCGAGGCCGAGCGTCTGGAAGGCCTCGATCGTCGCACCGGCCGGGGCCGATCCCTGGGCGCAGAGGACCCGCGGCCTGCCGTCCTTGTTCGCGAAGAACACGGCGGGCAGTTCGCCGCCGGGACCGTTCAGATGCGGTTCGGCCACCTGCAGGGTGAACCCGGCGGCGGTCGCCGCGTCGAAGGCGTTGCCCCCCTTCTCGAGCACCGCCATGCCGGCCGCCGAGGCGAGCCAGTGGGTCGTTGTCACCATCCCGAACTTGCCCTGGAGTTCCGGGCGGGTGGTGAAGGCGAGCTTGGCCATGGACGGGACTCCGCGGGGTCGGTTGGAGACGGATCAGGCGGCGCCGGTGCGGGCCGCGCGGCTCCGCCACCAGTTCCAGGCGGCGAGCAGGGCGATGACCGCGAGCGATACCAGTTCGATCTGCACGTTCCAGTACAGCAGGCCGAGCGCGGCCACGGCGAGGACCACCCGTTCGACGCTGGAGATCCTGGCGAAGATCCGGCCCTCCAGCGCGCAGTTCAGCGCGCCGGTGGCGACGATCGCCTGGCCGACGGCGATGGCCTGCCGGCCGAAGTCGCCGCCGAGACCGAGGATCTCGGGTTCGAACAGGAACAGGAACGGCATCAGGAAGCCGGGCAGGGCCAGCCGGACCGCGTTGAACGAGGTTCCCCAGAAATTCGCCTTGGCGATGTTGGCGCCGACGAGGGCGGCCACTGCGACCGGCGGCGTCACCGCCGACAGGTTGGCGAAGTAGAACACGAACATATGCGCGGCCAGCAGCGGGACCCCGGTCTCCACCAGGGCCGGCGCGCCGAACAGGGCGACGATGAAATACGAGGCGGAGGTCGGCAGGCCGAGGCCGAACACCAGGCAGGACACGGCCACGACGATCGACAGGGTGAAGAGCGAGCCGTCCGACAGGTCGAGCATGAAGAAGGACAGTTTCTGCGCGAAGCCGGTGACGGTCAGCAGCTCGATCAGCACGCCGATGACGGCGATCACCGTGGCGACGGCGGCGCCGGACCGCGTGCCCTCGACGAGGCCGTTGACCACCCGGGCGATCGCCTCGCGGATCGAGGCGAGGGAGAAGCGGCCCCGGGTGACGGTGACCACCATGTCGAGCCCGAGCAGCAGCAGCACGGAGATCAGCGCCGAGTTGCCCGCCGGGATGCCGCTGACCAGCAGCCAGATCAGCACGGCAATGGAGACCGCCAGATGCCACTGGCCCTTGGCGAGCTGGCCGAGGGTCGGGCCGCCTTCCAGGACGTCGGACTCGCGGGCGTCGAGATCCAGGTTCACGGCGCGGAGCTGCACCGAGAACATGAGATAGGCGTAGTAGATCAGCGCCGGCGCCAGGGCCGCGAGCATGATCGAGTTGTAGGGCAGGCCGGTCATGCCGACGATCAGGAAGGCGGCGAGGCCCATCACCGGGGGCATGAGCTGGCCGCCGGTCGAGGAGACGGCCTCGACGGCGCCGGCGAACTCGCCCCGGAAGCCGTAGCGCTTCATCAGCGGGATGGTCAGCGCGCCCGTGGAGGCGACGTTGGCCACGGTGGAGCCCGAGACCGTGCCCATCAGGCCGCTGGACACCACGGCGACCAGCGCCGGTCCGGCCCGGGACTTTCGCCCGACGGTGAAGCCGATCTGGACGATGAAGTCGATGGCGCCCGTCGCCTTCAGCGCGCCGCCGAACAGCATGAACATGAAGATCGTGCCGGCGGACAGGCTTGTCAGGCCGCCGAGCAGCCCCTGGAAATACGGGATCGAGGTGTAGCCGAGCAGCCGCTGCGGGGCGATGCCGCCGTGGAAGAAGATCTCGCCGGGCAGCAGGTAGCCGTAGAGCCCGTAGGCGATGCCGATCAGCGCCATGGCGGGGATCGTCCAGCCCCACTGGAAGCCGGAGAGGATCAGGGCGGCGAGCAGCAGCAGGACCGCCACCGCCATGTCGGCGGTATTCGGCAGGAAGCTGCGGACCTGCGTGAGCGCCTGATACTCGACATGGATATAGGCCATGAGGCCGATGGCGAGGGCGGCCAGCGCCCAGAACGCGAGCCGCCGCAGCTTCTGCTCGGCGCCGCTCTGCTCGATCAGGGCGAGGAAGCCGATGACGATGGCGAAGCCGAGGTGGAAGTTCCGGAACTGGCCGGAGGGCAACGAGAACGTCGCCAGCTGCATCATATGAATGCCGAGCATGATGAGCGCGGCCACGAGCAAGAGACCCGTGGCCGTGCGCGACCGCGTGTCGGCTGCGCCGGCGATTTCCTCGAACCGCCGGCGCGTCTGGTCAGATTGTGTCAAAGCGTCCCCGTCGGGTCCGGTGTCAGCCGTGGATCTTGTACTGGTCGTCCCAGACGCCGATTTCCTTGAAGTACTGCGCCGCGCCGGCATTGACCGGATAGGCGGGCATCAGGAACTCCATCGCGAACTCGGGGTTGATGTCCTTGAGCTTCACGCCGCCGCGCTTGCGCACGTACTCGGCGTTCTCGTAGATCGACTTGGTGACGGTGTAGCCGACCTCCTCGGAGATCTCCGGGCTGGCTGCCAGAACGCCACCGAAGGACACCATGCGGGTCGGCTCCTTGAGGCTGGCCCACGTGTCCGGGGTGACCATGGCGCTCTTCACGCCCGGGTTCATCTCGGCCGCCTTCGCCACCAGCTCCTCGCTGATCGGCAGGATCTTCAGCTCGTGGGTCGTCTCCAGACGCTGCATGACGCCCGACGGGTTGCCGGCGGTGAGCAGCGACGGGATGCAGTCGACCGCGCCGGAGGCCAGCGCGTCGTAGCTCTCGCTCCAGGAGCCGTAGGTCCACTCCACCTTGTCCTTGAGGCCCGCGGCTTCGAACAGGGTGTTCCACAGGCCGGTGGTCGCGCCGCCGGCGGTCGCCGGCATGACCCGCTTGCCCGCCAGATCCTCCAGCGTCTCGATGCCGGAATCGGCGCGGACCATCGGGGTGCACTGCCAGACCGTGTAGGAGAACATCTGCACGGCGTTGACCGGCTTGCCCTCGTAGCGGCCGAGGCCGTTGATCGCCGGATACCAGTCGGTGGTGGTGGACTGGCCGAAATCGAGGATGCCCTCGCCGATCAGCGCCATGTTCTCGGCACCGCCGGCGGTGGAGAGCGACGCGTGCCGCCCGTCGGAGAACCGCGAGGCCGCGGCGGAGAGGACGGTGATGATCTGGTAGCCGGTCGAGCCGAGGCTGGAGGAGCCCCACTGGTAGATCTTGGCCGCCTGGGCGCCGCCGCCGAGCAGCGGAGTCATCGCCGCGGCACCGGCCGCGCCGCCGATTCCCTGAAGAAGCGTTCTTCTGGTCAGCATGGACATGATTACTCCCTGGTTCACTGGTGTGTCTCGTGTGCCGCTTGGCAGCGACAGTCGCGCGAGGTTAGTGGGCAGTGCAGCATGCGGCAACCCGCAGAAAGGGGTATTCGATCACCAGTGGAACGATTGGCCCGAATAGGGAGAGGAAACTGTCGATCAATACGCCCATAGGGCGGCAACGCTGTCGCCGGTAGGCTGGGCGACGCGCTCCGTCCGGCCCGCTCCGGCGGTCGGTCCGGCAGTGTGCTCGGCGGGATACACCTCCTCTGCGGGCTCGCCGTCCAGGGCGGGCTGATAATAGCCGGTGTAGCGTCGCCGCGCGGCCAGCCACGGGGTCAGGTCGCGCGGATCGGTCACGGCCACGGCGTCGAAGCGGCTGCGCTGCAGGAACAGGAACAGGTCGCGGATCACGTGACCGGTGGCGCGGATCTCGCCGGCGAAGCCGAACCTCTCTCGCAGAAGCCTGGCCTGGGAGAAGGCGCGGCCGTCGTTGAACTTCGGGAAGGTCAGGGCGACCAGCTCGAGATTGGGCAGGGCGGCGGCGATATCCTCGACGGCCTCGTCGGGCGCCAGCGCGATTCCGACCCGCTCGAAGCGCGAGGCGGCGGCCAGACCCTGGGTCCGCCATTCCGCCAGGGTGAGCAGAACGTTCTCGTTCGGGCAGATCTCGGTCAGATCGCGGCCCTGAAGCGGACGCCACGCGTCCTCGATCACGCAGTCGCGCTTAACGATCGGCATAGAGAGCCTCCTTGAACGGGCTCAGGCCGGTGCGCCGGACGGTGGCGACGAACGTCTCGTCCCCGGCGCGGATGCGGCGATAGGTGTCGATGATGCGCTCCACGGTTTCGGTGACCCGGTCGAAGGGGACCGCGGGCCCGACGATGGAGCCGATGGCCGCGTCGTCGCCGGCGGAACCGCCGAGCGTGATCTGGTAGAACTCCTCGCCTTTCTTATCGACGCCGAGGATGCCGATATTGCCCACGTGGTGATGGCCGCAGGCGTTGATGCAGCCGGAAATGTTGAGGGTCAGAGGGCCGATCTCGCCGGCCAGGTCGCTGTCGGCGAAGCGCCGGCTGAGCGCCTGCGCCACCGGGATCGCCCTTGCGTTCGCCAGGTTGCAGTAGTCGAGACCCGGGCAGGCGATGATATCGGTGATCAGCCCGATATTGCCCTCGGCCAGCCCTTCGCCCCTGAGCGCCGTCCAGAGGTCGAACAGATCGGCCTCGCGCACATGGGGCAGGACCAGGTTCTGCTCGTGGGCGATGCGGATATCGCCCAGCGAATAGCGGTCCGCCAGATCCGCGACCGCGTCCATCTGCTCGGCCGTCGCGTCGCCGGGAATGCCGCCCGCGGGCTTCAGCGAGACGGTCACCACCTGGTGCCCCGCCACCTTGTGCGGGAACAGGTTGGTGCGGCACCAGCGGGCGAAGTCCGGATGCTCCAGCTTGGCGGTCGCGAAGGCCGGGTTTGGGACGGCGGGCGCGAGGTCCGGGGCGGCGAAGAACCGCTCGATCCGCCCGATTTCCGACGCCGTGAGGGTGAGGGCGCCGTCGCGGATCCGCTCCCACTCGGCCTCGACCTCGCGAGTGAAGGCCTCCACGCCAGTCTGGGCCAGCAGGATCTTGATCCGCGCCTTGTAGAGGTTGTCCCGCCGGCCGAGCAGGTTGTAGGTCCGAAGGATCGCCTCGAGATAGGACAGCAGGTGCTCCTTCGGCAGGAAGGCGCGGATCGTCTCGCCGACGATGGGCGTGCGGCCCTGGCCGCCGCCGACGATCACCTCGAAGCCGACCGCGCCCACCGCGTCGCGCCGCATGCGCAGGCCGATATCGTGGAACTTCACCGCGGCCCGGTCGGTCTCCGCCCCGGTCACCGCGATCTTGAACTTGCGCGGCAGGAACGAGAATTCGGGGTGCAGGGTCGACCACTGCCGGATGATCTCCGCCCAGACCCGCGAGTCCTCGATCTCGTCGGCCGCCGCGCCGGCGAACTGATCGGCGGTGACGTTGCGGATGCAGTTGCCCGAGGTCTGGATCGCGTGCATCTCGACATCGGCCAGGGAGTCGAGGATGTCGGGCACATCCTGCAGCTTCGGCCAGTTGTACTGGATGTTCTGTCGCGTCGTGAAATGCCCGTAGCCCCGGTCCCAGCGCCGGGCGATCTCCGCCAGCTTGCGCATCTGCCGCGACGACAGGGTGCCGTAGGGAATGGCGACCCGGAGCATGTAGGCGTGAAGCTGGAGATACAGACCGTTCATCAGCCTGAGCGGCTTGAACTCCTCCTCGGTCAGCTCGCCGGCCAGCCGGCGTCCGACCTGTTCGCGGAATTCGGCGGAGCGGGCGCGGACGAAGGCGTGATCGAAGTTGCTGTACTGGTACATGGCTCAGGCCACCTGACGGGACGCGGGAAGGTCGGTGCCGACGCTGGGGCCGGCGGCGCGGATGCGCTCGCGCTGGCCGAGCGGCGCCAGACTGCCGTCGGCGTTCACGGACACCGCGAACAGGTAGGCGCCGACGACGATCCGGGTCTTCACGGCCTCGAGCGCCGTCGCCTCGAACCCGGCGAGCTCAGACGGCGCGGCGCTGGCATGGGCGTCCTCGAACCGGTCGGACCAGCGGTGGGCCAGGGTGAGGTAGACCACCGCCCCGTCGGACAGGCGGTTGGCGGTCATCACTTTCGGAGCGGTCGTTCCGCTGGCGGAGGATGTCATCGCGCTCTCCATCGGCGTGTCGGTCGGAAGGGGTCAGACGGCGGCGCGTATCGGCGGGTCGTGCTCCTCGAAGGCCGTCAGGTCGGCCGGGAGCGCCGCCACGGCGGCGGTGACGTCGCCGATCACCAGTAGGGCCGGGCCGCTCACCGCCTCATCCTCGACCAGCCGGCCCAGGGATGCGAGGGTCCCGGATAGCAGGCGCTGCTCCACCTGGGTGGCCTTCTCGACCACGGCGACCGGTGTCGAGGGGGCCCGGCCTGCGGCGATCATCCGCTCGGCGATCGCGCCGGCGACGGACACGCCCATATAGACGACGACGGTGTTGCGGTGCTCGGCCAGGAGGGCGGGCGCCACGTCGAGGGCGCCGTCGCGGCCGTGGCCGGTGATGAAGGTGACGGAGGAGGCGCGGCGCCGGTCGGTCAGCGGGATGCCGCAGGCGGCCGCCGCCCCCAGCGCGGCGGTGACGCCGGGGACGACCTGCACGTCGACGCCGTGACGGCGCAGATGGTCCAGCTCCTCGCCGCCGCGGCCGAACACGAACGGGTCCCCGCCCTTGAGGCGGACCACGCGACGACCGGCCCGGGCCTCCGCCAGAAGAATGTCGTTGATCTCTTCCTGGCGGACCTTGTGGCCGCCCTTGCGCTTGCCGACGTCGATCCGGTCGGCGTCCCGGCGCACGCAGTCGAGGATGCCGTCGCCCAGAAGGGCATCGTGAACGACCACGTCGGCGTCCTGCATCAGCCGCAATGCCTTGACCGTCAGCAGATCCGGATCCCCCGGCCCGGCGCCGATCAGAGCTACGGAGCCGCGCCGATCGGCCGGGCGGTCGTCGTTGATCGCCCGCAGCATCGCCTCGCGGGCGCCGGGCTCGTCGCCGTTCAGCACCTTCGCGGCGATCGGGCCGTCGAAGAAGCCCTCCCAGAAGCGGCGGCGGCGGTCGCCGTCAGTCATCGCTGCGGATACGGCGCCGCGGAACCGGCCGGCGAAATCGGCGAGGGCGCCCAGGCGCGACGGCAGCAGCGCCTCGATCCGTTCCCGCAGGCGGCGGACCAGGACCGGGGCCGCGCCGGCGCTGCCGATGGCGACGAGGATCGGGTCCCGGTCGACGATACCGGGGACGATAACCGTGGAGAGCGCCGGGCGGTCGATCACGTTGATTGGCAGGCCGGTGGCGCGGGCCGCCGCCAGGGCCGGCTCGACCGGCTGGGTGCCGTCGTCGGACACGACCAGCAGGGCCGCGCCGTCCAGGTCTTCCGGGTCGAACGTCCGATGCACGAGGTCGAGTACGCCCCGGCTGGCGGCGGCGACGATCTCGTCGTCAGCGCGGGGGGCGACTACCAGCGGGCGGGCGCCGGCCTTCAGCAGCAGACGGATCTTACGGGCGGCCTCCTCGCCGCCGCCGATCACGACGACCCGGCGTCCCTCCAGGCGGGCGAACAGCGGAAAGTATCTCATGGGCGATCTCCAGCTCGGTCCTGCGCGGGCCCACGGGCGATCCCCCGTGGCGCTTTAGCGGTTGGTGACGCGGTCGCAAGCTGCCCCTCAAATCGCCGCGGTTCCGGCCGCGATACTGAGCCGCGGTCGGAACGGAAACCTTCAGTTCGAGGGTGAGGCTATAAAGATCGTTCCTGAATGCATAGGTAGGGGGCGCCAAAAAGAATGGTACGGTCCGAATGAGTTCTGATACGAGATGAACCGTTCCCAAACGTGGCGGAGGTCGGAATGGATGATACGGACCGCCGGATTCTCCGGATCCTTCAGGCCGACTGCAGCGCGTCGGTTTCGGAGGTCGCACGCCAGGTCGGACTGTCCGCGTCGCCCTGCTGGAAGCGGATCAACCGGCTGCAGGAACGCGGCATCATCCGCGAGCAGGTGGCGGTGCTGGAGCCGGAGGCGCTCGGCTACGGCCTGACGGTGTTCATGGCGATCCGAACCGGCGAGCATTCCGGCGAATGGCTGCGGAACTTCGCCGACTTCGTGCGGTCCATGCCGGAGGTGCAGGAGTTTCACCGGATGGCCGGCGAGATCGACTATCTGCTCAAGGTGGTGGTCGCCGACATGAAGGCCTTCGACGCCTTCTACAAGCGGCTGGTCGATACGACGCCGCTCGCGGAGGTGACCTCGCGCTTCTCGATGGAGACGATCAAGCAGACGACCGCGCTACCGGTGTGACCGGAAAAAAGCTGCGATAGCAATACTTGTCCGGAACTCCGGCGCAGCCGCTATTAGGGTGGAATGTCGTGGGGCGCAGAGCGAGATACAAAATTCTCGTAATAAGAGCAATATTGGTTGATTGATACAGTGAAAGGATGTAGATGTTGATTGCAACTTAAGGAAGTATATCTCATGTGGCGTATTCTGACGATTGTACCGGCGATGTGCGGCTATCTGATGCTGGGATCAGCGAACGCTCAAACGGTGAGCTGCCAAGCGCATAGTGATATTGCGAGCCTTACGTTTGACATTCCCGCAAACCTAGCAAGCCGGTTTCAGATCCTTAACAATCACACTGTGCCGCGCACGGCAACAATTTGTAATTGTTCTTCCGGTGAAAATATCGATTACTCTATGGGCGTTCGGGGTCTAGACGGAGTGACCACAACGGTCGGAGGAGACGATTGGCCAAGTGGCCAATGCCGCAGGTACGATAGAGTCGGCTATATGAATGTGCGAGCAACCGAAGATGCAACTAACAGCGTCAAAGTCTTGATTCTCTTCGATTGAAATTTTATTTTGGCGTCCTCGGGCTTAAGAAATAGAAACCGGGTCGTCATCGACCCGGTCTTTCTGTTTGCCGATTCGAAAGACGTGCTCAGTAGCGATAGGCTTTCTGCTTGAATGGCTCGCTGGTGGTCACGCCGATATAGGCGGCCTACTCCTTGGACCGCGTCGACAGGTTGGCGTTGATCTTCTTCAGGCCCGGTCTAGGGTGCTTTCGGCGGGACGTCCCGATGTGGGGTCAGCGCACCCGGAGGCGAGCGCCGTCCTCGACCAGCGCGGGGGTCTGCCCGGGCAGCCAGATAGATGCCACGGTGCCGCCTTCCTGTCCCCGCATGATCTCCAGGCGGCCGTTCTGCCGGTCGACGAGCTGCTTGGTGATGGCGAGGCCGAGCCCGGACCCCTCGCCGTTGGACGTCAGCGGATCGTCGTGGCGCAGGAACGGCTCGCCGATCCGCTCGAGGATCTCGTCGGGAACGCCGGCGCCTTGGTCCTCGATGCTGAACCGGACCCCGCCGTCGACCGGCTGCTGCGTCGCGATCACGAGGCTCGCCTCGGGGCTGTACTTGGCCGCGTTGGACAGGAGGTTGAGCAGGCATTGCAGGGTGAGGCGCCGGTCGCAGAGCACCGTCATTCCCTCGTGCCGTTCGACCCGCACGCGCATGCCCCGCTCGGCCAGGGTCGGGCCGATCGTCGACAGGGCTTCCTCCAGAATGGCCGCGGCGTCCTGCGCGGCGATCGACGGCTCGATCTGGCCGGCCTGGAGTTTCGAGAGGTCGAGAATGTCGTTGATGAGGCTCAGCAGGTGCTCGCCGCTGCGCCTGATGTCGGCGACGTACTCCGTGGTCCGGTCCGGACCCAGGGCGTCCACCCCGAGGGTTGCGACCATATCGGCAAAGCCGATGATCGCGTTCAGCGGGGTGCGGAGCTCATGGCTCATATGGGCGAGGAAATGATCCTTCGCTTCGTTCGCCTTGTAGGCTTCCGCCAGCCGGTCGCGGAGCCTGTCGGAGAGACGGACGAGCTTTTCGTTGGCCGCGACGATCTCGGACATGTCGTGGGCGGTGGCGGTCACCATCGGCTCGCCGCCGACCTGATAGCGGGCGAGCGACACCAGGGCCGGGAAGCTCGATCCGTCCTTGCGCCGCGCCTTGACGATGCGCAGGGCCGACATCGGCCCCGGCGCGGAGTCCGGATCGGCGATGTAGTTGCGGACAAGTTCTCCATGGGCCGCGCGGGCGGGTGCGGGCACGAGTTCGTGGATCGGGCGGCCGAGGATCTCCGCTTCTTCCCAGCCGAAGAGCTGCACCGCCGCCGCGTTGAAGCTGACGATCCGTTGGCTGGAATCGACGGACAGGATGGCATCCGGTGCCGCCGAGACGATCGCCCCAAGCTGGTCGCGGGCGTCGGCGACGAGCTGGCGCGCCTCGATCTGCTCGGTCACGTCGTCCTGGACGCCGATGAAATGGGTGACGTTACCCTCAGGGTCGCGGATCGGCGACAGGCGCAGGGTGTTCCAGAACAGCCTGCCGTCCTTGCGCCGGTTGCGGAGGGTGACCGTGCAGGCGCTGCCCTCCGCCAGCGATCGGCGGATGTGCTCGAGCTCCGGCTGGTCGTCCAAGCCCCGGTTCAGGAAGCGGCAGTTCAGGCCGATCACCTCGTCCGCCGAGTAGCCGGTGATCTCGGTGAACGCGCGGTTGACGTAGACGATGGGGCCGGCGCCCTGCGCTTCCGAGATCACGACGCCGCAGACGGCGGAGTCGAGGGCGGCGCTGTTCAGCCTGACCTGCGCCATGAGCGCGTCTTCGCGGGTGACGTCGATGTTGACGCCGACCATCCGCCTGCGTCGGCCGTCGCGGTCTCCGACGACCCGCCCGTGGCTGTGGATGTGCCGGATCTCCCCGGAGGGCGTCCGGATCCGGAAGCGGAGCTGAAAGGCGCCGCCATTGGCCGCCGCGGCGAGCAGCTTGTCCTGCAGTGCGTCACGCTCGCTCGGCACGACGAGATCCAGGAAGGCCTGGCGGGTTCCGTCGAAGGAGCCCGGCTCCAGCCCCATCAGGTCGTACTGGATCGCATCCCAGGTCGCTCTGCCCGTTTCGATGTCATGGGTCCACACGCCGATCCTTGCCGCACGCCGGGCGATGCTGGAGGTTTCAAGGTCGAGGGCGTAGCGGTCGCTCTCGTCCGAGACCTCCATCAGGAACTCGATGGTCAGCCCCAGCAGGGTCACGCCGACCAGGTTGCCGACCAGCAGGACCGGCCAGAAATCGGCCAGGATTGCCAGCCCGGTGCCGACGGGATGTCCGATGAAGAAGGCTGGCAGGGCGATCGCCGTCGCGGTCAGCGACAAGACGATGAACCCGACGGGTCCCTGGCGGGGGCGTTGCCACCGGCGCATCAGCGCGGCGAAGGCGACGCCAGCCAGAGCGTAGAGGAAGACGCTGGCGACCCCGCCGACGACCATCGCGCCGCCCACCTGATAGCGCGCGATCCCGGCGAGGCAGGCCGCGATCGCACCGCCTAAGGGGCCGGCGAAGTACCCAGCCAGGACGAGGGGGGCCGCCCGGGTGTCGAAACTGGACCCGAGCGGGCCCTGGATCGGTGCACCGACGACGACGACCGATATCGTTCCCAGGATCACTCCGAAGAGCAGCCGCCGGCGCCGGTCATCGGACAGAAGGTTGAAGTGCCGCGTCGCCAGCAGAAGCGCCAGCGCGCCGAGGCCCAGCAAGCCGAGATTCTGCAGAACGGAGAGCGTGACCGTCATCGGTGTCGAGCCGTGGCAGAAGCAACTGTGGGTCGATCGCAGGCGGTTGTCGGCACGGCGGAACCTCCTGCTCTGGCATCGTACGGCCGGCGGCCGCGGCGTTGCCCGCGCAAGGTGCGGACAGAGGCGACGGACCCGGATGTGTCGATCCGTCCCTAGCGCCCACTATCGGCGTAGGTTCTTTTTATTTGGTTAAAAGGAAGAAAGCATTTTTCTCACGTTCTCCCCATGGCCCCTATTGGGAGCGCCCGAGCCCAGGGGCGTCAATGTGAGGATTCCCACAGAATTCTGCCGGTCCGCCCCGGCCGCGCCGTCGAGCGAAGCGGAAAAAAAAAGACCGGGCCGTCTCCGACCCGGTCTTTCCGCCTGCGATGTGGCGCCGTCGCTCAGTAGCGGTAGGCTTCCTGCTTGAACGGGCCGTTGGGGGTCACGCCGATATAGGCGGCCTGATCCTCCGACAGCTTGGACAGGTTGGCGTTGATCTTCTTCAGGTGAAGCTCGGCCACGCGTTCGTCCAGCTTCTTCGGCAGGACGTAGACTTGGCGGTCGTACTGCGCGTGGTTCTTCCAGAGCTCGATCTGCGCCAGGACCTGGTTCGAGAACGAGGCGCTCATCACGAAGCTCGGGTGGCCGGTGGCGCAGCCCAGGTTCACCAGGCGGCCCTCGGCCAGCAGGAGCATGCGTTTGCCGTCCGGGAAGACGATCTCATCGACCTGCGGCTTGACGTTCTCCCACTTGAAGTTCTTCAGGCCGTCGACCTGGATCTCGTTGTCGAAGTGGCCGATGTTGCAGACGATGGCCCGGTCCTTCATCTCCCGCATGTGGTCGACGGTGATGATGTCCTTGTTGCCGGTCGCCGTGACGAAGATGTCGGCGCGGGGCGCGGCCTCTTCCATGGTGACGACCTCGAAGCCCTCCATCGCCGCCTGCAGGGCGCAGATCGGATCGACCTCGGTGACAACGACCCGGGCGCCGGCGTTGCGCAGCGACTGGGCCGAGCCCTTGCCCACATCGCCGTAGCCGGCGACGCAGGCGACCTTGCCGGAGAACATCACGTCGGTCGCCCGGCGGATGCCGTCGGCCAGGCTCTCGCGGCAGCCGTACAGGTTGTCGAACTTCGACTTGGTGACGCTGTCGTTCACGTTGATGGCCGGCACCTTGAGAGTGCCCTTCTTGGCCATCTCGTAGAGACGGTGCACGCCGGTGGTGGTCTCCTCCGACACGCCCTTCACGTCGTCGAGCAGCGCCGGATATTCCTCGTGCATCATGATTGTGAGATCGCCGCCGTCGTCGAGCAGCATGTTCGGGCGCCAGCCGTCCGGACCCTCGATGGTCTGGCGGATGCACCACTCGTACTCTTCCTCTGTCTCCCCCTTCCAGGCGAAGACGGGGATGCCGGCTGCGGCGATGGCCGCGGCAGCCTGATCCTGGGTCGAGAAGATGTTGCAGGACGACCAGCGGATCTCGGCGCCGAGAGCGGTCAGCGTCTCGATCAGCACGGCGGTCTGGATCGTCATGTGCAGGCAGCCGGTGATGCGTGCGCCCTTGAGCGGCTTCGACGGCCCGTATTCCTCGCGGATCGCCATCAGGCCCGGCATCTCGGTCTCGGCGATCGCGATCTCGCGTCGGCCCCAGTCGGCCAGCGTAATATCGGCGACCTTATAGTCGGTGAACTCGGCCATGAATGTCCTCGTCTCCTGGTTTCGCGGCAGCCTTCGGGCGGCGGAGGTCCCCGCGCCCGCCGGGCTTGCTCGCAGTGATGTCGGCCTCGCGGTGCGTATAACAAGACGGGGCGTGATCGGCAAGGCGCGGGCGGGGCGCTAGTCGGGCGCCGCGGGGGTGATGTGCCGGGTGCTACGCCGCGCTATCCGCCGGGGTGCCGGCCCTCAGACCGCCCCGCGCAGCCGGTCGCCCAGCTCGCCCATGCGCTCGGCCTCCAGGTTGGCGAAGGCGAGGCGCAGATACGGGTCCTGGCCGGGGCCGAAGACGGTGCCGGGCAGGGCGAGCACGCCATGCTCCTGAGCCAGCCGCTTGGCCACCGCGTGGGCGGTCTCGCCGTCGAAGGGGTGGCGAACATAGGCGAAATAGGCGCCGGTCGACACCAGGTCGAAGGCCAGGTTGCCGGAGGAGAAGACGTCGAGCAGGGCCTGGCGGCGGCCGGCCATCATTTCCCGCTTCTCCGCCGCCCAGGGCCACAGGTGCTGCAGGGCGTAGAGCGCGCCATCCTGGCTGATGCGGGCGGCGCAGATCGACATGGTGTCCATCAGCTTGGCCACCTGCTCGATGAAGGCCGCACCGGCGACGATCGAGCCGACCCGGTAGCCAGTCAGGCTGAACACCTTGGAGAAGCTGTAGAGCTGTACCACCGTCTCGCCCCACCCGGGCTCGGAGAACAGGGTGTGGCGCGTCTCCGACGGGTCGAGGAAATCCTTGTAGGTCTCGTCCAGCACCAGGGCGACACCGCGCTCGGCGCAGAGGTCGCGGAACCGGGAGATCACCTCCGGCGGGATGACGGCGCCGGTCGGGTTGTTCGGGCTGACCAGCAACAGGGCGCGGGTCCGGTCGGTGATCAGGGTCGCCGCCTCCTCCGGATCCGGCACGCCGCCGCGGTCGGCCCGGAACGGCAGATGGACGCCCGTCACGCCCAGGGCGTCGAGCCACATCTGGTGATTGAAGTAATAGGGCAGGGGCAGGATCACCTCGTCGCCGCGTTGGGCCAGCGCCATGATCGCCAGGCAGTAGGCCTGGTTGCAGCCGGCGGTGATCTGAACGTTCTCCGCCTGCACCTCGCCGCCGTAGAACCCGCTCATATGCTCGGCCAGGGCCGATTTCAGCGCCGGGGTGCCGGTGATCGGCGCGTATTGCGCCGCCTCGAAGGTCTCGGCCCGCTCCGCCAGATGGGCCCGCAGGCTCTCTTCTGGCGGATAGCTCGGCACCGCTTGGCAGCAGTCGAGCAGCGGCTTGCCGGGGATCGGCGGGCGGCCGTCGACCCATCCGCGGGCCTCGGCGATCGGCGGCTCGACGACGGAGACGACGTCGGAATTGACGGTGAAGGTCATGGCAGGGCGTCCGGAATGTCGATGCGCCCATTTAGCACGGCCCCGGCGACTTCCGAAGAGGCCGCTTTCGCTTCCCCTATCGCGCAGCCCTACTCCGCCGCCACCGGTTTGCCCCGGCAGCAGCAGGCGGCGGTGACGGGGAAATCCGTGCGCGCCTGGGCGAGGGTCAGGCGCTGGCGCAGCATCCCGGCCTCGGCCTCCGCGCCGCGTCGCTCCACGCATTCCAACAGTCCGTGCAGCGCCCAGACGTTGTCCGGATGCCGGCAGGGCCGGGGGACCGACGGGTCGAAGCCGAGATCGGCCCGGTAGACCGCTTCCGCCTCGTCGAGCCGGCCCTGCTCGGCCAGCAGCGCGCCGAGCGCGTGGCGCGGCGGGTGCATCCAGGCCCAGGGCTCCGTGTAGTTCAGGGCGTCGTGGCGCTCCACGGCGAGGCGCAGGGCGGCGAAGGCCTCCTCGAAGGCGCCGCGCCGGTAGGCGATCTCGCCGACGAGCATGGCGCTTCCCACGTCGAGCGTGTCGCGCACCGGATTGCTGAGGAAGATCGCCTCCTCGGGGAACGCCTGGCGGGCTGCCTCGAACGCATCGGCCTCCGCGTCCGCCGCCGGCAGCTCGCCGAGGGCGGCATGGGCGACGCCCTTGGCGTAGTGGTGCATCGCCGCGTGGATCGGCGCCAGGTCGGCGTCTGACGGGGCCGGCTCCAGGGTCAGATCCCGCCACTTGCCGAAGCGGACCTGGACGTGGCTGCGCATGCCGGAATAGCCGTCCAGGATGGAGCGCATGAACGGCGCGCTGGCGGCCAGCAGATCCCGGTGCGCGATCTCCCGGATGCGATCGGCGGCATGGAGGGCCGTGCGGTACTGTCCCAGCAGCATCGCGGCGTAGATGTAGAGGTGCAGGTCGTGGCAGCGGGCGGTCGTGTAGAAGTTCGTGTCGTCGCCGAAGGCCAGATACCGGTCGTCCGCGGCGACCGCCCGCCGGCTCTGCTCGACCGCCTCGCTATAGCCGCCGCAGAGCACGTAGATATGCGCCGGCATATGCTCCAGATGTCCTGCATCGGGCGCCATCCCGCGCAGGGTGTCGGCGCTGGCCAGCGCCCGCTCGGGCTCGGCCGACATCTCCAGCGCATGGATATGCATGTGCAGGATCCCCGGATGGCGGATGCCGTCCCCGGCGCAGCGGGCGAGCGCCGCCTCCAGCACGTCCAGCGCTTCCACCGTCAGGCTCTGCGGGTTCGGCAGGCCGGTGCGCAGGTCGAACAGCATGCGCGGCGTGCAGGTGACGGCGGCCTCGGCGAACAGGGCGGCAATATCGAGGTCGTGCGGATGGTCCGCCTGCACCTGTCGCATGGTGTCGGCGAAGTCCCGGTGCCAGTGGTTGAGCACGGCGCGGTCGCGTTCCGTCGGGCTGCGGTAGCGGTGGGCGATGGCCCCGATCAGCCCGGCTTCGGCGGGAGTGGCGGAGCCGGCGAGTGCCGCCGCCTGCCGCGCGGCTTCGTGGCAGACCGGCAGGGTGGCGGCGATCTCGTCGTCGGAGAAGCGGATCCAGGCCCGGTTGTAGAACGGCCCGCTGGCGTAGGCGATGCCCCACCAGGCCATGGCGCAGGCGGGGTCGGCGTCCAGGGCCCGCCGGAAGCAGGCGACCGCTTCCTCGTGATTGTAGGCGAACAGCCAGTTCAGACCCCGGTCGAACCATGACTGCGCGTCCGGGGAGGCGGTGGTGATCCGGCGCGTCCAGTGCCCGAGGTCGAAGGGATAGGTCGGATCGATCCCGGCTTTCCCCCACCCCGTCATCGTCGTCTCCCGGGCGGCCGTCAGAGACTGTCGTTGAAGTCGTCGAGCAGGGCGGCGATCCGGCCTTCGTCGAGCTGGTCCATGATCGCCCGGGCGCGCTGGGTCGCGGGCCCGAAGGACAGGCGGCGGATGCGCTGTTTGACCCGGGGCAGGGCGGTCGCCGACATGGACAGCTCCTTCACGCCGAGCCCGACCAGCAGCGGGGCGTAGCGCGGGTCGCCGGCGATCTCGCCACAGATGCTCACCGGAAGCCCGTGCCGGCCCGCGGCGTCCACGGTGAACTGAATCAGCCGCAGCACCGCCGGGTGCAGCGGGTTGTAGAGGTCGGCGACCTGCTCGTCGCCGCGGTCGATGGCGAGCGTGTACATGGTAAGGTCGTTGGTCCCGAGCGCCAGGAAATCGCATTCCATGGCCAGCGCGTCCGCGGCGAGCGCGGCGGCCGGGACCTCGATCATGGCGCCGAGCGGCGGCACCGGGTCGGCGATCCGGACCTTGCGGCGTTTCAGGCGTCGGACGACCTTGGTCAGGATTGTCCGCACCGCCCGCACCTGCGCCGTCGACGAGATCATAGGCAGCAGGATGCGTACCGGCCCGTGGACGCCGGCCCGCAGGATGGCGGAGAGCTGGGTCTCCAGCAGCTTCGGCTCCCGCAGGGACAGTCGGATGGCCCGCAAGCCGAGGGCGGGGTTCGCGCTGTCGGCGATGCTGTCGCCGAGCGCCGTCGCCAGTTTCTCGCCGCCGACATCCAGGGTGCGGATGGTCACCGGCTTGCCGTCCATGCCCTCGACCACCTGCCGCAGGGCGGCGTACTGCTCGTCCTCGTCGGGCAGCACGTCCCGGTTCATGAACATGAACTCGGTGCGGAACAGGCCGACCCCCTCGGCACCCCGGTCGGTGGCGATCTCCAGGTCGCGCGGCAGCTCCAAATTCGCCATCAGCGAGATCGTCATCCCGTCCTGGGTCACCGCCGGCAGGGTGCGCAGCCGGGTCAGTTCCCGCTCCAGACGCTCGCGGGCGGCGGCGCGGCGCCGGTATTCGGCCAGGGAGGCCTCGTCCGGGTCGAGGACGACGCGTCCGGTATCGCCGTCGACGATGATGGTCTCGCCCGAACGGATCGCCTTGGTCGCGGCCGTCGCGCCGAGCACCGCGGGCAGGCCCATGGACCGGGCCATGATCGCGGTGTGGCTGTCGGTTCCGCCCAGCGCCGTGACGAAGCCGCCGATGCGGGCCGGGTCGAGCAGGGCGGTATCCGCCGGGCTCAGTTCCTCGGCGATGATGATCGCGCCCTCGGGCAGGTGGGCGAAGGCCTGATACGGCGTCTCGGTGAGCTGGCGCAGGATACGGTCGCCGACCTCGCGGACGTCCTGGGCCCGCGATGCGAGATATGCGTCCTTCACCGCCGACAGGCTGCGGACCATGTCGCCGACCACGCCCTGGACCGCCGCTTCCGCGTTGATCCGGCGGTCGCGGATCGTCTCCGCGACCCCGCCCGCGAGCCGGGACGAGCCGAGCATGGCGGCATGGGCCTCGAGCAGCGGACCGAGCTCGTCGAGCACGCCGGTGGGCAGGGCCTCGGCCTTGCGGCGCAGCTTACGCACCTGCTTGTCGGCGCGGGTGCGGGCCGCCTCGAAACGCTCGACTTCGGCCTCGACCCGGCCGGCGGCGATCTTGTACTCGGGGACCTGGATGACGCCGGCATCGACCACGTGCGCGGGTCCGATGGCGATCCCGGCGGAGACCCCGATCCCTTCGAGAATGCCGCGCTTTCCGCCCTTGTCCCTGCGCGCCCGTGCTGTCCGGTCAGTGGTCTTCATGGAACTTGGACTCCACCAGATGGGCGATGGCGTCCATCGCGTCCGACGCGTCCGACCCGCTGGCCCGCACCAGGATCGAGCAGCCGGGAGCCGCCGCCAGCATCATCAGCCCCATGATAGACCGTCCGGAGACGCTCTGCCCGTCCTTCTCGACCCAGACTTCCGCGTCGAAGGCGCCGGCACATTTCACGAACTTCGCGGCGGCCCGCGCATGGAGCCCCCGCTTGTTGGTGATGAGCAGCTTGCGTTCCTCGGTCGACATCGCCGTATCCATTACGCGCCGGCGGCGCCCAGGACCTCGGAGGCGATCGAGATGTACTTCCGTCCGGCATCGCGCGCCGCGACGCTGGCCTCGGCGAGGCTCTCCTTGTCGCGCACGCTCGCGAGCTTGATCAGCATCGGCAGGTTCACGCCGGCGATCACCTCCACGCCGGGGCGGTCGATGATCGAGATCGCAAGGTTCGACGGCGTGCCGCCGAACATGTCGGTCAGCACGATCACCCCGCTGCCGCTGTCCATCTCCTGGGCCCGGTCCATGATCTCGCTGCGGCGCTTCTCCATGTCGTCGTCCGCGCCGATGCAGACCGTCGCCATATGCGACTGCGGGCCTACCACATGTTCCAGAACCGCCTTGAGTTCATCCGCGAGGCGACCATGGGTCACCAGAACAATGCCGATCACAGCGTCTTCCGTACTTGTTCGAGCGATATCTGTTCCGCGCCGCCCGCCTCGCGCGGCAGGTCACGATGGCGGAGCGTGACAGGAGTCCCCGTGCTCTTCAACCACTCGGCCAGCCGTTCCGCCACATGCACCGAGCGGTGCTTGCCGCCGGTGCAGCCGATGGCCACCGTGAGATAGCTCTTCCCCTCCCGCTCGTAGCGCGGCAGGAGCGGCGCGATCAGGCCTGTCAGGGACTCGAAGAACGGCGCGAAGCCGGGATCGCCGGCAACGAAGGCGCCGACCTCCGGGTCTCGGCCGTCGCGGGGGCGGAGTTCGGGTTCGTAGTGCGGGTTCGCGAGAAAGCGGACATCGAACACCAGGTCCGCCTCGCGCGGCAGGCCGCTGCGGAAGGCGAAGGAGACCACGGTGACGGCCATCGTCCGACCCCGCTCCAGGGCCAGGGAGGAGATCAGGTTCTCGCGGAACTCGCCGAGGCTCGAGGAACTGGTGTCGATGACGGCGGTGGCCAGGTCGCGCACCGGGGCGAGCATCCGGCGCTCGATGGCGATGCCGTCCGCCACCGGGCGATCGGCGGCGAGCGGGTGGCGGCGTCTGGTCTCGGTGAACCGGCGGATCAGGATGTCGTCGTCGCAGTCGAGGAACAGCACGCGCAGGTCCACGTCCGGCCGCGCCTCGAGTTCCGCGATCGCATCGGCCAGGGGCTCGGTGGCGAAGCCGCGGGTCCGGGGATCCACGCCGACGGCGATCCGGCCCTCGGTCTCACGCGGTGCCAGAAGCGCCGGCATCAGGCCGAGCGGCAGGTTGTCCACGGCCTCGTAGCCTAGATCCTCGAGCACCTTGAGGGCCGAGGTTCGGCCGGCGCCGCTCAACCCGGTGACCAGGACGACGGAAAGAGGGGCGGTCATGCGGTGCTGACCTGGCGGACGGCGAGCCGCACCTTGGCCGCCGCCGACGCTTCGAGGGCGTTGAGAGCGATCAGCGGCACCGAGACGCCGAGATGGCTCCACCGGCCGGGGTCCGGCATGCGCGGGACCTGCTCGAGTGGAACGAGGTCGACCACCAGGACCAGGGCCACGCGCTGAACTGTCGGGACCGAGACGATGCCGATGCCGCGCACCTCCATTTTGCCGGAGAGGGCCTCCGGCGCGCGGGCGACCAGGCTGTTGCCTTCCCGGGCGACCGCCACCCGGTCGTCGGCGACCAGATGGGCGCCCGCATCTGTCAGCCGCAGGGCGAGATCGGACTTGCCGCTGCCGGACGGCCCGCGCAGCAGCACGCCCCGCCCGTCGATCGACAATACGTTGCCCCAGATCGTGTCCATGGCGCGGAGAATGGGTACGGCGGGGCGCGCAGGCAATCCCCGATCGGCGAAACCGCGCGCCGGTGCCGCTGAAGCGAGCGTCCCGGCACACCGACTCCGGCCGCCCGACCGCCGCGATCCGATCATTGAATCGTTTGAATCCCTTTGCGTCTGCGGGGCGCGGCGATATAACGGCGCCAAACCAAGACGGGCGACGGCCCGCATCGAGCCGACCGGGCCGAGGCGCACCTCGGACGGCCGCGCGGTCGAGAGACTTTTTCAGTCGCGAGACTTCGCCGCCAACTGGCTGCCGCCATAGAATCGAGGAGAGACAGCACGATGACCGCAGGCCTGGACAGCTTCAAGACCAAGGCGACCATGGATGTCGCCGGTAAGACCTACACCTATTACGACCTCGGCAAGCTCGAGGCGGCGCACCCCGAAGTGGCGCGCCTGCCCTACTCGCTGAAGGTCCTGCTCGAGAACCTGCTGCGCTACGAGGACGGCGTGACCGTCACCGGCGAGGACATCACCGCGATGGCCGACTGGGCGAAGACCCGCAAGTCCGCCCGCGAGATCGCCTATCGCCCGGCGCGGGTGCTGATGCAGGACTTCACCGGCGTGCCGGCCGTGGTCGACCTCGCCGCCATGCGCGACGCGATGGAGGAGCTCGGCGGCGACGCCACCAAGATCAACCCGCTCTCGCCGGTGGATCTGGTCATCGACCACTCGGTGATGGTGGACGATTTCGGCAACCCCGAGAGCTTCAAGAAGAACGTCGAGTTGGAGTTCGAGCGCAACAAGGAGCGCTACGAGTTCCTGAAGTGGGGCCAGCAGGCGTTCTCCAACTTCCGCGTCGTGCCGCCGGGTACCGGCATCTGCCACCAGGTCAACCTGGAGTACCTGGCACAGACCGTGTGGACCAAGGACGAGAACGGCGAGACCGTCGCCTATCCGGACACCCTGGTCGGCACCGACAGCCACACCACCATGGTCAACGGCATGGCCGTCCTGGGCTGGGGCGTGGGCGGTATCGAGGCCGAGTCCTCCATGCTGGGCCAGCCGATCTCCATGCTGGTGCCGGAAGTGATCGGCTTCAAGCTGACCGGCAAGATGCCGGAGGGCGCGACCGCCACCGACCTGGTGCTGACGGTCACTCAGATGCTCCGCGCCAAGGGCGTGGTCGGCAAGTTCGTAGAGTTCTACGGCCCGGGTCTCGCCGACCTGCCGCTGGCCGACCGGGCGACGATCGCCAACATGGCCCCGGAATACGGCGCCACCTGCGGCTTCTTCCCGATCGACGCCGAGACCATCAACTACCTGCGCTTCACCGGCCGCGACGAGGACCGGGTGAAGCTGGTCGAGGCCTATGCCAAGGCCCAGGGCATGTGGCGCGAGAACGACGCCGCCGATCCGGAGTTCACCGACACGCTCGAGCTCGATATGTCGACGGTCGTCCCGTCGCTCGCCGGTCCGAAGCGCCCGCAGGACCGGGTTCTCCTGACCGAGGCGGCCGGAAACTTCCAGTCGGCGCTGAAGTCGACGCTCGGCGACGGCACCGGCACCAAGCGGTCGGCGCCGGTCGAGGACGCCAATTACGAGCTGAGCGACGGCGACGTCGTGATCGCCGCCATCACGAGCTGTACCAACACCTCGAACCCGAGCGTGCTGATCGCTGCCGGCCTTATCGCCCAGAAGGCGGTCGAGAAGGGCCTGACGGTGAAGCCCTGGGTGAAGACCTCCCTGGCGCCGGGCTCCCAGGTCGTGACGGACTACCTGGAGGCCGCCGGCCTGCAGGACCCGCTCGACAAGCTCGGCTTCAACCTGGTCGGCTACGGCTGCACCACCTGCATCGGCAACTCGGGCCCGCTCAGCGACCCGATCGCCGCGGCGGTCGAGGCCGGCGACCTGGCGGTCTGCTCGGTGCTCTCGGGCAACCGGAACTTCGAAGGCCGCGTGAACCCGCATGTGAAGGCCAACTACCTGGCCTCGCCGCCACTGGTCGTCGCCTACGCCATTGCGGGCTCGATGTTCGTCGATATCAACAACGATCCGCTCGGCGAGGACAAGGACGGCAATCCGGTCTACCTGCGCGACATCTGGCCGTCGAACCACGAGATCGCCGCGACCATCCAGGCGAAGCTGACGCCGGAGATGTACCGGTCGCGCTACGCCAACGTCTTCCACGGCGGCAAGGAATGGCAGGACGTCTCGGTGTCCGGCGGCCTGACCTACGATTGGAACGACGGGTCGACCTACGTGCAGAACCCGCCCTACTTCGTCGGCATGCCGAAGGATCCGGGCGAGATCGGCGACATCAAGGGCGCGCGCGCCCTGGCGATGCTCGGCGACTCGATCACGACCGACCACATCTCGCCCGCCGGCTCGATCAAGAAGGACAGCCCGGGCGGCGAGTACCTGCTCGAGCGCCAGATCCGTCCGGTCGACTTCAACTCCTACGGCGCCCGCCGCGGTAACCACGAAGTCATGATGCGCGGCACCTTCGCCAACATCCGGCTGCAGAACGAGATGACGCCGGGCGTGTCGGGCGGCATGACCAAGCTGGTGACCTCGGGCGAGCAGATGCCGATCTACGACGCCGCCATGAAGTACGCCGAGGCCGGCACCCCGCTGGTCGTGATCGGCGGCAAGGAGTACGGCACCGGTTCGTCCCGCGACTGGGCGGCCAAGGGCACCCGTCTCCTGGGCGTCAAGGCGGTCATCGTCGAGAGCTTCGAGCGCATCCACCGCTCGAACCTCGTCGGCATGGGCGTTCTGCCGCTGCAGTTCCCGGAAGGCGTCGACCGCAAGTCGCTCGGCCTGACCGGCGAGGAGACGTTCGACATCACCGGCATCTCCGACGGCATCAAGCCGCGCATGCCGGTGCCGATGACCATCACCTACAAGGACGGCACGACCAAGACGGTCGAGCTTCTGTGCCGGATCGATACCGCCAACGAGGTCGAGTACTACAACCATGGCGGCATCCTGCACTACGTGCTGCGTCAGCTGACTCAGGCCGCCTGACGGCAGGTTCCGGAACCCGGATGCAGGAACGGGCGCTCCCGTGGGGGCGCCCGTTCTCGTTCCGGAGAGAATCCCCGAGGGGGATGGCGGTCAGAACGTGTAGGTGAGGAACAGGCCGCCGGAGGCCTGGGTGGCGCTCCCGCGCTCATCGACGATCGGGCTGTCGGCGAAGTCGCCCATCAGACGGGAGACGCCGGCGAAACCGCCGAGCGCGATCTGCGGGGTGATGGTGTAGCGGGCGGATACCGTCAGCGCCACGTCGCGCAGGCCGCTTTCCGCCGAGAACTGCGAGAGACCGCTCGCCGCCGATCCGGCGGCATCCACCGAGAAGTACGTGTCGGCGTAGTCCGAGCTCGCATAGGTCACCGAGGGGCCGATCGACAGCGACAGACTGCGGGTCGCCCGCACGCCGTAGGTCGTGCCGAGCGTCACGGTGGCGCCGTTGTCGTCGCTGGTCGCCCATGTCGCCTCGATCTCGACCCCGAGGGAGTCCCGGTTGCCGAAGACACCCTTGTGGGTGTAGCCGGCGAATAGGCCGAGCAAGAGCGCGTCGTCGATCTCCGGCAACCGATCGACCACGTCGTCCTCGACGTCCGACCGCCCCCCTCCGTACCGGATCACTGGCCCGAACTCGAACAGGCCATGCGGCATGACATTGGCCTTTACGCCCGGTCCGTCGGTCCGCACGTACAGCGGACCGTTCTCGATCCGCACGAAGGGGAACGGCGTCGGTTCGTACTCGTCCGAACCCGTGTAGTCCGGCGCGTAGAGGGCGCCGGCCCCGACGGTGAAGCGCCAGTCGCTCTCGCCCGCCGCGTCCTGGCGTGGCGTCGGCTCGTCGGCGGCCGCCGAGACGGGGAGGGCCAGGGCGAGCAGCGCGGCGCAGACGGCTGCCATCGGGGAGGGTCGCATGGTGATCTCCGGGTTTGAGGTCTGCGCCGTAAATGTCCCGGACGGGCCCCGGATCAAGGGAGCCGCCTCAAATGACGTCGGCGGAGCGCCGGGCACGTCGTCCTCGATCACGGTCTCTTCAGTTACGGTGAGCGGTCGGTCGGGCGTATCGTCGCCAGATGATCACTCGCCGCAGTTTTTCCGTACTCGCCGCGTCCGCTCTCACCGGAGGCGGTCTCTGCGCCGCCGGTTTTTCCCGGCCGGGCCGGGCGGCGGCCGGGGGCCGGTCTCCTGTCGTGGTCGAGCTGTTCACCAGTCAGGGGTGCAGCTCCTGTCCTCCGGCCGACGCCTATCTCGGCCGTCTGGCGCAGCGCGCCGATGTCGTCGCCCTCGGCTACCACGTCGACTACTGGGACTATATCGGGTGGCCCGACCCGTTCGCCGACGCGGCCTACACGGCCCGCCAGAAGGCCTACCGCGGGAGTCTCGGCAACCGCACGCTGTATACGCCGCAGATGGTGATCGACGGGACGGTGGACGCGGTTGGATCGGACTCGCGCCGGGTCGATGCGCTGATCCAGAGGCGCCTTGCCTCGGACCGTCACGCCGTTGCCCTCCGGGCCGGTCTCGTCAACGGGGAACTCCGCGTAGACATCGACGATGTCGGTATGCCCGGACCGGCCGAGGTGACGGCCGTCGCCTTCGACGCGTATCACCTCACCGAGATCCGCCGGGGCGAGAACGGCGGTCTTCGGCTCGAGGATTTCAACGTGGTTCGGGCGATCCGGCGGATCGGCGAGTTTCACGGTCCCGCGAGGACGATTTCCGTATCGGCCGACCCCTGGGCCGATGTGAAGGGCGGCATCGCCGTCTTGGTCCAGAGCGTTGACGACCGAACGATCTGGGGAGCGACGACGGTCGCCGTCGGCGGAAGCGCCACCTGACGCAGGGCGTCCCTCTAACTCATTAACGATAGAGCAAGTTCACGCGACCAGATGTTTCCATCTGATCGTGATTTGCTCTAGCCGACCGCCTGAACGAAGCGCATCCGGTCGTTGCGGATCTGGATCGCGGTCAGCACGCCGGTGAACACCGCGCCGGTGTCCAAGTTGATGCGGTGCCGCCGGATGGTGGGCGACTCGTAGGGCTGTTCGGGCGTGTGGCCGTGCACGACGACGACGTCGAACGGCCACCCGTCGGCCGACTCCAGAAAGGCGTCGCGGATCCAGGTCACGACCTCTTCCGGCTGATCCTCCAGCGGGCGCCGCGGGTCCAGTCCGGCATGCACGAAGACCCAGTCGCCGATCCTGTGCATCGGCACCATGCGTCCGACCGCCTCGCTCACGATCTCCGGCATGTTCCGCCGCAGCGTATCGACGATCCGGTCCGGCCGGTCGGAGGCGGCCACCGCGAAGTCGTGCCAGGTCTCGACCGCCCCGTTGCCGAGCCAGACATGCAGGTCGTCCATGTGTAGCCGCTCTTCCAGCGCCGCCTTGAGCCAGACGTCGTGGTTTCCGAGCAGCAGGACGTCCTCTACCGGTACCCGCCCGTCGCAGAACATCGCGAGGCCGCCGGCGGCGAGGCCGAGCGCGTCCTTCACCGCCGGTCCGCGGTCGATCAGGTCGCCGAGAAAGACATTCGTCACCCGTTCCACCCCGGGGCCGGACACGTCCTCGGCAAGCGCCTCCAGCAGCGCCTCGAGCAGGTCGGCCCGCCCATGCACGTCGCCAATGGCGCTGATAAGGTGGTCGGCGGCGGCGGGCTTCGGCGCCTCCTGCCAGTCGCCGTGAGATATGGATACCATCGCCGCTACCTGAGCACGCGGACGGGTGGAATGTGAAGCTTTCTTGATAAGCGTATGGTCATGGTTGCACGATCTTCGCTGCATTGCACAATGATCTGGCTCTCCTCGGCCGGTGCGCGACCGCGCCGCCCCTAGATATGGACCCGGCTCATGACTCTTTCACTTCACGGCAAAAAGGGCCTCGTCGTCGGCATCGCCAACGACCAGTCGATCGCCTATGGCTGTGCCAAGGCCTTCAGGCAGGCCGGCGCCGACCTCGCCGTCACCTATCTGAACGACAAGGCCCGACCCTATACCAAGCCCCTGAGCGACGCGCTGGAGGCGGAGCTGTTCCTGCCCTGCGACGTGCGCGAAGAGGGTCAGATCGGGGCGCTGTTCGACGCAGTGCGGGACCGGTGGGGCAGGCTCGATTTCCTGCTGCATTCCATCGCCTTCGCGCCGCGCGAGGACCTGCACGGACGGGTCGTCGACTGCTCGCGCGAGGGGTTCGACATGGCGATGAACGTGTCCTGCCACTCCTTCATCCGCATGGCGCGGCGGGCCGAGCCGCTGATGGTTGAGGGCGGTTCGCTGATGACCATGAGCTACTATGGCGCCGAAAAGGTGGTCGACCGCTATAATCTCATGGGGCCGGTCAAGGCGGCGCTGGAGGCGAGCGTGCGCTACCTGGCGGCGGAGCTGGCGGAGAAGAACATCCGCGTCTACGCCCTGTCGCCCGGTCCGCTGAAGACCCGGGCGGCGTCCGGGATCGAGCGGTTCGACGAGCTGATGGAGCAGGCGGCCGAGCGTGCGCCGCGCCACGCGCTGGTCACCATCGAGCAGGTCGGGAGTGTCGCGGCGTTTCTCGCCTCGGGTGCGGCCGACGGCATGACCGGCAACACGGTCTTCGTCGACAATGGCTACAACGTGATGGGCTGACAGGGGAGAGCCGGCCATGGGGTACGACACCGATCTCGCGCAGAAGACCCTGACCCCCGAGGCCGCGGCCGACAGCCTGGCGGACGGCTCGACCCTGGTGCTCGGCATGGGGGTGGCGATGCCGCCGGCCTTCATGGCGGCCCTGGCGGAACGGGCGCGGGAGCGCCGGCGGCTCAGCCGCCTCGGCGTCTACTACATGCATGGCAGCCAGGCGACGGCCGAGACCATCCTCAAGCCCGAGCTGATGGATGTGCTGAAGCTGCACGTCCTGTTCATGAGCGGGCACGACCGCGCCTTCGCCCAGGAGGGGCTCAAGCGCGGCGAGGTCTGGATCGACTTCGTGCCCTCCATGTTCCATCAGGTCGGCCGCCTGCTCACCGAACAGATCGAGCCGGACACCTTCGTGACCACGGTCTCGCCGATGGATCGGTCGGGACACTTCAGCCTAGGGACCAACCCGGATTATGCCGCCGAACTGGTGCGTAAGGCGCGGCGGGTGATCGTCGAGGTGAACCGCAACATGCCCCGCACCTTCGGCGAGAACCTGCTGCACATCAGCCAGGTCGACGCGGTGATCGAGCACGACGCGCCGCTGATGGAGCTGCCGTCCCACGCGCCGGGGCCGGAGGATATCGCCATCGGCAAGGCGATCGCTGGCCTGATCCCCGACGAGGCGACCCTGCAGATGGGGGTCGGCGGGGTACCGGAGGCGGTGATGGCGGAACTTCGCGGCCACAAGCGTCTCGGGCTGCATTCCGAGCTGCTGTCGCCGCCGATGATCGACCTGATGCGTCGCGGCGTCATCACCGGCGAGGCCAAGACGATCATGCGCTACAAGCACGTCTTCACCCTCGCCCTCGGTAACGCGGACATGTACGACTTCATGGACGACAATCCGTCGATCGTCGGCTACCCGGCGACCTGGGTGAACAACCCGGCGGTCATCCGCAAGAACCGGAACATGATCTCGGTGAACGCCGCCCTGCAGGTCGATCTGACCGGCCAGGTGAACTCAGAGGCGCTGAACGGCCAGCAGTTCAGCGGCACCGGCGGTCAGCTCGACTTCGTGCGGGGCGCCTACCTGGCGCCGAAGGGCAAGTCCTTCATCGCCCTGCACTCGACGGCGAAGAGCGGCATGGTCAGCCGGATCGTCCCGCAGCTCGCGAACACGACGATCACCGATCCAAGGGTGGACACCCAGTACATCGTCACCGAGTACGGCATGGCGGACATGAAGGGAAAGTCGCTGAGCGAGCGTGCCCGCGCACTGATCGCCATCGCCCATCCCGACTTCCGCGACTCCCTCGCGGCGGAGGCGAAGGCGATCGGGCTGGTGTGACGGGAGGCGACAGTCACGCGCCGACCGTGCTTTGAACGGTCTCCCCACTATTCCCCCTCAACGGCACTCCCCGGCCCTGTCCCGGGGCCCACGGTCGGGCACGTTCAGTTCCTGGAGATCGGGTGTCGGCGTCTGTGCGGTGGCGAGGTGGATCCCGGCACAAGGCCGGGAAGCCTCGAGAAGAGGAGGAGGCGGCGCGGCTTGGTTCTGACTTGCGTCAGGATGACGGCAGTGGAGGAACCACGGCTTGGCCCTGGCTCGCGTCAGGATGACGGCCGGGGTCTTACCCGTCGATCCCGTCGCTCAGTGCCCGCAGCAGGGCCAGCATGGCGGCGTTCATCGGCGTCGGGATGCCGTGTTTCTCGCCCGCCCGCACAATCGCGCCGGTGAGCGCGTCCGCCTCCAGCCGGCGGCCGGCCAGGGCGTCGAAATACATCGACGATCCGGCATCGTGCGGGAAGGTCAGGACCAGACGCTGGGTCTCGGCCGCAGCCGAGGCGGGCAGTCCGGCGCCCTCGGCTTCGGCGACCGCGGCGGCCTCCTCCAGGAGCGCGGTGGTCAAGGTCCGGATGTCCTCGCGCTGGAGCACGCCCTGGCGCTGACGGGTGAGTGCCGTCACCGGGTTCACCACGATGTTGATCAGCAGCTTCTGCCAGAGCCGCGCGGTGAAGTCCGGCGCGATCAGCGGGTTGATCGGGGTCCCCGCCAGCAGGTCGGCGAAGGCCTTGGCCGTGTCGGTATCGGGCAGGGCGATGTCGGTATCGCTGATGTGGCGCATGCGGACATGGTCGTCGGCGATCCGTTCGCCGTTGTAGTAGACGATCACCGGCAGGGCGGTGGCGGCCCCGGCGTAGGGCGCAATCCGCTCGGCGTGGTCGATGCCGTTCTGCATGACCGCGACGGTGGTGCCGGGCCCGCACAGCGCCCGCAGCCAGGCGCCGGCCCCGTCGGTGTCCTGGGCCTTCGTCGTCAGCAGCACCCAGTCGACGGGAGACGCGTCGGCCGGGTCGGTCAGTACCGTCATCGCCACGTCGACGCTCTCGTCCGGCAGGTCGACCGTCATCCGCTTCACCGGGCGTCGGCCGCAGGCAATGACCTCGTGACGGCCCGCATGGGTCAGAGCACCGGCGGCGACGCCGCCGATGCCCCCGAGGCCGATCACGGCGACGCGCTTGCGGGTGTCGGGGGAGGGGGTGGATGGGGACATGCGTCAGCCTGGCCGTCCGGTTTCGCTTTGGGCAGTTGACGGTATCGGCACGGCCCGGCGCAACCCGCTTTTCGCAGTCGCACAATCGGCATGGCGCAATACCGGGGCTTTCGCCGGCGCCGGGCTGCGCTACTCTCGCGCCGGCAGTCGCCAAAACCAATCCAGGAGGACACGACCATGCTGTTCGACGTGCGCAAGTACACCTGCCGCCCCGGCACCATCGGCAAGCATCTCGAACTGTACGAGAAGATGGGCAAGGCGCCCCAGGCCAAGCACCTCGGCCAGCCGGTTCTCTACGCCAAATGCGAGACCGGCGACCCGAACTGCTACATCCACATCTGGGCCTATGAGAGCGCCGGCGACCGCGAGACCAAGCGCGCGGCCATGTGGAGCGACCCGGACTGGATCGCCTACACCCAGGAGAGCGCCAAGCTCGGCGCCCTGGAGAAGCAGGAGAACACCCTGTTCAACGACGTGGGCTTCTACCCGTTCAAGCGCTGAGCCTGTTCTACTGATTTCCGTCATCCCGGGGCCGCCCGGACTCGATCCGGGAGGCGCCCGGGACCAGCATACCGTCGTCTGGGCCGGGTCCCGGCCGACCACCGGGTCAAGCCCGGTGGTCGCCGGGATGACGGGTGGTGGGGGTAGCGTTCCCTGCTCGGCTTGATCCTGATTTGCATCAGGATGACGGGGGGAGGGACGGTTCTTCCTGTCCGTCGTCCTGACGAAAGTCAGGACCCTGGCACGCAACCGGTCCGAGCCCCTAGACCACCTTGCCGTCTCGCGCGGTCACCCGACCGCCTTTGACCACGAGCGAGCGTGCCGGCCGGTCGACCACCGCTTCGGCCAGGGTCTCCGCGTCCACCGTCACGAAATCGGCCCGGGCGCCGACCTCCAGGCCGTAGGGACCATATCCGAGCGCCTGGGCCGCTGCACCAGAGCACAGGTCGAAGGCCAGCGTCAGTCCCTCGTCGGTCCGCAGTCCGGCCCGGTAGGCCACCAGCATCGCCCGTTCCAGCATGTCGCCGTTGCCGAAGGGCGACCAGGCGTCGCGCACGTTGTCGGAGCCGGCGAAGACCCGCACCCCCGCCTCGCGCAATCTGACCACCGGGATCAGGTTTCCGGTTCCCGGCGCGCTGGTCAGGATCGCCACGTCCGCGTCGCGCAGGTCGCCGATCGTCAGGTCCAGGGTTCGGTCGTCCACGGTGGCCAGCGCGAAGGCGTGGCTGACCGTGACCCGGCCCTGCATACCGAGGGCCGCGGTCCGCGCGGCGATGGCCCGCAGCTCCCGCGCGCCCCGGTGGCCCGGATCGTGGAGGTGGATATCGACGCCGACGCCGTGTTTCTCGGCCAGGGCGAAGATCAGATCCAGATGGCCGTCCATGTCGCCCTCGATGCCGACCGGGTCGAGCCCGCCGACCAGTTCCACCCCTTCCGACAGGGCGGCGTCGAGCAGGTCGAGGACGCCTGGGGCGATCAGGACCCCGGATTGGGGGAAGGCGACGAGCTGGACGTCGACGATGCCGGCATAGGCCTCGCGGGCCGCCATCACCTGATGCAGGTGGTCGAGCCCGCTGTCCGGGTCGATGTCCACATGGCTGCGCAGCGCGACGGTCCCGAGGGAGGCTTCCCGGGCGAGGAAGGTCTTCGCCCGTTCCTCGACCGACAGGGTCAGCTCCGCCCGGCCCGCCTTCTCGGCGGCGATCCGGTCCGGCACCGTCGGTCCGGCCCGGTGCGGGCGCCAGGGCAGGCCGAGAAAGGTCTTGTCCAGGTGGATGTGCCCGTCGATCAGGCCGGGCAGGACGAGCATGCCACCCAGATCCTCAACCGCCACACCTTCGTCCTGTTTCGGGTGCGGCTCCTCCAAGGCCGTGAACAGGCCGTCGCGGATCGCGATATCGACGGTCCGGCCGTGGGGAAGGCGGCCGTTGCGGAAGCGGGTTTCTGTCATCGGGCGGGTCTCGATGGGGTGGCGGGGGTCTTCAGGTAGCGGGTCGGCGGGGCGCCGAGGGTGCGGCGGAACATGGCGATGAAGGCGCTGGGACTGGCATAGCCGAGATCGAGGGCGACGCCGGTCACCGGTTCGCCGGCCGCCAGCCGCTCCAGGGCCGCGAGCAGCCGGCGGCGCTGGCGCCAGCGGCCGAACGACATCCCGGTCTCCGCCTGGAACAGCCGGGCCAGGGTTCGCGTGCTGGCGCCGGCATCGCGGCCCCACTCGGCGAGGTCCCGGCCGTCCGCCGGATCGGCGATCAGCGCCTCGGCCACCGCCAGCGCCCGCCGATCTCGCGGCAGCGGCAGGTCGAGCGGGGCGGAGGGCAGCCCGGCCAGCTCGTCCGCCAGGACAGCGACCAGGCGTGCTTCGGCCCCGGCTTCCGGATACTCCCGCGGCAGGGTCACCACGCGCCCGATCAGTTCGCGCACCAGCGCCGGAACAGCCACCACCCGGCAGCGGGAGCCAACCGGGACCCCGGCGTCGCGGCGCAGGTAGAGGGTGCGCATCGCGACCGAGGAGGCGGCCCGGACCTCGTGCACCAGGCCGGCGGGAACCCAAACGGCATAGCCCGGGGGGACGATCCAGGCGCCGTCCCCGGTGCGCACGGTCATCACCCCGCGCTCGCCATGGACGAGCTGGTCGCGGTCGTGGTGGTGCCAGCCGGTGGAATGGCCGGGGGCGTAGTCGACGGCGTAGCCGACGATCGCCTTCGGCCAGTGCTGACGGTCGCGCACATCCGCGCTGCCGCCGCCGTCGGAGATCCGGTCCGGTCCGTGCGAGGGTCGATCCGCTTGGCCTGTTTGCAACATCAATTGACAGTCTGTCGAAGGACGGCAAGTCGCACAAGGGCGAGGATGGGGTCAGCCAAGCCTAGGGAGAGCCCCGATGCGTCTCGACACCCGCTTCCTGTTCCTCAATATCGGCCACGCGGTCGATCACCTGATGATGCTGCTGTTTCCGGCGGTGGCGGTGATCATGGCGGCCGGGATGGATGCCAGCTATGGCGAGATCCTGGTGCTCTCCACCGGCGGTTTCATCGCGTTCGGCGCGTTCTCCCTGCCGGCCGGCTGGCTCGCCGACCGGTGGAGCCGGGAGACGATGATCGCGATCTTCTTCATCGGCATCGGCGCGATGACGGTGCTGACCGGCCTGGCGCAGGAGCCGTGGCAGATCGCGGTCTGCCTGTTCCTCATCGGCATGTTCGCGGCGATCTACCACCCGGTCGGCATCGCCATGGTCAGCCAGGGGACGGCGGCGGCCGGCGGCAAGATCGGCCGGCGGCTCGGCGTCAACGGCGTCTGGGGCAACATGGGGGTGGCGGCGTCGGCGCTGGTCGCGGGGGCGCTGGCGGACCTCGCGGGCTGGCGGGCGGCCTTCGTGGTGCCTGGCGCGGTCGCGATCGGTATCGGCCTGCTCTGGATCCTGCATTGCCGGTCGACGGCGGGACAGGCGGCGACCCAGGCCGGAACCGCGGCGCGCAAGGCCGGGGCGCAGCCGGCGGCGAACTGGAAGGCGGTGCTGGCGGTCGTCTTCATCGCCACGGCCTTCGGCGGGTTCATCTTCAACGCGACCACGATCTCCCTGCCCAAGGTGTTCGACGACAAGCAGGTCGCCTCCCTCGCGGTGAGCGGCACCGAGGCCGGCTCGCTGATCGCCCTGGTCTACGCGGTCGCGGCCTTCACCCAGATCGCCGTCGGCCACCTGATCGACCGCTACTCGACCAAGCTTGTCTTCCTGCTGCTGGTGATCGGCGACGTCGTCATCTTCCTGGCGGCGGCGAACGCGACGGGGTCCGTCATGCTGGCGATCTCGCTCGCCATGATGATGCTGGTCTTCGGACAGATCCCGATCACCGACACCCTGGTCGCGCGCCACACGCCGGAGCACTGGCGCGGCCGGGTCTACGCGATCAAATACGTACTGTCCTTCGCCATCGCGGCGACGGCGGTGCCGGCGATCTCGGGACTGCACACCTACGGGGCCGGGTTCTCGACCCTGTTCCTGATCTGCGCCGGCTGTGCCTCGGTCATCGTGGTGGCGGTGGCCTTCCTGCCCCGCGCCCGCCCCCTCGCCGCGGCGCAACCGGGCGAGTGACGGGGCGGCAGGCCGGGCACCGGGTCAGAAGATCTTGCCCGGGTTCATCACCCCATCCGGGTCGATCGCGGCCTTGATCGCCCGCATCAGGGCGACGCGGCTCTCCGGGGTGTAACGGCGGAAGTCCTCGCGCTTCAGACCGCCGATGCCGTGTTCCGCCGAGAAGCTGCCGCCGAACTCGGCGCAGAGCGCGCTGATCCGATCCGACATGTCGCCCTTGCGCTGGGTCCAGGCCTCGTCGCTCATGCCGTCGGGCTTGCGGATGCCGTAGTGGATGTTGCCGTCGCCCATATGGCCGAAGGTGTTGAGCACGACGCCCTCAAGCTCGCGCTCGCACATCTCCCTGGCCTTGCCAAGAAACTCGGCGACGCGGCTGACCGGCACGGACACGTCGCAGGAGATGGCGCCGCCCTCGCGCCGGCCGGCCTCGGCCTGTTCCTCGCGGATCCGCCAGATCTGGGCGCGCTGGGTCTCGCTCTCGGCGATCACGCCGTCGGTGACGAGCTCC
This sequence comes from Thalassobaculaceae bacterium, assembly GCA_040223655.1. GTDB lineage: Bacteria > Pseudomonadota > Alphaproteobacteria > Thalassobaculales > Thalassobaculaceae > Thalassobaculum. The sequence goes on along the minus strand of JAVKFT010000031.1, from coordinate 81,898 downwards.
CGCTCCATGGCCTCGGCGAATATCGCCTCCAGCTTGGCCCGCAGATCGTCGATCTCCGAGGATGTCGCCATCTCGATCAGCACGTACCAGGGGGACGGGGTGGCGATGGGGTCGACGATCCCGTCGATATGCTTGAGCGCCAGGTCGAAACAGCGCCGCGGCATGAGCTCGAAGGCGATGACGGTGTCGCCGGACAGCTCGCGGGCGCGCGACAGGAGCACCTGTGCGGCTTCCGGGTTCGGCACCGAGAGCATCGCCGTCTCGCGCACCTTCGGTCCCGGCATCAGCCGCATGGCCGCGGCGGTGATGATGCCGAGCGTGCCTTCGGCGCCGATGAACAGGTGCTTGAGATCGTAGCCGGTGTTGTTCTTGCGCAGGGTGTTCAGCCCGTCGAACACGGTGCCGTCCGGCAGCACGACCTCCAGCCCCAGAACCTGCTCGCGGGCGTTGCCGAACTTGATGGTGTTGTTGCCGCCGGCATTGGTCGAGAGCGTGCCGCCGACGGTGGACGAGCCTTCCGAGGCAAGGGAGAGCGGATACAAGCGCCCGGCCTCTGCGGCGGCCTGCTGCAGGGTCTGGATCACGCAGCCGGCCTCCGCGACCAAGGCGAAGTTGTCGGCGTCGAGCGAGCGGATCCGCGTCATGCGGTCGAGGGAGACGACGACCGACGGGACCGGCTCGGTCGGGATCGAGCCGAGGACCAGGCCGGTGTTGCCGCCCTGGGCGGTCACGGCGATCCCCGCGCCATGGCAGGTCCGCACGACCGCGGAGACCTGCTCCGTGCTGTCGGGACGGGCGACCAGCAAAGCCTCGCCGACCGTGCCGCCGCGCCAGTCGGTCCGGTATTTCAGCGTGTCGGACGGTGCCTCGAGCCAGCCCTTGTCGCCGAGAACCCGTTTGATCTCGGCAACGGCGTCGGTGACGGCCTGGGACGGAACGGACGTCGGAGCGTCGACGTTCATCTGTTTCCTCCGGGTATTTTCTTTTTGTCGGCAAGAGTGATGCCCGGGATCATGCGGCGCCAGACACCTGCCGACAACCCACAGACCGACGGTCCCGCCGTGCGATGCACAGGGCGAGACGCCCCGCGATCAGCGCGGGGGCACCGGGACAAAGGGGGCGGGTCGGGCTGCTACAGGCTCCGCCTACGGCGCTACTGCAGGGCGCCGTGGCAGTGCTTGTACTTCTTGCCGGATCCGCAGGGGCAGGGGGCGTTGCGCTGGACCTTGCCCCAGGTCGACGGGTCGTTCGGGTCGAGCGCCACGGGGGCCGAGCGGACGGTCGCGGTACGGATCGGGGCCGCCGGCCCGTCGGTTCCGGTGCCGCGCATCTCCTGGTCGTCCTCGACGGTTCCGATGACGTCGCTCGCCAGCGCCGGATCGGCGCGCGTCTCGTGCATCTCGTGGGCCATCCGTTCGGCGGCCATCCGAGCCTCGATCTCTTCGGGGGACTGGGTGCGGATCTCCAGATGCGACAGCACCGAGGTGACCTGCTCGCGCAGGTCGGCCAGCATGGCCTCGAACAGCGAGAAGGCCTCCCGCTTGTACTCGTTCAGCGGATCCTTCTGGGCGTAGGCCCGCAGGTTGATCCCCTGGCGCAGGTGGTCGAGGGACAGCAGGTGGTCCTTCCACTGCTGATCCAGGAGCTGCAGCAGGAGCTGCTTCTCCGCCATCCGCATCAGGTCGCGGCCGAAATTGACGGTCTTCTCCGCCATCCGGCGGTTCGAGGCGTCGCGGACGCGCTCCAGGATCTCGCGTTCGGCGATGCCTTCTTCCCGGCCCCATTCCTGGATCGGCAGGTCGAGGCCGAGCAGCCGCATCACCTCGGCGTGCAGCCCGTCCAGATCCCACTGCTCGACGTAGGTCCCGTCCGGGATCGACCGGGCGACCAGGTCCTCGATCACCTCCTGGCGCATGTCGGTGACCATGTCGTGGACGTCCGGCAGGCGCATGATCTCGCGACGCTGCTCGTAGACGACCTTGCGCTGGTCGTTCATCACGTCGTCGAACTTCAGAAGCTGCTTGCGGATCTCGAAGTTCCGCGCCTCGACCTTCTGCTGCGCCTTCTCGAGCGCCTTGTTGATCCAGGGATGGACGATGGCCTCGCCTTCCTGGAGGCCGAGCTTCTTCAGCATGCCGTCCATCCGGTCGGAGCCGAAGATGCGCATCAGGTCGTCTTCCAGCGACAGGAAGAACTTCGACCGGCCGGGGTCGCCCTGGCGGCCGGACCGGCCGCGGAGCTGGTTGTCGATGCGCCGGCTCTCGTGGCGCTCGGTCGCGATCACGCAGAGACCGCCTTCCTCCAGCGCCTTGGCCTTGCCCGTGGCGACGTCGGCGGTGATCTCCTCGGTGATCTTCTGCCGCTTCGCCTCGTCCTCGACGCCCTCGAGCGCCTGGGAGAGGCGCATCTCGATATTGCCGCCGAGCTGAATGTCGGTGCCGCGACCGGCCATGTTGGTGGCGATGGTGACCGACCCGGGGCGGCCGGCCTGGGCGATGATCCGGGCCTCCTGCTCGTGGAAGCGGGCGTTCAGCACCTCGTGCGGAATCTTCCGCTGCTTGAGCACGGCGGAGACGGCTTCGGACTTCTCGATGGAGACGGTGCCGACAAGCACCGGCTGACCGCGCCCCCGGCAGTCCTCGATCATCTCGACGACCGCGTCATGCTTCTCCTTGGCGGTGCGGTAGACCTCGTCGTCCTCGTCCAGGCGGGAGACGGGGACGTTGGTCGGAATCTCCGCCACCTCGAGATTGTAGATCTCCTGAAACTCGGCGGCCTCGGTCATGGCCGTACCGGTCATGCCCGCGAGCTTCGGATAGAGCCGGAAGTAGTTCTGGAACGTGATCGACGCGAGGGTCTGGTTCTCGTTCTGGACGGTGACGTTCTCCTTCGCCTCCAGGGCCTGGTGCAGGCCGTCGGAATAGCGGCGTCCGTCCATGGCGCGGCCGGTGAACTCGTCGATGATGACGACCTTGTCGTCCTTCACGATGTAGTCGGTATCGCGGGAGAACAGCTTGTGGGCGCGCAGGGCCTGGTTGGCGTGATGCACCAGGCTGACGTTGTGCACGTCGTACAGCGCGCCGCTCTCCAGAATGCCGGCCTCGTTGAGCAGACGCTCGATCTCCTCGGCCCCTTCGTCGGTGAGGGTGGCCGTGCGCTGCTTCTCGTCCTTTTCGAAATGCTCGTCCTTGAGGTGCGGGATCAGCACATCGATCTTGCGGTACAGGTCCGAGCTGTCGTCGGCCGGGCCGGAGATGATCAGCGGCGTCCGGGCCTCGTCCACCAGGATGGAATCGACCTCGTCGACGATCGCGTAGTGGAATTCCCGCTGGGCCATGTCCTCCAGGCGGAACTTCATGTTGTCGCGCAGGTAGTCGAAGCCGAACTCGTTGTTCGTGCCGTAGGTCACGTCGCTGGCGTAGGCGGCCTTGCGCTGGGCGTCGTCGAGGCCGTGGACGATACAGCCCACCGTCAGCCCGAGGAACTCGTAAACCCGCCCCATCCAGCCTGCGTCGCGCTTGGCCAAGTAGTCGTTGACCGTCACCACGTGGACGCCCTTGCCGGGCAGCGCGTTCAGATAGACCGGCAGGGTCGCGACCAGCGTCTTGCCTTCGCCGGTCTTCATCTCGGCGATCTTGCCCTGGTGCAGGACGATGCCGCCCAGGAGCTGCACGTCGAAATGCCGCTGGCCGAGGACCCGCTTGGCCGCCTCGCGCACCACCGCGAAGGCTTCCTCCATCAGGTCGTCGACGGTCTCGCCGGCCGCCAGCCGCTCGCGGAACGCCGCGGTCTTGGCCTGCAGCGCCTCGTCCGTCAGCGCTTCCATCTCGCTCTCGAGCGCGTTGATGGCGTCGACGTGCTTGCGCAAGCCTTTGAGAATACGATCGTTTTGCGAGCCGAAGAGGGCTCTGGCAATGCCGCCGAACATGGATGGTCCCCGAAATGAGCGCGCGCCAGCCGACGCGGCGGATCGAGCACGAGATTTAGGCGGCACGCCCTGGCCTGTCAACGTGGGCGGGACGTGTGAGTTTTCCCGGAATGCAGCCGGATTTGTTGCCTTTGATGTAGTGTTAACTCATTGTTAAGGAATCATGGTCGACGGCATAATTCCTCCAGCACCTGCTGCTCCCATCGGGATACAGGACGTTTCCGGCGCGGGAGCCGTGCGCGTTCGGCGCCGCGACGAACGGACCGACGACCCGCGCGAGCGGCGCGAGGACGAGGAAGGCGAGGAAGGCTCGTCGGCGGAGAGCGGCCCCAAACGGATGACGCCGGCCCGCCGGGCGGCGATGCGTCGCGCGAACCGGGCGTATGGCGGGGCCGGGGGCACCGTCTCCGAACCCGGGGTCGTAATGTCGCGGGCGGCCGCCATTCTGGGCGGCGGCGATCTGAACGCGATCCTGCGCCGGGCCGGCCAGGCGCTGCGGCAGATGTCGGAAACCCTGCTCGGCGTGGCACCGGACAAGACCGCCGGTCTGGTCGAAGCCTTCGGCGCCGCCGCCCTGGACTGGGTACGCCTCGCCACCGCCCAGTATAAGAGCTATGCGGCCGACCATGACCGCCTGCCCATCGGCCTCTCCTTCGAGGATGTCCGCATCACCGTCGACGCCGGGCATGGCGGCCTGTCGATCGATGTCGGCGGCGTTCATTTCCGCACGTCGTTCGCCTTCCGGACCAAGGGGGTCGTCTTCGACATTCGAGCCTCCGGCGCCGTGCGCGATCCCAGGCCCGGATTCTTCGTCGACTCCGGCGAGACCGGCAGCCAGGCGGCGACCGCCACCGCCATCATCGAGAAGGTGCGCCGCGACCTGCCGCGGTTCGGCATCAGCGAAGACACCGAGGGGGTCTGCGTCCTGATCCGCACGGAAGGCAGCGATTTCGACCCGGCGCGCGACGGCGGCTGGGTGATCGATCTCGACGTCCACGTCCCGTTCGATCCGTCCTGGTCGGCGTGAACCCTTCAGGCGTCGGCGCGGTCGGTACGGTACAGGCCTCATTCCTGCCGCAACCCCGTGCGAGATCGGTCAGTGCCGGGCGCACGGTTTCGTGTCCCCGGGTGGCGACCGGTTCCTTGTGACTCCCAGGGCTATCTGATACGCCTCGACCAACTGATCGCGAGGGGCACACCCCTTCGAAAAACGCTGCGAAAGGACTTTCCATGCTCTCCCTGCGTCACCTCACTGCCGCCGCTCCGATGGCGCTCTGTCTTGCGCTGTCCGGCGTCGTCCCGTCCGGACCGGCGGCCGCGCAGACCGCAGCGCCGGCGGCGGAGGCTCCCGCCGACATGTCCACCGTGGTCGCGCGGGTCGGAGACGAGGAGATCACGCTGGGCGAGCTCTTGGTGATGCGCAGCCAGCTCCCGGCGCAGTACCAGCAGGTGCCGATCGAGGCGATCTACGAGCCGATGCTGAACCGCGCCATCGATCAGATCCTGATCACCCGGGCCGCGCGCGCCAGCGGCGTTGCCGACCAGGCGGAGGTGCAGGCGAAGATTGAGGAGGCCGCCGATCAGGTCATCGCCGAGGCCTATCTGACTCAGACGATCGCCTCCCAGGTCACCGAGGAGGCGCTGCGCGAGCGCTACGACCAGACGATCGGTAACCAGACCGGCGAGGAGGAGGCCCGGGCGCGCCACATCCTGCTCGAGAGCGAGGACGCGGCCCGTGAGGTGATCGCCGAACTCGAGGACGGAGCCGATTTCGCCGCCCTCGCCGAGCAGAAGTCCACCGGCCCGTCCGCCGCCCAGGGTGGCGATCTCGGCTGGTTCCAGGCCGGACAGATGGTTCCGGAATTCTCCGAGGCCGCCTTCGCGCTGGAGCCGGGCGCCTATACGGTCGATCCGGTGCAGAGCCAGTTCGGCTGGCACGTCATCCTTCTGGAGGAGAAACGGACCGCCGACGCCCCGAGCTTCGAGCAGGTGCAGGAGCAGCTCACCGCCGACCTGACGCGCGAGCTGATCCAGTCGCGCCTGACCGAGCTGCGCGACGCCGCCGATGTCCAGCGCTTCGGCCCGACCGGTCAGCCGCTGCCGAAGTCGGAATAACGTCGCCGGAACTTGCGCGGGTCGCCACGGTGGCACCCGCTCTCCAACGCTCACGGAACCAAAGACCATGAAGCCGCTCCCGGTGTCGCCCCTGGCGCCAGAGACCAAGCAGACCCTGCCGCCCCTCGCCGGATGCCGCATGGCGACCCGGGAAGCGGGGGTCCGCTACAAGGGTCGGCGGGACGTTCTGCTGATGGAGTTCGCCGAGGGCACCACGGTGGCCGGCGTGCTGACCCGCAACCAGATGCCGGGGGCGCCGGTCGATTGGTGCCGTGCCCATCTGCCGGCCGGAGCGGCGCGCGGACTGGTGGTCAACGCCGGCAACGCCAACGTCTTCACCGGCGCCCACGGTGCCCAGGCCTGTGCCGAGACCGCGAAAGCCGCGGCCGAGGCGCTCGGCTGCGCCCCGAAGCAGATCATGCTGGCCTCGACCGGCGTGATCGGCGAACCGCTGCGCTACGAGCGGATCGTCGACTGCCTCCCGGCGGCGATGGCCGGGCTGACGGCGGATGCGTGGGAGGACGCTGCGGCGACCATCATGACCACGGACACCTTCCCGAAGGCGGCGTCGCGCACGGCCAACATCCGGGGCGTGCCGGTCACGATCAACGGCATCGCCAAGGGCTCAGGCATGATCGCGCCGGACATGGCGACCATGCTCTCCTTCGTCGTCACCGATGCCGGCCTGCCGGCACCGGTTCTGCAGGCTTTGCTGACCCGCGGCGTCAACCGCAGCTTCAACGCGGTGACCGTCGACAGCGACCAGTCGACCAGCGATGCGGTCCTGCTCTTCGCCACCGGTCAGGGGGCGACGCATGTCACGGTGGACGGCCCCGGCGATCCCGCGCTGCGCGATTTCCGGGCCAAGCTCGAGGATCTTCTGCGCGACCTGGCCATGCAGGTGGTGCGTGACGGCGAGGGGGCGACCAAGCTGATCCGGATCGGCGTCACCGGCGCCGCGTCGGAGCGGGCCGCCAAGCGGATCGCGATGACCATTGCCGACTCGCCCCTCGTCAAGACCGCGATCGCCGGCGAGGACGCCAACTGGGGCCGGATCGTCATGGCGGTCGGCAAGTCCGGGCAGAAGGCGGACCGGGACCGGCTGGCGATCTCCATCGGCGGCGTGGCCGTCGCACGGGACGGCGTCCGGGTCGAGGGCTACGACGAGGAGCCGGTGACGGCCCATATGAAAGGCCGCGAGATCGATATCGACGTCGATGTCGGCGTCGGCCGGGGGCGGGCGACGGTCTGGACCTGCGACCTGACCCACGGCTACATCGACATCAACGCCGACTACCGAAGCTAGGGCCTGAGATGGCGGACAGCCGTTCTTCCGGGGCCGATTCTTCCGGGGCAAATGCCCTGCCCATCGTGCTTGTGGTCGCGGTGGCCCTGGTCGACGTGGACGGGCGCGTCCTGATCGCCAAGCGGCCGGAGGGCAAGAAGCTCGCCGGCCTGTGGGAGTTCCCGGGCGGCAAGGTCGATCCGGGCGAGACGCCGGAGGCCGCCCTGATCCGCGAGCTGCGCGAGGAGCTGGGCATCGACACCCACGAGAGCTGCCTCGCCCCGCTGACCTTCGCCAGTCACGCCTATGACGATTTCCATCTGCTGATGCCGCTCTATGTCTGCCGGCGGTGGAAGGGGCAGGTCAGCCGCCGCGAGCATGCCGATCTTGCGTGGGTTCGGCCGGTCCGGCTTCGGGACTACCCGATGCCGCCGGCCGATGCACCGTTGGTGGCCATGATCCAGGACGTGATCGGCTGAAACACGCCTTAATCAGAACAGACCCAGGATCCTGCGGCGGGCGTTGCGCCGGCCGTCGGCAGGGGCCTGCTGCGGCTCCGGCCGCCGCCGCTCCACGGCCTGGTTCTGCCTGATCAGGCGCTCGATCTGGTCTCCGGCGCCGCCGGCGGCGGCATGGGCGAGCAGCAGAAGATGCGTACCGGTCATTTTATCTCTCCTTGCATTAGCGGGCGCGGTCTGCGCCGTTCGATGACTTGAAAATGCGAGCGAACCGGCGTTATCTCAAACGATCCTTTCTCACCTCACGTGTTAGAAAAAATATCGCATGTCCCGCCGACGCCTTCCCCCGCTGAACGCCCTGCGCGCCTTCGAGGCCGCGGCCCGGCTCGAGAGCATCAGCCGCGCGGCCGAGGAGTTGTCGGTGACGCACGCCGCCGTCAGCCATCAGGTCAAGGCGCTCGAGGAATGGATCGGCCAGCCGCTGTTCCGCCGCGAGCACCGCCGGATCCGTCTGACCGAGGCGGGGGCCGATCTGTTACCGGTCCTGGGGCAGGCGTTCGACGCGATCGACACGCGGCTGGCGGATATCAGCGCCACGGGCGGACGCCGGATGCTCACCATCACGGCGGCGCCGTCGGTCGCCTACCGCTGGATCGTGCCGCGGCTGCCGGCCTTCAGCGCGCTGCATCCGGAGATCGACGTGCGGATCGAGCACTCGACCCGCATGGTGGATCTGCGCCGCGAGCGGGCGATCGATGTGGGGCTGCGCTACGGGCGCGGCGGCTGGGAGGGGCTTGAGCAGCACTGGCTGATCAGCGGCCACGCCCGTCCCATCGCCTCGCCGGGTCTGCTCGCCAGGCACGGCTTCTCCACGGACGACCTGCCGCTGTCGCCACAGGACATCGCCTCCCTGCCGCTGCACCACGAGGAGACGCGTCTCTGGTGGCGCCGCTGGTTCGAGAACAACGGATTGCCCGAGGCCGACGTGTCGTCCGGCGCGGTTCTGTACGATGCCGGCTCGATCCTCGATCTGGCCCTGGCCGGCCATGGGGCCGTGCTCGGGCGGTTCGCCCTGGCCCGCGAGGCGATGAGCGCCGGCCTGCTGCTGCCGCTGCACGACGCCTATCTGGACGAGGACGCCGGCTACTGGTTCGTCTACGACAAGGCGCGCGCCGATGAACCGCATATCGCCGCCTTCCGAGACTTCATTCTGGAGCAGATCGGCGAGGAGACCTGGCAGGACTGGCAGTTTTCCGACCGGGACGGAAGGTGAGGCCGGGGCTCATGTCCCCCCTTCTTCCTTCCCTTTCCTCATTCTTCCCTTTTCCCTGACCGACTTCCCGGACGGCCCCGGCGCAGGGCCGGGGGTGAGCCGGGACCCTGCATGGATGTCGATCACAGGGTCCTGGATCGCCCCGGCGAGATGCCGGGGCCGTCCAGAAAGTCGTTCAGGGGAAGGGGGAGGGGAAGAATGAGGTGCGGGAGTCGAGAGAACGGTCCTCAGCCGCCCGGGGCTTCGCCGGTGCCGGTCTCCGCGGCGCCGAGGGCCGTGGCCAGTCGGCTCCTAGCCGAGCCGGGGCGCAGCGGTTTCGGCTGGCTCGGCGCCGGCGACCATCCGGTCAGGTACAGGATCTGGAAGCGCGCCGGAATCCGTCCGTCCGGTCCGGCGAAGCGCTCCGCATAGACCTGGGCCACCCGGCCGAGCAGGGCGCGGGTCATCGGTGTCCGGCGGCGCTCCAGCACCGTGTTGGTCTCCCCCATGCCCCGCAGGTCGCGCATCAGATGGAGGGCCGTCCCGTAGGTGACGGTGATCGTGTCGGCGTCGACGACCGGCAGCGCGAACCCGGCGCGCTGAAGCAGCCCGCCGGCGTCTCGCAGGTCGGCGAAGGGCGATACCCTGGGGCTCAATCCGCCCGTCACCTCAACCTCGGCCTCGGCGAAGGCGTCGCGCAGTTCGACCAGCGTCTCGCCGCCGAGCAGCGCCAGCAGCAGCAGGCCGTCCGGCTTGAGCGCCCGCCGCATCTGGGCCAGAGCACCCGGCAGGTCGTTGACCCAGTGCAGCGAGAGCGCGCCGAAGATCGCGTCCAGGGATCCGTCGGCGATCGGCAGGAACTCCTCGTCGAGCGCCAGGGCCGGGCCGTCCGTTCCCCGCGCCTCGGCCCAGCCGGGGGCGAGATCGCTCTGGATCAGGGTGTCGATCTTGCCGCTGGCCCGCAGAGCGGCGCCGAGGGCTCCGGATCGGGCGCCGAGCTCGAGCGCGAGAGGAAACCGTCGGCGGATGTCCTCCAGCCGGTCGGCGACCCGGTGGGCCACCTCCTCTTCGAGAAACGCGAACTCGCCGTAGCGGCCCAGGGCACGCTCGCGGCGGCGGCGGATCAGGGAGCGGTCGAAAACGCGCATCGCATCGGTCATGGGCGCCATATGGCGCAGGCACCGGGTCAGGGAAAGGGAAAACCGGCCTGACGCTGCCATGGACGGTGCATGACCGTTTCGCGCTCCCCCACGGCGGTCGGACGGCGCCTGCTCGATCTGCTCCTGCCGCCGCGATGCGGTCGGTGCGGTGTCGACATCGCTGTCGACGCCGCACTCTGTCTGGACTGCTGGCGAGAGGTCGCCTTCGTCGCCGAGCCGCTCTGCGAAGTCTGCGGCATACCGTTCGAGGTCCGCCCATTCGGTGCCGCGGTCTGCGGGGGCTGCCTGGCGGACCCGCCGCCGTTCGACCGGGCCCGATCGGCGGTATTGTACGATGACGCCACGCGGCCGATGATCCTCTCGTTCAAGCACGGAGACCGGCTGACCCTCGCGCCGCTCTTCGCCGCCTGGATGCGGGCCGCCGGCGCAGGGCTGCTGGAGGACGCCGACCTGATCGTGCCGGTCCCTCTGCATAGGTGGCGCCTATTGGGGCGTCGATACAATCAATCCGCGATTTTATCGCAGGCTCTGGGGCGCCTCTGCAGGTTGCGGGTTGTCGACAGTTTACTCGTTCGCAGCCGTCACACGCCGAGCCAGGGTCGAAAAAGCGTCGCGCAGAGAGCGTCAAACGTGCGCGGAGCGTTCTCGTTATGGAATAACTCCGGTGGGAAGGCGGAAGTTATCGAAGATTGCCGAATCGTCCTCGTGGACGACGTTTTCACAACAGGAGCCACGGTTTCCGCGTGTACGCGCGTGCTCAAGAGAGGCGGTGCCCGGTCTGTCGACGTGCTTACACTCGCCCGTGTGCGCTGATGGGTGCCAATAGGGCGCATTGCAAAAAGCCCTGACTTTTCTTATCTATTTGCCGCGACGTGCGCTATTTCACAGGAGGGGACTGAGATGGCCAAAGAGGCCAGGGTTGAGATCTACACGACCATGTTTTGCCCATACTGCTACCGCGCGAAGTCGCTGCTGGCGAGCAAGGGGGTCGACTACGTCGAGTATGACGTCGGCGGGTCGAGCGATGCCCGCCGCAAGATGAGTGAGCGGGCTGAAGGCCGTCACACCGTGCCGCAGATCTTCATCGCCGGCGAGGGGATCGGCGGTTCCGACGAGCTTGCGGAACTGGAGCGGACCGGTAAGCTGGATCACCTGCTCGGCGTTTCCCTCGTCTGATCGCACGACCTTCCGATCGCCCCGACGGTCGGTCGGCGACTTGGCCGGAGCGCGGAACCGAGCGATCGAGCCGATCTCCGGAGGTCTTTATGAGCCGCCTGACCGTCGCCTGCGTTCAGACCAACACCACCCGCGACCCGCTTGAGAACATCGAGCGGGTCAGCCCGTTGATCCGGGAGGCGAAGGAGAAGGGCGCGCAGCTCATCACCACGCCGGAAATCGTCGGGATGCTCGAGCCCAAGCGCGATCTGGCGCTGGCCAAGGCGAAACCGGAAGAGACCCACGAAGTTCTGGCCGCCTTCCGCGGGCTCGCGGCCGAACTCGGCGTCTGGCTCCTGATCGGATCGATCTCGATCAAGGTGTCCGACGACAAGATGGCCAACCGCAGCTTCCTGCTGGACGACCGTGGCCAGATCGTCGCCCGCTACTCCAAGATCCACATGTTCGACGTGCAGGTCGGCGACGGCCAGACCTACCGGGAGAGCAACACCTACCGGCCCGGCGACGAGGCGGTGATCGCCGAGACGCCCTGGGGCCGGATGGGCCTGACCATCTGCTACGACATCCGCTTCCCCTATCTTTACCGCAAGCTGGCCCAGGCCGGCGCCGACGTGATCTTCGCACCGGCCGCCTTCACCAAGGTCACCGGCGAGGCGCATTGGCACGTCCTCCAGCGGGCCCGGGCGATCGAGACCGGCTGCTACGTGGTGTCCGCCGCGCAGACCGGCGAGCATGCCGAGGGCCGCAGGACCTTCGGACATTCGGTGATCGTCGGCCCCTGGGGCGAGGTCCTGGCCGATGCCGGGGAAGATGTCGGCGTCATCACCGCGGAGATCGATCTCGCCCGGGTGGCCGAGGCCCGCGGCAAGGTTCCGTCCCTGACCCACGACCGGGCGCTCAACGACCCTGTCGTGTACGGCGCCGACCTGCGCCAGGCGGGCGAATAGGGCGGCCCGGCTCAGACCGGGCGTATAGCCACGACCCGCTGCCGCATGGCCTGCATCGGCGCGTGTTCTTCCAGATCCTCGAAGGCGATCACCTGCAGCTCCGGCCGCACGGCGATCAGCAGCTCCTCGCGGTGCAGCAGGAAATCCGGATTGCTCGGCCGGCCGAACCGCTCGTTGCCGACGGCGAAGGTCTCGTAGATCAGCACGCCGCCGGGCGCGACGGAGCGGACCAGCGCCGGGAACAGGGGACGGTGCAGGTAGTTCACCACCACGACCCCGGCGAAGCTGCGTCCCTCGAGCGGCCAGGGCCTGCCGCTCTCCAGATCGCGGGCGACGATCTCGACCTCAGGATCGCTCGCCATGTCGGTGACCTTCACGACATCGCGGTCCAGGGCCACGACCGGGTGCCCCCGATCCCGGAACAGGCGGGCGTGACGGCCGGCGCCGCAGGCCACGTCCAGCACCGTGCCGCCGGTCGGCACCATCGGGGCGAAACGGGCGACCCAGGGCGACGGCTCTTGGCGCGGCGTCTGGCCCTCGCCGCCGGCGGTCACGCTCAGACCTCCACCGTGGCCGGCACCCGGGCGCCGGAGAAGGTGCAGGCGGGGCAGGCGAGCCGGACGAAGACGCCGACGATCTCCTCCGGCCGGGGCAGGCGGTTCGGGTCCTCCTCCGGGAAGGCCGCCGCGCGCATGGACGTCCGCACCTCGCCCGGATCCACCAGGTTCACCCGCAGCCGGGAAGAGCGCGTCTCCGCCGCATAGGCGCGCGCCAGCGCCTCCAGCCCGGCCTTGGAGGCGGCATAGGCCCCCCAGTCCGGCAGCGCGCCCTGAGCGGCCCCCGAGGTCACCAGCACGGCCCTCCCGGCCGGGGCGGCCCGCAGCAGCGGGTCCAGCTCGCGCAGCAGCCGGTAGGTCGCGGTCAGGTTGACGGAAACGGTCCGGTCGAACTCGGCGTCGGAGGCGTCGGCGACCGGCCCGAGTTCGCCGAGCACTCCGTGATTGGCGACGACCACGTCCAGTCGTCCGAGCTTTTCGCCGATCCGTTTGGCCAGCCCCTCCACGGCCGCCGGATCGGACAGGTCAAGTGCCAGGGTTGCGACCTGCCCGCCCGCCTTGCGGATACGCTCGGCCACCGTGTCCAGGTCGGTCTGCGACCGCGCGGCGAGCACCACCCGCGCCCCTTCGGCGGCGTAGCGTTCGGCGACCGCCGCGCCGATACCGCGCGAGGCGCCGGTGATCAGGCACGTGAGTCCCTTCAGGGCGCCGCCCGACGCGGTGATCTCGGCCAGCGCCCGATCGTCGCCGACGACGCCGATCTGCTCAAGGATGTCGTCGAGCACCGCGCGCAGGGTGTCGGCGATCCGATCGATCTCCCGGTGGGTGACCACCAGCGGCGGGGCGATCACCAGGGCGTCGCGCACCGCCCGCACGATGATGCCGCGGTTCTGCATCTGGTCGCGCACCACCGCTCCGACGATGCCCTCGGGGTCGTAGAGGATCTTCGGGTCGCGCTGCTGCACCAATTCGACCGCGCCGATCAGGCCGAGGCTCCGCACTTCGCCGACCATCGGGTGATCGGCGAGCCGGCCCAGGGCTTGGGCGAAATGGTCGGACAGGTCGTCGCGCACCCGCTCGACCAGCCTCTCCCGCTCGATGATTTCGAGATTGGCCAGCGCCACCGCGGCGGCGACCGGGTGACCGGCATAGGTGAACCCGTGGGCGAGGCCGCCGCTCTTCGCGATCAGGGTGTCCGCGACCCTGGCGCCGACCATCACCGCGGAGATCGGCTGGTATCCCGACGACAGCCCCTTGGCGAGGGCGATGAAGTCGGGGGCGAGGCCGAACTTCTCCGCCGCCGTCCAGGCGCCTAGCCGGCCGAAGGCGCTGACCACCTCGTCCAGGGCGAACAGCACGTCATGGCGGTGGCAGATCTCCTGGACCCGGGCGAGATAGCCCGCCGGCGGGATAATGACGCCGCCCGCCCCCTGAACCGGTTCGACCACCACGCCGGCGACCCTGTCCGCGCCGATCTCCAGGATCTTTTCCTCGATCCACCCGGCCGCCCGGTCGGCGAAGGCCTCCTCCGTCTCGCCGGGCGCGCCGTGGCGGAAGCGGTAGGCGGTGTCCGCATGGGCGAAGCCGGGGAGCGGGAGGCCTCCCTGTGCGTGCATGGCGGCGGTCCCGCCAAGGCTGATCGTGGCCAGGGTGGAGCCGTGATAGCCCTCTTCCCGGCCGATCATCACCGTCTTCTCCGGCCGGCCCTGCAGCTCCCAGAACAGGCGGCAGAACCGCACGATGGTGTCGAGCGCCTCGGAGCCGGAATTGGCGAAAACCACGTGGTCGAGCCCCGACGGCGTCAGGGCGGCCAGCTTGGCGGCCAGGGCGGCGGTCGGCGCGGTCGTGGTTCGGAAGAAGGTGTTGTAATAGGCGAGACGGCGGATCTGGTCGGCCGCGACATCGGCCAGTTCCTCGCGCCCGTATCCCACATTCACGCACCACAGCCCGGCAAGTGCGTCCAGATACAGCTTGCCGTCCTCGTCCCACAGCGTGCTGCCCCTGCCGCCGGCCATGACGATCGGCGCGTCGTCCAGGAGGACCTGCGGATCGGTGAACGGGTGCAGGTGGTGCGCGCTGTCGAGGCGGGCCAGATCGGACGGGGTCGCGGTCATCGCGGGCCTCTGTCTTTGAACGGCGGCCGTTCGCCGGGTACGGGGGTACTGGTGCGGCCGATCGTGACGGCTATATTACCGCCATGTGGGAGCTAGGGTGACCGATGATCCGATACCGCCTGCGCTGCAGCGCCGAGCACGAGTTCGAGGCGTGGTTCCAGAACAGCTCGGCTTTCGAGAAACAAGCCGAATCGGGACTGCTGTCGTGTCCGGACTGCGGGTCGTCCGACGTGTCGCGCGCGCTGATGGCGCCGGCGCTCCAGGGTACACGCCGAGAGGCGAAGCCTGTCCCCTCGGAGCCGCCGGCAGGGGTCGCGGACGCGGAGGAGAAGCAGGTCGCGACCAACGCCCTCGCGCTCAAGCAGCAGCTTCTGAGCCTGCGCCGGACGATCGAGCGGAACTTCGATAACGTCGGCGACCGCTTCGCCGACGAGGCCCGCAAGATCCATCACGGCGACAGCGATCCGCGCGGCATCTACGGCAATACGACGGCCGAGGAGCGGGAGGCGCTGGCCGATGAGGGGATCGAGGTCGGCAGCATCCCCTGGCTGCACGACGACGCCTGACCGGCGGCCTGAGTGCTGGACGAGGATCGGACCTGACATGCACGTGGTGATTTTCGAGGTCGAGCCGAAGGACGGCTGCCACGAGACCTATTTCGAGACGGCGGCGGCGCTTCGGGCGGAACTGGAGACGGTCGAGGGCTTCATCTCGGTGGAGCGGTTCGAGAGCCTTGTCACGCCCGGAAAGCTTCTGTCGCTCTCCACCTGGGAGGACGAGGCGGCGATCCGGCGCTGGCGCGAGCGCTCGGCCCACTACGCCGCGCAGACGGCCGGGCGGGACAGCCTCTTTGCCCGCTACCGCATTCGCGTGGCCGAGGTCGTGCGCGACTACGACCGCGACACTTCGCCCTGGCGCGGGTGAGGCGCTTGCGAAGCGCCTTCCCTTTCCGCGCGGGCGGCTTATCTATTCGGCCATGAGCGACATCGATTCAGAACGCAATTCGTTGGGTGGGCGCGTCCGCCGCTATGCCCGTGTGAGCACCGCGGTCGGCGGGCTGGCGGCCCGGCTGGCGGGCGAACGCTATCTCGGCCTGTCGGTCGACAAGGCGGAGCACGCGGCCGATCTGAAGGCGGCCCTCGGCGGCCTGAAGGGGCCGCTGATGAAGGTGGCTCAGATCCTGTCGACGGTGCCCGACGCGCTTCCCAAGGAATACGTGGACGAGCTGGCGCATCTGCAGTCGAACGCTCCGGCCATGGGCTGGCCGTTCGTGAAGCGGCGGATGACGGCGGAGCTCGGCGCCGGCTGGCAGTCGAAATTCGCCGAGTTCGAGCGGGAGGCCGCCTCCGCCGCATCCCTCGGCCAGGTTCACCGGGCCACCCTGCACGACGGCCGCCGGGCGGCGGTGAAGCTGCAGTATCCGGATATGTCGTCGGCGGTCGAGGCGGACCTGCGCCAGCTCGACTGGGTCTTCAAGGTCTACCGACGCTACGACTCCGCCATCGATCCGTCGCTGATCCACACGGAACTCTCGGCCCGGCTGCGCGAGGAGCTGGACTACGCCCGCGAAGCGCGGCACATGGCGCTCTACCGTCACATGCTGGCGGAGGAGCCGGGCGTGCACGTGCCCGACGTGGTCGACGAGTTGTCGACCAACCGGCTGATCACCATGAGCTGGCTCGACGGTACGCCGTTCATGAAGTTCCTGGAGGAGCATCCGGACATCGAGACCCGCAACCGGGTCGCCCACAACATGTTCCGGACCTGGTACGTGCCGTTCTACTTCTTCGGCGTGATCCACGGGGACCCGCATCTCGGCAACTACACGATCCGTGAGGACGGATCGATCAACCTGCTCGATTTCGGCTGTATCCGGGTGTTCCACCCGCCGTTCGTGAAGGGGGTGATCGACCTCTACCGGGCGCTGCGCGACGATGACGAGGAACTCGCGGTCCAGGCCTATGCGAGCTGGGGCTTCACCGATCTCGACCGCGAGACCATCGACGTGCTGAACGTCTGGGCGCGCTTCCTCTACGGTCCGCTGATGGAAGATCGGGTCCGCAAGATCCAGGAGAGCGGGTCAGGCCTCTACGGCCGGGAGGTCGCCGAGAAGGTGCATGGCGAGCTGAAACGCCTGAACGGCGTGCGCCCGCCCCGGGAGTTCGTGCTGATGGACCGCGCGGCGCTCGGCCTCGGCTCCGTCTTCATGCATCTGAAGGCTGAGGTGAACTGGTACCGCCTGTTCCACGAGCTAATCGGCGAGTTCGACGTCGACGCCCTCGCCGCCCGCCAACAGTCTGCCCTGGACACGGTCGGCCTGGATCGCCCGGAGTAGCGGGCCGGCCCGCCGGCGGAACTCCGGCGGATCAGTACCCCCGTCCCAAGTCCACCAGTCCCGTCGGCGCCTCGCCGGCGCGGATGCGTCGGATGTTCTCGGCGAAGACGATGGAGGCGGTCGGCGGATTCACCTCGGCGGCGATATGCGGGGTGATGTAGATCCGCTCGTCGTCCCAGAACGGATGGTCGGAGGGCAGCGGCTCCTGCCGGAACACGTCGAGGGCCGCTCCGGACAGCCGGCCGGAGTTGAGGGCCGGGATCAGGTCGTCCTCCACCAGGTGACCGCCGCGCCCGACGTTCACCAGGAAAGCGCCCTCGGGCAGCTTGGCGAAAAGCTCGGCGCTGAGGATACCCTCGGTCTGCGCCGTCAGCGGCAGCAGGCAGACCACCACGTTAGAGCGGGCCAGCAGATCGTCGAGTGCCGTGGCACCGGACACCGACGCCACGCCCTCCACCGTCCGTGGCGAGCGCGTCCAGCCGGTGTTCGCGATTTCCAGCGCCGTCAAGGCACGGCTGAGATGCTCGCCGAGAGCGCCGAGGCCCAGAATCGCGACGTGGAGGCGGCGATGGTCGAATGCCTCGCTCATCGGCCAGAAATGGTTGGCGCGGTGCCGCTCGAACTTGGCGGCCTGACGGTGCCAGCGCAGGATCTGCAGGACGATATGGTGGGTCATCGACCCCGCCATGAACGGGTCGATCAGGCGGGCCACCGGCACGTGGGCCGGCCGCTGGGGATCTTCCAGGATGTGATCGACCCCGGCGCCGATCGACTGGGCCAGCTTCAGGTTGGGAAACGACGCCAGCACCCCGTGCGGCAGGCGCCAGGAGATCGACACGTCGACGCGGGCAAGGTCGTCACCGGCGATCTCAAGCGCCGGGCGTGCATCCACGCCCGGCATCTCGTCCTTCAGGGCTGCGACCCAGGCGGACGGGCCGTCGCCCGTGCTGTGGACCGCGACGATCGGGGTCTCCGAGGTGGCTCCGCTCATCAGTACTTCCGCTCGCGGCTGACGGTGTTGAGGGGCTCCTCGCCGGCGAAGACGCGGCGGATGTTCTCGGCCACCTGGTCGGCGCCGCTCTCCGCGTTGGTCTGGGCCGAGACATGCGGCCAGACCTGCACCTTCGGATGCTCCCAGAACGGATGATCGGCCGGCAGCGGCTCGGTCCGGAACACGTCCAGCGAGGCGCCGGCGATGTGGCCGCCGTCGATCGCCGCCAGAAGGTCCTCCTCGACGAGCTGGGCGCCGCGGCCCGAGTTCACCACGAAGGCGCCCTTCGGCAGCTTCGCCAGGGTGTCGGCGTCGATCAGGTCCGTGGTCTCCGGGGTCAGCGGCAGCAGGCAGCACAGGATGTCGGTCCGGGCGAGGAAGGCGTCGAATTCCGCCTCGCCGGCGAAACTCCGCACGCCGTCGATCTCCTTGCGCGTCCGCGACCAGCCGGCGACGTCGAAGCCGAGCGCGGCGATGGTGGTCGCCGCCTGCGTGCCGAGGGCGCCCATGCCGAGGATGCCGACCCGGCGCGTGGAGGTCTCCGGTGCGGGCAGCTTGACCCACCGCTTCTCGCGCTCGAACTGCTCGTACTCCATGCCCTGGCGGTGGAAGCGCAGCACCTGAAGCAGCACCCACTCGGCCATGGCCTGGGCCATCCATGGGTCGACGATCCGCAGGATATGGGCGCCTTCGGGCAGGTTCGGCTCGGCGAAGATGTGGTCGACGCCCTGGCCGAGCGAGCAGATGGCCTTCAGGTTCGTCATTCCCTCATACGCGCCGGCCGGCGCCTTCCAGACCAGGGCGAAGCCGATGTCCTCCGGATCCCCGATATCCGGCCAGACGCGGAAATCCAGATCGGGAAGGCGTTTGCTCAGCGCCTCGCGCCACTGGTCGGGGCTGTCGTTGTCGGTGCGGAACAGGACGGCGGGCATGGTCATTCCTTCGAAGTCGGCCTTGGAGACGGTGGGCGAGATGCTGCGAGACTACGGATGCAGGTCGGCTCTGTCGACGGTTGCGGTGCGGTGCAGCTCCCGGTGCGGGAGGCTTGAGGGCGGACGGGGGACGGGCGCATAGTCGCGGCGAAGCGGGGGCTGCGAGACCGTCTTGCGAGGACGCCGCGATGACCGATACCGACACGAAGCATCGCACCAAGGCGAAGCCCAAGGTCGAACGGCCGAAGATGTACAAGGTCATCCTGCTGAACGACGACTTCACCCCGCGCGAGTTCGTCGTGAAGGTGCTGAAGGCCGAGTTCGGGATGGGCGAGGACCGCGCCTATGCGGTGATGATGACCGCCCACCGCCGAGGCGTGTGCGTCGTCGCCGTCTACACCAGGGACATCGCCGACACCAAGGCCGAGCGCGCCAACGAGATGGCCGGGCGCGAAGGCTACCCGCTGCGCTTCACGACAGAGCCGGAGGAGTAGCGGGCCCGGCTTCGGCTGGGGCGGTAGATCCTGAAACGAGTTCAGGATGACGGGGGTGGGCTTGAGATAGAGCTGGATAGAGATGGCCGTCGTCCTGAACTCGATTCAGGACCAAGCCGCTCCCGCCGCCGCCGGTCAGGTCCGGACCGCCCCGTCCTCGCGGGCTTCCAGGTCGAAAGCGGCCGCCATCAGGGCCTTGGTGTAGTCGCGTTCCGGCGCGTCCATGACCCGCACGGTGGGGCCGTGCTCCACCACCACCCCGTCGCGCATCACGTAGACCCGGTGGGACATGGCGCGGACCACCTTGAGGTCGTGGCTGATGAACAGGTAGGCGAGACCGTGGAGCCGCTGCAGGTCGCGCAGCAGCTCGACGATCTGGGCCTGCACGCTCATGTCCAATGCCGAGGTCGGTTCGTCCAGGATGACGAGCTTCGGGCGCAGCACCATGGCCCGGGCGATGGAGATCCGCTGGCGCTGGCCGCCGGAGAACTCGTGCGGGTAGCGGTCGCGCATGGCCGGGTCGAGGCCGACCTCGCGCAGCACCTCGTCGATCCGCCGCTCCTTGTCCGCTTCGCTCCCCAGGCCGAGTTCGGACAGGTCGTGCACCCCCATCCCCTCGCCGACGATCTCGGCGATCGAGAGGCGGGGCGACAGGCTGCCATAGGGGTCCTGGAAGACGATCTGCATGTCCCGGCGCAGGGCGCGCAGCTCGCGCTTGCCCATGCCCTGGACCTCGCGGCCGAGGAAGGTGACCCGGCCGGTGCAGGCGGTCAGGCGCAGGATCGCCATGGCCAGCGTGGTCTTGCCGGAGCCGGACTCGCCGACGATGCCGACGGTCTCGCCCTGCCTGACGCCGACCGTGACCCCGTCCACCGCCTTCACGTGCCCGACCGTGCGCTTCAGGAAGCCGCGCTGGATCGGGAACCAGACCCGCACGTCGGAGGCCTGAAGCACGGTCTTCGCCCGGTCGGCCACCGGCTCCGGCGCCCCCTTCGGCTCGGCCGCCAGGAGCTTGCGGGTATAGGCGTGTTCCGGGTCGGCGAAGACGCGCTCGGTCTCGCCGTGCTCGACGATCTCGCCGTCGGTCATGACGCAGACGCGGTCCGCCACCTTGCGCACGATGCCGAGGTCGTGGGTGATCAGCAGCATGGCCATGCCGAGCTCGCGGCGCAGCCGGTCGAGCAGGGCCAGGATCTGCGCCTGGATCGTCACGTCCAGGGCGGTGGTCGGCTCGTCGGCGATCAGCAGGTCCGGTTCGTTGGCGAGCGCCATGGCGATCATCACCCGCTGGCGCTGGCCGCCGGAGAGCTGATGCGGGTAGGAGGCGAGCCGGCTCTCGGGGTCCTTGATGCCGACCAGGTCCAGAAGCTCGAGAATCCGCGCACGGGCGACGTCGCCGCGCATCCCCTTGTGCAGCTCCAGGATCTCCCCGATTTGCTTCTCCACCGTGTGCAGCGGGTTGAGCGAGGTCATCGGCTCCTGGAAGATCATCGCGATCTCGTTGCCGCGGATCCGCATCAGGGTGGCCACGTCGGCGCCCATCAGTTCCTCGCCCTTCCAGGTCACGCTGGAGGCGTCGCCGTGGCTGGCGAGCGGATAGGGCAGCAGCTTCACCGTGGACAGTGCGGTCACCGACTTTCCCGAGCCGGACTCGCCGACCAGGGCCAGGGTCTCGCCTCGGGCGATCTCGAAGGAGACGCCGCGCACCGCCGGCGCGTTGCGCCCGAAGGCGACGGAGAGGTCGCGGACCCGGAGCAGGGGGGCGTCCGGTGCTGTCATGGCGGGCGCGCTCATGTGGTGAAGGTCTTGCGCGGGTCGAAGGCGTCGCGCACCGCTTCGCCGATGAAGATCAGCAGGCTGAGCATGACGGCGAGGGTGAAGAAGGCGGTCAGGCCGAGCCAGGGCGCCTGGAAGTTGTTCTTGCCCTGGTTCAGCAGTTCCCCGAGGGACGGCGAGCCTGGGGGCAGGCCGAAGCCGAGAAAGTCGAGGCCGGTGAGCGCGGTGATCGATCCGTTCAGGATGAAGGGCATGAAGGTCAGGGTCGCGACCATGGCGTTGGGCAGCACGTGGCGGACCATGATGACCCGGTCGCTCACGCCGAGCGCCTTGGCGGCGCGCACGAAATCGAAGTTTCGGGCGCGCAGGAACTCAGCGCGGACAACGCCGACGAGGCTGGTCCACTGGAACAGCAGCAGCAGACCGAGCAGGGTCCAGAAGCCCGGCACGATCAGCGCCGAGAGAATGATCAGGATGTAGATGAAGGGCATGCCGCCCCAGATCTCGATGAACCGCTGGAACAGCAGGTCGACCCATCCGCCGTAGAAGCCCTGGACCGCGCCGGCCGCGATCCCGATGACCGAGGCAAAGATCGTGAGTGCGACGCCGAACAGCACGGAGATCCGGAAACCGTAGATCACCCGGGCGACCACGTCCCGCGCCTGATCGTCGGTGCCGAGCCAGTGGCGGGCGTCCGGCGGCGTCGGCGCCGAACTGCCGAGGTCCAGGTCCACGGTATCGTAGGAGAACGGGATCAGGGGCCAGATCAAGAACCCCTTCTCGTTGATCAGCTCGGCGACGAAAGGGTCGCGGTACTCGGCCTCGGTTGGGAAGTCGCCGCCGAAGGTGGTCTCGGGGTACGCGGCGGCGATCGGCATGTAGAGGCCGCCGTCGTAGATCACGAGCACAGGTTTGTCGTTGGCGATCACCTCGGCGAACAGGCTGATCACGAACAGGACCAGGAAGATCCAAAGGCTCCAGAAACCTCGGCCGTTGCGCCGGAAATTATCCCATCGCCGCCGGTTCAGCGGCGAGACCCTCACGCCGAGGACTCGGGGCGCGGGGCGCGCGGTGATCTCCGCCGCGCTCATGCCGCCCGCGCCTCGAAGTCGATGCGGGGGTCGATCACCACGTACATCAGGTCGCCGAGCAGGTTCAGCAGCAGACCGAGCAGAGTGAAGATGTAGACCGTGGCGAACATCAGCGGATAGTCGCGGCTCAGCGCCGCCTCGAAGCCGAGCAGGCCGAGGCCGTCGAGGGAGAAGATGATCTCGATGAACAGGGCGCCGGTGAACAGGATGCTCACGAAGGCCGAGGGGAAGCCGGCGATCACGATCAGCATCGCGTTGCGGAACACGTGGCCGTAGAGCACGCCGCGCTCGGACAGACCCTTGGCCTTGGCGGTCATGACGTACTGCTTGTTGATCTCCTCCAGGAAGGAGTTCTTGGTCAGCATGGTCAGGCCGGCGAAGCCGCCGATCACCATGGCCGTGACCGGCAGGACCATGTGCCATGCATAGTCGAGCGCCTTACCCCAGAGCGTCAGCTCCGACCAGTCGTCGGACACCAGGCCGCGCAGCGGGAACCACTGGAAATAGCTGCCGCCGGCGAAGAGAACGACCAGAAGCACGGCGAACAGGAAGCCAGGGATGGCGTAGCCGACGATGACGACGCCGCTGGTCCAGACGTCGAACGGGGTGCCGTCGCGCACCGCCTTGCGCACGCCGAGCGGGATGGAGATCAGATAGACCAGCAGGGTGGTCCAAAGGCCGAGCGAGATCGAGACCGGCATCTTGCTCAGGATAAGCTCGGTGACCGACCCACTCTTGAAGAAGCTCTCGCCGAAATCGAAGGTCGCGTAGCTGACCAGCATCTGGCCGAAGCGTTCGTGCAGCGGCTTGTCGAAGCCGAACTGTCTCTCGAGCCGTTCGATCAGCTCCGGGTCGACGCCGCGCGCGCCGCGGCTGGTGGGATCATCGCCCGACGATGACTGGGCCGCGTCGCCGCTGCCGGTGCCGGAGACCCGGGCGGTGGCGTCGGTGTTGGCGCCCTGCATCTGGGCGATGACCTGATCGATCGGCCCGCCCGGCGCGAACTGCACGATGACGAAGTTCAGCACCATGATCGCGAACAGGGTCGGGATCATCAGCAGCAGGCGCCTGAAGATATAGGCCGTCACGGCGGTACTCCGTCAGGGACCGGGGCTCAGTTCGACGACCGGCGCCACTGGCGGACGGCCGCATCCTTCTCCGGGTCGACCCACCAGGTGTCGAGGAAACCGGTCGTCAGGCTCGGCTTGGTGTCCGGCCGGCCGAACCGGTTCCAGTAGATGATCCGGTCTGTTCGGCTGTGGAAATGCGGCACAACGTAGTAGCCCCAGAGCAGGGCCCGGTCGAGTGCCCGGGTGGCGACGACGAGCGCGTCCCGGTTCTCGGCCGTCACGACCTGTCGGACCAGGGCGTCGATCGCCGGATCGGCGATGCCGATGATGTTGCGCGAGCCGGGCTGGTCGGCCCGGGTGGAGTGCCAGAAGTCCATCTGCTCGTTGCCCGGCGACAGGGACTGCCCGAAGACCCCGATCGTCATGTCGAAATCGAAGTCGCGAAGCCGGTTCTGATACTGCACGGGATCGACCGTGCGCACCGTCGCCTGGGCGCCGAGCCGTTCCATGTTCTTGGCGAAGGGCAGGACGAAGCGCTCCGACGCGGCGTTGCCGAGCAGGATCTCGAACTCCAGCTTCACGCCGTCCGCGTTGGTCATCACCCCGTCCTGCAGGCTCCAGCCGGCCTCCCTCAGAATTCGCAATCCCTCGCGCAGGTTTGCCCGGTTGTTGCCGGACCCGTCGGTCGTCGGGTTGGCGAACTCCTCGGTGAACAGCTCCGGCGGCAGCTGATCGCGCAGCGGTTCGAGCAGTTCGAGCTCCGCCGGGCTGGGCAGGCCGGAGGAGGCGAGGTCGGTGTTGGCGAAATAGCTGCCGGTGCGGGCATAGGCGTCGTAGAGCAGCGCCTTGTTGGTCCATTCGAAATCGAAGGCGTAGTTGATCGCGCGACGCACAGCGCGGTCGGCGAAGACCGGCCGGCGCAGGTTCATCACGAACCCCTGCATCCCGGAGCCGCGTTCGTGCGACAGCTCCTCCTGGACGACCAATCCGGCGTCGTGGGCCGGAAAGTCGAAGGCGGTGGCCCAGCGCTTGGAGGAATTCTCCTGGCGCATGTCGAAGGCCCCGGCCTTGAAGGCTTCGGTGGCGACGTCGCGGTCGCGGAAATACTCGTAGCGGACGGTGCCCCAGTTGTAGCGGCCGACCATGATGGGCACGTCGTCGGCCCAGTAGTCCTCCACCCGCTCGTAGGTCACCGAGCGGCCGAACTCAAAATCCGCTACCCGGTAGGGCCCGGAGCCGAGCGGCGCTTCGGTCAGCGGCGCGGCGAAGTCGCGATCGGCCCACCAGTGCTTCGGAAGGATGTAGATCTGGCCGAGAATGACCGGCAGCTCGCGGTTGACGACGCCCTCGCGGAATTTGAACAGGACCCGGCGCTCGCTCACCGCCTCGACGCTATCCACGTCGCCGTAATAAGACGCGTAGAACGGCGCGCCCTTCTCGACCATGGTGTTGAAGGTCCAGACCACATCCTCGGCGGTCACCGGCGCGCCGTCATGCCAGCGGGCGGCGGGGTTCAGGTTGAACGCGACCCAGGTCCGGTCCTCCGGCTTCTCCACGCTCTCCGCCAGCAGGGCGTACTCGCTCGACGGTTCGTCCGTCGTCTGGTCCAGCAGCGTGTCGTAGACCAGGCCGATCCCGCTCGCCGGCGTGCCGCGGATGATGAAAGGGTTGAAGCTGTCGAAGGTGCCGCTCGCCTCCATCGTCAGGAGGCCGCCTTTCGGTGCATCCGGATTAACGTAGTCGACATGGGCGAAGTCCGGCCCGTATTTGAGATCGCCGTGGATGGCGAGGCCGTGCCGGGGCGGTGCAGTGAACTCCTCGGCGGTCGCAGCGGTCGTTGCGCCGATGGACAGGGCGGCGATTGCGGCGAGGACGGTGGCGAAGCGGACTTTCGTCATCGAACGGACTCTCCCCTGAGGCGGCGGACCGCCCACCAGTAACATCAGTCTCTTGGCGGAAACATGGCAGTTCGATGGTCAAAGTCGAGCGTCGGTCGCCGACCGGAAGCCGTCAGGCGGAGAGAATGGCGACCGCGGCGGCGTGCAGATCGGGGTTCCGGGCGGCGACGATCCGCGAGGTGGAGCCGAGCGCGACCGGCCTGCCGGCCCAGTCGGTCAGCAGGCCGCCGGCGCCGGCGATCACCGCGGCCGGCGCCAGATAGTCGTAGTCACTGAGCGCTGACTCGACCACGAGATCGATGGTGCCGAGCGCCAGCAGGCCGAAATTGTGGCAGTCGCCGCTGAACAGGGTCAGGCCGCAGGCTTCCTTGAGTGCGGCGAAACGCGGCGCCTCGGAAGCGTCGAACATGTCGGGCGAGGTGGCGGTGAGGATCGCCTTGTCGAGTGGCTTGGCGACCGGCGCCATGAGCGGACCGCCGTTCAGGGCCGTCGCCAGATCGGGCCCGCCGATCCAGCGCTCGTCCAGGATCGGACAGTCGATCACGCCGAGTACGGGAACGCCGTTGCGCAGCAGTCCGATCAGGGTCCCGAAGGTTGGGCGGCCGGTGATGAAGGCCTTGGTGCCGTCGATCGGGTCGAGGGACCAGACATATTTGGCGTCCAGGTTCTTCGGGCCGAATTCCTCGCCGGCGATGCCGTGCTCGGGAAAGCGCTCCTCGATGAGGGCCCGCAGGGTCTTCTCCACCGTGCGGTCGGCGACCGTGACCGGGCTGTCGTCGGCTTTGACGTCGACGACGATTCCGGTTCGGAAGTAGTCGCGGATAATGGGACGCGCCGCATCCGCCAGCTCGGCGGCGAAGGCCGCCGCAGCGTCGAGGGAAAGCTCGGTCATGCCGGGAGGTCGGGCGCGGTGGTCAGGCGGAAGCCGGCATCAGCCGCCGGACGCCGCCTTGAACGCGTCCTCGGCCTGCTGGATTTCCTCGTCGGTCGGCAGCGGCGCCGGGGAATCGGCCAGCGTGCGCAGATAGGCGACCATGTTGGCCCGGTCCGACACCTTCTTCAGGCCGGCGTAGTTCATCTTTGTGCCCGTGATGTATTCCTTGGGATTGTTCAGGAACAGATTCAGCGAGCTGTAGGTCCAGGTCGGCGGCTCTTCGAAGTTGGCGAGCGCGTCGGAGTAGCTGTAGCTCTCGACGTGGCCCTTGTCGGCCATCACGACGCCGTAGAGGTTCGGGCCGACCTTGTTGGCACCGCCGCTGTCGAAGCTGTGGCAGGCCGCGCACTTGCGGGACAGGGCCTCGCCCGCCGCCGGGTCGGCGCTGGCCAGCATTCCCAGGATCGGCTCGACCGGCTCCGGACCGGCCGGCGCGGCGGTCTGGGTCGCGGCACCCTCGGCGACCTCGATCTGGTAGGCGTTCTCGGCCAACTCGGTCGGGTGGACCAGCGCGTCCGCGAGCTTGCCGGTCACCATCGCCAGCAGTCCGGCGCACAGCACGCCTGCGATGATTTTATTGCCTTCGAGCGACGTCGCCATCGTGTTCTGCCCTCTTCGTATGCCGCCGGGACGACCCAAGGACCCGTGTCCGGATCGCCCGCGAAAACCAACGCGCGCACCTTACTGACCGGCATCGAGACTGTCGACCGTGCCGCGCCCGTGCCGTAGCCGCGCGGAACACGACTTACCTTTCCCCGCGCGCTTG
Source organism: Thalassobaculaceae bacterium (assembly GCA_040223655.1). Taxonomy (GTDB): domain Bacteria; phylum Pseudomonadota; class Alphaproteobacteria; order Thalassobaculales; family Thalassobaculaceae; genus Thalassobaculum. The sequence goes on along the minus strand of JAVKFT010000031.1, from coordinate 54,619 downwards.
CGCAACTCCGCGCGAAAAGCGTATCACCGCAGGCTCGCGTGGCATATCGCCGCAAACGGCCCGTCAGACCCCAAATCAGACCTGCGAAACCGGACCCGATCACCCCGATGAACCCGATCCTGATGATCCCCGCCCGCATGGCCTCGTCCCGCCTGCCGGACAAGCCGCTGGCCGATATCCAAGGCCTGCCGATGATCGTGCAGGTTCTGCGCCGGGCGGAGGAGGCGGATGCCGGACCGGTGGTCGTCGCCGCCGGCGACCAGGCCATCGTCGACGCGGTGGAGGCGGCGGGCGGCCGCGCGGTGCTGACCGACCCGGCGCTGCCGTCGGGGACCGACCGGATTCACCAGGCGCTGGAGCGGATCGACCCGGACCGCGCCCACGACGTCATCGTGAACATCCAGGGCGACCTGCCGGTGCTGGAGCCGAAGACGGTGCGTGCCACCCTGGAGGCGCTGACCCGGACCGCCGACGCCGACTGGGGCACAGCCGCCTGCGCCATTTCCGAGCCTGGGGACCTGGACCCCGGCAGCGGCGTCAACAAGGTGGTCGCCGCCTGGGAGCCGGACGGTCTGTTCGGCCGCGCCCTCTATTTCTCGAAGCACCCGGTGCCCTGGGGCGAGGGCGAGGTATTCCACCATATCGGCCTGTACAGCTACCGCCGGGCCGCCCTCGACCGCTTTGTCGCCCTGCCGCCCTCGCCGCTGGAGATCCGCGAGCGTCTGGAACAGCTCCGCGCCCTGGAGGCCGGCATGCGGATCGAGGTGGCCCGGGTCGAGACCATTCCGCTGGGCGTCGACACGCCGCGCCAGCTCGAGCAGGCCCGCGCCCTGCTCGCCCCTTCCGGAGAGACGCGATGACCGATCAGCCGAAAGTCGCCTATCAGGGCCAGCCCGGCGCCTATTCCCATCTGGCCTGTGTGGCGGCGGCGCCCGACCACGATCCGATGCCCTGCTACAGCTTCGAGGACATGCTCTCGGCGGTGCAGGACGGCACGGCAGATCTGGCGATGGTGCCGGTCGAGAACTCGGTCGCCGGCCGGGTCGCCGACATCCATCACCTGTTGCCGGAATCCGGCCTGTTCATCATCGGCGAGCATTTCCAGCGGGTGAACCACATGCTGCTCGGCCTGAAGGGGGCGACCCTGGACGGGCTGAAGGAGGTCCATGCCCACCCCCAGGGGCTGGCCCAGTGCCGCCGGATCATCCAGCAGCATGGGCTGCGGCGCATGCAGCATGCCGACAACGCCGGTGCTGCCAAGGATGTCGCGGAGTGGGCCGACCCGAGCATCGCCGCCATCGCGTCGTCGCTGGCGGCCGAGGTCTACGGCCTGGAGATCCTGGCCGACAGCGTCGAGGACTTCGAGCACAACACCACGCGTTTTCTGGTCATGGCCAAGACGCCGAAGGTCCCGCCGGTAACCACCGACAAGGTGGTGACCACCATCGTCTTCCGGGTCCGGAGCGTGCCGGCGGCTCTGTACAAGGCGCTGGGCGGCTTCGCCACCAACGGCATCAACCTGACCAAGCTGGAGAGCTATCTGGTCGGCGGCTCGTTCGAGGCGGCGCAGTTCTATGTCGACGCGGAGGGCCACCCGGAGGAGCGGCACATGGCGCTGGCGCTAGAGGAGCTTAAGTTCTTCTGCCCGCCGGACGCGGTCCGCATCCTCGGCACCTACCCGATGAGCCCGTTCCGCGCGAGCGCCCCGAGGCCCGGGGCGGACTGAGTGGTCGCCTGCTGGGAACGCGTGGGCTGAAAATCCGGAGGGGCACGTGTTCGAACCGTGCGAGTGCGGGAGCGGGAAGAACTATGTCGGCTGCTGCGGCCGGCTGCATGGCGGTGCGCCGGCGCGCGATGCCGAGGAGCTGATGCGGTCCCGCTATTGCGCGTTCAGTCGCGGCAACACGGGGTACCTGCTGAAGAGCTGGGCGGTGGAGACGCGGCCGCTGACTCTGACCCTGGATCCTGCGCAGGAGTGGACAGGTCTGACGATCCAGCGTCACGAGGCGACCGGACCCGATACAGCCCGCGTCCGCTTCACTGCCACGTGGCGGCGGGGAAACCGCACGGGCCGTCTCAACGAGACAAGCCGGTTTCGCCGCGACGGACCGGGATGGGTCTATATCGACGGTATGACGGACTGACCCGGCACCCCGGCGTCCCCTTCTAGTCCTCCACCGCCGCCAGCCTAGGCTGAGCGGCGGCCGGCGGCGCGGCGTCGGCGATCTGGCCCGGCTGTTCCAGTTCGATCTCCTGGATGCGCTCGCTGCGCTTGGTGACCTTGTCTGTCGAAATTCGGATCTGACGGATATCGTCGCTCGCCTGGGAGAAATGGCGGTCGAGCTTGCCGACCCGGTCGTCGAGCCGGGTCACGTCCTCCAGAAGCTTGCCGACCTCGGCCTGGATCACATGGGCCTGCTCGCGCATCGACGCGTCCTTGAGAACCGCGCGCACCGTGTTCAGCGTCGCCATCAGCGTCGTCGGCGAGACGATCCAGACCCGGCGGCGGAAGGCGTCTTGCACCACGCCGGGCAGGTTGGCGTGCAGCTCGGCATAGACCGCCTCGGACGGCAGGAACATCAGCGCGGACTCCGCCGTCTCGCCGGGAACGATGTACTTCTCCGCGATCGCCTTCACATGCACGCCGACCTCCTGGGCGAGGCGGCGGCGGGCCACCGTGCGCTCCTCGTCCGTCGCGGCGGCCTGCAGCGCGTGATAGGCCTCCAGCGGGAACTTGGCGTCGATCGCGATGGCGCCCGGCGGGTTCGGCAGGGTCAGCAGGCAGTCCACCCGGCGGTTGCCGCCGACCGTCGCCTGAAAGCTGTAGGCGCTGGGTGGCAGGGCCTGGGTGACGAGATCGTTGAGCTGGATCTCGCCGAAGGCGCCGCGCGCCTGCTTGTTGGCCAGGATCGACTGCAGCCCGTCCACTTGGGTGGACAGCTCGGTGATGTTCTTCTGCGCCCGGTCGATAACAGCGAGCCGTTCCTTGAGGTCGCCCATGGTCGTCTCGGTGGATTTCGACGACTTCTCGAGCCCTTCGCCGATCCGCTTGGTCACGTCGTTCAGACGCTCCTCGAGCTTCTTGGCGATCTCCCGCTCCTGGGTCTGCAGGGCTTCCGCCATGCGGGCCTGGGCGGCGGCCTGGCTCTCGGCGATCTGGGCGAGGCGGCCGGACAGCTGCTCCTGGCTGGCGGCCAGCCTGTCGGCGATCTCCGACTGGCGGCGGTCGCGCTCGGCGATCACGGCATCCAGGTCGGCGCCGCCGCCCCGACGCATCAGAAGGAGGCCGGCGGCGAGCACGACGAGGGCCAGAAGGCCGGCGAGGATGAGTTCGGTTCCTGTCATGTTCTCCACGCTAGCACGCCGGGTGTCGGGGCGGCGACGCGGTGCCGCAACCCATCGGTTTCTTGACCCTTTCGCGGAGATCGCCTAACTCCAGGGCATTCCGACAGCGGCGAATCGAACCGACGACAGACATGGCAAAGCGGCCGATCATCTGGGCACCCGACCCGGTCCTGAAGACCAAATGCGCTCCCGTCTCCACGGTGGACGACGAGATCCGTGCGCTCATGGACGACATGCTTGAGACGATGTACGCCGCCCCCGGCATCGGGCTGGCCGCGCCGCAGATCGGCGTGACCAAGCGGGTCATCGTGGTCGACGTGTCCGAGAAGAACCAGCCGAACGCCCCGCTCTGCCTCGCCAATCCGGAACTGCTCTGGAAATCCGACGAGACGGCGCCGCACGAGGAGGGGTGCCTGTCGATTCCGGATCTCTATGCCGACGTCGAGCGCCCGGTGGCGGTGAAGGTCGCCTATCTCGACCGCGACGGCGAGAAGCGGGAGCTGGACGCGGACGGACTTCTGGCGATCTGCCTGCAGCACGAGATCGACCATATCGACGGCATCCTCTTCACCGACCATCTCTCGCCGCTCAAGCGGAACATGTTCATGAAGAAGATGGTCAAGGCGAAGAAGGCCCGCGCCCGCGAGCAGGCGGCCTGAGGCCGGCCATGGCGCGCCGGACATGAGCGAGATCCCGTCCACCAAGCTCCGCATCGTCTTCATGGGCAGCCCCGACTTCGCGGTGCCGAGCCTGCGCGCGCTGGTCGAGGCCGGGCACGAGGTCGTCTGCGTCTACGCCCAGCCGCCACGCCCCGCCGGGCGCGGCCAGAAAGAGCGGCTGACCCCGGTCGACGAGGCCGCGATCGAGCTCGACATCGAGGTCCGCACACCGCGCAGCCTGCGTAATCCCGAGGAGCAGGAGCGGTTCGCGGCCCTCGACCTGGACCTGGCCGTGGTCGCCGCCTACGGGCTGATCCTGCCGCGCGAGATCCTCGCGGCCCCCCGGCTCGGCTGCATCAACATCCACGCCTCCCTGTTGCCGCGCTGGCGCGGGGCGGCGCCGATCCAGCGGGCGATCCTGGCCGGCGATACCGAGACCGGCGTCACCATCATGCAGATGGATGCGGGGCTCGACACCGGCGACATGCTGCTGAGCCGGTCGGTGCCGATTACCGCCGAAACAACGGGACAGAGCCTGCACGACGCCCTGAGCCTGCTCGGCGCCGACCTGATCGTGCCCGCCGTCGCCGCCCTGGCCGCCGGCACGCTGACCGGCACGCCGCAGCCCGAGGACGGCGTGACCTACGCCAAGAAGCTGGAGCGCGACGAGGGGCGGCTGGACTTCTCCCGCTCCGCCGTCGAGCTCGAGCGGCTGGTCCGGGCCTTCAATCCCTGGCCCGGCGCCTTCTTCGAGCACGAGGGAACCCGCATCAAGGTGCTGGCCGCCGAGGCCTTCGCGATCGGTCCGGTCTCCAACGATCCTGGTACGGTGCTCGACCCCGAACTCACGATTTCCTGCGCCGACGGCGCGTTCCGCCCGATCCGGGTACAGCGGCCGGGCAAGGGGCCGATGGAGACCGGCGCGTTCCTGCGTGGCTTCCCGATCCCGCCCGGGACCGTGCTCGCCGGATGATGCCGTGCCACGCTTCAAGCTGACCATCGAATACGACGGCAGGCCCTATGTCGGCTGGCAGCGCCAGGCGACGGGACCGTCGGTCCAGGAACACCTGGAGGACGCGGTCTACGCCTTCTCCCGCGAGCGCATCGAGGTGGCCGGGGCGGGCCGGACCGACAAGGGCGTCCACGCCACCGGCCAGGTCGCCCATATCCATCTGCAGAGCGAGCGGTTCGACGCCTACCGGGTGCGCAAGGCGATCAACGCGCTGATCCGACCGGAGCCCATCGCCGTGCTCAAGGCCGAGGCGGTGAGCGACGACTTCCACGCGCGCTTCTCGGCGATCGAGCGGCGCTACCGCTACGAGATCCTGAACCGGCCCGCGCCGGCGGCCCTCGATGCCGGGCGGGTCTGGCACGTGGCCGCGCCCCTGGATGCCGACGCCATGCACGACGCGGCGCGCCGGCTCGTCGGGCACCACGACTTCACCAGCTTCCGGGCGACCCAGTGCCAGTCGAGATCCCCGGAAAAGACCCTGGACCAGCTCGATATCCGCCGCGAGGGCGACCGGATCGTGGCGATCGCCCGGTCCCGGTCGTTCCTGCACCATCAGGTCCGCAACATGGTCGGCACCCTGAAGCTGGTGGGCGAGGGCAAGTGGACGGCCGACGACGTCTCTGCCGCCCTGGCCGCCCGCGACCGCGCATCCGCCGGGCCGACCGCGCCGGCGGACGGTCTATACCTGACCGACGTGCTGTACCGGGACGACTGAGGCCTGAGGCTCGACCTCACGGACGCGCTCAAGCGCATTTGACCGCGTCCAGGCGTCGTCTGGGATAGGGTTCGCTCTCTTTCCAGCGACGGTGTTTCAGAGATGGCCAGACGACTCTCCCTTGGTCACGGTCCCGCCCGCATCGCCCGCCGGACGGTGCTCGGCGGCCTGGCGGTAGCGACCCTCACGGGCTTCCGCAGCCTGGAGGGCTTGTTCGCCCCCGACGCCGAGCCCTGGCCGCGGTGGGAGGCCCATGCCCCCGGCAGCGACCGCCGGGTCGATTGGACCCGATACGACTCCTGGCTCGCCCGGCATGTGGTCGCCGGAACCGATGGCGTGACCCGGATCGATTACGGGGCCGTCTCCGGCGCCGACCGGGCCGAACTCTCGGCCGTGATCGACGCGCTGCAGACGGTCGCCGTCGCCGGTCTCGACCGCGACCAGCAGTTCGCCTTCTGGGCCAACCTCTACAACGCCGTCACCTTGAAGGTCGTGCTGGACCACTACCCGGTCGCCAGCATCAAGGACATCGACCTCGGCGGTGGCGTGTTCGGCGGAGGGCCGTGGAAGGCGGCGCTGGTGACCGTCGACAGCGTCGCGCTCAGCCTGAACGATATCGAGCACCGCATTCTGCGGCCGATCTGGCGGGACCCCCGCATTCACTACGCGGTGAACTGCGCCGCCGTCGGCTGTCCGAACCTGCGCGGCACCGCCTGGCACGCGGAGACCCTGGAACGCGACCTGGACGCGGCGGCCCGGGCCTTCGTGAACCATCCGCGCGGTGTCCGGCCGTCATCGGGCAGCGAGCGCGACGGTCTGGTCGTCTCGAAAATCTACGACTGGTTCGCCGAGGATTTCGGCGGCGACGAGGCCGGAGTCCTGGCGCATCTGCAGCGTTATGCCGAGGGCGAGACCGCGGGGTTTCTGGCTGAACGGCGCGGCATCAAGGGGACCGCCTATGACTGGTCGCTGAACGATCTGAGGGCGGGGCGCTAACGGATCAGGTGAGCAGGTCCGCCACCGCCTTCCGCAGCACCGCCTCGTCGGCCGGGTTCAGGTTCGGGTTGCCGGCGCGGTGGCCCCAGTCCGAGACGATCGGGCGGAATTCGGCATTCGGCATCTGCGCCGTCTCCCGCTCGCTGTCGAAAGCGGTGAAGTAGAGATCCGTGGTCGACGGCATGATCATGCTCTTCGCCGTGATCGCTCCAAGCGCCGCCGCCAGATCGCCGTTGTAAACCTCGTTGTCGGAGATGTCGGAGCGGTACCAGGTGTCGAGCGAGGCGAGCAGATCGTCGCCGCTGCGCCGCAGAAAGTTCCCCTCCCAGCTCCGCACCAGCCAGTCTTCGAGCGAGGTGAACCCCGCGCCGCGCCAGAGCTCGTCGCGGTAGAAGGCCTGGCTCATCGCCCAGCCGGCATAGACCCGGCCCATGGCCCGCAGGCCGGTCACCGGCCGGTCGCGGAAATAGCCGCCCGCCCAGGCTGGGTCGGCGGTCAGGGTGGCGCGCACGCCCTCCAGGAACACCTTGTTGTGCGGCGAGGTGCGGGCGCTGGTGCACACCGCGCAGATCCGCTCCACCATCTCCGGGAAAAGTGATCCCCAGTGCAGCGCCTGCTGGCCACCCATGGACCACCCGTAGATCAGCGCGATCCGCTCGACCCCGAACATCTCCTCGACCAGGCGCTTCTGGGCGTGAACGTTGTCCCAGTGGGTGAAGACCGGGAACCGGCCGTGACCCAAGGGCTCCGGCAGAGTGCTGGGGCTGGTGGAGAGCCCGTTGGTGAACATGTTGGGGATGACGACGAACCACTCGGTCGGATCCAGCACGCGGCCGGGACCGATCAGCCATTGGGTGTCGTAGTGCTGGGCGCCGTAGGAGGTCGGGTACAGCACCAGGTTGGACCGGTCCGGCGCCAGGGTCCCGTACGTCTTATAGGCGAGGCGCAGGTTGGGGACCGTCGCCCCGTGCTGCAGGGTCGTCTGACCGAGATCGAAGAGGGCGTAGTCGGGCATCGGGCGCTCCTGGCGGGCGAGGCGGCCGACCGGCGGCCGCCGGCGGTTCCGATGCCGACGGTAGTGCATGGTCCGCCGTCCCGCCAGCGCACGGCAACGCTCAGGCGACGGTCCGGTGCTCCCGGCTTGCGGCGAGGGCTTCGACCGCGCCGGTCAGCGCCTCCGGATCCACCGGCTTCGAGATGAAGGCGTCGACCCCCGCCGCCATGCAGGCGTCGCGGCTTTCTTCCATCACGTCGGCGGTGAGGGCGATAATGGGGATCCGCGATTTCCCGTCGGGCCGCTGGCGGATCTGCCGGGTAGCCTCGATCCCGGACATGACCGGCATGCGGAGATCCATGACGATGGCGTCGAACTCGTCGGCATCGACCGCCCGGACCGCTTCCAGACCGTTCTCCGCCATGATGGCGATGTGGCCGTTCCGGTTCAGCATAGCCTCGACGATGATCCGGTTGAGTTCGACATCCTCGGCGACCAGGACCCTCAGCGGGCGCGCCGGTGTCCCGGCGGCCGCCGCGTCGTCACTCGACTCGACCTCCTGGCGGGCCGCAGCCCGGAACGGCAGTCGGACGCTGAATACACTGCCCTCGCCCACCCGGCTGTCAACGGCAATGGAGCCGTTCATCAGATCGACCAGCCGCTGGCAGATTGCGAGGCCCAGACCCGTGCCCTGGTAGGTTCGGCTGATGGAGGCGTCGGCCTGGGTGAAGGCCTTGAACAGGTTAGGAAGAACCTCCGGCCTGATGCCGATACCGGTATCGCTGACCCGGAACGCGAGGTCGCCGCTGGAAGGGTCCAGGCCGCAATGCAGGGTCACGGAGCCCCGCTCGGTGAACTTGACCGCGTTGCCGAGCAGGTTGATGAGGATCTGCCGGAGCCGCATCGGGTCGCCCCTGACCTGGAGCGGCACGGACCCGTCGACGGTCGCGGAGATGTCGACCAGATCGGTCTTCTCGGGCGGGCAGACCTGCCTCGTCAGACCGACGATCTCGTCGATGAGCGGGTGAACCTCGAAGACGATGTCCTCGACCAGCATCTTGCCGGCGTCCAGCTTGGAGAGATCCAGGATCTCGTTGAGGATCTTCAGCAGGCCGGAGGATGCCCCCTTGATCCGGTGCACCTTCTCCGCCCATTCGGGCTTCAGGTCCTCCGTGAGCAGAAGGTCCGCCATCCCCATGATGCCGGTCATCGGCGTCCGGATCTCGTGGCTCATCGAGGCGAGGAACTCGGATTTGGCCCGGTTTGCCGCCTCCGCCGCCTCCTCGGCCTCCTTGAGTTCGGTGATGTCGATCCGCAGACCGACCACGCCGCCATCCGGGGTCGGACGCTCGCGCAGCTTCAGCCAGCGCCCGTCCCGGAGCTTCTGGTTGATCTCGCCGCCGGCCTTGTGCGCCTTCAGTCGGGCGCGGATATGGTCTTCGAACTCCGTGTCCGGATCGGTCTGTCGGGTCGGATCCGACGGATGAGGCAGCACGTAGCTGCCACCCTCGGCCGAGGCGCGCAGGATCGTCTCGAAATCGACTCCGGGCTTGATAACCTCGTATCCCTCGGGGAAGAACTCCTTGTATTTCCGGTTCGCGAGGACCAGCCGGTCGTCCTTGTCGAACAGCACGAAGCCGTCGTCGATGGAGTCGATGGCCATGAGAAGCACCTTTTCGGCGTTCTCGGCCCGTTCGGTCTCCTGCTTGCGCAGGGTGATGTCGTTCTCGATCGCGATGAACTTTTTGGGCTGTCCCGGTTCCTGGATCGACTGGCAGTTGATCTCCACCCAGTAGGGAGTTCCGTCCTTGCGGTAGTTCAGAATCTCCACGTCAAAGCCGCTGCCGCGGGCGAGAGAGTCGCGAACCAGCGTGACCGTCGCGGGATCGGTGTCCGGGCCTTGGAGGAGCTCGCCCGGTTTCTTTCCGATCGCCTCCTCCAGCGTGTAGCCGGTGGTGCGGGTGAAGCCCGCGTTCGCCCACTCGATGCGCCCCTCGCCGTCCGTGATGATCACCGTGTTGGTCGTATGCTTGGCGACGAGCGAGAGCTTGGCATCCTCGAGCTGCTGGTCGGCGATCCGCTTGCGCATAACGATGTGCTTGCGCGTCAACTCCAGAGCCAGGCCGACGATCACCGTGCTCGCGACGTTGTTGGCGAGCAGGATCAGGCCCGCCTTCCGGATGATCGCCACCCCGGTCTCCGCGTCCACGCTGACGAAGAAGGCGGGGACCACGGCGACCGTGCCCATCGCACCGATCACGGCCAGACGGCCCGCGGTGATCTCCCACCCTCTGCGGCGCAGGACCGCGGCGACGAACAGACCGAAGGCGCCGTAGAGAAGGAACCCGACCGCTCCGCCGAGCGCAACTGGGCCGCCGACCAGATGATACCGGCCGAGGGCTCCGATTGCGGCGGCGACAACCGCCCCGACCGGACCGCCGAAGACGGCGGCGAGGATCGCCGGCCCGGCGCGCGGATCGAAGGTGGCGCCGACCGGGAGCTCGATCGGTTCGAGCATGACGGCGACGATGACGATGCCGAAGAGGGCGCCGATGATCGCGCCGTGCAGCGACCGCTTCGCGCCGACCGCCTCCTGGGACTGCACGTAGGCGACGCACAGGGACAGCAGGAGAAGCAGGCCTAGGCCATTCACGAATTGCGGAATCCACGTGGACATCTGTCGCGCCCCAACATGCTCTTCAGCCGTGAGAATTGAGCAAATGCGTTTAAAATTCGCTTAACGCTGATCTGGCGTGCCGGAATGGGGGTTCTGCGGCGCGATGTCGGAGCCGCTAGCGAAGGCCGAGAGCGGTCGCGTGCAAAGCACCCGACCAAGCCTTGGGGCCCGGCTGGACGATGTCAGGGGGAGTATCGGGAAGAGCTGGCGGAGGGAGGGGGATTCGAACCCCCGAGGGCTTGCGCCCAACACGCTTTCCAGGCGTGCGCCTTAAACCACTCGGCCATCCCTCCAGAAGCGCGCGGAACCTAGTCGAGCCGGCGACGGTTTGCAACAACCTGTCTCGGCTGCGCTTTCGTGTATTGCCGTAAGGGGTTAAGATCCAGGCTTCCCAAGGGGTGGGGCGCTCGCGGTTGAGATGCGCATGGCGCCGCGCCCGGTGCCGCGAACCACGGGTGATTCGATGCGAACCGCTTTGCGCTGCCTCGGCTGGATCTTCGCCGGCATCGCCGCTGCCCTCCTCACACGGGACCTCTACGCCCTGTTCGAGGATGGGGCGTTCAGGCCGCTCGCCACCGGCTTCGTCTGGTACACCCTGCATCCGAACTCGCTCCAGCTCGCCGAGGCGGCGGTGTCCCGCTATATCGGCCAGTTCCTGTGGCACCCGGTGATCTCGACGGTGCTGGTGTGGCCGGCCTTCGCCGTGTTCGGCGGGATCGCCGCCCTATTCTTCCTCGGCGGCCGGCGCCCGTCGCGATCGTCGTCCCGCAACAGGTCGAGCGAGTATTTCAAGCAGGACTGACCCCCGCTGCCGGGCTGAAGGCCCAGGCTGATGGTTAAGACGGGGAGTAGCCCGGGGGCCTGGTCCTCGGCCATGATGCCGGCTCACCGAAGACGCCGAGGGCCGCATGACCGACAAGACGACCGCTGGGACCACGACCGCAGGGACGAAGACCGCAGGGAAGACGATCAGCGATCTGATCGAGGACCGGTTCGGCCTGCCGACCGAAGACGGCCGGGACATGCCGGCCGAGGGCGAGATCGCCGCCATCCTCAGCCACCGCAGCCACCGGCGCTATACCGATGATGCGGTCCCGGACGAGCTGCTGCGCATCGCGCTTGCCGGCGCCTTCTCGGCGCCCGCCAAGTCGGACCTGCAGCAATGCTCGGTCATCGTCGTGAAGGACCCGGAGATCCGCCGCGCCCTGAACGAGCAGATCAACGACCCCTGGGTGACCGCCGCGCCGAGCCTGCTGGTGTTCTGCGGCGACAACCGGCGGATCCACAAGATCGCCGAGGCCAAGGGCACGCCCTATCCGAACGACCACCTGGACGCTTTCCTGAACGCGGCGGGCGACGCCGCGATCGTCACGGCGACCTTCATCCGGGCGGCCGAGGCTCTCGGGCTCGGCTGCTGCCCGATCAGCGTGATCCGCAACAAAATCGAAGCGGCGTCCGAGGTGCTGGGGCTGCCGGACTACGTGTTCCCCTTCGTCGGGATGGGCGTGGGGTTCCCGGAGCGCGAGGGCTGGGTCAGCCTGCGCCTGCCGGCGAGCGTGACCGTCCATACCGACCGCTATGACGACAGCGACGTGCTGGAGGAGATCGCCGCTTACGACCGGCGCCGCGACGCGAAGTTCTCCACCCCGCGCGAGAAGTACCGGATGGTCGAAGAGTTCGGCGCGCCGGACTTCTACGGCTGGTCCGACGACAAGGCCCGGCAATACGCCGTGCCCCAGCGCAAGAACCTGGCGGCGTTCCTGAGGTCGAAGAAGTTCAACTTGGATTGAGGCGGTAGACCATCAGCCGTCGTTGTCGGACCACGGGCGCAGGAACACGTCGTCCACCGGGATCTTGTAGGCCTCGGCCAGCGCGTTGGTCTGGTTGAACATGCCGACCACGGCCAGCAGTTCGCCGTACTCGGCGTCGGACATGCCGAGCTTGCGGGCGGCGGCGGTGTGGGTGCGGGTGCAGTAGTCGCAGCCGTTGGTCACCGACACGGCGACGGCGATCATCTCCTTGAACTTCGGGTCGAGCGCCCCCGGCGCCATCACCTCCTTCAGGCCGTACCACAGCCGCTTGAGGGTCGGCGGATGGGAGGCGAAGACCTTCCAGGCGTTCGGCACGAAGCCGATGCCCTTGGTCGCCATGATGTCGTCGAACACCTCGCGGACCTCGTCCGACGCGTGCTCGTACTCGACCATGACGACGGTGGCGGGTTCGGTGGACATGGGCGGCTCCTCTCCTGCTGACGGTTATCCCTGGCGGGGATCGCGATCAGTGGGGCAGGAGAGGCAGGGCGCCGTCAACGGGTGGACTATGAGGATCTCACACATCAAACCTACAAACGACTTCCTGGACACGTGGAGCGTGATCCAGGACCAAGCGGTGGTCGTGGACTGGATCCTGGATCGGCCCGCTGGGCCGTCCGGGAAGTCGGTCCGGGGAAGGCGGGAGCAGTGGGTCGCGTTACTTCCCGGCGACGCGAGCCTCGGTGTCGATGAGGGCCTGCTTGCGCTCCAGGCCCCAGCGATAGCCGCGCAGGGTCCCGTCGGTGCCGACCGCCCGGTGACAGGGCACGATCAGCGACACCGGGTTGTTGGCGCAGGCGCTGCCCACCGCGCGGATCGCCTTCGGCCGGCCGATCGCTGCCGCCAGCTCGGCATAGGTCCGGGTCTCGCCCATCGGAATGTCGGTCAGCGCCTGCCAGACCTGGCGCTGGAAGGCGGTGCCGCGGATGTCGAGGGGCAGGTCCGTATGGGGCTCCTTGCCCTCCAGCATGCCGGCGACCTCGCCCAAGGTCTCGCCGAGGCCGCCCGGATCGGCGGCCAGGGTCGCGCGCGGGAAGTCGCCCCGCAGTTCCTCGACCAGCGCCGCGTCGTCCTGCCCGATGCCGACGAAGCAGATGCCGCTCCTCGTGGCGCCGACGATGACCCGCCCGAGAGCGGTGTCGGCAAAGGCATAGGCGATCACCGCGCCCTCGCCGCCCTTGCCGTAGCTTGCCGGTGTCATGCCCAACTGCGCCCCCGCTTTCTCGTAGAGCCGGCTGGAGGAGCCGTAGCCGGCGCCGTACAGCGCCATGGCCACGCCCTCGCCGGATTTGAGGTTCTTCTTCAGCCGGCCGAGCCGGCGCGCGTCCCAGTATTGGCGCGGGCTGATGCCCATCACCGCCTTGAAGCCGCGCTGGAGGTGGAACGGGCTGACCCCGGCCGCCGCACCCAGGGCGTCGAGGCTTGGGCACTCGTCCTCGGCGCTTTCGATCGCCCGGCAGGCGGCGCGCACCGCGTCGAGCCGCGGGTCGGGCGCCGCCGAGCCGTCGGGCTTGCAGCGCCGGCAGGCCCGGTAGCCGGCCCCCCGCGCCTCCTCCGGGGTGGCGAAGAACGACACGTTCTCGCGCTTCGGGGTCCGCGACGGGCAGTAGGGCCGGCAATAGACGCCGGTGGTCCGGACCGCGACGATGAACGCGCCGTCGAAGGCCTTGTTGCGGGCGACGACGACCCGGTAGCGGGCGTCGTCGTCCATGTCGATGTCACGCAGGGCGGTGGTCGCGGTCATCTCGGATCTCCATCGCTCATGATGATCCTAGCCTGAACCGGTGGCCGAGGCCGCTCCATCCGGTTCTTGCGGCGACGATCCCCGCGCGTTCCGTGGCCGGGCCGTCAGTTCACGTTGAACGCGGCGGCGTCCATGCCCGCCTCGACTCCGGCCCGGGTCATCTCGGCCCAGGTGTTGTCGTCGATCGGGATGCCGTTCGCGCGGCGCTCCGCGGCGGTCTCCCGCTCCGGGTCGCCAGGGAAACGGATCCTGTCGTGGCCGACCGCGACCTTGGCCGAGGACACATGGCCGACGAGCTGGTCGACCTCCGACTTGAACGGGATCTCGGCGCCGAAGCCGGCCGGGTCCAGGACGATGCTCAGCATGTTGTTGCAGATCGTGTCCTGGCTCATCAGTTCCTCGCGCGCGGTGCCGCCGCCGGTGAGCCCCGCCGCCAGGATCTCGCAGATCATCGCGAGGCCGTAGCCTTTGTGCTGACCGAAGGAGAGCATGGCGCCGTAGGGCTCCTCGAAGATCACCGTTGGATCGTCGGTCGGCTTCCCGTCCGGGCCGACCAGCGCGTCCGCCGGGGTCTTCTTGCCGGCGTAGTAGGCCACCCGCACCTTGCCCTGGGCGACGCGGGAGGTCGCCATGTCGAGCACGATCATCGGATGGTCGTCGGTCGCCGGGATCGCCGTGCAGTACGGGTTGGTCGAGTACTTCGCCTCGTAGCCGCCCCAGGGCGACACGTAGGGCCGGTGACCGGTGGTGTTGACGTAGTGGATCGAAATCAGCCCGGCCATGGCCGCCATCTCGCCCCAGGCGCCGATTCGGCCCATGTGGTGGGTGCGGCGCAGGCCCATGATGCACACGCCAGTCTTCTTCGCCCGCTCGATCGCCATCTCCATCGCCTCGCGGCAGACGGTCTGGCCGTAGCCCATGTTGCCGTCTAGCAGCAGGTAGGCGCCGTTGTCGGACACGACGGACGGCCGTGCGCCGGGGTTCATGGTGCCGCCGAGCGCATGCTTCATGTAGCGCGGGGCGAGGCCGACGCCGTGGCTGTCGTGACCCATAAGGTTCGCCGTCACCAGGTTCTCGGCGATGGTGCGCGCCTCTTCGGGTGAGCTCTTCGCCCCCGCCATCATGGCGGTGACGATATCGGTCAGGCGGTCGTGTCCGATGGTGATCGGCATTTCTCTCCCTCGCGTTCTTTCGCGGTTCTCTCAAGGCGTGCTTGCGGGCGAGCCTACACCGTCTCTATATGAGCCGTCATGAGCACGAATTTGCCCTTTCTGAAGATGCACGGCCTCGGCAACGACTTCGTCGTGGTCGACGGACGCGAGGCCGACGCCGCCCTCACCGAGGCGCAGTATCGTGCCGTGGGCGACCGGCGCCGGGGGGTGGGCTACGACCAGTTTCTAACCATCCTGCCGCCCCGGAACGGCGGCATCGCCTATATGGCGATTCACAATCCCGACGGCTCCGAGGCCCAGGCCTGTGGCAACGGAACGCGCTGCGTCGCCTCCCTGCTGATGGGCGAGGCGGGGGCGGAGGAGATCGTGCTCGAGACGGTCGCCGGCGGCCTCGTCTGCCGGCGCGCGGAGGACGGCCGGGTGACCGTCGACATGGGCGCGGCGCGGCTGCGCTGGGACGAGATCCCGATCGCGGTGGAGGCCGAGACCCTCGAGGTACCGGTCCCGACGGCCGAGGCCTATGGCCCGGCGACGCTGGTCAACATGGGTAACCCGCACGCGGTGTTCTTCGTCGAGGACGCCGAGGCCCTGGATCTCGCCCGCATCGGCCCGCCGATCGAGACCGACCCGATTTTCCCCGAGCGCGCCAATATCGAGTTCGTCACGGTGCTCGGACCCGACCGTCTGCGCATGCGGGTGTGGGAGCGCGGCGCCGGGATCACCCAGGCCTGCGGCTCCGGCGCCTGCGCGACCGTGGTCGCGGCCGTGCGGCGCGGGCTGATCCCCGGCCGGTCGGCGGGAGTCGTCCTGGACGGCGGCGTGCTCGACATCACCTGGCGCGAGGACGGGCATGTGGAGATGACAGGACCGGTGGCGACCAGCTTCTCCGGCACCCTCGATCTCGCGTCGCTCGGCCGGTAGGAGGCGCGCGGTGAGCCTCGTGGTGCTGGGCCGACCGACCATGGCCGCGGCCGATCGGGCCTGGATCGACGCTCTGCGCGGCCGCCACCGGGGCGCCGTCTTCGACCCGTCGATGGGGGCCCATGTCACGCTGGTGTTCCCGACCGAGGTGACGGACCCGACCAGCGCCACCAGCCATCTCGCCACCGTCGCCGCCGAGACCCCGCCGATCGACCTCTTCTTCCGCGCCGCAATGCCGTGGCTCGACCGCTATTCCGCCGAGACCTATGTCTACCTCGTGCCGGATACCGGAAACGGCCGGCTGATCCGGCTGCACGACCACCTGTACAGCGGCCCGTTCGCCGACGTGCTCCGGCTGGACCTGCCTTACGTGCCGCATGTCACGCTCGGCCGCTTCGGCGAGGCGAAGATCGCCAAGGCCCTGGTCGACGACCTGAACGCCCAGGACATCGAACTTAGGGCCCGGCTGGATACGGTGGAACTGTTCCGCCTCGCCGAGGGCGAAGCCCCCCGGCGCCTCGCCGAGGTGGCGTTGCGGGGCTAGAGCAAATCACGATCAGATGGAAACATCTGGTCGTGTGAATTTGCTCCATCGTTAATGAGTTAGAGGGCGATTCACGGTTCAGATCGATTCGATCTGAACCGATCGCGCTCTAGCGGCGCCGCACCTCCCGCTATCCTGAACATGATTCAGGACCAAGCCGCCGACCGACAAGGCCTTCCACCCATCCCCGTCATCCTGAACTCGCTTCAGGATCAAGCCGCCGGCGCGGCTACCGTCGTCCGACGTTGCGCCGTCCGTGCGTTGATCCTGATTTGCATCAGGATGACGGTTGGCGGTGGGCCGACCGCGTCAGATATTCGACATCCGGATCGCCTCGCAGACCGCGTCTGTGACCTCCTGGGTGGTCGCCTTGCCGCCGATATCGGGGGTGACCACCCCGTCGGCGGTGACCTTCTCCACCGCTTCCATCAGCCGCGCGGCGGCCGTGCCCTCGCCGAGGTGCTCCAGCATCTGCGCCGCCGTCCAGAAGGTGGCGACCGGGTTGGCGATGCCCTTGCCGGTGATGTCGAAGGCCGAGCCGTGGATTGGCTCGAACATTGAGGGAAAGCGCCGCTCCGGATCGATGTTCGCCGTCGGCGCCACGCCGAGACTGCCGGCCAGCGCACCCGCCAGATCCGAGAGGATGTCGGCGTGCAGGTTGGTGGCCACGATCGTGTCCAGGCTCTGCGGCTTCAGGGTCATGCGCACGGTCATGGCGTCGACCAGCATCTTGTCCCAGGTCACGTCGGGGAATTCCTGGGCCACCTCGGCGGCGATCTCGTCCCACATCACCATGCCGAAGCGCTGGGCGTTCGACTTGGTGACGACCGTCAGCAGCTTGCGCGGCCGCGACTGGGCCAGCTTGAAGGCGAAGCGCATGATCCGGGTCACGCCGACCCGGGTGAAGATCGAGACCTCGGTGCCGACCTCTTCGGGCATACCGCGATGGGTCCGTCCGCCGTTGCCGGCATACTCGCCCTCGGAGTTCTCGCGCACGATCACCCAGTCCAGGTCGCCCGGCCCTACACCGGCGAGCGGCGAGGTGATGCCCGGTAGGATCTTGGTTGGGCGCACGTTGGCGTACTGGTCGAAGCCCTGGCAGATCGGCAGCCGCAGGCCCCAGAGCGTGATGTGGTCCGGCACGTCGGGCGCGCCGACCGCGCCGAAGAAGATCGCGTCGAACGGCTTCAGCGTGTCGCGGCCGTCTTCCGGCATCATCACGCCGTGCTTCTTGTAATAGTCAGAGCCCCAATCGAACTGCTCGACCTCCAGCTTGAACGAGCCGTCGCGCCGTTCCAGCGCTTCCAGCGCCTGCAGGCCGGCGGCGATCACCTCTGGGCCGATGCCGTCGGCCGGAATGGCCGCGATCTTGTACGTCTTCATAGGGGCTCCCTCGCGGTTGCTTGTGATGGACGGCCGCAATTTAGGCAGAGGCCGTGCGAACTACAATCGTCGGTTCGCGCGGCCCGGTTCTCCGCCGGGTTTCCCGTCCGGCCCTTGCATTCCCGCGCCTCTGCAGGCATCTACCGACCCATGGCCCAGATGGCTGACACTTCCGCTGACAGCGCGACAGCGCCCGCGCACCGGGTCGAGACCTTCGGCTGCCGGCTGAACGCGCACGAGTCCGACCTGATCCAGGGCCATTTGGCCGCGTCCGGCGCGGGCGACACGATCGTCGTCAACACCTGCGCGGTCACCTCCGAAGCCGAGCGCCAGTCGCGTCAGGCGATCCGCCGGCTGATCCGCGAGAACCCCGGTTCCCAGGTCGTCGTCACCGGTTGCGCCGCGCAGATCGATCCGGACCGCTATGCCGCGATCCCCGGTGTCGCCCGCGTGGTCGGCAACGAGGAGAAGCTGCGCCCGGAGACCTGGAACGCGCCCGCCGGTAACGACGCGCCGAAGATCCTGGTCAACGACATCATGAGCGTGCGCGAGACCGCCGCCCATCTGGTCACCGAGGCCCAGGGGCGCGAGCGCGCCATCGTCCAGGTCCAGCAGGGCTGCGATCACCGCTGCACCTTCTGCGTCATCCCGTTCGGCCGCGGCAACAGCCGGTCGGTGCCGATGGGCGTGATCGTCGAACAGGTCCGCGCCCTGGTCGCGTCCGGCTACCGCGAGATGGTGCTGAGCGGGGTCGACATCACCTCCTACGGCGGCGACCTGCCGGGCAGGCCGTCGCTCGGCCAGATGGTGCGACGGCTGCTCGCCCTGGTGCCGGAGCTGCCGCGCCTGCGCCTGTCCTCGGTCGATCCGGTGGAGCTGGACGACGACATCTGGCGGCTGCTGGAGAGCGAGCCGCGTTTCATGCCGCACCTGCACCTGAGCCTCCAGGCCGGCGACGACATGGTGCTGAAGCGCATGAAGCGCCGTCACCTGCGCGACGACGCGATCCGTGTGGTCGAGCGTGCGCGCGCGCTGCGCCCGGACATGGCCTTCGGGGCCGACGTGATCGCCGGCTTTCCGACCGAGAGCGACGAGATGCACGCCAACACCGCGGCCCTGCTGCGCGATCTCGGCCTGCAGTACCTGCACATCTTCCCCTATTCGCCGCGCCCCGGCACGCCGGCCGCCCGCATGCCCCAGGTCCACGGCGACGCCCGCAAGGCGCGTGCGGCCGAGTTGCGGGCCATCGGCGCCGACAACCTGAGCCGCTGGCTCGACACCCGCATCGGCGGCACCGACCGTGTGCTGGTCGAGCGCGACGGCACCGGCCACGGCGAGAGCTTCGCCGGCATCCGCGTCGCCGACGGTGCGGCGGCCGGCGAGATCGTCGAGGTACGGATCACGGGCCGCGACGGTACCACCCTGATCGGCGAGCGGACCGCCCGGGCCGCCGCATGAGCGCCAGCAAGTGAGTTCCGCCCGATGACCGATACCGAGACCGAAGACGCCCCGAAGAAGGGCTGGTTCGCCCGGCTGAAGGAGGGGCTGTCCAAGTCCTCGAAGCGGCTTGTCGATGGGATCGGCGGGCTGTTCACCAAGCGCCGGCTTGACGATGCGACGCTGGAGGAGCTCGAGGAACTGCTGATCACCGCCGATCTCGGGGTCGAGACGGCGATGAAGCTGACCGGGAACCTCGCCCGTGAGAAGTTCGACAAGGAGGTCACCGGCGACGAAGTGCGCGCGGCCTTCGCCGAGGACATCGCCGGGATCCTGGCACCGGTGGCCAGGCCTCTCGACCCGGTCGGTCACAAGCCATTCGTGGTGCTGATGGTCGGGGTCAACGGGTCCGGCAAGACCACCACCATCGGCAAGCTGGCGCATCAGTGGAAGCGCGAGGGCAGGTCGGTGATGCTGGCGGCCGGCGACACGTTCCGGGCCGCCGCCATCGAGCAGCTCAAGGTCTGGGGCGAGCGGGCCCGCGTCCCGGTCGTCGAGAAGCCGCACGGCTCCGACGCGGCGGCGCTGGCCTTCGACGCGCTGTCGGCCGCCCGGGCGGAGGGCTCGGACATCCTGATGATCGACACCGCCGGACGCCTGCAGAACAAGACCCTGCTGATGGATGAGCTGGCCAAGGTGGTGCGGGTGATCAAGAAGCAGGACGAAACCGCGCCGCACGCGACGGTCCTGGTCCTGGACGGCACGGTCGGCCAGAACGCCCACGCCCAGGTCAAGGCGTTCAAGGAGATGGTCGACGTGACCGGTCTGGTGGTCACCAAGCTCGACGGCTCGGCGCGCGGCGGTGTCGTGGTGGCCCTGGCGCAGAGCGTCGGCCTGCCGGTCCATGCGGTCGGCGTCGGCGAGGGCGCGGACGACCTACGCCCGTTCGAGGCGCGGGCCTTCGCAAACTCGCTGATGGGGATCGAGTAACGGCCGAACGCTATCGTCCCGCCGTGTCCTCGTCGCTCATCCGTCCGCGTGGGCGCTCGGTCTTTTCCGGCGGGGTGCGGAGCGCTCCGAACAGGAAGCTCGCCAGGGTCGAGTGCTGGAAGATCTCCTCGATCATGTCCAGCGGCCGCCAGCTCAGCGTGTCCGCGCGCACGACGTCCGACCAGCTCAGGCGCTTGCGGAACAGAACGCCCTTTTCCCGCATCACCGAGGCGAACTCGTGGGCCAGGATGCCCTGGCCGATGACGCTCGGGTGCACGCCGTCGAGGCTGAACAGGCCGCCGTCACAGACCCGTCCGCCCCGCGCCCGGTAGTAGCGGGTGGTCGGGATCAGGGCCGGCCCGCCGGGCAGGGTGACGGTCGTCCGGTCGACATCGTAGCGCCGCATCACCTCGTCGGTGCGGAACGCCGCGAGGAGACCCTCCGGAAAGCCGTAGGTCGGCATGCCGTCGTTGCGCTTGATCGCGGCCCGCAGCAGGGTCGCGGCCGTGTCGACGATGTGCAGTCGTGGCCGGTCCAGCCGACCGTTGGCCTCGTCGACCAGGCGCCGGATGATGGCGTTGAACCCGGCGATGCGGGTGTCGATCGCGATCGCCTGGTCGCGGGTGAGGTGAGGGGTGGTATCCTTCAGCCCGTCCTCCTCGTCCAGCACCACATAGGCGTACCGCTCGTAGTAGTTGGCGCCGAGCTCGACCACGCCGAACGGGTCGTCCAGCCGCTCGGTCGCGCCGAAGCCCTTGGCGATCGGCGCCACGGTGACGGCGGGGACGGTGCCGACGAAGACCTGCCAGTCGGGCGATCTGGCGCGGTGCCGCTCGGTGCCGAGAATGGCGGTGACGCGGTCCAGCAGTTCCCGGTAGTCGGCCTCGAACTGCTCCAGGGTGGAGAGGTTGATGTTCATGCGCTTGCGGTGGTCGGCGGCGCGGTACTCCGCCATGTCCGTCAGGTCCTCGCGGACCGTCATGTGCAGCACGGTCCCGAGCGCGTTGTTGGCGCCGAGGAATAGGACGAGATTCTCGACGCCGTCCGGATCGCGCTCGGCGTGGTGGCGCAGCCACTCGATCTGGCTCATGCCGTTGAGCGCCGGGTCGCCCGACGGATTGAGGACCCGGAAGGCGCTCCGGTAGAATGCCTCGCTCGGCGTGGCGAAGGCCTGATCCTCGAACGGCTTCTCGCCGCCGGCCAGAAGCTGGTCGAGCGCCACCTCCGGGGTCAGCTGCCACGCGTCGGACACGGTGAAGCCGAAGGAGGCGAGGTTGTGGAAGCTGCGGACGCCGCCGGCATAGGGCTTGAGGAAGTCGCCGTCGCCGCGCTCGTAGTAGGTCTCCAGCCGGTCCAGGAAGTCGCCGATCCGCCGGGCCGCGCCGACCCACTCGAAGGGCCCCCAGATATCATCGCCGTAGCATTTCGAGAGATGACGCAGAAGCGCCTCGGCGTTCATCGGTATGCCGCCCAGCGGCCATTCCGGGAAGCGGTAGTCGGTCAGCTCCATCATCCGGGCCAGATGCGAGCTGTAGCTCTGCCGGGTCTGGGCCGCGCCGACCGACATGAACCCCTGAGAGACCGAATCCCCGATCGTCACCAGCCGTGCCAATTCATCCTCCGGTCGAAGGATCCAGACACAATGAGTAGTGGCGAATAATGGTCGCGATGTCGACCCTTCAGGGAGAACGGCTAGGTCATTGCGAACAGGCGACCGTAGCCTTCGATCCGGTCGTCGATCCCGGCCTTGCGCAGGCAGTCCCAGATCATCGCCTGGTTGCTGACGATCACCGGTTTGCCGAGAGCGCGCTCCAGGGAGTCGACGATGCCGACGCTGCGCATGGCGCCGCAGCTGAAGAACAGAGCGTCGGCCTCCGGATGACGGGCCGCAGCGGCGGCGGCGTATTCCGCCAGGAAGTCCGGCGGCAGGCGAACCATGTCGCTGTCCTTCTCCAACTCCATGCCGTAGAGCGCATCGACGGTGAAACCGCGCGCTTCCAGATAGGCGATCTCGGCGTCGTTCACCGGCTTCACATAGGGCGTGCAGACGACCAGGCGTGTCGCTTGGACCGCTTGAAGCGCGGCGAGTACGCCGGTGATGATCGACGTCGGTGCCGCCTGGGGCTGACCGCGTTTCAGTTCCGCGAATACGCGGTCTTCCCCGACCACCAGGCTGCCGGAGGTACACGCGTAGCAGACCACGTCGAGGGATCCGTCCGGCAGCAGCAGACGCGCGGCGTCGGCCAGCAGGTCGGCCTGAGCGGCCAATGTCTCCACGGTGATGCTGTCCGGGATGGCGACGCGGGTGATGTGGACGCCGACGCCCTCGGGCCGGATGGCCATGACATCGTCCTGCACCGTCTGCTCGGTCGCCAGCAGCAGGTAGCCGATCTTCGCGCGCCAATGGACGCCGCGGTCGAAACGGACGGCGGGCATCGGTGGGGCTGAGACGTCGAGCAGGCTCATCCGTTCAGTATGCGGCCGGGCGCCGACCCTGTCATCGTCGCGTCTCTGCGGGTAGGATGGGCGCCATGAACAAGGCATTCGTGAAAGAAGACGACGGCGGGCTCGACGGCTGGGACGAGACCGACGAGGTGCATGACGACGCCGAGGAGGCGCTCGACGCTCAGATGGGCCGCAACCTGATCACGCCCAAAGGGCTGGAGGCGTTGCGGGCCGAGCTCAAGCACCTGCGCACGGTCGAGCGGCCCAAGGTGGTCGAGGTCGTGTCCTGGGCGGCGGGCAACGGCGACCGCTCGGAGAACGGCGACTACATCTACGGCAAGAAGCGGCTGCGCGAGATCGACCGGCGCATGCGCTACCTCTCGAAGCGGCTCGATTCGGCCGAGCCGGTCGATCCCGCCCGGCAGACCCATCTGGACAAGGTCTTCTTCGGCGCCACCGTGACCTATGCGGAACTGCACGAGGACGGGTCCGAGAGCGAGCACACGATCCGCATCGTCGGCGTCGACGAGGCCGATACCGAGGCGGGCGATGTGAGCTGGATCTCGCCGATCGCCAAGGCGCTGATGAAGGCGGAGGCGGGCGACGCCGTCACCGTCCGCACACCCCAGGGGCCGAAGGAGATCGAGGTGATCGAGATCCGCTACGTGACCGGCTAAGCGGGGCTAGGAACCGAAGACCACCGCGTGCATCGCGCGTCCTGGAAGCAGAGTGAACGCGCCGGTGAGGAGCAGTGCGAGAACATAGAGCGAAACCATCGAGCTGCGATGCGCCCGGATATTGCCGCGCCTGACGGAAAGAATTGAATAGACCAGCGTGTAGAGCACCAGCACCGACAGAAGGTGGATGGCCGAAAACGGCCCTACCCAGCGGAAGGTGTGAATCCAGAAGCTCGACGCCGCGACCGCGGCCATGGCGCTGACCCAGGCGAACCCCAAGACCCGGTGGCCGATGGTGCCTTTTGGTGCTGCCAGTTGGATGGCGCCCGCGACCAGCGCGAACAGGGCTACCAGCGCATGGAGAGCGACGACGGTGCCGCTGTCCCAAAGAGCTTGCCAGTTCAACGCGGTCTCCTGCGAGGGGGTTATTCTAGGACATTATGCGTTTCGGCTTCATTCCCCGAATGAATGCTGAAAGCAAGACGTCCGCCTTGGAACCGGCCGGGCGTCAATTTGCCGGCTGGACGAAGAGCAGGTCGACGATGGCATTATCCTCCAGCGAGATGCTCCACAGGAAGCGCCCAGCATCGTGATAGGCGATGAACTGGTCGATCCGCTTTCCGGTATCGTTCTGAGTGGAACTCAGGAACCGCAGATCCTCGAGCGGTCCGGCCGCTTTCAGCGCCGGAATGATGAAGGCCCGCTGCCGGTCGATCTCCATGGCGAGAACCTGGGAATACCGCGCCCTGTTGATCGTCTCGTCCTGCAGTTCGACGATGATCTCTTCGAGGGTTTCCTGAACGGCTGATGGGCTGGCCCGCTCTTCGATCGGGGCCGGACGGAAATTCGGGATCAGGATCTGCAGAATCTGGACGGCGCATTCCCTCGGGTCGGTCGCGTACGAGTCCAGCCTCTGGCTGATGCCGTCCCAGCTCTCGTGGCTGACGCTACCCGCCAGCTCGGCGCCGACGACCTTCACAATGACGCCGGCGTCGATTTCACCCTCGACTTTCAGATAGCTGCCCTTCCGATCGGGATGCAGGCACATCTCGTTGACGGCCTTGGTGACGGCGGGCAGGTCGGAGCTGGCGATCTGGGCGCCAGCGGCGGACACGCCGGCCAACCAGAACAGGCAAGCGGCTACGGTGAAATGCTTCATGGTGGCACCTTCGCTCAGTCGCGGGGGCTGACGTCCAGCGAGCATCACACGGCCTGTCCTGTTCTACCACTCATGATTGTTTTGCCGTAGCGAACGATGCCGGCGTGCTGGCGGATTGACCCCTGAGGCCCGTGGCGGTCACCATGCCGGCCACGTCAGAAGAAAACCGGGGAGCGAGGCATGGCGGAACGGAACAAGGCGGTTGTGGTCGGCGCGCTCGGCGTGATCGGCCGCAAGCTGATCGAGGATCTGGGCCGGCGCGGCGGCTGGGAGATCATCGGCCTGTCCCGGCGCGCGCCCGATTTCGACAGCCCCGCCTCCTATATCTCCGTCGACCTGCTCGACCGTTCAGACGCAGAGGCCAAACTCGGCAACCTCACCGACGTCACCCATATCTTCTACTGCGCCTTCCAGAGCCGGCCGACCTGGGCCGAGCATTCGGCACCCAACCTCGCCATGCTGGTCAACGCGGTGGAGCCGATCGAGAAGGCCTCGCCGGGTCTGGAGCATGTCCACCTGATCGAGGGCAACAAGTGGTACGGCTCCCATCTCGGGCCGTTCAAGACGCCGGCCCGCGAGGACGACCCGCCGCATATGCTGCCGAACTTCTACTACGACCAGGAGATGTGGCTGCGGGATGCGCAGAAGGGGAAGAGTTGGACCTGGTCGGCCCTGCGGCCGCAGACGGTCTGCGGCTTTGCGCTGGGCAACCCGATGAACATCACCACCTGCATCGCGGTCTACGCGACGATCTCCAAGGAGCTCGGCCTGCCGCTGCGCTTCCCCGGCAAGCCGGGGGCCTACGAGGCGGTCTATCAGGTCTGCGACAACCAGCACCTGGCCAACGCCATGGTGTGGTGCGGCACCGACCCGAACGCGGCCAACAACGTGTTCAACATCACCAACGGCGACTTCTTCCGCTGGAAGAACGTCTGGGGCCAGTTCGCCAAGTTCTTCGACATGGAGGTCGGCGACCTGCAGACCATCTCCCTTACCGAGTTCATGGCCGACAAGGGCCCGCTCTGGGACAGCATCGTCGAGAAATACGGCCTGCAGAGGATCCCCTATCGGGACGTCGCCGCCTGGCCGTTCGCCGACTACGTGTTCGGCACCGACTGGGATGTGATGACCGACACCCTCAAGCTGCGCCTGCACGGCTTTCCCGACTGCCTGCGCAGCGATGAGATGTTCCTGCGCATCTTCCAGGAGTTCCGCGACATGAAGGTGGTGCCGTGACGCGGGCTACCGTGCGCGATTGAGGCGGATCCGCCGATCTCTCCGGTCCGGCCCTTTGGAGGAGTCGCGATGACCGGGCACCGACCGCAGATGCGCCGCGCCGTGCGCCGTCTGGTCGCAGGCGCTCTCGCCGCCGTCGCGGTCTCGGCCTCCCCGCCCGTCTCCGCGCCCGTCGCCGGGGAGACGGTGCCGGATGTGATACGCGCGCTCAACGAAATCCGTCAGGAGCGGGGACTGAGGGGTCTGACGCGCGATCCGGAGGTGACGAAGGCGGCCGCTCACCATGTCGCGGATATGGCGGAGCAGGGATATGTCGGCGTGCGGGCGCCCGACGGGACGGACGCAGGTGCCTGGCTCCGACGCGCCGGGGTGCGGACGCCGGAGTTCAGTGCGGTCGCCGTCAGCGGTCTGCCCGATCATATAGACGTGCCGACCGCTCTGCTGCGGGCCCCGGCGATGGCCGACCTGCTTCTGGCGCCCGGCGACCTGCGGATCGGCGTCGCCCGCCACGAGCAGATGTTCCGCCTCGCCGATGGGCGGCTGACGTCGGAGGCGTGGTCGGTCATCGCGGCACGGCCCGATCCGCCGGCCATCGTCGACGCGGTGCCCGAGCTGCTGCGCGAGATCAATCGCTCTCGGGCGCGTCGCGGGGCCGGGCCGGTGCGCCTGAATCCCAGGCTGTCCCAGGCGGCCGCGATGCAGGCGGACGATATGACAGCGTATGGCTATGTCGGGCACGGTCGGCCGGGCGGCCCGCGCCTGATCGATCGGATCGAGACCGCCGGCTACGCGTTCAGCCGGGTCGCCGAGAACGCCGCCGCCGGCCAGGAGTCGCCGCTGGCCGCCGTGGAGGCCTGGGAATCCAGCCCGGCCCATGCCAGGACCCTCTATGCCGAGGAGTTCGACGAGGTCGGGCTCGCCTACCGCAAGGGGCCGATCCCCGACGGCGCGCTCTCCATGCCCCATGTCTGGGTGGCGGTGTTCGGGGCCCGATGACCCGCAAGGCGACCGGGTGACAGACGACCGGCGCGGTCGTAGCCTTTCCTCACGTTCTCCGGAGGTTGCCATGACCGATACACCCCTTCCTCTCGCCGGCCTGGATCATGTCGTGATCCGCGCCAAGGACATCGACGCGATGCTCGGCTTCTACCGCGACGTGCTCGGCCTCAGGGTCGCTAAGCACAACGAGCCGCTGGGCCTCTGGCACCTGGACGCGGGCGGGTCGATGATCGATCTGGTCGACATGAACGGCAAACTCGGCCAGGCCGGGGGGGCGGCGCCGGGCGAGGCGCCGAACGTCGATCACGTCGCGATCAAACTCGCCGCGTTCGACGAGGCGGCGATCCGTTCGTACCTGAGCGCGAAGGGCGTCGACAGCGAGCCGGCGAAGACCCGCTTCGGTGCGCGCGGCGACGGCCCGTCGATCTACATGAGGGACCCGGATGGCAACGGCGTCGAACTGACCGGCACATCGGCCTGAGGGGGAGGGCGGCGTGAAAGTCACCGGCATCGAGACCATCCGCCTGGAGGAGTTTCCGAACCTGCTCTGGGTCCACGTGGAGACCGATGAGGGCATCACCGGGCTCGGCGAGACGTTCTACGGTGCGCCGGCGGCCGAAGCGCATATCCACACCATCATCGCCCCGTATCTGCTCGGCCAGGACCCGCTGCTGATCGAGCGGCACCACGCCAATCTGATCGGCTATATCGGCTTCACCGGTGCCGGCGCCGAGCAGCGCGGCCGTTCCGCCGTCGACATCGCGCTTTGGGATCTCTGGGGCAAGGCATCGGGACAGCCGATCCACCAGCTTCTCGGCGGTGCGACCCGCGACGACATCCGCGTCTACAACACCTGCGCCGGATACCAGTACGTCCGCTCCAAGCCGGTTCAGGGCACCGCCAATTTCGGCTTGGGGACGGCGGAGGGGCCATACGAGGACCTTGGCGCCTTTCTGAACAACGCCGACGAGTTGGCCCACTCGCTATTGGAAATGGGCATCGACGCCATGAAGATCTGGCCGTTCGATTACGCCGCCGAGGCGAGCCAGGGGCAGAACATCTCCGCCGCGGATCTGAAGAAGGGGCTGGAGCCGTTCGAGAAGATCCGCGCCGCTGTCGGCGACCGCATGGACATCATGTGCGAACTGCATTCCATGTGGAACCGGCCGAGCGCGGTGAAGATCGCCCGGGCGCTGGAGGACATCGAGCCGACCTGGGTCGAGGACCCGGTGTTCATGGATCACCTGGACTCCCTGGGCGAGGTCGCGCGCTCCACGGCGTCTCCCATCGCCGTCGGCGAGACCCGGGGCGGCAAGGCCGACTTCCGCTATCTGGTCGAACTCGACGCGCTCAGCGTGATCATCGCCGACCTCACCTGGTGCGGCGGACTGACCGAGGGTCGTAAGATCGCCACCCTGTGCGACGCGTGGCATGTGCCGGTCGCGTTCCACGACTGCACCGGGCCGGTGGCGCTGACCGCGTCGACCCATCTGGCGCTGCACACGCGCAACTGCTTCATCCAGGAGATGGTCCGGGCCTTCTACTACGGCTGGTACGGCGAGCTGGTCACCGAACTGCCGCCGGTGGAGAGCGGGCGGATCCGGGCGCCGGAGGGGCCGGGCCTCGGCCTGGCGCTGCAGCCCGGCATCGCCGCCCGCGACGACGCGGCCGTACGCCGCAGCACCCTCTAGGTGTTTAGTCCCGGCATGTGATGGATAGTATCGAGTCTGAACCGATCGCGCTCTAACCGGCCTCCGCGTCGCGGGCGGGCGCCCCCGTTTCCTCGTCCGACAGGTCGAGCGTGCGCTCCGCCGGGAAGGTCACGGTCACCGTCGTGCCTTTGCCCACCGTGCTGTCCAGGTGGATCATGCCCTTATGGGCTTCGGCCAGATTGCGGGTGATGAACAGGCCGAGGCCGGTGCCGTCATGCCGCCGGGAATGGGCGTTCTCGAGCTGCTCGAACGGCCGGAAGACCACCTCCTGACGGTCCGCCGGAATGCCGATCCCGGTATCGTCGACCGTGATCTGCACCCGCTTGCGCCCGTCAATGGCGTAGCGCAGGCGCACGCCGCCGCCGGCCGGCGTGAACTTGATGGCGTTGGACACCAGGTTGACGACGATCTGCTTGACCGCCCGTCGGTCGGCGAGGAGGCAGACGGCGGTTCCGGCGTCCTCGACGGCCAAGTTGACATCCTTGTCGTCGGCGCGCACCCGCAGCATCCGGGCGCATTCCCCGATCAGCTCGTTGACGCTGAACGCCGTCTCCTCGAGCTCGAGGCGGCCGGCCTCGATCCGCGACACGTCCAGAAGATCGTTGATCAGCGCCAGCAGGTGCGTTCCCGACTCGTTGATGTGCTCGGCATAGCGCATGTAGGTGTCCATGGCGTCGCCGAGCACCCGGTTCCGGATCACGTCGGAGAAGCCGATGATCGCGTTCAGCGGCGTGCGCAGCTCGTGGCTCATGACCGCGAGGAATTCCATCTTGGCCCGGTTGGCGATCTCCGCTTCCGCCACCGCGCGGCGCATCGCCGCCTCCCGTTCCTTGGCGTCGCTGATGTCGAGCACGGTCTGCAGCAGCCAGCCGTCGGCGGTTCTCAGCTCGCTGACTTCCAGCCAGCGGTCGCCGCGGATCATCTCGTGACTGGACGGTGCGAGCCGCCGCATCTCCAGACGGGTGGCGATCCACTCCTCCTCGCGGCCGATCGCGCCGGGGATGACACCGCTCTCCACGGACGCTCGGATATAGTCCTCGAACCTGACGCCCTCCTGCAGGGTGGTCTCGGCCCCGGTCGCCAGGGTCAGATAGGCGCTGTTGTAGAGGCGTAGCCGATCGTCGCGGTCCCAGAAGGAAATGCCCTCCGACCGTGCCTCGATCGCGCTCAGAAACCGGCGCTGGGTTTCGGTCGCCTCGCGTTCAGCCTCGACCTGGACGGTGACGTCGCGGCCCACCCCCCGGTACCCCAGGAAGGTACCGGCCTCGTTGAATACCGGGTCGCCGTCGATCTCGACATAGCGGATCCGGCCGTCTGCCAGTCGGTGGCGCATTCTCAAGTTGCGGATCGGCTCCCGAGCGGCCTGAAGCTGCTCGTGGGCGACGAAAGCGTCGTCGTCCAGAGCATGGGGAGATACCTCGCGGCGGGTCTTGCCGATGCAGGATTCCGGGCTGACGTTCAATACTTGGCGGAGCGAGTCGGAGACGCTGGTGTAACGCAGCTCGGCGTCCTGTTCCCAGGTCCAGTCGGCGGACACGGCGATGAAGGAGCGCAGCCGCTCGACCTGGTCCTCTGCCTCGCGAAGGGACCTGCTGCGCGCAAGCAGCGCGACCGTGAGCGCACCCGCGATGGCGACCGCGCCCGCGGCGCTAGCCAGGATCACCCAAAACTCGGCTCCGGTCTCCAACCAGTACTCCCCTATGCGGTTCGGCGGTATCCGCACATCCATCAATGGTAACCGCCGTCGTCCCGCCGGCCAATCGCGCGTTTTGCACCGCGGCAGGGGGCGGCGGTGGCGGGTGGGGTGTTGCAGATTGCGGCGATGACGCGGGCGAAGCGCGACGCCGCGTCATCGATGCCGGCGGCAAGCCAAGGGTTTCCGGGGCATCCGACACGCGAGCGCTTTGGCACGGCCCTTGCCGCTGATAGCCGGACACGCTCGATAGGAGGGCCCCGACATGAAGAACCACTACGCCGCCGTCCTGGTGGCGGCGATCGCGCTCTGGAGCGGCGAGCTCCTCGCCGCCGACGACAACTTCAACACCACCGCCTACAAGGACGGGGGGACCACCGGCTCGACCAATGCCAACTGCAGTTCGGCGATCGCCTGGTGGTGCGAGGTGGTCGAGAGCACTGAGGTCGTGCAGGCGGCACCCGGTCCGATGGTGGGGTGGCTCCCGGTCGTCGCCATCGCGGTGGCGGCCGCTGCCCTGGCCGCCTGGCGCCGATGAACCCTCTGAACACCGTCTGGGCCGGCATACTGGTGGCGTCGTCGGCGGCAGTCGCGCCGTCGCTGTCCCCGAGCCTCTGGCTGCTCGCGGCCGCGATCCTGGTCGACCTGCACCGGTCGGATCCCGGGACAGCGCCTCCGGCAGCCCATGCCGGTGCCGGGTGGCTGGCTCTGATCGCGGCGGCGCTTTTTATCGCCTTCGGCGGCGCGACCCTGATCGCCCTCGGGCTGATGGTCGCAGGCGCTCTCTGCCGAACGGTCTCTTCCGACACGCCCGGTCGGGCGGCGGGGGCGGGAATCGGCGTTCTCGGCCTCTGGCTCGTCGGCCGGCTTGTCGTGGCGCCGGCGGTGGCCGACCACTGGATTGCCGCTGAGGCCGCGATGATCGGCGAGCTCATCGGTCGCCCGACGCACGGCGCGGTGATCGGGGCCGGACACGAGATCATGGTGCTGCTGACCGGCTGTTCCGGGTTGCCGGTTTCGGTGGATGTCGGCCTTGCCGCCTATGCCGCCGGACGCCTGCTCGGCACCGCGCCGCGGCGGGCGGCGGTCGTCGCCACACTTGGCGCCGCCGCCATGTTCGTGCTGAACGTCGCACGACTCTGCGCCATGGCGGGCCTCGCCGGCGCCTACGACCTTCTCCACACGGACACCGTCAATCAGCTTGCCGGGGCCGGCGTTCTGGCCGCTGTGGCGGCCAGCATGATGGCCGGACGGAGGCGGTCGTGAGACTGGCCTTCGTCGTCTTCGCCGTTCTGGCCGCCGCGCTCGCCTTTCGTGCGTCGGGCGACGGTGCGCGGGCCGGGATCACGTTCGAAGACCGGGCACTGGCTCTCGGTTACGACAGCGTCGACCGGCAGCGGCTGACCGCCGGCGGTTCCTACAGGGCCCTGCGGGTGAGGCGCGCGCGCGATCGCTGTGAGATCGTCGCCATCCCGGTCGAGGGCGTTGGGGAGTTCTGGTCCGTGGTTCCCGAACTCGTCGGCCAGGCGGACTGGGCGTCCGCGCTTTTGTGGGATGTCCGCATTCTGCCGCTTCCCACCGACGCGCTGGACTACCTGGCCCACCGATCCCTCCGCCGCCTCCGGGGAGCCGATGTCGCGGACCCTGCCGCCGTGGTTTTCGGCACGGATGCTTGCCTCGGGGAGTGGCGCGGAGGTTCGTAGGCAGATCGGCATCGGAACCGATCGCCATGAACCGGTCAGGGCCGACAGGACGCTGGCTAGCGACGAGATTCTGGTGCCGGGGGATTTTGGTGGAGCCGAGGAGGATCGAACTCCCGACCTTCGCATTGCGAACGCGACGCTCTCCCAGCTGAGCTACGGCCCCACCGGCTGGGACGGGGGCTGGCCCCCGTTCAGAGTGCGCGGAACATATAAACTTCCCCCGCCGAGTTCAAGGACGAGATTGCGGTCGCGACGCGCGGCAGCGCGGTTCGGCGCGGGCACCCCGCGAAACGCGCAGCAAAATCCGCCGTCGGCCTTGTTCGCCGCGCGGCGCGTCGCTACTTTCTGGACTGACATAACAGCGGTTTGCGGCAATGAACTCGGTAATCTGGCTGATCGGCGCGGTGGTCCACTATCTGACGATCGCGCTGTTCGTCTACATCGTGATCGACCTTCTGGTGAAGTTCGGCGTCCTCAACGCCTACAATCAGGTGGTTCAGGTCGTGATGAACTTCCTGTCCCGGATCTTCGAGCCCATGTTGCGTCCGATCCGCAACCTGCTGCCGGATCTCGGGGGGATCGACATCTCGCCCGTCATCCTCGTGCTGCTGCTGCAATTCAGCGTTCGGCTGCTGAACGAGGTCGCCCGCGGCCTCTAGACGGCCGCCCCGACGTTTGCCGTGACGTCCGCCCCGCCGTCACCTTTCACCCGGCGCGACGACCGTCTGATGCTGCGCGTCAGGGTGACGCCGAATGCCTCGGCCGACCGGATCGGCGCGGTCGTCGCCGACGAGACCGGGGAGGGATGGCTGCAGGTCGCCGTCACCGCCGTTCCCGAAGACGGGAAGGCCAACCGGGCGGTGACCGCGCTGCTCGCCAAGCGCTGGAGACTGCCGAAATCCGCTCTCGCGGTCGTGCTCGGTGCGACCGACCGGCGTAAGATCGTCGAGATCGCGCAGCCGGATCCGGAGGGGCTGCTGGCGCGGCTGCAGGTCGTGATCGCCGACGGACGGCGCCGGTCCGGCTAGCGGGACGAGCGCAGAAGCTCGTCGATGAAGGCCGGCACGATCTCCGTCGCCGGTCCGTGGCGGGCCTCGGCGAAGGCGGTGACGCCGGAGGACGGCTCCAGGTTCAGCTCTACCGTATGGGCGCCGGCCACCATGCGCGCCTCCTGCACGAATCCGGCGGCCGGATAGACGTTGCCCGACGTGCCGATGGAGACAAACAGGTCGCAGCGGGCCAGGGCGGCGAAGATCCGATCCATCTGGTAGGGCATCTCGCCGAACCACACCACGTCCGGGCGCAGGCCGCCGGCGCTGCCGCAGCGCGGGCAGATCGCGTCCTCGGACAGGTCCTCGCGCCACGGGCTGCTGGCGTCGCAGAGTTCGCAGAGCGCCTTGAGCATCTCGCCATGCATGTGGATCAGCGCGCGGGAGCCGGCGCGCTCGTGCAGGTCGTCGATGTTCTGGGTGACCAGCAGCACCGGGCCGGGCCAGTCCGCCTCCAGACGAGCGAGAGCGGCGTGGGCCGGGTTCGGCTGCACCGCCGGGTCCAGCAGGCTCTTGCGACGGGCGTTGTAGAACCCCTGGACCCGCTCTGGATCGCGCGCGAAGGCCTCGGGCGTGGCCACGTCCTCGATCCGGACCTTGGACCAGATACCGTCGGCGTCGCGGAACGTGTCGAGGCCCGACTCCTTCGAGATCCCGGCACCCGTCAGGATGACGATCGACGCGTCGGGCGGAAGGATGTCGGGCAGGGGCATGGGCGTCTCCGGCGGGGCGGGAAAGGCCGCACCCTAACAGGGATCGGCCCCGTCGTCCGGGTTCGGATACGTGTCCGACCGGCTTTCGGTCCAGCCGGTGCTGTCCGCGTCCGGCAGGCTGTCCAGCGGGAACCGGTGCAGCGGCTCGTAGCGCGGGCCCTCCGGGCGGAGCCGGCTTCGGTACAGGGTCACCGCATCCACGGTGAAGGGCGGGATCTCCGGTGGCGGTGCCGAGGCCAGCCACCGGCCGACCCGATCCGCCTCGACGCTCTTCGGGAACCGGGCGAGCGTGACATGCGGGGTGAAGCGGCGCGGCTCCGGTGCCACGCCGCAGCCGCGTACCAGCCGCTCGACCTGCCGCTGCAAGGCGGCCAGATCCGGCGTCGTCTCCACGGCGACGAACAGGACCGCCGGTTTGCCCTTGCGCTCGAAATGGCCGAAGCCGGCCGGCTGGACGGTGACCGCCGGATGGTCGAGCAGGTCCAGGGCGTCGACCAGCTCGCGCTCGGTCGCCGGGTCCGCCTCGCCGATGAACCGCAGGGTGAGGTGGAGGTCGTCGATATCGTGCCAGCGCGCCTCCGGCAGGCCGGTCTGCAGATCGCCAAGCGCGTCCTTGATCGGTTCGGGCGGATCGAGGGCGACGAACAGACGGGCCATGGCCGGGCGGCGAGGCCTTACGGCCCCGGGTTGGAGATCCGGCTGTGGACGTCCTCGATCGCCGACAGGACGCTCTCGGACAGGGTGACGTCGAGGCTGGCGATATTTGCTTCGAGCTGGTCGATCCTGGTGGCCCCGATGATGTTCGAGGTGGTGAAGCGTCGGGTGTTGACGTAGGCCAGGGCCATCTGCGCCGGGTCGAGGCCGTTGTCGCGCGCGATCTGGATGTATTCGGCGTTGGCCGCCTGGGCCGCGTCGCTGGAGTAGCGGCTGAAATTGTCCGGGAACAGGGTCATGCGCGCGCCGTCCGGCCGGGCGCCGCCCTGGTACTTGCCGGTCAGCCAGCCCGAGGCGAGGGGCGAGTAGGCGAGCAGCCCGATATCCTCGCGGATCGCCACCTCGGCGCAGCCGACCTCGAAGGAGCGGTTCAGCAGGCTGTAGGGATTCTGAACCGAGGCCACCCGGGGCAGGCCGCGCTCGTCGGCGAGGCGGGCGAAGGTCATCATGCCCCAGGGCGTCTCGTTGGAGAGGCCGATATGGCGGATCTTGCCGGCCGTCACCAGGTCGCCGAGGACGGCGAGCTGGTCGGCGATCGGCGTGGGGGTCTCGTCCTCGTTGTGGACGTAGCCGAGCTTGCCGAAGGAGTTCACCGAGCGTTCCGGCCAATGGAGCTGGTAGAGGTCGATATAGTCCGTCCGCAGGCGCCTCAGGCTGTCCTCGACCGCCTGGGTGATGTTCTTGGCGTCGAATTTCGGGGAGCCGTCGCGGACATGGCGGAACCGCTCGCCGGGGCCCACCGCCTTGGTCGCCAGGATCACCTTGTCGCGGTTCTTGCGGGCGGCGAACCAGGTGCCGATGATCTCCTCGGTCCGGCCGTAGGTCTCCGGCTTCGGCGGCACCGAATACATCTCGGCCGTGTCGAAGAAATTGATCCCGCGCTCCAGCGCCAGATCCATCTGCTCGTGGCCCTCGGCCTCCGTGTTCTGCTGGCCGTAGGTCATGGTGCCGAGGCAGATCAGGCTGACGTCGAGGCCGGTCCGGCCGAGCGGGCGGTACTGCATGCGGATTCCTCTCGGGATGGGCAAACGGGAAGGCGTGGGGCGGTGATAGCGGTCCGGCACCGATCCGACAACATCGGCTCCGCCGAATCGGGGATGACGGGCGGCGCGGCTGCGGCTACCGTCGCGCCATGACCCACGCGTTCGCCGGCTTCTGGTTTTATTTTTATGGCTATCCGCAGCCGGCGGAGGCAGGGGTGCGCGCGACCTAGTCACAGACACAGCGCAGCAATCATCCCGCAAGCCGCCGGCCCTCTCCGGCGGCTTTTTCCATGTCGCCGGCGGGCCTCCACAAGGAGGACTTTCCCGTGAACATCGCGACCATGCAGACCCAACCGACGATCGACCGCCGCGTCTCCGACCTGCCGGATCCGCCCGCCCCTGTCGCCGCGGACCCGTGCGACGATGTCCGCATCGCCTCGCTCAAGGCGATCAGTGCGCCGGAGACCGTGATCGCCGAGACGCCGCGCTCTCCCGAAACCGCCGGCCATGTGCAGGCGGCGCGGTCTGCCATCGCCGACATCCTGCAAGGTCGCGACGACCGTCTGATCGTGGTGATCGGGCCCTGCTCCGTGCACGACCCGGAGGCGGCGCTCGACTACGCCGCCCGGCTCGCGGTGCAGCGCCGGCGCCACCGCGACACGCTCGAGATCGTCATGCGGGTCTATTTCGAGAAGCCGCGGACCACAGTCGGCTGGAAGGGGCTGATCAACGATCCGCATCTCGACGGCAGCTTCGCCATCGAGACCGGCCTGCGCCGGGCCCGCGACCT
The DNA here is from genome assembly GCA_040223655.1 of Thalassobaculaceae bacterium. GTDB lineage: Bacteria > Pseudomonadota > Alphaproteobacteria > Thalassobaculales > Thalassobaculaceae > Thalassobaculum. The sequence goes on along the minus strand of JAVKFT010000031.1, from coordinate 18,346 downwards.
GCTGCAGCGGATCAACGGGATTGGGCTGCCGGCCGGCTGCGAGTTCCTGGACACCACGACGCCGCAGTACTTCGCCGATCTGGTGTCCTGGGGCGCCATCGGCGCGCGGACGACGGAGAGCCAGATCCACCGCGAGCTCGCCTCCGGCCTGTCCTGCCCGGTCGGGTTCAAGAACGGAACCGACGGCGGCGTCGCCATCGCCCTCGACGCGATCCGGGCGGCGGCCCGGCCCCATCATTTCCTGGCGGTGACCAAGGAGGGTCGGGCGGCGATCGCCGAGACCGCCGGCAACCCGGACTGCCACGTGATCCTGCGCGGCGGGCGCAGCGGTCCCAACTACGACGCGGCCAGCGTCGAGGCGGTCTGCGCCAAGGCGGAAGCGGAGGGCCTGCGCCCGCAGGTGGTGATCGACGCCAGCCACGCCAACAGCGCCAAGAAACCGGAGAACCAGCCGCGGGTCGTCGACGCCATCGCCGCCCAGGTGGCCGGCGGCGATGCGCGGATCACCGGTGTGATGGTGGAGAGCTTCCTTGAGGCCGGCCGCCAGGAGCTGGTGCCGGGCGAGGCGCCGGTCTATGGCCGCAGCATCACCGACGGCTGCATCGACTGGCAGGACAGCATGGCGGTGCTGGAGCGCCTGGCCGAGGCGGTGGATGCCCGGCGGAAGGGGTGAGAAGCCGTGCCTTTCTCAAGCGGACAGACCCTATGCACATAAACCACTCCCCGGCCTTGTGCCGGGGCAGGGCGTCCACATGCGTTGTGTCTCACGTCTGTCTTGGCCGCATGGAAGCGACGGCACCCTCACCCCGGCACAGGGCCGGGGAGTGCGCTCATTGGTCACGTATCCGGGACGTCACTCCCCTTTCGCCCGCGCCACCAGCTTTTCCATGTAGGGCAGGATGCGTTCGACGATGATGTCGACACCGGCCCGGTTCGGATGGATACCGTCGGGCTGGTTCAAAGAGAGGTCCCCGGCCACCCCGTCGAGAAAGAACGGGTAGAAGACCACGTCGTATTCGGCCGCCAGATCCTCGAAGACGGCGCGGAAGTCCTCGCCGTATTCCCGGCCCATGTTCGGCGGGGCGAGCATGCCGGCGAACAGGACCGGGATGTCCCGCTCGGCGAGGGTGGAGAGGATTGCGTCCAGGTTCCGGCGGGTGTCCTCGGTCGGAATTCCGCGCAGACCGTCGTTGCCCCCGAGTTCGACGATGGCCGCGTCCGGCTGCTCCGCCAGCGACCAGGCCAGACGGGAGGCACCGCCGGCGGTGGTGTCGCCGGACACGCCGGCATTGACGATCGTCACGTCGTGCCCCGCCTGGCGCAGCGCCGCCTCCAGCCGGGTCGGAAACGAATCCTCCTCGGCCAGCCCGTATCCGGCCATCAGCGAATCGCCGAGGCCGAGGATCGTCACCGTATCGGCCCGCGCCGCGCCGACGGTAGACGCGAACAGCAGTCCCGCGGTCACCACGGCGGCCAGCGCCGCGGCCATGCCCGCATTGATCCGCCATGGAATGAGCCCATATCGCGAGCGAGTGGGCGACGCTGCAGCGCCGGTCCCCTGACCAGTTTGGGAAAGCGACACGATGAATCCGTCCTCCGCTGAGCCGATCGTCCACCTCAAGGGTGTGACCCTGAACCTGAGAAGTGGGGCGGGTGAGGTCAATGTCCTGCGCGGAATTGATATCGACGTCGCCGCGGGCGAGGCGGTCGGGATCGTCGGGCCGTCCGGCGCCGGCAAGTCGACTCTGATGATGATCACCGCCGGCCTGGAAAATCCGACAGCCGGCAGCGTGCGCGTCGCGGGCACCGAACTGGTCGGGCTCGACGAGGATACGCTCGCTCGCTTCCGCCGCGACAACGTCGGCATCGTCTTTCAGGCGTTCCGTCTCGTGCCGACCATGACGGCGCTCGAGAACGTCGCGGTGCCGCTGGAACTGGCCGGGCGGTCCGACGCGTTCGAGGCAGCCGCCGAGGCGCTCGACCGGGTCGGCCTTTCGCACCGCGTCGAGCACTATCCCGAGCAGCTTTCGGGCGGCGAGCAGCAGCGCGTCGCCATCGCCCGGGCCGTGGTCGCCAAGCCGCGCCTGCTTCTGGCGGACGAGCCGACGGGTAACCTGGACGGGGCGACGGGCGAGCAGATCATCGACTTGCTGTTCGGTCTCGCCCGCGACGACGGGACCACGCTGATGCTGATCACCCACGACATGGATCTGGCCGATCGCTGCGGCCGCACGGTCAAGGTGGCGGACGGACGGGTGGTCGAGGATACCGCCCGGCCCCACGCCGATCAGGCGGCGGAGTAGCTTATGCGCACCGGACCGATCGCCCTGCGCCTCGCCCGCCGCGAGCTGCGCACGGGCCTCAAGGGGTTCCGCATTTTCCTCGCCTGCCTTGCCCTGGGCGTAGCGGCCATCGCGGCCGTGGGCTCCGTCTCCTCGGCGATGATGGCGGGCCTGGAAGGGGATTCCCGGCGCATCCTCGGCGGTGACGTCGCTCTCCGCATGGTCCACCAGCCGGCGCCGCCCGAGGCGCTCGAGTACCTGGAGGCGTCGGGCGACGTCTCGACGGTCGTCTCCATGCGGGCCATGGCCCGAGGGGATGGGGGCGAGACGAGCTCCCTGGTGGAACTCAAGGCGGTGGACGATCCCTATCCGCTGGTCGACACCCTCGACCTCGACCGCGACATGACGCTGGCCGACGCCCTCGCGCCGCGCGACGGCGTCCATGGCGCGGTGGCCGAGGAGAGCCTGGCCCGCCGCCTGGAAATCGCCGTCGGCGACCGGCTTCGGCTCGGCGAGTCCACCCTGGAACTGCGCGCCCTGATCACCACGGAGCCCGACCGGCTTGTGAACTTCGCCAGTTTCGGTCCGCGCCTGATGGTGTCCGACGCGGCGGTGGCCGAGACCGGACTGGTCCAGGTCGGCTCCCTGGTGCGCCACTACTACCGCATCGTGCTGCCCGCGGGCGCCGATCGGCAGGCATGGATCGCGGACCTGGAGGAGCGCTTCCCCGATGCCGGTTGGCGGCTCAGCTCGCTTGAGAACGCGACGCCGGGCTACGACAACTTCGTCAGCCGCGTGACCCTGTTCCTGACCCTGGTCGGGCTGACCGCGCTGCTCGTCGGCGGCGTCGGCGTCGCCATGGCGGTGCGCAGCTATCTCGACGGCAAGACCGAGACGGTGGCCACGCTCAAATGCCTCGGCGCGCCGAGCGGTCTGGTGTTCCGCACCTACCTGCTCGTGGTCTGCATCCTGGCCGCAGCCGGCACGGCGATCGGCCTGGCGGTCGGCGCGCTGGCGCCGATGGTGGCGGCGCAGCTCGCGGCCCCCCTGCTACCCTTCGCGATCCCGGTGGCGGTCTATCCCGCACCCCTGGCGCTTGCCGCGCTGTTCGGCATGCTCACGGCGGTCGCGTTCTCGCTCTGGTCGCTGGGCCGGGTCTGCGAGGTCAAGGCGGCCCAGCTCTTCCGCTCGGCCATCGCGCCACTCGGCGGATGGCCCCGGCTGCCGTATCTGGTGGCCCTGGTCGCGGCGATCGGCCTGCTTGCCGCTCTGGCGATCTTCACGGCGAGCGATCCGTGGCTGGCCACGGCGTTCATCATCGGCTCCGTCGCCGCCGTCGCGCTGTTCCTCGCCGCTTCCTGGGTGATCATGACCCTCGCCCGCAAGGCCGGCCGGCCGCGCGACCCGGAGCTGCGCATGGCGCTCGCCAACCTGCACCGGCCGGGCGCGCCGACGCCGGGCGTCGTGCTGGCGCTCGGCCTCGGGCTGACCGTTCTGGTCACCATCGCCCTGATCCAGGCCAATCTGTCGCGGCAGGTCGACGAGCGGATTCCGGATGTGGCGCCGGCTTTCTTCTTCATCGACATCCAGCCGCACCAGACAGACCGTTTCCTTGAGCTCCTGCGCGGCATCGACGGCGTCGGAAACATCCAGACGACGCCCATGGTGCGCGGCCGGATCACCCATCTCAACGGTCAGCCTGCCGACGAGGCGAGCGTAGCGCCCGACGCGTCCTGGGTGCTGCGCGGCGATCGCGGCCTGACCTATTCGGCCACGCCGCCGGAGAACTCCGAGGTGGTGGAGGGGACCTGGTGGCCGGCGGACTATGCCGGCCCGCCCCTGGTGTCCTTCGACGCCAACCTCGCGGAGGGACTGGGCGTCGGTATCGGCGACACCATGACCCTCAACATCCTCGGCCGGCCGATGACCGTCGAGATCGGCAACCTGCGCAAGATCGACTGGGGATCCCTCGGCATGAACTTCACCTTCGTGTTCGCGCCGGGCACCCTGGAGGCGGCCCCCCACTCGGTCATTGCGACCGTGCATGTGGACGACCCGTCGCTCGAGGCGGCGGTCCAGCGGGCGGTGACCGACGCGTTGCCGAACGTCACGGCGATCCGGGTGAAGGACGCGCTCGAGGGCGCGAACCGGATCCTGTCGGCGGTGTCGATCGCGGTACGGGCGACCGCCGCGGTCACCCTGGTCGCGGGGACGCTGGTGCTCGCCGGGGCGATCGCCGCCGGCCACGCGCGGCGGGTGCGCGACGCGGTGGTCCTGAAGGTCCTGGGCGCCACACGGATGCGGATCGTGAAGATCTATCTCCTGGAGTACGGGCTGCTCGGCCTGTCCACGGCGGCCATCGCCTCGCTGGTCGGCTCGATCGCGGCGTCGGTGGTGGTCGTGCAGGTGATGCGCGGTGACTTCGTCCTCCCGCCCGGGGTGCTGGCCCTGACCGCGCTGCTGGCGATGGGGATCACGGTGTCCTTCGGGTTCGTCGGGACGTGGCGGGCCCTCGGCCAGCGGCCGGCCCCGATGCTGCGGAACGAGTGACGCCCAGGTCCGGTGACGTCGGGCGCAAGGCGTTAACACGCTGTTAGGGATCGCCGGTCCATCCTAATAGGGAAGATTTCAATCAATTCCCGATAGACGAAGAGAACCGTGGAGCCATCGGCTATTCATGAACAGGACGAAGGGACGGCGGCGATCCAGGCGGTGATCGCGCCTCTCGATCAGGCGGTTCTCGTGCTGGCGCCGATCGGCCGAGGGCTCTCCTGCGTTGCTGCCAATTCCGCCGCCCTTGCCCTTCTGGACAGCGACCCGGTCGGCCGGACCGTGGAGACGGCCCTTGCCGGCGACTGCCGCTCGGCGGTGGCGCGCACAGCCGAAGCGCTGGCCGACGGGGCCGCACGCACGGCCGGCATCGCCGTGACCGACCGCCAGGGAAGCAAGAGGCTGGCGAGTGTGAAGATCGTCCCGATGGGGTCCTATGTCGGCTGGTACCTGTCGCCGGCCGCGACGGAGCCGTCGGACAGCCCGGCCGCTCTGAGGGAGCGCGCGGAACTGGCCGAGGCCCGCTTTCGCGCACTGCTGGAGAACAGCCCTGAACTGATCGTGGTCTACGACCGCACCGGCCGCGTCACCGCGGCGAACCGGAACTGGCTGGACGCCATGGGATTCGAAGCCGTGGACGAGGTTCTGGGCCTCGACGCCGAGGGTCTCCGGCAGAAAGGGTCTGCCAGTATCGACCACGAGGCCGCGGGCTTCCGGAGCCGGGATGACTGGTGGGCCGACTGGTCCGACAGGCGGCAGAAGGATATGACGGAAGGGACGGTCCTGCCGCTGAACGACGGGCGCAGGATCCGTTCGCGCTCCTACGGAACCGATATGGGCGAGCGCCTGTTCGCGTCGTCGGATATCAGCGAGACCGAACGCAATCGTCAGCGCATGGGAGAGGCGGTCGAGGCTATCGGCCAGGCCTTCGCCCAGTTCGATGCCGACGGGCGGTTGAGCGTTTGGAACAGCCGAATGGCTGATCTCGCCCCCGGGATCGACCTAGCGGAGGGGCTCCACTATTCGGATGTCGCTCACGCCATCGGCGAGGCGAGCGTGACTATGCGCGACCGCAACGGCGCGCTTCTGAAGGGCGAGGATCTGGTCAAGCGCGTCGCCGAGGCGGGCTGGCGGTTCGAGTTCGAGCTTGTGGCGGAGACCGGCCGGACCCTGCGGGTGCAGGAGGACGTCACCCGCGACGGCGGCCGGGTCCTGATCGGTCACGACATCACGGCGCTGAAAGGCCATCAGCTCGCGCTGGAATACCGCGTGGAGGATCTCGGGCGGGCCCGCCGGGAGGCCGAGCATCACGCCGCCCGCGCCACCGCCATGGCGGACCTACTCCAGGTCGAGAAGGAGCGCGCCGAGACCGCGAACCGAAGCAAGTCGCAGTTTCTCGCGAATATGAGCCATGAGCTCCGCACGCCTCTGAACGCGATCATCGGCTTCTCGGAGATCATCAAGAATCAGACCTTCGGCCCGGTCGGCCACGAGCGCTACAGGAACTACGCCGACGATATCCACGCCAGCGGCCATCACCTGCTCAGCCTGATCAACGACGTCCTGGACATGGCCAAGATCGAGGCCGGCAAGTACGAGCCGACTCTCACGGCCAACGCGGTCGACGATCTGGTCCAGGAGGTACGGCGGATGGTCAAGGGCCGGATCACCGAGGCGGGCCTCAATCTGACGGTGGACATGCCGCCCGCCGGTCTGGTCTCGGTCTTCGATCGCCGCGCGATCAAGCAGGTGCTGATCAACCTCCTTGCCAACGCCATTCGCTTTACCGATGCCGGCGGTGAGATCACCATCCGTGCCGCGGCCGTGAACGGCGGCTGTCGCCTCGAGGTCGAGGACACGGGTGTCGGCATCCCGGCGGATCATATCGAGCGCCTGCTTCAGCCGTTCGAGCAGTTGTCCAGCATGACCAGCGGCGGACAGGAGGGGACCGGTCTCGGCCTCTCCCTCTCCAAGGCGCTGGTGGAAGCGCATGGCGGCACGCTCGTCATCGACAGCGAGGTCGGCCGGGGGACGGTCGTCCGCATCCTCCTGCCCCCCGGTACCCCTTCCCCTTCCTGGTAGCCCGCAGCCACAACTGCAATCAGGGCGGGTTGAGGGAATGTTAACGCCACCCGGTGCAGACTGATCGTCGGGCGGGTTTCGCCCGGTCCGAAGGGGAGCGGGATGTCGGTTCCACTAGAGCGGCACGATCATACGATGACGGACGCGTTCGGCATGCTGAGCGCCGCGGCCGACATCATCGATTCCGCTTTTCTCGGCGGCATGCTCCTGGTTCCGGTTCGCGCCTCGTCCGGTCTCGTAACGGACCTCATCGGGGGCGACGTGACCCCGGGCGCGGCGACTATCCTCGGTCGCTCTCCCGAGAGCTGGCGGGGCGTCAGCCTATGCAGCTTCCTGCGCGATCGGCTCGGTCGCGACCCGAGACGCATCGCCGACGCCGTCCTGCGGTCCGGCCGCCCGGAGGAGGGAGATTTCCTGCGCCAGGGCGACCCTCGTTGGCAGGCTGGGACGGCGATCCGGGCCCGGTTCGCGCTCCACGCCGGTGGCATTCTGCTGACCTGGAATCAGGCCGGACCGGAGGCGGAGCTCACGCGCCGGCTGGAGGCGGCGGAGCGCCGTGCGGCGACCGCCGAGTCCCGCCTCGTGGACAGTTTCATCGTCAGTCCCGACCCCTTCGCGCTGTTCAGCGACGACGACCGTCTCGTGCTCTGCAACGAGGCGTGGATCGAGGTGTTCGGGCTGCAGGGCGTGGATCCGGTGATCGGCCGCGGGTTCGAGGAGCTCATGGAGGCTGTCGACCGGTCGATCCAGGGCGGCCCGCTCCGGGGCGATGCCCAGGACGACTACATCCGCTGGCGTCAGGAAGCCCGGCTGTCGCTGACCGACGACAGCTTCGAGATGACGCTGGCCGACGGGCGGACCTTTTCGATGCGTGAGCGCTCGACCCGGGACGGCGGCATCGTCAGCGTCGGCTCCGAGGTCACGGAGATCATCCGCCAGCGAGAGGTCCTGCACCGGGCGCTCGAGGCGATCAACATCCGGTTGGCGCTGTTCGATCCCGACGGCCGCCTGGTCGTGTGGAACAAGGCCTACGGCGACGTCGTCGGCAACGATCTGCTTCAGGTCGGCATGACGTTCGAGGCCTGTGCGCGGATCAACGCGGCCCGTTCCGATGCGGCGACGCTGTTCGAGGGCCGTCCGGTCTCTAGCGAGGAGCGGATCGCGCTGCATTACGAGGGGCGTCGGGAGCTGAAGTTCGAGCGCTGGTACGACGACGGCAGCGTATCGCTCATGAGCGAAATACGGACGCCGGACGATTGGACGATCATCACCGGCGCCACCATCACCGAACTCAAGCAGAAAGAGGCGGTGCTGCGGGCCCGTGTGGAGGAGCTGGACGCGGCCCGGGCGGAGGCGGAGTGTCACGCGGCGGACCTCGCGGCGGTCACCCGCCAGCTCCGAGTGGAGAAGGAGCGCGCGGAGACCGCGAGCCGCACCAAGTCCCGCTTCCTGGCCAATATGAGCCACGAGCTCCGCACGCCGCTCAACGCCATTCTGGGATTTTCCGAGGTTCTGACCCTCGAGTCCTTCGGCCCCCTGGGCGTTCCGCGCTATCGGGAATACGCCGAGGACATTCATTCCAGCGGGCGGCACCTGTTGAGCCTGATCAACGACATCCTCGACATGGCCAAGGTCGAGGCCGGCAAGTACAGCCTCATGAAGGAGGAGGTTCGTCTTGCCGAGGTCGTGGACCGGTCGGTTCGGATGGTTCGCGGCCGCGCTACCGAGGGCCAACTCCACCTCTCAGTGGCCCGGATCGACCCGGACCTTCAGCTTCGGCTCGATCCGCGCGCCATCAAACAGGTTCTGATCAATCTGCTGGCGAACGCCATCAAGTTCACACCGGAGGCCGGCTCCATCTTCCTCGACTGCTTTGAGGAGGACGATGCCGTCGAGCTCGTCGTGCGCGACAGCGGGCAGGGTATCGACCCCGAGGAGATTCCCCGGCTGCTGCGGCCCTTCGAACAGGCCCATACCCCGGAGGCGCACCAGAGCCAGGGCGCCGGTCTCGGTCTGCCGCTCAGCAACGCCCTCGTCGAGCTGCATGGCGGCACCCTGTCGGTCGAGAGCGCGCTTGGCGCCGGAACCTGCGTGCGGATCCGACTCCCCCGCGGCTGAGCCGCCGGGCACCGACTCCCCTTGCCGACGGCGTGCGGCTCCCATACAACGCCGCGCGTAATGCGTCGCGCTTCTCCGCGGTCCGGCCGGACCGGAAGCGCCGCGCGGCGAAAGGGAGCCCAGCAAGCCGATGTCCGATACCCAGTCCGTGAAGAAAGTCGTCCTCGCCTATTCCGGTGGCCTGGACACCTCCATCATCCTGCGCTGGCTCCAGGACACCTACCGATGCGAGGTCGTGACCTTCACCGCCGATCTCGGCCAGGGCGAGGACATCGAGCCGGCCCGCGAGAAGGCCAGGCTGATGGGCATCAAGGAGATCTACATCGAGGATCTCCGCGAGGAGTTCGTGCGCGACTTCGTCTTCCCGATGTTCCGCGCCAACACCGTCTACGAGGGGACCTACCTGCTGGGCACCTCGATCGCCAGGCCGCTGATCGCCAAGCGCCAGATCGAGATCGCCAACGAGACCGGCGCCGACGCCGTCTCCCATGGCGCCACCGGCAAGGGCAACGACCAGGTCCGCTTCGAGCTCAGCTATTACGCGCTGAAGCCCGACATCAAGATCATCGCGCCGTGGCGGGAGTGGGATCTCGGGTCGCGCACGGCCCTGATCGATTACGCCGAGAAGCATCAGATCCCGGTGCCGAAGGACAAGCGGGGCGAGGCGCCGTTCTCGGTCGACGCGAACATGCTGCACGTCTCCTCCGAGGGTAAGGTTCTGGAGGATCCGGCGGTGCAGGCGGCCGACTACATCTGGTCCAACACCATCGCCCCGGAAGAGGCGCCGGACACCCCGACCTTCGTGGAGATCGGCTTCGAGAAGGGCGACCCCGTCTCCATCGACGGCCAGAAGCTGAGCCCGGCCACCATCCTCACCAAGCTGAACGAGCTCGGCCGCGCCAACGGCATCGGCCGCCTCGACCTGGTGGAGAATCGCTTCGTCGGCATGAAGAACCGCGGCCTCTACGAGACCCCGGGCGGCACCATCATGCTGACGGCGCACCGGGCGATGGAGAGCCTGACCCTCGACCGCGAGATGGGCCATCTCAAGGACGAACTGATGCCGCGCTACGCCAAGCTGATCTACAACGGCTTCTGGTTCGCGCCCGAGCGCGAGATGCTGCAGGCTGCCATCGATTTCAGCCAGAAGGACGTGACCGGTACGGTGACCCTGAAGCTGTACAAGGGCAACGCCATGGTCGTCGGGCGCAAGGCGGAGAAGAGCCTGTTCTCCGCCGACTGGGTGACCTTCGAGGAGAGCGCTGTCGCCGACTACGACCACAAGGACGCCCAGGGCTTCATCAAGCTCAACGCCCTGCGCCTGCGCCTGAAGAAGATGCTGCAGGGCTGATCCCGTGACCGCGGACAGGGCCGCCCTCGTCACCGCCGGCGCCCAGGGCATCGGCCGGGCGATTGTCGAGGCCCTGTCCCGCGCGGGCTGGCGGGTCGCGGCGGTGGATACCGACGGCGACGCCCTGGCCGAGCTGCCCGAGCCGGTTCTGACGGTCGTCGGGGATGTCGGCGACGAGGACGTGGTGGTGGATGCGATCCGCCGCACGGTCGCCCGCTTCGGCCGGCTCGACGCCATCGTCAACAACGCCGGGATCAACGCCAACGGCCCGGTCGAGACCCTGGACCTGGCGGATGTGCGCCGCGTGCTCGACGTGAGCCTGGTCAGCATCCTGGCGAGCGCCAAGCACGGGGCGGAGCACCTGCGGGCGGCCGGCGGATCGATCGTGAACATCGCCTCCTCGCGCGCCTTGATGAGCGAGCCCGATACCGAGGCCTATGCCGCCGCCAAGGGCGGGGTGGTCGCGGTGACCCACGCGCTCGCCATGTCGCTCGGCACCCGCGCCGACCGGGACCATCCGCCGATCCGGGTCAACGCGATCTCGCCCGGCTGGATCGAGACCGGACCCTGGCAGAAGGCGTCCGCGCGCCGCGACCCCGACCACAGCGCCGCCGACCGCGACCAGCACCTGGTCGGCCGCATCGGCCGCCCCGAGGACATCGCCGAGGCGGTGCTCTACCTGCTGGACGACCGGGCGGGCTTCGTCACGGGGCAGAACCTGGTGATCGACGGCGGCATGACGAAGAAGATGATCTACGTGGAGTAGGGGCCTCTGCGCGCCTGAAGCTCTCCCGCACTCCCCGGACCCGTTCCGGGGCCTACCCCGACGCCGCTCCTGAACCGACGCATTTGGCGCCCGGCCCATCCATTGGCCCCGGAACGGGTCCGGGGAGTGCGCGGAGGGGAGGAGCGGCCGCCGGCGCGCCCCAGGTCCTGGAGGTCTCGGGGTCCCGGCCGGTCTCCGGGTCGCGCCCGGAGTCCGCCGTGATGACGGGCTTGGGAGTGGAGGAAGGCGATCACGCCCCCCAGGTGCGCTCCAGCACGCGCACCCAGTTGCCCCAGCACAGCTTCTCCATGAGCGCGTCGTCGACGCCGTGGTCGCGCATCGCCTGGCGCAGCACCGGCAGGCCGGCGACGTCGCCGATATCGCCCGGGATCGTCGCGCCGTCGAAGTCGGAGCCGAAGCCGACGCAATCCTCGCCCGCATGCTCGATCAGGTGGTCGAGGTGGCGCATCATCACGTCGAGCCCGGTCTGGGCGTTCATCTGGCCGTCGGCCCGCAGGAAGCAGGTGGCGAAGTTGATGCCGACCATGCCGCCGGTCTCCTTCACCGCGGCGAGCTGCCTGTCGGTCAGGTTCCGGGTGCTGGCGCTCAGCGTGTGGGCGTTGGAATGGGTGGCGACCAGCGGCGCGTCGCTGATCTCCGCCACGTCCCAGAACCCGGCCTCGTTCAGGTGCGAGAGGTCGACCATCACCCGCATGTCGTTGCAGCGCCGGATCAGTTCCTTGCCGAGATCAGTCAGGCCCGGGCCGGTGTCGGGGGTGCCCGGGAACCTGAACGGCACCCCATGGGCGAAGGCGGTCGGCCGGCTCCACACCGGGCCGATGGAGCGCAGGCCCGCCTGGTAGAGAACCTCCAGCGAGCGGAACTCCGGATCGATGGCCTCCGCCCCCTCGATATGCAGGATCGCGGCGACCGACCCGCGCTCCAGGGCGGCGCGGATATCGGCGGCGGTGCGGCAGACGGTGAAGGCGCCGTCGCTCTCCTTCTCGATCTGGAACAGCAGCCCCATCATCTCCAGCGCGATCGGCTGGGCGTAGGAGATGTCGAGTTCCGCCGGCAGCGGCAGGTCGTAGCTGTCGCCCTGCATGCTGTCCATGAAGCCGCCGGCGTTCGGATCCTTGGGGGATGGAACGAAGACGGCGAAGAACCCGCCGCCGAACCCACCCTTGATCATGCGCGGCAGATCGAGATGGCCCCGGCCGTCGCCCTCGACGAACTGGGTGGCGGCGTCGCTCGCGTCCTTTCGGTGCAGGCGCAGCAGGACGTCGTTGTGGCCGTCGAAGATCGGCGGAGCGAGGGGGGAGGAGGACATGTCGGGCGGCCTCTGCCGGTGGAAGGTGCCCGAGGGTAGCAGGTGGGCGAACCGACTGACGAGACGGCTTGGAACGACCTGAGGGCGCCGCTCAGGCCGGGTGCGGCCAGACGCCGGCGTAGAACGGATGCGCGCCGTAGAGAAGGACCCAGAGCAGCAGGCCGAGCCCCAGGCGCCACCAGCCGATCCCGGCGAGGTCGAGCCGGGTGCGGCCCTGGACCACGGCCATGAACGGAACGACGGACGTGGTCATCGCCACCGGGCCCCAGGCGCTGTCGACCTTGCGGCGGATCTTGGCGTCGAGGGCCGGCATGCCGGCGAAGGAGAGCACCGCGATGCCGCCAAACAGCAGGACAGACGCGAGATCGCCGTTGGTCGACAGGTGGCCGAGCGCCCACAGCCCCGTGCCCCAGAGGAACGGGTGGCGGGTCACGGTCAGAATGCCCTTGAAGGTCGTCGGCTCCGCCAGGATCGCCTCGCCGCCGACCGAGGTCGGGCTGCGGGTGGTGATGCCGGCGACCAGAAGCACGCAGGCGAAGGGCATCAGGAGGTTCGGCATCCACGCGGTCCACAGGGCCGGCGTCCAGGCCTCCACGTAGGGCGCCTGACGGTAGGCGAGGATCAGCCAGACGAGCGCGCCCAGCATTACGAGGGCGTAGAGGCCTCGGAACTTCTCCTCGCCGATGGCCTCGACAACCCGGTCCCGGATCGGCGCGGAGGCAAGCAGGAAGTGTCCGCCGGTGAAGGCGAGGACGCCGATGATCACCGCGTCGATCGTACCCAGCATTTCTCTGGTCCTCCCCGCCTGTCGGACTATGCTGGCTATATGGCGACAGATACTCCCCAGGCAACAGTCGAGCGGCTTCAGGCGCTTATCGTGGAGCGATGCGGCGCGGTAGGGGCCGGCCGGTCGGTCAGTCCCGACGAGGTGGCCCGGGCCGCCGGCGGCGATCCGCACGACACCCCGACCTGGCGACCGCTCCTGCGATCGGTTCGGGCGGCGGCGGCAGACCTGCAGGATCGGGGCGAGATCCAGGTCTTGCGGAAGGGCAAGCCGGCCGATATCCGCACGGCGAAGGGGGTCATCCGTTTCGCGCTACCGGATGGGACCGCGTCGCCGCCCGGCAATTGATCTGGCGCAAGGCGGAACGCCGGCCGTGGGCTAGGCTTCTGCCATGACCATCGAGAACCAGCTTGCCCGCCGTCTCGGGCCCGGACTGCTGACGCTGTACGGGGTGGGTACGACCATCGGCGCCGGCATCTATGTCCTGATCGGCGAGGTGGCGCTGCGGGCCGGCGCCTGGACGCCCCTCTCCTTTCTCCTCGCCGCCGTCCTCGCCGGGCTGACGGCGCTGTCCTTCACCGAACTTTCGGCGCGCATGCCGAAGAGCGCGGGCGAGGCGCTTTTCGTACGCGAGGCCTTTGGCTCAGACCGGCTGTCGCTCCTGGTCGGACTGATGGTCGCGACGGCCGGTGTGATCTCGGCGGCCAGCGTCGTGGTCGGCGGGGTCGGGTACTTGCGCACCCTGATCGATGTTCCTGCGGCGCCGGCCATCGTCGCCCTGTGCCTGGTTCTGGGCGGGCTGGCCATGTGGGGCATCGCGGAATCGACCCTGGCGGCGGCCGTTCTGACCGTGGTGGAGATCGGCGGTCTCGGCCTGGTGATCTTCACGGGGACGACGACGGAAGGGCAGGGCGGCCTGCCGCTCGCCGACATCCTGGTCCCCGAGGCGCCGTTCCCGGTGGCGGGCGTCTTCGCCGGCGCGGTGCTCGCCTTCTACGCCTTCATCGGCTTCGAGGACATCGTCAACGTCGCCGAGGAGGTCGTCGACCCGGCGCGCACCATGCCGCGGGCGATCGTCGCCACCCTGGTCATCGCCGGCAGCCTCTACCTCGTCGTCTCCGTCGTCGCCCTGATGGCGCTGCCGATGGTGGAGCTGGCCGGGGCGGAGGCGCCGCTGGCGCTGGTCTATGCGGCCGGGGGCGGCGATCCGCGCATCATGGGCGCGATCGCCGTGCTGGCGACGGTGAACGGCGTTCTGGTGCAGATGGTCATGGCGTCGCGGGTGCTGTTCGGCCTGTCGCGCCAGGGCTCGCTGCCGGCCTATCTCGGCGCCGACCTGTTCCGGAAGGTCAATCCCGTCACCCACACGCCGGTGGCGGCAACGGCCGTCGTGGTCGGGGTCATTCTGCTGCTCGCCCTGCTCTTTCCCATCGCAACCCTCGCCGGCACGACCTCCATGGTCACGCTGGCGGTGTTCGCGCTGTGCAACCTGTCGCTCTGGCGCCTGAAGCATCGCGGCCCGCCGCCGTCGGCGGCGCCGAACCTGCCGGTCTGGCTGCCGGTGGTCGGGGCCGTGGTCAGCGTCGCGGTCCTCGCCGTCGAGGTGGCCCGGCGGGTGTCGCTGCTGCTGTAGGCGGGGCGGCGGCGACTGAGCGTTGGTCCTGACGTGCGTCAGGACGACGGAAAAAAGGTAACGCCCGCCTGCACCCGGTTCACATTCAGCGACTCGCCTTCACTTCCCCCGTCATCCTGACGCACGTCAGGATCTTCCCACGGTGGCCCGGCTCAGGCCGGGTTCCGGGCGACGAGCTGCTTGGCGATGATGATCCGCTGCAACTCGTTCGTGCCCTCGCCGATCGCGAGCAGCGGGGCGTCGCGGTAGTAGCGCTCGATGTTGAACTCCTTGGAATAGCCGTAGGCGCCGTGGAGCCGCATGGCTTCCAGGGAGTTGTGGACCGCCGCTTCCGTGGCGAACAGCTTGGCCATGCCGGCTTCAAGGTCGCAACGCGCGCCCCGGTCGTAGGTCTGCGCTGCCTGTTCGACCAGCAGCCGGGCGGCTTCGGCCTGGGTCGCCATGTCGGCCAGCTTGAACTGGATCGCCTGGTGGTCGGCGATCGGCTTGCCGAAGGTCTTGCGCTGCTGGGCGTAGCGCACGCTTTCTTCCAGGCAGGCGCGGGCGATGCCGACGCCCCGCGCCGCCACGTTGATCCGGCCCAGCTCCAGCCCGCCCAGGATCTGCTGCAAACCCCGCCCCTCCGCGCCGCCGATCAGGTTGTCGGCCGGCACGAAGCAGTCGTCGTAGACGATCTCCCCGGAGTCGATGCCCTTGTAGCCGAGCTTCTCCAGCTTGGAGACGGCGACCCCGTCGCCCTTCTCGATGAGCATCAGGGACATGCCCCGGTGGCGCGGCTCGGCCTCCGGATCGGTCTTCACCAGCACAGCGAGGACGTGGCCCTGGACCGAGTTGGAGATCCAGGTCTTGGTGCCGTTGACGCGGTAGCCGTTGCCGTCCCGGCGGGCGCTGGTACGGATGCCCTGAAGGTCGGTGCCGGCATCCGGCTCGGTAAGCGCGATGCCGCCACGCAGTTCGCCAGAGGCGAATTTCGGCAGCCATTTGCGCTTTTGCTCCTCGGTGCCGGCGCGTTCGACCGCCTGGGCCATGATCAGGTGGCTGTTGAAGATGCCGGAGACCGACATCCAGACCGCCGAGACCCGCTCGACGATCTTCGAATAGGTCGCCGCCGACAGTCCGAGCCCGCCGTATTCCTCGCCGATGGTGGCACCGAACAGGCCGAGCTCCTTCATTTTCTCGACGATCTCGGCCGGCCACTCGTCCCGCGCCTCCAGGTCGTGGGCGACGGGGCGCACGTCGCGTTCCAGAAACCGATCGACCGCGTCCAGGATCAGGGCTTCCTGCTCGGCAAGCGCGCTCCGGTCTTCCGCCACGGCCATCTCATCCCTCCCGCGGGCGTTTCGGCACCAGGATGGTGCGTTCGTAGGTCATCACGACGGTGCCATCCTGCTTGCGGCCGGTGGTCGAGAACCGGACGATCCCCTGATGCGGGCGCGACTTCGACTCGCGCGTCTCCAGGATCTCGGAGCTGGCGTAGAGCGTGTCGCCGACGAAGACCGGGGCCGGCATCCGGATATCGGTCCAGCCGAGATTGGCGATCGCCCGCTGGGAGGTGTCGCGCACGGTCATGCCGGTGACGACGGAGAGCGTCAGGCAGGAGTTCACCAGCGGCTTTCCGAATTCGGTCCCGGCCGCGTACTCGACGTCGAAATGCACCGGGTGGGTGTTCATCGTCAGCAGCGTGAACCAGGTGTTGTCCGCCTCGCCGATGGTGCGGCCGGGCCAGTGCTCGTATACGTCGCCCACCGCGAAATCCTCGAAGTAGCGGCCGTCCCCGTGCTTCCCCGCGCTTGCCCCCTGTCCGCTCATTCCTCGCCCGCCGCGCGCAGCACCTGCGGGGCCGGGCGGGACAGGTCGAGCACGCCGGCGATGGCGGTCTGGCGGTCGAGGGTCAGGATCGCCTCCGCCAGGGCCGAGGCCCGCTCCGGGGCCAGATAGGGGCCGACAAGGGCGTCGAACTTGGCCCGGTGCTCGGCGTCGCTCGGCCAGTTGTCCGGCTCGCCCTTCGGCACCTCGACGAAGGTCTCGAACGTGCCGCGCGCGGTCTCGATCGATGCCGTGCCCGCCATGTTCGCCGGGAAGGCGGCGTCGCAGCGGTCGTCCAGGTGGCAGGTGACCTTGGCGGTCAGGTCCAATGTCTCCCGGTCGGTCAGGTGGGTCTTGTAGTCGTCCCACCCGAACCCGCCGATCCGCAGCGCGGCGGCGGCCAGGAACGGCATGGAGAACTGGCCGTCGACCACGGTGACCGGCTTCTGCTTCGCCTCGATCGGGTCGCCGACGATGTTCATGCCGTTGGCCGGCAGGCCGATGCGGATGGCGGTGACCTCGTCGGCCTTGATGTCGTTTGCGGCCCGCAGTTTCATCACCGCGTCCATCGGCGCGTGGCTGTAGCGGCACGACGGATAGGGTTTGACCGCGACGTTGAGGGTCTCCCACACGCTGCCGAGACCGGCCGCCGCCGTGGCCGGGGTGGCGCTCGGGGCGTACAGGGCGAGGAACCCGCGCCGGCCGTCGATGCCGCGCGCCGGCGCCTTGAACCCCTCGGCCGAGAGTTGGGCGGCGACGAGACCGCTCTGCGCCGCCCAGCCGACCTGGAACAGCTTCGACCAGGAGCCTTCGGCCAGAAACTCCAGGCTGCCGGCGGCCTGGCTCAGGGCGATGCCGAAGCTGGCAGCGATGCGCTCTCCGGACAGGCCGAGGCAGCGTCCGGCGGCGGCGGCGGCGCCGAAGACGCCGCAGGTAGCCGTCGGATGATAGCCCCGGTTGTAGTGGTCGGTCGGGTTCAGGGCCCGGGACAGACGGATCTGTGCCTCGTAGCCGGCGACGATCGCGGCCAGGGTGGTGGCGCCGTCGCAGCCGGACATCTCGGCGGCGGCGAAGGCGGCCGGGACGATCGGCGCGGAGGGGTGGATCGATCCGCCGGCATGGGTGTCGTCGAAATCCAGGCTGTGGGCCAGCGCGCCGTTCAGCCAGGCGGCTCCCGGCGGGGTCCAGCCGTCGCCGTCGCCGATCACGCGGGCCGAGCCCTGGGCGTAGCCGAGCGCCCTGGCGGCTGCGATCAGCGAGGGGGTCGACTCCGCCTCGTGGCGGGCGCGCACGGCGATGCCGACGGTGTCGAGGATCAAGGTGCGGGCCCGGGCGGCCACGTCGTCTGGAATGTCGGCGAGGCTGAGCCCGGCGGCGAAATCGCCGAGCGTGCGGGTGACGTCTGTGCGGTCGCTGGCGGTCATCGTCTCCTCCCATGGAGCGCGGATTTCTTGTTGGGAGGAAGCGTAGGAGGCGTGGCGGGGAGCCGTCAAACCGCTAAGTTCCGCTAGGGTCCGGACTCAATTGATCCAATAGGTGACGATAGCGGCGATGAGTGCGGAGCTGAGGAAGTTTCGAGCGAGCTTGTCGTATCTGGTGGCGATGCGTCGCCAGTCCTTGAGGCGGCACCACAGGCGCTCGACG
>JAVKFT010000030.1:0-264718 GCA_040223655.1 Thalassobaculaceae bacterium | reverse complement strand
CGCGGCAACAACGGCTCGATCCGGCCCCACTCCGCATCGCTCAGCCAGTACAGACCCTTCATACAAGCCTCCTAACGTTGGGAAGCTTGAATCACGGATCCCTCTCAGACGGAATCCCTATTGAGTACGAACCCTAGGGCGAGGGGAACGGCGAAGGAGGCCGCCGTGCGCGGAAGCTCTATGCGGGCGTTTGCCTGGGCGAGGGCCTCGGCCGGAACCGCCCTCGGCAGGACGGACAGCGCCGCGAGCGTGAACAGGACCAGCCCGAACCCGGCCGCGGTCACACCGGCGCCGAAGGCGACGATGGTGTCGGTCGCGACACCCACCGCGGCTCCGGCAGCGCCAAGCATGGCGACGACGACGGCGCCGATCGCCACCGGTCGCGGCGCGCGACGGTCGACGATCAGCCCGGACGGCAGGGAGCCCAGCAGATGCGCCAGCGACTGGCAGGCAACGAGAACACCCAAGGTCTTGGGAGACGCGTCGAAGGCCAGGGCGGCGACGACGGGCACGCCCACAAGTGCGATCTGATCCGCCACGTGCAGGCCGCATCCGGCAAGCTGCAAACGTCCGATAACCGACATAGTCCGATCTCCTGTCTGTGGTTGGAGATCGATAGGTGCCGGCGCCGATAGCGGCTATCCGAGGGTTGCGGTCAGGGTCGGTGCGAGGGAAGGGCCGGCCGGAACCTGCCGCCCCCGACCGCCCCGCCCGCAGCGATCGACCAGCCCAACGCATGGCACGCCGGACCGGGGCGATCGGTTCAGTCGGCTTGGGCGGCAGTCGGCATGCTGGGCGGCCGGCGTGCTGGTCAGACGGCGAGCCGGGTCATGAGCCAGGCGGCGCTTGCGACCGCGGCGGCCATCATCGTGCCGACGACGAGCGTGTCGCAGAAATGGGCGTGGGCGGCTCGGGCGGTCAGGGCGGCGCGGCACTGGCAACGGCGGAGACGATCCTTCATGGCATCCTCCTGTCGGTCGGGCCCCCGGCATGAAAGAGCCGTCTGGTAACCCCGACCATCTTCACTATCATGTCGGACTCTTATCGACTCTGGAAGCCCACTCCCCAAAAGAGGCGGAAACATGGCGGTATGGCGGCAACTCCCGGCTGCGGGGGAGACGTTTCTCGATCATCTCGGTCATTTCGTGCCGGACATGGACGCGGCGCATGTCGAACTGACGCGGCTCGGCTTCGTGCAGACGCCCTACGTCCTGCACGCCTTCACCGACGAGGCCGGGCAGCGCCAGCCGATGGGGACGGCGAACCGCTGCGTCATGCTCCGCGAGGGCTATCTCGAGGTCCTGACCGTGACGGACGCCTCGACGCCGACCGGCGCGCGGACCCAGGGTCAGCTCGACCGCTACACCGGTGTGCACATCGTCGCGATGACCGATCACGAGGTCATCTCCCGGCGGGAGCGTCAGGCGGCGGCGGGGTTCCACCCGCAAGAGCCGACCCCGCTGAAGCGCCCGGTGCCGCTGCTGACCGAGGACGGCCGGGAGACGGGTGCTGCCGAGGCCGCCTTCACGGTGGTGAAGAATCCGGCGACCGACATGCCCGAGGGCCGCGTGCAGGTGCTCACCCACCACACCGAAGACCTAGTCTGGCAGGAAGCCTGGATGCGGCACGAGAATGGGATCGTGGCGCTGCGGGATGTGATCATCGTGCCGGAGGATCTGGCCGAAGCAGAGGACCGCTACGCGCGTTTCACCGAGGTGTCGCCCGTGCGGCTCGACGACGACTTGATCCGCTTCCCGCTGGCCCGGGGCGGCATCCTGCTCGCGACACCGGAGCGTGCGGGCGCCCTGCTGCCCGGAGGCGTGGTGCCGCCCGCGCCCGGCGTCGCCGGCTATGCGCTGCTGTGCGACGACCTGGCGGCGACGCGGCGGTTCCTCGAGGGACGCGGCTTCGCGCCGAAGGACACCCGCTGGCCGGGCGTCAGCGTCCTGCCCCTGTCCGGCGTGCTCGGCGGCACGTGGCTGATCGCCGAGACGGACGCGGCCCTGCCCTGGAACGGCTGATCTGCCGCCGGCGTTGTTAAACCGTCATGTGCCTGTGGTAAAAAATCGGCCAGTCCAGGATCAAGGGAGGCCGAGGTGTCGGAGACCATCACGCTGACGGCAACGATGATGAGTGCCCGTCGGGACGCGGAAGGCTCCTACGATTTCGAGGCGCCGGCGGACGTGTTCGAGAGCCGGACGCCGGTCCAGATCGTCAAGCTCTTCGCCGAGTATGTCGATTCCGAGATCTTCCCCAAGGACGTGATCGACTTCGAGATCAACGGCGCTTTCAAGAACCTGGAGCACCGGGTGGTGACAGCCATGGGCCAGATGATCGTTCATATCGGCCGGCACGACGGTGCGATTCCGTTCATGGTGATGATCTCCGAGAAACGCGGCTAAGGAAACGACCTTAAAACCGCGTCTCAGCGCTTCGCCGGGCGCCTGCCGTGGCTCTTCTGCGGGGTGCCGGGGTTGAGGGAGACGTGCGTGTGGACGCCCTTCCAGGCGGCGTCCACGGTGGGTCGAGCGAACGCCACCGTTCCACGGCCGGGCCGGTCGAAGCGGCCGCCGTCCTCCGCGATACCGGTAGAGGAGAAGGTGATGACGCCGAGGGCGAACAGCCGGTCCGGCGACACGCCCACCTTCAGGGTGTCGAGGTTCCAGCGGAAGTCCTCGATGGTCGGCCACACGTTCCGCCACTGATTGTCGGCAAGCCGGTCTAACCCCTCGACCACGTCCATATGGGTCCCGAAACTGGCGATGTTGTCCTCAAAAAGGTCCAGGGCGGGGGCGAAGTCGACGGCGGCGACCTGTTCGCTCCAGGCGGCGAACCAGGTCTCGATCGCTACGCGATCCTCTTCCGGCGTGTTCCAGGTGAAGGTCATAGGTCACCTTTTGCCTAGGGCTGCATCGCCGTCTCCTCCCCCAGGAGGCCGATGCGGAACCGGGTCTTCAGGTAGCCGCCGTCGCGCGGCGGGACGGACATGGGCAGGTCCTCGTCGACGACCTTGACCACGGCGCAGACCGGACCCGGTTCTCGGAACAGAAGCTGGGCCAGGCCTGCCACCTCCGCCTCCGCGCGGATCGTCTCGGTGCGCGCGAAGCCGCAGGCTCCGGCGACGGCGGCGAGGTCTGTGCCCCGGCCGGTCGCGGTCGGTTGGCGGCCCGTCTCGGTATAGGTCTCGTTGTCGATGACGCAGATCGCCAGGTTGGACGGGCGTTTGGCGCCGATCGTCGAGAAGCTGGTCATGCCCATGAGCATCTCGCCGTCGCCGGTCAGGACCACGACCCGTCGCTCCGGCTGTGCCAGCGCGATCCCCAGGCCGATCATCGACGCGTTGCCCATGGCGCCCCAGAGATAGAAGTTCTCCGGCCGGTCGCCGAAGGACGCCAGGTCCCAGGTCGTCGAGCCGAGACCGGACACGAACAGGGTGTCGCCGCGCTCGCTCAGCGCGGTGGCGAGCACCTCCCGGCGATGCAGGGTTATTGCGCTCATTGGTTCACCGCCTTTGCCGCGGTCCAGACCTTGGAGCCGATCACCTTCTGGGCCACCAGGACGGCGACCGGGGTGTCGGTCGAATAGGCCATGCGCAGGCCGGATTCGATCATCATGTCCACCGCCTCAGGGCTTTCCGCCAGGAACGTGGTCACACCCACCGCCTCCAGGGAGGGCACCACGGCCTGTCCCATCGGCACCTGCCACGGATTCCCCTCGCCCCACTGCCCGCGCATCGTGACGATGGCGAAGAACGGAAAGTTGGCCGAGGAGATCAGGGAGGCGATTGCGTTGATCGTGTTGCCCACGCCGCTCGATTGCATCAGCACCGCCGACTTCTGGCCGCCGAGCCACGCACCGGCGGCGAGGCCGACGGCCTCCTCCTCGGTGGCGCACATCACCGTCTCAATCTCGTTGTCGGCGAGACAGCGTTCGATCAGCAGGCGCAGGCCGCCGTCGGGCACGTAGCCGATCTGGCGGATGCCGGCTGTTTTCAAGTGACGGTGGGCCGCCACGCTCCAGTGTTCATCCATGGGATGTCGGATCCGTTTTGCCAAGGGATTCCGGAGGCTAGGCGTCTCGACTCCGGTCTGTAAAGATGGCGGTATGCATCTGCATACAATCCTCCATTTCCTTTCGAGCGAGCCTCTCGGACCGTCATGCATCCGCTTCCCTCCGCCGGCGCCGGCTATCTCGACGACCTCTACGCCCGTTTCCTGAAGGACCCGCTCTCGGTCGACCCGTCGCTCTGGGCGGTCTTCGCACCCTATGCGGACAGGACGGCGCCGCGCGATACGCCGTCGGGTGCGGACGGCGGCGACGGCCGGCTGGCCGTGGCCTGCGAGCGTCTGACGACCGCCTGGCGGACCCACGGCCACCTCGCCTCGGCCCTGGACCCGCTGGATCTGCGCACCCCGCCGGGTCACCCGGAGCTGTCGCCGCTCGCCCATGGGCTGGAGGAGACCGATCTGGACCGGCCGGTCGGCGGCACAACGCCGCGTGCGCTGGGGGCCCGGCTGCGCGCCGCCTGGGGCGGATGCTTCACCGCCGAGGTCATGCATCTGGAGGATCCGGAGGCGCGCGACTGGCTGGTCGGTGCCGTCGAGGAGGGCCTGTTCGCGCAGCCGTCGGCGGCGGATCGGCGCGACCGGCTCGACGCGATGCTGGCGGCCGACGCCATGGAAGCCTTCATGAACAAGCGCCTGCCGACCAACAAGCGGTTCGGCATCGAGGGATTGGAGGCGCTGATCGTCCTGCTGGAGGCGATCGTCGGCGACGCCGCCCGCGTGGGCATGGACAAGGCGGTCATCGCCCCGATGCACCGCGGACGCCTGACGCTGATCACCCGTCTGGTCGGCAAGCCGTTGACCGCCGCCTTCTCGGAGCTTCTCGGCACGCCGCAGGTGCCGGACGGCGTCGAGGCGTCGTCGGACGTGCCCTACCATCTGGGGTTCTCCGGCGAGCGCGGCTTCGCCGGGCCCGACGGAACGGAGCACCGCATCCGGCTGACCATGCCGTCCAACCCGAGCCACGTGGAGATCGTCTCGGCGGTCACGCTGGGCAAGACCCGGGCGACGCTGGATCTGCGCCGTCGCGACGGGGATGCCGCACCCGAGGCGAAGGTCCTGCCGCTGCTGGTCCACACCGACGGCGCGTTCGCCGGACAGGGCGTGATCGCCGAAATGCTGCAGCTCGCGGCCCTGCCGGCCTATGGGGTCGGCGGATCGGTGCATGTGCTGGTGAACAACCAGCTCGCCTTCACGGTGAAGCCCGAGCACGGCCGCTCCTCCCGCCACCCGAGCGATGTCGCCAAGGCGATCGGCGCACCGGTGATCCATGTCTCTGCGGAAGATGTCGACGCCTGCGCCCGCGCCGGACGGATCGCGCTCGCCTACCGGCAGCGGTTCGGGCGGGACATCCTGGTCGATATCGTCGGCTTCCGCCGCCGCGGCCACAACGAGCTGGAAGAGCCGATGTTCACCGAGCCGGTCCGCTACACGCGGATCGCCGAGACCGAGGCCGCCCCCCAGCGGTACGCCGCCGCCTGCATCGCCGATGGTGTGATCGCCGAGACGGAGGCCGCCGCCCTGGCGGAGCGGCACTGGTCGGCCCTGGACAGGGCCTTCGACGCCGCGAAGACCTACAAGCCGAACGCCGCCGACCGACTGCAGGGTCGCTGGTCGTCGCTGGCGCCGCGCGGCGAGGGTGACGGGCCGGCGACCGGCGTTGGTGTCGCCCGGCTGCGGCGGCTTGCCGAGGCGAGCGTGGCGGTTCCCGATGGTTTCGCGCTCAACGCCAAGATCGCCCGGCAGTGGCGCGACCGGCTGGACAGTCTGGACGACGCGGTGACCTTCGCGACCGCCGAGGCCCTGGCCTTCGCCTCGCTGCTGGAGGAGGGCCGGGCGGTCCGGCTCACCGGACAGGACAGCCGGCGCGGCACCTTCTCCCAGCGCCACGCCGTCGTCTTCGACCAGAAGACCGGCGACGAGCACACGCCGCTGGCGGCGCTGGCCGCCACGCCGGACCATCTGACCGTCGCCGACAGCCCGCTCACCGAGGAGGCCTGCATGGCCTTCGAGTACGGCGTGTCGATCGACGACCCGGACACCTTGGTCTGCTGGGAGGCGCAGTTCGGCGATTTCGCCAATGGCGCCCAGGCTGTGATCGATCAGTTCCTGGTCGCCGGCGATGATAAGTGGCTGCGGCAGTCCGGTCTCGTCCTGATGCTGCCGCACGGCCTGGAAGGGGGTGGCCCCGAACATTCCTCGGCCCGGCCCGAGCGGTTCCTGCAGATGGCGGCACGCAACAACCTCTCGGTCATGGCCTGCGGGTCGCCGGCCAACCTGTTCCATGCCCTGCGCCGCCAGCTTCTGGCGCCCTGGCGCCGGCCGCTGGTGATGCTCACCGCGAAATCCGGCCTGCGCCACGGCGAAGCGGTGTCCAGGCTGAGCGAGTTTGGCGCCAACACCCGCTTCCGGCCGGTGATCGACGATGCCGACGTTCCGGCCGATGCCCGCCGTGTCGTGCTGACCTCCGGCAAGCTCTCCTTCGAGTTGACCGCCGCCCGCCGCGAGCGCGGGATCGGCGACGTCGCCCTGGTCCGTGTCGAGGAGCTCTATCCGGTGCCGGAAGCCGAGATCGCCGCCATCCTCCAGCGCCACCCCGGGGCCGAGGTCGTCTGGGCCCAGGAGGAGCCGGAGAACATGGGGGCGTGGCGCCATCTCGCCCCCTATCTGGCCCGTATCCTCGCCGGCTTGCGCGCGCCCGGAGCCCATGCCACCTATGTGGGACGAGACGCCGCACCGTCCCCCGCCGTCGGCTGGGGCGTATGGCACAGGGCGGAGCAGGCGGCGGTGATCGACGCCGCGCTCGCCTGATACCGCCGCCGGGCCTCCCGGAAAGGCCGCCGCGAAAGGACGACTGACATGAGCACCGCGATCAAGCGCACTCTGATTCCGACCGCGACCCACTGGGGCACCTATTTCGCCGAAGTCGAGGGCGACCGACTGATCGCCGTGCATGACTACGACAAGGATCCGGCACCCGCGATCATCGGTCCGGGCATCGTCGACGCGGTCACCCACGAGACGCGGGTCGGCCGCCCGCACATCCGCAAGGGCTGGCTCGAGAACCGCCACCGCAGCGATCCGGCGGGGCGCGGCTCGGAGGCTTTCGTCGCCGTGCCCTGGGACGAGGCGCTGGACATGGCGTCGGAGGAGCTCGCGCGGGTCAAGGCCGAGCACGGCAACGGCGCCATGTACGCGGGGTCCTATGGCTGGGCCAGCGCCGGGCGCTTCCACCACGCCAACTCGCATATCCACCGATTCTTCAACCAGTTCGGCGGTTACGTCTCCCACCGCGGCACCTATTCCTACGCGGCGGCGGAGACGATCGTGCCGCATATCGTGGGGCCGTTCCGCGAAGTCCTGGACACCCACACCACCTGGCCGGTGCTCGCCGAGCATTGCGAGCTGCTGGTGATGTTCGGCGGCATGCCGGTCAAGAACGCCCAGGTGACCTCCGGCGGCGTCGGTCGCCACACCTGCTACCACGGGCTGCGCGACTGTGCCGATGCCGGCTGCGAACTGGTCTATCTGAGCCCGATCCGCTCGGACCTGCCGCCGGATCTGGGCGGCGAGTGGATCGCGCCTCGCCCCGGCTCCGACGTGTCGATCATGCTGGCGCTGGCCCACACGCTGCTGTCGGAAGGCCTGCACGACAAGGCGTTTCTGGATCGCTACACCACCGGCTTCGCGCCGTTCGAGGCCTATCTGCGCGGCGAGACCGACGGCCAGCCGAAGACCGCCGACTGGGCGGCGGCGATCAGCGGCGTCGAGGCCGACACGATCCGCGATCTCGCCCGGCGCATGGCGTCCAAGCGGACGATGATCAACGCCACCTGGTCGATGCAGCGGGCCGAATACGGCGAACAGCCGATCTGGATGACCGTCGTTCTGGCGGCGATGCTGGGCCAGATCGGCTTGCCGGGCGGCGGGTTCGGCATCGGTTACAGCTCTGAGAACGGCATCGGCAATCCGGTGCGGCCGTTCCATTGGCCGTCGGTGCCCCAGGGCATCAACGGCGTGAAGGACTTCATTCCGGTCGCGCGGGTGTCCGACATGCTGCTCAATCCGGGCGCCGAGTACGACTTCAACGGCGAGCGCCGGGTCTATCCGGACATCAAGCTGGTCTACTGGGCGGGCGGCAACCCGTTCCACCACCACCAGGATATCAACCAGCTCGTCCGGGCCTTCCGAAAGCCGGATACGATCATCGTCAACGAGATCTTCTGGACCTCGATGGCGCGCCACGCCGACATCGTCTTCCCGTCGACGACGGCGCTGGAGCGTAACGACCTTTCCATCACCCATTGGGAGCCGCTGTCCTCCGCGATGAAGCAGGCGATCCCGCGGGTCGCGGAGAGCCGGCCCGACTACGAGATCTTCACCGGTCTCGCCGAGCGGCTCGGCTTCGCGGAGCGGTACACCGAGGGCCGCGACGAGATGGACTGGATCCGCCACCTCTGGGAGCAGTCGCGCCAGCGCGCGGCGGAGGCCGGGTTCGAGCTGCCCGACTTCGAGACGTTCTGGGAGCAGGAGCATGTCGAACTGCCCGATCCCGAGAAGCCGATGGTGATGCTGGAAGCGTTCCGCGCCGATCCCGACGCCAACCGGCTGAAGACGCCTTCCGGCAAGATCGAGATCTTCTCCGAGACCATCGACGGCTTCGGCTACGACGACTGCCCCGGCCATCCGGTCTGGCGCGAGCCGGACGAGTGGCTGGGTGGCGAGAAGGCGGCGGACTTCCCGCTGCACCTGATGTCGAACCAGCCGCGCACCCGGCTGCACAGCCAGCTCGACTGCGGCCAGGTGAGCCAGGGCTCCAAGGTGGCCGGGCGCGAGCCCGTGACGATCCACCCGGACGACGCGGCGGCGCGGGGCATCGCCTCCGGCGATATCGTGCGCGTCTGGAACGAGCGCGGTGCGTGCCTGGCCGGCGCCATCGTCGCCGACCACGTCATGCCGGGGGTGATCCAGCTCTCCACCGGCGCCTGGTATGACCCGCAGACCCCGGGCGGGCTCGAGGTTCACGGCAACCCGAACGTCCTCACCCGCGACCGTGGCACCTCCAGCCTCGGCCAGGGCCCGACGGCGCACTCGACCCTGGTGGAGATCGCCAAAGTCGACGGCGCGGTGCCGGACGTCACCGTGATGCGCAAGCCGGCGGTGGAGCGATAGGGAGCGTCATTTC
Organism: Thalassobaculaceae bacterium; assembly: GCA_040223655.1. Classification (GTDB taxonomy): domain Bacteria; phylum Pseudomonadota; class Alphaproteobacteria; order Thalassobaculales; family Thalassobaculaceae; genus Thalassobaculum. The sequence continues at coordinate 255,469 of JAVKFT010000030.1, read as the reverse complement.
TCCCGTCATCCTGATGTACGTCGGGATCAAGCCGCGGCTCGTGCCGGCGCCTGGAGAGGGAGCGGCGGTGATGTCGGCTGCTTGGTCCTGAAGCGAGTTCAGGACGACGGGAGAACGTAACAATTTCCCCGTCATTCTGACGTACGTCAGGATCAGGCCGCGGCTCGTCATCTGCGCTCCGATCCGTTGTGACGTGAGTCCGGCCGCTGGGACGGGGTGCGGCGGTGAGGTCGGCTGCTCGGTCCTGAAGCGAGTTCAGGACGACGGGAGAACGTAACAATTTCCCCGTCATCCTGACGTACGTCAGGATCAAGCCTCCGCGCTGCGGCGAACACCGTCTAGGCCTCCCGTGGCCGCGGCATGCAGCCGACTGTCTACATTCTCGCCAATCGCAAACACGGCACGATCTACATCGGCGTGACGGCGAACCCTGCCGTGCGGATTCTCCAGCACCGCCGCGGCGAGGGCTCGACCTTCGTGCGCCGGTACCGTCTTCACCGTCTGGTCCACAGCGAATCCTATAGGCGCATCGACGACGCCATCCGCCGCGAGAAGCAGCTCAAGGCTTGGCGGCGGGCGTGGAAGATCGAGCTGATCGAGGAGCAGAACCCGAACTGGAACGATCTCTGGCCCGAGGGATACCCGGATGGGCCGGGGGCCTGATCCTGACGTGCGTCAGGATGACGGAGATGTCCTGCCGTCCTGAATTCGCTACAGGACCAAGCCGCCGGTGCCCCCGCGTCTCGGCAGCCACCTCGGTCCCGCCGGTCCGTGGCCCCTTGCCCTCGTCCCGCGCGCCGGGCTAACTGCCGGCAGCGAAAAGAAACCTCGGGAGGACACCACCATGGCAGGCCGGCTCAGCGGCAAGACCGCGCTCATCACCGCGGCGGGACAGGGCATCGGGCGCGCCTGCGCCGAGGCTTTCGCGCGCGAGGGTGCCTCCGTCATCGCCACCGACATCAATGACGCGGCCCTGGCCGAACTCGGCGCCATCGACGGGATCACCGGCCGCAAGCTGAACGTGCTGGACCTGGAGGCGGTGAAGGCCGCGGCGGCCGAGGTCGGGACCGTCGACGTTCTGTTCAACTGCGCCGGGTTCGTCCATCACGGCACGGTGCTTGACTGCGACGAGGACGCGTTCGATTTCTCGGTGAACCTGAACGTGCGGGCGATGTACCGGATGATCCGCGCCTTCCTGCCGGCGATGCTGGAGAACGGCGGCGGGTCGATCATCAACATGGCGTCGGTGTCCGGCAACCTGAAGGGTATCCCGAATCGCTTCGTCTACGGCACGACGAAGGCCGCCGTGATCGGCCTGACCAAATCGGTCGCCGCCGACTTCATCCGCCAGGGCATCCGCTGCAACGCGATCTGCCCCGGGACGGTCCAGTCCCCGTCGCTGGACGATAGGATCAACGCGTTCGACGATCCGGATCAGGCGCGCAAGGACTTCATCGCCCGCCAGCCGCTGGGCCGCCTCGGCACGGCGGAGGAGATCGCCGCGATGGCCGTCTACCTCGCCGGCGACGAGAGCGCCTATACCACCGGACAGGCGATGATCGTCGATGGGGGGATCACCATCTGATGGCGGTCGACCTCGATACCATCCGCGCCGCCCGGGCTCGCATCGCCGGGCATGTGCGCCAGACCCCGGTGCTTGAACCGGTCGGGCTGCTGACTCCGGTGACCGAGGGCCGGCTGGCCCTGAAGCTCGATTTTCTTCAGCCGACCGGCTCCTTCAAGGTGCGGGGCGCGGTCAACACCCTGAAGTCGCTGAGCGACGGCGAGGTGGCGCGCGGCCTGATCACCGCGTCCGGGGGCAATCACGGCCTCGCGGTCGCCTATGCCGCCTGGATGGGCGGGACGCGGGCGGTGGTCTATCTGCCGACCTCGGCGCCGGCAGCGAAGGCCGAGAACCTGCGCCGCTGGGGAGCGGAGGTGGTGATCGAGGGCGCGGTCTTCGACGAGGCGGCGGTGGCCGCGAAGGCGCGGGCGGAGGCGGAGGGGATGACCTTCGTGCATCCCTTCGCTCCGGAAACGGTGATCGCCGGCCAGGGGACGGTCGGCCTCGAGATCCTCGACCAGATCCCCGACGTGGACACGGTGATCGTCGCCATCGGTGGCGGCGGCCTGATCGCCGGCACGGCGACGGCGATCAAGGGGGTGAGGCCGGACGTCAAGGTGATCGGAGTCGAGCCGGTGGGCGCACCCACCCACTACGAGAGCCGGAAGGCCGGCGGCCTGGTCACCCTCGACGCCATCGAGACGGTGGCGGGGACCCTGGCGCCGCGGCGCAGCGAGCAGATCAATTACGACCTGATCACCGCCCATGTGGACGACATCGTGCTGGTCGACGACGCGGCCATGGTCGCCGCCGCCCGCTGGCTCTGGGCGGAATGCGGCATCGGTGCGGAGTTGGCGGGTGCCGCGGGCCTCGCCGCATTGCAGGCCGGGGCGGTGCGGGCCGAAAAGGGCGAGACCGTCTGCACCATCGTCTGCGGCGCCGGCACCGACGGTCTCGGCTGAGGGACACGGGCCGATGGCAGCCGACAACGGGAATGCGGCAGACCCTACCGACGCGGTGAGGCGGTTCTACGAAGCCTATCCCTATCCCGATATCGAGGCGGCGCAGCCGACGCGAACCACCATCCTCGGCGATGCCTGGTGTGCCGTCCACCACGCCCTGGACGGGAGGATCGGCCGACGGATTCGGATTCTCTTCGCCGGCGGCGGGACCGGCTTGGCGATGCAGGCGATTGGCCGAGCCTTCCTGCAGGCGGGCGTCGAATGCGATTTCGTCTACGCAGATTTGTCGGAGCCGTCCGCTGCGATCGCGCGCCGGCGCGCGCTGGATGCAGGTCTGACCGGCGTCGAATACCTGATCCGCCCGATCGAGGACCTGACGGGGCTCAACCTGGCGCCGTTCGACTACATCGACTTCTCCGGTGTCATCAATCATGTCGCCGATCCGTCCGTCGCGCTCGACGCCCTGGCGGGGCTGCTCGCTCCCCATGGCGGGATCGGGATCATGGCCTATGGCCGCTTGGGTCGAACGGGCATCTATCCGATGCAGAACGCCTTGCGCCTGCTTGGAGGATCGGACGCCCCTGGCGCCGGCGTCGCATCGATGCGGGAGGTGCTCGGCGCGCTGCCGCCCCATAATTGGATCACGAAGAACCCCCATCTCAAATACATCCCGACCTCCGATGACGTCGAACTCGCCGACCGATACCTCAATCCGAACGACCGGGCGTTCGAGATATCCGAACTCGATGCGCTTTGTCGGCGGTCGGGTCTCGCGATACGCGGCTTCGTACATCCTTTTCTCTACGATCCCGATCCGCTGCTGGCCACCAAGGCTCTGCGGGTCCGGGCCTCCGAACTGCCCCCTATCGACCGGGCGCAGCTTGCGGAGTGGCTGCATGGTATCCTCCACATTCACCAGTTCTTCGCGGTTCCGGCGGACCGTGAACCGGCGGACATGACGGCGCTGCTCGCCAACCGGGACACGCGGCTCATGCCGTCGATGCTGGGTGCGCGGGATTTCAGCGCCCTGGCTCGCGCCGCCGGTCAGACCGTCGATGTGGCCGTCCCCTACGGCGCTCTCAAGCTGGGGGTTTCCGCATCCTTTGACCGGTCGGATTGCCTTGTGCTCGCCCGGCTACAGGACGGCCCGACCGTCGCTGAGCTTCGTCAGCATCTGGCCGAGCAAGGGGTCGAGGAGGCGGCCGCCGAAGCGGCGATCCGGCGCGTCTACGCCTTTTTCAGCCGGCTCGGCGCCCTGCACCTGCGCCGCGGTGTATAGGGCCTGAGGTGACCCGTCGCCGGCGCTCTCTTATCCCGCGCCCGCGCCGTAGGCCGCCCAGACCTTCTTCAGCTCGAGCGCGTGGAACGTCGCCGCCTGGGGGCCGCGGTCCGGGCCGAAATACAGGCCCAGTTCCACTGCCTTCTGGAAAAAGCCGGGCGCCGGGATCCCGTCGCGGGCCTTGGAAATGGCGACGGCCGCCAGCAGCGGGCGGCCGTGTTCGGCGTCCTGCTCCATCAGTACCTCAAGCGCCTCGGCGGTCTTGTGCACCGTGTGCGGCGGCGGCACGTCGGCGGCCTGGGCGAGATGGGCGTAGATGATGGTGGCGCCGGCGCGCGCCCGGTCCTCCAGGACCGGACGCAGCAGGTCGGCGAGGGGGGTCATCCGCTCAGTAGGTGGCGGCGATCCGGTCGACGATCGGACCGACGCCGTCCTTCAGCGGATCGACGACCGGCAGGCCGGTCTCCTCGGCGGTCTTCTTCTTGAAGGCCTCGGCCTCGTCGGCGCTGACATTCGAGGTGTTGAGCGAGACGCCCATGAACTTGACGTCGGAGTTCACCATCCGCGCCATGTGCAGGATGGTCTCCATCGCGGTCGGGATGGCGGGCACCTCATAGTCGGGCAGGCCCCGCATGTGCGGGCGGCCGATCTCGTGGCACATGACCAGGGCGTCGGCCTGGGAGCCGTGAATCAGGCCCAGGGTCACGCCGGAATAGGACACGTTGTAGAGCGAGCCCTGACCCTCGATCAGGTCCCAGTGATCCTCGGTGTTCTCCGGCGCCAGCCACTCGATCGAGCCGGAGATGAAGTCGGCGATGACCGCGTCGACGGACAGGCCGGAGCCGGCGATGAAGATGCCGGTCTGGCCGGTGGCCCGGAAGTCGGCGTTCATGCCGCGCGCCCGCATCTCCTTCTCGATGGCGAGCGTGGTGAACATCTTGCCGACCGAGACGTCGGTGCCGACGGTCAGGAGGCGCTTACCCGTGCGCGGAACGCCGCTGGCGACCGGGTAGTCGCGGGTCGGGTGGCGCACGTCGAACAGGGTGCGGCCGTTCTTCTCCGCGGCTTCCTTCAGCGCCGGGATCGTGGTGATCCGGGTGTGCAGACCCGAGGCGATGTCCATGCCCAGATTCAGCGCCTTCACCAGCTCCACGATCCACGCCTCGGGAATGAAACCGCCGCGGTTGGCGACGCCCAGGATCACCGTCTTGACGCCGGCGGCCGCGGCCTCCTCGATGGTCATGTCCGGCAGGCCGAGATCGGCCTTGCAGGCGGGGAAGCGGAACTGGCCGAGGCACCAGTCCGGGCGCCAGACCTTCACGCCGTTCGCGGTCTTGGCGGCGAGCTGGTCCGGCGCGTCGCCCAGGAACAGCAGATACGGGTTCTGAATCTCGAAACGCGACATGTCGCTCCCCAGGGATTGCGGTTGGAATGCCGGGCCCGGCGAGAAGGGGCCGGCCGGTGTGAGGATCAGGCGGCGTCGTCGGTGCTAACGCTCCATCCGCGACGCGCGCTTCGGACCAGAAGATAAACTGCGCCCAGCGCCAATACCACCGCGATCAGCGTGCGGGGCCAGCCGTCCATCATCGACAGCGGGACCGCCAGGCAGATCATCAGGGCCGGCAGATAGGCGAGGGTCCACGACGCCGTCTCCCGCGCCTTCTGGTACCAGGGGAAGACGACCGAGAACGCGGCGATGATCAGGAAGAACAGCGCCCACGGCCGGGTAACCATGTCGAGCAGGAACTGGTCGGTAGTGCCCGAGAGCGAGATCGCCCGGCTCAGGTTCAGCTCCGCCACATGCCCCAGCACGACGCCGAGGATCATCGGCGCCAGCGGGAAGCCGAGGAGCTTCATGCCGTAGCCGATCAGGCCGAAGACGAAGAGGGTCCAGATATCGTCCTGCACGTTGTTCAGGGCGAAGACGCCGATGGCGCAGTAGGACAGGATCACCGCGGCCAGCATGTACATCGGGATCCGCACCACCAGCAGGAAGGCGCGCAGGCAGAACGCCTGCATCGAGATCATGATGAAATGCGCCAGGAAGAACGCGATGAAGATCGCGTAGGCGATGTCCGGGTTCTCGGTGATGAAGCTCGGGCTCGGCTGCACGTTGTGGATGAGCAGCGCGCCCAGCATCACCGCCGTCACCACGTCGCCCGGGATGCCGAGCGCCATCATGGTGATCAGCGCGCCGCCGGCGGTGGCGTTGTTCGAGGATTCCGGCGCGATGATGCCGTCGGGCGTTCCGGTGCCGAACTCGCTGGAGTTCTTCGACGCCTTCTTCGCCTGGTCGTAGGCGAGGATGTTGGAGATCGACCCGCCGGCGGCCGGCAGGACGCCGGTGAAGACGCCGATCAGGGACGAGCGGACAACGTTCACCCAGCGCGACAGGATTATGCGGATGGCGGCCAGGTGCTCGACCCGCACGCCCTTAGCCTCGACGCCGCTCATCAGCGGTCGGCGGGCCTTCTCGGTGTCCTGCACGTCGGAGAGAAGCTGGCTGAAGGCGAACAGGCCGATCAGCACCGGCAGGAAGTCGAAGCCGCTCTCGAGCGTCTCGTTGCCGAAGGTGAAGCGGGCGACGCCGTTGATCTCGTCCTCGCCCACGGACGCGACGAATAGGCCGAGCAGCCCGGCGATGATGCCCTTGACCAAGGTCTCGCCGGACAAGCTCGCGGTGATGGTCAGCGCGAACAGCACCAGCGCGAAATAGTCCCAGGGTCCGAATTCGAGACCGATCTTCGCCAGGCTCGGCGCCAGGGTGACCAGGAGCACGGCGCTGAAGATGCCGCCGAAGAAGCTGGACCACACCCCGAGGCCGAGCGCGAGGCCGGGCCGGCCCTTTCGGGCCATCGGGAAGCCGTCGAAGGTGGTGGCGATCGAGGACGGGGTGCCGGGAATGCCGGTCAGCATGCCGGACATCAGACCGCCGGACAGGCCGCCGACGAACACGCCGATCATGGTCGACAGACCTTCGACCGGCGACAGTCCGAAGGTGAAGGGCAGGGTGAGCACCACCGCCATGGTGATGGTGAACCCCGGGATCGAGCCGGCGATCAGGCCGGCCGTGGTCCCGATGACCATCAGCCCGAGATTCTTCCAGTGGAAGACTTCCTGGAAGGCGAAGAGAACGTTTTCGACGATCATGGTCCCGGTCCCCCCGCTCAGATCGGCAGGATGTCGCCCTGGGGCAGGATCACCCGCAGGCCGAAGGTGAAGATCGACCACATCACGCCGATGGAGACGATGGCGATGAGGGCATGGACGGCGATCAGCCGGGCCGACGGTCGGCCGAGAGCGGTGAGCGCCAGAAACACGAAGAGTGCGCCGCCGAGATGCATGCCGAGGGTCGGCAGGGTCAGCAGGAACAGCAGAAACAGGGCATAGATGATGCCCGCGTTGCGGTAGCGCTGGAAGAACGGGGCCTTCGGCGCCGCGTCGTCGGCCGGCTCCTCGCGCAGCATCAGCGACCTGAGCAGCAGCAGGGCCGAGAACGCGCCGATGGCGACGATGACGATGCGCGGCCAGACCGTGCTGGGCATCGTGCCGTAGTTGGTGATCTCGATGTCGTAGGACGCGTGCCAGAGCACGCCGCAGAACGCCAGCAGCAGAATGGCGACAATCGTGTCGCGGCTCACCGACATCTTCGGTCCCCCCGTTTGGTCCAGATTACCGGATCTTGAATGCTATCAGAAGGCGACGGATCAAACAGAACGGGCGCCGGCACTCCTGCCGACGCCCGCTCCGACGGATCCTGGGATCAGTTCGTGGCCTTGTAGATGCCGACTTCCTTGGCGATCCGGCCCCAGGTGTTGAACGTGTCCGTCCAGTACTGGGCCGACGCGTCCGGGCCGAGATAGTTCACGTCCGTGCCCTTGGCGGCCATCGCCTCGACGACCGTCGGGTTCTTGGACGCGGCCTCGAACAGGGCGGCGTAGTGATCGACGATCTCCTTCGACGCGCCCTTCGGCAGCATGACGCCGCGGTCGGTGCCGTAGATCATATCGTAGCCCTGCTCCTTGACGGTCATGACCTCAGGGATCTCGGGGTTCCGCGCGGCGGTGGTGATGCCCAGCGCCTTCAGCTCGTTCGACGTGATGTACTTCTTCGCCGCCGCCAAGTTGATCTCGCCGGTGTCGATGTTCTTGGCGAGCAGGGCGGTCATGCGCTGGCGGGTACCGTCGTAGGACACGTGGTTGAACTTGATCCCGGCCGCGTCTTCCAGCAGCAGGTAGACGAAGTGGCTGGTCGAGCCGAGGGTGCCGCCGGCGTTGATCTTGCCCGGGTTCTCCTTCGCGTAGGCGACCATCTCCGTGACGTTGTTATAGGGAACGTCCGGGTTGGCGCCGAAGATGGCCGGGGTCCGGGTCAGCATGGCGACCGGCTCGAACGCGTCCCAAGTGAAGTCGACGCGGCCGGTGAAGTAGCTGGTCAGGGCGCTCTGGTGGATGGCGAACAGGGTGCAGCCGTCGGGCTTCGCCTTGACGGCTTCCTTGGCGCCCTTGTTGCCGCCCTGGCCGCCGATGTTGACGACCTGCAGCTCCGGCTCGGCGCCGGCCTCGTTCACCGCCTCGACGAACTGGCGGAAGATCACGTCGGTGCCGCCGCCGGCACCCCACGGAACGATGAGCTTGGCGGTGCGGCAGCCGAAATCGGCGGCCGCAGCCGGAGCGGCGCCGAACGCCGTACCGGCGAGGGCAACGGCCGTGGCCGCCGCGAGAAGGGTCGATTTGATTGTCATTGGTGGGTCCCCCTGTTCGTCCTGTTGATTGGTCGGATGGGTATCCGGGGCTTTGCCCCGCGCCGGCCGAAAGCGCCGAAAGGCGCCGGATGGCAGCGCGGACATGCCCCCGTAATAACCGGCTGGGCCGGCGTGTCAATCGACGCCGTGTCCGCGTCCCCGCGCCTTTGCGGCCGGAATCCTACCGGCTGGAGCGTTCGTAGCCGGCCTCGACGGCGATCTCCCGCCAGGACGCCATCAGGTTCTCCCAGTAGATCGTGTACTGGGTGAGGGGGCGGAAATCGACCCGCACGTCGTAGCCCGCCAGGGTGTCGCGCAGCGCCCGGTCATCGAGCGCCCGTTCCAGATCGTCGGCCAGCCGGGCGGCAAGCTCGGGCGGGGCCGAGGGCGGCAGCAGGATGCCGAGATCGATCGCGTAGTCGTAGGCGATGCCCTGATCGCGCAGGGTATCGGTTCCGGGAAGCAGCAGGCTCGGCTCGCGGTCGGTGACGGCGATCGGGCGCACGGTCCGGGTCTCGCCGAGGCGCTTGGCGAGCGCCGTCGGCACCGAGGCGAGGGCCACTTCCCCGGCCAGCAGCGCCCTCACCCGGTCGCGGGCCCCGGAGATCGTATCGAAATCGAAGTCGACGCCCATGGCGTCGCCCATCGCCCGCATGGTGAACTCGGCGACCGTGCCGGGGCCGACGGACGCGACGACGGAGCCGTTGCGCGCCGTCTCGGCCAGGGACCGAGCATCCTCGAACGGCGCCGAGACCGGGGCGACCAGGGCCATGGGCGTGCGGGTGAGCAGGGCGACATGGCGGAAGTCCTGCCAGGCGAAGGTCGCCCGCCAGGTCAGGAAATTGACCAGCAGGCCCTGATGGGCGGCGAGCATCATGCAGCCGTCGCCGGGAGCCTCGAGCACCGCGCGGGCACCGTCGATCCCGTCGTCGCCGTCGATGTTGCGGACCGCCAGAAGCGGGGTGATCTCGGCCCGGTTGGCGGCGGCCGCGACCGCGCGGGCGATCAGGTCGGTGCCGCTGCCCGCCCCGCCGGCGACGACCAGGGTCGCGGTGCGGCAGGGCGGTGCTGCACCCTGGGCCGCACTTTGGGCCGCATCCTGGGCCGCCGCGCCGCCGCTGACGCAGAGGCCGCCGACCCAGACGCCGGCGGTCGCGGCGACGGCCAGCGCCAGTCCGCGGAGAAGCGGGCGCGCGGGGCGGCGGCGGAGAGATCGACGGCTGGACATGAGCGACTTACCGGGGCTACGACAGCCGCCAACCTTGGACGAGGAGGACGGCGTGTCAACATCGCCTGCATCGGGGCCGCTCACGGTCGGTATCGGAGGATTCGGCGCAATCGGCCAGAAAGTCGCCGCCGCGCTGGACAGTGGCAGCATCGAGGGGCTGAAACTCGTGGCGGTTTCCGCCCGCGACGCCGACAAGGCCCGCGCCAACATGGCCGGGTTCCGCACGGAGGTGCCCGTGGTACCGCTTGGGGAGCTCGCCGAGCGGGCCGACGTCGTCGTGGAATGCGCGCCGGCCTCGGTCTTCGCAGAGGTCGCGGGGCCGGCGGTCGACGGCGGCCGGATCTTCCTGCCGATCAGCGTGGGCGCGTTGCTGCGCCATGACGATCTGGTCGAGCGGGCCCGGCGGAGCGGCGCGCGCATCGTGGTGCCGACCGGCGCGCTGATCGGTCTCGACGCCGTGCGCGCGGCCGCAGAGGGGGAGATCTCCGAAGTGCGCCTCGTGACCCGCAAGCCGCCGGGCGGACTGGCGGGCGCGCCCTACCTGGTCGAGAACAACATCTCGGTCGACGGCCTGAATACGGCGAAGAAGGTGTTCGACGGCTCCGCCCGGGACGGCGCCGCCGGCTTCCCGGCCAACGTGAACGTCGCCGCGGCCCTGTCGCTCGCCGGCATCGGCGCGGACGAGACGAAGCTGGAGATCTGGGCCGACCCGGAGGTGACCCGCAACACCCACACCATCACGGTGGAGGCGGACAGCGCCCGGTTCACCATGACGATCGAGAACGTGCCGACGGAAGCGAACCCGAAGACCGGCAAGATCACCGCGCTCAGCATCATCGCCACCCTGCGCCGGCTCGGCGCGCCGATGACGGCGGGTACCTGATCGCAGCGTCGGCGGCGGCCCGGACATCCGGGTCGCCGCCGGGCGCTAGAGCAAATCACGACCAGATGGAAACTTCCGGTCGTGTGAATTTGCTCTATCGTTAATGAGTTAGAGGGCGATTCACGGTTCAGATCGATTCGATCTGAACCGATCGCGCTCTAGTTCTTCAGAAGGCCCCGGAGCAGACCCTTGGCGGCGTCCTCGAGCTGGCGCTGCGGATCCTGGGCCCCGCTGCCGCCGTCCGAGGTGCCGCTTCCCGCCGCATCATCGGTCTGACCCCCCTGCGCGCCGCCGCGGTTCAGCAGGTTGTCCAGCCGCTCAACCGTCCCGCTCTTGTCGAGCTGCTTGAGGGTCCGGGTACCGACCTGGCGGACGATGTGCCGCTGCATGTCGTCGATGTCGAGGATGCGGCGCGGGTTGTCGAACGGCCCGACCAGGCGCATGCCGACCGGCGGCGCGTTCGGATGATCGGTCAGCCGAGCCTGCATGGTGACGTCCAACTGGCGCGGCGGCAGGTCGACGACCGCGGTCGCGCGGCCCTGCGCGGCGTTGGCGTCCAAAGCGATGTCGCTGGAGCGCAGCACGCCCTGCTCGACCCGGTAGGTCCCGGACAGCGACCGGAAAGCGGTCTCGCCGCCCGACATGGCCCGCTGGGTCAGGTCGATGAAGTCGGTGGCGCTGTTCAGTTCGGTCAGCCGTTTGGAGAAGCCGTCCAGATCGAAGCCCTGGACCGTGCCGTCGCGCACCTGGAACGACCCGGTGCCGTTCAGGTTGGAGACGAGCTCGTATTCCGAGCCGCCCTGGGCCCGCAGGTCGGTGTCGTAGGTCAGGATGCCGCTCACCATGTCGGTGTCGGCCGCCGTCTGCGCCGCCTGGCGCACGTCGGCATCCCGTACCTTGACCGTCAGGGCCGCTTCGGGGGTCGGCCGGTCGGCGAGCATCGCGGTCATGTCGAAGGTTCCGCCGAACATGCCGCCGGCCAGTTTCGAGACGGTCAGCACCCCGTCCTGCAGTTGGCTGGCGAGCTCGGCGGTGTCGACGACGTAGCTGCCGTAGCGGATCGCCTCGATCCCCATGGTGACATCGGCATCCACCGCCGACAGGCCCGACAGGTCGATCCGCTCGCGCGACCAGCCGCCGCCGGCCGCCGAGCCGCCCGTGGGGGCGGCAGCCGGGGCCGCGCCCTGGGGCGTCGGCGCCTCGGGCGGCAGCCAGGGATCGACGTCGATGCGGTTCGAGGTGAGGGCCAGGGTGATCTTCGGACGCGGGCCCGTCCCGGCGATCGCACCGTCGCCGGTGATCCGGATCGGGCCTGCGGTGATCGTCGTCTCGCTCAGGGTCAGCCCGTCGATCGGACCGTTGAACAGGGTCGATGTCTCGAACGCTCCGAGATCGCCGCCGCGCGCCCTGTAGGACGGCGAGGCGAGGCGGATGGCGTCCGTCGCGCTCGGATGGGAGGCGACGATCTTCATGTCGACGTCGGGCACCGCCGCGAACGGGTCGATATTGCCGACCAGTTCGAGACGCCCGCCGCCGACGAAGGCGGCGACGCGGTTGGCGTAGCGGCCGTCGTCGCGGGTGCGCAGTTCGCCGTCGACATCCAGGGCGCCGAGCGCGCCGAAACTCTCCAGGGCGCCGGGGGACAGGGTCGCCGCGAGCCGCTTGGCGTCGGGATGGCGCAGCTGATAGGTGACGTTGACCGTCGGCGGCGTGGTGAGCGGCTGTGCGGTGCCGTTCAGATCCAGCGTTCCGCCGGCCACGGTCAGGCGGGCGTTCAGGGCGACGTCGTTCATGTCGCCGGCGGCGGTCCCCTTGAAGGCCACCGTCCCGAGCTGGCTGGCGGGGATCGGGCTGTCGGTCGACAGCAGGCGGGCGAACCGGTCGGCGTCGCGCACCGCCAGGTCGAAGGACAGGTCGACCGACGGCTGGCTGGCGGCGTCCCGCAGAACGCCGGAGATCGCGCCGGAGGCGCCGGCCACATCGCCCACCGCCGCGTTGCGCAGGGTCAGGGTGCCGCCCTGGAGCAGGGCGTCGACCCGGGCATCGGCGATCGTCACCCCGGAGATCGTCGCCTCGCCAAGCCGCAGATCGATATTGGCGTCGAAGCTGTCGAGAGCCGCGAGGGCGTCGGCATTGCTGCCCTCGGCCGACGTCTCGGTCGTGGCCGTCCCCGTCGAAGCGTCGCCGCCGGCGGCGGCTGCGGTCTCCTGGGGCAGATAGGCGTCCAGGTTGATGCGGTCGACGGCGAGGCTGAGACCGAAGGCCGGGCGATCGCGCAGCGCCAGGGTCAGGCCCCCCTGCGCCTTGGTCGCGTCCAGTTCCATGGTCCAGTCGGACACCTGGATCTCCTGGGCCGAGGCGCGCAGGGCGGCGCTCACGACCGCCTTGCGGAGCCGGTCGGCGGGGACGCCGGTCAGGTCGATGTCGAGCCAGTCCAGGGTGGCGCGCAGGTTGTCGGACGCGGCCTCCAGCCGACCGACGAAGGTCGGTCCGCTCTCGAGGCCGCCGATGACGGTGACATCCGTCCCGCCGGGAAGCTGCGCGGTCGCCAGCCGCAGATCGCCGACGCCGTCACGCAGGGACGCGTCGACCTGGACATTGCGAATGGCGGCGCCGTTGTACTGGACCGCGTCGACGCGGAGGTCGACCTGAAGGTTCACGTTATCCGGCAGACCGGTCCCTGCTCCGCCATCGGCGGCGCTGTCGGTCGCGTTCTCGGCGGTTGCGGAAGGCGGCTGAACCGGCTGGCCGTCGCTCCCGGCCGCCGCTGTGTCGCTGTCCGAACGCTGCAGGAGGGCATCCAGATCGAGGCGGTTGCCGGAGAGAGCCACATCGACCGAGATCTCGGGATCGAGCGACGCCGTGACCTCGCCCTGGAAGCGGGAGTCGCCGAGCGTGACGACCAGGTTGCCGGCCGTGACGGCGGCCGGGGAGCCCTCGAGCTCGGCCGACAGCCCGGCGGCGCTTTCAGGCAGTCCCTGGGGCGCCTGGGCACCGAACGCGGCGGCCAGGCCGGCCGCCTGCGCGAGGTTCGGTGCGGACGCCTCGATCTGGCCCTTGAAGCTCGGCCCGCCGTCCATGTCGAGCGCGCCGGTCACCGCCAGTTCGACGGCGCCGTCCTGGCCGGATGCGGTGAGCCGCAGGGTGGTCGCTCGGCCGGCGTCCAGGGCGCCGAGTGACCCGTCCAGAGCCAGCGGAACGCCCTGGTAGCCCACCTCTCCCTTGATGTCGAACGGCCCCTGCAGACCGCCGGCGGAAATCGTCAGGTTGATGTCTGAGAGCCGGTGTTCAGCGCCGGTCCCGGCGTCGCGATAGACCAGACTGCCGTCTTCGATCACCGCCTCGTCGATGGCGAGGGCGGGGGCGCCGCCGTCACCGCTGCCACCTGCCGTCTCATCACTGGCGGCCTCTGCCGGGGCGGCGGCGTCGAATGTCCAGTTCGTGCGGCCGTCCGCCAGAGTCTCCAGCAGGATGGTGGGCCGGACCAGGGTGACCGACGTGACCCGGATTTCGCCGGACAGCAGCGGGATCAGCGCCACCGAGACGTCGAGCGACTGGAGGCTCGCCATGTCAGGGGTCGATCCGCCCTCGATATTGGCGAGGCTGACATCGGCGACGGAGAGGGTGGGCGAGGGCAGGATCGACAGCGAGAGGTCGCCGTCGATCTTCAGCTCGCGCCCGGTGGCGTCGCGTGCCGCGGTCTGGATCTCGGGTTTGTAGCCGTTCCAGTCGATCAGGCTCGGCACCACCAGCACGGCGGCAACGAGCAAGGCGACGACGGCGGCGATCGCGATCAGAACCTTACGCACGACAGTTCTCCATTCGGGTGCCCGGGCGGCGGGCTCTGTTCTCGGCCCTCACAGGGCGAACGCGGCAGCGGCGGTTCGGCTCCCGATGCCCGGGGCGCGGGCCGTTCGGATGACGGTCTTAGTCCCGTCACCCGGTCGGGCGCGCCGATGGCCGGTTTGCCTGGATCCGCTTCTCCGAACCGCGCCTATACGATGGTGCATACATCGTCGAAATCAAAGCGCGGCAGACGCCGGAACAGGCTGTCCGGCGCGCCGTAGCCGAGATTGCAGATGAAATTGGACTTGATTGTGGTGCCGGCGAAGAACTCGGCATCGACCTTGCCCTGGTCGAAGCCGGACATCGGCCCGCAGTCGAGGCCGAGCGCGCGGGCGGCGATCATCAGATAGGCGCCCTGGAGCGAGCTGTTGCGGAACCCGTTGGTCTCCGCGGCCTGCGGGTCGTCCTTGAAGGCGCCGGACATGTCCCGGTGCGGGAACAGGAACGGGAACTTCTCCCAGAACGCCGTGTCGTAGCCGATGATGGCGCAGACCGGCGCCGCCATGGTCTTGTCGACGTTGCCGCCGGACAGGGCCGGTTTCAGGCGGGCCTTGCCCTCCGCGGTCTTCACGAAGACCAGCCGCATGGGCGAGCCGTTGGCGGCGGTGGGGCCCATCTTGGTGACGTCGAACAGCGTGCGCAGCAGGTCGTCGGACACGTCCCGGTCCTGCCAGCCGTTGAAGGTCCGCGCCTCGCGGAAGATCAGGTCCAGGCCGTTGTCGTCCAGGGACTGGATACGGTCCTTGAGCGCTCGGACGGCGTCCTGGGCGGCGGCGACGGCAGCGTCGGTCATGGTGGTCCTCCTCTGCACCGGCCACGCCGGCGGTTGTTAGGTCACGGAGATGGGTGTTTATTGCCCGTCGTACAGGTCGTGGGAAAGCACTGAAATGAGCAATGCGCTGAAGCGGTTCCTCCGCGTTCTCCCGGTCGCCGTGGCTGTCTGCGTCCTCTGCGCCGCGGCAGCAGGACCCTGGAGTTCGATCGCGCGGGCCGAGACCCCGCAACCGCTGACCGACCGCGAGCGCCAGCTCATGGGGATCGCCGCGTCCTGCGTGGCCTTCTACCAGTCGGCGATGGCGGAGCTCGAGCTTCCCGTGGAGGACAATGAGCCCAAGCGCCAGGCCTTCCTCCAGGTCTTCGACGCGCTCGCCAAGCGCGGTCAGAGCCACAAGCAGTACGAGGCGGCGTTCCAGCGCGACGTGGTCATGCGCACGATCGAGGTGACCACGATCCTGCAGAACGACCCGAAGACGGCGCGCCCGCAGGTGCTCGGAAATCTGCCGAAATGTGACGGCTACCTGGACGAGATGAGGACGGCGGCCGGTTTGGATTGAGCGGCGATCCTCCGGCATGGACGCGTTCCTCGCCCTGGTCGTTCCGGCGCCGCTCGGTGAGCTCGCCGCGCTCTCGCTCGTCGCGCTGAGTTTCGTCACCTCTCTCATGACCGCCGCGCTCGGCCTCGGCGGCGGTATTCTGATGGTCGCGGCGATGGCCAGCGTGGTCCCGCCGGCGGCCCTGATTCCGGTGCACGGGCTGGTTCAGCTCGGCTCGAACAGCGGGCGCGTGCTGCTCTTCCACCGGCATATCCGCCGCACGATCGTCCTCTGGTTCCTGCTCGGAGCGGCGGTCGGTGTTGCGGTCGGCGCGCAGCTGGCCGTCCGGCTCCCGCGGGAGGTGCTGCTGATCGTCGTCGGCGGTTTCGTGCTCCTGACAACTTGGTTGCCGTCCCTCGGCCGCTACCGCGTGCCGGATCGAGGCTTCACCGTCATCGGCGCGGTGACCGCCTTCATCACCATGTTCGCCGGCGCCACGGGGCCATTTCTCGCGCCGTTCCTATCGCCGGAGCGGCTCGGCGACCGGCATGCCACCATCGGCACCTTCGCCGCCTGCATGACCCTCAAGCACGCCCTCAAGGTCGCGGCCTTCGCCGCCGTCGGTTTCGCCTACCTGCCGTGGCTGCCGCTGGTCGGCCTGATGATCGCCAGCGGGTTCCTCGGCACCGTGGTCGGGCGGCAAATCGTCAACCGTATGCCGGAGGCGCGGTTCCGGACGGCGTTCCGCATCCTCCTGACACTGCTGGCGCTGCGGCTGCTGTACCAGGGCATCGCGGGGTGGACGGGGGCCGGCTGAAGGCGCTTGTCCCCGGCCGGAACGCGCGCCACCATGCGCCGCCCGCGCGCCGGCTCGACAGATCAGACAAGAAAACCCAACGGCGCGCGCTACCTGCAGGGGAGGATATCCGCCATGAGTGCCAATACGGCCTTCGAGATCTCGGTGTTTCCGGGTGACGGAATCGGACCGGAGGTGATCGATCCGACGGTGGCGATCCTGGAAAGCCTGCGTCGGCGGATTGGCGGGTTCGACCTGCGCTTCCGCTCGGAGGCGGCAGGGGCCGCGCACTACCGCGAGACCGGCACGGCGCTGCCGGAAGAGGCGCTGGGTCGGGCCGACAAGGCGGACGCCATCCTGCTGGGCGCCATGGGCATGCCGGACATCCGCTATCCCGACGGCCGCGAGATCGCGCCGCAGCTCGACCTGCGCGAGGCGTTCGACCTGTTCGCCGGCGTGCGTCCGGTCCGCACCTTGCCCGGCGCGCCCGTGCCGCTGGGCGACGAGCGTGCCCAGAAGCTGGACTTCGTGCTGATCCGCGAGAGCACAGAGGGGCTGTTCGCCGGGCGCGGCAAGACGGTCTATGACGGTCCGGCCGACCGGCCCACGGCCGCCCACGACACCCAGACCATCACCCGCGCCGGTTCGGAGCGGCTGTTCGACTTCGCCTTCGCCCTCGGCGCGAAACGCAAGGAGCGGGGCTTCTCCGGCGAGGTCACCTGCGTCGACAAAGCGAACGTGATCGGCGGCTTCTACTACTTCCGCCAGATCTTCGACGAGGTCGCCGGGCGCCATGGCGTCGGCGATCCGTCGCACATGTATGTGGACGCCTGCGCCCTGAACATGGTCCGCCGGCCCTGGATGTTCGACGTGCTGGTCACCGAGAACATGTTCGGCGACATCCTCTCGGATCTGGGTGCCGGCCTGATGGGTGGCATGGGCATGGCGCCGTCGGCGGATATCGGCCCGCGCCATGCGGTCTTCCAGCCCTGTCACGGCAGCGCGCCGGACATCGCCGGCCAGGGACTGGCGAACCCGACCGCGACCCTGCTCTCCGCGGCGATGATGCTGGAATGGCTGGCCGATAGCCACGGTGTGGCCGACTGCGCCCGCGCCGCACGGGTGCTGGACAAGGCGGTGGAGGTTGCCTTCGACGACAACGGCCTGGTCCCCACCGAGTACGGCGGCAGCGCCGGGACCCGGACAATCACCGACGCGGTGACGGCGGCAATCGACGACGGCCGGGCTGAAGCGCGCCTCGATCTCTGAAGCGCGCGCTCTGACGCGCTCGGCCGCCGCCGGTCGTGCTGCACATGGCGAGGGGGCAGAGGCGATGGTAAGGTTGGCCACCGACAATCGAGCGGCGATTGCCGATGACCCTGGCGCCCACGACCTTCGCCCTGCGGCCCGAGACGGCTGACGGCGGTTCCGCCTTCCTGACGGGAGAGGCGGCCGGAGCCGAATTGCGCGCGCATGACCGCTACCTCGCGCAACGGACCGCGATCAGCCTCGACGACCAGCCCTGCCGGGTCTTCGATATCTCGGCCGGCGGTCTGCGGATGCAGGCGCCGGCATCGGCCCGCGTTCCGGGCGAGACATTTTCGGGTCTGCTCGTCTGCCGGGCGGGCGGGGCCGACATCCGGGTGTTGGTGCGCGGCCGCATCGTCCGACTCGAGCCGGATGGCGAGACCGTGGGCGCGGCTTTCCTGCCGATGGCGCCAGCCCACCATGCGGCGGTCGAGGCGATCATCGCCATGCTGGAGCGGCTGGAGATCGAGGCCGCCTACGAGCGGGCGCGGACGCCGAAGAAGAGTCCGGCGATCCTGCGGGTCGCGGTGGCGGCGGCCGTGTTCGTCGCGACCGGTGGCCTTGCCGCCCTGTATCTGACCATACGCTAGACCCGCTGACAGGGTCGCAGCCCAGCCGTTCCCCAGATCGAGGTACCGCATGCAAGCCGTGATCGACTCCCTGATGTCCGGACTTCCCTATCTGGTCCTGCATTTCGCGGTCACCCTGGCCATGCTGGCCATCGGCGCCTGGCTCTACGAGAAGCTCACGCCGATCCGGGAGCTGGAGCTGATCCGGGCCGGCAACGTGGCGGCTTCGGTGTCCTATTCTGCCGCCCTGCTGGGCATGGCGATCCCGCTGGCGTTCTGCATGGCGGCGAGCATCAACGTCCTGGATATCGTCGTCTGGGGCGTGGTCGCGGTCGGCCTGCAGCTCGTCGTCGTCCGGCTGGTCGAGGCGATCCTGGGCGGGCTCTGGCATCGGATCGAGGCCAACGAGGTCGGTCCCGCCATCCTGGTCGCCGCCGTGAAGCTGTCGGTAGCCGCGGTCAATGCCGCGGCGGTATCCGGCTGACCCGTGCGCCTCGGCAAGGACAGTCTCGGCCTGCTCGGGGTTCTGGTGGTGGCCGTGGTGGCGGTCACCTCCACCCTGATGGAGAGCGGCGTGCCGGCCCGCGACGGCGGCGACACGTCGGCGCGGCGCCCGGCACCATCCGCTCCGCCGGTGTCCGTCGAGGTTCCCGATCTGCGCGGCGCCCTCGAGTTCTCCATCTCGATCGGCGATCGGCGCGACGGCAGCGGGACGGCCTTCGCCATCGCGGACGGCGTCTGGATGACGGCGCGGCACGTGGTCGACGGGTGCGACGTGGTAGGCGTCTTGGAACGGCCGGGCCGGGGTGTCCGGGCGCGGAGCTTCTCGGTGCATCGCAACGCCGACGTGGCGGTCATGAGGATGGACCGGTCCGGGCCGTCCGTCGCCCTGAGCGACACCGTGCCCCGCCGCGGCGACATCGCCTATCACGTCGGCTTCCCGCGGGGCGAGCCGGGAGAGCTCCGGTCGCGGATGCTCGGGATCAGCGTCATGAACGTGGGCGGTCGCTACAGCACCCGCGAGCCGGTGATCGCCTGGGCGGAGCTGGACCGCTATCCGGAGGATTCCAGTCCGCTCTCAGGGTTGAGCGGCGGTCCGGTCTTCGACGCGGCGGGGCGGCTGATCGGCGTGCACGTGGCCGGTTCGGTGCGGCGCGGGCGGTCGTTCACCGCCCACCCGTCGTCGATCCGCCAGCTTCTGGACCGGGCCGGGGTGGCCGTGGCCGCCCGCGATCCGTCGTTCGGCTTCACCAGCGGGACCCTGCCGGAGGTCGCGGACGATCTCCGAGCGCGGCGGACCGTCGTCAAGGCCCTATGTGATGTGCGATAGGCCATCCTTTTCTTGGCGGGGCTGAAACAGTACCTTCCTGGGCGAATGTCGGGAGCGCCAGCTTGGTTTTTCACACGGAGATCCGCGACGCCATCGACCGTCTGGTCGACAACCGCGTGATCCGCGACCTGTACCGGGAATGGCTGGAGATGTCGGCGGACGGCAGGCTTCCTCCCTATGCCGCGTTCGAACCGCGCAAACGGCCGCTCCTCTCCGCCAATCTGATGGTGCTGGTCCCGGAGGACGGCGCCTATCGATACCGGCATTACGGGGTCGGCATCGCTCGGGTGTCGGGCTTCGACATGACGGGTCAGACGACCGCGGATTTCGACAGCGATGTGGGCCGCTTCTTCGCCGAAAAGTACCAGCAGACCCTGCGGGACCGGCTGCCGCTCTACACCCTGCACCGGGCCAGCCACGCCCGCGGCGTCCTGCTGTGGGAGCGTCTGATCCTCCCGGTGGAAGAGGAGGGGCGGCCGCTTCTCGTCTGCTACAACACGCCGGCCGATAACAAGACCGACGCGTTCGACGCCCTGATGGAGACCAGCACCGAGGGGCTCGTGCTCCTGCGGCCGGTGCACGGCGAGGCGGGCAACGTCACGGATTTCGTCATCGCCGTGTCCAACCGCCGGCTGGGCGAGATCATCGGCGCCGAGGGCAGCCTCGACGGTCTGAGACTGACGGAGGCGGCGCCGGATCTGTCCGCCCAGGTCTTCGAGGCGTGCAGCCGTGTCCTCTCAACCGGCACGACCGAACGCCTGCAGGTTGACTTCCGGCCGACCGGGACCGCCACCCCGGCGACGGAGGACGCATCGGACGATGGGGGTGCGGCGGGGCGCATCTACCAGGTCGGTATGTCCCGCGCCGAGGAACGGGTCCTCATGGTTCTGAGCGACGTCACAGAGGTGACCCGCGCCAAGGAGGCGGCCGAGCGCGCCAACGAGGCCAAGTCGCGGTTCCTCGCCATGATGAGCCACGAGATCCGGACGCCGATGAACGGGCTGATCGGCATGCTCGGCCTCGTGCTCAGCTCGGAGCTGACCCAAGAGCAGAAGTCGATGGTGTCCCTGGCCAAGCAGTCGGCGGACAACCTGCTGGTCATCCTCAACGACATCCTGGACTTCTCGAAGATCGAGTTCGATAAGCTGGAGCTGGAGAATCGGCCGTTCGATCTGAACGAGGTGATCGCCAGCGTCGCGGAGCTGTTCTATCCGCAGGCGGCCTCCAAAGGCATCGAGATCGCCTTCTTCGCCGATACCTCCATGCCGCTCACCCGTACCGGCGACCCGAGCCGGCTGCGGCAGATCCTGCTGAATCTGGTCGGCAACGCGGTGAAGTTCACCGAGCATGGCGGGGTGACCGTCACGGTCGCTCCCGAGGCCGACGACAGGGTCCGGGTGACGGTGGAGGATACCGGCGTGGGGATCGCCGCGGATCGGATGAACGTTCTCTTCGACGAGTTCGCTCAGGCCGACGACAGCATCTCGCGGCGCTACGGCGGGACCGGTCTCGGCCTGGCGATCAGCCAGCGCCTGGCGCAGCTCATGGGCGGCGAGATCACCGCCGAGTCCGAGATCGGCACGGGAAGCGTCTTCCGGCTCGACCTGTCCCTGCCCGCCGCGAACGGAAAGGCCGCCGGCGTCGACGTGGCGGCGCGACTGCGCGGGAAACGCTGCCTGATCGTCGACGACCTGCCCCTGAACGTCGATATCTTCCGCCGCCAGCTCGCCCTCTGGAACATGGAGAGCGTGGGCGTCGCGAACCCGCTGGAGGCGGTGGAGCGCCTGCAGGAGGCGCAGCGCCAGGGCCGGCCGTTCGACAGCGCCCTGATAGACCACAACATGCCGGGTCTGAGCGGGCCCGAGATCGCCGAGCGTGTCCGGGCCGATCCGGCGCTCGCCGGGACGCGCCTCATCCTGGCATCGTCGGCGGATCAGGCGCTCAGCGAAGGCGGCCAAAGCGTCGACCTGTTCGACCGAATTCTCAGAAAACCGGTGCAGCCCATGACTCTGCTGAACGCGCTCTCGAACGACGGCGCCGACCGTCCCGACTCCGAACCCGCTCAGGCGGAGTTCCGGACCGCCAATCCGCTGAAGCTGCTCGTCGCCGAGGACAACAACATCAACCGCGTGCTCATGCAGACCGCGCTCTCGCGGCTCGGCCATACGGTGTCCCTGGCTGAAAACGGGGTCGAGGCGGTCGAGGCGGTCGACCGGGAGCGCTTCGATGTCGTCCTGATGGATATCGAGATGCCGGAGATGGACGGCGAGGAGGCGGCGCGGCGCATCCGCGCGGCCCATGGCGCGCGGCCGGCGATGGTCGCCCTGACGGCCCATGCCGGTCCGACCCATCGGGATCACTTCCTCGGCCTGGGATTCGACGGATATCTGGCGAAGCCGGTCGATTTCGAAGCGCTGGAAGTCCTTCTCGGCGAGCTTGCGGGCGGGGCCGCCGCCTCGGATGCCGCTCCAGGCGCCACCTCCGATGCCGGCGCTGACCTGTCCGACCCGTCCGATGCGTCGGTGCCGCCGTCCTCCGTGGTCGACCGGTCTCGAGTCGACCTGCTGGCCGAGTCGCTCGATCCGGCGAGCGTCGCCAACATGCTCGACCGGTTCGCCGCCAATCTGCAGGAAACCGGTACCGACCTCGACCGCCTGCTGGCGGAAGAGGGACTGCTGGAGGCGTCGAAGATGGCCCACGGGCTGAAGGGTATGTCTCTGAATTTCGGGGCCAATGCCCTGGCGGACGCGGCGTTCTTGGCGGAAAAGGCCTGGGGATCCGGCGCCCGGATCGCCGATGGGGAGACTGAGGGCCTGTTCGACCTGATCGACCGTACCCGGCGGGAAATCTTGGACCTGACGCTCGAACTTCGCGAGAATGCCGGGAAAGCGCCATAATCGGCGGATAAAGTTGCCTTTATCGGCTGGGATGTCCTGGCCGCTTCAGCAAGCTTCGATGGATCAGGAATGGTTGACGATCGCCGAAACTTCAGCCGCCGGGCGACCGATACGACGGTGTCGCTCGGGACCATGCAGGGGCAGGATCTCGACCCGCACGCCCGCGTGGTGAACCTTTCCGTGGGCGGTATCCGGATCGCCAGTTCGGCGGACCTGAGACCGGGCGAACGTTACCGCGCCAGACTATCGAAGACCGAGACCTGGTTCGAGATCGCCGTGAAGGAACGGATCGGGAGTGACTACCGCTGCCGGATAGAGAGCCCGTGGGAAGAACTCTACGAAGTGATCCGCCAGAGCGACGATCTCACGCTCCTGGTGCTCGAGTCGTCGCACACCGACGGAAAAGTGCCATGACGATCGGGCTTGCGTTCGCCGGTCATATTGGCGTAACAATTCAATGATAATCGAAGTGTTTGAATGATCGAGGAACAGGCAATCGGAGCCTTCGCGGCGCTGGCGCACGAGAACCGGCTGACGATCTTCCGCGTGCTGTTGCGGGCCGGGCCGTCGGGAATGCCGGCCGGAGAGATCGCGGCCAAGATCGGGCTGGCGCCGTCGAACGTCTCGTTTCACGTTTCCCAGATGGAACGGGCGGGTCTGCTGCGCTCCTGGCGGCTTCGGCGCAACATCTTCTACGCCGTCGAGATCGACGGCGTGCGCCAGTTGCTGACGTTCCTCACCGACGAGTGCTGCGGCGGTCATCCGGAGCTCTGCGGCATGGTCGCGGACTCCTTGAAGGCAGCCGGAGGCGATGGGGAGAACTCGGCTGTCGGCGGGTCCCGCGAGGGGGTGGCCGCCGACGGATCCGAAGAGGATTGAAGGACGGCGGCGATGGCGACGGACAGATCTGCGGTGGCTGGAACGATATCCCGCAAATCCCGATCGGCTCCTTCCAATGCGGCTCTGCGGAGACGCACACACCACGGTTTCCCGCAGCGGTCCGCTTCCGTCGGTCGCTTGTCCCCCATGGCGGCCTGAGCCGCACCAATCGATGGAATGGTCATGACCCAGGACGGCATCGCGCCCCCGGCGCCGGCCGGTATCGGCTTCTTCGAAAAATGGCTCTCGGTCTGGGTCGCGCTGTGCATCGCGGCCGGTGTGGGCCTCGGATCTTTCTTCCCCGGCCTGTTCGGCGCCCTGGCGGCGATGGAGCTGGCCAACGTCAACCTGATCGTCGCCGTCCTGATCTGGGCGATGGTCTACCCGATGATGGTCAGCGTCGACTTCTCCAGCCTCGGCCATATCGCCGACAAGCCGAAGGGCCTCGTGGTGACGATCGTCGTGAACTGGCTGCTGAAGCCGTTCACCATGGCGGCCCTCGGCGTCCTGTTCTTCGAGGTGGTGTTCGCCGACTTCATCTCGCCGGCCGACGCCCAGCAGTACATCGCCGGCCTGATCCTGCTCGGCGCGGCACCCTGCACCGCGATGGTGTTCGTCTGGTCCCAGCTCACCCGGGGCGACGCCAATTACACCCTGGTGCAGGTCTCGGTGAACGACGTGATCATGGTTTTCGCCTTCGCGCCGATCGTCGCCTTCCTGCTGGGCGTCACCGATATCGAGGTGCCTTGGGAGACCCTCCTGCTCTCGGTCGGCCTCTACGTGATCATTCCGCTCGTGGCCGGCGCGATCACCCGCTGGCGGCTGACGGCACGCGGCGGCGGAGAGGCGGCGGTCGCCCGCTTCACCGGTGCGGTCAAGCCTGTCTCGATCCTCGGCCTGCTGGCGACGGTAGTGCTGCTGTTCGGCTTCCAGGGGCCGGTCATTCTCGAGCGGCCGGCGGTGATCGCCATGATCGCGGTGCCGCTGCTGGTCCAGTCCTACGGCATCTTCTTCGTCGCCTACGCCGCCGCCTGGGCCTGGCGCATCCCGTTCAACATCGCCGCCCCCTGCGCCTTGATCGGCACGTCGAACTTCTTCGAGCTTGCCGTCGCGGTGGCGATCAGCCTGTTCGGCCTGCAGTCGGGCGCAGCGCTGGCAACGGTGGTCGGCGTGCTGGTCGAGGTGCCGGTCATGCTGTCGCTCGTGGCTTTCGCCAACCGGACCCGGGGCGCGTTCCGCGCGGAGTGATGGTTGGGCGTGTTCCGCGCCAAGGCATGAACAACCCGCCGGATCGACCGGTCGGCCTGCCGCCGCTATCCTCGCGGCTTCAGGAGCGGAGGCTGCGATGACGGAGACGACATTGGGCGACATCGACTGCCTGGTGCTGATCGACCTGCAGTACGACTTCATGCCCGGCGGTGCGCTCGCGGTGGCGGAGGGTGACACACTGGTTCCGCTCGCCAACCGGCTGGCCGAGCGCTTCGCCCATACGGTCGCGACCCAGGACTGGCACCCGACGGGCCACAGCTCCTTCGCCTCCGAGCATCCGGGCCACGAGCCGTTCGGGACGGTAGCGATGCCCTACGGGGCCCAGACGCTCTGGCCGGACCACTGCGTTCAGGGCACGAAGGGCGCCGAGCTGCATCGCGACCTGGCGGTCGACCGCGTCGACCTGATCCTGCGCAAGGGGTACCGGCGCCAGATCGACAGCTACTCCGCGTTCATGGAGAACGATCGCGCGACCCCGACCGGCCTCGCCGGATATCTGCGGGAGCGCGGGTTCCGGCGCCTGTTCTTCGCCGGGCTGGCGACCGACTTCTGCGTCGCCTGGTCGGTCCTGGACGCCCGCAGGGCCGGCTTCGAGGCGGTGCTCCTCGCCGACGCCTGCCGCGCCATCGACCTCGGCGGCTCGCTCGACGCGGCCATGGCCGACATGCGCGCGGCCGGCGCGGTGATCGCCGAGACCGGTTCGGTTCTCGGTTGACGGGTCAGCGGTCTTCGCCGGCCTCCGGGACGTGGTGGCGCACGACCCTGGCAGTCGTCAGGCCCTGGACCACGATGGAGAAGATCACAACCACGTAGGTCACCGTGAGCAGCATCGGCTTCTCCGGATGGTCGGGCAGCGAGAGCACCAGGGCGACGGAGATCGCGCCGCGCAGGCCGCCCCAGGTCATGATCGGCACGACGCCCGGCGTGAACACACGGTGGAGCCTGAGGGCGGTGACCGGCACGCCGACGGCAACCGCCCGGGCCGCCAGCACCAGCGGGATCGCCGCCAAGCCGTAGAGCAGGTAGCTGGTGTCGAAGGCGACGGCCAGGACCTCCAGCCCGATCAGCAGGAACAGCACGGCGTTGAGCATCTCGTCGATCAGCCGCCAGAAGGCGTCCACGTGTTCGCGGGTCGTCTTGCTCATACCGAACTTCACGCCGCGATGGCCGATCAGCAGGCCGGCGACGACGACGGCGATTGGGCCGCTCATGTGAAGGGCGCTGGCCAGGGCGTAGGTGCCCATGACCAGGGCGAGGGTCAGCAGCACCTCGAGCGCATAGTCGTCGATCCGGCGCATGGCCCGGTAGACCAGCCACCCGGCGGCACCGCCCAGGACCGCGCCGCCGACCGCCTCGACGACAAAGAGTTCGGCCATGTCGAGCACCCCCAGGGGCGCGTCCGACCCCGCGCGGAACGCCGCCGCCGAGGCGATCAGAAAGACCACGTAGGCCACCCCGTCATTGAACAGGCTCTCGCCGGCGATCTTGGTCTCCAGCGATGCCGGGACCTTGATCGATTTGAGCAGGCTCAGCACCGCAACCGGGTCGGTCGGAGTGATCAGCGCGCCGAAGACGAAGGCGATCAGAATCGGAACGCCGGTGAGCAGGTGGAAGCCGAAGGCGACCAGGGCGGTGGAGATCAGCACCCCGAGGCTCGCCATCAGTGCGACCGCCCATTTCTGCTCCTGCAGCGACTCGAAATCGACGTGCAGGGCTCCGGCGAAAAGCAGGAAGCCGAGCATGCTCTTCAGCAGGGTGTCGGCGAAGTCGACCTCCAGAAGGTGGCGGCGGACCAGATCGTCGACACCGAACCCGGGGATCGCCGCGTCGAGGCCGATCAGGATCAGGGAGGCGGTGAAGCCGATCACCACGAGGCCCACGGTCGAGGGCAACCGGATGACGAAATGGTTGAACACGCCGAACGCCGCCGCCAGGCAGACCAGGGTTGCGGCGATCTCGAATGCCGTCATGGTCGGCCTCCCTCGGTTTCTGGATCTGCGACCGCCCGTATGAGCCGGCCGATCGATCCATCATACGACGGCAAGGTCAGTCGTCGCCCGACCCTTGCGGTGATCGCTTGCCGGCGGGCGCCGGGGTATCGCCTTCCGCGACGTCGGGGACGGTCTCGGCATGGGCGAGCTCGCGCTCGAGCTTGCCGGCGCCGCTGGCCCGGGCCGGGGAGAGCGGCGCCAGCAGCAGATAGACGGCCGGCGTCAGGTACAGGGTGAAGATCGCGGCGAGGCCGAGGCCGCCGAAAACCACCCAGCCGATGGCCGCGCGCGCCTCGGCACCGGGACCCTCGCTCAGGATCAGCGGCAGGCCGCCGAGCACCGTCGAGACCATGGTCATGACGATCGGGCGCAGACGGACCGCGGCCGCCCGCTCCGCCGCGTCGCGCACGGTGAAGCCGCGGTCGCGCAGCTGGTCGGCGAACTCGACCACGAGGATGCCGTTCTTCGCCATCAGACCGATCATCATGACCAGCCCGATCTGGCTGTAGACGTTCATAGATGTATCGGTGAGCAGCAGGGCGTAGATCGCCGCCGCGATGCCGAACGGCACGGTCACCAGAACGATGGCGGCGCTGGTCAGGCTCTCGAACTGGGCGACCAGCACCAGGAACACCACGACGATGGCGATGGCGTAGGTGATCAGCACCTCCCGCTCGGCCTCCTCCAGCGCCTCAGCCTCGCCGAGCAGGATCATGTCGACGTCTTCCGGCAGGACCTCGGCGGCGATCCGCTGCATGTCGGCGGCCGCCTGCTGAAGGGTGGTGCTTGGGTCGAGGTCGGCGTCGATCTCCACGGCACGGCGCTGCACGTGGCGGTCGAGCTCCGCGGCCACGCCCTCCTCCTGCAGCGAGACGAGGCTGGACAGCGGCACCAGCATGCCCCGGTCGCTGCGGATATAGAGGTTGATGAGGTCACTTGGGTCGTCGATCGCGCCGCTCTTCGCCTCGAGCATGATCGGGATCGCCTGATCGCGGACGTTCAGGTCGGCGATGTCCATCCCGTCGATCATCACCCGCAGCGTCTCGGCCAGGTCGTCCAGCGGAATGTCGAGATCGGAGGCGCGGCGCCGGTCGATCCGCACCGAGAGCTGCGGCTGGGTCGGCTGGTAGGAGATCCGCAGGTCCGAGAGGTAGGGCAGACGCGCCTCGACCTCCCGGGTCATGTCCTTCGCCGCCTCGTAGAGCTGGAGGTAGTCGTTGCCGATCAGCGCCACTTCCAGCCCGCCGGCATTGCCGCGCAGGTTGAGGCTGTTGGAGCCGTAGACCCGAATCCGCATGCCCGGGATCGCGTTCATCTTCGGTCGCAGCTCGTCCATGATCTCCCGCTGGGAGCGTTTCCGATCCTTCCACGGGGCGAGCGGGGCGGAGATGTAGACCCGGTTGAGGTCGTACCGGCCGACGATGGTGAAGAGGGACTCGACTTCGCCGCTATCCAGATAGGGCTGAAACACCGCCTCCATCCGGTCGGCCTGGCGGTCGCTGTAGGCGAGGCCGACCCCGTCCGGGCCGGTGCCGAAGGCGTAGATGATCCCCCGGTCCTCGTCCGGAAGCAGCTCCCGGTCGAGCTGCTCGAACGCGAACCAGGAGCCGGCGGCGAGGGTTCCGGCGACCGCGAGGACGACCAGCGGCGCCGACAGGGTCGCCCGCAGGGACCTTGCGTAGACGTCGGAGAGTCGTCCGCCGATCCGGGCGAGCGTATGACGGACGCCGCGATCGCGCTTGCGCTCATCGCCGAGCCGCGCCGCCAGCGCCGGGACCAGGGTGAGGGCGACGAACGACGAGATCAGCACGGCGATCGCCAGCACGAAGCCGAACTCCCGGAACAGCCGTCCGGCGGTGCTCGGCAGGAAGGAGATCGGCACGAACACCGAGATCAGCGTCGCCGTTGTCGCGATCACGGCGAAGAACACCTGGCGAGAGCCGAGCACGGCGGCGGCGCGGGCACCGAGGGACTGGGCTCGGCGGCGCTGGATGTTCTCCAGCACGACGATGCTGTCGTCGACGATCAGGCCGGTGGCCAGCACGAGGGCGAGCAGCGTGAGGATGTTGATAGAGAAGCCGAGCAGCCAGATCGCCGCCACCGAGCCGATCAGCGCGATCGGGATCGACACGCAGGGGATCAGCGTGGCGCTCGGCGATCCGAGGAACAGCCAGAGGGTGGCGATGACGATCAGGACGGCGAGGGCGAGCGTGTAGAGGACCTCCTCGACCGAACCTTCGATGAACAGCGCATCGTCGGAGGTGACCTGGATCTGCACCCGCTCGAACCGGGCGTTCAGCTCGGCCACGGTCTCCCGCACGCGCTGGGATATCTCGATCGTGTTGGACTGGGCCTGACGGATGATGCCGAGGCCGACGACCTGCGCGCCGTTTACGCGCACAAGGCTTTCGGCGTCCTCGGGCCCGAAGAAGACCTGGGCGATGTCGCCGATGCGGATGTTGTCGCGGATGACGATGGCCTCGACCTCCGCGGCCTGTTCCACCGTCGCGTCGGCCCGCACGATCAGCTCCTGATCCTCGGAGCCGAAGCTGCCCGCCGGGATGTCGAACGGGGCGTTCTCCAGCACGGTGACGACATCGCTGACCGAGAGCCTGTAGGCGCTCAGGCGCAACGGATCGAGCACCACGCGGAGCTGCCGTTCGCGGTCGCCGAACTGGGTCACGTCGGCGACGCCGTCGACCGAGATAAGCTCAGGCACGATGTCGTTCTCGACGATGCGGGACAGTTCCTCGTCGCTGAGCTCCCTGCCGAGCACGGCCAGCCGCAGGATCGGACTGGCGTCGGCATCGGCTTTCACGACGGCGAGCTGTTCCACGTTGTCCGGAAGTTCCCGCTCGATCCGGCTCACCGCTTCGCGCACGTCGGCCGCGGCCAGGTCCAGGTCCGCACCCGGATCGAACTCGACCCGCATGCGGAAATTGTTCTCCTCGCTGGAGGACCGGATCTCGCGGACGCCGTTCACCCGGGCGACGGCGCCTTCGACGATGCTGGTCACCTCCCGGTCCATGGTTTCCGGCGACGCGCCCTGGAGGATGCCGCGCACGCTGACGATGGGGCGGTCCACGTTGGGGAGCTCGCGCACCTCGACCGCCAGGATCGCGGCGATCCCGGCCAGCGCGATCAGAAGGTTGAGCACCAGCGCCAGAAGCGGGCGGCGGACGCTGAGCGAGGGCAGGTCGCCGAAGCCGGCCGGCGGTTTCGGCGGCGACGCGTCGGTCACGACCCGGCCCCCTGCAGCCTAGCGGGGATCGCCTTGGGCTCGATCCGGGCGGCCGGAATGATATCCACCGGCGCGCCGACGCGCATCCGATGCAGGCCCTCCACGACGACGAGATCGCCCTGCTGGAGGGAGCCTTCGACCAGAACCTCGGCGGCCTGACGCTGCACGATGGTCACCGGGACCCGGCGGGCGGCGCCGTCGCCGACCGCCCAGACGAAGGAGCCGTCGCCCCCCCACTGGATCGCGACCTCGGGCACGCGCGGTCGCTCGGCGCCCCTGATGTCGAGGGTGACGCGGAAACTCATGCCGGGACGCAGACGGTCGCCGTCGTTGGGGATGCGGGCGCGGACGGGGAACGCGCGGGTCTCCTCGTCGACCCGGCTGCCGACGTCATAGATGGTCCCCGTCGCCGTGATATCGCTGCTGGACCAGGGCACGACGGAAACGGTGTCGCCGACCTGTACCCGGCCAAGCAGGGCCTCGGGAACGTCGAAGCGGACCAGGAGGGTGGAGCGGTTGTCCAGGGTGGCGATCCGGGTGTCCGAGGCGACCCGGTCGCCAACATCGAGATCCGTCAGGCCGATCCGCCCGGAGAAGGGGGCGACGACGATCCGGTCCGACAGAGCTACCTCGGCCTGCTTCAGTTCGATCCGCGCGGCCTCCAGTGTCGTCAGGGCGTCGTCCAGGGTGGCCTGGGCCACGGCGCCGGTCCGGCTGAGACTGGTGAGGCGTTTCACGATCCGCTCGGCGTCGGCGAGCCGAACCCGGGCTAGGTCGACGGCGAGTTCCTCCGCCTCGCGGTCCAGTTCGAGCAGAACGTCGCCCTGCGCGACGGGCGCGTCGGCGGAGAAGTTGATGGTCTCGATCTCGCCGGCCGTCGGGGCGAACAGCGTCGCCGACCGCAGGGCGCGGGCGGTGCCCACGGCTTCGACCCGGACCCGCTCGGCAGCGAGGCCGACCGATGCGACGACGGCGGCGGCAGGCTTGCTCGACCCGCCGGATTTCGCCCGACCGCCGTCCGACTGGGACAGCATGGGGCCGGCCAGCATCCAACCGCCGGCGGCGACGGCAGCCAGGATGACGACGATCAGGATCTGGCGCAGGACACTCATGCAGCCCCTCCGTTGGTGGGCCCGGGAGCGTGTCTCCGACGGGTGCTCTGAGTTGTACGCAATCTAGACGCAAACGCGCGACAGTCCAGGTTCCGTTGGCGGACCCGGTCGAATTCAGGCGGCGTGTTTCTCGGCCAGATAGATGATCCCGGGGATCGGCTTGCCGCGATCGGTTCTGAGGTCGGTGCGCAGTTTATCCACGATCCGGAACCCGTTCTCCTCCATCAGCATGGAGATGTAGGCGTCGCCGTGGCCGAACCGGCCGGACGGTCGCAGCAGCCAGGATGCCGCCGGAACCTCCGCCTCGACCGAGAAGGAGATCAGGCCCCCCTCGGAGACCCGGGCGCCCAGCAGGCCGATCATAGGGTCGAGCGCCCCGATGTAGATGAACACGTCGCTGGCCATGACGAGGTCCAGCGGCTCGTCGTTCTCTTCCAGATAGCGGTGGATCTCGGTCGCCTGAAGCGAGTCGTAGACGCCCTTCACCTCCGCCTGGCGTAGCATCTTCTCGGAGATGTCCACGCCGATGAGTTGGTCGACGAAGCCGCGCGCCGCGACGCCCGCGAGCCCGGTGCCGCAGCCGAGATCCAGGGCGCGGGCGAACCGGCGCGAGCGGCGGTGCTGGTTGATGAGGCCGACCATGTCGAGATGGATCCGGCATTTCAGGTCGCCGACCAGATGCGCCTCGAAGCGGGGTGCGTAGTCGTCGAATAGCTTGCGGATGTACTCGGGCGGCGCGGTCCGGGTCGTCCGACCTTCGAGCGCGGCGACCAGATGCTCGGCGTCGCTGCGTGCCGGGTTGATTTCCAGGGCCCGGCGCAGGTGGGTCAGGGCATCGTCGTAGCGCCCCTGGCGGTTGAGGAGCAGGCCGACGTTGAAATGGACGGTATCGCTCTCCGGCATGCGCTCGGCCGCCTGCAGGTAGGCTTCGACCGACTCGTGCAGCTCGCCGATCTCCTGATACGCGTTGGCGAGGTTGTTGAACGCCTCGCCGAGGGTCGGGTCGATCTCGATGGCGCGTCGGTAGCAGTCGATGGCGCGCAGCAGATGCCCTTCCGACTTCAGGATCACGCCGAGATTGTTGTGGGCGTCGGCGAAATCGTCGTCGATCAGCAGGGCCTTCTGATAGCAGCTTGCTGCGGCGGCGGCCTGCCCGGCCTGCTTGAGGATCAGCCCGAGATTGTTGAAGGCGCTGGCCGAGCGCGGGTCGACCATGACGGCCTTGATCGAGAAGGGGACGGCGGCGGCGAGATCGCCGCTCTGGAGGTGCAGGGTTCCGAGGAGGTTGAGGGCATCCGCTTCGGCGGGATCAACGTCGAGGGCGCGGGCGTATAGATCGGCCGCCGCATCGAAATGGCCGAGCTGGTGCTCGCGGACGGCCTGAACGACCAGAATCGGGGCCGGCGTATGCATTGTCGCCGTGGCCATATTGTCTCTCCCCCTGCAATCGAACGGTATATGCCTCTAAGTCAATCAACAATTGGTTAACGCGAGGCTGGGGGAGGTGGCGGTACTCGGCTGCCTGGCCCGGGCGCCTTCTTGGCCGCGAAACGCAAAAGGCCGGCCCAGGGGGCCGGCCAGTCGCCGTATCGTCGAAGACGCGCGGATCAGCGCGAGTAGAATTCGACCACGAGGCTCGGCTCCATCTGCACCGGGTACGGCACATCCTCGAGCTTCGGGATCCGGATGAAGGTGCCGCTCATCTTGGAGTGGTCGACCTCGAGGTAGTCCGGCACGTCGCGCTCGTTGGACTGTGCGCCCTCCAGAACGACCGGAAGCTCGCGGGACTTCTCCTTCACCTCGACCACGTCGCCGGCGCGGACCAGGAAGGACGGGATGTTGACCCGCTTGCCGTTGACCTTGACGTGGCCGTGGTTGACCAGCTGGCGGGCGGCGAAGACGGTCGGCACGAACTTCATGCGGTAGACGACCGCGTCGAGGCGGGTCTCCAGGATGCCGATCAGGTTCTCGCCGGTGTCGCCCTTACGACGGACGGCCTCGGCGTAGTACTTGCGGAACTGCTTCTCGCCGATGTTGCCGTAGTAGCCCTTCAGCTTCTGCTTCGCCATGAGCTGCACGCCGAAATCGGTCGGCTTGCGGCGGCGCTGCCCGTGCTGACCCGGGCCGTATTCGCGGTTGTTGAGCGGGGATTTCGGGCGGCCCCAGAGGTTGACCCCGAGGCGGCGGTCGATCTTATGCTTCGCGGCGATGCGCTTGGCCATCGCGTCACTCCTTCTTCTTCGGCCCTTGACCGGTGCTGTGCTGCCGGCGGGCGGGTTGTCCCGATAGGGCGATCCGACATCCCGCCGAAGCGGAGGCCGGGCCGGGACCATACCGATTGCGCATGGTCCGCTTTCTCAGGAATGCGCGCGTTATACGGATCGTCCGGCAAATGTCAAACGGCCGCTGGGCACAGGCTCCCCGCAGGCGTCACGACGCGGCGGCCGTCGCCGCTCGCCTCCCCCGGCGATCCCGACTAGTCTTGGTGCTTCTGACCGCCACGCCGAACGGAGACACCGACCTCATGCGCCAGGACTATTTCGGGCGCAAGCGCGTCCTCGTGACCGGCGGCGCCGGGTTCATCGGCTCCCACCTGTGCGAACGCCTGCTGCGGGACGGCTGCGAGGTGGTGTGCGTCGACAACTTCTTCTCCGGCACCCGGGCCAACGTCACCCATCTGCTCGACAATAGGGATTTCGAGCTGATCCGCCACGACGTGACCTTCCCGCTCTACCTGGAGGTCGACGAGATCTACAACCTCGCCTGTCCGGCCTCGCCGATCCACTACCAGCACGACCCGGTCCAGACGACGAAGACGTCGGTGCACGGCGCGATCAACCTGCTGGGTCTCGCCAAGCGCCTCGACGCCCGGATCTTTCAGGCGTCCACGTCCGAGGTCTACGGCGATCCGGGGGTCCATCCGCAGCCGGAGGAGTACTGGGGCAACGTCAATCCGATCGGCCCGCGGGCCTGCTACGACGAGGCGAAGCGCTGCGCCGAGACCCTGTTCTTCGACTACCGGCGCCAGCACAGGCTCGGGATCAAGGTGGCGCGGATCTTCAACACCTACGGGCCGCGGATGCACCCGCGCGACGGCCGGGTGGTGTCGAACTTCATCATGCAGGCCCTGGGAGGCGAACCGATCACCCTGTACGGCGACGGCAGCCAGACCCGGTCCTTCTGCTACGTGGACGACCTGATCGAGGGGGCGGTCCGGCTGATGCGCAGCCCCGACGAGGTCACCGGGCCGGTCAATCTGGGCAATCCGACGGAGTGCACGGTTCGAGACCTGGCCGAGACAGTGATTCGCCTGACCCAATCGACATCGCGGATCGAGTACCGGCCGCTGCCGGAGGACGATCCCCGCCAGCGTCAGCCCGATATCTCCCGCGCCCGCAGGGAGCTCGACTGGCAGCCCACCGTCGCGCTGGAGGAGGGGCTGGCGCGGACGATCGACTACTTCCGCCGTCTGATCGAGGCGGGATGATCGCCTCGGGCAGGTGAGCCCGCCGGGTGTCCCGGCGCCGGATCGCTTTACATCGGTCGCGCCGCCCGCCTACCGTTTCCAGGGTGGAGTTGCCGGGACCGACCGGCTGGATCGACCGGAAAGATCGGTTAGCAAAATCGACGGGGGGAACGCGGCATGGCGGCACGCAAGGCGCTGACCACGATGGTGATCGGCGAGAACTACCAGTCGATGTGGAACGGCCTCTACCGCAAGAGCGTGCAGGCCTACGCCGACAAGCACGGCTACGACCTCGTCGTGATCGACGACAACATCGACCCGATGCCACGGGCCACCGAACGGACGCCCCACTGGCAGAAGTGCCTCATCCTCGAGCATCCGGGCCTGCAGGGCTACGACCATGTGGTCTGGATCGACGCCGATATCTTCGTAAATTTCCGATCCGCCCCCTGCATCGTCGAGCACTACGGCGACTCCGACGGCATCGGCGCGGTGCCCTTCGCCGCCACCCAGCCGAACGTGGAAACCCTGGAGAACCGCTGGGACCGGGCGTTCCGCTTCGGCAGCGGTATCTTCAAGCGCGACCGCGGCCCGACGGCGCAGGAGCGTTATGCCGAGGCCGGGCTTCCGGACGACCAGCCCGACATGGTGAACACCGGCGTCATGGTCCTGCGCCCCGACCGCCACAAGGCGTTCCTGCGCGACGTGTACGAGACCGGCAGCGAAAACGAATACTCCGCGATGGAGCAGATGTGGCTCTCCTATCGGATCTTTCAGGAAGGGCTGCTGCGCCCGCTCGATCCGCGCTTCAACAAGATCTGGAGCGAAGAGCTGGTGCAGCACTACCCGTTCCTGATGAACAGCGGGACGCGGCAGCACATCCCGATCATCGCGCTCTGCGTGACCGCCGCCTGGCTGAACGGGTATTTCCTGCACTTCCTGGCCGACGGCTACTCGCGCGGGGATGTGCGGTACATCATGACCATGTTCGAGTCGCCCGAGCAGATCAGCCTCGACGCGCTGCTCGACAAGAAAGCCTAGGGTCTTTCCGGAGCGCCCGCCCTAGGGCCGCCGGCGGCGCTGACCCGTCAAGGCCTTCACGACGCCGTGCAGGCTCTGGACCTCCTGATCGGTCAGACCGGCCCTGGTGAACAGGGTGCGCAGGTTGCGCTTCATCGTCGGCCCGAGATGTTCCGGATAGAAGAAGCCGGCCTCCTCGAGCTCCGCTTCCAGCTTGGCGAAGAAGAACTCGCGGGTCTCGACCGGTGCCGGCGGGCTCTCGCTCATCAGGTGGACATCCGGCGTGTCGTCGCCGCCCTGGTACCACTCGTAGCCGATCAGCAGGACCGCCTGCGCCAGGTTCAGCGAGGAGAAGCCGGGATTGAGCGGCACCGTGATGACCGCGTCGGCGAGGGTGATGTCGTCGTTGACAAGGCCCGCCCGCTCCGGGCCGAACAGCACGCCGGCCGGCTGATCGGCGGCGATCCGGGCGCGGAGCTGGGCGGCGGCGGCCCGGGGCACCAGCGCCTCCTTGGTCACGCCGCGGGGCCGCGCGGTGGTCGCCAGCACATAGGTCAGGTCGGCGCAGGCCTCGGCCGTGGTCCGATAGACCCGGGCGCGATCCAGCACCTCGACGGCGCCGGCGGCCATCGCCTCAGCCTTCGGGTTCGGCCAGCCGTCCCGCGGGGCGACGAGGCGCATATCGGTCAGGCCGCAGTTGAGCATCGCCCGGGCGCAGGCGCCGATGTTTTCGCCGAGCTGCGGCTCGACCAGGACGATCGCCGGTCCCGATCCGGTGCCCGCGCCGGCTTCGAGGCGGCCGTGATCCGTCCCCGCCACGGGCTCAGTCCTCCGCCGTCGGTGCCGGTGCGCCGTCGCGCAGCAGCTTCCACGTGATGGCGTCGGAGAGTGCGGCGATGGAGGCGTCGATGATGTTCGGGCTGACGCCGACCGTGCGCCAGGTCAGGCCGCTGTCGTCCGCGCTCTCGATCATCACCCGGGTGGTGGCGTCGGTGCCGTCGCCGTCCCGGGCGGGGGGCAGGATGCGGACCTTGTAGTCGATCAGCCGCATGCCCTGGATGCCGGGCAGGGTCGGTGTCAGGGCCTTGCGGATGGCGGTGTCGAGCGCGTTCACCGGGCCGTTGCCGACCGCGACCTCGTGGCGGGAGCCGCCCCCGACCTTGAGGGTGGCCGTCGCCTCGGACTCGATCACGAGCTGGCCGCGGGCGTTGAAGCGCCGCTCGTCCATGACGCGCCAGCGCTCGATGGTGAAGTAGTCCGGGACCCCCTCGATCAGCCGGCGGGCCAGCAGCTCGAAGCTCGCCTCGGCGCTGTCGTAGGAGTAGCCGAGGAACTCCTTCTCCTTCACCTCGTCGACCAAGCGCTGCACCTTGGGATGCTTGGGGTCGACCTCGACGCCGATCTCGGCGAACCGGGCGAGGATGTTGGAACGGCCCGCCTGATCTGAGACCAGGATGTGGCGCTGGTTGCCGACGCTGGTCGGCTCGACGTGTTCGTAGGTCTTCGGGTCCTTCTGGACCGCCGAGACGTGCAGCCCGCCCTTGTGGGCGAAGGCGGCGGCGCCGACATAGGCGCGGTGCGGATCGCCGGCGCGGTTGAGCCGCTCGTCCAGCAGGCGCGAAACCGCCGTCAGATGCTTGAGCTTGCCGGCCCCGACATTCGTTTCCATGCCCATCTTGATGACAAGGTTCGGGATGATCGCCATCAGATCGGCGTTGCCGCAGCGCTCCCCCAGCCCGTTGATGGTGCCCTGGACCTGGCGGGCGCCGGCGCGGATCGCGGCCAGGGAGTTGGCGACGGCGTTGCCGGTATCGTTATGGCAGTGGATGCCGAGATGGCTGCCCGGAATCCGCTCGGCGACCCGGGCGACGATCTCCTCGATCTCGTGGGGCAGGGTGCCGCCGTTGGTGTCGCAAAGCACGATCCAGCGCGCCCCGGCTTTGTAGGCGGCCTCGGCGCAGTCGAGCGCGTAGTCGGGATTGGCCTTGAAGCCGTCGAAGAAATGCTCGCAATCGAACATCGCCTCGCGGCCGACCGCGATCGCCCGCGCGATGCTGTCGCGGACCATGGCGACGTTCTCGTCGCGCTCGATCTCCAGGGCGACGTCCACATGGAAGTCCCAGGTCTTGCCGACCAGACAGACCGCCGGAACGCGGGCGTCGAGAATGCCGGCGAGGCCCGGGTCGTTCTCGGCGCTGCGGCCCGGGCGTCGGGTCATGCCGAAGGCGACCAGCCGGGCGGTCTCCATCTTCGGCGGCTCTGTGAAGAACCGGTCGTCGGTCGGGTTTGCGCCGGGCCAGCCGCCTTCGATGTAGTCGACGCCGAGCTGGTCCAGGGCCCGGGCGATGGCGGCCTTGTCGGCGACGGTGAAGTCGACCCCACGGGTCTGCTGGCCGTCGCGGAGCGTGGTGTCGAACAAATAGACGCGGTCTGTGGCGGTGTCGCCGGCCATGGAGCCTCTCCCGGCCCGCCCCGGTGGGTCTAGGGAGGCGGGCGAATCGCTAGTGGGACGGCGTCTCTACCAGCGCGGGCGCCGGGCGGCAAGGAGACTGGCCGCCACCGCTCCGGTGCCCGGTACGGGTCCGGTTCGGGTTGGATCAGCCCCGCAGGATCGGGAATTCCTCGCCGCGCAGCGGGTCGCCGTGGCCGAGCCGGACGTCCGGGAAGGGCGGCGACACCTCGCCCTTGCGCTTCACATAGACCACATCGTCGCCGCAGAACCGGGCGGCGAAGGCGCGGCGGCGGTTGCCGCCCTGGCCGGGGTTGCCCGGTGCGCCGTGCAGCGTCAGGAACGAGAAGGCGATGGCGTCGCCCGGCTCCATGTCCCAGCCGAGGATCGTGTGCTCGCCGCGCTGCAGCTCGATATCCGGCAGCGGCTCCAGCCCCTCGTCCGAACGGTCGTAGCTCTCGCCCTTGAACTTCGTCGGCAGGAAGCGTTTGCCCCAGCTATGGGAGCCGGCGATGAACTCGACGCAGACCTCGCGCGGCACCGGGTCGAGCGGGATCCAGAGCGAGCAGGTCTGGGTGCCTTCGATGCAGTAATAGGGCTGGTCATGGTGCCAGGGCGTGCGCTCCTCGGTGCCCGGTTCCTTGACCAGGACGTGCTCGTGGAACAGCACCACGCGCTCCGACCCCATGAGCTGGCGGGCCAGATCGGCGGCCGGCGAGTTCTTGAGGAAATCCTCGTATTCGGGAATGCGCCGCCAGTTGCAGTAGTCGCCGAAGAAGTAGCCGGGCTTGCCTTCCGGCGTGTACTCCTTGGCGTAGACGCCGGGCTCCCGCATGTTGCGGTCGATGCCGTCGCGCAGTTCGGCGATCCATTCCTTCGAAAACACGCCCGAGAGCTTCACCGCCCCGTCCTGGCGGAACATCTCGACGGTGTCCTCGGCGAGAAGTGTTTCGGTCATGGCATCCTCTCCGACAGGTCCACCCTGGATACCGATAGGGTGAGAACTCCCGGCGGTCGCGTCAATCCGCCGGCGGAAGTCTGTCAAAGGCCGCTCGAGGGGACAGAACCTTGAGGGGTCAGAACCGCGCCAGTTGGGCCAGGAAAGCGCGGATGTTCTCCTGGATCGACTTCTCGTTTGCGAGGCGGAGACGCTCGACAGCGAGCGGGGCGTCGCTGAAGGACGCGGTACCGTTGGCGGTCACCGGAATGCTGCGTTTCCCACCGTTCGCCCCGCCGACCGCGTAATCCACCGACGAGGTCACGGTGAACTCCAGGCCGAAGAACGGCTGGTCGAGCGACACCATCCTGGCATCGACCGTGTAGCGGGCCTGAGCCGGTGTCGGAGCGAGATAGCCTCGGTTGCGCAGGCTGTCCTCCAACGCCTGGCGGAACGACGCATCGTCCACCTGCGACGTCCACATCGGGTTGGTCTCGGAACCGCCGGTCACGGTCCCCACAGTCATCACGCCCAGCAGTGCCGGATTGGTGGAGGCACCCTGGTCTGCCGCCTGAACGACCATGGCTTCGGGCTTCGCGCCACTGGCGCAGGCACTCAGCAGGCCCAGGGCGGCGACGGCGAAAAGAGCGGCGCGGAGGCGAGAGAGCATCCGGGATCCCCCGAAATGGTTGCGGGCCGCCGAAAGGTGCCACGACATCCGGCTCGGAATCCATTCCCAGTTGGAGGGGCCCGGATAGCGGGCACCCGATCGCGAGCCCCCGATCGCGAGCCCCCGATCGCGAGCACCGACTCAGGCCGGAAAGGGCCGCCGTCTTCGCGTCACATTGGCGCGGCACGTTGTTGCTCGATCCGGGGCAAACGGTCCGGCTTCACGGCGTTGGGAATGCATGTGCCCGGCGGGTCTGGTAGGGTGCGCCGAGGTTTCGGAGGTGAGTGACTTGATGCGTTGGCTGCTCGGTATGTTCACGGTTCTGCTGATCGTCGCGATCGGCGGGGCAGGGGCTGTGCTCTACGGGTTCCACCATTTCGGGCGTGGCCTCCCCGACTATCAGTTCCTGGAGGACTACGAGCCGCCGGTCGTGACCCGCGTGCATGCGGGCGACGGCAGGCTGCTGGCGGAGTACGCGCGCAACAAGCGCGTCTTCGTGGCCATCGATGCCATCCCCAAACGGCTGGTGAAGGCGTTCCTCGCCGCCGAGGACAAGAACTTCTACAACCACCCGGGCATCGATTTCGTCAGCCTCGCCGCCGCCGTGGTCATCAACGTCCGGAACTACGGCACCGGCCGCCGGCCGGTCGGCGCCTCGACCATCACCCAACAGGTGGCGAAGAACTTCCTGCTCACCAACGAGGTGTCGATCGACCGCAAGGCGAAGGAGGCGATCCTCTCCTTCCGCATCGAACGCGCGCTGAGCAAGGACCGGATCCTGGAGCTGTACCTGAACGAGATCTATCTCGGTTTCGGCTCTTACGGCGTCGCGGCGGCGGCCCTGAACTACTTCAACAAGCCGCTGGCCGAGCTGACCATCGCCGAGGCGGCCTATCTGGCGGCTCTGCCGAAGGCGCCGAACAACTACCATCCGATCCGCAAGCACGATGCCGCCGTCGGCCGCCGCAACTGGGTGATCGGACAGATGACCGAAAACGGCTGGGTCACCCCGGCCGAGGCGGAGGCGGCGAAGCGGGAACCTCTGACGGTCACCGTTGCGGCGACCGGCGACGAGACCAGCGCCGAGTATTTCGCCGAGGAGGTCCGCCGCGATCTGATCGAGCGCTACGGCGACCGGGGGCTTTACGAGGGCGGCCTGTCGGTCCGCACGACCCTCGATCCCGAGATGCAGCGGATCGCCGAGAAGGCGCTGCGCGAGGGGCTCGAGGCATACGACCGGCGGCACGGCTGGCGTGGCGCGATTGGGCGGATCGAGATCGCGCCGGGTTGGGGCGACGCGCTGGCGAAGGTGCCGGCGCCGGCCGGCCTCGGCGACTGGCGCCTCGGCGCGGTCGTCAAGGTCGACGCCAAGACCGCGACCATCGGCTTCCCCGACGGTGCGCTCGCCGCGCTGCCCTATGACGAGATGAAATGGGCCCGCCCGTGGCTCGAGGACCAGCGGTTCGGCGGCACGCCGAACGCCGTGACCGATGTGCTCTCCGTCGGCGACGTGGTTCCGGTCGCGACCGTGACCGAGACGCCCGACGGAGAGCCCTATCCGACGGCCACGGTCGCGCTGCGGCAGATCCCGGATGTCGGCGGCGCCATCGTCGCGATGGACCCGCATACCGGTCGCGTGCTGGCGATGAGCGGCGGCTACAACGCCGACATGAGCGAGTTCAACCGGGCCACCCAGGCCCGCCGCCAGCCGGGCTCCTCCTTCAAGCCAATCGTCTATCTCGCCGGTCTGGACTCGGGATACTCCCCGGCGACCCGGATTCTCGACGCCCCCTTCGTGATGGATCAGGGTCCCGGGCTGCCGAAATGGAAGCCGTCGAACTATTCCAACGAGTTCTACGGGCCGACGCCGATGCGCCTCGGCATCGAGAAGTCGCGCAACCTGATGACCGTGCGCCTCGCCCAGACCATCGGCATGGACAAGGTCGTGCAGTACGCCAAGCGGTTCGACGTGGTCGATCAGATGCAGCCGCACCTGTCCTTCTCCCTGGGCGCGGCGGAGACCACCCTTATGCGGATGACCACCGCTTATTCGATGCTGGTCAACGGCGGCAAGCGCATCACCCCGTCCCTGTTCGACAGGGTGGTCGACCGCCACGGCAGGACGATCTACCGGCACGACGAGCGCCCCTGCG
Organism: Thalassobaculaceae bacterium; assembly: GCA_040223655.1. Lineage (GTDB taxonomy): Bacteria > Pseudomonadota > Alphaproteobacteria > Thalassobaculales > Thalassobaculaceae > Thalassobaculum. The sequence continues at coordinate 213,563 of JAVKFT010000030.1, read as the reverse complement.
AGGGCTGCTCCGCCGCCGCCTGGGACGGCGGCCCGCCGCCGCGGATCCCCGATACCCGCGAGCAGATCGCCGATCCGGCCTCGGCCTATCAGATGGTCTCGATGCTGGAAGGCGTGGTCCAGCGCGGAACCGGGCGCCGGATCGCCGAACTCGGCAAGACCCTTGGCGGCAAGACCGGAACCACCAACGACAACATGGACACCTGGTTCGTGGGCTTCTCGCCCGACCTCGCCGTCGGCGTCTTCGTCGGCTTCGACCAGCCGCGCACGCTCGGCGAGAAGGATACCGGGTCCAGCGTCGCCGCCCCGATCTTCAAGGGGTTCATGCGGGAGGCCCTGGACGGCGTGGTCACCCCGGACTTCCGCATTCCTCCGGGTGTGCGCATGGTCTGGATCGACCACGACACCGGCGCCCGCTCGCGGGCCGGCGCGCCCGGCGCAATCCTGGAGGCCTTCAAGCCCGGCACCGAGCCGACCGGCGAGAGCCTCGTGATCGGCGGCGGGGTCGGGCCCGTCCCGGCGAACGACGGGGGGCCGGCATCGGCGCCCGCATCCGCGGCACCTGTTGCGACCAGCGGTTCCGGCCTCTATTAAGCGTCTGACAGACCTATCCGACCCAGTGCGGACCACTTCTTGACGGAGGGCGCGATGCGCGCCGAGACGACCCAGACCCTCGATGAGATCAAGCAGTCGATCGAACTGCTGAGGAGGCATCTTTGACTGGGATGCCTCGCTGACACGGCTGTCCGAACTGGACGCCCTCACCCAGGACCAGTCCCTGTGGGACGACCCGGAGCGCGCGCAGAAGCTCATGCAGGAGCGCACGCGCCTGGAGAAGCAGATCGAGGACGTCAAGGCGCTCGACCAGGCGGTCGAGGACTCGGTCATGCTGATCGAGCTCGGGGAGGCGGAGGACGACGCGGATACCGTCGCCGAGGCCGAGAAAGAGCTCGAGGCGGTCCGCGCCAAGGCGGAGAAGATGCAGATCGAGAGCATGCTCTCGGGCGAGGCGGACAGTCTCGACTGCTACCTCGAGGTCCATGCCGGCGCCGGCGGCACCGAGGCCCAGGACTGGGCGGAAATGCTTTTGCGCATGTACACCCGCTGGGCCGAGCGCCACGGCTACAAGGTCGAGTGGCTCGAGGAGAGTTCCGGCGAAGAGGCCGGGCTGAAATCGGCCACGGTCAAGATCTCCGGCCACAACGCCTATGGCTGGCTGAAGACCGAGAGCGGCGTGCACCGGCTCGTCCGCATCTCGCCCTATGACAGCCAGGCCCGCCGCCACACCAGCTTCTCCAGCGCCTGGATTTATCCGGTGGTCGACGACTCGATCGACATCGTGATCGAGGAGAAGGACCTGAAGATCGACACCTACCGGGCGTCGGGCGCGGGCGGTCAGCACGTCAACCGGACGGACTCGGCGGTGCGGATCACCCACATCCCGACCAACATCATCGTGCAGTGCCAGAACGACCGGTCGCAGCACCGTAACCGGGCGACGGCGATGGACATGCTGCGGGCCCGCCTCTACGAGGCCGAGCTTCAGCGCCGCGAGGAGGAGGCCAACGCCACCGAGGCCACCAAGTCGGATATCGGCTGGGGACACCAGATCCGGTCCTACGTGCTTCAGCCCTACCAGATGGTCAAGGACCTGCGCAGCGGCCACGAGAGCGGCAACCCGTCGGCGGTGCTGGACGGCGATATCGATCCGTTCCTGGAGGCGTCCCTCGCCGGCAGGGTGGGCATGACCCGCGACGGCGGCGAGGCGGTGGCGGGGTAGGCCCTCCTCTAGACACCCATTTCTTGATCACGCCCCGGCCCCGTGTCCCCGGCCTCGTGCCCGGGCCCACGGGTCTTGGTGCTCGAGAGGAGAGGGCCGGGCTCACTGCCACTGCCAGCGTAGGCCCCGGCACAAGGCCGGGGAGTAAGTTGGTTTCTGAGGAACGAGGTCCTCCACCTCACCCTTAGCAGTCCCGAAGGGCGCCGGCCGCTACTTCCTGAATCCGCTCATATCCGGCGCCTTGCCCGCGCCCAACACCGTCTCCAGCGCCATGGCGATCGACAGCATGCGGGCGTCCTCGCCGCCCGGGCACATGAGCTGAAGGCCGACCGGCAGGGCGGCGCCGAACTGGTGAATCGGCAGCGACGCCGCGCACAGCTTGAAGATATTGCCGGGCTGGGTGTTCCGCGACGACAGCAGGGCGCGGGCAGCCTCTTCCGGGTGTTTCAGGTTGTCGACCGGCATCGGCACGAACGGGCAGGTCGGCGCGATCCAACCGTCCAGCCCCTCGAACCGCTCGGCGGCGATATGCTCCAGCTCGATCCGCCGGTACTGGGCGGCCAGGTGTTCCGTGGCCGAGACCGTCAGCCCGTGGGCCGCGCGCTCGGCGGTGACCGGGTCCATCTTCGGCCGGGCCTTCTCGAAGGCTTCCGGCGTCAGGCGGGCGATCAGTTCCGGCGGGACGATGGCCGGGAACAGCCGGGCCCGCTCCGCCGCTTCCGGGATCTCGATATCGACGATCTCCACGCCGGCGGCACTCAGCGCGACGATGGCGGACTCGACGGTGCCGGCAACCTGGTCGTCCAGGTCGTCGAAGAAGAAGTTGGTCGGCCGGCCGAGGCGCAGGCCTTCGAGCCGGGCCGGCATCGGCACCGGCTCTCCGGTCAGAACCGCATGGATCAGGGCCGCGTCGCCGGCGTTGCGGGTCAGCGGGCCGATCGAATCCAGGCTCGGGCTCAAGGGGAAGACGCCGTCGGTCGGCCACAGACCCACGGTGGTCTTGTGGCCGAAAATACCGGTGAAGCAGGCCGGAATGCGGACGGACCCTCCGGTATCGGTGCCGAGCGCGAAGCCGCAGAATCCGGCTGCGGTCGCCACCGCGGAGCCGCTCGACGAGCCGCCCGGAATCCGGTGGGTGGCGGCGTCCCAGGGGTTCCAGGGGGTGCCGCGGGCCTCGTTCACGCCCGTCGCACCGAGCGCGAACTCGACGGTCTTGGTCTTGCCGATCGGGATACACCCCGCGGCCTTTAGCGCGTGCATCACCGGCCCTTCCGGCCCGGTCAGGTGATCGCTCTTCATCCGGGAGCCGTTGGTGGTCGGCAGGCCGTCCAGGGCGATGATGTCCTTCACCCCGACCGGCACACCCATGAGCGGGCCGAGATCGATCCCCGAGGCGAGCAGCGCGTCGATCGCCTTCGCCGCCTTGAGCGCCCGTTCGCCGTCGACGACCTGGAAGGCGTCCAGCTTCTCATAAGCCTCGATCCGCGCGAGGCAGGCCTTCACCGCCGCCGTGGCGGTCACCGTGCCGTCCCGCAGATCCTGGGCGTAGGCCGCTATACCGTGCTCGAAATAGTCTCTCTGGGGCTTCGCCATTCGTTTCCTCCCGGGTGTCGGGCAACGGTCGCATGCCGCCGGGCGGCGATCAAACCCACTTCGGCACCCGCTCCTCAGCGATCGTCCGGCGCGTAGAGATCGACCGTGGCGGCATTGTCGGCGTCGGCCAGGCCGCGTTTCACCAGGAGCTTATGGATCTCCGCGGCCAGCCCGGTGAGGGGGAGGGAGGAGCCGAGGTCCCGAGCGGTGTCCATCACCGTGTTCAGGTCCTTGACCATGATGGCGATGCGGCCCTGCACGTCCCGGTCGCGCGCCGCCATGCGGGGCAGGAACTGCTGGAGGATGGGGGAGTCCGCCCGTCCGCCCGCCAACGCCTGGGGCAGCTTCGCCGGATCGATCCCCGCATCCTCGGCGAACTGGCAGCACTCGGCCATCAGCGCGAGACCGGCCCCGACGATCATCTGGTTGATCAGCTTCGTGGTCTGACCGGCCCCGTTGGGGCCCATCAGTGTGACGCGGCCGGCCAGATGGGTGAGCACCGGTTTGACCCGCTCGAAATCGGCTTCCGCGCCGCCGGCCATCACGGTGAGGGTGCCGTCGGTCGCCCCGGGCACGCCGCCGGAGACCGGGGCGTCGATCCAACCCATCCCGGTCTCCGCCCGCAGCCGGTCGGCGAACGCCTTCGCCTTGTCGGGCCGCATGGAGGAGAAGTCGACCAGGGTCTTGTCGGCCGTTGCCGAGCCGGCGATCCCGTCGGCGCCGAACACCACGGTCTCGACCGCGTCGGTGTCGGTCAGGCAGGTGAAGACGATGTCGCTGTTCGCGGCGACCTTGCGCGGGCTTGCCGCCGCCTGGGCACCGGCATCGGTCAGGGCCGTCAGCTTGTCGGGCGAGCGGTTCCAGACATGCAGGGGATAGCCCGCGGCGGCAAGCCGGAGCGCCATCGGTCTGCCCATGAGGCCGAGGCCGATATATCCGAGGGAGTCGGGCTGTGCGGTCACGGGCGTCTTCCTTCCGGGGGGGACTCTCGGCCACGGCGGGCCTTCGAACAGGCGGTTTTTAGTATGTCGGTCCGGTTGTCGCCGGCAGGCGAGATCGGTATACCGAACCGGCATGCAAGCCACCTTATCCCAAGGGATTCCGATGATCACCCATCACGCCGCCCTCGTTTACGCCATGGTGCTCGGCGCCGCCGCCGACGGATCGCTTGCGGACAGCGAGCTCGAGACCATTCGCGGGATCGTTCACCACCTGCCGATCTTTGCCGACTTCGAGCGGGGAAACCTGCCGCAGCTTGCCGCCGCCGCGACCGACATGCTGTCGGAGTCCGACGGTCTGGATACCGCGATCGGCCAGATCAAGGCGAACCTGCCGGAGCGGCTCTGCCCGACCGCCTACGCGCTGGCCTGCGACGTGGTCGCCGCCGACGGCGAGGCGACTCAGGAAGAGCTGCGCTACCTGGAAATGCTGCGCCACGACCTCAACGTCGACCGGCTGACCGCCGCCGCCATCGAACGCGGCGCCGGCGCCCGCTACGCGCGGGTCTGACCCGAGAGGGCCGGCGGCGTGAGCGAGGCCCGAACCCCTGACGGCCCGCCGGCGCTTCGGGGCTGGCGGATCGGCGTCGTCGGGCTCGGCCTCATGGGCCTGCCCATGGCCCGCCGCTTGGCCGCTGCAGGCGCCCGTCTCGCCCTGTGGAACCGGTCGATCGAAAAAGCGGAGGCGCTGGCGGCGGAGTTTGATGACGCTGCGGCCCTCCCGTCCCCCCGGCATGTGGCGGAAGCCTCCGACATCGTGATCGTCATGGTCACCGACGCCGACGCCGTGCGCGAGGTGGTGTTCGACCCGGTCGACGACCGCTGGGGGGTGCTGCACGGCATTGCCGAGGGCGCGTTGCTGGTGGATATGGGCACGACCGGCCTGCCGGCGACCCGCGACTTTGCCGGAAGGCTGCGCATGGCCGGTGCGGCCTGGGTCGATGCGCCGGTGTCCGGCGGCACCACGGCCGCGGAGGATGGAAGCCTCACCATCATGGTCGGCGCCACCGATCCCGATTTCGCCCGGATCGAGGCGATGCTGAAAGTGCTCGGTGACCGGATCACCCATGTCGGCGCGGTCGGCGCGGGCCAGGTGGCGAAGACCGCCAACCAGATGATCGTGGGGATGACCATCGGCGCGGTCGCCGAGGCCATGGCGCTCGCCCGGCGCGCCGGCGTCGAGCCGTCGGTGCTGCGTCAGTCCATCCTGGGCGGGTTCGCCCAGAGCCGCATCCTGGAGCTGCACGGGGAGCGGATTGCGACCGGCGACTTTCGGGCCAGGGCGAGGGCGGCGATCCAGCGCAAGGACATGCGTGCGGCCCTGGAGCTGGCCGACGAGGCGGATATCGAACTGCCCGGCCTGATGACCAACGCCGCTCTCTGGGAGGCGATGGTCGAGGGTGGGTTCGGCGATCTAGATCACTCGGCCCTGATCCTGGCGATCGACCCGCCCGAGGAGCCGGCACCCGAGAAGAACTGAGTTGGCGGCCGACCGTCCGGCCGCTTTTCCCTGCGCGTGCGCGCGTCGTCTACGGAGGAACCGGCCATGGCCGCGGACGTGAATGCCGTCGTCTTCGATATCGGAAACGTGCTGATCCGCTGGGATCCCCGGATTCTGTACCGCAAGCTGTTCACCCATGTGGACATGACGGCGGACGAGCGTCGGGTCGACTGGTTCCTGGAGACCGTCTGTCCGCCGGACTGGAACCTCGAGCAGGACCGGGGCAGGCGGATCGCCGATGCGGAAGCCGAGGCCATCGGCCGGCACCCGGAGTACGCGCCCCAGATCCGCGCCTTCTACGGCCGGTTCCAGGAGATGATTCCGGGCGAGATCCCGCAGACGGTCGCGGCCCTGAGGCGCGCCAAGTCGGCGGGGATGCCGGTGCATGGGCTGACGAACTTCGGCGCGGAGACGTTCTCGGCGACGGCGAAGCGCTTCGACTTCCTGCGGAGCTTCGATACGGTCGTCGTCTCCGGCGAGGAGGGGGTGATCAAACCCGATCCCGCGATCTTCAACCGACTGATCGAGCGGGCTGGACTGGATCCGGCGCGCACGGCCTTCATCGACGACAGCTCGGCCAACATCGAGGCGGCCCGGGCCCTGGGCTTCGTCGCCCACCATTTCGCCGATCCCGCCGCCTTCGACGCCTGGTGGAGCGAGACCGGCCTGCCGGGATGACGGCGGGGGGTCAGTCGAGCGGGAGAGGCTGACGCAGGATTTCCTCGAAGTGGTCGAGGGCGGCTTCCGGCAGCGCCGGCTCCATGTGCAGATCGCTCATCGGGGTCGAGCGGTCGGGCAGATCGGGTGCCGAGAACTGGTTGGCGAACAGCAGCATGTTCACGGGCGCGTCGTCGGCGGGGGCCAGCGGCAGGATCATGCGCCGGATCGTGACCGGGGCCTCGCCCCCGTAGTCGAACACCGCCTCGCTCAGTAGGGCGTGGCGCCCGTCGGCGGCCGTCGTGTAGAGATCGTGGAGGAAGGCCCGGTAAGACTGGTGACGTGCGGTGTCCAGGTAACGTCCCTGAAAGCTCTCCCCCCACATGGCTGCGATGAACGATCCGACCAGCCGATAGCGGTAGCGCCGCGGGCGGTCTTCCACGTCGACCAGCCCGATATACGGAAGCAGCGTTGGAATATCGATCGGATCGATGTCGGCGCGGGAGGGAATGCGGCGCCCGCCGCGCTTGGTCGACCAATAGCCGAGGACGGTCCTGAGATCCGGATCGCGCCCGTCGGGAACGGTTGCCATCGGAGGGCCGGGGAAGGCGGGATCGCTTTGGAGCGCCGCTGACATCGTCGTCTCCTTAATACTTCATTAACCGTAAGCGTGACTCCGCGAAATCTCCAGATGTTTCGAATTGGAATTGCGGAAATTGCTTTTCAATATTGAGGTGTTTCAAGTAGAGGGCTTTAGGGTTTGTGATATTTCCCACGCTCTTCTTCGGTCTATCAAGACGACGGGAGGCATGGGGTGGCGGACGGGCAGGATGGAGCCCGCGATCCGGCCAAAGAAAAAGGGCCGGGGATCGCTCCCCGGCCCATCGATCCGTTTTCTGCAGCGAGGCTTAGAAGCCCATGCCACCCATGTCCGGGGCGGCCGGCGCGGCCGACTTCGGCTCCGGCTTCTCGGCGACCATGGCCTCGGTGGTGATCAGCAGGCCGGCGACCGACGCGGCGTTCTGCAGCGAGCTGCGGACCACCTTGGTCGGGTCGATGATGCCGGCCTTCACCAGGTCGGTGAACTCGCCGCTCTGGGCGTCAAAGCCCCAGGAGCTGTCCTTGGACTCGAGCAGCTTGCCGACGATGACCGAACCGTCGTGACCGGCGTTGGACGCGATCTGACGGGCCGGGGCCTCCAGGGCGCGGCGGATGATGTTCACACCCATGCGCTGGTCGTCGTTGGAGAACTTGACCTTCTCCAGGGCCCGAATGGCGTAGACCAGGGCGGAACCGCCGCCCGGCAGGATGCCTTCCTCGACCGCGGCGCGGGTGGCGTGCATCGCGTCGTCGACGCGATCCTTGCGCTCTTTCACCTCGACCTCGGTCGCACCGCCGACGCGGATCACCGCAACACCGCCAGCGAGCTTCGCCAGACGCTCCTGCAGCTTCTCACGGTCGTAGTCGGAGGTGGTGTCCTCGATCTGCGCGCGGATCTGCGTGCAGCGGCCCTCGATGTCCTTCTTCTTGCCGGCGCCGTCGACGATCGTGGTCTCGTCCTTGGAGATCGCGACCCGCTTGGCGGTTCCCAGCATGTCGAGCGTGACGCTGTCGAGGTTGATGCCGACATCCTCGGAGATCACGGTGCCGCCGGTGAGGATCGCGATGTCCTCGAGCATCGCCTTGCGGCGATCGCCGAAGCCCGGAGCCTTAACGGCCGCGACCTTCAGGCCGCCGCGCAGCTTGTTGACCACCAGGGTGGCCAGGGCCTCGCCCTCGACGTCCTCGGCGATGATCAGCAGCGGACGGCTGGACTGCACGACCTGCTCGAGAACCGGCAGCATGGCCTGCAGGTTGGAGAGCTTCTTCTCGTGCAGAAGGATGTACGGGTTGTCGAGCTCGCACACCATCTTGTCGGCGTTGGTCACGAAGTAAGGCGACAGGTAGCCGCGGTCGAACTGCATGCCCTCGACGACGTCGAGTTCGGTGTGCAGAGACTTGGCTTCCTCGACGGTGATGACACCCTCGTTGCCGACCTTCTCCATGGCCTTGGCGATCATCTCGCCGATTTCCTTCTCGCCATTGGCGGAGATGGTGCCGACCTGGGCGACCTCGCCCGAGGTGGAGATCTTTTTCGAGCGCTTCTCGATGTCGGCGACGACGGCCTCGACGGCGCTGTCGATGCCGCGCTTCAGGTCCATCGGGTTCATGCCGGCGGCGACGGCTTTGGCGCCCTCACGGACGATGGCCTGTGCCAGCACGGTCGCGGTGGTGGTGCCGTCGCCGGCCACGTCGTTGGCCTTGGAAGCGACCTCGCGCACCATCTGCGCGCCCATGTTCTCAAACTTGTCGGTCAGCTCGATTTCCTTGGCGACGGTCACGCCGTCCTTGGAAATCCGCGGCGCGCCGAACGACTTCTCCAGCACGACGTTTCGACCTTTCGGGCCGAGCGTCACCTTGACGGCGTCGGCCAGGATATCAACGCCGTGCAGCATCTTGTTGCGCGCGTCGATGCCGAACTTAACGTCCTTGGCAGCCATATCGATATTCTCCCTTCGGAATGGTTAGCCCTTGGTACAAGCGGCTTCTCGTGAAGGCCCCTCGCTGAACAAGACAGCTGGTTAGGCGGCCTTCTTCGACTTCTTGGACGCGCCCTCAAGCACACCCATGATGTCGGACTCTTTCATGATCAGAACGTCTTCGCCGTCGATCTTGACCTCGGTGCCCGACCACTTGCCGAACAGCACATGGTCACCGACCTTCACGTCGAGCGCGACAACCTTGCCGGCCTCGTCGCGGGCGCCCGGGCCCACGGCCAGGATCTCGCCCTCCATCGGCTTTTCCTTCGCCGTGTCGGGGATGATGATGCCGCCGGCGGTCTTCTGATCGGCGTCGAGACGACGAACCACCACGCGGTCGTGGAGCGGCCGAAATTTCATGACCCTTCCTCCGTATACACTCTGTTGAGACGTGCAGTTACGAGCAATGTCGCCGGGGTTGCTCTAGGGTGTTAGCAGTCTCCCCCGGTGAGTGCCAGCGATGTAAGGAAAGCGGGAAATCCTGTCAAGATAGCGCGGGTGTCGGATCGCGAAGATTCTGCGAAATTCTGCGATTTCAGGGCGACCAGACGCTTTCCCCGCCGCTGCACTGCTCATATGAGGTGCCGTCGGATCACATCAAGCACCGGGCCCTGGGAAAGCCGGGGAACCGGTCCGTCGCGACACCCGTGCGCTCAGTAGGTCCAGTCCGGATCGAAGGTGACGGCGATGTTGGTGGGCGATGTCGGCTTGACGAGCGAATACATGAACCGCGTCGGCCCGGTATAGCCGCACTGGCCGATATCGGCGCCGGCGCGCTTTCGGAACCGGACCTCCAGGCGGAAGTGGCGGACCTCGACGTCGATCTCGGCGTGCCGGTAGGCCTCGACCGCGGCGGCCGGCAGATCAATGGACCGCGGCGGATCGTAGATCCCCTCGATGCACAGCTGGTTGACGATGCAGGCGGCAAGATCGCCGCTACCGTCCCCGTCGATGCCGGGGCAGGCCCCCGTGGCCGCCAGCGCCGGCGATGCAGAGAAGGCAGCCAGCACCTGGCAGCAGACTCCGGCGGTTGCTGCTAAAATGCTGATTCCAAACAAATTTCGCCTTGCCGCGCCGGGCTTTCTACCAGCAGACTTTTTTCCGTCAACAGCGTTCATACGGAGGTGAGGCGCGATGCTGGACTCTGGCACCGTTCCAAACGTCAAAGACCTGTACCGATATCGCCTGACCACGGCGGAAATCCTCTATCGCCTGCCCGACTTCCCGAAGCTCCTGCAGAGCTATCTCTGGCAGGAAATGGATGTCGCGCCGGACTTCCCGAGGCTCACCCGGTTCCTGAACTACTGGGAACGCAACCTCGACGGCCGGCTTCACACCGTCCGGATCGCCAACGCGGAACTCGTCAGACCGCAGGAGATCGCCTACGCCTCCCACGATTTCGGCTATCACTAGACTGGAACCGCCGGGTTCGGCTTCGGGCCGGGCGCCGGCCGTCCGGTCGGCGGCTCACTCCGGCGCGAGGGTGACCCGGAGCCCGTCCAGCTTCTCGTCGAACAGGATCTGGCACGATAGCCGGGAGTTCTCCTGCACCTCGAAGGCGAGATCGAGCATGTCGTTCTCCTCTTCGCCCCGGGGCTCCAGCTTGTCCCACCAGTCGGGATCGACATAGACGTGGCAGGTCGCGCAGGCGCAGGCGCCGCCGCATTCTGCGGTGATCGGCAGGCCGGCCTCGCGGATGATCTCCATCACCCGCCAGCCCTTGGTCGCCTCGACCTCGTGCTCGCCCCCGTCGCGGTCAGTCACAGTGATCTTCATTGGGTCCCCTCGATCTGCATGGCTTTCGGATCTTTTCGCGAGGTTTAGAGAAACCTCCGCCGTCGGTCCAGATGCTTGCGTCCGTGCCGGGTCCGTGCCGTTCCCGCCATCACGAGCGGGTCAGCGGACGACCGGGTCAGCGGGCCACCGGCGCGATGGTGACGTGCAGGCCGTCAAGACTATCGCTCATCAGGATCTGGCAGGAGAGGCGGGAGTTGTCGCGGACGTCGAACGCCTCATCGAGTTTCTCTTCCTCCTCCTCGCTGCGCGGCGGCAGCTTGTCGAGCCAGGCCTCGTCCACATAGACGTGACAGGTGGCGCAGGCGCAGGCCCCGCCGCACTCGGCGACGATCGGCAGGCCCCAGTCGCGGATCACTTCCATCACGCGCCACCCCTCCAGCGCTTCCAGCGCGTGGCATTCGCCGTCCGGGGTGGTGACGTTCAGGATCATGCCACGCCCAGCTTCTGCTGCAGGTCGGTGGAAGAGGTCGTGTACTGGAAGCGGATCTTCTTGTCCGGATGGACGATGCGGACCGCAGCCTGGCTCATCAGCGCCGCCTCGTGGAAGCCGGACAGGATCAGCTTGAGCTTGCCGGGATAGGTGTTGATGTCGCCGATCGCGAAGATGCCGGGCGTCGAGGTCTCGAACTTCTCGGTATCGACCGGAATCAGGTTCTGCTCCAGGTTCAGACCGAACTCCGCCACCGGACCGAGCTTCATGGTCAGCCCGTAGAACGGCAGCAACGTGTCGCAGGGCACGGTCCACTCGCCGCGCTCCTTGTCCTTGAAGACGACACCGGTGAGCTGCCCGTTCTCTCCTTCGAGGCCGGCGATCTGGGCGATCTCAAGGGTCATTTTCCGCTCGGCGACCAGCGCTCGCATCTTGTTGACGCTGTCCGGCGCGGCCCGGAAATCGTCGCGGCGATGCACCAGGGTCACCGACTCCGCCAGCGGCTGCAGGTTCAGGGTCCAGTCGAGCGCGCTGTCGCCGCCGCCGGCGATGATCAGGTTCTTGCCGCGGAACTGGTCCATCTTGCGGACAGCGTAGAAGACGCTCGTCCCCTCATAGGCGTCGATGCCGGGGATCGGCGGTTTCTTCGGGACGAACGACCCGCCGCCGGCGGCGATCACGATCACCTTGCTGTCGATCACCGTTCCCGTGTCGGTGGTCAGCCGCCAAGTGCCGTCCTCCAGCTTCTCAAGCTTCTCCGCCATCTGGCTGAGGTGAAAGACCGGGTCGAACGGCGCGATCTGTTCCATCAGCCGGTCGGTCAACTCCTGACCGGTGCAGACCGGGACCGCTGGAATGTCGTAGATCGGCTTCTCCGGATAGAGCTCGGCGCACTGCCCGCCCGGCCGGTCGAGGATGTCGACCAGATGGCATTTCAGGTCGAGCAGCCCGAGCTCGAAGACCGCGAACAGGCCGCAGGGGCCGGCGCCGATGATGGTGACGTCGGTCGCGTGCGGGCCGGTGCCGTCGGCGGTGAGGAAGGTCTTGTCGGTGGCGGCGTCAGGAGACATGGGCGGCTCGGGGCTCGAAGTGACGAAGGTTCGCGCCGGACATAAGGCGCTGGCCGGCCGGGGCCAGGCGCGCGCCGGATCTTTTCGTTTTAATCGGATGGTCTGCGAGGGGCAACGCCCGGCTGCCCGGCCGACCGCGCGGGATTGGCCCTGTGCTGCGCCCGCAGGGTCGCGGACTGCGACACCCCGCCGTTTGACCGGCGCTTCCGCCTGCGCCATATCGGCATCATGACCGACGCGACGCACCCCTTGTCCTCCGAGCTCCCCGCCAGCAAGGCCGAGCGTGCCCGCTCCGCCGTGGCGTCCTGGCTGTTCTTTTCCGCCTTCATGGTGGCCTCCATGATCGTCATCGGCGGCATCACCCGCCTGACCGAGAGCGGACTCTCCATGGTCGAGTGGCGCCCGCTGGTCGGATGGATCCCGCCGCTGAGCGACGCGGAGTGGCAGCGCGTCTTCGATATCTACAAGGCGACGCCGGAGTACCAGACGGTCAATTTCTGGATGTCGATCGACGACTTCAAGACGATCTTCTTCTGGGAGTACGTCCACCGGGTCTGGGGCCGGCTGATCGGCATCGTGTTCGCCGTGCCGTTCCTGTTCTTCCTCCTCACGGGCCGGATCGAACGGTCGCTCGTGCCGCGCTTGGTCCTGCTGTTCGTTCTGGGCGGAATCCAGGGGGCGATCGGCTGGTGGATGGTAACCTCGGGCCTGGTGGACGAGGCGCGGGTGAGCCCGTACCGGCTGGCGGTCCACCTCTCCATGGCCTTCCTGATCCTGGGCCTGCTGCTGTGGACGGCGCTCGGACTCGTGCAGAAGCCGTCGGGCGGCACGCGCGGCCAGTGCATCGGCGCCGGTCACGTGCTGGCGGCGATCTCGATCACCGTGGTCCTGGGCGCCTTCGTTGCCGGCACCGACGCGGGCTACGCCTACAACACATTCCCGCTCATGGGCGGCCAGTTCGTGCCGGCCGAGTATTGGAACCCGGATCTCGGCTGGCGCTCCCTGGTCGAGCACGTCCCGGCGGTGCAGTTCCACCACCGCTGGATCGCGATCCTGACCGCGCTGCTGACGTTGGTCTTCGTCGCCCGCCATCGGAACGCGCTCGCGGGGACAGGGCGCCTGGCGCTGACGCTGCTCGGCGCCGTCGTGCTGGTGCAGGTCGGCCTCGGCATCGCCGCGCTGCTGGCCGCCGTCCCGGTCTGGCTCGGCGCTCTGCACCAGGCCGGCGCCGTCGCATTGTTCAGTGTCGCCGTCTGGTCGCGCTACACGCTTCGGGCCGCCTGACTCTATTGGTGCCGAGCTATCCGGAGGCGAGGAACGCCGTCGTCTCCGCCACCGCCTCGGCCAGGCCGCAGCGTCTAACCGGGACATCGGGCGGGAAGGCGCCGAGCAGGCGGCTCGGCATGCTGGGATCGAGCAGCACGAAGACCCCCTTGTCGTCGGCCCGCCGGATCAGCCGCCCGAACGCCTGTTTCAGGCGGAGACGGGTGAGCATGTCGGTATAGGCATTGCCGCCGAAGGCCGAGCGCCGGGCGCGGTAGAGGATGTCCGGACGGGGCCACGGCACGCGGTCGAACACGATCAGCCGCAGGCTGTCACCCGGCACGTCCACCCCGTCGCGCACCGCATCGGTCCCAAGCAGGCAGCTCTCCGGCTCGGCGCGGAAAATGTCGATCAGGGTGGCGAGGTTCATGCCATCCACGTGCTGGGCGTAGAGCGGCAGTCCGGCCTGATCCATCGCGCCGGCGATCCTCTGATGCACCTGACGCAGCCGGCTGATCGCCGTGAACAGGCCGAGCGCTCCGCCTCCCGATGCCTCGAACAGGGTCCGGTAGGCCGCCGACACCTGGTCGACGTCGTCCTTGCGCACGTCGCCGACGATGAACACCCGGGTGCGGTTCGGGTAGTCGAACGGCGAGGCGACCGCGGTTCGGATCGCCGGGCTTGGCAGGTGCAGGGAGCCGGTACGGGTCTCGGCCGCATGCCAGTCCAGGTCGTCGTTGCCGGTGCCGTCGCGCAGGGTGGCCGAGGTGAGAACCAGACCGTGGGCGCTCTTCGCCACGGTCTCGGCGAACGGCCGGGTCGGGTCGATCCAGTGCCGGTGCAGACCGATGTCGATGTCGCGCCCGTCGATCCGCTCCACCGCCATCCAGTCGACGAATTCCGGCGGGGTCTCCGCCTCCAGGCTGGACAGCATGGACCGCCACCCCTCGACCATGGACTCGCCGCGCCGGGTGAGGGAGCGGGCGGCGGCCTCGATCCGCAGGCGGGTCGGTGTGTCCATGTCCTCGGCCTGCTCGTCCATCATCGCGAGCAGCTCCTTGCGCAGGGTCAGCATCGGCTCGACGAGCCGGCGCAGCGCCTGTTCCAGGGTCCGAGCCGCCGGCTCAAGCCCGTCGACCGGCGGACGGGTCGGGCATTCCAGGCCGTAGGGCGAGCGGGGGTCGCTGACGCGGGCGTAGACCTGCTGGCGCACCATCACCAGGAACGTCTCGGTCGGGCCCTTGGGCTGGGCGTCCGAGATCCGGTTCATCCAGCCGTCACCGGGCAGGGCGCGGGCGGCCTCCTCGATCTCGTCAAGCGCCTCCAGCGCGGCGGGACGGTCGGCGATCAGCTCCTCGACACGCCGGCGCAGACCCCGCGCCCGGCCGCCCCGGCGGGTTTCGGCCCCGAGCAGCCAGCGCCGCAGTTCAACCGACTCCAGCGCCGACAGATGGGCGGAGAACGCGCTGTCGGCGGCGTCGAAGACGTGATGCCCCTCGTCAAACACGTAGCGGGTCGGCACGTGGGCGTCGTCCACCCCGCCGAGCGCGGCCTGGATCATCACCAACGCATGGTTGGCGATGACGATCCGGGCCCGCCGGGCGCGCCGGACCGACCGTTCGATGAAGCACTTGTTGTAGTGCGGACAGGCGGAATAGATGCACTCGCCGCGGCGGTCGGCCAGGCCCAGGGTTCGCCCGCGTCCGAGGATGTCGGAGAGCCAGGCCGGGAAGTCGCCGCCCTGCAGGTCGCCGTCCCGCGTCGACCGGGCCCAGCGGGCCATCAGCCCCAGAGCGGTCGCGTATTGCGGCTGCATCGTGAGGGTGCGCACGGCCTCTTCCAGGTTCAGCAGGCAGAGATAGTTCTCCCGCCCCTTGCGCACGACCACCTTGGTCGCCTTGCCCACCGGGTCGGGGTAGAGCCGGTCGAGCTCGCCGTCGATCTGGTGCTGCAGGTTGCGGGTGTAGGTCGAGATCCAGACCGCGCCCTCGTTCTTCTCGGCCCAGACCGAGGCGGGCGCGAGATAGCCCATGGTCTTGCCGACCCCGGTCCCTGCCTCGGCCAGGACGACGGTCGGCTCGTCCTCGCGTTCCCGCGGTCGGAAGGCGGCGGCGGTGGCGGCGGCATAATCGGCCTGGGAGGGGCGCGGTTCGGCGTCGTCGCCCAGCATGCTCGACAGCCGGACCCTTGCCTCGCTCTCGCCCACCGATTCGTGGCCGGCCGGCGGCTGCGGGGCGTGCTCCGACCACTCCTGCAGGTCGCGCCAGACTTCCAGGGTGGCCGGGCGGATCGGTGCGGGCGGCCCGGGGTCCGGCTCGTCCAGGGAGAGCAGGATCAGGCGGCCCCAGCCCCAGCCGCCGTCATGCATGGCCTTGGCGATCGGTCGGGCCCAGCGGTCCCGCTCACCGATCGCCTGGCGTTCCGGCAACTCCGCCAGCAGGGCATCGGCGGCGGCGAGCAGGGTGTCCGGCGCATCGTCGAGATGCTGGGGCAGGGGCAGGCCCAGAGCCTCGGCCAGACCGCGCGGCGTCGGCAGGCAGAACGTCGCCGGCCGCACAAAGGCGAACAGCTCCAGCACGTCGAGCGCCTGGATCTGTTCGACGCCGAGCCGTCTGGCAATGGATCGGGCGTGGCAGAGGACTGGCGGCGTGTCGTGGGCCCGGAGCGCGGCGCGCGACGGGGAGAGGTGTTCGATCCGTCCGTCGGGCGCCCGCCACGCCGTCCCGACCGGGGTGGCGTGCAGGGCGTCGAGGCGGCTGATCTCGCGGGCGACGGGGGAACGCATGGCTGTCGTCTAGCAGGCTGCCGAAGGGTTTGAAAGCGACCGTCGGCCACAGGTACAGTCCGGGCATCACCCAGCGACCGTGGACCGACGATATGGCGGATATGGACGCCTTGGAGAGCGCGCTGCGCGGGCTGGAGGATCGGCTCGTCGAGCTGGCCGTGCGGCGGGCCGACGTGGAGACCATCGCGACTCTGGTCGGCGAAGGCCTGGCGGCGGCCGGCGTGCCGCTGGACGAGATTCGGGTCGGAGCCCGTACCCTTCATCCGGAGATCGACTCGATCGGCGTCACCTGGACCGCCGACGGGGCGCCCGACACCGGGGTCTGGCGCCATGGGGACGACCGGCGCGAGGACTGGCTCAACAGCCCCCTCTATCACATGATGAACACCGGCGAGCGCCGCATGCACCGTGCGCTTCACGACCCGGCCTGCCCGATGGATTTCGAGGTCTTTTCGGAACTGCGGGCGGAAGGGGTGAGCGACTATCTGGCCCATCTCGTGCCCGTCGGCGAGGCCGGGCGGGAGCGGCCGGAGGGCTTCATCGTGCGGTGGCTGTCCCGCCGGCCGGGCGGTTTCGCGCCTTGCCATCTCGCCGCCCTCGACCGCCTTGCGACCCGGCTCGTCGCCGCCTGCGAACCGGGACGGGAGCGTGCCATCGCGAGCGACCTGCTCGGCACCTATCTTGGGCCGCGTTCCGGCACCGCGGTGCTCAGCGGATCGGTCCAGCCGGGCCATACACAGTCGCTGGAGGCGGTCATCCTGGTGGCCGATCTGGCCGGCTTCACGGCCGCCAGCGACCGCATGCCCGGCGCCCGCCTGGTGGATTTCCTGGATCGGCATTTCGACGCGATGGTCCCGCCAATCGAGGCGGAGGGCGGAGAGATCCTCGCTTTTCTGGGCGACGGCTTTCTCGCCGTCTTCGACGCGACCGGGGATCCGGCGGCGGCCTGCCGGCGCGGTGTGGCGGCGGCCCGGTCGATCCAGGCGCGGGTCGCCGTCCTGCGCAGCGGGGATCCGGAGACGCTGCCGGTCGACATCGCCGTGCATATGGGGACCGTGCGCTACGGCAATGTCGGCGCCGGCGGCCGGCAGGCGTTCACCGTTATCGGGCCCGCCGTGAACCTGGCGAGCAGGATCGAGGCGCTCTGTGGGCCGCTCGGTTGTCCTGTGCTGGTGTCGGCCGCCGTCGCGGATCGCCTTGAACCCGACATCCTCAACGCGGTCGGCGCGCATACCGTACGCGGCATGACCGAACCGATTCCGCTGTTTTCATTGGATTTGGAATAGATAACCGTCAAAAATCCGGCCATGGACGATGTTGACAGGAAAATAATCTCTCATGTGCAGGCGTTCGGCCGGGCGACGAGCGCCGAGATCGCCGCGGCCTGCGGCCTGTCCGTCTCGGCGGCCAACGACCGCCTGAAACGCCTCCAGGAACGCGGCGTGATCGCCGGCTGGGCGGCTCGGGTGGACCCCGACGCGGTCGATCTCGGCCTGCTCGCCTTCATGTTCGTCGAGATCGACCGGACGGAGCACAACAGTCGGTTCCTTGCGGCGGCGACCGACATGCCGGAGGTCCTCGAACTGCATCATGTGACCGGCGAATGGTCCTACCTGCTGAAGATCCGGGCCCGAGATACCCGGGCGCTGGAGGCGCTGATCTCCGAGCGGATCAAGGCGCTGCCCGGTGTCGTGCGGAGCCTAACCCATATCGCGCTGTCCTCGGCGAAGGAGAATGGGCCGCTCCCGGTATCGGCGCCTGCGGGGTTGGGCGCGGTGGATGGCTGACTGTGGCTGACGGAGGCTTCGGGCCGTTCGCCCAGGGGCTGCTGTTCGGCCTGGCCCTGGCGATGCCGGTCGGCGCGATCGGCATTCTGTGCATCCGCCGGGCGCTGGAGCACGGATTTGCGACCGGGTTCGCCACGGGCCTCGGGGCCGCCGTCGCCGACGGCGCCTACGGGGCCGTTGCGGCTTTCGGTCTGACGGCGGTGTCGGAGTTTCTGCTGGCCTGGCAGGACCCGCTGGCCCTGGCCGGAGGGGCGGCTCTGATCTGGATCGGGCTTCGGTCCTGGCGGACCCGGCCCATGGCGCCCGCCGCGGCGGCTCCCGTCGGTCCGCATCCCCTTCTGGCCTTCTTCCAGACCGTCGGCCTGACCTTGGCGAACCCGCAGACGATCCTGACCTTCCTCGCCCTGTTCGCCGGATTGGGGGTCGTGCTGGGCGACGCCGCCGGGTGGTCGCCGGCCGTGATGCTGGTCGCCGGTGTGTTCATCGGGTCCGCCGCTTGGTGGCTCGTCCTCGCCGGGACGGTCGCGGGCGTTCTGCGGCGGCGGATCGGGCCCGAGACGGTCGGGATGATCAACCGCGGCGCGGGTGCGCTTGTGATCGGTTTCGGTCTGCTGGCGATCGCCGGCGCGGCCGGGCTGGTCTAGAACAAATCACGATCAGATGGAAACATCTGGTCGTGAGAATTTGCTCTATCGTTAATGAGTTAGAGGGCGATTCACGGTTCAGATCGATTCGATCTGAACCGATCGCGCTCTAGTTCAGCCGGAAGACCACCGGGACCAGAGCCTCTCCCGCGATCGGCCGGCCGCCCCGGGTCGCCGGGCGGAAGACCCAGTCGGCGACGGTCCGGTGTGCCGCCTCGTCCAGGACCGCATGCCCGCTGGTTTCGGCCACGCGGATATCGGACGGGCGCCCGTAACGATCCACCGCGACCCGAAGAACGACCCGGCCTTCCCAGCCTTTGCGCCGGGCGCGCATGGGGTAGTCGGGCGCCGGGTTGCCGGCCGATCCCAGAACGAAGGTGGCCGGACTGCCCGGCGTCCCGAGGGCACCCGGTTTCGGCGGCGCGGGGACGGAGGCGAGGGTCACCTGCGCCGCCGTCGGAGCGGCCTTACCGATCCCGGTCCTGTGCTCGGCGGAAGCGGTGTCCGCCGGTGCGCTCGGCCGCGCAATCGGCCGGGGTGGCGGGGCGGCAGATCCCAGGGTGGGGCGGCTTTGGGCAGGCGCCATCCGGTCCCGCTCGCCTGGGCGCTCCTCCAGGCGCTCGACGGTCGCCGCTTTGATGGCCGGCGTCTGCAGCGATGCGAGGGCCATCGGTTTCGGTGCGCTGTCAGCCGTCTCGGGACGCGGGGCGGGCGGTGCGGTTTGGAGGGGTGCCCTATCGGCGACAGCCTTAGGCGCCGGGACCGCTGCCGGGTGTTCCAGCGGCGCCGCCTTCTCGAAAGACGCGTCTGGCGGCCCCGCCGACCCGGCCGATTCTACAGGCACTCCGATTGCGGCGGACGGCGCCGGAGCGGGGGACCGCCCCGGTCGGGTCAGTGTGACCAGCACGACCTCGATCGGCTGAGCTGCCGTCTCGGGTTCATCGCCCCAGAAGCCGGCGACGGCCGCTGCGGCGACGCCATGGACCGCCACCGAGGCGGCGATGGCGAGCGCGGCCAGGCGTGAGCGATGCCGGGGCGGTGGTGAGGACGGCACATGGAGCCGGTCGGCGATGTCAGGCATCGACGCCCCCGACGGTGCTGTCGCCGGCGTCGGCGGGAAGCGTCTGCGGCGCGCGGCGGGGCCGCACCGCCCAGGGAACGACCAGCGTCTCGGATCCGGTTCCGATCGTCCGGGCCTCGACCTCGAAGGCGGTTTCGATGGTTTCCGGGTCCAGCGCGTCGCCCGGCTTGCCCTCGGCGACGATGCGGCCCTGATGCATGACGCAGACCCGGTGGCAGAATCGGGCCGCGAGGGTCAGATCGTGCAGAACGATGAGGGCGCCGCGACCCTCCTGCGCCAGCCGCTCGAGCAGCAGCATGGCCTCGAGCTGGTGGCGGGGGTCGAGGCCGGTGACCGGCTCATCCAGCAGCAGCAGCGACGGCTCGCCGGCCAGCACCCGGGCCAGCATGACCCGCATCCGCTCGCCCCCGGACAGGGTGGTGACCGACCGCTCCGCGAGGGAGGCGGTGTCGGTCCGCTCGAGCGCACGGTCCACCGCGATCCGATCGGCGTCCGATGGCCGGGAGAGGGGCGAGAGATATGGCGTGCGGCCGAGCATCACGGCCTCGCGGACGGCGAGCGGCCACTCGCTGCGGGCACTCTGGGGCAGATAGCCGACCGTCCGGGCGACGGCGCGTCTGTCGAGGCCGGCGATCGGAGCGCCGTTCAGCAGCACGGTGCCGCCGGACGGCTCGGCGAGGCGGGCGAGCAGGCGCAGCAGCGTGCTCTTACCGGATCCGTTGGGGCCGAGCAGCCCGACCACTTCTCCGGTCTCCAGCGTCAGATCGACCCGATCCACCAGCGCCCGGTCCGCGACGCGGAAGGACAGGCTGTCGGCCCGCAGGGCCTCGGGTGCGGTCTCGGACACGGAACTTGCGAGAGAAGACATGGGTGGCCTGACGGTCGCAGTGGCGCAATCGCCACCGCTCGGACCTAGGCCCTACCGTCGGAACACCCCGCCCGCCGGATGGTGACGTGTCGCGGTCGGTCTCCTGGCTCACGGCTCGAACGCAAACCCCCGTCCTTCCCGGTGCGTGTCCGGTGGTTCATCGGGGGTCGCTCGCCGCATACAGTTGCGGGGGCAGCGCCGGCATCTAACCGGCTTCCCTGACCGCCGGCCGAACATCGGCCGCCAGTCGCCACGACCTGTCCAGTCTCAGCCTTCGTAACGGGCGAGGCAAGGGGATTCGCCGAGCCCCCGCGTTCGGCCTAGTGGAACAGCGCGGATGGTCCTTGATGGCCGGCGAGGCTGTCCATCCACCAAATGTCTTCCAACCCGTCCGACCGGAGAGGCAGCGTCAGGCCGGCGGTCTGCAGGACCCGTCCGAGCAAGGCGATTTCCCCGTAGGCGATCCGGGTCGCGACTTCGGGTAGCCAGGTCCGCACCTGCTCCAGGGCCCGCTCGCGCCGCCCTCGCTGGGCCAGGGCGATGGCGGTCAGGACGTCCCGCTCGCCGTCGCCCAGGGTTGGGCAGCGCACGCATCCGACGTCGCGCACCGAAACCGCCTGCTCCAGGGTCAGCATCAGCAGCCGGTCGACCGACTGGGTCAGCTCCTGGGCCGCGCCGTCGCCGGCCTCCAGGGTGGCGAAGCCGCGGGCGAGCAGGTCGCGCGGGTCGAGCCGGGCCCGGACCGACTGCACCCAGTGGCGGATCGCCCAGACGATCAGGGCCTCGCCGGTCGTCAGACGGCAGACCGGGATACGGGGCGAGGACGGTTTCTGCATGCGGAGATGGGCAGGATGGGCCATGTCGGAAATCCCTTCTTGCGACTGGTTCTCATTTGTAGATACTGAAAATGAGAATGAGTTGCAACAAGAGGTGTGCCTCATGTCGGTTTCCCTGGTCCTCTGCCTCGTCACCCTGGTGCTGCTTGTCGCGACGGCGGCGAGCGGGGTTGCCATCGCCGTCCTCGAACGGCGCGGCGTCGTCCCGCGGCTGGCGGAGTCAGCCTTCCTCGGCCTGGCCGGTGCCGGCTCCGCGATCCTGGTCGCATCGGTTCTGCTGATGCATCCGGTGACCGCCGAGGGCGTTGCCCGCCTGTCGCACGCCCTGGCGGTGGCCGGCGATGCGATGGCGGCGGAATACGACCCCACCGCCACCATCCCGGCGGCGGACCGTCCGGACGACGTTCCATGCGTTTCCCTCGCCGAACTCCCCGCCTATGATCGCCACCAAGCCCGCTTCGACGGGCAAGGCGCAAAGGGAGAGAGCGGCCATGAAGTTCCTGTATTTCGATCACCCGGATCTCGGTGAGTGGCGGCTCGGCGTGCTGTCCGGGTCTGGCGACGCGGTGGTCGACGTCACCGCCGCCGTGGCGCACCTGCCGCATCTGGACAATCGCGGCCTGATCAATGCCGTGATCGCCCGGTTCGACGAGACGCGCGGGGCGATCGAGGCGGCCGCGGCATCGGGAACGACGGTGTCGCTGGACGCGGTGACGATCCGTCCGCCTCTGCCGCTGCCGCGTCAGATCGACTGCATGGCGGTCAACTACATGGAGGACGGCACCCTCCCGAAGCCACCGCAGATCAACGGTTTCCACAAGTCGCCGAGCGCGATCATCGGCACCGGCGGTACCATGGAGTTGCCGGACGTGCCGGCGGAGGTGTTCGAGGGCGAGGCCGAGCTGGCGCTGGTCATCGGCAAGCGCGCCCGCAACGTGCCGGCCGCCGAGGCGATGGACTACGTGTTCGGCTACATGAACTTCATCGACGGCTCCGCGCGCGCACTGCCGCCGGCAGGCAACACTTTCTTTCAGGTGAAGTCGCGCGAGACCTTCGCGCCGACCGGCCCCTATCTGGTCACCAAGGACGAGATCGCCGACCCGAACGATCTGGACGTGCGGCTCACCGTGAACGGGGAGACCCGGCAGTCCTTCAACACCTCAGACATGGCGCACAAGATCCCGCGCTGCATCGAGTGGCTGAGCGCGATGCACACGCTGGAGCCGGGCGACATCGTCGCGACCGGCACCAACCACCGCGGTCTGAGCCCGTTCATGGACGGCGACCGGATCGAGCTCGAAGTCGAGGGGCTCGGCGTTCTCCGGGTCTCGGTCAGCGATCCGCTGAAGCGCACCTGGGCCCGCGACAGCCGGCTGCAGCACAAGGAGAAGGGCCTCGACGGTCCCTACACGCCACAGCTCAGCGGCAAATACGCGAAGTAGGCGGCTCGAGCCCGCCTTCGGGCCCGCCAATGCCGGGGCCGGTCGGCCCCGGCATCTGTCCCCCGCGTCTATTCGCGGCGTCTATCCCGTGACGCTGCCTCCGGGCGCTGCAGTCGCGGCCGCACTGCAACATGAATCGGCGTCGTCGCGCTTGTAGCGGCCGACCGGCTCCCGATATGGTCGGTCTGGTCACGGCCAATCACCTCGGGAGCCTTGTTTGGAGATCCTTGCCGGCAGCTACCACCGTCTCGGTGCCCATTGCGACGGAGACGGCGTCAACTTCGCCGTGTTCTCGGAAAACGCCGCCCGCATCGAACTCTGCCTCTTCGACGAGCACGGCAACGAGACGCAGCGGGTCGATCTGCCGGAGCGCAGCGGCCCGGTCTGGCACGGCTACGTCCCGGGTCTCCGGCACGGGTGCCGGTACGGCTACCGCGCCCATGGGGTCTACGCGCCGGAGCGCGGCCACCGCTTTAACCCGAACAAGCTTCTGATCGATCCCTACGCCCGGGCGCTTGACGGCGCGTTCGTGCAGAGCGATGCCCTCTACGGGTTCGACATCCGGGCACCGGAGGAAGACCTGTCCTTCGACGGCCGGGACAGCGCGCCCTTCGTCCCGAAATCTGTCGTCCTCGGTCCGAAAGGCATGCCGGAAACCGGCGCCCACCTGCGCACGCCCTGGGCCGACAGCGTGATCTACGAAGCCCATGTGAAGGGGCTGACCAAACGGTTCGAGTCCATCGACGCGCCGCTCAGGGGGACCTACGACGCGCTCGGGCATCCGGACATGGTCGCGCATCTCAAGGCACTCGGCGTGACGGCGGTCGAGCTGCTGCCGATCCAGCAGATTCTCGACGAGGGCTTTCTCGCCGACAAGGGACTGGTCAACTACTGGGGCTACAACCCGATCAGCTATTTCGTGCCCGACGGGCGATACGCCGGCCCGGGCGGCGTGGCGGCGTTCCGGGACTCCGTGCGCCGGCTCCACGATGCCGGGATCGAGGTGCTGCTGGACGTGGTCTACAACCACACGGCCGAGGCGGACCATCGCGGGCCGACGGTGGCGTTCCGGGGCCTCGACAACGGCGCCTACTACCGCCTGCAGAACGCGCGGCCGCGCTTCTACGCCGAC
Source organism: Thalassobaculaceae bacterium (assembly GCA_040223655.1). Classification (GTDB taxonomy): domain Bacteria; phylum Pseudomonadota; class Alphaproteobacteria; order Thalassobaculales; family Thalassobaculaceae; genus Thalassobaculum. The sequence continues at coordinate 189,321 of JAVKFT010000030.1, read as the reverse complement.
GATACCGGCTGCGGCAACTCGCTGCGCACCGCGCATCCGTTCGTCGCCCGCCTGATCCTGGACAGTCTGCGGTACTGGGTCGAGGAGATGGGCGTCGACGGGTTCCGCTTCGATCTGGCGACCGCGCTCGGCCGCGAGGAGAACGGCTTCGACCCGGGAGCGGGACTGCTGGATGCGATGACCCAGGATCCGGTGCTCGCGGGCGTCAAGCTGATCGCCGAGCCGTGGGATATCGGCCCGGGCGGCTACCGCCTCGGCGGGTTTCCGTTTCCTTTCGCCGAATGGAACGACCGCTACCGCGACGATGTCCGAAAGTTCTGGCGCGGCGACGACCACGGACCGCACGGCCTCGCCGCCCGGTTGCTCGGATCGGCCGAGCTGTTCGACAAGGCGGGGCGCGCGGCCTGGAGCTCGGTCAACCTGATCACCGCCCATGACGGCTTCACCCTGGCCGACGTCACCGCCTACAATGAGAAGCACAACGAGGCCAACCAGGAGGACAACCGGGACGGCCACGAGGGGAACTACAGCGACAATTGCGGTGCCGAGGGGCCGAGCGACGACCCCGAGATCGTCGCCCGCCGCGCCCGTCGTAGGCGCAACATGCTGACAACCCTGTTCGTCTCCCAGGGCACGCCGATGCTGCTTGCCGGAGACGAGATCGCCAACAGCCAGGGCGGCAACAACAACGCCTACTGCCAGGATAACGAGATCGGCTGGATCGACTGGCCGGCCGGCGATCCGGAGCTGCTTGCCTTCGTCCAGCGGCTGATCGCGCTGCGGCGCGCCCATCCGGCGCTGCGCCAGGGGCGCTTTCTGCACGGGCGGGTCCGCGCCGAGGACAACCAGCCGGACGTGCTCTGGCGCGGCTTCGACGGCGGCAAGGTGAACTGGCGCGATCCGGGGCTCGGCGTCTTCTGCCTGCGGTTGCGCGGCTCCGCCGAGGCGGCGGACCCGTCCCTGATCGACGATGACGTGTTTCTGGCCTTCAACAACCAGCAGCGGGATCGCTCGGTCGCGCTGCCCGAGGCGCCCGAGGGGCGCCTATGGATGCGCTGCCTCGATACCGCCGCGCCGAGCGAGCCCGAGCGCGCGGTGCTCGAGCAGGAATCCGTCGCGGCGGATTCCATGGTCGTCTTTGCCCTGAACCGGAACGGGACTTCGGAATGACGGACACCGCCCTGGACGCACTCGCCGCCCATGCCGGTATCTTCGACAGCTACAGAGACCTCGCCGCCGTCGAGCATGTGACCTCGCCGGAGACCAAACGGGCCGTCCTGCAGGCCATGGGACTGGATACCCATGACCCGGGCGACACCCTCCGCCGCCTCAGCTCCGAGCAGGAGGCCCGCCCGCTGCCCGTGGCGGTCGTGGTCCGGGCGGGCGAGCCTTCGGAGCTCCGGGTGAGCGGCGACGAGGTGGAATGGCGCCTGGCCCCGGACCCGAGAACGGCGGAAAAGCTGCACGGCGGGCGATCGGAGGACGGCGCGATCCGGTTGCCGCCGCTGCCGGTGGGTCTGCATCTGGTCATCGTCCGCGAGACCCATTCGCTCGTGGTGGCGGCACCGCCTTCGGCGCCGGATCTCGCGGCCCGGGGCCTAGACGGTCCGCGCTGGGGGGTCACCACGGCGCTGTACGGCCTGCGGTCGGACAGCAATGCGGGTATCGGCACCTATCGGGATCTCGGCCTCGCCGCTGAGGCGCTGGGACGCCAGGGTGCGGATTTCCTGGGCATCAATCCGATGCACGCCCTCGGTGCCGCCTCGGGGACGATCAGCCCGTACTCGCCGACCCACCGGGCGTTTCTCAACACCGACCATATCGAGCCGGAGGATGTTGCGGACGAGGGTGCGGCCCTGCGGTCCGGAGCGCTTGTCGATTATCCCGCGAGCCGCCGTGTTCTCGATGCCGCGTTGCGTCGGAGCTACCGGGCCATCGACGCGACCGACGCGGAGGACTTCCGGGCGTTCCGCGCACGGCTCGGCGTCGCATTGGAGGATTTCGCCACGTTCGAGGCGCTGTCGCTGGTCCATGGAGCCGACTGGCGACGCTGGCCGGAGGCGCTCCGCCATCCGACAGCGCCGGCGGTGCGCCGGTTCGCGGCCGAGAATGCGGACGAGATTGGCTATCACGCGTATCTGCAGTGGCAGGCGGAGATGCAGCTTGCCGAGGCCCAGCGGTGCGCCAAAGGCGCCGGCATGGCGCTCGGCCTGTATGTCGACCTGGCCATCGGGGTGCGCCCGGACGGGGCGGAGGTCTGGGCCGAGCCGAACTCCTTCGCCCGCGGCGTGTCGCTCGGAACACCGCCCGACCAGTTCAACGCCAAGGGCCAGGTCTGGGGGCTGGCGCCGATGTCGCCGCTCGGACTTCAGGAGGACGGTTTCCGGCCCTTCGTCGACACCATGCGGGCGGTGGCCAGCCACGCCGGCCTGGCGCGGATCGACCACATTCTGGGTTTCATGCGGTGTTTCTGGGTGCCGGAGGATGGAACGCCCGGCACCTATGTGCGTTACCCGACGGATATCCTGCTCGCCATCACCAAGGTGGAGGCGTTCCACGCTGGGTGCATCATGATCGGCGAGGACCTCGGGGTTTTGCCGGAAGGGCTGCGCGACCGTCTGGCCGAGGCGAGCCTCTACGGCTGCTCCGTCGCCCAGTTCGAGCGCGGCGCGGACGGCGATCTCTACCATCCGTCGGCGTATCGGAAGGGCACGCTGGCCAGCTTCTCCACCCATGACACGCCGACCGTGCGCGGCTTCTGGCAGGGATGGGAGATCGAGCGCCAGGTGGCGTTCGGCCAGCTCGACGAGGAGATGGCGGCGACGGCGCGACAACGCCGGGACTGGGACCGGCGCCGGCTCCACTGGCTGGTCAACGGCGCGTCCGACGAGCCGCCGCGCGACCTGGATGTCGACCAGATCGCCCGGTTTCACGCCTTCCTCGGCGAGGGGGCATCGGACCTGGTGGCGGTCCAGCTCGACGACGTCTTCGGGCGGGTCGATCAGCCGAATTTTCCGGGCACGGTCGACGCGTACCCGAACTGGCGCCTAAAATGCCCGGCAGACGTCGGTGACCTTGAAGAAATACCGGCGCTTCGGCCCGTCCGGCGCATGGTGGAAAGCCGGCGCAGGCGCGATAGATAAGAAATGCGATAATAAGAAAACCGGGCGGGGGAGAACGCTCGAAAGCGGGACAGGACCACCGGAACCGGCTCGTCGGTTTCCGGCGGCGTTTCGCGGGTGACAGCGAAGGGAACTATTCTATGCATGGACTGCAGGCCCTGGCTCGGGCACGCACGGCGTCCGGCGATCTCGAAACCGCCATTCACGACCACCTGATCTATTCGATCGGCAAGACGACGGCCGCGGCGTCCCTGTCGGACTGGCGCATGGCCCTGTCGCGCGCGATTCGCGATCTCGTGGTCGATCCCTGGTTCGAGACGACGCGGCGGATCTACGCCGAGGACCGCAAGCGGGTCTACTACCTGTCGATGGAGTTCCTCATCGGCCGTCTGCTTGAGGATGCGGTTCTCAATCTCGGGATCGAGGACAGCGCCCGGCGCGCCATGTACCGCTTTGGCGTCGACTACGACGCGGTGGTCGACGACGAGCCGGACGCGGCGCTCGGCAACGGCGGCCTCGGCCGGCTGGCCGCCTGCTTCCTCGACAGCATGTCGACGGTCGGCGTCGCCGCCTACGGTTACGGCATCCGCTACGAGCACGGCCTGTTCAAGCAGCGGTTCCGCGACGGCTGGCAGATCGAGCAGCCGGAGGACTGGCTGACCCAGGTGCATCCCTGGGAGTTCGAGCGCACGGAGAGCATCTATCCGATCGGCTTCGGCGGCGGTGTCGAGATCGGCGACGACGGTCGCAAGGTCTGGAACCCGTCGGAGACGGTCCTCGCGGCCGCCTATGACACGCCGGTCCCGGGCTGGCGCGGCCGCTGGGTGAACACGCTCCGCCTCTGGTCGGCCCAGGCCACCCAGGTCTACGATCTCGAGCCGTTCGCGCGCGGCGACTATCTGGCGGCGGCCGCACCGGCGGTGCTGGCTGAGACGATCAGCCGGGTCCTCTATCCCGACGACAGCACGCCCCAGGGCAAGGAGCTCCGGCTCAAGCAGGAGTTTTTCTTCACCGCGGCGTCGCTGCGCGATCTCGTGCGCCGCTTCGCCGCCCACCACAAGGACGTGCGCAAGCTGCCGCAGAAAGTGGCGGTTCAGCTCAACGACACCCACCCGGCCATCGCGGGTCCGGAGCTTGTCCGCATTCTGGTGGACGAGTACGGCCTGGAGTTCGACGAGGCGTTCCTCACGGCGCGCGGCTGCCTGCACTACACCAACCACACGCTTATGCCCGAAGCGCTGGAGCGCTGGCCGGTGGAGCTCATGCAGCGGGTCCTGCCGCGGCACATGGAGCTGATCGAGCGGATCGACGAGGCCCATGAGGTGTCCTCCCGGGCCGCCAACCGGCCGCGCCCCGACAGCGTGAAGATCATCGATGGCGGGGACGTGCGGATGGGCGATCTCGCCTTCATCGCGGCGCGCAAGGTCAACGGCGTCTCGGCGCTGCACACCGACCTGATGAAGCGCACCGTCTTCCGCGACCTGCACGCGCTCCATCCCGACCGCATCGTCAACCAGACCAACGGGGTGACGCCACGGCGCTGGCTCGCCGGCTGCAATCCGGCCCTCGCCAGCCTGCTGACCGAGGCGGTCGGCCACGGCTGGGAGACCGATCTCGAGCAGCTCAAGGTCATCGCCCCGCTGGCGGACGATTCCGGCTTCCGCTCCCGGTTCGCCGCGGCCAAGAAGGTGAACAAGGACCTGCTGACCCGCTACCTCAAGGACAAGCTCGACATCACCGTCGACCCGACGGCCATGTTCGACATCCAGATCAAGCGGATCCACGAGTACAAGCGTCAGCTCATGAACATCCTCGAGGCGGCGGCCGCGTGGAACGAGATGAAGCGTAACCCCTCGGCCCCGTTCGCCCCGCGCGTGCGGATCTTCGGCGGCAAGGCGGCGCCCGGCTATGCCATGGCGAAGCTGGTCATCAAGCTGATCAACGATATCGGGCGGACGGTGAACGCCGACGAGGCGACGCGCGACCGCCTCGCCGTCGTCTATCCGCCGAACTACAACGTATCGATGGCTGAGGTCCTGATCCCTGCCGCCGACCTGAGCGAGCAGATCTCGACGGCCGGCATGGAGGCGTCGGGCACCGGCAACATGAAGTTCGCCATGAACGGCGCGCTCACCATCGGCACGCTGGACGGCGCCAATGTCGAGATCCGCGAGCGGGTCGGCGACGAGAACATCTTCATCTTCGGCAAGACCGCCGACGAGGTCAGCGCCACCCGCGAGGAGGGCTACGACCCGTCCGCGGCGATCGCGGCGTCGCCGCGGTTGAGCGAGGTGATCGACCAGATCGAATCCGGCGTGTTCTCTCCGGAGGATCCGGGGCGGTACCGCGCGCTTGTCGACAACCTGCGCGGCCACGACTGGTTCATGGTCTGCGCCGACTTCGACGCCTACTACGCGGCACAGCGGGAGGTCGATGCGGCCTGGACCGACAAGGACGCCTGGGCCCGGAGCGCCGTCCTCAACACGGCGCCCATGGGATGGTTCTCCTCCGACCGGACCATCCGCGGCTACGCGCAGGATGTGTGGGAGGCGGACGCCCGGGTTTGAACCCCGACGGGACCGCCGTCGCCCGAGCGGAGGCGGCGGTCCGACAACAACGGCACAGCGGAGATCCATGACCGACGAGACCCCACTCATCGATCCGACGACCGCCGCCGATATCGCCCGGGGCATCTTCCCGGACCCGTTCTCGGTACTCGGCATCCATTCGCATGGCGACGGCGTCGTCGTGCGTGCCTTTCTCCCCGGCGCGGAGAGCGTCGAGGTCGTCGCCGACGACACGGGCGAGACCCTCGCCCTCATGTCTCCGGCCGGCGTCGACGGCGTTTTCGCCGCAACGCTAGGCACGCATCCCGGCCGCTATCGCCTGCGCGCGACGCGCGGCGACGACCGCTGGGACGTGGTCGACGCCTACGCGTTCCCGCCGGTCATCGGCGACCAGGACGAGTACTACCTGTCCGAAGGCAGCCATCTGCGGCTCTGGCAGGTGCTCGGCGCCCACCCCATGACCCATGAGGGCGTGGACGGCGTGCATTTCGCCGTCTGGGCACCCAACGCCCTGCGCGTATCCGTGGTCGGAGAGTTCAACGCCTGGGACGGCCGGCGCCACGTCATGCGCCGCCGCGGCGCCACCGGCGTGTGGGAGATCTTCCTGCCGGGTCTGGCCGAGGGTGCCGCCTACAAGTACGAGATCCGCGGGCCCGGCGGCATGCTCCAGCCGCTGAAATCCGATCCCGTCGGGTTCGGCTCCGAGCATCCGCCGGAGCAGGCGTCGATCGTCCGCGACCTGCGCGGCTACGGCTGGCACGACGATTCGTGGATGAAGGCGCGGGCCGCCCGAAACCGGGTCGATGCGCCGATCTCGATCTACGAGGTCCATCTCGGCTCCTGGAAACGGCGCTGGGAGGAGGACGGCCGCATGCTGTCTTACAAGGAGCTCGCCGAGGAGCTCGTGCCCTACGTGGCCGATATGGGCTTCACCCATATCGAAGTGATGCCGATCTCCGAGTATCCGTTCGACGGCTCCTGGGGCTACCAGCCGGTCGGGCTGTTCGCGCCGTCCATCCGATTCGGCCGCCCCGAGGAGTTCCGCGACTTCGTTGCCGCCTGCCACGACCACGGCCTGGGGCTGATCCTTGATTGGGTGCCGGGTCACTTCCCGAGCGACCCGCACGGGCTTGGCCGGTTCGACGGCACCGCGCTCTACGAGCACGCCGACCCGCGCGAGGGCTTCCACAAGGACTGGAACACCCTGATCTACAACTACGGTCGCCGCGAGGTCTCCAACTTCCTGATCGCCAACGCGCTCTACTGGCTGGAGGCGCATCACGCCGACGGCCTGCGGGTCGATGCCGTGGCCTCGATGCTCTACCGCGACTACAGCCGGTCCGACGGCGAATGGGTGCCGAATGTCCATGGCGGGCGGGAGAACCTGGAGGCGATCGCGCTGCTGAAGCGGATGAACGAGGTGGTGTACGGCGCCGATCCGTCGGTCATGACGGTGGCCGAGGAATCGACCTCATGGCCCGGCGTCACCCGGCCGACCGACAGCGACGGTCTCGGCTTTGGCTACAAGTGGAACATGGGGTGGATGAACGACACCCTCGAATACATGAAAGAGGACCCGCTCCACCGCCGCCATCATCACTCGAAGATGACCTTCGGCCTGCACTATGCGTTCAGCGAGAACTTCATCCTGCCGCTGAGCCATGACGAGGTTGTGCACGGCAAGGGCTCGCTGCTCGGCCGCATGCCCGGCGACCGGTGGCAGCGTTTCGCGAATCTCCGCGCCTACTACGCGTTCATGTGGACCCATCCCGGCAAGAAGCTGATCTTCATGGGCGGCGAGATCGGCCAGGAAGCGGAGTGGAACCACGACGCGGAACTCGACTGGAAGAGCCTCGACGCGGGAGATCACGCCGGCGTTCAGCGTCTGGTGCGGGACCTGAACGGCCTTTACCGGGACATGCCGGCACTGCACCGGCGGGACACGCGCGAGGACGGGTTCGCCTGGATCAACGGCGGTGCGGAGGCGGAATCCGTCATAGCCTGGGCCCGCTTCGGCGAGGCGGAGGATGCCCCGGTGGCGGCGGCCTTCAACTTCACCCCCGTTTCCCGGCAAGGGTGGCGTCTCGGCGTGCCGGTGCCCGGCGCCTGGACCCTGCGGCTCAACACGGATGCCGCCGAGTACGGGGGGAGCGGTACAGCCCTGCCGGCCCGGGTCGAGAGCGAGGAGATCCCGTGGGACGGCTGCGCCCAGTCCATCGTCGTCGATCTTCCGCCGCTCGCGGGCGTGGTGCTCGAGAGCGCCGGATAACCCGAGCGTCGGATAGGAATGGCCGGCGGCAGGGTTACCAGTAGAAGTCCATGACCCCGATGATGTGGCTCGCCCTGGGGCCGTCGTTTCCCAGGGGGAGGATCAGGCGCATATAGGCCCGGCGGTCGTCCGCGGTGGCGAGTTCCCGTGCCTGCGAGATGATCACCGCGCGCCGGTCCTCGGCGCAGCGCCGGTGCTCGTACAGCGTTTCATCGAGGCCGGGCCCCGACATCACCTCGCTGATGAGCCGTCCTTTCAGACGGCCGCCATACCGGCTTGCGATCTGTTCGCCGACCAGGCGGAACCGGAAGTCGTCGTCCTCCACGTCGAGCAGGATCAGATTAGGCAGCAGGTCCGGGATATCGATCGGATCGACATCCGCGCGATCGGGCAGCGGCCGCTCTCCCCGCCAGGCATTCCAGGCATCGAGAAGCCGAACGGCCTTTGGGTGGGAACCGACGATCTCCGCCGTTTGGGCGGGGTCGGCGATCCGCAGCCGGTCCTGCCGAAACCGTCCGACCGATGTGCTGATGAGTCCGGACATCGATCCTCATGAGGCTAGCGATGAAGCGAGACGTGGTTTGGCCGCCGATCATAAGGCGTGGGCACGAGGAAACCATCGAAACATTGAGGGGATGGTCAGACGCGCCGTGGACGGGTCAGGCGATGTCGCGAACCTCGCCCGCGTCGTTGTCCTCCACCGTGCCCTTCGAGAGGCCTTCTTCCAGATCCCGCACCCTGGCCCAGAGCTCCGTCTTGGTCTCGAGCGGCAGGCTCTCAAGGGTCTGCTGGCAGAGGATCAGGCTGAGATTGTCGTTGTTCTCGATCGCGCTCGCGAGATCGGTATACGCGTTGCTGCTGCGACCGAGCACATCGGCGATCGCTTTCAGAACGACGTTTTTCTTGGACATTCGGGCTTCCCCCGCCGGACCGGCGAAATCGAATGTCAGGAGAGTAAGTGATTCGCGATTCGGCCGTCCACCCGCGGCCGTCGCTACGTGATTTTGTTCACACGTTCGCCCCGAACTCGGGCGCGTGTGTTGCCGTCCGATCCCGGCAGCAGCGCCGTAGCTCCGATCGCGATATGTTGGGCGGGTTGAAGGCCACCGGACCGCCGGGACGGGCTGCCTAGCATCGCCGAGGGATTATCGCTGCCAACCATGTCCAGCCCATGCCCCCTTTCGCGTCGCCCGGCGCCGGTCACGACGAGGATGCCCGTTGGCCGATAGGGACTTCCTGACCGAGACCCGGCGTCTCCTGGCGTTGGCCGAGGGGCAGACCCGCAGCGGCGACCCGGGCGGTGCGGCGGAGACGCTGCGCTCCGTTGCCGCGCGCCATCCGGACGCGTCGGTCGGCTGGCTGCAGGCGGCGGTCGCGGCGCGAACGGCTGGTCGGACGGAAGCCGCGACCGGGCTGGTGCACCGCGCCCTGGTGCTCGAACCCGCGCTGGCGCCGGCCGCGCCGTTGCTGGTGGGGCTGGCGGCGGGTGATCCGATCGCAGGGCGCCACCGCGCCGCCGCCATGTGGGCGATCCTGCGCCCGGACAGTGCAGAGGCCGTGGCGACACTGGCCGGAACCCATCAGCAGGCCGGCCGCGACCGACCGGCCCTGTCGGCGGGCCGCCGCGCGTTGGCGCTCGACCCGGCGCTCGGCTGGGTCCGGGCGAATCTGGCGGTCGTGCTGCGGGAACTCGGCGACCGCGATGCCGCGATGACGGAGCTACGGCGGGCGGCGATCCTCGATCCCGGAGCCGGACTGCCCTGGCGCCGGCTTGGCGGGCTGCTGGAGATCGCGTCCGACCTTGCCCCGGCCGAGCGGGCGCTCCGCCGGGCGCTTCTGATCGACGCCGGCGATCATGCCGCTTCTGCCCTTCTGGCCATCACGGAACGGCGGCTGGGCCGGCCGCAGGACGCGCTGGCGCGGCTTGAGGCTCTGCCCGAGCGGCTGACCGGCGAGATCGGTCGCGACACGGTGGAGTTCGAGCTTGGCACGCTGCGCGACCGTCTCGGGCAACCGGCGGCCGCCTATGCGCATTTCACCCGCGCGAACGCCGTCGCCCTGTCGCGCGCGGAGCCCGGCATGGCCGATCCTGCCCGCTACCTTGCAACCGTCGCCGGCTTCGAGGCGGCGATGGACCCGGATTGGCTGTCCCGGTGGAAGCCGCTGCGGAAAGCAGAGGCGCCGGTGGTCTTCATGGTCGGATTCCCGCGGTCCGGGACGACGCTTCTGGATCAGATCCTCGACGCGCATCCCGACGTGCACGTGATCGAGGAGCATCCGGTGCTGGCCGGTGTCGGCGCCGGATTTGCCGCCAATCCGGCCGGGATCGCGGAGCGTCTTGCGGAACTGTCCGACGCGCAGGCCGATCGGTTGCGGCAGGCCTTGGAGACGCGGGTCGCGCGCTGGGGCGGCGAGGCTCTGCCCAGGGTGGTGATCGACAAGATGCCCCTGAACACCGTTTTTCTGCCTCTGGCGCTGCGGCTCTATCCCGATGCGAAGATCATTCTGTCGCTCCGGCATCCCTGCGATTGCTGCCTGAGCTGCTTCATGCAGCCGATCCGTCTGACACCGGCCATGGCGAGCTTTACGTCGATGGACGAGGCGACCGCGCTCTATGCTCGGGTGATGGGACTCTGGCGGCAGGTGGCCGAGCGGCTGACGCCGACCCATGAGACCGTCCGGTACGAGGACCTGATCGAGGATGTGGAGGGAACAGCCCGCCGGGTGCTCGACTTCCTGGACCTGGACTGGGACCCGGCGGTGCTCGACCACGCGGCCCATGCCAGGACCCGCGGGCTGATCCGCACGCCGAGCTTCCGGCAGGTCTCCGAGCCGATCTACCGACGGGCGAAGGGGCGCTGGGAGCGGTACAGGCCGCAGATCGACCCGTATCTCGACCGCCTGCGCCCCTTCATGGCCGAATTCGGCTACGACGACCGGGGCTAGCCGGCCATGCAGTCGCGCAGGGTGGTCGCCAGCCCGCGGATCAGCGCCGGGTAGAGGGCGGGGCCGCCCTCAAGCGTGCTGCCGAGCGGGTCGAGGGTGGCGATCCTGGTGCCTGTCCCTTCAACGATCACCTCGGCGATGGCCGGGCTGAACTGCGGCTCGATGAAGACGCAGGCGAAGCCCTCCTCGGTGATCTCCTCGCGAAGTTCAGCGATCCGGCCGGCGCCCGGCTTCACCTCCGGGTTGACGCTGATCGCCTCGCCGCCGGTCAGGCCGAAGCGATCCTCGAAGTGACCGAAGGCGTCATGGAACGTGAGAAAAGGCGTGGCCCGGACCGGATCCACGATCGCGCCGACCTCGGTGACGAGAGCCGCCAGTTCGCCATCTATGCGGGCGGCATTGGCCGCGAAGGTATCCGCGTGATCCGGCAGCGCGCCGCTGAGCGTCGTGGCGATCGCGGCGACCATCGCGCGGGCGTTGTCCGGATCCAGCCAGATATGCGCATCGTCCGATCCATGGTCATGGCCGCCATGGTCATGGCCGCTGTGGTCATGTCCAGTATGGGCGTGACCCGCGCGGTCGTCCTTTCCGTGCTTGTCGTCGCCGTGGTCGTGGGCGTGCTCATCTTTCCCGTGCTTGTGGTCGTGGCCGTCCTTGTGACCCGCCTCGTGTCCGTGTCGATCGTCGTGGCCGTCTTCATAGGCGCGGTGAGTCACGCCGGGCACCGTCATCATCGATTGCGCGTTGCCCTTGCCGGACAGGGTCGCGATCGACCGTTCCAGGGGGGATTCCAGCTCGGGGCCGATCCAGAACACGACGCGCGCCTGCTCAAGCGCGCGGGCGTCCGACGGTTTCAGCGAGAAGGAATGCGGAGAGATGGTGCCCGGGATCATCAGGTCCGGCGTCCCGACGCCCTCCATCACGCCGGCGACCAGCGAATGCAGCGGCTTGATGGTTACAACGACGCCGGCGTCGGCGCGGGCGCCGGCGGGAACGGCGAGGGCAAGCAGAGCGGCAAGGGCGGCGACAGGGGTCCGCATCGGGAATCTCCAAAGCGTTATACTATAACGTTGCACTCACTCCTAGCCGCTGTCATATCTCCGCGCAAGACATAACTGAGAGATTTAGAGATGAATCAGGTCGCCGTGCCGACGGTCGGGCCGGAGAGCGCAGAAACGCCGCTGGTCCGGCTCAGCGGGATCGGAGTGCGCCGCGCCGGGCGCTGGCTCACCCGGAACGTGGATCTGGACGTCCGCCCCGGCGAGATCGTGACGCTGATCGGCCCGAACGGGTCGGGCAAGACCACGACGGCGAAGGTGGCGGCCGGTGTCATGCGGGCCGACGAGGGCCGCGCGGAGACCCGCCGCGGCCTGCGCATCGGCTACGTACCGCAGAAGATCCAGATCGACTGGACCCTGCCGATGACGGTGCGCCGCCTGATGACGCTGACGGGACGGCACTCGGCCGCCGAGATCGCGGCGGCCCTGGAAGCCGTCGGCATCGCCCACCTGCTCGACGCGGAGGCGCAGTCGCTGTCCGGCGGCGAGTTCCAGAGGGCGCTGCTCGCCCGCGCCCTGGTCCGACGGCCGGATCTGCTGATCCTGGACGAGCCGGTCCAGGGCGTGGACTTCACCGGTGAGGTGATGCTCTACCGGCTGATCAAGCGGATCCGGGACGAGACCGGCTGCGGGGTCCTCCTGATCTCGCACGATCTGCACATCGTCATGGCGGAGACCGATACGGTGGTCTGCCTCAACGGCCATGTCTGCTGCCGGGGCACGCCGCAGAGCGTTGCGGAGAACCCGGAGTATCAGCGCCTGTTTGGCGGGCGGGCGGCCGGCACGCTCGCGGTCTACCGGCACCAGCACGACCACACCCATCTGCCGGACGGGCGGATCCGGCACGCCGACGGCACGATCACCGAGGGTCACGCCCACTCTCACGATCACGACTATGATCACCACCATGATCACCACCAAGACCATCACCACGGGGACGGACACCGGCACGGCCATGTTTGACGACTTCTTCACCCGGGCGCTGCTGGCGGGGATCGGCGTGGCGCTGACCGCCGGCCCGCTCGGCTGTTTCGTGGTCTGGCGGCGGATGGCCTATTTCGGCGATACCATGGCCCATGCCGGTTTGCTCGGCGTCGCGCTCGCGCTGGTGCTGCAGATCGCGCCCGTCCTCGGGGTCTTCGCCGTCGCGGCGGCGATCGCCGGCGCCCTGATGCTGCTCGATCGCCGCGGCGCGCTGTCGACCGACGCCCTGCTCGGCCTGCTGTCGCACGGAACGCTCGCCGTGGGGCTGGTCCTGGTCGCGTTGATGACCTGGGTGCGGATCGACCTGACCGCCCTGCTGTTCGGCGACGTGCTCGCCGTCGGTGTGGACGACCTCTTGCTGATCTGGGGCGGAGGCGCCGTCGTGCTCGCGGGGCTCGCCTGGATCTGGCGGCCGTTGCTCGCCGATACGGTCCATCCCGATCTTGCGGCGGCGGAGGGCATGCATCCGGAGCGGGCGCGGGCGGCGCTGATGGTCCTCATGGCCCTGGTCATCGCCGTGGCGATGAAGGTCGTCGGCGTGCTGCTCATCACGGCGCTGCTGATTATCCCTGCAGCGGCGGCCCGTCGCCTGGCGGCAACCCCGGAGGCGATGGCGGTACTGGCGGCGCTGACCGGGGCGCTGGCGGTGGTGCTCGGCCTGTTCGCCTCGCTGGAATGGGACACGCCCTCGGGCCCGTCCATCGTTGTGGCTGCGATCGCGTTGTTCTGCGTGGGGCTGGTGGTGCCGGCACTGCGGTTGGGACGGTAGCGAACCCGCCGCTTTTCCAAAAACGACACCCCGGCACGAGGCCGGGGAGTGTGCGAAGGATCGGGAAAACTACGAAACGAAGCAGGCTTCGAGCCGGCCGGTATCGGCCTCGCTGTTGTTGTCGAACAGGCCCTCTTTCTCTGCCGTTCCGCGCTCGGAGGTGAAACGGGCGCGCACCCGACCTTCGGCGATCTCGTCTGATGAGACGATGGTCGGCGAGAACCCGGCGGTGTCGTCCAGGTCGATGGTGAAGCCGAAATCCTCGCCCGGCAGGAACCGGCTGAAGGTCAGGGTCATCACCGTATCGCCGTCCGTGACCTCGGAGCGTCCCGACGCCGCCGCCGTGCCGGACGCCTCCTGGTAGGGCTGGTAAACGCTCAGGCCGGCGCCCCGCTCCGTCACGTCGAAGATGAGACGGCCGCGGCTGCCGCTCAGGTCGATCTCGACCTCGGTGATGGCCCAGCCGGGATCGCTCGCGTTGTAGAGGGTGAAGCGGTCGGTCGGCGCGCCTTCGCTGAAGGTCACGACGAGGCGCGGGCCGCAGGCATCCGCCAGGGCGGCGCCGGGCAGCAGAAACAGGGCGAGGGCAAGCAGCAGACGCATCCGAACCTCCCGACAATCCACCGCGCGCAGGCGGCACCGGAAGGGAGATGGAGCGGCGGCCGCGATCCGCAACCCGGATCGCGGTTTCGGTAGTGCCCGGTCGCTACCGGCAGGTCGTACCGGTGTAGGCCGCAGGAGGCTCAGGCGCCGAGCGCCTTGACCATCACCTGGGAGAAGCGGCGGGTGAAGCTTTTCGGATCGCTCACCGGCTCCCCCTCCAGGATCCGTGCCTGCTCGAACAGCAGATAGGCGGCATCGTCGATCCCGTCCGTCTTGCCGTCCTTCACCAGCTTCGCCAGCCCCTGGATCAACGGGTGGTCCGGATTGACTTCGAGCACCCGCGGGGCCGCCTGGTCGAGCTGCTTGTGCTGGCGCAGCATGCGCTCCAGGTTCATGTCCATGTCGGTCTCGTCGGCGATCAGGCAGACCGGGCTCTCGGACAGCCTGTCGGTGGTGCGCACGTCTTTCACCGTGTCGCCGAGCGCCAGCTTGACCGACACGACGAGGCCGTCGACCGCGCCGGTATCCTTGGACTCCTCGTCCTTCTTGTCGGCCGGCTCGTCGCCCTCCGCATCGCCCGATTTGATCGCGGCGAGGTCGGCGCCGCCGCGGGTGATCGACTTGAGCGGTTTGCCCTTGACCCCGTCGAACATGGTCTGGACCCAGAACTCATCGATCGGGTCGGTGAGGAACAGCACCTCGACGCCCTTCTTCAGGAAGCCCTCGAGCTGCGGCGACGCCTTGGCGGCGGCCTCGTCCTCGGCGGCGATGTAGTAGATCGCCTCCTGGCCGTCCTTCATCCGCTCGATATAGCCGTCCAGGCTGGCCAGGTCCTCGCCGGCGCTGGAGCGGAAGCGGACCAGGTCGAGCAGGGCGTCCTTGTGTTCCGCCCCGTCGGCGTAGAGCCCTTCCTTCAGCACCGCGCCGAAGTTCCGCCAGAAGGCGGCGTACGCCTCGGGCTCCTTCTTCGCCTTCTTCGCGAGGTCGCCCAGAACCCGCTTGGTCAGCGCCTTGGAGATGGTGGTGACCACCGGGTTGTTCTGCAGCATCTCGCGGCTGACGTTCAGCGGCAGATCCTCGCAGTCGACGACGCCCTTCAGGAAGCGCAGCCAGGTCGGAACCAGACCCTCCACCTCGTCGGTGATGAAGACCCGTTTCACGTAGAGCTTCACGTGGTGGCGGCGCTCCGGGTGGAACAGGTCGAAGGGACGCTGCGACGGCACGAAGAGCAGACCGTGGTATTCGATCCGACCCTCCGCCTTCCAGTGGATCGTGGCCCACGGATCGTCGAAGGCGTGGCCGACGTGGTGGTAGAACTCCTTGTAGTCGTCCTCGGAGATCTCGCTCTTCGGCCGGGTCCAGAGGGCGGAGGCCTGGTTCAGCGTCTGTTCGTCCTCGCCCTCCACGAAGACCACGGGGAAGGGGATGTGGTCGGAATAGGTCCGCACCACCGTCTCGATCCGCTGCTTCTCCAGAAACTCCTTGGCGTCCTTCTTGAGATGCAGGGTGATGATCGTGCCGCGGGTCGCCTTCTCGGCCGGCGCGACCGTGTACTCGCCGAGGCCGTCGGAGGTCCAGAGCCAGCCGGTGCTCTCCCCGGCCTTGCGGGTGAGGACCTCGACCTTATCAGCCACCATGAACGCCGAATAAAAGCCGACGCCGAACTGGCCGATCAGGCTGGTGTCCTTCTTCGCGTCGCCGCTCATCTCGTCGACGAAGGCCGACGTGCCGGAGCGGGCGATGGTGCCGAGGTTCTCGTGCAGCTCGGCCTCGGTCATGCCGACCCCGTTGTCGGACACGGTCAGCGTCTTCGCCTTCTCGTCGGCGGCGAGGCGGATCCGGAAGCCGGTATCGTCGGCGGTCAGCTCGGGATTGGAGAGGGCGAGGAAGCGGAGCTTGTCGCAGGCGTCGGCGGCGTTGGAGATCAGTTCGCGCAGGAACACCTCGCGCTCGCTGTAGAGCGCGTTCGCGACGATGTGCAGAAGTTTCGAGACTTCCGCCTGAAAGGATCGCGTTTCGGCAGCCATGGCTTTCCGTCCGTTGTTGCTATTGTGACTGTCGGGACCGCTTCGAAATATGGCCGATTGCGGATGGCTGCAAGACCCTGCTCTCGGCGGCGCCGCATATGTGGTATGCCGAAGCTTGCATTGAACGGACCGCGTCGTAAGTCTCGCCCATGGTTCTCGCCTCGCCTGCCGCGTCTGTCACGGCCGTTCTCGGTCCCACCAATACCGGCAAGACACATCTCGCGATCGAGCGGATGCTCGGCCACCGCGACGGCGTGATCGGATTCCCGCTGCGGCTGCTAGCGCGGGAAAACTACGACAAGATCGTCGCCCGCAAGGGACACCGGGCCGTCGCCCTGGTCACCGGCGAGGAGAAGATCATCCCGCCGGACGCGAAGTATTTCGTCTGCACCGTGGAGTCGATGCCGGTCGACCGGGGCTTCGAGTTCCTGGCGGTGGACGAGGTGCAGCTCGCGGGCGACCCGGAGCGGGGGCACGTCTTCACCGACCGGCTGATGAACGCGCGCGGGCTGGAGGAGACCATGCTGCTGGGCTCCGAAACCATCCGGCCGCTGCTGAAGCGCCTGATCCCGGATGCCCGGTTCGAGACCCGCCCCCGCCTGTCCGAGCTCAGCTATTCCGGCCTCTGCAAGATGACGCGGCTGCCGCGGCGCAGCGCCGTGGTCGCCTTCTCCGCCGCCGACGTCTACGCCATCGCCGAGGTCGTGCGCCGCCAGCGCGGCGGTGTCGCCGTGGTGATGGGCGCGCTCAGCCCGCGGACGCGCAACGCCCAGGTCCAGATGTACCAGGAGGGCGAGGTCGACTATCTGGTGGCGACCGATGCCATCGGCATGGGCCTGAACATGGATATCGACCACGTGTTCTTCGCCTCCGACCGCAAGTTCGACGGCCGCTTCCCGCGCCGGCTGCGGGCGGCCGAACTGGCGCAGATCGCCGGCCGCGCCGGGCGCCACATGAACGACGGGACGTTCGGGGTGACCGGAAACTGCGCGCCGTTGGACGACGAGGCGGTGATGGCGATCGAGAGCCACACCTTCGACCCGCTGAAGCAACTCGCCTGGCGCAACACCCGGCTGGATTTCTCCACCGTCCGCGACCTGAAGCGCTCGCTCGAGCGCTGGCCCGACCACGACTTCCTCTCCCGCAAGCGGGACGCCGAGGACCAGGAGGCGCTCGAGGCGCTGTCGCGCATGGAGGACGTGGCCATTCGCGCCAGTTCCCAGGCGCGGATCCGTCTGCTGTGGGACGTCTGCCAGATACCGGACTTTCAGAAGCATCTGACGGAAAGTCATGCGCGTCTGCTCGCGCAGGTGTATCTTTACCTGACAGACGCCGAGGAGAAGCTGCCGAGCGATTGGGTCGACGGCCAGATGAGCCGTTTCGACAGGACCGAGGGCGATATCGATACCCTGATGGGACGTATCGCGCATATCCGCACTTGGACCTACATTACTCACCGAGGGGACTGGATTGACGACGCCGGACACTGGCAGTCTAGGGCGCGCGCGATCGAGGACCGGTTATCGGACGCGTTGCACCAGCAGCTCACCCTCAGGTTCGTGGACCGTCGGTCGGCGACCCTGGCGCGGAAGCTGAAGGGCGGTAAGGAGGATATATTGGCGGGCGTATCCGGCGACGGAACGGTAACGGTCGAGGGGCATCGTGTCGGGAACCTGGAGGGGTTCTCCTTCGTTCCCGATGCCGCGAATACCGAAGAAGAGAAGCAGGTCATGACGGCGGCGCGCCGCGTCCTTCCGGACGAGATCGGACGGCGCGTGGCGCGGCTGGAGAGCGACCTGGACGAGGTTTTCCGTCTGGACGGGCACGGCGTGTTCTTCTGGCGCGGCCATCCGGTGGCGGATCTGGTCGCGGGGGACGTGCCCTGGCGGCCCGACGTGCGGGTGCGCGAGAGCGATATGCTGGAACCGCCGCAGCGCGACCGCATCCACAAGCGTCTGCGCACCTGGACCGAGGCCCATCTCGAAGCCGTCATCCCGCAGCTCCTGCAACTCGACCGGTCGGACCTGTCCGGCGGGGCGCGGGGGATCGTCTTCCAGGTTCTGGAAGGGCTCGGCAACGCGCCGGCCGAAGGGCTCCGGCCGATGGTCAAGGAACTCGACGACCAGGGCCGCAAGGACCTGGCCCGCGTCGGCATCCGCCTCGGCACCGAAAACCTCTATATCCCGCAGCTTCTCAAGCCGAAGGCGGTGGCGCTGCGCGGCCTGCTGTGGTCGGTCCATCACGGCCGCTTCCCCGAAGAAGGAATGCCGCCGGAAGGGCGCGTCCAGGTCGAGCGCCGACCCGAGACGCCGAAGGAATACGACCTGGCGCTCGGCTACCAGCGGCTGGGCGGTCGGGCCATCCGCATCGACATGGTGGAGCGGATCGCCGCCCTGATCCGTCAGGCCGCGCGCAACGGGCCATTCGCGATCAACCCGGACATGCTTTCGCTTGCCGGCGTCGACCACGAGACCTTCGCCGCCATCCTGAACGACCTCGGGTACCGCAAGGTCGGCGAGCGACCGGCGGAAACGCCGAAACCGGCCGAGAGCGCCGCCCCGGAAGCTTCAACGGAAGCCGCTGTTGAACAGCCGTCGGAGCAGGCCGCCGGAGACGCGCCGAGCGAGGACGGGCCGACCGCCGGGGAGAGTGCCGAGGCCGCCACGCCGCCGGCTGCAACGCCGTCCGACGTCCCGGCCTCCGAGACGCCGGCCCCAGAAACACCGGCCCCAGAAACACCGGCTCCAGAAACACCGGCCCTGGAATCTCCAGCCCCGGAAACACCGACTCCCGAAGTGCCTGCTGCCGAGGCCGCTGACCCCGAAGGACCGGTTCCGGAAGCTTCGACCGGCGAGCCGTCGGCGGGCGCGGAACCGGCTGCCGACGCGGAGCCGGTCACCGACGCGGAAGCCGCGACGGCTGCCCCGGTCGAGAACGGCACCAACGAGTCCGATGCGGAGGGGACCGCGCCGGAAGCCACCACCGAGGGCGGCGAGCCGGAACCTGTGGTCATGGTGCCGCTGTTCGCCCGGCGGCGGCGTGAGGAGGGGCGGCGTCCGCGGTCCAACCGCAACCGGCGACAGGGCGACCAGAAGACCGAGCAGCGCGCCGATAACGGGTCGGGAGCCGCGGCGGGCGACGGTCGCCGTCAGGGCAAGCCCGGCGACGGCGGCAAGGGCGGCGGTCCGAACAGATCCGGACAGGGCAAGCCGGCGCACGCGCGTCAGGGACAGGGTCAGGGTCAAGGCCCGGGTCAGGCGGACGGTGACGGCCAGAGGTCGGACCGGCGCCGGGGCAAGGGCGGACCGAAGCGACGTGACGACCGTCGCGGCCGCGACGATCGGCCCCGGGTCCACACCGCCGAGCCCGATCGCAAGGGCGAGATGGATCCGGATTCGCCCTTCGCCAAGCTCGCGGGTCTGCGCGACGCCTTGCGCAAGAAGGACGGATGAGTCCAGACGGCCGGACCGGCCCCGGGTCCGGCTCCGGTTCCGACGGCACCGCCCCGACCGAGAGCCAGCGTCTCGACAAATGGCTCTGGTGCGCGCGCTTCTTCAAGGCGCGGTCTCTCGCCAATGCGCTCCTGTCGGCCGGACGGCTTCGCATGGACGGAACCGTCGTGACCAAGGCGCATCAGAAGGTGCGGGCCGGCGCAGTGCTGACCTTCCCGCAGGGCCCGCATGTGCGCGTGGTCCGGGTGCTGTTCCTGGCGACCCGGCGGGGACCGGCAACCGAGGCGCAGGCCCTCTACGAGGACCTCGCGCCGCTACCCGTACGCTCGACCGAAGACCGGGCCGAGGACACCGCCGCCGCCCGTCCGCCGGCGGAGCGGGAGAAGGGCGCCGGACGGCCCACCAAGCGAGACCGACGCGCCATCGACCGGCTGTTGGACGACGACGGCAGGGGAGGGTAGCCTCCGCGCAGTCCCGCGAAACGGAGGTATCCATGCCCGCCAATAAGACCGGCGCTGTCGCGACCGAGGCTATCGACGTTGCCCGGGCCCGGGCCGAGACTCGGGGCTGCGAGAGCATCGTCCACCTTAATCACGCGGGCTCGTCTCTGATGCCCGTTCCGGTCGCGGACGCGCTGATCGGCTGGCAGCGGGAGGAGGAATTCCGCGGCGGCTACGAGACGGTGGAGCGCTACCGCGACAGGCTCGAGAACTTCTACGACGCCACCGCGCGCCTGCTGAACTGCGGCCGCGACGAGGTCGCGTTCATCGAGAACGCCACCCGGGCCTGGGACATGGCGTTCTACGCTCTCGATCTGGGGCCGGGCGACCGCATCCTGACGACCGAGTCCGAGTACGGCTCCAACATGATCGCCTACCTGCATCGGGCAAAACGGACGGGCTGCGAGGTCGCGATCGTGCCGAACGACGCCCATGGGCAGATCGATGTCGAGGCTCTCGATCGCATGGTGGACGACCGGGTGAAGCTGATTTCGATCAGCCATGTGCCGACGGGCGGGGGGCTGGTGAATCCGGCGGCGGCGGTCGGGACCGTCGCGCGCAAGCACGGCGTGCCCTATCTGCTCGACGCCTGCCAGTCGGCCGGGCAGGTTCCCCTCGACGTGGCGGCGATCGGCTGCGACTTCCTGTCGGCGACCGGCCGCAAGTATCTGCGCGGTCCGCGCGGTACCGGGTTTCTCTACGTGCGTGGCGACTGGATCGGGCGTCTGGACCCGCCGCTGCTGGACCAGCACGCGGCCGAGCTTGTGAACGAGCGCGAATACCGGGTGCGCGGCGACGCGCGCCGCTTCGAGAACTGGGAGTGCCATTTCGCCGGCAAGGCGGCCCTGGGAGTCGCGATCGACTACGCGCTGGGCTGGGGCCTCGAGGCGATCCGCGACCGTGTCCAGCCGCTGGCGCAGAGCCTACGCGACAGCCTGTCCCGGATCGACGGCGTCGAGGTGCTGGACGAGGGGCAGGAGAAGTGCGGGATCGTAACCTTCCGCAAGGCGGGCGACGATCCCGAGGCGATCAAGCGCCGGCTGAAGGCGCAGGGCATCCACGTCAGCGTCGCCGGCGATAGCGGTGCCCGCGTCGGCTATGACCGGCGGGGCATCGCCACCGCCGTCCGCGCGAGCGTCCACTACATCACGACGGAGCACGAGATCGACCGCCTCGTCGCGGTGGTCGATGGCCGATGACGCCTTAAACAGGGGCGAGGGTGCCGCTCTAGCGCGGCAGGAGCCTTGGAGCGGCGGCGCCTTGCTCGTTGGAGTTCCGGTGCTCAGCGCCGAAAGACGACGCAATGGTTGTTGGCCGGCATCGGGTGCGTCGCGGCGAGGGTCAGGCCCACCGTCTCCGCCGCGGGGACGATATCGCGCTCCAGGTCGCGGATGCCCCAACTCGGATCTCGGGATCTGAGCTCCGCATCGAAGGCCGTGTTGCCGGGGCTCGTGCTGCGGCCGTCCCGGTGGAACGGACCGTAGAGGATCAGAGGCGCTCCCGGCGGCAGCCAGCGTGCCGCGCCGGCGAGGATGCCGAGCGCGACCGTCCTGGGGGCGATATGGATAACGTTCGCGCTGACCATGCCTGCCGCCGGACCGATATCCGACAGCGGCCAGCTCTCCGGCCGTGTCGCGGCGTCGAGCCGGCGCGGGGGCAGCGGACGCGGGCCTTCGGTCGGCAGGAGCGACGACCAGGCCACAATGCTTTCGAGCCGCTCTGCGGCCGTTTCCGTCGGCAGCCAGCGGCGCGGCCGGACCGCGCCTGCGAAAGCGGCCGCGTGCTGGCCCGTGCCGGACCCGATCTCGACGACGGTTCCCGTGGCCGCGAGTTCCGTCAGGAGCACCCGCAGAAACGGTTCGGCATTGCGCCGCGCGGCCGGCGCGTCCAATCCCCCTGAGGGGACGGGGGCAGCAATCACGGGGTCGACCGCGACATGGCCCGCAGAGGGCTGCGGAGCGGTGGCGGGCGGGGTGGGGGCTGACGGATCCTGCATCCGGCCCTATCTACACCACTCCGACGGTTTGCCAAACGCGGTGGAATGGGCGCAGGGGCGACCCTTGGTTTCCGCCGACCTGATAGACAGCGGACCGAACTGATGGATGAGAACGGGGAACGACGATGCTCGCGCGACTGAAGGCCTTCATGAATCGCCTCGAAGCCGGCGGCGGTCCGGCCGCGGCACCCAAGGACGAACTGGCGACGACCGTGGCGGTCCTGCTGGCGCGGGCCGCGACCTTGGACGGCACGTTCGAGGCCGAGGAGCGGGCGGTGGTTGCCGAGCATCTCTGCACGCGCTTCGCCGTACCGCGCGACGAGATCGAGAAGACCCTCGACGAGGCCGCGACGTCTGCGGACCAGATGGTCGATCTCTACGGGCTGACCCGCACGGCGAAGAACCGTCTGGACGAGGAGGGCCGCATCGAGCTTCTCGAGGCGCTGTGGGAGGTTGTCTACGCCGACGGCGAGCTGCACGACTACGAAGCCCAGCTGATGCGCCGTCTCGCCGGCCTGCTCTATGTCAGCGATCGGGAGAGCGGCGAGGCGAGAAAGCGCGCGCTCACCAAGCTCGGTCTTGAAGTGGGCTGACAGCCTACGTTAAAGAGCTTCGTCAACCGCCCGCCGGAGACCCGCATGACCTATATCGTCAACGAGAACTGCATCAAGTGTAAGTACACCGACTGCGTGGAGGTCTGCCCCGTCGACTGCTTCTACGAGGGCGAGAACATGCTGGTCATCCATCCGGACGAGTGCATCGACTGCGGGGTGTGCGAGCCGGAGTGTCCGCCCGAGGCGATCCTGCCGGATACCGAACCGGAGGCCGAGCGGTGGCTGGCGATCAACGCCGAGTACGCCGAGACCTGGCCGAACATCACCCGGAAGATCGAGGCGATGCCGGACGCGGACAAGCTTCAGGGCGAGGCGGGAAAATACGAGAAGTATTTCTCTCCGAACCCCGGCGAGGGGAGCTGACCGGGAACTCTGCCGTCAGAGTTTCCAGGGTGATTTTCGCGCACGACTTTAAGACTCCTGTCACAAATATCTGATCTAACGGAGCCTGCCGTTAGACTGCCCATCCCTGCGACCTTTCAAGCGCCGCAGCTACCATTCGCCGCGTTTTTGTGATATGGTTCACACCATCGCGCCGGTTGGAGAGCTTCGTTGGGCCGGCGCCTCCCCGCAAAACGTGGGACCATCGACGATACGGCTCCGTCCTAAGAGCCAATTCGTGGTTTTCGGTGCCGAATGCTTGGGTTTCCATGTGTTTGGCGTTGAGGGCAATTAATGGTTGTCGGGTCGCCGCGTCGTTCGGTGGCGTAGGTCGAGAGGGCGGAATGGCAGAGGACGTGGAAAAATCACCCATGACAAAAAAGAACGAGTTCAATACCGGTGACTTCGTTGTGTATCCGACGCACGGTGTGGGCCTGATCAAGGGGACCGAGACCCAGACGATCGCGGGGACCGAGCTGGAACTTCTGGTGATCGACTTCGAGCAGGATCGCATGACCCTGCGCATCCCGCTCACCAAGGCGCGGACCAGCGGCCTGCGGCGCCTGAGCAGCCGCAAGCAGATGGACGCCGCCATCGCGAAGCTGAAAGGCCGCGCCCGCGTGCGCCGCACGATGTGGAGCCGCCGCGCCCAGGAATACGAAGCCAAGATAAACTCCGGCGATCCGGTCTCGATCGCCGAGGTCGTGCGCGATCTGCGCCGCTCCAGCAATCAGGCCGAGCAGTCCTACAGCGAGCGGCAGATGTATCAGGCGGCCATCGACCGGCTCGCCCGGGAGTTCGCGAAGATCGAGAAGATCGACGAAGAGGCCGCGATCGACCGGCTCGAGAAGCTGATGGACGCCGCCTGACGGCACGGATCTCGACGCGGGGATATCCGCGAATCGGCATGTTTTGCAACGGGCGGCCTGCGGGTCGCCCGTTTTTCGTTGCCCCTGGCGGTTGGGCTGCGTTCTTGGGGTAAGGCCGACAAATCCAGCGATCTCCTGAGCTTAGCTGAAATGCCGGGAATCGGGAGGCGCGACTCGAACGACTCGGCCGCATGCCCCGTTGACGCGCGACTCGGACATGGTATTGCGGTCGGATGACTCGTTTCACCGAGCGCGAGGCTTGCCGGCTGTGACCCCGACCTCGACCGCCGAAACCGACCGCGCCAATTCCGACCGCGCCAATTCCGACCGCTTCGTCGACTTCTCCCGCGCCCGGCGCGTGTGGGCCGTCGGCGCGGTTTTCGGCGAGGCCGAGCTGCTCTGCGATCTGCACGATCTGATCGCGGCCCGGTTCGAACCGGGCGACCGCATCGTCTATCTCGGCAACCTGCTCGGCGGCGGCGATGTGCGCGCGACCCTAACGGAGCTCATGCGGTTCCGGGCGGGGGTGATGGCACAGCCGCCCCTCTATCTGCCGCAGGACATCGTCTGCCTGCGGGGCGCGCAGGAGGAGATGTGGCACAAGCTGCTGCAGATTCACTTCGCTCCCAAGCCGCGCGACCTGCTGACATGGATGCTTCAGCGCGGGGTGACTGCCACCCTGTCCGCCTATGGCGGCGACGCCGAGCAGGGGTTCGCGGCGGCCGAGGAGGGCATGGTCGCGCTGACCCGCTGGACCGGCCGGCTCAAGGCGGTGGTTCAGGCGTCGCCGGGCCACCAGGCGTGGTTCAGTCAGATCCGGCGCTATGCCCATACCGGGCCGGGCGGCGTGCTGTTCGTGAACACGGGCATCGACCCGTCGCGGGGGCTGCACGACCAGCGCGACGCGTTCTGGTGGAACGCCGCCGGCTTCGAGACCGCCCGTGAGTCCGGCTTCGACGGGTTCGGGAAGCTCGTCCGGGGCTACGATCCGGCGGGCGGGGGAGCGGTCGAGACAGACCGGACCCTGTGCGTCGACAGCGGCTGCGGGCGGGGCGGTGCGCTGAGCGCCGCGTGCCTGGCGGCGGACGGGCGCCTGCTCGACTGGGTCGAGGCCCTGCCGGACGATCGGGTGGTGCCCCTGCGAGCGGCGCGCTGACGCATCCGGCCCCTATTGCCGGCCGAATCCTGCCTATTGCGATCACATCTGATTGATCAGCGGCCCGTTTTGTGCGGTGCAGCGACATAATCGTATCCGCCGGCCCGCGGATATGATCCGATCCATTTCCTAGAGCGTAAGAAGGCTAAAACAAACCGCGAGCCGGTCCATTCCGAGCGCGGGTGCCAACCACATAGGGGGCGGCAATGGCCTATATCGACGATCCGGATACCCAGCGCGCGAACGTGGCTTTCATCAAGGCATCGATGAAGGAGCCGCTTCTCGAGCGCGATCACGAGTTCGATCTGGCCCGACGCTGGCGCGAGAAGGGCGATGAGCGGGCTCTCCACGAACTCGTCCGGTCCTACACGCGCTTGGTGGTCTCGACCGCCAGCAAATTCCGCAACTACGGCCTGCCCATGGGCGACCTGGTTCAGGAAGGCAATGTCGGGCTGATGCAGGCCGCCGCCCGGTTCGAGCCGGAACGCGAGGTTCGCTTCTCCACCTATGCCGGCTGGTGGATCCGGTCGGCAATCCAGGACTACATCCTGAGGAACTGGTCGATCGTGCGGACCGGAACGACTGCCGCCCAGAAGTCGCTGTTCTTCAACCTTCGCCGTCTCCGCGCCCGGATCAACAGCTCGGTGAGCGGCGGGATGACCGAGGAAGGCCGCCAATACGTCGCCCAGCAGCTCAACGTGAACCGCCGCGAGGTGGAGGCGATGGAGATGCGGCTGTCCGGCCACGATCAGTCCCTGAACGCCCCGATCTCCGAGGCGGGCGAGGACGATTGGCAGGACTTCCTGGCGGACGAGCGTCCGAGCCCAGAGGCCGTCGTCACTGGCATGCGAGATGCCTCGACCCGCTCGAAGTGGCTGGCGGAGGCTCTGTCCGAACTCTCGCCCCGCGAACGCACGATCATCGATCAGCGCCGGCTGCGTGAGGAAGGCGCCACGCTCGAGGAGTTGGGGCGCGAACTCGGTGTGTCGAAGGAGCGCGTGCGCCAGCTTGAGCACCGGGCCCTGATGAAGCTGCGGGACCGGCTGGTCGACAGGGTCGAGAAGACCAGCGACCTGCTTCTGGAGGCGTAAGCCTTCCCAAGGAATTCGGCCGGGTCACGTCCGAACGGGATACAAAAAAGGGGCGCCTTTTGGCGCCCCTTTGTGTTTGTCGGATCGGGTCGCGTTGCCGGCGGTCGGGTCACTCGGTAACGAGTTTCACGAGCATCCCTGGCTCCAGCGGCTGGCCATCCTGCAGGCCGTTCAGCACCAGAAACCGCCCACGTTTCTCCGGTCCCTCCGGCATTCGCGCCGCCAGGGAGTCGATGGTGTCGCCGGGCTGAACCTGGACCACGTTCAAGCGCTGGGGGCTGTAGCTGGCGGCTTCAGCGTCGGTGAGACGCGCAAAGCTGTAGCTGGTGCGGCGCAGCTCTTGCTGGTTGGCGGCGAGCGCCTCCGGGGAGCCGAGGAAGATGAAGCGGTAGATCCGGTCGCGGTCGGCGCGGATCGCGATCAGGCGATAGCCGAGGCGGCCGCGCTGGGTCTCAACGGTGGCGCCGGCCGTCGCGGCGTCCATGCCGTTCACGGTGAATCCCTGCAGGCCGGTCAGACGGATGTTCCGGGTCCACTGGCTGTTTGCGAGATACTGCTGCATCGACGCGCCCGAGGTCTCGCGGACGCCGTCGAACACCATCTGCATTCCGCGCGGTCCGATCCCCTCGACGCGGTCGGAGGAGTTCAGCAGCGTGAAGCCCGGCGGCGCTGTGAAGCGGAAGCGGAGGACCGGATGGATGAAATCCCGGTCGCGCACGAAACCTTCCTTCGGGTCGTCGCCGTAGAGCATTCCGTCGATCTGGCGCAGATACGCCTCGCGCTCGAGCCGCCCGGGGTTGAAGCTGCCGGTGGCCTGCTGGGCTTCCCGCACCCGATCGACCGTGCGCGGATGGGTGGACAGGAGGTTGAAGGCGTCCGGGTCGGCATCGGACCGCCGAAGCCGGGCCTCCAGTGCCGTCTTGGCCCGCAGGCTCATGAGGAAGTCCGCCACCGCCGCCGGTTCGTAGCCGAGCTTGGTCATGTAGCGCAGCCCGAGCGAGTCCGCCTCGAACTCGTTCTCCCGGCTGTAGCTCCGCAGGTAGAGACCGCCCCCCAGATTTGCCAAGTCCGCGACGGCACGCTGGCCGGTTACCGCGCCGAGAATGCCGGCGCCGAGATTGACGACGACCGATCGGCTGTACCGTTCGGCACTGTGTCGGGCGGTGACATGCGCGATCTCGTGGCCGATCACCCCGGCGACCTCCGCCTCGTTGTTCGCCAGGGCCAGCAGGCCGCGGCTCACATAGACATAGCCGCCCGGGAGGGCGAAGGCGTTGACGACCGGGCTGTCGAGGATGGTGAAGGTGAAATCCAGATCCGGTCGGTCGGAGACGGCGGCCAGTTGGGCGCCGAGGGAGGCGATATAGGCCCCGATCTCCGGGTTGTCGTAGGCGCCGCCGAACTCCTCGAGAATCTGGGGATGCTGTTCCGCACCGATCCGCTTCTCGTCCTCGGGGGACATGAAAGCGGTGAAGCTCTGATCGCCGGTTGCCGGATTGGTCGAGCAGGCGCCGAGGGCGAGTGCCGCCGCGCAGGCGATGAGGGTCAGTTTTCGTTTCACTAGCGAAGCCTTCATACGATCCACCCTACATCAGGTCATGGCGACGATATGGCAGAGCCGAGGCCTAATCCAAGGCCACGGCACCGGAGCAATCCTGTCCAACGCGCCGATCTTCGGCCCGGTTCCGTGCCCTGAGCGCGCGGTCATCGACACTGGCAGGCTCAGTCCTCCAGGATTTCGAGCTGGGCTGGGTGGGTCAGGTCGATCATCGGCCCGTTGGTCGGATACACCCAGCCGCGGCCGCGGACCCGCCGGCCGGTCAGGTCGGCAAGATCGATTCCGGCGCTGCGGAAAGCCCGGCGGCCGTCGCTGTCGATGCGGAAGGTGAAATCGTTCCGCCAGTCGAGCCCGAAGTTCAGATAGCCGGTGCCGCGCACGATCGCCGCATCGACCACCCGGCCCTCGACGATCTGCCAGCTGTCCAGGTCGCCCCAGGTCTCGGCCGGATTTCGGATGCGGTAGAACCGCTCGGCCCAGATACCGCGCCGGTTGGACCGCGCCGTCCGTTCCAGATCGAGCAGGGTCCGGGCGCCGGTCGCCGTGCGCGGCCATGTATAGACCCGCGCGAAGCCGTGCCGCAGCAGATGCCCCTGCAGCCATGCGCCGTCGTCGGTGGTGACGTGGGCGATGGCCCGCCGCCAGCGATCGCGCCGGTCGTCGGCGTAGTGGAGCGTGACGGGTTTCCCGAGGCAGAACGCACCGGTGGCGGCCGCCGCATCCGCCGCCAGCGGCCATGCCGGCCGGCCGTCGCGGGCTCCGGCCGGACCCTGCACGCCGGCGAGTCGGACCCGCAGCCCGTCTTCGAGATCGATGGTGTCGGCGGAGAGGATGGCGGCGACCCGCCCCCGCTCTCCCGGGGCAAGGCCCGGTGGGAGAGGGGGGGCGGGCCGACCCGCGGCATAGCCGGGCCGGGCGGCTATGGGTGCGGCCGCGAGGGCGATACCGAGCAGTGCGCGCCGCGTGAACCCGCTCCCTGTCCCTGGGGTCGCCATCCGGGCCGACGTCAGCCCTTCGCGCTGCGCAGCATCCACGCGCTCTTGTCGTGGATCGTCAGCCGGGCGGTCAGCATGTCGGCGGTCACCGGATCGCCCGCTTCCTCCGCGGCGGAGATGCCGGTCTTCAGCGTCTCGCCGATGGTCTCGTTGCTCGTCGCGAGGTCGTCGACCATCGCCTTGGCGTCCAGGTTCTGCTTGGGCTCGGAGATCCCGGTCATGTCCAGGAAGGCCTGGAGGCCGCCCGGCGCCGGGGCGCCCAGCGCGCGGATCCGTTCCGCGAGCTCGTCGGCGGCACCCTGGGCATCGGTGTACTGCTCCTCGAACAGGGTGTGGAGGCCGACGAAGTTCGGGCCTTCGACGTTCCAGTGATAGGCCTGGGTCTTCAACGCCAGCGCGTAGGTGTCGGCGAGCGCCTGTTCCAGCGCGGCGATAACCGGTTTGCTGTTTCCGGACATCGGGTATTCCTCCTGTATCGGGTGTATCGGCGGAAAAAAGATCCTGATCAGGATCTATCTTGCATATGGCGAGTGCGGTCGAAATCCCCCAATCGATAAACGGCAGGCACGTGATAGGCTTAGGCTATGACAGTCACCGGATTGAGTTTGCGGGACCTGGAGTACCTGGTCGCGGTCGCCGAGCACGGGCATTTCGGCCGGGCGGCGGATGCCTGCCACGTCAGCCAGCCCTCCCTGTCCGCCGGGGTGCGGAAAATCGAGGACATGCTGGGCTTCCGCGTGTTCGAAAGGACCAGCCGCAAGGTGCTCCTGACCCAACGCGGCGCGGCGGTGATCGGCCGGGCCCATCGCGTGCTGGAAGCCGCCGAGCAGTTCCTTATGGCGGAGCCGCGGGCCGGCGACCCGCTTTCCGGCCGCTTCGTGCTCGGTGCGATCGCGACGATCGGACCTTACCTGTTCCGGCACATCCTGGGCCCGCTGCGCGACGCCCATCCCGGACTCGACCTGATCATCGAGGAGGGGCTGACCGACAACCTGATCGACCGGTTGCGGGACGGGACGCTGGATGCGGTGGTCCTGTCGCCGCCGGTCGCGGACGAGGGGCTCACGATCGAGGCGTGCTACCGCGAGAGATTCCAGCTCGCCGAAGCGGCCCGGGGGGCGCCGGTCTCGGGTCCCGTGGATCTCGGCGACCTGAACATGCGCGACGCCGTCCTGCTGGAGGACGGGCACTGTCTGCGCGACCAGACCCTGTCGGTCTGTGCGACCGCGGGCATCCGGCCGCGCCAGACCGCGATGAGCCTCGAGACCCTGAAGGCGATGGTCGCGGCCGGCGCCGGGTTCAGCCTGATACCCGAGACCGCCGTGGGCGATACCCTCGGTGGCCTGATCCGCTATCGCAGCCTTCGCGATCCCCGGATCGGCCGCACGGTCGCGCTCGCCTGGCGCCGCAGCCGGACCGAGGACGGAGACGTCCGGGCGCTGCTCGATCTGCTGCGCCGGGTGCCGCCGCCGGGTGCGATGCGGATCGACGGCGGCGGGCCGGACTGACCCGCGGCGCCGGACCGGGTGAGACCTTTTGACAAGGTCTCGCCGGCAACGGATAACCGGTCGGCCAGGGACGGACAGCCGTACGAGGGGAACCGCCGTGATCCGAGATGATCTGTTTCCAGATATCGCCAGCCGCCGGAACGGGTATCTGGAGGTCGGCGACGGACACACGGTCTACTGGGAGGAGAGCGGCGCGCGTGACGGCATCCCGGTGATCTTCCTGCATGGCGGTCCCGGCTCCGGCGTATCCCCGGCCCAGCGCCGGTTCTTCGATCCCAAGGCCTACCGGATCGTGCTGATGGACCAGCGCGGCGCCGGCCGCTCGACGCCGCGTGCGGAGATCGGGGCGAACACCACCCCGCACCTGGTCGCCGACCTGGAGCTTCTGCGCCGGCATCTGGAGATCGAGGCCTGGCTGGTGTTCGGTGGTTCCTGGGGCTCGACCCTCGCGCTCGCCTATGGTCAGGCCCATCCGACGCGCTGTCTCGGCTTCGTCCTGCGCGGCGTCTTTCTCGGCCGCCCCCAGGAGGTCGAGTGGTTCATGACCGGCATGCGCGGTTTCTTCCCGGAGAGCTGGCGGGACTTCGCGGAGTTTATCCCCGAGGCGGAACGTGGTGACCTGCTCGGCGCCTACCATCGCCGGCTGACCGACCCGGACCCGCAGGTCCACCTGCCTGCCGCCCGGCAGTGGGCGCGCTACGAGAAGGCGTGCTCCACTCTTCTGCCGGATCCGGAGCAAATGTGGCCGATCGAGGATCACCGCCATGCCCTCAGCCTGGCGCGGATCGAGGCGCACTACTTCATGAACGACCTGTTCCTGCCCGCCGGCGGTCTGCTGGCCGGGATCGACCGCATCCGCCACCTGCCGGCAACCATCGTGCAGGGCCGCTACGACGTCATCTGCCCGCCCGAGAGCGCCGACGCCCTGACCCAGGCGTGGCCCGACGCCGAACTCGTCGTCGTGCCGGATGCGGGGCACGCGGCCCTCGAACCGGGTGTCAGGCGCGCGTTGGTTCGGGCGACCGAACGGTTCAAGTCGACACTGCGCCAGCCCGCCGGCGTCGGGTGAGCCGGCCCGCGGCGTTCCCGCTTCCCGGCTTGAAGCGGCGCGCATCGCCATTATGATGCGGCGATCCAACGCCCCCGCTTCGCCGCCGGCGGAGCCCTGGCAGCCCGGGAGACGATCGTTGCGCCAATCACTCTCCGCCCTGTTCCTCGCCGCCGCCTTCGTCCTCGTGTCTGTCGCTGCGCCGAGGGCGGAGGAACCGGACTTCGTGACGTTCGGCGCCGGCTACTACGATCTGTTCGACGACCAGGCGGCGGCCGAGGCGCGCTTCGAATACCGGTTCTCCGAGGAGAACAAGCTGCTCTGGTTCACGCCGTTCGTCGGCTTCACCGCAACCTCCGACGCCGCGACCTACGGCTATGCCGGGATCGCCCTGGACGTGTTCTTCGGCCCCCGATGGGTGGCGACGCCCACCTTCGCCGCCGGGCTGTACGGCGACGGCGACGGCAAGGATCTCGGACATGCGATCGAGTTCCGGTCGGGCCTGGAGATCGCCTACCGCTTCGATGACTACTCCCGTCTCGGACTGTCCTTCACCCACATCTCGAATGCGGGGATCGGCGAGCGGAACCCGGGCGTGGAGTCGCTGGTGCTGTTCTACTCCGTCCCGTTCGACGCCCTCTTCGGCGAGTAGTCGGCAGCCAGCCGCCGGCGGCCGCCCGAGATGCCCGATCCGATCCCGTTTCCGACCCGGCAGGGGCGCAAGCCGCCGCCCGGCACTTCCCGTCCGCCCGTGGTCACGGTTCTCACGGTTCTGATCCTGGCGGCGGTCTACCTCTGGCAGACCGGGCTCGACGCTTATGGCGATCTCGCCGTGGTGCACGGCTTGGGGCTGGTCCCGGCGAACCTGTTCGGCCTGCGCTCGGGCGTCCGGCCGGTCGACGGGCCGCCGGCGGTCGTGACACTCCTGACCGCCCAGTTCCTCCATGGCGGCGTTCTGCATCTGATCGGCAATCTGGCGGCGATCCTGCTCGCCGGCTTCCTGGTCGAGCGGCGGGCCGGCGCGCTGCGCACGCTGTTTGTCTTTGTCGGGGCCGGGATCGTCGGGCTCGCGGTCGAAGCGGCCGCCGAGCCGGCTTCCACCGCCCCGATCATCGGGGCCAGTGCGGGGGCGGCCGGCCTGATCGGCGGCGTCCTGAGACGCGATCCGCAGGGCCACGTCCCGATCCCCTGGCTCCAGGGGGGGCGGATCGGCCTGCGAGCGGTGGCGGCGATGCCCCTGATCGTCGTCTGGCTGATCATCCAGGTCGCCGGCATCGCCTTCGGCGGGGAGGAGCCTGTCGCTTTCCTCGCCCATGGCGCCGGGTTCGTCGCCGGAGTCCTGCTCGTCGGGGGGCGGCCGCCGCCGGTCTGACCGCCGGGGTCGACCGGGCCGGGCCTGTCGCGTCTCACATGATCGTCGACGGGGCCGAGTGCTCGAGCTTCAACAGTCTCTCCAGCCCCGGCGCCAGGTCGGACTGGACGAACTCCGCCCGCTTGTGCGGGCTGCCGGTGCGATGGGGGAACCTGGTTTCCCAGGCGTCGAGCTTCACGGTGAGGCCGCAGAGCACGCCGCCGATTGTCTCGTGATGGCTGATGATCAAGGCATGCAGCTTCTGGAAGTTCTCCATGGAGATATTGTCCCAGAAGCTTTGGGAGTTCCGGTCGAAGGACTCGAACCGTCCGGTCACCGAGCCAAGGAGTTCGTTCAGGCCGCTGTGAACCAGATCGCACCGCTCCATGAGCTGACGGTTCTCCCGCAGCATGGTGGTCCGCATCTCGTCCATCCAGTCGGTCAGCAGGTCGAACTTCGGGACGATCTCGTCGAGGCAGCGGCGGAAATAGGAAAGCGACAGATAGATGTCGCCGTATTTCTCCAGGAAGTCGGGGATATCGGCCACGGTGATGTTCATCATGGCCGCGATCTTCTGCATGTTCTTCAGCGCCACCTTCCGGTCGACATTGGTGAACATCTCGATGATCTGACCGGAATTCGAGACGTTGTCCGTGTTTGCGCCGAACACGTTGACCACCAGCGGACGCGTGAACGACTTCATGTAGTCGGTGAGCCGTTCCTCCATGGCCGGCGAGAGATTGAGGTCGGTCGCCTGCCGGACATCGATCTTCAAATCGCGCAGGGAGTTCCGGAGCGAGAACACGTCGAAGCTGTTCAACTCGGCGAGTTCGTACAGCACGTCCATGTCCGCCTTCAGGTCCTCCTCGGCGGCGCCGATGAAGTCGGGCAGGTCCTTCACCCTGATCAGGCCGGATCCCGTGGCGCCGTCGTGGAAGAGCTCAAGCTCCGAATTGAGCTGAGCGGTCTTGATCAGGCGGCGCGCGCGAGGCCGGGCAGCCGCAACGGTACGATGCGCAGGGGCATGATGTGCAGGGCGTCGCGGTCGATTTCTGAGAGGTCGTCGAGAATGGCTGCACTCGGGGTTTCGCTTCGGCGGTGGCACCATGGGGTGCTACCTGCGATTGCTCAAGCCGAAATCGCACTCGGCTTTCGCGAACGGAAGTCGGAATGCCGGTCGGCTTTACGTTGCCGTGGTGAAATGCCGATCGCGGCTCCCAGTCTGTCGGCTCAAGCGGACCGGCCGTCGGGCGGAGCGGTCTCCCCTGCGGATGTTCCCGCCGCCCTTGCCGGTCATGGGGCAGCGCGAGGCCTTAGTTTCCGGCCTGCCCCTTGCCGAGGGAGATCCGTTGGCCAATTATTGTGGCTCCGAAGAATTTTCCGCCAACTAGGCAGCATCATGAAGATTGTTGAGCCCAAATTTCCGATCGGCGCGGTGGTGAAGCACCGGCATTTCGAGTTCCGCGGGGTGGTGTTCGACGTCGACCCCGAGTTCTCGAATACCGAGGAGTGGTACAACTCGATCCCGGAGGACCGGCGGCCCCGGCGCGATCAGCCGTTTTATCATCTGTTCGCCGAGAACCCGCAGAGCTACTACATCGCCTACGTCTCGGAGCAGAATCTGATCGACGATGCGTCCAACGGGCCGGTGGATCATCCGCAGATCCCGGAGATGTTCAGCACCAGCGGCGACGGCCGCTACGTCATGCGCCAGGTGAACGCCTGATTTCCGCCACCGGACCGGCCGTGCTCAGGAGAGACCGAAAACTGGCGCTCCCGCGACCGGTAGGTCGGCGGCGAGAATGGATCCTGTCTCGCTTTCCGTGATGTAGAGCGTGCGCCGGTCCGGCCCGCCGAACGCCACGTTGGTGGTGCCGAGCCCGTCGGGTGCGCGCACGCGGTGCAGCGGCTCGCCCAGGGGCGAGAAATGCCAGACGGAGCCGAGGCCGAAATGGGCGACGACCAGGCCGCCGGTCTCGTCGATCGCCAGCCCGTCGGGTCCGTGGCCCCCGGAGAGCTGGAGGAACTGTCCGACCTTGGACACATGCCCGTCGGGCATGAGCGGCAGGCGCCAGATCGCGTTCGCCCGGGTCATGGCGACATAGAGCCAGTTCTCCTGCAAGGTGAGGACCAGACCGTTCGGTGAGGGGCCGTTGTCGAGAAGCTTGTCCAGACGCCCGGCGGCGGTCAGCCGGAAGACCCGGCCGCGGGGATCGTGCAGGCCGGTCTGCCCCTGGTCGGTGAAGTACAGATCGCCGTTGGCGGCGAAATGCAGGTCGTTCACACCGATCAACCCCTCAGAATAGCGGTCGCCGACCACCGTCTCGATGGCGCCGGTTCGCGGGTCCAGGGCGAGGACGCCCTTGCGGTAGTCGGCGATGAAGGCGCGACCGTCGGCGTGGAATTTCAGGCCGTTCGGCCAGCCGTCATATTCCGCCACAACGTCCCAGTCCCTGCCGTCGGCCGACAGTCTGAGGATGCGCCCGTTCGGGATGTCGACCAGCCACAGGTTTCCGTCCCGGTCGAAGCTCGGCCCTTCCAGGAAACAGTCGGTCGCCATGCCTGGGCGGTTGCCCTGCGCCCACCGGGAGCCGGTGTCCTTGCGGAGGGAGTCGGGGAGGCGGGCGAACGGACGGGCGTCGATATCGACGGGTGGGGCAAACAGGCTCATGCCGGCAAGGCTAGATCAGAAGGCGCCGGACGGGGAACCACCGATCTCCGTCGATGCGGTCTTCCCGTCCCCTATTCTCTCTAGGTCTTCATTTTCTCGGGGACGTCGGCTTTTGGCGCCGCCTCTTCGGCGCCGTCCGGCTCGAAGGTCTTGGCCCGATCCTTCACCTTCGGCGCGGTGTCCAGCGGTTTGGCCTTGGTCGGTCCCTTGGCCTTCACCCCGCCGCTCAGGGTCGCGACCTCCAGCAGTCGCTCGCACTGCTTCTTGAAGTCCGGTGGGGCCTTGTGCTTGACCGCACCGGACAGGCACTCCCGGGCCTTCTTGACCATCGCGCTGCGCCGCTCGGCATCGTCGGCCTTTCCCGCATCGATCGCGCCTTTGCAGGCGAGTGCGGTGGCCTTCATGTAGGCGTGCAGCAGGAAGGCATCCACGGCATTGCGGCGGTCCTTGGAATAGGGCCCCGGAAGTTTCGGGTTTTTCAGGGATTCGACCAGCCGCTTGGCGGCCGCTTCGCTGCGGTCGGTATTGCCCGCTTCGGCATGATGGCGCAGGTGCTCGAACGCGGAATCGATGGAGGCCATCGTCGCTTCGATCTTCCGCTTCTCCGCCTCGTCCTTCTCGGCGTCGTTTTCTTTCTTGCCCTTGCCGAACACGGCCCGGCTTCCTCCTGATCGCCTCGTCCGGTTCATTCGCCGGCCGTAGGACGTCGCAGATCCATGTCTGCGACACTAGACTGGAAGCTATGCCTTAATATTCCCTTACCGAAAACGAAATATTCGCGGGAGGAGTGTAGATCTCTTCAATAAAAATCGTCGCATACTCGATCAAAATTCGCGCAATTTTTGGGAATAAAAAAAGGGGAAAGCTTGCGCTTTCCCCTTTTTGCCGTCCGATCGGTGCTTTAGCTGCAGCCGCTGGTCCCGCCGCAGGTGTCGCACTTCAGGCAGGTGCCGTTGCGGACCAGGGTGAAGTTGCCGCATTCGCCGCAGCTCTCGCCCTCGTAGCCCTTGATCCTCGCTTCGCGGATCGCCGACAGCTTGGCGTCGACCGCGTCCTTCACTGTGGTGTTCACCGTCGTGGTTTTGGTCGAGACCGTCCGCTCGGCGACCGCCACGCCGCCGCCCGACATACCGCCGCCCGACATACCGCCGCTTTGTGCGGTCGTCGTCGTCGCCTGCACGCTCGCCGTGGTCCCGGCCACCGATGCGGTGGGGGCGTGCGCGTCCGTCCCCGTCGGGCGCAGCTCGTTCAGGCCGCCGGTGATCACCTCCAGGTTTGCCCGGACGTCGGTGCGAGCGAACCCGCGGCTGGCGAAACCGGTGACCTTCTCCAGGATGGCGCTGGCGGCGGCGGCGTCGTGTTCCTCGCCCTGTCCGTCGCCGACCGTGTCCGGCATCAGGTCTTCCTGCTCCACATGGGCCAGGTCGTGGCGGTCCAGGTAAGAGATCGCCAGCTCGCGGAACAGGTAGTCCAGGATCGACGTCGCCATCTTGATGGTGTCGTTGCCCTGCACCAGGCCCTGCGGCTCGAAACGGGTGAAGGTGAAGGCGTCGACATACTCCTCGAGCGGCACGCCGTACTGCAGGCCGATGGACACCGCGATCGCGAAGTTGTTCATCAGCGAGCGGAAGGCGGCACCCTCCTTGTGCATGTCGATGAAGATCTCACCGAGCTTGCCGTCGTCGTATTCGCCAGTCCGCAGGTAGACCTTGTGGCCACCGACGACCGCCTTCTGGGTGTAGCCCTTGCGGCGGCCGGGCAGGCGCTCGCGCTCGGCCCGCTTTTCGACGATCTTCTCGACCACCTTCTCGATCACCCGCTCGGCGACCACCTCGACCTTCTGGGCGGTCTGCTGGTCGGCGAAATCGTCCGCGTCCTCCTCGTCATCGAAGTCGAAGACCGAGGCGGAGAGCGGCTGGCTCAGCTTGGAGCCGTCGCGGTACAGGGCGTTCGCCTTCAGGCCGAGGCGCCAGGACAGCATGTAGGCGTTCTTGCAGTCCTCGACGGTCGCGCCGTTCGGCATGTTGATCGTCTTGGAGATCGCGCCGGAGATGAACGGCTGGGCCGCGGCCATCATCCGGATGTGGCTCTCCGCCGACAGGTAGCGTTTGCCGATGCGCCCGCAGGCGTTGGCGCAGTCGAACACCGGGAGATGCTCCTCCGCCAGGTGCGGGGCCCCCTCCAGGGTCATGGCGCCGCAGACGTAGGTGTTGGCGGCCTCGATCTCGCTGCGCGAGAAGCCGAGTTCGGCGAGCATGTCGAACGAGATGTCGTTGAGCTGCGCGTCGGTGAAGCCGAGGACGTCCTTGCAGAAGTCCTCACCCAGGGTCCACTTGTTGAAGGCGAACTTGATGTCGAAGGCCGACACGACCGCCTGCTCGAGCGCGGTGATCTGCTCCGCGCCGAAGCCCTTCGCAGCGAGGGCCTCGTGGCCGAGGGCCGGCGCGCCCTTCAGGGTGCCATGGCCGACCGCGTAACGCACGATCTCCTCGATCTCCACGTCGCCGTAGCCGAGCGTCCGCAGGGCTTCCGGCACCACGCGGTTGATGATCTTGAAGTACCCGCCGCCGGCGAGCTTCTTGAACTTCACGATGGCGAAGTCGGGCTCGATGCCGGTGGTGTCGCAGTCCATGACCAGACCGATCGTGCCGGTCGGCGCGATGACGGTGGCCTGGGCGTTGCGGTAGCCGTGCTTTTCGCCGAGGGTCAGGGCCTCTGTCCACGCGTCCTGAGCGGCGGAGACCAAGTCGGCCTGCGGGCAGTTGGCGGCGTCGAGGGCGACCGGGTCGATCGACAGCGCCTCATACCCGGCCGTCTCGCCGAAGGCCGCGCGGCGGTGGTTGCGGATGACCCGCAACATG
This sequence comes from Thalassobaculaceae bacterium, assembly GCA_040223655.1. GTDB lineage: Bacteria > Pseudomonadota > Alphaproteobacteria > Thalassobaculales > Thalassobaculaceae > Thalassobaculum. The sequence continues at coordinate 150,925 of JAVKFT010000030.1, read as the reverse complement.
GTCTCGGCATTCGCCGCATAACCCGGGAAGGCGCCCAGCTCGCCGGCCATCTCGGCCGAGGTGGCGTAGGACACGCCGGTCATCAGCGCGGTGATCGCACCGCAGAGGGCTCGGCCGGCGTCGCTGTCATAGGGCAGGCCCATGCCCATCAGCAGACCGCCGATATTCGCATAGCCGAGACCGAGGGTGCGGTAGTCGTAGGAGAGCTGCGCGATCTCCTTCGACGGGAACTGCGCCATCAGCACGGAGATTTCCAGGGTGACCGTCCACAGCCGCGAGGCGTGGGTGAAGGCGTCGACATTGAAGGTGCCGTCCGCGTTCTGGAACTGCATCAGGTTCATCGACGCCAGATTGCAGGCGGTGTCGTCGAGGAACATGTACTCCGAGCAGGGGTTGGACGCGTTGATGCGGCCGCCCGCCGGGCAGGTGTGCCAGTCGTTGATCGTGGTGTCGTACTGCAGGCCCGGATCGGCGCTCTGCCAGGCGGCCTCGGCGATCTTCTCCCAGAGGTCGCGGGCGTTCAGCGTGGCGCTGATCTGACCGTCGGTGCGGCGGATCAGGTTCCAGTCGTCATCGGCCTCGACCGCCTTGAGGAAGTCGTCGCTGACGCGCACGGAGTTGTTCGAGTTCTGGCCGGAGACCGTGAGGTAGGCCTCGCTGTCCCAGTCGGTGTCGTAGGTGCGGAACTCGATCTCGGTGAAGCCCTGGCGAGCGAACTGGATCACGCGCTGGACGTAGCTCAGCGGGATCATGGCGTTCTTGGCGGCCTTGATGGCAGCCTTCAGCTCCGGGTTCGCGGCCGGCTCGAAGGCGTCGTCGCCCAGCGTCTCCCGCGCCTCGACGCAGGCGGCCATGATGCCCTTCATGGTGCGGGCGGCCAGCTTGGAGCCGGCGACCAATGCTGCGACCTTCTGCTCCTCGATCGCCTTCCACTCGATGTACTGGACGATGTCCGGATGGTCGATGTCGACGGTGACCATCTTGGCGGCCCGGCGGGTGGTGCCGCCGGACTTGATCGCGCCCGCGGCCCGGTCGCCGATCTTCAGGAAGCTCATCAGACCCGAGGACTTGCCGCCGCCGGCCAGCGGCTCGCTCTCGCCGCGCAGGCGGGAGAAGTTGGAGCCGGTGCCGGAGCCGTACTTGAACAGGCGCGCCTCGCGGACCCACAGGTCCATGATGCCGCCATCGTTCACCAGGTCGTCCTGGACGCCCTGAATGAAGCAGGCATGGGGCTGCGGATGCTCGTAGGCGGACTTCGAGCGGGTCAGTTTGCCGGTCTTGAAGTCGACATAGTGGTGCCCCTGGGCCGGACCGTCGATGCCATAGGCCCAGTGCAGGCCGGTGTTGAACCACTGCGGCGAGTTCGGCGCGGCCATCTGGCGGGCGAGCATCGCGCACATCTCGTCGTAATAGGCGCGGGCGTCCTCTTCGGTGTCGAAGTAGCCACCCTTCCAGCCCCAGTAGGTCCAGGTGCCGGCGAGGCGGTTGAACACCTGCTTGGCGCTGTTCTCACCGACGGTGCGCTCTTCCTTCGGCAGGGCGGCGAGCTTCTCCTCGTCGGGGGTTTCGCGCCACAGCCAGGCCGGCACGTCCTTTTCCTTCACCTTCTTGCGCAGGGCCGGGATGCCGGCCTTGCGGAAGTACTTCTGGGCGAGGATGTCGCTGGCGACCTGCGACCAGTCGCTCGGCACTTCCATGTCGTCGCGGCGGAACACGATCGAGCCGTCCGGATTCCGGATCTCGCTGGTCGTCATCCGGAAGTCGATGCCGTCGAAAGCGTCCTTGCCCGCCGTCGTGAAGCGCCGTTCGATCTTCATGCCTACTGCTCCCTGCCTCTGGGTGTTTCCGTGCCGGATTGTCGCGCCGGGCCCTTGCCGAAAAGAGCGTCCCCCGCCCGTGCTGCCCCACATGTTGTGTTGCAGCGGTGTGAAGCTACTCGATCTTGCGATCTGCGGGCAACGAGAAAATGTGGCGCGGTGGTGAGTTTCTGAACGCTGTTGCTTTACTGCAACGAGGGTTGGCCAAGTAAAAATACCTGGTCGGGAAGTCCACTGAGAGACTTCCGGCGTGAATTCCCAATGTTTTCGAAAGAGACGGCGTCCGTGCCCAGATCCGTCTCCGTCCGGCTGCCGGATCCAGGTCTCCGCCCCGGTCCCGAACAGCCCACCAAGGATGGGGGAGAGGCTTCATTGGCGCAATAGATTTTGTAGGAAAGATTATTGCGAAATCTAAATGTGGTGGCGACGATAGGGTTATCCACAGATCGACGGAAGCGGCGGTTTTCCGGGCTTCCCGCCTTGCCGGTCCGCCGGCCGGCCGCCTACCATGCCGTGACCGGCGGGTCCGCCGGCAACAATCTGTCAGCAACGATATCTGGGAGGAGACCATGGCGATCCTGCGCCGTGCGATGACATACACCCCGCTCGACGCGGCGGCGCTGGAGCGCTGGCGGGCGGTGCCGCCGGCCGTTGCCGGCGACTGCATGAACCGGGATCGCTGCATGGACAGCACGGTTTCGCCCCTGGGGCAGGGCGTCGCGATGGTCGGCCATGCCCGGACGGTCTCGGTGATGGCGGGCGACAACAGCGCGGTCCACGCCGCCCTGCCGCTGCTGCAGCCGGGCGAGATCCTCGTCATCACCGCTGGCGGGGCGGGGGAGGTGGCGATCATCGGCGAGATCATCGCCGAATGCGCCATGGCCCAGGGCTGTGCGGGGATCGTGCTGGACGGGGCCGTGCGCGATGTCGGGTCGCTGCGCGCGATGACGATGCCGGTCTACGCGACCGGGGCGACGCCGCGCGGCCCGCACAAGGGCTTCGGCGGCGAGATCGACGCGCCGATCGCCTGCGGCGGCGTGGTCGTCGAGCCGGGCGACCTGGTGCTGGGTGACGACGACGGGATCTGCGTGGTGCCGCAGGCGCGTCTCGCCGAAGTCCTCACGAAGGGCGAGGCGCAGGTCGCCAAGGAGGCCGACATCATCGCCAAGGTGCGCTCCGGCATCACCACGGCGGAGCTTACCGGCATGACCGTGCCGGAACCGACCGACGCGGCCGGGTGACGGCTCAGCCCGCCGGCCGGCGGAGACGCTCGCCCTGCATGAGGAGGATGCCGGCGATCACCACGCCGGCTCCCACCATCTGGTAGGGGCCGAGCATCTGACCCAGCAGCACGCCGGCGGTGATGACGCTGATCACCGGCTCCATGTTGCCGATGACCGCCACCCGCACGGAACCGAGCCGGGCGATGGCGCCGTACAGGGACGACAGGCCGACCACGTAGCACAGCACGTTGACGCCGAAGCCGATCCACGCGGTACCGCCGGTCGGTAGCCGCACGCCCTCGATCACTGTCGCGACCGCGAAGATCGCCAGGCAGCCAGTCGTCACGATCGCGGTGATGTGCAGCGGGCCCAGGCTGCCGGAGATTTGGCGGGTCAGCAGGAAACTGACCGCCACGCAGGTCCCGGCGCCGAAGGCGAGGGCGACGCCGATCGCGTCGGCGTCGCGCAGATCGGCCCCGAGCAGCAGGGCGAGGCCGGCGAAGCCGACCGCCAGGGCGACTATGCGCAACGGCGTCAGCCGCTCGTGGCCGGCGAAATGCGAGAGCGGCGCGACCATGAGCGGGAAGACGAAGAAGGTCAGGCTGGCGAGCGGTACCGGAATGAAGCTCACGCTGGTCATGTAGCCGAAAGAGGCGAGCGCCGTGCAGACGATCAGCGCCAGCAGCATGGGCCAGAGCGACCGGGGAACGGGGCGGAGCGGACCGCGGGCCCGCACGATCGCCCAGAGGATGATCGCGGCCAGCAGGAAGCGGCCGAGTTGCAGCGTCACAGGCCCCGAGCCGCCGTCGAACGCGAGCTTGGCGAAACTCGGAGCAATGCCGAAGAAGATGGCGACGAGGGCCACCAGGACATAGCCTGTGACCGGCGACTCGACGGGTGGCGTACTGGGGGGATTCGACAGAGGCCTCATAGGCGGCTGATACGCCGAGCGGATGCGGGGCGCAATGATCTGTCGGATCCGGTTGGAGAGGAGACGGGCAATGGCGGGACGCGGACTGGCTGTCCTGGTGATCGCGCTGCTTCTGTTGGCGGGCGCCGCGATGCGCGGATGGGCAGAGACGCCCCGCTATATCGTCTACTACAACTCCGCGGCCACGCCGCTCGCCAAGGTGGAGGCGGCGGACTACACCCATGTGATGCTGTCATTCCTCACGGTGCCGGAGGAGGGCGGGGCGGCACCGCTCTCGCTGGTCATCCCGCCGGTGCTGGCGCGCCAGCTTGACGCCGTCCCGGCGCTGAAGCGGGCTGGAAAGACCATTCTCGCCTCCTTCGGCGGCGGGGCGATGAGCGCCGGGTCCTGGGGGCGGATCGCCGGCCGGGAGGCGGAGGCCGCGGCGCTGCTCGCGGCGTTCGTTCGGACCCACGGCGTCGCCGGCGTGGGCATCGACTTCGAGATCTCGGCGGCCCTGCACCGCCCGGGGCCGCATCGTCCCTTCGACGGTCGGGCGCTATTGATCGCCCTGACCCGGGAACTTCGCGCGGCACTGCCGTCCGGCGCCCTGATCAGCCACGCGCCGCAGCCCCCCTATCTGGACGCGCGCTGGGAGGACGGGCCCTATCTGGAGATCCTGCGCGAGGTTGGGGATGCCGTCGATTGGATCGCGGTCCAGTATTACAACAACCGGGGCTACGACTCGCCGATCGCCAGTCACGTGGTGGGCGACCCGTCCCGGCCCGTGGCGACATCGATCGCTGGGTTGACGGGCGGGGCGGGCGGTCTCGCCTGGCCCATCGAGAAGATCGTCGTCGGCAAGCCGATCTATCACGCCGACGCCGCCAGCGGTCACCTGCCGCCGGAGCGGGTGCGCGACGACATCCTGACACCTCTGCTCGATCGTCACGGCAGCCGGTTCGGCGGGCTCATGGGCTGGCAGTTCTCCGACCTCACCGCCGATCACCGGTACTGGAACACGCGGATGGCGCCCGGGCTGCTGGAAACCGGCCGCTAGGACGTGGTACACGGCCCGTCCGCAGTGTGTGTCGGACTGGACGCCCCGCGGCGCCGGTGACATAGTCTCCGCGCGATTCAGCAGTCTCTTCGGGGTCGAAGAATGGACGTCGGAACGAAGCTCTTTACCTGGATGAACGGCAAGCTCGTTGGCGAGGACGCCTACGGGAACAAGTACTACGTCCACAAGAAGGGCGTCCTGCGCGACGGGCACGAGATGCGGTGGTGCGTGTACAAGGGCCTTGCCGAGGCCTCCAAGGTTCCGCCGGAGTGGCATCACTGGCTCCACCACGGCACCGACGTGGTGCCGGACGGCAAGGACCCGCGGCAGTTCTCCTGGCAGAAGGAGCACCAGCCGAACCTGACCGGCACGCCCTACGCCTATCGACCGCCCGGCCACGTGCTGGAGGGGGGCAAGCGCGACAAGGCGACCGGGGACTACGAGCCCTGGACGCCGGCGTGATCCGCCGCCGTGATCCGTAGCGCGCGAGGATGCCGTGAATAGAGGTGTGATCGAGACGCTGATGGGCGCGTTGGTCCTGGCCGTGGCCGGGGTCTTTCTGTTCTACGCGTATTCCTCGTCGGAGATCGGCAAGGGCGGCGGCTACGAAGTCATCGCCCGCTTCACGACGGTCGGTAGCCTGAAGCCCGGCAGCGACGTGCGGATGTCCGGCATTAAGGTCGGCACCGTGTCCAAGCAGATTCTCGACCCGGACTCCTACCTAGCCGAGGTCACCCTGAGCATCGACGAGTCGATCCTCCTGCCGGTCGATTCCAGCGCCGCCATCGCCAGCGAGGGGCTGCTCGGCGGCAACTTCGTCGACGTGGTTCCAGGCGCCGACGATAGGATGCTCCAGCCGGGCGAGCGGATTGAACTCACCCAGGACGCGGTCGATTTCATCCAGCTCCTGAGCCGCTTCATGTTCCAGGCCGGCAGTTCGGCTTCCGGTTCCGGCGCCAACTGATCCGTTTCGCCGAACCGCCAGTCCGCTGCGCCGTTTCCCGGACATATTCCGCCGCTATCACCGGGACATGATGACAGACGCGATGATGCCAGCCATGAGCACGCGGACCCCGACCTGCCCCGCCGCCCGACTTCGGGCCGGTATCCTGATCGCCGCCCTCGCCGGTGCGGTGGCGGCGGCGATCCCGTCGCCTGTGGCCGCCCAGACGCCGGCGCCCGAGGACTGGCGGCAGCAGCCGATCGCGGTGATGCAGGGGCTGGACAAGGTTACCGCGCGCATCTCCCGCTTCAGCGTGCCGGTCGGCGCGACCTACAGGTTCGGCACCCTGAACATCCGGGTCGAGACCTGCCAGGATCTGCCGCCGACCCTGCCGCCGGAGAGCGCGGCCTTCGTGCATGTCGAGGACCAGCCGCCGGACGAGACGGCGCGGGATCTGTTCAGCGGCTGGATGTTCGCCTCGAGTCCCGGCCTGAACGCCCTGGAGCACCCGGTCTACGACGTCTGGGTCGCCTCCTGCAGCAGCGCCTCCACCGAGGGCCAGTCGTCCTCCGACACCTCGAACTGAACCGGTGCCGCGATCGCCGCGTTCAGCAGGCGCCGGTAGTCGTCGCGCGGGATCTCCACCACGCCGAACCGGGCGAGGTGGTCGGTGATGAACTGGGTGTCCAGCAGGACGAAGCCGCCTGCCTTCAGCCTGGCGACCAGATGCACCAGCGCCACCTTCGAGGCGTCGGTGGCGCGGCTGAACATGCTCTCGCCGAAGAACGCCCCGCCGAGCCGCACCCCGTAGAGCCCGCCGACCAGCCGACCGTCCAGCCGGCATTCGACCGAATGGGCGTGGCCGCGGGCGTGCAGGGCGAGGTAGAGGCGGCGGATCTCGGGATTGATCCAGGTATCCGGGCGGCGCTCCGTCGCCTCGGCGCATCCGTCTAGAACCGCCTCGAAATCCCTGTCCCAGGCGACCTCGAACTTCCGGCGGCGCACCGTCTTGCGCAGGCTGCGCGGGATGTGGAAGCCATCGAGGGGGAGGATGCCGCGCTTGTCCGGGTCGACGAAGAACAGGCGCGGATCTTCGCGGCCTTCCGCCATGGGGAACACCCCGACGGCATAGGCCTGAAGCAGCAGTTCCGGTTGCAGCTCGGACATCCGGTCCACCCGCATGATCGGTCAGGCGGAAAGCGTAGCACTCCAGGCCCCGTCGGCAATGGGATGCCTCAGGAGGTCAGATACTCCGTCTCCAGCCACCGGATATGGTAGTCGCCGGATCGGAAGGCCGGCGCCTTCATCAGGTCGATATGCAGGGGAATCGTGGTGGGAATGCCGCCGATCACGTATTCGCCGAGCGCCCGCTGGGTCCGCATCAGGCATTCCTCGCGCGTCGTTCCGTGCACCACCAGCTTGGCCACAAGGCTGTCGTAGTGGGGCGGCACGCTGTAGCCGCCGTAGAGCGCGCTGTCGACGCGTACACCGAGGCCGCCCGGCTGGTGGTAGTCGTCGATCCGCCCCGGGCGCGGCTGGAAGGTGCGCGGATCCTCCGCGGTGATCCGGCACTCGATCGCGTGTCCGTTGAAGGTCACGTCCTCCTGGCGGATGCCGAGGGCCCGGCCGGCTGCGATCTCGATCTGCAGGCGCACCAGGTCGATGCCGGTGATCGCCTCGGTGATCGGGTGTTCGACCTGCAGGCGGGTGTTCATCTCGATGAAGAAGAACTCGCCGTTCTCGTACAGGAACTCCAGGGTACCGAGACTGCGATAGCCCATCTTCTGGATGGCGTCGACCGCGCGGGCGCCGATCGCCTCGCGTTCGGCCTGGGTCAGCGCCGGCGAGGGCGCCTCCTCGATGACCTTCTGGTGGCGGCGCTGGATTGAGCAGTCGCGCTCGCCCAGATGGATGACGTTGCCGTGGCTGTCGGCGGCGATCTGAATCTCGATATGCCGGGGCCGGCCGAGATAGCGCTCCATGTAGACCGCGTCGTTGCCGAACGCGGCGGCGCTCTCGCGCCGGGCCATCGTGTAGGCTTCCTCGAGGTTGTCGGCGGTCTCGGCCACCTTCATGCCCCGGCCACCACCACCGGCCGCGGCCTTGATCAGGACCGGATAGCCGATGCGCTCGGCCTCGGACCGCGCGGCCTCCACACCCTCGACCGGGCCTTCCGAGCCGGGCACGCAGGGGATGCCGAGCTCGATCATCGTCCGCTTGGCGGTGATCTTGTCGCCCATCGACTGGATGTGATCCGGCGCCGGGCCGATGAAGGTGATGCCGTGGGCTTCCACGATCTCGGCGAAGGCGGCGTTCTCCGACAGGAAGCCGACGCCGGGATGGATCGCGTCGGCATGGGTCACCGCCGCAGCCGACAGGATCGCCGGGATGTTCAGGTAGCTGTCCCGGGCCGGCGGCGGGCCGATGCACACGCTCTCGTCGGCCAATCGCACATGCATGGCGTCGGCGTCGGCGGTCGAATGCACCGCCACTGTCTTGATGCCCATCTCCCGGCACGCCCGGTGGATGCGCAGCGCCACGTCTCCGCGATTGGCGATCAGAACCTTTTCGAACACGCCGGACCTCTCTTCGCGCCGGATGGGCGGATCACTCGAGGACCAGCAGGGGCTGGCCGTACTCAACCGGCTGGCCGTTCTCGACATGGACGGCCTTGATCTTGCCGTCGCGCGGCGCCGGGATCGGGTTCATCGTCTTCATCGCCTCGACGATCATGATCGTCTGGCCCTTGCGGACGCTGGCGCCGACCGGCGCGAAGGCGGCAGCACCGGGTTCCGGCGCGACATAGGCGGTCCCCACCATCGGCGAGGGCACGACCTCGCCATCCTCCTGCGCGGCGGTCGCCGCCGGTGCCGGGGCTGACGCCGGAACCGGCGCAGCGGCCGGGGCCGGAGCGGCGGTGTAGGTGGCGTTGACCGTGGGCTTGGCGATTCGGATGCGCAGGTCTCCCGTCGCATACTCGATCTCACCGAGCCCGGTTTCTTCCAGCAGACCGGCCAGTTTACGGACCAGTGCCTCGTCCAGATCCTTGCTCACGGCAGTCGTTCCTTATTCGTCGGCCCCGACCAGGCCCGCCATGGCCTCGATCGCGAGCACGTAACCGCGCGCACCGAAGCCGGCGATGATGCCGTCCACCACCCCCGAAAGGTAGGAATGGTGGCGGAATTCCTCACGCCGGTGGGTGTTCGACAGGTGAAGCTCGATCGCCGGCAGTTCCGCGACGGACAGCGCGTCGCGCAGGGCGACCGACGTGTGGGTATAGGCGCCGGCGTTCAGGATGATCCCGTGATGGCTGTCGCGGGCCTGCTGGATCATGGTGACCAGCTCGCCCTCGAAATTCGACTGCCGGAAGTCCACGCCGAGCCCGAGGGCGTCGCCGCGCTCCTGGCACATGGCCTCGATATCCGCGAGCGTATCGCTGCCGTAGATCGTCGGCTCGCGCACGCCCAGCATATTCAGGTTCGGTCCGTTCAGGACCAGGATATCGGGCCGGTCAGCCACCGAAAACGCCTCTCGTCTACGTGTCGGCGGGTTATACCATGGCGCAATGCGTGCGCAACGTTACTGCCATAATCCGCGGTTGGAGCCATGACCACGATCACTCTCGACACCGTCCGGACCCTCGACTCCGAGGACCCGCTGGCCGATTTCCGCGACCGGTTCGTTCTCCCCGAGGGTCTGGTCTACCTCGACGGAAACTCGCTTGGCGCCATGCCGAAAACGGTGCCGGACCGGGTCGCGGCGATGCTGCACGACGAGTGGGGCCGCCACCTGATCGGCGGCTGGCTGAAGGACGGCTGGATGGAGAAGCCGCTGGCCCTGGGCGACCGGCTGGCGGGACTGGTCGGTGCCGGTGCCGGCGAGGTGGCGGTGGTCGATACCACCTCGATCAACGTCTTCAAGCTGCTGGCGGCGGCGCTGGCGATGCGGCCGGACCGGCGGGTCATCCTGTCCAATCCCGAGAATTTCCCGACCGACCTCTACATGGCGCAGGGCCTGATCGAGCAGCTCGGCGGCCGGCACGAGTTGCGGCTGGTGCCGGAGGCGGAGGTCGCCGACGCCCTCGACGACGACGTCGCCGTCGTCATGCTGACGGAGACCAATTTCAAAACCGGTGCCGTCTTCGACATGGCGGGAGTGACCCGTGCGGCCCATGCGGCGGGGGCGCTGACGCTCTGGGACCTCGCCCATTCGGCCGGCGCGTTCCCGGTCGACCTCAACGGCGCGGGCGCGGATTTCGCCGTCGGCTGTTCCTACAAGTATCTGAACGCCGGGCCCGGCGGCCCCGCCTGGATGTTCGTCGCCGCTCGGCATCAGGAGACGGCGCATCAGCCGCTCACCGGCTGGCTCGGCCACGACCGGCCGTTCGACTTCGACCTGGACTACCGGCCTGCCGACGGCATCCGCCGCCATGTCTGCTCCTCACCGGGCATTCTCGGCCTGGTCGCCTTCGAGGCGGCGCTGGATGTCATGCTCGATGCCGACATGGCGGCGATCCGGCGGAAGTCGGTGGCGCTCGGCGACCTGTTCATCGCCCTGGTCGAGCAGGAATGCGGCGATGCCGGTTTCCGTCTGATCTCGCCGCGGGACGCGGCACTCACCCCGCCCTGGGGGCGCGGTAGCCAGGTGTCCTTCGCCCATCCGGACGGCTACGGCATCGTTCAGGCGCTGATCGCGCGCGGGGTGGTCGGCGACTTCCGCGACCCGGACGTCATGCGCTTCGGGTTCGCCCCGCTGTATCAGCGCTATGAGGATGTCTGGCGGGCGGTGGCGGAGATGCGGGCGGTCCTGGATGCCGGGGAACACCTAGCCGACGCCTACCGCAACCGCGCTTCGGTGACTTGAGCGGATCGGGGCGTCAGGCGCCCGCCCGCGCCAGCACCCGGTACATGCTGCGCAGCACCGGCTTCTCGATCAGCTTGCCGTCGATCACCACAAGCCCGCTGTCGCCCTGCTCGAACGCGTCGACGATGCGACGGGCATGGGCGATCTCGGCCTCGCTGGGACTGAAGATCTCGTTCAGCACCGGGACCTGCTTCGGGTGGATCGAGCCCTTGCCGCAGAAGCCGAGCGCCCGGGCGGCCTCGGCTTCGCGCTTCATGCCCTCCATGTCGTTCAGGTCCAGGAAGGGCACGTCGATCACGTCGACCCCGGCACCCGCCGCCGCATGCACCACCCGGGCGCGGGCGTAGAGCAGCGCCTCCCAGGTGTAGGCGCAGCGCAGGTCGGCGGCCATGTCGACGCCGCCGAAGAAGATCGCGTCGATCCGGCTCGAGCAGCGGGCGATCTCCCAGGCCGCCTCCAGGGCCTCGTTTGTCTCGATGATGACCTGCAGGCGCGCCGTGATCTTGAACTCCTCGAACAGCTCGTCGAGCGCGATCACCTCGGCGGGGGCCTTGACCTTGGCGAGCATCAGCGCGGGCGGCGCCTTGGCCGAGTCGAGGATCGCCTGGACGTCCTTCATGCCGTCGGGCGTGCGTGGCGGGTTGATGCGGACCATGCATTCCACCGCGTCGTCCAGCTCGGCCGTGGCGAACCAGTCGAACGTGGCGCGCCGCGCCTGCTCCTTGTGCTGCGGTGCGATCGCGTCCTCCAGATCGACGCACATGATGTCCGCCCCGGTGGCCATGGCCTTGGGGAACATGTCCGGTTTGTTGCCGGGCGCGAAGATGAAGCTCCGGCGGGGTCGGATCGTGGTCATCGGGCGGTCTCCGGCAGAGGGGCGGGGGAGGGGGCGCGCCGCTTAAGCGCGAAATTCATCACCAGCGCGCCGATCACGACCGCGCCGCCGGCAAGCGCGTAGGCGCTGGGCTGCTCGCCGATGACCAGCCAGACCCAGAGCGGGCCGAGCACGGTCTCGAGCAGCACCACGAGCCCGACTTCGGCGGCCGATAGGTAGATCGGGGCCACGGTCAGCAGGCCGAAGGAGACCGGCAGGATCAGCAGGCCGAGCAGCGCCATCCAACCGAACTGGACCGGGGAGAGGGCGAGGCTGTCGGCGGCGATCAGGGCCACGCCGGCGACGACCAGACCGGAAAGCCCGACCGCCGGCATCATGTCGACCGGCCGGGCGGCGCGGACCAGCACGAAGTGGGCGCCGAGCGCGATCGCCGCGGCCAGCGCCACGAGGTCCCCGATCCAGGTGCCGACCGCCAGCCCGTCGGCGACGATGACGACGATCCCGACCATGGCCAGCAGGATCGCGGCCCAAGTCCGTGCGGGCGGCCGTTCCCCGAGCGCGATCCGTCCGATCACGGCGGCGAACAGCGGAGCGGCCGACATGATCACCAGGGTGTTGGCGACGGTCGTGGTCGCCACCGCGACGACGAACAGGATCGTGTTCAGGGCGAACAGGGCGCAGACCAGCAGCCCGTGACTGCCGATGCCGAGGACGGCAGCCGGCAACCGGCGCCCGTAGCGCAGCCCCAGAAGAACGACATAGCCGATCGTCACGAAAAGCCCGCGCCAGAACAGGATGGTCCATGGATCGGCTCCCACCATGCGCATCAGCAGGGTGTCGGGCGTGAGGACCAGGACGCCCAGGACGGCGAAGGTCAGACCCTTGATCTGATCGGGTGCCCGGCTTGCGGCGGCGGTCGGCATACGGACGGGGCCCCGTGCGATGGTTGTGATTATGGTAAGTGATCGTTCACACTTCAGCCGTAACGTGACCCCATGAGCGAGGCAAGGACCATCGCCGTACCCTGGCACATAAAGCTTCGAGCCTGGTGGGAAGGCTACGACGCGCAGGAATATGTCGAGTGGCGCGAGCGCGCGGAGGCCGACGGTTCGGATTCCGACGACCCCGCGTTGCCGCCGTCCATCGCCCTGCCGAAGATGATGAGCCTGGACGACCTGATGGACGAACCTCAGGCCGCCGGCGGCGCCGTGGATCCGGCCTTCGAGGAGGAGGCGATCCCCGACCCGGTCTGGCCCCGGGCCAGGATCGAGATCAGCCAGCGCGTCTTCGGCCCCGGATTTCTCGCCCCCGGCGGGGCGGAGGCGGCGGTGGAGATGGCGAAGCCGCTTGGTCTCGACCCGGTGCAATCGGTGCTCGACCTGACCATGGGGCTCGGCGGGACGGGTGCCGCTCTCGCGGAAAGATACGGGGTCTGGATCACCGGCTACGAGCGCAACCCGGCCCTTCTCGAATTGGCCACCACCGTGCTGCCGGCGATCAAGTCGGGCGATCAGGTCCGATCGAGCTTCTACGACCCCGAGACCCTGGAGCTGCCGCGCCGTAAGTTCGACGTCGTGCTGTTCGTCGACGAGATGCACCGGATTCAGGACCGGCTGGCGCTGATCGCGAAGATCAGCGATTCCCTCAAGGACTGGGGCCAGTTCCTGCTGGGCGATTACGTCCTGCCGGACGAGAACCCACCGTCGGAGCGGCTGCAGGCGTGGATGGGCGGCCGGGGGGAGCCGGTGACGCTCTGGACCCGGGCGCAGTACGAGACGGCCCTGACCAACCAGGGCTTCGACGTGCGGGTGATCCGCGACGTCTCCCAGAACCAGGCCCAGCTGATCCGCAACGATTTCGCCCGGTTCGTCGAGGCGCTGAACGCCGACCGGCAGGTCACCGAGACACCGGTGGGCCGGCAGGCGCTGATGGAACTGGCGGAAGACTGGTCGCGTCTGGCGACGCTGCTGCACGACGGCGAACTTCAGCTTCTGCGCATGGTTTCGATGAAGCCCGAAGAGAGCTGAAACCCGCCGAATATCGCGGTTGACAGCTTCCGGGCTTCTCAGTAGGTTCCGCGCTCTTCGAAATTCGATGACCACCGGAGACGACAGATGCGTGTCGCCAACTCGCTGAAGACGCTGAAGAAGCGGCACAAGGCCTGCCGCGTTATCCGCCGCAAAGGTCGCGTCTACGTGATCAACAAGTCCAACCCGCGCTTCAAGGCGCGCCAGGGCTAATCCCGGCTGGACCGACGGCGCGCGGCCGGTTTGCCGCGCGCGTCCCTATCCGCTTTCAGGCGGCCGACGGTAACGTCGCGCCGCTTTTTCGCGTTTGCGCCGGGGCTGCGGCAATAGGGCCCGCCGTCCGGCTTGAATTTCCGCCCTTTTCCGGCAAGTTTTGTTGCAGGTTAATCGCCGAGACCTGACGAACAGGCGGAGAGGCTTGCCATGCAGATGCCGGAGCCGGACAAGGATGTCCTGGCGCGCCGTTCGGAGATCGTTGCCGCGCTGCGCGAGATCGTGCCGGGCGAGGGCGTGATCGCCGACGAGCGCGGCATGAAGCCGTATGAGAGCGACGGCCTCACCGCGTACCGAACCCTGCCGATGATCGTCGTTCTGCCGGAGACGGTGGAGCAGGTCGCCGCCGTGCTGAAGTATTGCCACGAGAACGGGGTGAAGGTCGTGCCGCGCGGGTCGGGCACGTCGCTGTCCGGCGGCGCGCTGCCGCTGGCGGACGGGGTGCTGCTTGGCCTCGGCAAGTTCAACCGCATCCTTGATATCGATTTCGACAACCGCACCGTGACGGCGCAGCCGGGCGTGACCAATCTGGGGATCACGACGGCGGTTCAGCACGAGGGCTTCTACTACGCCCCGGACCCGTCCTCGCAGATCGCCTGCTCGATCGGCGGCAATGTGGCGGAGAACTCGGGCGGGGTTCACTGTCTGAAATACGGTCTGACCACCAACAACATCCTCGGGCTAGAGATCGTGACGGTCGAGGGCGAGGTCATGCGGCTCGGCGGCAAGCATCTCGACTCCGAAGGCTACGACCTGATGGGGCTGCTGACCGGTTCGGAGGGGCTGCTCGCGGTCGTCACCGAGGTTACGGTCCGCATCCTGAAGAAGCCGGCCTCCCTGCGCGCCCTGCTGCTCGGCTTCCCGACCAGCGAGGAGGCGGGCGCCTGCGTCGCCGCCATCATCGGCGCCGGCATCATCCCCGGCGGCATGGAGATGATGGACAATCCGGCGATCAACGCCGCCGAGGATTTCGTCAACGCGGGCTATCCGCGCGAGGCTGGCGCCCTGCTGATCGTCGAGCTGGATGGCCCGGAGGTGGAGGTGGACACCCTGATCGACCGGGTGCGCGAGATCGCCGAGGCCAACGGTTCCACCACCCTGCGGGTCTCCGAGAGCGAGGAGGAGCGCAACGCCTTCTGGGCGGGGCGCAAGGCGGCGTTCCCGGCGGTCGGCCGCATCTCGCCCGACTACATGTGCATGGACGGCACCATCCCGCGCCGCCAGTTGCCGGAGATCCTCACCCGCATGTCCCGGATGAGCGAGAAGTACGGGTTGCGGGTGGCCAATGTGTTCCACGCCGGCGACGGCAACCTGCATCCGCTGATCCTGTTCGACGCCAACCAGCCGGGCGAGTTGGACAAGGCCGAGGCGTTCGGCGCCGACATCCTGAAAGCCTGCGTCGAGCTCGGCGGCGTGCTGACCGGCGAGCACGGGGTCGGCGTCGAAAAGCGGGATCTGATGCCGGAGATGTTCAGCGAGATCGACCTGAACCAGCAGATGCGCGTGAAATGCGCCTGGGATCCGAAGGGTCTGCTCAATCCGGGCAAGGTGTTTCCGACCCTGCACCGCTGCGCCGAGCTCGGCCGCATGCACATCCACCGCGGCCAGATGCCGTTCCCCGATATCCCGCGGTTCTGAGGCGGTGTCCGTGCTGGGCATTGTCGAACATTCCGGGACGCTCTCGGACCCGATCCGCGCGCGTTCTGCAGTCGCCGAAAGCTGGGTCCCGGCCCGCCCCCGGATCGGGTCCGGGGTCGTCCGGGATGACGGCTTCGTTTTTCATGTTCTCCCAATCCCGTCATCCCGGCGAGGCCCGGGCTGGACCCGGGGCTCGGCCGGGACCCAGCCCCAGCCTTTGCGCAAGTCTCTGCCGGAGCGTGCCGATGCCTGACACCTTCAAGCCCGACACGCCCGAGCAGGTGCGCGACGCGGTCGCCTGGGCGATCTCCGAGGAGACGCCGCTGGAGATCGTCTCCCGCGCCACCAAGCGCACGGTCGGCCGGCCGATGCAGACCGCCAACACCCTGGACCTGTCCGGCCTCAGCGGGATCGGCCTCTACGAGGCGGAGGAGCTGATCTGCCAGGCCGGGCCTGGCACGCCGCTGGCGGAGATCGAGGCCGCACTCCGCGCGGAGAACCAGCGCCTCGCCTTCGAGCCGATGGATCTGGGCGTCTTGCTCGGTGGCGGGGAAGGGCGGCAGTCCATTGCCGGCGTCTTCGCCTGCAACCTCGCCGGCCCACGCCGGATCAAGGACGGGGCGGCGCGCGACCACCTGCTCGGTTTCACCGCCGTTACCGGCCGGGGCGAGATCGTGCAGTCCGGCGGCCGGGTGGTGAAGAACGTCACCGGCTACGATCTGTCCAAGCTGGTCTGCGGCTCCTGGGGGACGCTGGCGGCGCTGACCGACCTGACCTTCAAGGTGCTCCCCGCGCCGGAGACCGAGACGACGGTGCTGCTCCACGGCCTGGACGAGGCGGCGGCGGTCAAGGCGATGAGTGCCGCCATGGGCTCGGCCCATGACGTGTCCTCCGCCGCGCACCTGCCCGCCGGCATCGTCGCCGACGGGGTGAGCGGGGTCGCCACGGCGCTGCGCGTCGAGGGCTTCGCGCCGTCGGTCGTCGCCCGCGTGGACGCGCTCAAGGGCGAGTTGGCAGGGTTCGGCGCCGAGATCGCGACGATCGACTGCGACGCCTCGCGCACGCTCTGGCGCGACCTGCGCGACGCCCGTCCCCTGGCGGAGCCGCGCGACCGGGCGGTATGGAAGATCTCCGTCGCGCCGACGGCGGGTCCGG
Organism: Thalassobaculaceae bacterium; assembly: GCA_040223655.1. Lineage (GTDB taxonomy): Bacteria > Pseudomonadota > Alphaproteobacteria > Thalassobaculales > Thalassobaculaceae > Thalassobaculum. Next base: position 134,181 of record JAVKFT010000030.1, on the reverse strand, counting down.
AGGTGGTGACGGCGGTCCGAGGCGCGGTGCCTGAGGCGACCTGTTTCTACGACTGGGCCGGCGGGCTGGTCTGGCTCGCCGTGCCGCCGGGGCGCGACGCCCGGGCGGATGTGGTGCGGGGGGCGGTCGACCGGGTGGGCGGGCACGCCACCCTGATCCGCGCCGCCCCGGAGGTCCGGGCCTCGTTGGACAGCTTCCACCCGCAGCCGCGCCCGGTCGCCGCGCTTGCGAAGCGGGTGAAGGAGAGCTTTGATCCGAAAGCCGTGCTCAATCCGGGCCGCATGACGGCGGGGGTGTGAGGAAGACATGCAGACCAACTTCACCCTGGCCCAGCTCACCGACCCCGAGATCTCCGTCGCCAACGAGATCCTGCGCAAATGCGTGCATTGCGGGTTCTGCACGGCGACCTGTCCGACTTATGTCCTGCTCGGCGACGAGCTCGATTCTCCGCGCGGCCGGATCTACCTGATCAAGGACATGCTGGAGAACGACCGGCCGGCGGGGGACGAGGAGGTCAAGCATATCGACCGGTGCCTCTCCTGCCTGTCCTGCATGACCACCTGTCCCTCCGGCGTGCACTACATGCACCTGGTCGACCACGCCCGCACCCATATCGAGCGGACCTATACCCGCAAGCCCCTTGACCGCTGGCTGCGGGCGCTGCTGTCCAACCTGATCCCCTACCCCAACCGGTTCCGCCTGGCGCTGGCCGGCGCGTGGTTCGCGCGGCCGTTCGCGCCGCTGGCGGGGAACCTGTTCGGCGGACGGCTGAGGGCGATGCTGGAACTGGCGCCGAAGGCGATCCCGCCACGCTCGCCCCTGGACCGGCCGGGCGTCTATCCGGCGGAGGGGGAGAAGCGCGGCCGGGTCGCCCTGCTGCTCGGCTGCGCCCAGCGGGTGCTGGAGCCGGAGATCAACGACGCCACCATCCGCCTGCTGACCCGCCACGGGGTCGAGGTTGTGGTGCCGCCGAGTGCCGGCTGCTGCGGCTCGCTGACCCACCATATGGGCCGCGAGCACGAGGCCCATGCCAGCGTGAAGGCCAATGTGGACGCCTGGTGGGCCGAGACGGCGGAGGGCGGCGGCGCCGGGCTGGACGCGGTGGTGATCAACGCGTCCGGTTGCGGCACGACGGTGAAGGATTACGGCTTCATGCTGCGCGAGGACGCGGCCTATGCCGAGAAGGCGGCGGCGGTCTCGGCGATGACCCGGGACGTGACCGAATACCTGGCGGCCCTGGATCTGGCGACCCTGGATCTGCCGGCGGGAACCGATGCCGGCCTGACCGTGGCCTATCACTCCGCCTGTTCGATGCAGCACGGCCAGAAGATCAAGACGCTGCCCGCGGAGCTTCTGACCAAGGCGGGTTTCGTGGTGAAGGGCGTGCCGGAGGGGCATCTGTGCTGCGGGTCGGCGGGCACCTACAACATGATGCAACCGCAGATCGCCCGGAAACTCCGCGAGCGCAAGGTGGCCAACATCGAGAGCACGGAGCCGGACGTAATCGCCACCGGCAATATCGGCTGCATCACCCAGATCGGCGGCGGTACGGCGATCCCGGTGGTGCACACGGTCCAGCTTCTCGACTGGGCGACCGGCGGACCCGTGCCCCCGGCGCTGCGTGACGTGGCTGCGTAGCGCGTCCCACGCTCAATCCAAATCCGTCATCCCGGTGGCCGCCGGACTCGATCCGGCGGGCGGCCGGGACCCAGCCCAGCCTGTCGATTCAAGGTCTCGGCCGAGCCCCGGGTCGGGCCCGGGCCTCACCGGGATGACGAGGGTGGGGGTGTGGGGTGATGTCAGGGGGGCTATCCCCGCAGCGCCATGTCCCCGCGCTCGCCGAACACTTCCTCGAAGGCGCCCTTGAGGGCGGCGTCGACCTCCGGCATGCCGACGAGCACGCCGAGATCGACTAGGCTGGTGACGCCGTGGCCGGCGATGCCGCAGGGCACGATGCCGTCGAAATGCGACAGGTCCGGCTCGACATTGAGCGCGATGCCGTGGAACGTCACCCAGCGGCGCACCCGGACGCCGATGGCGGCGATCTTGTCCTCGCGCAGCGGCTCGCCCCGGTCGGTGCGGCGGACCCAGATCCCGACCCGGCCCTCGCGCCGCTCTCCTTCAACCCCGAGCCGGTCCAGGGCGCGGATCAGCCATTCCTCCAGGGCGTGGACATAGGCGCGCACGTCGGGACGGCGGCGCTTCAGGTCGAGCATCACATAGGCCACCCGCTGGCCGGGGCCGTGATAGGTGAACTCGCCGCCGCGCCCGGTTCGGTGGACCGGAAAGCGGTCGGGCTCGAGCAGATCTGCGGTGTCGGCGCTGGTGCCGGCGGTGTAGAGCGGCGGATGCTCCAGCAGCCAGACGGTCTCCGGCGCCTCGCCCGCATGGATGGCGTCGGCGATCCGTTCCATTTCCGGGACGGCGGCGTCGTAGGCGACCATGGCGTCGGTCTGGCGCCAGTCCACGACACTGTGAAAGCCGGATCCGGCCTGCTCGGGAAGGGGGGCGAGAGCCATGAATTCGCTATCCGTTTCCGGTTCCGTGCAAGAACCCGCGATCTCGGCTTGATCGGGCGGGCGGCTTTTGCTAATCCCTCAGCCTCGCTGCGGGCCGGGGCTCGCAGCCAAGATAGTGCGGTCGTGGCGGAATTGGTAGACGCGCAGCGTTGAGGTCGCTGTCCGGTAACACGGGTGGAAGTTCGAGTCTTCTCGACCGCACCACTATCTCCCTTTGAATGCCTGAATGCGGATTGCGCGGACGGAGGCGGGACGATGAAGATCGGTCTTGTCGTCACCGGGCTGCAGCAGATCGATTCCCGCCGGGCGACATCCGATCATGCCAGCACCCGACTGCGGGCGCTTCTTCCCGCCGCCGCGCTCGGGCGTCGGGGACACGGGATCTTCGTGTGCTCCGATCGGGATTTCCAGCGTGGCGCCGTCGACGCCCATGTCCCGGATCTCGACGTCCTGATCGTCCACAAGGTCCGCCTGGATCTGACGGAGCGGCTGGACCGCGCCCGCGCGGCCGGAGTTGCGGTCATCGTCGATCTCTGTGACCACGTCTTCGATCATCCGGTGCTGTCGGGCCTCTATCCGGGCATGCTGGGGCGGGCCGACCTCCTCACGGCGGCCACCGACGCGATGGCCGAGGTGGCGGCCGAGCATGTGCGCTGTCCTATTCGGGTGATCGCCGATGCGGTCGAGGGCGTACGCCGGCCGCCGACGCCGGCAGACCGCGCCGCGCCGCCGCGCCTGCTCTGGTTCGGGCGCCTGCAGAACGCCGGCCCCGTCGTCGAGATGCTGCCGCGGCTGGCCGCGTTTCCCGGTGCGGAGCTGGAGATCGTGACCGACGCGACCCGCCCCTTCGTCAGCCGGGTGGACGCGGCGACGCCTGCCGATCTTCGCGTCACGGTGACGCCCTGGACGGCCGAAGCCGCTGAGGGTGCGCTGGAGCGCTGCGATCTGGTGGTCCTGCCGGCCGACTCCGGTCCCACACACCGGGTGAAATCGGCGAACCGGATGGAGCGGGCGCTCTGGGGCGGGCGGCAGGTCGCCGCGATGCCGACCCGGGCCGGCGCGCCCTGGGCCGATCTGGTGTTCGTCGACAGCGATATCGGCCTGGCCGTCGGTCGGGCGCTCGAGAACCGGGAGCGCTGGGCACAGCAGATCACCGCGGCCCAGCAGCGGCTGGCGGAGACCCGGTCGGCGCCGGTCCTGGCGGTCGCGTGGGAAGCGGCGGCGGAGGCGGCGCGACAGGCGGCGTCGGGCGCGCCCGGTCCGCGCTGCCCCCTTGGGGGCGCATCCCCGCCCGTGTAAGGTCTCCTCCGCTCACTCAAGGCCTAACCGGAGGATGGGAATGGCGGAGGATCTCAAGGACGCCGCGCTGTATTATCACGAGACCCCGGTGCCCGGAAAAATGGCCGCGGTACCGACCAAGCCGATGGCGACGCAGCGCGACCTGTCCCTCGCCTATTCCCCGGGCGTCGCCTACGCCTGCACCGCCATCGTAGAGGACCCGTCGTCGGCGGCACGGTACACGGGCCGGCAGAATCTGGTGGGCGTCGTGACCAACGGCACGGCCGTGCTCGGTCTCGGCAATATCGGTCCGCTCGCCTCCAAGCCGGTGATGGAGGGCAAGGCCGCCCTGTTCAAGAAGTTCGCCGATATCGACGTGTTCGACATCGAGGTTTCCGAACTCGACGTCGACCGGTTCGTCGACGTGGTCGCGGCGCTGGAGCCGACCTTCGGGGGTATCAACCTCGAGGATATCAAGGCGCCGGAATGCTTCGAGATCGAGCGCAAGCTGCGCGAGCGCATGAACATACCGGTCTTCCACGACGATCAGCATGGCACCGCGATCTGCGTCGGGGCCGCGATCTTCAACGCCCTGCGCCTCGTCGAAAAGCCGATGGAGACCGTGCGGCTGGTCACCTCCGGCGCCGGCGCGGCGGCGATGGCCTGCCTCGACCTGCTGGTGGCGATGGGGCTGAAGCCGGAGAACGTGATCATCACCGACATCGACGGCGTGGTCTATACCGGTCGGGAGCAGATGAACCCGGTGATCGCCCGCTACGCCACCGACACGCCGATGCGGACCCTGGCGGAGGCGGTGGCCGGCGCCGACATCTTCCTAGGCCTGTCCGCCCCCGGCGTGCTGAAGCCGGAAATGGTCAGCTCGATGGCAGACCGGCCGATCATCATGGCGCTCGCCAATCCGACGCCGGAAATCATGCCGGAAGAGGCGACGGCGGTGCGCGACGACGCGATCATCGCCACCGGCCGCTCGGATTATCCGAACCAGGTCAACAACGTGCTGTGCTTCCCGTTCATCTTCCGGGGCGCGCTCGACGTCGGGGCGACGACCATCAACGAGGAGATGAAGATCGCGGCCGTCACCGCCATCGCCGATCTGGCGATGCAGGAGGCGTCCGATATCGTCGCCTCCGCCTATAGCGGCCAGGAACTGTCGTTCGGACCCGACTACCTGATCCCCAAGCCTTTCGATCCCCGTCTGATCATGGAGATCGCGCCAAGGGTCGCTCAGGCCGCGATGGAAAGCGGCGTGGCGTCCCGGCCGATCGAGGATTTCGACGCCTACCGCCAGAAGCTCTCCCAGTTCGTCTACCGGTCCGGCCAGGTCATGCGGCCGGTCTTCGCCAAGGCGCGGGAGGAGCCGAAGCGTGTCGTCTTCGCCGAGGGCGAGGAGGAGCGCGTGCTTCGCGCCGTCCAGTCCGTGCTCGACGAGAAGCTGGCGAAGCCGATTCTGATCGGACGACCCGAGGTGATCGAACGCCGGATCGAACGGTTCGGCCTGCGCCTGGGGGTCGGCCGGGACGTCGACGTGGTCGATCCGACCAACGATGAACGATACGAGCTCTACTGGCGGACCTACCACGACCTGATGGAGCGGCGCGGCGTCTCGCCGGACCGCGCCCGGGAGGTGGTGCGCACCAACGACACGGTCATCGCCGCCCTGATGATGCAGCTCGGCGATGCCGACGCGGCGATCTGCGGCACGGTCGGCCGCTACTGGGACCACCTGCGCCACGTGCGTCAGGTCATCGGCCCGCGCCGGGGCGTGACCGAGCTGTCGGCCGTCAGCCTCCTGATCCTGCCCCAGGGCTCGTACTTCGTGGTCGACACCCATGTGACGCCGGATCCGAGCGCCGACGCCCTGGTGGAGATGGTGGAACTGGCCGCGACGGAGGTGCGGGCCTTCGGTCTGGAGCCGAAGGTCGCCTTCGTCTCGCACTCGCATTTCGGCACGTCCGACGAGCCGTCGGCCCAGAAGATGCGTGACGCCGTCGCCAAGCTGGCGGCCAAGCACCCCGGCCTCGAGGTCGAGGGCGAGATGCATGCCGACAGCGCCATCTCGGAGGTCGTCCGCAACAGGACCTTCCCCAACTCCCGCCTGACCGGCCCGGCGAACCTTTTGGTCATGCCGACGTTAGACTCAGCGAATGTCGCGTTTAACCTGCTGAAGTCGACCGGCCAGGGACTTTCCGTCGGCCCGATGCTGGTCGGTACCGCCAAGCCGATGCATATCCTTACCCAGTCGGTGACGGTTCGCGGCATCATCAACATGACGGCGGTTGCCGTCGTCGATGCCCAGGCCCATGAACTCGCCCGCCGGAAACCGGCGGGGTAGGACGCGGTGATCCATGACCTCTGACGATCGTCCCGACGACAACCGGGGCCCCGAAACCGGGGCCTCGCCGAAGGAGTCGAAGCACAAGCCAAAGGTCAGGAAGCGCGAGCTGAAGGCGAAGATCCGCGCCCTGGAGGCGGAGATCGCCGAGACCCGGGAGAGCGTTCCGGAGGAGCCGCTCTATGGCCTCACGCCGCGGCTGGAGGCCGCGGTCATGCGAGCGCTCGAGCAGGAGCGCCTGGCGATCATTCCGCGCCTGCTCCGACCCCTGCACCCGGCCGATCAGGCGGACCTGATCGAGCGTCTGACGTCGGAACAGCGGCTGGCGCTGATCGCGGCTATGGGGGCCACCTTCGACGCCGACATCCTGGCGTATCTGGACGACACGGTGCGCGACGAGTTGGTCGCGGCGCTCGGCGACGAGGAACTGACCCGCTTTCTGTCGGCGCTGGATTCCGACGATGCCGTCGATCTGATCGGCGAACTCGACGAGGACGAGCAGGCTCGGATTCTGGCGGCGCTTCCCGCGAAGGACCGGGTTTTCCTCGAGGAGGGTCTGAACTTCCCCGAGGACTCCGCCGGCCGCCTCATGCAGCGCGAAATGGTGGTCGTCCCGTCCCACTGGACGGTGGGGCAGACCATCGACTTCCTGCGAACCGTGCGTGACCTGCCGGACGATTTCTACGACATCTTCGTGGTCGATCCGGGTCACCGCCCGGTCGGCGAACTCGCCCTCTCCCACCTGTTGCGCGCGAAGCGCCCGGTGCGGGTCTCGGACATCATGCGCCGCGATTTCCGCAAGATCCGGGCCGAGATGGACCAGGAAGAGGTGGCCCTGCTGTTCCGACAATACGGTCTGGTTGCGGCACCGGTCGTCAGCGAGGACGACCGGCTGCTCGGCGTCGTCACCGTTGATGACGTGGTCGACGTGATCGACGAGGAGGCGGAGGAGGATCTGATGCGCCTCGCCGGTCTGGGCGAGAGCGACCTCTACGGCTCGCTTTGGGGCACGACCAAGACCCGCTTTCCCTGGCTGGTCATGAACCTGCTGACGGCGATCGCCGCGTCCCTGGTGATCGGGCTGTTCGAGGCGACGATCGAGAAGGTGGTGGCGCTGGCCGTTCTCATGCCGATCGTCGCGTCCATGGGCGGCAATGCCGGGACCCAGACGCTGACCGTGGCGGTGCGCGCGCTCGCCATGCGCGACATCGACACCCGCAACGCCATGAAGTTCATCGCCAAGGAGACCGTCGTCGGCTCCCTGAACGGCATCGCCTTCGCGGTGCTGGTGGCGGGGGCGTCGATCGTGTGGTTCGGCGATTTCGAGATCGCCTGGATCATCGCCGTCGCCATGGTCCTGAACTTGGTGGTGGCGGGGCTGGCCGGGACTCTGATCCCGCTCGGCCTCCAGCGGTTCAAGATCGATCCCGCGGTAGCGAGCGGCGTATTCCTGACCACGGTGACGGACGTGGTCGGCTTCTTCGCGTTCCTCGGCCTGGCGACGCTGTTCCTGCTCTAGCCGGAAGCGGACGCCGGGACCCGCAGGCCCCGGCGCCGGCGCGCGGTCAGTTGGTCAGGACGACGCGGCCGGTGACGCGGCCGGCCTTGAGGTCCTGGAGCGTGTCGTAGGCGGTCTCCAGCGGCCGGGTCTCCATCGGGATCGGCTTCACCTTGCCCGCCTTCACCAGCTCCATAAGCTCCTTCAGCTCGCCCAGCGAGCCGACATAGGACCCCATGATCGAGATCGCCCGCATGGGGATGGTCGGCAGGGAGATGGTCAGTTCGCCGCCGTACAGGCCGACGATGACATAGCGTCCGCCTTTGCGGATCGCCGCCAGGGCCGTGCCGGACGTCGCCTCGCCGCCGACCGTGTCCACCACCGCGCGCAGTTCGCCGCCGGCGATCTTCTGCAGCTCGGCGACCGGGTTTTCCGCCGTCTTTGTGTTGAGGACGGCGTCGGCGCCGAGCTCTTTGGCGGCTTCCAGCTTTTCGTCATCGATATCGACGCAGATGACGTTCTTGACGCCCATACCCTTGGCGATGGCGACCGCCGACAGGCCGAGACCGCCGGCGCCGAAGATCGCCAGCCACTCGGAATCCAGCACCGGCAGGGCCTTTTTCAGGGCCGAATACACGGTGACGCCGGAGCAGGAATAGGGCGTGGCGACCATCGGGTCCACGTCGCCTATGTCGACCAGATACTTCCGATGCGGCACCAGGCAGTGGGTGGCATACCCGCCGTCCCGGAAAATACCGATAGAGCGCATGGTCGGGCAGTGGTTCTCCTGCTCCGCCTTACAGGCCGAGCACTCGCCGCAGCCGAGCCAGGGATGGACCAGCATGGTCTTGCCGATCGGCGCGTCCTTGGCGTCGGGGCCGGCGGCGATCACCTCGCCCAGGACCTCATGGCCCAGCGTAACGGGAAGCTTCTGGCCGCGGGCGACGATGTCGAGCTTCTTGCCGCCGCCGAGATCGAAGTATCCGTCGGAGATGTGGATGTCGGAATGGCACACGCCGGCATGGGTGACGCGGATCAGCACCTCGGTGCCGGTCGGCGTCGGTTCAGCGCGCTCGACTTCCTCGAACGGTTTGCCGGGGGTGACCAGTTGATAGCTGCGCATGGTCGTCTCGCTCCTTCAGAGCTTGGGTCTGGGTACGCGGGTCAGCGGATCAGGCGGGTGGCGAACTCGGCGCCGAGCCCGTTCGCCTCGTAGTGCGCCTTGAACCGCTCGAGGCGCGTGAAGACATCGTCGTAGCCGGTTTGGTTGCCCTCGGCATCGACGAAGATCAGCGGGCCGAAATTGTGGAACAGGCACTTCATGTGCCCGACCTCCGGGTCGACCACGAGGGTGTGGGTCTCCCCGGCCGGCTCGAATAGGAAGGAGCCGGGCGTGGCGGTCCAGTCGTGCTCCAGGTATCCCCAGGCACCCTCCAGCGTGTAGCCGGTGACCGGTGCCGGGTGGCGATGACGGCTGACGATGCCCGGTTTGTCCGCCTTGATCAGGGTGACCCAGGAACCCTGGACCGTATTGAACAGCATCGGCCGGGCCTGGATGCCGTCGCCGATCGGCATCCAGACGCGCTCGTCGTCCTCGTCGGTGGTGAAGAACAGCTCCTGCGCCGCGTGGTCCGGCAGCGGGATGCGCTTCATCGTCTCGTCTTTGTAGGCCTCTAGGCGCGTGACGGCGCTCGACATGGTTTCCTCCGGATGGCCGGTTGCTGATCGGTTTCTTGTTGGAGCGGATTTAAGCGCATCCGCCTCGGCCCGCGCAAACCCCCGAATTCAGGGTCGTCCACCCGCGCCATGCTGAGTGCGCTCCGGCTCCATTAATAATTTGCAAATAAATACAGACCTATATTAGGTTGTTGCCGTCCTAATGTTGTTCTCGCGGGGCAATCATGTTGAGAAATCAGAGACGCGCTACTCAAATTCACAACAAATTCAGCATAATTTTGGGTTTTTTGCTGGGTTTTATGGCGTTGCCTTCCGGTTTGATCAGCATAGATTTCTTATATTTTGCTTTTAGTTCGGATATTTTTCAATTTTTGTTCGGAGTTTATGTTTTTGCCGGATGCTTCATGATGCTGGTGGCCAACCTCTACATGGTCTTCAGCGGCTATGGTCTGGTGCCCACGAAAGGCAGCCTGGAAAAGGCACCGCCGGTTGTGCAGATTTCTTATCGGTTCTTCTATCGTCCGATCGTGATCGGCACCGCTTTCCTGGTCGGTGGGGTGGTCGGGAACGCCATGTTCTAGACCAGGCCTGGGGTTGGGCGCGGGACTAGATCAGGCGCGCGATGCCCGCACCCGCTCACGCCACCAGACATAGAGGCCGCTGGCGACGATGATCGCCGCGCCCACCACGGTCCACAGGTCCGGCAGATCGCCGAACACCACGAACCCGATCACCGTCGCCCAGACCAGAAGGGTGTAGTTGAACGGCTGCAGGACGCTGGCCGGCGCGAGCTGGAGCGCCTTGATGACGGTGGCGTGCCCGATCGCGCCGAGCAGGCCGGCAAGCACCAGCAGCCCCCAGCCCCGCGTGTCCGGCCACACCCAGTCGAACGGCCCGAACAGGGTCATCGCCGCGAAGCCGACCCAGCCGGTATAGAGCAGGATCGTCTCCATCGAGTCCGTTCGCCCGATTACCTTGGTCATGACCTGATAGACGGCGAACATCGTGGCGCCGGCCAGCGGCAGAAGCGCTGCCGGATCGAAGACGGCGAGCCCGGGTCGCAGGATGACCAGCATGCCGAGGAACCCGATGCAGACCGCCGTCCAGCGCCGCATGCCGACCCGCTCGCCGAGCCAGAGCGCCGAGAGCGCAGTGATGATCAGCGGAAAGATCGCGCCGATGGAATGGGATTCCGCGAGCTGCAGATAACGGAAGCCGAGGATGAAGCAGCCGATCTCCGCCACCAGGAGAAGCGCCCGGGCGATCTGGAAGACCGGCCGCCCGGTATGGAACTGCGCGAGGATCCCGGGTCCGTCCGCCGCGCGGCTCTGCCGCCACGCGAGCAGGGTCGCGAACCCGGCGAAGAAGGCGAAGCGGATCCACAGGATCTGCGCCACCGAATACTCCGTGGTCAGAATCTTCGATACGGCGTCCATGCCGGCGAAGCCGAGATTGGCCAGCAGAATGAGAAGGATGCCGGACGCCGCCTGGGCGGGAACGGTCGGACCGGGAGCGGTGGGCATGGTCGGCGGACTCCGGAAGGGAGTTCCGCGCTTACCATGCCGGTCGCCGCGGCAAAAGCGCTGTGGTGCCGCCTGCTATTCCTGATAGTGCAGGCAATGCAGCAGTCCGCCGACCCGCTTTCCGTCGCGGGCGACCGGGAGCTCCAGAATCTCGATGGTGATGAAGTCCCTGTTCATTCCGGCGATTGCGCCTCTTGTCCGGCCGATCAATCCGCGGTCGCGGATCGCCTTGAAATGGTCGCGGAGCTGACGCTGGAACAGCTTCGGGCGCATCTCGCTGAACCGGACACCCGCAAGACTGCCGAGAGCCACCAGGCGCCAGGCCTCGCCCATGATGCGGAACAACGGATCCGGCTCGTCATCGGGAAACACCGATACCTTCAGATGGCTGTGCCAGCCCCGGAAATCGGCGAAGTCGAACGCGTCCCATTCCGGCGGGCCGTCGCCGGTCCGGCGGGCGTTCCAGGCGGAGACGATGCTGCAGAATGGCGAGTCCGCGTCGAAACGCGTGTCCAACGGATACAGCCATGCCTCGAGCGGGGAGGGGTCTTCGCTTTCCGGCAGGTAGGACCGTGCCGCGTCGTTTCCGGTACCAACGAACGGCATGGGCCGGCGTCTCTCCTGTGTGATGTCTCTTTAGAATTGATCGAAACCTGCATGGGACGGGTTAAAATTTCGTTCAATTGCCGACTATCATACCCTTGCGCCTCCCGTCCCCGCCTCCGACAATCGCGCCGCGAACGATCGAACGCCGCCCGGTCAAGAGGCGGCACATCCGGGATGGAGGACGCGATGGCGGGACGGTGGATGAACCGGCCTGAGGGCTCGAATTGGGGCGATTTCGGCCCGGACGACCAACTTGGCCGGCTGAATCTCCTGACCCCCGAGCGGGTGGTCGAGGCGGTGAAGGAGGTCAAAACCGGGCAGCGGTTCTGCCTGTCCCTTCCGCTCGATCTGCCGGGCGGCCGCGTCCTGAACCCGCGACGGTTCCCCCCGCGCCTGTTCGCGACCGAGCGCAACAGCCTCGCCAACTACAACTTCGCGATGGAACAGGAAAACCCGGAGCTGACCGACGTCATCTGCGACGACGCGGCGCTGATCTGTCTGCAGTACTCGTCCCAGTGGGACAGCCTGACCCATGTGGGCTCGATGTTCGACGCCAACGGCGACGGGGTGCCGGAGGTCGTCTACTACAACGGCTGGAGCGGCCAGGAGCACAAGCTTGCCGGCGACCCGAACGACGCTGCCGACCCTCTGATGCGCTTCGAGGGCGTGCGCGCCAAGGCGCTCGGGATCGAGAACATGGCCGGCGCCTGCGTCCAGGGCCGCGGCGTGATGATCGACCTGCACCGCCATCTGGGCGACGCGCGTACGGTGGTCGACTTCGCGACCCTGTCGAAGATCATGGAGGCGGACGGCGTGACGGTGGAGGAGGGCGACATGGTCTGCATCCACACCGGCTTCGCCCAGAAGATCATCGACATGCAGGGCGACCCCGACCCGGAGATGATGCAGAACGGGTGCCCGGCTCTCGACGGCGGCGATCCCGACCTGCAGGACTGGGTGCGCGACAGCGGCCTGTCGGTCCTGATCGCCGACAACTACGCGGTCGAGCAGGCGCCGGGCCGCGACCGGCGGAACGGTCCGAAAAAGGTGATGCTGCCGTTGCACGAGCTCTGCCTCTTCAAGCTCGGCGTCCATCTCGGCGAGATCTGGTACCTGACGGAGCTGGCGGACTGGCTGCACGCGAACGGGCGCAGCCGTTTCCTGCTGACCGCACCGCCGTTGAACCTACCGGGCGCCGTCGGCTCTCCGGCTAACGCCATCGCCACCGTCTAGGCGTCACAATCCGAACAACAGGCAGACCATGAACAAAGACAGACCCGACGTCGCCACCCTGACGCCGCTGATCGCCCCGCGCTCCATCGCCGTCATCGGCGCCTCCGACGACCCCAAGCGGATCGGCGGCCGGCCGCTCGGCTATATGATCCGCGCCGGCTTCTCCGGTCCGATCTGGCCGGTGAACCCGAAGCGCGAGACGGTGCAGGGGCTGCAGGCCTATGCCGACGTCGCCGCCCTGCCGGGGGCCCCGGACGCCGCGATCGTGGCCGTTCCGGCCCCGATGGTCGCCGACACGCTCGAGGCGCTGGCGGATAAAGGCTGCAAGGGCGCGGTGGTGTTCTCGTCCGGCTTCGCCGAGATGGGCGAGGAGGGCGCGAAGCTGCAGGACCGGGTGCGCGCGGTCGCCCGGGCCGGCGGCATCCGGGTTCTGGGTCCGAACTGTCTCGGCATCTTCAACGCCCGGTGCGACTGGCTCGCCACCTTCTCGTCGTCGGTGGATCACCTTCTGCCGAAGCCGGGTCCGGTCTCGATCGCCAGCCAGTCCGGCGCGTATGGCAGCCACGTCTTCCACCTGATGCGCCAGAAGGGGGTGGAGACGGGTATCTGGATCACCACCGGCAACGAGGCGGATGTCGACGTGGCCGACGCCATCGCCTATCTGGCGGCGGACGAGGAGACCAAGGTCATCGTCGCCTATGCCGAGGGGATCCGCGACGGCGACGCGACGCGCGCGGCGCTGGAAGCGGCGGCCAACGCGGGCAAGCCGGTGATCTTCCAGAAGGTCGGCCGCTCGGAGATCGGCGCGGCGGCCGCCGCCTCGCATACGGCGGCGCTGGCCGGCTCCGACCGGATCTACGATGCCCTGTTCGCCCAGTACGGCGTGATGCGGGTCGATACCACCGACCAGATGATCGACGCCGCCTATATCTGCTCCCGCGGCGCCTACCCCGACGGCAACGCCATCGGCCTGATGACGATCTCCGGCGGCGTCGGTGTGCAGATGGCCGACGCGGCGATCGACTACGGGCTCGACGTCAAGGAGATGCCGGCCGAGACCCAGAAGACGCTCAAGGAGCTGCTGCCCTTCGCGGCGGTGCGCAACCCGGTCGACATCACGGCCCAGGCGTTCAACGACCTGTCCCTGATCACCACCAACATGCGGATGATGCTGGACGAGGGCGGCTACGACGTGGTCGTCGCATTCTTCACCATGATCGCCGCGTCGCGCTACATCGCCGACGATCTGATAAAGACCCTGGAGGACACGCGCGAGCGGTTCCCGGACAAGTCCATCATCCTGTCGCTGATCGCCCCGCCGGACATTGTCCGACACTACGAGAACGGCGGCTATCCGGTGTTCGAGGACCCTACCCGGGCGGTCGCGGCGGCGGCGGCGATCAGCCGGTTCGGCCGGTTCTTCGCGCGCCGCAACGAGGCGCTGCCGCCGGTGGCCCCGTCGGGCGCGGTGCCCGTCCCGGCACGGCAGCTCGGCGAGCACGAGGCCTCGGACCTGCTGGAGAGCTGGGGCGTGCCCTTCGTGGCGCGCCGGCTGGTGACCAGCGGCCACGAGGCAGCCGAGGCGGTGAAGGCGCTTGGCGGCAGGGCGGTGCTGAAGATCGCTTCGCCGGACATCCTCCATAAGACGGAAGTCGGCGGCGTCGTGGTCGGCGTCGGCGAGGACAACGCGGCTGCAGCCTATGACGGTCTGGTCAGCCGGGTGTCGGGCGCGGCGCCGGACGCTTCCGTGGACGGCGTCCTCGTCGCGGCGATGGCGCCCGACGGCGTCGAAACGGTGATCGGGGTGCAGAACGACCCGACCTTCGGGCCGGTGGTCATGGTCGGGCTGGGCGGCATCCTGGTCGAGGTTCTGGAGGACGTGTCCTTCCGGCTCGCGCCGTTTGGGGTCGACGAGGCGAAGCGGATGATTGCGGAGCTCAAGGGCGCCAAGATCTACGACGGCGTGCGGGGCGCGCCGCCGGCCGATGTGGACGCGCTGGCGGAGCTTCTCGCCAAGGTCTCCGTCTTCGCCGCGAGCGAGGGCGAGCGGATCGAGAGCGTCGACCTGAACCCGGTCCGGGTGCTACCAAAGGGTCAGGGGTGCGTGGCGCTCGACGCGCTGATCGTGCCCCGCTGAGTGCGGGCCCGGTGCGGCCGGACAGGATCCCATGAGGCGGACGAGATGAGACCCCAACGGTTCAAGACCCGGATCACCGAGCTCTTCGGCATCGACCACCCGATCGTCGCCGGCGGGCTGATGTGGCTGTCCGACGCGACCTACGTCGCCGCCGTCGTGAAGGCCGGCGGCATGGGCTACATCACCGCCAAGACGTTCCCGGGACCCGGCGAGTTCGAGGCCGAGCTCGACAAGGCGCGGGAGTTGACCGGCGGCAAGCCGTTCGGCGTGAACCTCTACCTGTCGGTCCATACCGACCACAATAAGGACCTGCCGGCCCAGCTCGAGATCGCGCTGGACAAAGGGGTGCGCCACTTCGAGACGGCGGGCCTCCCGCCGGTCGATTTCGTGGAACGCATCAAGGACGCCGGCGGCGTGGTGTTCCACAAGGTCGCCACGGTGAAGCATGCGGTCTCCGCCGCCTCCAAGCTGCCGGTCGACGCGATCGCCGTGGTCGGCGCCGAATGCGGCGGCCATCCGGGACTCAACCTGGTCGGTTCCATCGTGCAGGCGCCGCTTGCGGTACAGCGCATCGACAAGCCGCTCCTGATCGGCGGCGGCATCGGCACCGGCGCCCAGGTGGCGGCGGTGCTCGCCATGGGCGCGGACGCGGCGCTGATCGGCACCCGCTTCCTGGTTGCGAGCGAGATCTGGAGCCACGAGGCCATCAAGCAGCGGGTGATCGACGCCCAGGAGACCGATACGGCTCTGGTGCTGGCCTCCATGCGCAACACCTTCCGCGGCATCGAGAACGCGACCACCCGGGCCATCGCCGAGCTTGAAAAACAGGGCGTAACCGATTTCGAGGCCTACCGTCCCTATGTCACCGGGCTGGCTCAGAAGGAGGCCTATACGGTCGGCGACCCGGAGAAGGGCATCCTCTCCATGGGCCAGGCCTGCGTCTTCGCCGACCGGATCGAGCCGGTGGAGGCGATCATGGACCGGCTGGTCGACGAGGCGGCGGCGGCGGCGGGCCGCATGGGCGCGATCTCGGTCGGCGGGGCGGCCGCGGCGGCCGAGTGAGCGACCGGCAACGGTCTGGCGGGCGAAGGTCCGGCGGATGACGGCCGAGCCGACCCTCTATTTCATCACCCATGCCGACGTGGTCATTGATCCCTCGGTCGCGGTCACCGACTGGCCGCTCTCGGATCTGGGCCGCCGCCGCATGGCGGCGCTGGCGGCGGGACCGTGGATCTGGCGTCTCGCCGCGCTCTATTGCAGCGCCGAGCGCAAGGCGCGGGACGGTGCCGCCGTGCTGGCCGGCCTGACCGGGTTGGTGCCGGTCGAGCGAGTCGACCTCAGCGAAAACGACCGCAGCGCGACCGGATACCTGCCGCCGGAAGAGTTCCAGAGGACCGCCGATCTCTTCTTCGCCGAGCCCGATACGTCCGTGCGCGGCTGGGCAAGGGCGGTGGACGAGCAGGCGCGCATCGTCGCGGCGCTGGAGGCCGTCATGCGGGACGTGTCCGGCGATGTGGCCGTGGTCAGCCACGGGGCCGTCGGCGCCCTGGCCCTGGCCCACTACCTCGGCCGACCGATCTCCGGCGATTTGGATCAGCCCGGATCGGCCGGCGGCAACTTCTTCGCGCTCTCGATACCGGGACGCGCCGTGCTGCACGGCTGGCGGCCGGTGGACCCGTCCTGATCCTTGAGCAGGCCGCTTTGTCCGATCCCGACTCTCGTCGGAATGACGGAAGAAGAGAAGCGCGCCCCCGGCCCAATCGGCATCCGTATGATCCAGGTCGACTGCCGCCGTGATTCTTACGAAAGCCAGGATCGAGGACCGTCTCTTTCGAGCCGCTGACCACTGCGTCTGGGTCCCGGCCTTGCCCCGGATCACGTCCGGGGGCAAGGCCGGGATGACGATTGGGTTCAGATACCAAGAGACCGTCATCCCGGTCTGGCCCGGACCTGATCCGGGACAGGGCCGGGACCGTTCCTCGGGCGGCAGCGATCGGCACGGCGGCCCGAAGGTCACGTCCCCGCCAGCATTCCTTCGATCTTCTCCTGCACGCTGAGCGCGTCGTCGAGGGTCGCGAGCTTCGACGGACGGCCCTGAAGCAGGTCGTCGAGCGCGCTGAGCTGGGCGCCGAGGCTGATCTTGCGCGGGTCCGCCGGCGGATCGAGGATCTCCTGCCACGCGCCGCCGTCGGACTGGAACAGGCGGTAGAACTCTGCCACCAGGAACCCGGTCTTCGCGAACGTCAGATACACCTCCTGGCGGTCCGGCTGCACGCCGCCGACCGAGCCGAGGATGGACACCGGAACGCCGGCGTCGTTCTCCAGCCGGGCCAGGATCTGGGTCTCGCACAGGGCCGGGTCGGCCGGGTAGGACGGTTTCGCCCAGACCAGCTTCGTGCGACCCAGGATGCGCTCCGACAGGAAGACGAAGTGGGAGATCACCTCGCGCGTATAGCCGCCTTCCTCCTTGAAGCGCAGCCAGTCGGCATCGACCTGCCAGGCGCGCGGCCAGGCCGGGTAGGTGACGATGATGTTGATGTTGCTGATGGCGCCGGCCGCACCAGAGGTCATGGCCTCCTGCACCGTCGCGAGCGCCCGTCCGGCCGCCTGGGTGAAGTTGACGGCGGCGGGCACGCCGGACGCCTTCAGCTTCTCGACCAGGTCCCGGCTCTCCGCCACATCGACGCCGAGCGGCTTCTCCAGGAACACGGCCTTGCCGGCGGCGGCCGCCTCCAGGGCGTAGGCCTTGCGCGGGACCGGCGGGCAGGCGAGGTAGACGACGTCGGCCGCGGCGATGGCGGCCTCGGCACTGTCGACGATCGGCACGCCGGGGGCCTCCGCGGCGGCTTTTTTGCAGGCGGTCTCGGACGGGTCCCAGATCGCCACCGGCTCGAACGCGGCGTGTTCCAGAATGCGGCCGAGCAGCCGGCGGCCCATGATACCGAGGCCGATGATCGCGATCTTATGGGCCATGGCAGGCTCCCCCTCTCAAAACGCTCACTCCCCGGACCTGTTCCGGGGCCTACGTTTCCGCGGATCGGACGCCGGGCGCGCTGCTGACAGCGCCTGTGCGACCGATCCGTGGGTCCCGGCACGAGGCCGGGAGGTGTTCCTCCTCGAACGGGCGGGGGTCAGTAGCCCAGCGCGCAGCCGTCCTTGCGGGGATCGGAGCCGGCGACGAGGACGCCGTTCTTCTCGTCGATCAGCACGGCTTGACCGCCGCCGATCGGCTTCGGCATGTGGGTGAGGGTGTGGCCCTTCGCCTCCAGCGCCGCGTAGGTCTCCGGCGCGAAGGTGCTCTCCACCTGGAGAGTGCCCTCGGTGGCGAAGCTGCGGCTGTCGTCCAGCGCCTCCTGCGGGTCCATGCCGCGCATCAGCATGTTGGACAGGAAAGTCGACTGGCCGGTCGACTGGTACTGGCCGCCCATGACGCCGAACGGGGCGACGGCGCGGCCGTTCTTCACCAGCATGCCCGGGATGATCGTGTGCATCGGACGCTTGTTCGGGGCGATGGCGTTGGGGTGGCCCTCGATCAAATGGAACGACTTGCCGCGGTTGTGCAGCATGACGCCGGTGTTCTCGCTCATGATGCAGCTTCCGAAATCGGAGAAGATCGAGTTGATGAAGCTGATCGCGGTGCCGTCCTTGTCCACGCAGGACAGGTAGATCGTGTCCTTGTGCACCGGGAAGTCGCTCGGCTCGAAGGCGCCGGCCCGGTTCGGGTCGATCATCGCGTCGAGCGCCGAGATGTGGGCGTCGGACAGCAGCCAGTCGACCGGCACGTCGACCTGACGCGCGTCGGCGACGTAGCGGTCGCGCTGGGCGTAGGCGAGCTTGGTCGCTTCGGCGATTAGGTGGACCCGGTTGGCCTCGCTCATATTGGCGATGTCGTGGCGGTCCAGGATGCCCATGATCATCAGCGCACACACGCCCTGGCCGTTCGGCGGGCACTCGTAAACGTCGTGGCCTGCGAAGCTGCCCTTGATCGGGTCGACCCATTCCGGCGCGGCGTTGGCGAAATCCTCGAGGCTGTGCAGGCCGCCGAGCTTGTTCAGGCTGGCGACGATGTCCTCGGCCACGGCGCCGGTATAGAAGCCGTCCCGGCCCTTCTCGGCGATCACCTTCAGCGTCGCCGCGAGCTTCGGCTGGCTGTGGCGGGTGCCGATCGCCGGCGCCGATCCGTTCGGGAGCATCGCCGCCTTGGCCGCCGGGTTCTTCGAGAGCTTCTCGACCGCATCGGCCCAGTCGCTGCCGACGCGCGAGCTCACCGGGTAGCCGTTCTCCGCGTACTGGATCGCGGGCTGCAGCAGCTCGCCCAGGGTCTTGGTGCCGAAGCGCTCCAGCAGGGCCGACCAAGCGCCGACCGCGCCCGGGACGGTGACCGTGTGCGGATCGCCGGAGAGGCCGAGTTCGGTGATGCCCTTCTCCTGGAACCAGGAGAGCTCCGCCTTGGCCGGCGCGCGGCCGGAGCCGTTCATGGCGACCACGTCGCCGCTGCCCTTCGGCGCCACCAGCGCGAAGCAGTCGCCGCCGATGCCGGTCATGTGCGGCTCGACCACGCAGAGTACGGCGCAGGCCGCGACGGCGGCATCGACGGCGGTGCCGCCGGATTTGAGAACGTCGAGGCCGACCTGGCTCGCGAGCGGGTGGGACGTGGCGATGGCGGCATTGGGGGCGTACACCGGCGAACGGCCGGGAAGGTGCAGATCGCGCATGGTCGGGTAAATCCTCGCTTCTATCGATTTGAAGCGGTGTAGCCGGTGTATACAAGTGGGGCAAGGTGCGTGGACGACCGGGCACCTCGAACCTATAGTCCGCCGCGGAAAGACATTCGTGCGGAAAAGCAACCGTACCGATCGGACAAGACGATATCAGGAGGCTAGCGTGGCGCTCGACCAGGAGACGCTCAACCAATTCGTGGACACCGTCCGCCGCTATGTGAACGAGCGGCTCATTCCGCTGGAGGAACAGGTCAGCCGGGAGGATGCGATCCCCGAAGAGGTCTCCCAGGAGATGGCGGAGATGGGCCTCTACGGCCTGTCGATCCCGGAAGAATATGGCGGGCTGGGCCTGTCCATGTCCGAGGAGGTCGTCATCGGCAACGAGCTCGGCCATACCGCGCCGTGCTTCCGCTCGCTGATCGGCACCAATGTGGGCATCGGCAGCCAGGCGATCGTCATCGACGGCACCGAGCAGCAGAAGCGTGACTATCTGCCGAAACTGGCGAGTGGCGAGCTGGTGGGATCCTTTTGCCTCACGGAGCCGGACGCCGGATCGGACGCCGCTTCCGTGCGCACCACGGCCCGGAAGGACGGCAACGGCTACGTCCTCAACGGTACCAAGCGCTACATCACCAACTCGACCCGCGCCGGCGTGTTCACGGTGATGGCCCGGACCGATCCGGACAACAAGGGGGCGGGTGGCATCTCCGCCTTTCTGGTCGACGCCAAGTCGCCGGGGATCTCCACCGGCAAGCCTTACCGCAAGATGGGGCAGCAGGGCACGCACGTCGCGGACGTGATCTTCGAGGATGTGAAAGTGCCGGGCGACGCCATCATCGGCGGCGTCGAGGGGCAGGGCTTCAAGACCGCGATGAAGGTTCTGGACCGCGGCCGACTGCACCTCGCGTCGGTCTGTATCGGCATGGCGGACCGGCTGATCGAGGAGAGCCTGAGCTACGCCACCGACCGTAAGCAGTTCGGCTCGGCCCTCAGCGATTTCCAGCTCGTCCAGGCGATGCTGGCCGACAGCAAGACCGAGGCCTACGCGGCCGAGGCCATGGTGAAGGACGCGGCCGCGAAATACGACGACGGCGAGAACACGGCCATGGTCGCCGCCTGCGCGAAGTACTACGCATCGGAGATGGTCGGCCGGGTTGCGGACCGGGCGGTGCAGATCCATGGCGGCGCCGGCTACATCAACGAGTACGCGGTCGAGCGGTTCTATCGCGATGTCCGTCTGTTCCGGATCTACGAGGGCACGTCCCAGATCCAGCAGATCGTCATCGCCCGCAACATGCTGCGCGCCCACGCGGCGTCACGCTGAGCGGAGTGCCGGACATGACTGCAACGTGGGACGGCTCCCGTCCGGCGCGGGACACGTTCGCCTGCATTGCCGATCCGATCGCCTGGTGGGCGGAACGCTTCCCGGACATCCCGGCGCTGGCGGAGGGCGAGCGGGTGCTCGGCTACGGTGCCGTGGACGCCCGGGCGGCGCGGCTGGCCGATACCCTGGCCGAGCGGGGGCTGGTCTCCGGCGACCGGCTGTTCGTCGTCGGCGAGAACGGGCTCGCAACGGCCCTGTCCGTGCTGGCGGCGGCGAAGCTCGGTGCCTGGGTGGTGCCGGTCAACGCGCGGCTGTCGCCGGCGGAGATCGACGCCATCCGCGATCACGCCCGGCCGCGCCTCGCGCTCTACACCGACAGCGTGTCGGACGCCGCCACGGCGCACGGGACGCGGCACCACGCGCAACCCGTGGCCGAGCTGGAGGATCTGGGCGCGACGCTGGCGGCGTTCGCCAATGCCGAGCCGCCGGTCGACGAGAGCGGCGACGATCCCGCCGACCGGGTGGCGGTGATGATCTACACCTCCGGCACCACCGGGATGCCGAAGGGCGTGATGCTGACACACCGAAACCTGCTCTTCATCGCGGCCCGGTCGGGGGAGTCCCGTCGGGTGGCGCCGGGCGACCGGATCTACGGCGTGTTGCCGATCAGTCACGTCTTCGGCCTGGCGTCGGTGTATTTGGGCAACATGTACATGGGCGGACGGGTCGACCTGGTGCCGCGCTTCGCCGCCGACCATGCCCTCGAGGCGATCGAGGGTGGGTTGATCAGCCTGTTCAACGGCGTCCCCCAGATGTATGCGCGGCTTCTGGAACTCACCACAATCCGTGGACGCCCGCTCGATCCCGGCCGTGTCCGCTACCTGTCTTCCGGGGGCGCGCCGCTGGATCTCGGGCTGAAGAACCGGGTCGAGGCGGCCTTCGGCATTCCGTTGCATAACGGCTACGGCATGACCGAGACCGCGCCGACGATCTCGGTAACCGATATCGACCGGCCGCGTGCCGACGAGACGGTCGGAGAGATCGTCCCGGACGTCCGCGTGCGCATCGTCGACAATGCCGGCGCGGCGGTGCCCGCGGGAAGCGTCGGCGAGATCCAGGTCGCCGGCCCGCTGGTGATGAAGGGCTACTACAAGGCGCCGGAGGAGACGGCGGCGGTCCATGACGGCCCCTGGTTCAAGACCGGGGACCTGGGGCGCCTCAGCGATCAGGGCCTGCTCTATGTCGTCGGGCGCAAGAAGGAGCTGATCATCCGCTCCGGCTTCAACGTCTATCCGCCGGAGGTCGAAGCGGCGATCGCCCTGCACCCGGACGTCGCCCTCTGCGCGGTGGTCGGACGGGCGGCTAAGGACGGCAACGAGGAGGTGGTCGCCTTCGTTCAGCCGATTCAGGGGCGGGCGCCGAATCCGGAAATCCTGGCGGCGTTCGTCGCGGACAAGCTGTCGGCCTACAAGCGCCCGGGCCGCTGGGAGATCCGCGACAGCCTGCCGGCGACGGCGGCCGGCAAGATCCTGAAGCACCGCCTCGACGGTTGAGGCCTGCCGTCCCTCCCGCCCGCGGGGCCGCTCCAACCGGGATCGGAGCGGTCCGCCGCCCCCCATCGCGGACGCAATGTCGACATCGGGACAGTCTCCCCGGTTTTGGTCGTTTTTTGACTAAACGCTCCAGTTCGTTAGATTAGCGTCGATCTGCGGCACCGAAACAGACGGTCCGCATCGTCGGCCGCAAAGCCGGCGCCTTGGGGGGTATGCGGGATTTTGCGCTTGGAGGGCGGGCCACGGCCGCCCCGGAATTGACCCTGCTTCCCGGCCCTACCTGGAGCCATCCGGACCGCAATGGGCCCGGATACGGAGCGCCCGACGGTCCTGCGGCCGATCGGTGCGGCGACCAACCGAAGCGAGAGGGAGTCTTATGAGCGACCCGAGCGACCACGCAGTACAGCCGCCCGAAGGGCCGGCTGACCTGATCGAAACCGACTACGAGATCGGTCAGGACAATATCCAGAAGCAGGTCGGGCCCTTCGGGCTCGACATCCATAATCCCGTGTTCTTCATTTCAGGACTGGTGATCGTCGCGTTCACTTTCCTGACCCTGGTCCTGCACGACCAGGCGGCGGCCGCGTTCGGCGCGCTCCGCGAGACGCTGACCTCGACCTTCGACTGGTTCTTCATCGGGGCGGCCAATGTCTTCGTGATTCTGTGCATCGTCCTCATCGTCACGCCGCTCGGCAAGGTGCGCCTCGGCGGCCGGGACGCCCGGCCCGACTATTCCTATTCCGGCTGGTTCGCGATGCTGTTCGCGGCCGGAATGGGTATCGGGCTGATGTTCTACGGCGTCTCCGAGCCGATCTCGCACTTCAACTCCTCCCTCGCCGAGGGAGCGGGCTCGCCCGATAGCTGGGCACCGCTGTCCGGCGCGGCTGGCAATGTGGAGGAGGCAAAGGCGCTGGGCATGGCGGCCACGATCTTCCACTGGGGACTTCACCCGTGGGCGATCTACGCCATCGTCGCGCTGGCCCTGGCCCTGTTCTCTTATAACAAGGGCCTGCCGCTGACGATCCGCAGCGCGTTCCACCCGATCTTCGGCGACGCGGTCTGGGGCTGGACCGGCCACGTGATCGACATCCTCGCCGTCTTCGCGACGCTGTTCGGTCTGGCCACTTCGCTCGGTCTCGGCGCGACGCAGGCCAATGCCGGCCTGGAGTTCCTGTTCGGCACCCCGGTCAACGAGACCTCCCAGGTGCTGCTGATCATCGGCATCACCGGCGTGGCGCTGCTCTCGGTCCTGGCCGGGCTGGATGCCGGCGTGAAGCGTCTGTCCGAGATCAACATGGTTCTCGCGTTCCTGCTGCTGATGTTCGTCATCATCGTCGGACCGACCATGGCGATCATCACCGGCTTCTTCAGCAATCTGGCGGCCTATCTCGAGTATCTGCCGGCCCTGTCGAACCCGGTCGGGCGGACGGACGCGAACTTCAGCCAGGGGTGGACGTCGTTCTACTGGGCCTGGTGGATTTCCTGGTCGCCGTTCGTCGGCATGTTCATCGCCCGGGTCTCGCGCGGCCGGACGGTGCGGGAGTTCATCATCTGCGTCCTGCTGGTGCCGTCGCTCGTCTCGGTGCTGTGGATGACGGCCTTCGGCGGCACGGCGATCAGCTTCGTGCAGTCGGGCGTCACGGCGATCACCGACGCGGGTCTGCCGGTCAAGCTGTTCGCCATGCTCGACCAGATGCCGCTGTCGCAGATCACGTCCTTCATCGGTATCGTGCTGGTGATCGTGTTCTTCGTCACCTCGTCGGACTCGGGCTCGCTGGTGATCGACACGATCACCGCCGGCGGCAAGACCAACGCGCCGGTGTCACAGCGCGTGTTCTGGGCCTGCTTCGAGGGTCTGGTGGCGATCGCCCTGCTGCTCGGCGGTGGCCTCACGGCCCTGCAGGCCATGGCGGTGTCGACCGGCTTCCCGTTCACCATCGTCCTCCTGCTGGCGTGCTACGCCATCGTGAAGGGGCTGATGAGCGAGCCGAAGTCGGGTTAGCCCCGACGGGCGGAACCGCCACAAACGCGAAAGGGGAGGCCTCGGGCCTCCCCTTTTTTGTATTCCGTCTCTTGAGGATGCCTCAGCCCGATGAGAGCTTGCGGCTGGCCAGCCCGATGCCGAGGCCGGTGGTGGCGATCACCACGCCGGCGATCACCGCGTCCCAGTGGTCGATGCCCAGGTCCTCGCTGCCGGGGAAGGCGAACATCAGGCCGCCGAAGAACACGATGCTCCGCGCGACCAGGCCTGCCGTCCCGTCGCCGAACGTGCCGTAGCCGATCAGATAGCCCTGGGTCGACGAGGCGATCAGCAACACCCCGGCCAGTGCGCTGGCCAGCACCACGGCGATCTGCAGCGGCGCCCCGTTCAGGATCAGAGCCGGCTCGAGCACGAAGAAGAACGGGATGAAGTAGATGATCGAGCCGAGCCGCATGGCGGAGAAGCCGGCCCGCATCGGCGTCGCTCCGGAGATCGTCGCCGCCGCGAACGCGCCGAGGGCGACCGGCGGGGTGATGAAGGACAGCATGCCCCAGTAGAGGATGAAGAGGTGCACCCCCATCGGGTCGAGGCCCGAGGCCACCAGGGAGGGCGCCAGCACGATGGCGAGGAAGACGTAGGCCGCCGTCACCGTCATCCCCATGCCGAGCACGAAGCTGGTCGCGGCTCCCATGAGCAGAAGGGCGTAGACGTTGCCGCCCGCCAGCAGGACGAGGTCGGTCGCGATCGAGCCAACCAGACCGGTCACCGACAGGGCGCCGATGATCAGGCCGATGGCACCGAGGATCGCCACCAGCTCCGCCAGCACCTGGCCGGTCTCGAACAGGAAGTGCTTGAGGTCGGCCCAGCCGAGCCTCTTGCCGAAGATCTGGTTGGTGACCAGCAGGACCGCGGTCGCGTAGTACGGCGCCAGGGCCTCCTGCTTCAGGTAGAGCAGCAGGTAGACCAGCAGGAACAACGAGAACAGATAGTGCCAGCCCTGGCGGAACACCGCGCCCAGCTTCGGCAGTGTGTCGCGCGGCAGACCCTTGAGGCCGCGGCGGGCCGCGTAGGCGTCGATCTGCAGGAACAGGCCAAGATAGTAGAGCAGCGACGGGATGACCGCGGCGACCGCGATCTCGATGTAGGGCACGCCCAGGAACGACGCCATGACGAAGGCGGTGGCGCCCATCACCGGCGGCATCAGCACGCCGCCGGTCGAGGCGCAGGCTTCCACCGCCGCCGCCGTCTCTTTGCCGAAGCCGGTCCGGCGCATCGCCGGGATCGTCAGGCGGCCGGTGGTCAGCACGTTGGTGATGACCGAGCCGCTCATGGAACCGAGCAGGCCGGAGGAGAAGATCGACACCTTGGCGCCGCCGCCCCGGACATGGCCGAGGAGCGAGAAGGCGAGGTCGATGAAGAAGCGTCCGGCGCCGGTGTGCTGCAGCGCCACGCCAAAAATCACGAAGCCGATGACCAGCTTGCCGAAGGCGCGCATCGGGATGCCGAAGATCGCCTCCGAGGAGAACAGGTAGTACTGGCTGACCTCCCAGAGCGACTGCTGGGCGCCCTGGAGCGGTCCGGGCATGAGCTCCGCGATCGGCGGATAGAACGAGAAGATCAGGACGATGATCGTGAGCGCCAGGCCGCCGGTCCGGCGCACCGCCTCGATCATCAGAGCCCAGAGCACGAAGCCGAGGATGCGCGCGTAGTCGGGAGCGAAATACTCCCATCCGCTCTCGACCGCCGGCACCGCGATCCAGGCGAGGAAGCACCCGAGCACGAACGTCCCGGCGAACAGCACGATGTCGTAGAGCGGCGGCGAGCTGCGGTCCTTGTCGGCCGCCCGCATCGGGAAGACCAGGAAGACGACCGGCAGCAGCAGCGCCAGCATCAGGTCCAGATAGGCGAGGTCGAGGATGACCCAGCCGACCATCGAGCCGATGTTGAAGAGCTGATAGATCGAGAGCACGACGGCTGCGGCCGTCATCACCATGATGACCGCATTCCAGCCCGGAGCCAGAACGCGGTGACGGATCGTATCCGTCACCGCGCCCGCCGCCTCCGGACCGTCAGGGGTGGGCCCGCTCATCTGCGAGCCTTTCTCTGTTGGTTTCAGCGAGGGTTAGTCGATCGCCGGGATCACCGGATGACCGGGTCGAGACCGGCGGCCTCGAGGGCGGCTACCCGGGCTTCGCCCCAGGCCGCGACAAAGGCGTCCTCGTCCGACGGAGCGTCCGCGGTGAAGGCCGTCCAGGCATCGATCAGGACCTTCTGGCGCGCCACGAGACCGTCGTTGTGGGCCTGCATCTCGTCGGTCCACACGCCGGCATCCTTGAAGGCGGCGATGGCGCCGTCATGGTACGGCACGGCCCACTGCAGCGTCTGGTTGGCCAGCGCCCAGCCGCCGGCACCCGGCGCTCCGTCCTTGTACAGGTCGTAGCTCTCGATCAGGGCCGCGGTGATGGCCTGGGCCACGTCGGCGGTCATGTCGTCCCGCACTGTCAGGATCGGATACGGATAGGCCTGACCCTCGATACCGTCCTTGGGAACGTTGGTTCCGGCTTTGACCATGTTCTTGGTGTAGTAGGGCGCGACCGCCATCATGCGGTCCCAGCCTGCCGTGTCGTCGAACGGCAGCGGCGGCCAGACTAGGCCACGGGGGCTGGAGGCGACCGCCTTGGTCGATCCGGACACGGTGATCGCGAACGCGGCATCGACCTGGTTGTTGGTCATGCCTTCCCACGAGGCGCCGAACCCGGCGAACTCGACCTTCTCGACGTCGTCCCAGGTCAGGCCGGCGAAGGCCAGGATCGCGGTGACGTTGTGGTTCAGCGCCGGCGCACTCTTCACCCAGGCGACGCGCTTGCCGCGCAGGTCCTTGAATTCCTTGACGCCGGCATCCTCGGCGACACCAACCATCAGGCCGGCGCTGCCCTTGGAGGACATGATCAGGCGCAGCGGCTGCGGACCCCAATCCGGCTTCGCGAACCCGAAGACGCCTTCCTGGGCGAAATAGGTGCCGACACCGTTCGCGACGGCGTCCGCCTTGCCGACCTTCAGCGGGGTCAGGCGGGCGATGTCGTTCTTGCCGGGCAGGACCCGGAGATTGACGTCGTACTTCTCCTTGAAGGCCTTGCCGATCGCGACCGACTGGGCGTGGCCGGACGAGCCGGTGTCGTAGGCCGACCAGATCAGGGTTTTCGGGAGTTTGACCTCGGCCGACGCGGCGCCGGCGAAGGTGAGGGCGGCTGCGCCGGCAATGGCGGCAACGGCGCGGGAGCGCAGGCTCATTTCCATAATTTCCTCCGTCTGTTCACTACAAGGCCGGGTTGTTCCCCGGCTTCGACTGGGGGGAGTATGCCCATTGGCGAATGGTATACAAGAGCCATGTCTCAAGCTGCGGATCGGGAGGAAACAGTGAACGAGAAGACGGTCATAACGTGCGCACTGACCGGCGGGTTCGACACCGTCGACAAGAATCCCGCCGTGCCGGTGACGCCCCAGCAGATCGCGGACTCAGCCCTGGAGGCCGAACGGGCGGGAGCGGCGATCGCCCATATCCACGTGCGCGATCCGGCCACCGGCAAGCCGTCGATGGACCCGGCACTCTATCGCGAGACGGTGGAGCGGATCCGCGCAGCCGGCTCCAGGCTGGTGCTGAACCTCACCACCGGGCCCGGCGCCCGTTATATCCCCGGCACCCAGGACCCCATGGTGCCGGCCCCCGGGACGACCCTTAAGACCCCGCAGGAACGAGTCGACCATATCGACGAGCTGCGCCCGGAGGTCTGTACCCTCGACATCGCCACCATGAATTTCGGCGAGCACGTGTTCATGAACACGCCCGCCCACCTGCGCGAGATGGCGGCCCGGATCCGCGAGAGCGGCGTGAAGCCGGAACTGGAGGTGTTCGACGCGGGCCACGCCCGGCTGGCGGCACAGCTGGTCAAGGAGGGGCTGGTGGACGCGCCGCCGATGTTCCAGCTCTGCCTCGGCATCCCCTGGGGCGCGCCGGCGACGGCGGAGACCATGAGCTACCTTGCCGGCTTGCTGCCCGACGGCGCCGTCTGGTCCGGCTTCGGGATCAGCCGGATGCAGTTTCCGATGGCCGCCCAGGCGGTGATCCTCGGTGGCCACGTGCGCGTCGGGCTGGAGGACAACCTGTACATCGATCGCGGGGTTCTGGCCCCGTCCAACGCCGTCCTGGTCGAGCGGGCGGTGACCATCGTCGAGGCTCTCGGCTCGAAGGTCGCCACCCCGGACGAGGCGCGCGCCATCTTCTCCATCGAAGGACACGCATGATGAAAGCCTGGCAGATCGTTTCCGACGGCGGCATCGACTCCCTCCACCTCGCCGACGTCGCCGTTCCGGAGCCCGGACCGGGAGAGGTGCGGGTGAAGATCGCGGCCTCCTCGATCAATTTCCGCGACCTCATGGCCATCAAGGATCCGGCGGCGCGGGGCCTGCCCTATCCGCGCGTTCCCAACTCCGACGGCGCCGGGACGGTCACCGCGGTCGGCGCCGGGGTGACGGGGGTGAAGGTCGGCGACCGGGTCGCGTCCTGCTTCTTCCAGGACTGGCCGGCCGGCCCGTGCTCGGTCGACGTGATGAACAGCGCGCTCGGCGGCGCCCTGGACGGGGTGCTGGCCGAGGAGGTGGTTCTCAAGGCCGGGGGCGTGATCCCGATTCCCGACCATTTGACGTTCGAGCAGGCGGCCACGCTGCCCTGCGCGGCCTTGACCGCCTGGCACGCCCTGGCCGAGGTCGGACGGGTGACGGCGGGCGATTCGGTCCTCCTGCTCGGCACCGGGGGCGTGTCGATCTTCGCCCTGCAGTTCGCCAAGCTGATGGGCGCGCGTGTCATCCTGACCTCCTCGAGCGACGCCAAGCTCGAGCGGGCGAGGGCGATGGGCGCCGACGACACGGTCAACTACCGGACCACGCCGGAGTGGCAGGACGCCGTCATGGACCTGACCGGCGGTGTCGGCGTCGACGTGACCGTGGAGGTCGGCGGTGCCGGAACCCTTGCGAAGTCGATTGCCGCGACCCGGGTCGGCGGCGCGATCGGCCTGATCGGCGTCCTGACCGGCGGCGAGATCAATCCGACCCTGATCATGCGCAAGTCGCTGAAGGTCCAGGGAATCTATGTCGGCTCCTACCGGATGTTCGCCGAGATGAACGCGGCGATCGCCCTGCATCGTCTGGAACCGGTGATCGACCAGCGCTTCGCGTTCGACGATGCGAAGGAAGCCTACCGCGCGATGGAGGCGGCCGGGCATTTCGGCAAGATCGTCATCACCGCCTGACCCGTCATCTGAACCGCTGGCGGCAGCGGCGGCCGATTGACCGGTCCCACCCTGCATGGCACATGACGTGCCGACAAAAAGACGCTTTCCGGAGGAAATCATGACCGAGGCCTTCATCTGCGACGCCGTCCGTACCCCGATCGGACGCTATGGCGGCGCGCTCGCCCAGGTCCGGACCGACGATCTGGCGACCGTGCCCCTGAAGGCGCTGATGGAACGCAACCCGTCTGCCGACTGGGACGCGGTGGACGAGGTGTTCTACGGCTGCGTCAACCAGGCCGGCGAGGACAACCGCAACATCGCGCGCATGGCGCTGCTGCTGGCCGGCATCCCCGCGAGCGTGCCGGGCGTCACCGTGAACCGGCTCTGCGCGTCCGGCATGATGGCGGTGGCCGACGCGGCCCGTCAGATCAAGACGGGGGAGGGCGACTTCGCGATCGCCGGCGGCGTGGAGAGCATGACCCGCGCGCCGTTCGTGATGGCCAAGGCGGGAACGGCCTTCGCCCGCAGCGCGGAGGTGTACGACACCACGATCGGCTGGCGCTTCGTCAATCCTGAGATGGAGAAGCGCTTCGGCACGGACAGCATGCCGGAGACCGGCGAGAACGTGGCCGAACAGTACCAGGTCAGCCGCGATGATCAGGACCGATTCGCCTATAACAGCCAGCGCAAGGCAGGCGAGGCGATGGCCCGGGGCCGCCTGGCGAAGGAAATCGTGCCGGTCGAGATCAAGGGGCGCCGGGGCGACGTGACCGTCGTCGATACCGACGAGCACCCGCGCCCGGACACCACCCTGGAGAAGCTGGCGAAGCTGCCGACGCCGTTCCGCAAGGAAGGCGGCTCGGTGACCGCCGGCAACGCCAGCGGCGTGAACGACGGGGCCGCCGCGATGCTGGTCGCCAGCGAGGAGGCGGCGAAGACGCACGGACTGACGCCGCGCGCCCGGATCGTCGCCGCCGCCGCCGCCGGCGTCGAGCCGCGGGTCATGGGCATCGGTCCGGCCCCCGCCTCGCAGAAGGCGCTGAAGATCGCGGGCCTGTCGATCGGCGACATGGACGTGCTGGAGCTGAACGAGGCCTTCGCCAGCCAGGTCCTGGCCAGCCTGCGCGAGCTCGGCGTCGCCGACGACGATCCCCGGGTGAATCCGAACGGCGGCGCCATCGCGCTCGGCCACCCGCTCGGCGCCAGCGGCACCCGGCTGATCCAGACCGCCACCGAGACGCTGCATGAGACCGGCGGCCGCTACGCGCTCTGCACCATGTGCGTCGGCGTCGGCCAGGGCATGGCCGTCATCATCGAGAGGGTCTGATCCATGGTGGACGCAACCTCCCCCGACCTCGTCATCGGCGTGGTCGGATGCGGCGCCATGGGCCAGGGCATCATCCAGGTGGCGCTGCAAGGCGGCATGAAGGTGATCGCCCATGACGCCATGGACGGCGGTGCCGCGGCCGGGGCGCAGAAAGTCGCCGGCCGCCTCGACCGGCTGGTGGAAAAGGGCAAGCTGGACGCGGCCGACGCTACCGCGATGAAGGAGAAGCTGGTCGTCTCCGGTGGTATCGAGGACCTGGCGCCCTGCGGCGTGGTGGTCGAGGCGGTGTTCGAGGATATCGACGTCAAGCGCGACCTGTTCACCGCCATCGAGGGCGTGGTCGCCGAGGACGCGATCATTGCCTCCAACACCTCGTCGCTGCCGATCGGCTCCATCGCCCGGGTCTGCAAGCGACCGGAGCGGATCGCCGGTCTGCACTTCTTCAATCCGGTTCCGCTGATGCGCCTGGTGGAGATCATCCAGGGGCCGGCCACCGACGACGCGGTGATCGAGAAGCTGGTCACCGTGGGCGAGCGGTTCGGCCGCACCCCCGTTGTGGTCAAGGACAGCCCGGGCTTCCTCGTCAATCTCGGCGGCCGCGCCTTCACGACGGAAGGCCTGCACCTGGCGCACGAGGCGGTGGCCGCCCCGGCCCAGGTCGATGCGGTCATGCGCGACTGCGGCCACTTCCGGATGGGCCCGTTCCAGCTCATGGACCTGACCGGCATCGACGTGAACTACCCGGTCTCGATGATCGTCTTCGAGCAGTTCCTGAACGACCCGCGCTTGCGCACCACGCCGCTGCACCGCGCTCTGTTCGAGGCGGGCCGGTTCGGGCGCAAGACCCAGCAGGGCCATTTCACTTATGACGAGAAGGGCCAGGCGATCGATCCGCCGAGCCCGGACCATGTCACCGACGCGGTACCAGCGACGACGGTCGCTGTCGCCACGGAAGGGGACGACGCGCTTGCCGAGCTGTTGGAGCGGGCGGGCCTCAACGTCCGGACCGACGACGGCTCCATGCCCGTCGTCGCCGCGCTCTACGGCGAGGACGCGACCGGTTTCGCGGCGCGGACCGGGATCGACCACACCCGTCTGGTCGCGGTCGACACCACCGGCGATACCTCGAAGCGGGTCACGCTGATGACGGCGCCGGCGGCGGACCCGGCGCATCGGGACGCGCTCGCGGCGGCTTTCGGTAAGGCCGGTATCGCACCGACGGTGATCCAGGACAGCCCCGGCTTCATCCTTCAGCGTATGCGGGCGATGATCGCCAACCTAGGCTGCGAAATGGCGCAGATCGCCCTGGCGACCCCGGCGGATATCGATACCGCCATGAAGCTCGGTCTGAACTATCCGAAGGGCCCGCTGGAGATCGCCGAGGAGATGGGGGTCACGCGGACCTACGCGATCATCTCGGCGATCCACGACGCCACCCGGGACCCGCGCTATCGCCCGTCGCTCTGGCTCCGCCGGCGGGCGCTCCTCGGCCTGGGGGCACATCAGACGGCATAGCGGACTAACGGTCGGGGGTTCGGATCGACTCCGATCCGCCGTCGATGTGAGGGCCGCCGGTATGTCCGGCGGCCTTCTTCGTTGAGAGGAATTGTGCCGTCGCCGCAAACCCGCACGGCGATTTTGCAGGCTTCCCGAAGACGTGCCGCCGGCTACGCTCGCGAGCGGGAGGAATACGTCATGCCGCTCTGGGCGATCATCGCCGCGCTTGCCGCCTTCGCGCAGACCGCTCGGAACGCGGGACAGAAGCATCTCGCCGGCTCCATGTCCGCCTGGAGCGCGAGCTGGGTTCGGTTCTTGTTCGGTCTTCCCTTCGCCCTCGGCTACATGGCCTACGCCCTGGCGCAGAGGTCCACTCCGGCGCCGGATCTTCATCTCGAGTTCTTCGTCTGGTGCGCCGGAACGGCAGTGTCGCAGATCCTGGCGACCGTGCTGCTGGTCATGCTGTTCGGCCTGCGGAACTTCGCCGTCGGGTCGTCCTACGCCCGCACCGAGACGATCCCGACCGCCATTCTCGGATCCACCCTGTTCGGGGAGGCGATCGACGCCGCCGGCTGGATCGCCATCCTGGTCAGCGGCGCCGGCGTGATGCTGATCAGCCTGGCCCGCCAGGGTGTGGGCATGGGCGCGCTTCTGGCCTCGGCCTTCAACCGGGCGGCGGGGATCGGCCTGCTCTCGGGTCTGTTCTTCGCGCTGGCGTCCCTGTTCCTGCGCCAGGCCAGCCTGTCGCTCGGCGATCCGGACGTCATGACGACCGCGTCGATGACGCTCTTCGCCGTCATCCTGTTGCAGACCGTCGGCCTCGGCGTCTTCGTCGTCGCCACCCGCCCCTGGGAGGTCGGTGCCATCGGCCGGGCGTGGAAGGCGGCGCTCTTCGTCGGCTTCACCAGCGCGCTGGGCTCCGCCGGCTGGTTCACCGCGATGACCATCGAGCGGGCATCCTACGTCAAGGCGGTCGGGCAGGTGGAGTTCGTGCTGGCGATCGCCGTCTCGATCCTCGTCTTCAAGGAGCGGCCGAGCCTGCGGGAGATGATCGGCATGTGCCTTGTGGCCGTGGGCCTCGTCGTACTACTGGTCTACGCGCGATGATCTGAGCTGGAGCAGCCGAATGACCGACGAGCAGACAGAGACCCCCACCTTCTGGCAGCGCCCCGTCACCCGAGGCGTGGCCAACGGCATCGTCTTCGCCGGACTTCTGATGGCGATGCAGGTCAACGGGATCTTCCAGGAGCCGCGCCCGCTGACCGAGGACCTGATCATTCAGGACGTTTTCGCCGGCGTGATCTTCGGTTTCATGATGTACGTGATCGAGATCTGGAAACGCCAGCGCCGCCTCAACGCGGAGAAAGCGGCCCGACTTGCCGTCGAACGCCGGCTCGAGAACGAGGCGGATGCCGAGTCCGAGGGGGAGTCGGACGACGACCGCTCCCGTCGATAGCGTTGTTCGAACGCCCTGCGCGGCCATCCGACGGTTCCACAGTGCCGAACTTCGGGTCTGGACGGCCCATGCGGCGCAGGGTGAAATCTAGGCAACGGCCATAAGAGCCGGATCAGCCGGGAGGAAACGGGATGATCAGCGAAGCGGATGCCGCGTTCTATTGCGAGAACGGCTACCTCGTCGTCGAGAACGTCTACGCGCCGGAAGAGGTGCAGGCGATGCGCGACGCACTCGCCGGTCTGATCGACAAGGCCCGCGGGCTTACCGATCACGACGCCATCTACGACCTGGAGCCGGGCCACACGCCCGACAATCCGCGCGTGCGCCGGATCAAGAAGCCGTTCGAGGCGGACGCCGTGTTCCGCGACATGGTCGAGCACCCGAACCTGGTCTCCGTGCTGTCGAAGATCGTCTCGCCGGACCTGCGGCTGCACGGTGGCAAGATCAACATCAAGGCGGCGGAATACGGCTCGCCGGTGGAGTGGCACCAGGACTGGGCCTTCTACCCGCACACCAACGACGACGTGCTGGCGGTCGGCGTGCTGCTCGACGACACGAGCGAGGAGAACGGGCCGCTGATGGTCATGCCAGGGAGCCACAAGGGCCCGACCTACGACCACCATGTGGACGGACATTTCGCCGGTGCCATGGACCCGGCCGCCTGCGACCTCGACTTCTCGCAGGCGGTGGCCCTGACCGGCAAGGCCGGCTCCTGCACCTTCCACCACGTGCGCGCGGTGCACGGCTCGGCGCAGAACACGTCCGGGCGCGACCGCCAGCTCCTGCTCTACCAGATCGCCGCCGCCGACGCCTGGGATCTGCGCGGGCTGCCGGCTTCCTGGGAGGAGAACGAGAGCCGGATGATCGCCGGGACCTCGACCCTGACGCCCCGCGTGGTCGACTGCCCGGTCCGGCTGCCCTATCCCAAGGCCAAGCGCGAGGGCTCGATCTACGAGAACCAGACCGCGCTGAAGAACCGGTACTTCGCCTTCGATCCGAAAGCGGGCACGGCAGCGGAATAGCGGCGCCGGAGGACAGGCGCTGCTGTCCTAGCCTTTTCATCGGCGGACCCCGGGACTACGTTCTCCTGCCCACCGGCGCCCAGGAGACACCGTGATCCATATCTCGAGCCAATTCGACGGCGGCAATATCGAGGTCGTTGACGCCAGCGATCCCAACGACATCCGGCTGACGATCCGCCAGGATGGCAATTCCGATTTCTTCCAGTGGTTCTACTTCCGCGTTTCCGGCGCGAAGGGGATTCCGCTGACCATGACCATCGAGAATGCCGGGGCGTCGAGCTATCCCAAGGGCTGGGAGGACTACCGCGCCGTGGTCTCCGAGGACCGGTCGAGCTGGTGGCGCACCGAGACCCGGTATGACGGGGCCCGGCTCACGATCGCCCACACGCCGGAGAGCGACCTCGCGTGGTTCGCCTATTTCGCGCCCTATACCCTGGAGCAGCACGACGATCTCGTCGCCTTCGCCCAGGCCAGCGGGGCGGCGACGGCCGAGCGGCTCGGATCGACCCTGGACGGGCGCGACCTGGACCTGCTGACCTTCGGGTCGGGCGCGAAGCCGCTCTGGATCATCGCCCGCCAGCACCCGGGCGAGAGCATGGCCGGCTGGTTTGTCGAGGGGCTGGTGGAGAAGCTGTGCGACGCCCAGGACCCGGTCTCCCGCGCGCTGCTCTCGGCGGCGACCATCCGTCTGGTGCCGAACATGAACCCGGACGGGGTTTTCCGGGGCAATCTGCGGACCAACGCGGCCGGGACCAACCTGAACCGCGAGTGGAAGGCGCCGAGCCTGGAGAAGAGCCCGGAGGTCTTCCACGTCATCCGCCGGATGGAGGAGACCGGTGTCGCCATGTGCCTGGACGCCCATGGCGACGAGGGGCTGCCCTACAACTTCATCGCCGGATACGAGGGTGTGCCCGACGTCACGGCGGCTCACCTGGCACCGCTCGACCGGTTCCGCGGCGAGCTTGCCCGTCTGACACCCGACTTCCAGACGGAGCGGGGCTACCCCAAGGCCTCTCCCGGCAAGGGCAACCTGACAACCTCGACCGGGCATATCGCCAATACCTTCCGCTGTCCGGCGATGACGCTGGAGATGCCGTTCAAGGACACGGCGAACAACCCGATGCCCGAGATCGGCTGGTCGCCGGACCGCTGCAAGCACCTCGCCGCGCATTGTCTGGAAGCGATGCTTCTCATGATCGACGACTGGGAGAGTGGACTGTGATCACCGTCTGGGGTCTGAAGAACTGCGATACCTGCAAGAAGGCGCGGACCTGGCTCGAGGGAAAGGGCGCGACCTTCGCTTTCAAGGACGTGCGGGCCGACGGGCTGACGGACGTGCAGATCACCGCCTGGCTGGCGGCCGTGGGCGGCGACGTCCTGATCAACCGGCGCGGCACCACGTGGCGCGGCCTGCCGCCGGAGATGCAGGCCGCCGCCGAGAGCGACGACAGCGCCATTTCGCTTCTGCAGGCCAACCCGGCGCTGATCAAGCGCCCGGTATTCGAGACCGAGGACGGCGAGGTGATCGTCGGCTTCGCAAAGAAGCAGCAGGACGCCCTGGAAGCCTTCCTTTGACGGGACGGCCGTGAGCGACGTCGCCGTCATCGGCGGGGGGCTGGTCGGCGCCGCCGTCGCCTGGGGGCTTGCACGGGCCGGAGCGCGCGTGACCGTGCTGGACGAAGGCGACGACGCCCTGCGGGCGAGCCGCGGGAACTTCGGCCTGGTCTGGGTCCAGGGCAAGGGCGACGGCATGCATGAATATGCGGCCTGGAGTCGGCGCAGTGCGGAGATCTGGCCCGAGCTCGCCGCGGCCCTCGCCGAGGAGGAGGGCGTGGATGTCGGCCTGCGCCAGCCTGGCGGCATCGAAGCCTGCCTCGACGAGGCGGAATACGCGGAAGCGGAGCTCTCGCTGAAGCGGATGCACAATCAGCCTGGCGTCGGCGCGAACGACGTGAGGATGATCTCCGCCGCCGAGGCGCGGGACCTCGAGCCCGCCCTCGGCCCCGATATCGCCGGCGCGAGCTTCTGTCCCCATGACGGCCATGTCAGCCCTCTCTACCTGCTGCGCGGCCTTCATGCCGGCATGGCGCGCCACGGGGTCGACCACCGCCTCGACCACAAGGTGGAGCGGGTCCGCCACGGTGGCGACGGCTTCGTATTGGAGACAACCCAGGGCAGGGTGGAAGCGGACCGCGTCGTCCTGGCCGCCGGGCTCGGCAACGGGCGGCTCGCTCCGATGGTCGGGCTGGACGTACCGACGGCACCGGACCGGGGACAGATACTGGTGACGCAGCGGATGCCGACGCTCTTCCGCCACCCGATGGCCCGGCTGCGCCAGACGGAGGAAGGGTCGATCATGATCGGCGCCAGCCACGACCGCTCCGCCGACAGCACGGAGCTGGATATCGAGACCTCGGCGCGTCTGGCGGCGCGGGCGCGGCGGCTGGTCCCGGCCTTGGCTGGCGCGCGGATCGTGCGGACATGGGCGGCCCTGCGCGTGATGTCGCCGGACGGGTTTCCGATCTACGCCGAGAGCGAGACCTGCCCCGGCGCCTTCGTCGTGACCTGCCACAGCGGCGTGACCCTGGCGGCGGCCCACGCCCTCGACCTGGCGCCGACGATCCTGGACGGCACCCTGGCGGAGCTTTTCGCGCCGTTCCATTCCCGACGTTTCACCGCACGAGGATAGCGGACATGCCGTCGCTCGATACCCTCATCGTCTTCACCGTCGCCGCGGTCGTGCTGAATCTGTCGCCGGGGCCCTCGAACCTCTACGTCATGGCCCGCAGCATGAGCCAGGGGCCGCGCGCCGGTCTGGTGGCGGCCGCCGGGCTGTTCACGGGCGCACTCGGCCATGTGGCGGCGGCGACTCTCGGCCTGTCCGCCATCGTGC
Source organism: Thalassobaculaceae bacterium (assembly GCA_040223655.1). Lineage (GTDB taxonomy): Bacteria > Pseudomonadota > Alphaproteobacteria > Thalassobaculales > Thalassobaculaceae > Thalassobaculum. Next base: position 96,295 of record JAVKFT010000030.1, on the reverse strand, counting down.
TCGCGTCGGCGGAGGCGTTCACCGTTCTGAAATGGGTCGGCGCGGCCTACCTGGTCTGGCTTGGTCTCCAGCATCTGATCTCCGCCGGCTCGGCTCTCGGCTGCGTGGAAAGGGCGCCGGCAAAGCCGATGCGCCGCATCTACCGCGAGAGCATTCTGGTCGAGGCCCTGAACCCGAAGACCGCCCTGTTCTTTCTCGCCTTGCTGCCGCAGTTCATCGATCCGGCGAGTGGGTCCGTGGTCATGCAGAGCCTCCTGCTCGGCCTGATCGTCGTCGTGACCGCCATCCCGTGCGACGTCCTGGTCGCCTTCGCCTCCGGGGCGGTGGCGCGCAAGCTGTCGACCAATCCGTGGATCGCGCGCTGGCAGGACCGGGTGTCGGGCCTGATCCTGATCGGCCTGGGCGCGCTGGTCGCCAGCGGCGAGCGTCCCGAGGCCGCCCGATGAGCTACCGCCGACTGCCCGGCCCGACCAAGCTGCCCACCGTCACGCTGACGGTCGACGGTGAGCGCGTCGCGGCCCGGGACGGCGACACGGTGGCAACGGCGCTGCTGGCCGCCGGCCGGCTGCCCCTGCGTCGCTCCGCCGTCTCGGGGGCGCCACGCGCGCCCTTCTGCCAGATGGGTGTGTGCTTCGAATGCCTCGTCGAGGTCGACGGGGTTGCCGACCGTCAGGCCTGTCTGGTCGCGGTCCGCGACGGGATGCGGGTGTCGACCGACCGGGGGGAGGCATGACGGACGGAATCCGCGATCTGGTGATCGTCGGCGCCGGACCCGCCGGGTTGAGCGCGGCGGTGGCCGCGCGGTCCCTCGGGCTGGACGTGTTGGTCCTCGATGAGCAGCCGGCGGCCGGCGGTCAGATCTACCGGAACGCGGAACGTGTCTGCGCGTATCGGCCCGCTGACCTCGCCTTTCTTGGCGCGGACTACGCGCGCGGCCGCGATCTGGCTCGGAGAGCGTCGGATATCGAGCGACGACAGGGATCGACGGTCTGGCATATCGGCCCGATGTCCCGCACCGACGGCCGCCAGGTCGTGTGCTCCGAAGAGGGGAAAGCCCGGCGGACCAATGCCCGTGCGCTGCTGTTGGCGACCGGGGCGATGGAGCGGCCAGTGCCGATCCCCGGCTGGACACTGCCGGGCGTGACGACGGTCGGCGCGCTGCAGACGGTGCTGAAGCAGTCGGCCGTCTATCCGCAGGGATCGATCGTCCTCGCCGGAAGCGGACCGCTGCTGATGCTGCTGGCGGCCCAGTACATGGGTGCCGGCATCCGGGTCGAGGCGATCCTCGACACCGCGCCGCCGGGCACCCTCGGCCGGGCGCTCCCGCGTCTGCCGCTCGCGGTCGCCGGCGCATGGCGGACGATGGCCAAGGGCTTGCGGCTCCGCCGTGCCTGTCGCCACGCGGCGCAGGCCCTCTGGACCGGCGTGACCGACATCCGCGCCGAGGGCGAGGACAGGCTCCGGCATGTGTGTTTCACCGACTCCTCGGGGCGGAGCCGAGAGATCGAGGCCGATACCCTGGCCCTGCACGAGGGCGTGATCCCGAACCCGCAGCTTCCCCGGCTGGTCGGCGCGCGGCATGTCTGGGACGGCCGCCAGCGCTGTTTCCGCCCGGCGCTGGACGATTACGGCGCCAGCAGTGTCGAGGGGATCCACATCGCCGGCGACGGCGGCGGCATTCTCGGTGCCGACGCGGCGGAGGCGTCGGGCCGGGTTGCCGCGGTGGCGATCGCCCACGCGCTGGGCCGGATCGCCGAGTCGGAGCGGGATTTCCGGGTCCGGCCGGATCTGGATCGGCTCACTGGGCAGCGCTGGCTGCGGGGCTTTCTCGACACGATGTTCCCCCCGCCCGACTGGATCGGACGGATGGCGGACGACGCCGTGGTCTGCCGCTGCGAGGAGGTGCGCGCCGCCGATCTGCGCAAGGTGGCCGGCCATGCCCAGGGGCCGAATCAGCTCAAAGCCTATACGCGGGCCGGGATGGGGCCATGTCAGGGCCGCATGTGCGGGCACACCGTCACCGAGGTGATGGCCCGGGCCCGATCCGTCTCGCCGGGCGAGGTCGGCTACTTCAATATCCGCCCGCCCGCCAAGCCGGTCACGGTCGAGGAACTGGCGGCGCTGGTCGAGTAGGAAGGCCCGATGCGGCTCTGCAACGCTTCCGCCTGGACAGCCCGGTCGGTGTCGCGTGCAATGACCCGATGGTCAGCGCCATTTCCCTCGTCCTGAAGGCCCCCGCCGCGATTCTGGCGTTTGCCCTTCTGGCCACCGTTCAGGCCGCCGGCAACGCGCGGGCGCAGCAGGCGGTGGACCTGGAACTCGTGCTGGCGGTGGACACCTCCGGCTCCATCGACGTCGAAGAGACCATGCTGCAGCGCGACGGCTACCGCGCCGCCCTGTCCAGCGACGAGGTCATCCTCGCGGTGACGGCGGGACCGCTCGGCCGGATCGCCCTCGCCTATGTGGAATGGGCCGGCGCCGGCACCGCGCGGACGGTGGTCGACTGGCGCCTGATCGACGGTCGTGCGGCGGCGGACGCCTTTCTCGCGGACCTTGACCGGAGCTGGCCGCAGACCGGGCAGCGCACCTCGATCAGCGGCGTCATCGAGCATGTCCTGCCGATGTTCGAGGCCAACGGGTTCTCCGGCGCGCGGCGGATCATCGATATCTCCGGGGACGGCCCGAACAACAACGGGATGCCCGTGCTCACGGCCCGCGAGCGGGCGTCGGCCGCCGGGGTCGGCGTGAACGGCCTTGTGATCCTGAACAATCAGCCGGGACCGGAAGGTTTTCCGGTGCTCGAGGATCTGGACATCTATTTCGAGGAGTGCGTCATCACCGGCCCCGGGGCCTTCGTGCTCGCCGCTGACGGTTTCGCCGATTTCGGCCGCGCGATCCGCCGAAAGCTGGTGCTGGAGATCGCGGATCTGGCGCCGCGCCGGCAGCCGGGCAGCGGTCTCCGCGCGTATCCGGTTCGAAGCTATGACTGCCTTGTGGGCGAGCGGCAGCTGAGGGAGTGGCTGCGCAACAACCCTTTTGACCCCTGAACCGGGGCGCCAAGGCCCTTACTGCATGAATCCGCAGCGGTGGAGCTGGACGTGGAAGTCGCGCAGCACGCGCTCCTTCTCCGCCACGGGGACCTGGGCGACCAGTTCGTCCTCGAAGTTCTTCCGGCGGAGGTGCTTGACGACGATCTGCCGCGCGAGCTTCGAGGCCTGGCCCTCAGGCAGCATGTCGGGGCTGCACATGGCGAGCAGCATGAAGGCGCGGACATGCAGGGGCCGGTTCGGATCGTCGACCCGGTCCAGGATCTTGTCTTCGGTGATGTAGCGCGCCAGCAGGTCGTCCAACCGCGCCACGATCCGACCCTTGAGCGTCGCGTCGATCTCCGACTCCTGGAACTTGCGGTAGACCGCCGTCACGGTCTGCATCTTCTTGTTCGGCGGCCGGTCGTCGCGGACGATCTGCTTGACGGAATCGGGCCGCAGGAACAGCCCTTCGATCTGCATCGTGATCTCGTCGCCGATGGTGTCGGCAAGGCCGCTCCGGGAGAGGTCGATCAGATAGGCCGCCTTGCGCACCGGATCGCCGAAAACCGGCAGCAGTCGCCCGGTCGCCTCACGCAGTCCGTTGGTCCCGCCCCGGTTCAGAATCCGCGACTGCCGGTGGGTCAGCGCCTCGGCCATGCCGTCGCCGCCGAGCAGCGTGTCCTCCGGCATCAGCGTGTCGATCAGTTCTTTCAGGGCGTCCGCCTCCTCGTCGCTGCCGCTCTGGGACAGCGGCTGCTTGCCCGCCACCTGCCGCCGGACCCGGTCGACCAGGACGACGCTGCTGTCCGGCAGGGCGCCTTTAGCGAACAGGCCGACGAGCCGGCCGGCCACGGCTTCCGGCGCGTCGTCCGGTTTGCCGTCCGTCTCCACCTCGAGGGAGCCCTGGGCCAGGGAGACCAGGGCGCCGAGGGCCGAGCCGAGGCTGTTCCGGGCCCCCAGCAGGTCCTGAAGCGTTTCCGGATTGCAGAGCGTGTCCGAAATGAAGGTGTCGGCGACCGCGCGGCCCGCCTCGGCCTCGCAGGGCACCGCCCAATCGACCGTCTGCCCGAGCTTGGCGAAGTAAGACCGCTCCTGCACCAGTTCGCGGGCGACGGCGAGCCGGATCAGGAAGGCGCAGTCCGGACCGTCCGCGCTGTCGGTGATCTTGTCGATCGCGCGCTCGAACCCTTCCTGACGGATCAGCGGTAGCTTCTTCGCCGCCGCATCCCGCGCCCGCTCGGTCAGCGCGTCCAGGAAACCGAACAGGGCATCCCGTCGGGCCGAGGCGTCGCCGATATCCGGGTAGAGCTTGGCCTGAAGGGTCGAGACCTTGCCGATGCCCGACATGACGAGCGTATCGGCGTCGACGAGGCGCTTCAGTTCCCGAAATTCGTGCATCACCTCGGTGGCGGTGACGCCGTTCTTGTCCAGATAGGTCCTGAACAGCCGGTTGAGCACCTGGCGGCCGCCGATCCCGTAGAGATCCTCCGCGTCGTCGCAGACCGGCGCCTCGTTCACGTCTGCCACGAAGATCTTGTCGCTGCCGGTGCTGGACCGGGTCCGCTCGAACAGGACCTGCTCGCGGGCGGTGCTGCCGCGGGTCGTCTCCTTGACGACCTTCACGCCGGAAACGCCTTGTCTGTTCAAGGCTTTCTTGGCGATGTCCTCGGCTTCGGCCTGGCTGTCGGCACTCGAATCGATCAACCAGCGGCCGTCCCGCTGAAGATGGATCTCGAAGATTTCCTGCTTGCCGACCATGCCCCACTCCGCGCGCTACGCGGATACCGGAGCAAAGCTTAGGCCAACCCCGCAGAATTGCAACTCATTGGGATTGTTAGTATTTTATGAAATAGCGATGTAATAAACGTAGGCCGTTGATCCCGCCGACCCGCTCGCCATCTAAGGAAGATGCAGAATTTGCCGACCGACGCCGCCGCAACGCTGCCCTTCGACCCATCGACCGCCCGGTCGGTGGTGGATGATGCCATCGACCGCTATATCGGCAGCCGGCGCGACCGGATCGACGGGTTCATCGACACCCATTACGGGTGGAAAGGCTCAGCCCGTCTGCACCGCGCGGCGTTCGGCATGGACCTGCTGCGGGCGCCGGTCAATGTGGCCCTGGTGCCGCCCCAGCTCCTGGTGAACCTGTCGGGAATGGTTGTCGGGCGGCTCGGCGCCCGTCAGGCCGGTCACTGGATGAAGACCCGTCGCCTGCTGATGCGGACGTCGGTGGACCGCGAATTGGAATGGCGGCTGTGGACGGAGTTTCTCGAACTTCCCTTTAGCGACGCGGACAGGATTTCCACCCGCGACGCCCTTGCCGAGGCGATGTTCGCCGACCCCCGTCTGCACCATGCGTTGGGCGAACCCCTGGCGGAGATCGCCCGCCATGCGGAGGATCCGGAGGTGCGGCGCCGGATCGAGGAGACCCTGTACGCCTATACCGGAACCCGGGCGGCCGCCTCCGACCTCGTCGGCGCGATGGTGTCGACCGGCGTCGGCTACGCGGCCGCGCATCAGCTCACGCCGAGTGTGTGGACCCTCGGGCCGCTTCTCGCCGGGATGATGGCGCAGAAGATGGCGATCTCGACCTTCCCCTTGGGGGCCACGATCGGCAGCGCCTGGTACGGCGCCTTTCCGGCGACGGCGGGTACCATGATGATCGGCACGACGGTGGCGTCGCTGGCGGCCGTCGGCGCGATCGTCGCCGCCTTCGCCGGCGTTCTGGCCGATCCGCTCCAGCGGTCGCTGGGCCTCCACCGGCGGCGGCTCAACCGCATGCTGGACACCATCGAAAAGAATTTCCGCGGCGAGGGGCCGGCCGCTTTCTCGCCCCGCGATCACTACGTCGCGCGCCTGGTCGACGCCGTCGACGTCGTGCGCATGGCGCATCGGATCGCGACCGGAAGCTGATAGCAGGCGCCGTCGGCTGTCCGGTCAGCGCCGCAGGTTCAGCAGCGCCAGCATCGCGCCCCCCGCCAGCAGACCCCAGAACGCGGCACCGATCCCGAACAGCGACAGGCCGGACGCGGTGGTCACGAAGGTGACGATGGCGGGCACCTGTTCTTCCGGTTTGGACAGGGCCGCCGATGCCGCGCCGGCGAGGCTGGCGAGGAGGGCGAGGCCGGCGACGGTCTGGATCAACAGCGGCGGCGAGGCGGTGGCGAAGGCGGCGGCGATGCCGGCAACGAGCGCGATGACGATGTAGGAGCCGCCCGCTGTCAGGGACGCGATGTACCGCTTCTTCGGGTCCGGATGGGCGTCCGGCCCGGCGCACAGGGCGGCGGTGATCGCCGCCAGGTTCAGCATGTGGCCGCCGAAAAGGGCGGTGACGATGCTGGTGCCGCCGGTCGCCACGAACAGCGGTGAGGCGGCCGGCCGGTACCCGTTGGCGTTCAGCACCGCGAGACCTGGAATGTTCTGCGAGGCCATGGTCACCAGAAACAGCGGCAGGGCGATGCCGATCGCCGAATCCAGGTTGAAGACCGGTAGAACGAAGACAGGAACCGGCCACGCGGCATCGAAGACGCCGGCCGGGAGCGGGGTCGACAGCGGGATGACCACCGCGGCCGCCAGAACCGCGGCCAGCACCGCGTAGAGGCGGGCGAACCGCAACGTCACGGCCCAGACCAGGATGATGGCCGCTGCCTGCCAGGGGAACGCCTCTACGGCGCGGATGGGGGCGAGGCACAGGTTCAGGAGCACGCCGGCCAGCATCGCGCTCGCCAGGCTGGCGGGGATGGCCTCGACCGCCCGGCCGAAGCGCCGCCAGAGACCGGCCACGGTGATGAGGCCCGCCGCCACCAGAAACGCGCCGACCGCTTCGGGGAACCCGCCCTCGGGCAGGCCGGTGGAAACGAGGAGGGCCGCGCCGGGAGTCGACCAGGCAAAGCTGAGCGGCAGTCTCGACCGCCAGGCGAGGACGAGCATCAGCAGTCCCTGGCCCGCCGACAGGGCGATCAGACCGGACGCCGCCTGCGCTGGGGTCGCGCCCACGGCCTGGAGGCCGGCGAGGACGACGGCGAACGAGCTGGCGAAGCCGACGATCGCGGTGAGCAGGCCGGCGGAGACCGGGACGACGACGGAGACCGGTCGGGGCGTTTGGGCGGGCGCGCTGCCGGCATCGGACATCACGGCTTCCTTCGGACAGGAGGGCGGCGGTGTTTGACACGGCCGGCGGGAAGCGTAGGCTGAATATTGGATCCAATCAACAGTCGGATGGGTGGTGGGGAACATGGAAGACGGGTTCGATTTCGTCGCTCTCGCGGCCCGGATGGGCGAGCGTCCGCGAACCGCGTCGGAGTTCGTGTATCGGGCCCTTCGGCGCGCCATCCTGGACGGGGGTATCCCGCCCGGGACGCCGCTCCGGCAGGAAGCGCTCGCCGCGGCCTTCGATGTCAGCCGGATGCCCGTTCGCGAGGCGTTGCGGCAGCTCGAGGCGGAGGCGTTGCTCGAGTTCACGCCGCACAAGGGGGCGGTGGTCGCCGAGATCTCCGCGCGCGATCAGGCGGACACCTACCTGATCCGGCGCGCCCTGGAGCCCGTGGCCTTCGCCCAGTCGATTCCCAACCTGACCCGGGAGGATCTGGACCGCGCTGAGGATCTCGTCGCGGATATGGACCGGGAACCGGAGCACGGCCGTCTGGGCGAACTGAACCGTCGGTTCCACATGTCGCTCTATGCCCGGGCGGGCAGTCCGAAGCTGCTCCGGCTCGTCGAGCGCCAACTCGTCGAACACGACCGCTACCTGCGATTCCACCTGGCGAAGCTGGGCCGGGACCGGATGTCCCAGGAGGATCACCGGGCGATGGTCCGGGCGGCGGCGGAGCGGGACGTTCCAAAAGGTGTCGAAATGTTGCAGCGCCACATAGATACCGCTTCGAGGGAAAGCGCCGATTTCTTTCCTTAAGGAAAGTGTCACTTGATCAATAATTTACAGCGGCGTGTTCGATTTTGTGCGGTGCGGCAATTCTAGGCTCGACCCGCGGCGGGATCGGGGCTAGACCGTTTCCAATCCGGTATCGGCTCCCGGTACCGCGCGACTTCACCACCGAATGGAGGGCAACATGATCGGCCGCAAGGTTCCGTCCGTGACGTTTAAGACCCGCGTGCGCGACGAGTCCATCGAGGGCCCGAATCCGTATCGCTGGCAGGATGTGTCGAGCGACGACTACTTCAAGGGAAAGCGCGTCGTGCTGTTCTCGCTCCCGGGCGCGTTCACGCCGACCTGCTCGACCTTCCAGCTTCCGGATTTCGAGAAGCTCTTCGGCGATTTCCAGGCCGCCGGCATCTACGGCATCTACTGCATGTCGGTGAACGACGCCTTCGTGATGAACGCCTGGGGCAAGTCCCAGGGCGTCGAGAACGTGACCCTGATCCCGGACGGGTCGGGCGAGTTCACCCGCAAGATGGGCATGCTGGTCGCCAAGGATAACCTCGGCTTCGGCATGCGCTCCTGGCGCTACGCCGCCGTCATCAACGACGGTGTCGTCGAGATGTGGTTCGAGGAGCCGGGCTACTCCGACCAGTGCGAGACCGATCCCTATGGGGAGAGCTCGCCGCAGACGATCCTGAAGGCGGTTCAGGAGAAGGCTGCCGCCTGAGCGGCACCGCAGCACAGGCCGGACCGATCCGGCACGGGACGGGGGCGCCGCTGCGCCCCCGTTCGCTTTTCAGCTCCCCAGCAGGTCGGCCAGCCGGGTGACGATCCGGTCGGGCTTCGCACTCGTCCCCTCGGGCAGGCCCTTGCCGATCGGGTCCCGCCAGATCGAGTAGAAGCCGAGACGCTGGGGGACGATCACCTCCCAGTCCAGGTTGTCGCCGATGATCCAGGTCTCCTCGACCCGTGTCCCCAGTTTCTCCAGCGCCAGGGCATAGGCCCGCTCCTCAGGCTTGCCGACGCCGACCTCTCCCTCGATCTGGACGTGCTCGAAGTGCCGGGCCAGGTCGAAGCGATCGACCTTGGCGCGCTGCTCGACCGCGTTGCCGTTGGTGATCAGCCCGAGTTTCACGCCCCGCTGGGACAAGCCCTCCAGGGTCTCGACCGCGTCGGGGAACAGTTTCGTGTCGCGCCGCCGCTGCTCGGTGAAGTGGCGGCCCAGCCGGTCGATCAGGTCGGCGTCCTCGGACCAGCCCATGCCGTCGAAGGCCTTGCCGAGGATCGTCTTGCGCGCGGTGAGAATATCCAGTCGCCCGACCCGGTGGCGCTCGGGGTCCGACCAGTACCAGCGGGCGGCGGAATGGATCGCGGCGGCGGCGTCCTCGGTCGCGGTCGTGCCGGGCAGCCCGCCGTCCAGTGTCTCCAGGGCCTTGGACCACGCCTTGCGCGGGTGCAGGTGGGCGGAGATCAGCGTGTCGTCCAGGTCGAACAGAATGGCGGTCGGCAGGCCCATGGAGGCTCCTTCGTCTCGGACGGTCAGGCGAAGAGCGACTCCGTGTCGCCGGCCGCGCCGGCCTGAAGATCGGCCACGGGCAGGGGCGGCAGCACGGGCGTCGCCTTGAAGGCGAGGCGGCCCTGAATACCGGTCCGGTCCAGGGCGCCGTCGAACAGCGCCTTGATGTCATGGCGGATCATCGGCGGCAACGGCTTCGTCGTCCGGATCCAGAGATCGACCAGATCGTCTCGGACGAGACCGTCCAGGCGGAACGGGCCGATGCGGGACAGCTCCAGGTCGACCAGGAACGACGTGCCGTCGGCATTCCCGCCGTCCTTGCCGTCCTTGCGTCCGCGTCGACCCCGGGTCAGGATGCGGATCGGCCGCTTCTCGTCGCCGACGAGCGGGATCAGGAAGGCGCGCCAGCCGCTCTCGGACGGCTCGGCCGCCCGCTGCAACGTCTGGAAGTCCTCCGCCAGCGTCGACAGCAGTCCGCCGCGCCCGGCGTTCTCCAGGGCCCGCGAGGCGTCGTTCCCGAACCAGGAGCGCATGTCTCCCGCCTTCAGCGCCGCCATGAAGAACATCATCGCCGCGGTCATCTGCGGCGAGGGGCGGACCATGGCCTGGGTGATCTGGGCGGCCGCCTGGGGCCCGAGGGCCTCCTGCAGCGCCCGCATGGCCCCGTCCAGGGCCGGCCACTCCCGCGCCAGGACCGAGAGCGGGGCCGGGCGCTCCGCCGTCGGCGTATCGCCGACCCGGCTTGCCAGCACGTCGAGCGCGACCCGGTCGCCGATCCGCAGGTCGCTGGTCGCGTTGATCGCCAGATGGCCGAAGGGCGTCGCCACGACCGGACGGCCGGACTGGGTGACGCCCGTCACGGTTCCGGCCAGCACCGACCCGCCGGGGGTCTGACCCTGGCCGGCCGCTCCAGGGACGGGAGCCGTCGTCTGGCGCGCGCCGACGAACCGGGCGGCCTCCTCGCCGGTGGCGAGAACCCGGACCGTGACGACGGCGCCGACGGGAAGCTGTGGGCCGGCGCCGGGAGACGGGGCCGTCGCTGCGGCGAGTCCGCCGCCCGCAGCCTGTCCGGTCGCGGGGGGCGCGGATGCTGTCTGTCCCGCAGCGGCCGCGGGCGCGGCGCCAACGTTGGGGAGTGGCGGGGCCTGGGGCGCCCGCCCGGTGAGGCCGAGGGCGTTGCGATAGGCCGACTGCACCGCAAGGGCACTCGGAGTGGGGATCTGCTGCGGTGCCGCTTGCCCGGCGGCCGGCGTCGGGGGGGGCGGCGTAGAGGCTGCTGGGTTGGTAGCGGTCGGTGTCGGGGTGCCCGGCGCGGATGTGGCCGGGGCTGGGGCGGGTCCGCCGGTGCCGCCCGCCGGTGCCTGCTGGGGCGTCCCTTGCGGCACGGCCGCCGGTGCGGTGGGCGCCTGTCCTGCTGACCCGGATGCCGCCGGCGCCGGGTTGCCCGTTGCCGGGGCGGCTCCCGGAATCGGGGACGCTGTCTGAGCGGCCACCGCACCGCCCTGCGCCGAGGCTCCCGTTGCTGGGGAGCCCGACCCGGCACCGGGTACGGCCACGGCCTGAAGAATCCGCCCGACCGTGAGCGGAACGGTCGGGGCGGGGGCGCTCGCGCCGGTGGAGACCGCAGGCTGGAGCGCCGTCCCGCCGCGCACGGTGACCACGAGCTGCGGCGGGTTGGCGGTGGGATTGCGCAGCTCAACGGTGACGCGGGTCCCGGCGTTCAGAAGCTCCGCCACCTGGGCGCGGGCGAGGTCGGCGCGGATGTCGCCCTGGGCGGTGCGGATCGTCACGCTGCCGTCGCTGTTCCGGGAGACCGCTTCAGCCTCGACCGTTGTGCCGGGTTGGGCCCGCGCCAGGTCGGGGGGAAGCGGCTGCTGCGCCTGGGCGTTGCTGCTCGCCGGCGCCGTCCGAGCCTGTGCGGTCTGGTTCGGTGGCGTCTGGTTCGGCGGGGGCTGGTTCGGCGATGCTTGGTTTGCCTGGCCCTGGTTCGGGGGCGGCTGGCCCGCCTTGCCCTGTGGCGCCTGATTTGGGGCAGACGGGTTTGGAGCAGACGGGTTTGGAGCAGACGGGCGTCCCGCCGCCGGCGTGCCGGAGCCCGGCGGGGAGGGGGGCGGGGGCGGAGAGGCCCCGTCAGTCATCGTGCCTGGCCCATCGCTGCGCGGTCAGCCTCTCCCGGGCGATGTCGCTGTCCGTCAGTCGCCATTGCCGTGGATCAGCCCGTCGGCGATCCGCTCGACGTCGCTGCCGGCGTCCGAGGTCGGGGCGCGGGTCAGCAGCGGGATTTGGGCGCGGATGGAGTCCGAGACCTTGCGGTCGCGCCGGATCACCCCGGCGAGCGGCGGCGTCACATGGAGGAAGTTCTGACACGCCTTGCGCAGGGTCTCGTAGGTCTTCAGGCCCTCGCCGCGGGTCTCGGCCGTGTTCACGACGACCCGGACGTCGGCCTTGCTGTCGGCGCCGAGCGCGACCTTCACGAAGGCGTAGGCGTCGGTCAGCGAGGTCGGTTCGGGCGTGGTGACGACCAGGCAGGTGCCGGCGCGCGACGCCAGCATGCGCACGGTGCGGTCGAGGCCGGCGCCCAGATCCATGACCACGTTATCGTAGCCGGCGCACATCTGGACCAGTTCGGTGCCGAGGCCGGCGAGCTTGGCGGTCGGAAGCTGGGCGAGATTGCCGGAACCGGACCGGCCCGCGATGATGTCGAACTTGCCGTCGTCGTATCGGACCTTGGCCTGGGCCAGGGTCAGGCGGCCGGAGAGCACGCCGCCGAGGTCGCGCTGGGGCATCAGGCCGAGCTGGATATCGACGTTGGCAAGGCCGAGATCCGCGTCGAACAGCAAGACCTTGCGGCCCATCCGCGACAGGGCGTGGCAGAGCGTGACGGAAAACCAGGTCTTGCCGACGCCGCCCTTTCCGGAGGCCACCGCGATCAGGTTCGCCGCCTTCTGAAGCTTGCCGCCCGATGCGGCGGGAGCATCCGAGGGAACCATTGCTGGTCCTTTCCTAATTGTCATTCCGCCGCCTCCTCGCGCGCCGAGTGCTCGTTGGGAAGCAAGAGTCGCGCCAGAGACACGGGATTGAGCGGCCCGAGCCCGTCGGCGACGCCGGAGCCGATGCCGACCTCGGCGAAGGCGAGGCGACCGGCATCGGCCGCGCCCAGGATCGAGCCCAGACGGCGGGCGATGTCGAGCCGGGTGGCGATCAGCCGGCGCGCGCCGATCCGGGCATAGGCGCGAGCCTGATCGACCGCGTCCAGCGGATCGGTTCCGGCCGCCATGACCAGCACCATCTCGGCATCCAGCCCCTCGACCAGACGGCGCTGGTTCTCCAGCTCCTCGGGATCGAACGGGTTGCCGCCGGCGCAGTCGACCAGCGTCAGCGTGCCGGGGGCGCTCGCGGCGACGGCGTCGCTCAGCTCGTCGGTGGTGCCGGCCGTCTGCAGGTCGACCTTGAGCAGGCGGGTGAAGGCCTCGAGCTGGTCGAAGCCGCCGGCGCGCACCGTGTCCGTCGTGATCACGTTCACCGGCTTCTTCTTCATGACCTGTCGGGTGGCGAGCTTCGCGGTGGTGACGGTCTTCCCCGCGCCGGGCAGGCCGACGAGCACGATGGGGCGCCGTCCGGTGACCGGCAGCGGCTGGAACTTGAAGTGCTGGTCGAGCGCCCCGGCGAGCGCCAGTTTGGCATCGTCGGCATCCAGCGAACTGGCGATGCGGGTGAGTTTCTCCGAGAGCTCGGCCGAGACGTTGTGATGGGACAGGGCCTCGACGATCTCGTCGATCGGGTCGGTCTGATCGTCGTCGTAGTCCCAGACGTCCTCGTCCTCGGGCGCCTCGATGGCGGCGGTCAGGCGCACGCCGATCCCACCCTCTCCCTTCTGGGTCGAGACGATGATCGCCTCCGGCCCGAGATGGGTCTTCACGAGCTGCATGGCCTCGTTCATCGAGGGTGCGGTGAAGGTCTTTAGGCGCATGCCCTACTCGTTGCCCCGCTCACTCTCCGCCCCGGTCCGGTGTCGCCCGCCGGGTAGTCTCCGTCATCCGCGCCGGCGTTCTAGATCTGGCCCAGTGTCCGGATCTTCGCCTTAGGATGTATCTCATTCTGCGATATTATCACGGTCTGCGGCCGGAACCGCTCGATGATCGAGCGCACATACGGCCGGATCGCCGGCGAGGTCAGCAGCGCCGGCTGCTCCCCCATCGCCGTGTACTTGTCGAACTGGTGCCGCACCGTGGTGATGAACTGCTGCAGCCGGCTCGGCGCCATCGAGAGCTGCCGGTCGTCGCCCTGACCGACCATGCTCTCGGCGAAGGCCTGCTCCCATTCGGGCGACAGGGTGACCAGCGGGATGACCCCGTCCTCGCCGGCCTGGGACTCGCTGATCTGGCGGGCCAGGCGGGAGCGGACATGCTCGGTGATGGTGGAGACGTTGCGGCTGTACCCGGCGGCTTCGCCCACCCCTTCGAGGATCGTGGGCAGGTCGCGGATCGACACCCGCTCGGTCAGGAGACTCTGAAGCACCCGCTGCAATCCGCCGAGGGAGATCTGGCTCGGGATGATGTCGGCCACCAGCTTCTGATGCTCGTCCGCGAGTTCGTCCAGCAGCTTCTGGGTCTCGCCGTAGGACAGGAGCTCCGACATATGGTCGCGGATGGTTTCGGTCAGGTGCGTCGTGATCACCGTGGCCGGGTCGACGACCGTATAGCCCTTGAACAGGGCCTCCTCGCGGTTCTCCGGCGCCACCCACATGGCCGGCAGGCCGAAGGTCGGCTCCCGGGTGGCGGTGCCGGGCAGGTCGATCTGCCCGCCGCTCGGATCCATGACGAGGAGCCGGTTCGGGCGGAGCTCGCCGGTGCCGACCTCGATCTCCTTGATCCGGATGACGTAGGTGTTCGCGCCGAGCTGAAGGTTATCCTGGATCCGCACCTGCGGCATGATGAAGCCGCTCTCGACGGCCAACTGCCGGCGCAGCGCCTTGATCTGATCGGTGAGCCGCTGGCCTTCCGTCGCCTCGTTGATCAGCGGCAGCAGCCCGTAGCCGAGCTCCAGGCGGATCAGGTCGATATGCAGGGCCGAGCCGATCGGCTCCTCCGGCGGCGGGGCCGCGGCCTCGACCTGGGCCTCCTCGATCTCGCGCTGTGCGGCATTCTCCGTCTGGCGCCACAGGAAGTAGGCGGCGCCGCCGGTCAGGCCGGCGATCAGCAGGAACGGGACAATCGGGATGCCGGGCAGCATTGCCATGATGACCATCAGCCCCGCGCTCATCCACAGGGCCTTGGGATAGCCTCCGAGCTGGCCGAACACCGCCTTGTCGGCGGAGCCTTCGGTCCCGGCCTTGGTGACAAGCATACCGGCGGCGGTCGAGACGATCAGGGCGGGGATCTGGCTTACCAGCCCGTCGCCGACGGTCAGGATCGTGTAGGTATTGGCGGCCTCGGAGAACGACAGGTCGTTCTGCGCCATGCCGATGATCATGCCGCCGACCACGTTGATGATGGTGATCAGCAGGCCGGCGATGGCGTCGCCGCGCACGAATTTCGACGCACCGTCCATGGAGCCGTAGAAGCTGCTCTCGGAGGTCAGTTCCTCGCGCCGGTTGCGTGCCTGATCCTCGTTGATCAGGCCGCTCGACAGGTCGGCGTCGATCGCCATCTGCTTGCCGGGCATGGCGTCCAGGCTGAACCGGGCCGAAACCTCGGCGATACGGCCGGAGCCCTTGGTGATGACGATGAAGTTCACCAGCACCAGGATGGCGAAGACGATCACGCCGATCACCGCGTTGCCGGACATCATGAAGTTGCCGAAGGCCTGGATGACCTGACCGGCGGCATCGGGGCCGGTGTGACCCTCGCCCAGAATCAGGCGGGTCGAGGCCAGGTTCAGCGACAGCCGCAGCATGGTCGCGATCAGCAGGATCGTCGGGAACGAGCTGAACTGGAGCGGTTTCTCGATGAACAGCACCGTCATCAGGATCAGCACCGAGAACACGAGGCTGATGGCCAGACTGAAGTCCAGCAGCCAGGTCGGCATCGGCAGGATGAGGACCGACAGGATCGCGATCACGCCGGCGGCCAGCATCAGGTCGCCGCGCTTGGTCACGCTCTCCATGCTCAACGACGCCAGGGAGAAACCGCCGCCCTGATCGCCGCCGCCGCCGGACTGTTGGTTGGAGGTGTCAGCCATGGTTCAGCCAGCCGGTCCCGTCGTGTCGGTCCGCGTCATGCGCACCGCGAGCGCCATCACCCTGCGACCCGGTCGCTCGGCGAGGGAACGTTGTATCCCTCGTCGGTGTACTGCTTGACCTTGTTGCGCAGGGTCCGGATCGAGATGCCGAGGATGTTCGCCGCGTGGGTCCGGTTGCCGAGGCAGTGGGACAGCGTATCGATGATGAGATGGCGCTCCACATCGGCGACGGTGCGGCCGACCAGACTCCCGGTGTCGCCGCCGGCATCGGCCTCGGCCGGTGACGCAGCGGGTGCTGACGATGCCGGTTCCGGCGCGGCCTGCGCCGGCGCTTCCGTGCGCGGAGCACTGGCGAAAGCCGGGGTCGGGGAGGCGGGCGTCATGCCCTCGCCGGTGAGCATGATAGCGTCGACATCGATCTCGTCGCCATGGGCCAGCAGAACCGCCCGGTGCAGCGTGTTCTCGAGCTCGCGGACGTTGCCGCGCCAGGTGTGGGTCTCGAGCCGGGCGAGCGCCGCTTCGGTCAGCGGTCGCTCCGGCATGGCGTTGGCCTCGGCGTATTTCTTGGCGAAATGCCCGGCCAGCGCGCGGATATCGCCCGGCCGGTCGCGCAGGGCCGGAAGCTGGAGATTGAACACGTTGAGCCGGAAATAGAGATCCTCGCGGAAGTGCCCTTCCTGGACATGGCGCTCCAGGTCGCGGTTCGAGGTGGCGATCAGCCGGATGTCCACCTTGACCGGCGTGCTGCCGCCGACCCGGTCAATCTCGCGTTCCTGGATGGCGCGCAGCAGCTTGGCCTGCAGGCGGATATCCATCTCGCTGATTTCGTCCAGCAGCAGGGTGCCGCCGTCGGCCTCCTCGAACTTACCGATCCGCTTGGCGACCGCACCGGTGAAGGCGCCCTTCTCGTGGCCGAACAGTTCGGACTCCAGGAGATTGTCGGGGATCGCCGCGCAGTTCACCGACACGAACTTGTCGTTGGCGCGGCGCGACTTCGAATGGACGTAGCGGGCGAGAACCTCCTTACCGGTTCCCGACTCGCCTGTGATCAGCACGCTCGCATCCGACGGCGCGATCTGATCGGCGAGCTTCAGGACGCCGGCCATGATTGGATCGCGGAAGATGACGCTGGTCTGTTCCTCGGCGACGGCGGCCAGGATGGCGGCGATCAGCTCCGGATTGGGCGGCAGGGGCATGTACTCCTTGGCCCCTGCACGGATCGCGGCGACGGCGGCGTCCGGATCGGACTGGACGCCACAGGCGACGACCGGGCAGTTGATCCGCTCCTGCTTCATCTGCTTCAGCATCTTGGCGACCGGCTCGCGAACATCGACCATGGTCAGGTCGGCGCCGGGGCCCTCGCGCAGGATCTTCAGCCCCGCCTCGATACCGTCGACGTGGCTCACCTTCGCGCCGCGCTGGAGCGCGATTTGGCCGGCCGCGCTGATGTGGCCTTCCAGGGTTCCGACGATCAACAGGCGCATCTGAGGACTCCGATGGGCATTGTCATGAGTAGAAGGTCATGCGCTGGTGGGGCGGCAGCACGGTGTTCAGCATGGTCTCGAGCTGGCGCGGATTCTCCTGGCGGGCGATCGACGTCGCGCAGACCAGATAGACCTGCTGGATCAGCCGCTCGTCGGCTGCGTTCCGATCGACCTTCGCCGCGATCGGCGCGAAGACCATGTAGGCCAGAATCGCGCCGTAGAACGTGGTCAGCAGGGCGACCGCCATGGCCGGGCCGATGCTGTTCGGGTCGTTGAGGGTGGACAGCATCTGGATCAGGCCGACCAGCGTGCCGATCAGGCCCATGGCGGGCGCCACTTCGGCGGCCCGGCGCAGAACGTTGGCCGACCGGGTCATTCGCTCCGTGGTGGCCTCGATCTCGGTCTGCAGGACGTTGTCGATATGGTCCGGGTTGGAGCCGTCGACCGCCATTGCGATTGCGCGCTGAAGGAACGGTTCCTTCTCGAGCTGCGGCAGGATGGCGTCCAGGGCCAGCACCCCGGCGCGCCGTCCGATCTCCGCCAGGTTCATGGCGCGTTCGCAGGCCCGGCGGCTGTCCCGGCGCGGCGGGAAGATGGTGCGGAAGACCAGAGGAAAGACGCCGAAGACCTCCCGCACGGAAAACGACACGGTGGTGACCGCCAGGGTGCCGAAAAACACGATCAGGATGCTGGGCAGGTTCCAGAAGGCGGCGAGGGAACCGCTCCACAGCATCGCCGTGATCACCAGCAAAAAGGCGCCCGACAGCCCGATGAGTAGCGCGCCGTCCACCGTCGTGCCGCTCGACGGGACGTCGTAGGAAACGGTTCCGCCGCCGCTCTGGGGTGCAGCCCGGGAAGGTACGAATTCCGCATCCGCCATTCGTCGTTCTCCGTCGTCCGGCACGGCGTCAGCCTTTCCGCCGCGTCACGGCCGGTCCGCTGCCATCGGCCATCGCCATCAGGCGGGCCGGTCGGACTTGATGATTTCGGTCATGGTCACGCCGAGACGTTCGTCGACGATCACCACTTCGCCGCGGGCGACGAGGCGGTTGTTCACGTAGATGTCGATCGCCTCGCCGACCTTCCGGTCGAGTTCAACGACGGCGCCACGGCCGAGCTTGAGAAGCTGGCTGACCTGCATGCTGGTCTTGCCGAGCACGGCCGAGACCTGCACCGGAATGTCGTACACCGCCTCCAGCTCGCGCGCGGTAATCTGGCCCTTGCCGTCGTCGCCGAGCATCTCCTCGGGATCGTCGGCGCCATCCTGGGCCATGGCGGCGGCCATATCGGTATCGTCCAGGTCGTCGAGGTTGAGGTCGTCGTCGGACATCGCGTCCTCCTATCAGGCGGAAGGGGTTTGCGGGTCGGTCTCGTCCCGGGCGTCGTGGGTTTCGTCCGGCAGCGGATCGGCGTCAGGTCCGTCACTGATCGGGCCGTCGGCGACCGGGCCGTCGGCTGGGGCAGCACCATCCTCCGACGGCGCCGATGCGGTTTCCGACCCGGCGTGCGGCTCGGCCTCCTTGGCGTCCCGTGCCCGCGTCGGCGCGCCGGCGAGGACGCGCCCGACGATCTCGTCGATCTGGTCCCAGACAGCGTCGAGCGACCGTTCCACGGCGCCGGCCTGCCAGGACACCCGGCAATCGTCAACCGGCAGCTCGGGGTCGCCGACCAGAACGACCTGACCCTCGTAACCGACCCGCGACGCCATCAGGTCGACCTTGCCGGACAGCGACTCTTCGAGCTCCTTGGCGACCCGGATCATCACCTTCGGCTGCTCGGTCAGGAATCCGAAAGCCTCGCGGATCACCGCCTCGACCTCCGGCAATTCGTTGTCGCGCACCAGTTCCGGCGCCAGCCGGCCGATCACGGCCAGGCCGAGGCGCGCGGCGTCGGTCTCCATCTCCCGGGTCCAGGCCTGGTGCTGCTCGAACACCTTGGGCACGCGGGAGAACACGGCGTCCAGGGTGCGCGCCACCTGCTGGTCGATGCCGGCCATGGCGTCGTCCATGCCCTCCTGGCGGCCCTTGGCGAAGGCCTCGGCCTTGGCGCTTTCCATCTCCTCCAGGGAGAAGGTGGGCGGCCGGTTGGCCTCCGCCTCCTGCTCGGCGCGCAGCCGGGCTTCCTCTTCGGCCTGGCGGGCCTCGTCGGCACCGTCATCGAAGCTGAACTCGAAGAGGAATGGCTTCGGCTTAGCCATGCGCAGTCGCTCCCCAATCCGGCGGCCCGCCCGCCAACGTCACTCGGTTCATTCCAGTTCCGGGCTATCCACTACTTGGCAGTCTATCAGCCGTCGCCCTCACGGTGCGACCCGAAGCGCCCGCGGTCAGGTCTGGGCGCCTTCCTGGTACATCCAGTTGCGGATGATCGCGACCGCCTCCTCGGGGTGCTTGTCGACGATCTCGCCGATCTTGCGCAGCGACGAGGCGCGGACACGGCCTTCGACCTGGTTGATGTCGATCATCTGGTCGAGCAGGCTCTCCTCCGCATCCTCTTCGCCTTCGAGCAGTTCCGCCATGTCCGCGGTGGCGCCCGGACCGGCGAGCTGCGCCATCTCGCCGCCGGCCATCAGGCTGCCGCCGCCGGCGCCGCTGGCCAGCGTGGTCGGCATGCTTTCGAACAGCCGGGTGAGCACCGGACGCACGACCAGTAGGATCACCAGCAGACCGACGACCGCCAGCACCAGAACCTCGGCGAGCTGCAGCAGCTCTTCCTTGGAGATGCCGAACAGCAGCGACCCGTCGTCCAGATCGCCCGGCTCGAGCTTGACGAACTCCATGTTGACGACCTCGACCACGTCGTTGCGGTCGACGTCGAAGCCGATGGCCGACTTCACCAGGGTCTCGATGGCGTCGAGCTGCTCCTGGCTGCGCGGTTCGTAGACGCGGTCGCCGTCCTCGTTACGCACGTAATTGCCGTCGACCAGGACCGCCACGGACAGGCGCTCGACCTCGCCGCCTTCCTTCACCCGCTCGGTGACGGTGCGCGAGATCTCGAAATTGGTGGTTTCCTCGGTCCGGCTTTCCTGGCGGTTCGACGTGTTGGTGGCACCGCCGCCGTCGACTTCGGCTTCCGGCAGGTTGTTCTGAACGGTGACCGTATCCTGGCCCGCCTGCTCGGATTCCTGGCTGTTCTCCTCAATGGCCTGGGTGGAGCGGGCGACGACCTCGTCCGGATTGTAGCGCTCCTGGCTTTCGGTTAGCCGGTCGTAGTTGATCTGCGCCGTCACCTCGGCACGGACGCGGCCGAGGCCGACGGTCCGCTCGACCAGCTCCTCGATCTGCTGCCGCAGCCGGTTCTCGAAGGCGGTGCGCATTTCCTCGGCGTTCTGCAGCGCGAGGGCGGCCGACCCTTCCTCGCCGAAGCCGCGGGCGAGGAGCTGGCCCCGGTCGTCCAGGATGGACACGCCCTCTGGGGTGAGCTGGGGCACCGCCGCCGCGACCAGATGCTGGATCGCTAGGATCTCCTCCTTGCCCGGACGCAGCGTGCCGTTGCCCTGCAGCACGACCGACGCGCTCGGTTCCTGCTGCTGCCGCGAGAACAGCTCGCGGCGCGGCAGGACGAGGTGGACGCGGGCGGCGCGCACGTTGCGCATGGACGAGATCGTGCGCCCGAGCTCGCCCTCCAGAGCGCGGACGAGGTTGACGTTCTGCACGAAGCTGGTGGTGCCGAGGCCCTGGCTCTCGTCAAAGATCTCGTAGCCCATGCCGCCGCCGCCGGGGATGCCCTGCTCGGCGAGACTGACCCGCAGATTGAGCATCTGATCGGAGGGCACGAAGACCTGCGTTCCGCCGGCCTTGAGCTGGTAGGGAATGCTCCGGCTCTCAAGCTCGCGGACGATGGCGCCGCTGTCCGCCGGGTCCAAGTCCGAATAGAGCAGGGACATGCTTCCGGTCGACAGGCGCGACACCAGGAAGATGAAGAAGCCCACAACGGCGATGGCCGTTCCCGCGAGTGCTGCGAGACGAACCGGTCCGAGGTTGCGGACGAGATCGGCAAACGGGTTCATGGTCGGTCACTTCCCCCATGGCGGGCCCGGTGGTGATCGGCGGGTCGGACGATCCGTCCTCCGGTCATCCCGCAGCCCTCGCGTGGTGCGGTAGCGCGTCTGTCGACAAATTCTGTAAAATTTTATACAAAATCATTCGACCATTGTCCACGGCTATGTGGGCAAATTTTTCCTACCCAAGCTATCATTGTCTTCTGTAAAAGTTAACAGATAATTAGAGGCTATCGTTTGAGTGCCGACTGAAGCTCGGCGCCGGTTTTTGCGGAGCAGGTCATGGCGCGAGGCAGGAAGATCCCCGAGGCCAAGCCGGGAGCTAAGCCGGGAGCCAAACCCGGTACCAAACCTGGGGCCGGACCCATGCCGCCCCGGGGAATGCCGCTCCAGGGCGCGTCGCGGCCCGACGCCCGGACGCTGCGCCACGCGACCCTGATCCGCGATGGGATCGCGGCCTTCGAGGCAGGCGACATCGACACGGCGCGGGCCCGGTTCCGCGCTGTTCTGGACGAGGATATCCAGCATGCCGAGGCCCTGATGGGCATGGGCATCGTCGCGCGCGCCATGGGGCAATATCAGACGGCGGCCGAATTGCTGCGGCGCTCGGTGGCGGCCGATCCGCAGTCGGCAATCGCTTGGTCGAATCTGGGTAATGCGCTGCAGGACCTGGATCTCTGGGACGATGCGGTCCGGGCCAACGAGGAGGCGGTGCGGCTTGAGCCGAACCACCCCGGGATCCGCCAGAACCTCGGCAGCGTGCTGAACGCCGTCGACCGTCCCTATCAGGCGCTGCCGCACTTCCGGGAAGCGCTGAAGCAGACCGGTAGCCCGGTGGACGCGGTGGTGAACTACGCCACCGTGCTGTCCAGGGTCGGCGAGTACGGCGCTGCGGATCGGAACTTCAAACGGGCGCTGAAGCAGGTGCCGCGGCATCCGGTGGCGAATTTCCACTACGGTATGAATCAGCTCTGGCAGGGACACTGGGCGATCGGCTGGCCGTTGCACGAATGGCGGTTCCTGTCCGGCACCTATGCGGGGTCGCTGCGGCCGATCTCGGTCACGCCGGACCTGCCGGAGAACTGCGAGGGCAAACGCGTCTTCCTGTTCCGCGAGCAGGGGATCGGCGATGAGCTGCGCTTCTCGACGATGGTCGAGGATGCCGCCAGCCGGGGAGGGGAGATCACCCTCGAATGCTCGGCCAAGCTGATGCCGCTGTTTCGCCGGACCTTCCCGTCGCTGCGGCTGGTCACGGCCCGGTACGCGCCGGCCGATCAGGGCGAGGAGGTCTTCGACGTCGCCATGCCGACCGGCAGTCTGGCCCAGCACCTGCGCGGCGGCCGCGATGCGTTTCCGCGCGACCGCACATTGCTGAAGACCGATCCGCAGCGGGTGGCGGACTTCAGAGAGCGTCTCGCGGCTTTCGGTCCGAGCCCGAAGATCGGTCTGTGCTGGCGCAGCGGCCTGCGGGGGCGCCTGCGGTCGGACATGTACGCCGCGATCGAGGATCTGGAGCCGCTCTTGCGGATCAAGGGGGCGGTCTTCGTCAACCTGCAGTACGACGATGCCCGCGCCGAGCTGGCCCTGGCGCGCGAGCGTTTCGGGGTCGAGATCCACGCGCTCGAGGATCTGGATCTGTTCGATGATATCGACGGGTCGGCGGCGTTGACGGAGGCGCTGGACTTCGTGGTGAGCGCCAACACGTCGGTCGCGACCATTGCCGGTGGCGTCTCGACGCCCGGTATAGAGTTCTTCGGGCGACCGATCCCCAAAGGGTATCCGATCGACGGGACCGATCCCTGGTTCCCCTCGATCCGGCCCATGGGTAAGCGGCCGAATGAGCCGTGGAGCGGTCTGATGCGCGAGATCGCGACCGTGGTCGAGAAGCGGGCGCGCTAGAATCGGCGCCCGGTCCGGATAAGGTCAGCCGGCCTTGCGCCGGTACTGCTGGATGCGGGTCGCCCGCAGACCGCGGACGCCGTGACGGTCGATCAGGCGCTGCCAGGAGGCGAACTCCTCCTCGCTCAGGTTCCAGCGAGCGCAGGCCTCTTCGACGCTCAGCATTCTCCCCCGCACGGCGGCTACAACCTCGGCCTTACGGCGCATGACCCATCGCTTGGTGTCTTCCGGCGGCAGGTCTTCCATGCGGAGCATGTTGCCGTCGGGCCCGACGACCTCGCTGATCCGGTCGCTCTGGTCGCCCGAGGGCTTCGGGGACGGGTAGTCGAATGTGGTATGTGCGCTCATGACGGGTACATCTGTTGATGCCGGATGATGTGAGGATGGCATCGCCCGCTTAACAAAAGGCTAAGCCCCCAGAGCACGTGTCTGCCGTCGCGTATGTGGCCCCGACAAACGCGGACGGCCGCCACGGGCGGCCCCCGGGCGGTACGGTAGGGATCGGGTCCGTCTGCAGCGGGCGGGTCGGGAAAAGGGCCCCGGCCCGAAGGCCGGGGCTAAGGAGAGCGGTCGTGCTAGCGGCGGCTACGCTTACCTCTTGACGCGGATGATCTCGTCGAGGAGTTCGTCGCCCGTCGTGATCACCCGGGTCGCGGCCGAATAGGCGCGCTGGGTGACGATCAGGTCGGTGAACTCCGCCGAGATATCGACGGTCGAGCGTTCGAGGGCTTCGGACTGGACGAAGCCCAATCCCTGTGTGCCGGGCCGACCGAGCACCAGCTCGCCCGAGTCGTTGGAGAGGGCGTAGGCGTTGCCGGTTTCCTGCCGCAACTCGGTGGCGGCGGGCACGGAGGCCAGGGAGAGCTGATAGAGCGCCCGCGATTCGCCGTTCCGGAACTGGCCGGTGATCAGGCCGTCCTCGTTCACATCGACCTGCAGCAGGTCGGACGGGCCGGAGCCGTCCTGGTTCAGCAGGGTCGCCTCGTAGATGTCGTCGAATTGGCCAAGACCGGTCGAGCTGTCGAACGTGCCCCAGATGACCGTCGGCGTCGCCGCGTTCGCACCCGTCGAGAACAGGTTGGCGGGAATGGTGAGCGCCGTGGAGGCCGTCGCGGCGCTCGCCCCGGCGGTACCATCGACGCTTTCCAGCGTGCCGTCGCCGTTGAACACGATGGTCTGGGCAGCGGCGACCTGGTTGGTGTTGCCGTTGGAGTTGGTCAGATCGACCGTATAGGTCCAGGTGTTGGCGACCGCCGACTTGGTCCAGTTGACCGTCAGCAGGTGGTCGGTGCCGAGCGAGTCGAAGATCGTCAGGTTGGTCGTCGCTGTCGTGCCGGTGGCCGAAGCGGCGGGCAGGTTGGCGGCAATGTTCAGGCGCGTGGTCGGGTTCGCGATCGCGCTGAAGCCGGTCAGGTTCACCGTCTCCAGGCTCGTCAGCAGATCCTGGGTGGTCGAGTTGACGATGTTGCCCGTGGTGTCGGTCCGCCAGCCCTGCAGGTAGTAACCGGCGGTGTTCACCAGGTTACCGTCCTCGTCCTGGGTAAAGGAGCCTGCGCGGGTGAAGAAGAACTCGCCGTCGGAGCCGTCGTTCTGGTTCACGACGAAGAAGCCTTCGCCGACGAGCGCCAGGTCTGTGTCCGAGGTCGTGCCCTGGATCTGACCCTGCTTTTCGGGATCGGTGAACGGGCGGGCAATGACGCCGCCCGGTGCGAACTGCGTGTCGCTCGCCGACTCGGTTACCAGGGTCTGAAAGCGCACCCGAGTTTCCTTGTAGCCGATCGTGTTCACGTTCGCGATGTTGTCGGAGATTGCCGCGAAGGCCGTGGACTGGGCGCTGATCGCCGCCACGCCTGCGAACAGGCCACCATAGATACCGCTCATTTTTCTTTTCCTCCATGGGATGCGCGCGGGATTGACCGCCGTCCGCATCGGGAAGCTTGATCGAGCGCCTTCTGGCTAGGTTATCCGGCAGCCTTTTGCGGCCGGCAAGTCAAGTCATCGGTCAGGCGTCGCCGCGATCGGTCACCGAAATCAGCTCGTTCAGTGCGTATTCGGCGTCACCGATCTGCAAGACCGGGCCGTTGTCCGAGAACCCGGTTCCGGTCACCCGGCCGGTAATGTCGGCGGTCGCCTTGACGGTGTTGTCTTCCGCATCCTTGGCGCTCACCGCGAAGTAGTAGAGGCCCGGCTCCACGGGATCGCCGTTCTCATCCGTGCCGTCCCAGGTGACCTCGTGCCGCTGCGCGGAGGTGCCGCCCTCGAACTCGCGCACGGGCTGACCGTCGGAGCCGTAGATCTTCACCGTCAGCTCCTCGACGCCCTTGTTGGGCTTGTAACCGAAGGTGATCGGCGTCTCGCCGTCGAAGTGGCTGATGTCGCCCTCGACCTGGACGTCCTTGCCGATATAGGAGACGGCGGCGGCGTCGGCGCTGGCATTGAGCAGTCCGATCAGGGACTCGAGGTTCTCGTTCTGCTTGATCGACTGCTCGACCGACGCGAAGTTCACGAGCTGATCCACCATCTGGTTGTTGTCCATGGGATTCAGCGGGTCCTGGTTCTGCAGCTGAGTCGTCAGCAGGGTCAGGAACTGATCGTACTGATCGGCGAGACCGGTCATCGAGGTGGCGCTTGCGCTGCTCCCCGAGGCGGCGCCTGTCATGCTGGTGACGTCCATTTCCCTACCTCCTAGGCGACCATGTCCAGGCTGCCGTCGGCCTTCACGCCGCCGGGGCCGGGATCGCCCTGCTGGTCATCTGCGACGGTGTCGCCTTCATCGATGTCGGATGTTCCGCCGGTACCCTTGGCGTCGTCGTCGCCGGTCTCGCCGGCAAAGCTGCCGCCGTCACCCCGGAGGTCGAACTCAAGGGACTCGCCGTCGGTCTGCAGGCCGGCGTCCTGAAGCGCCCGTTCAAGGCCCTTGGCGTCCTTCTGCAGCAGTTCGAGGGTTTCCGGCCGGTCGACGGAGACCACCGCACGGACGTGGCCGTCCTTCGAGATCTCCATCTTGATGTCGACCTTGCCGAGTTCCTCAGGGTTCAGGCGTACCGTGACCTTGCCCCCGCCATCCTGAGCGGTGGCCGAGAGCTTCACTGCGACCTGGTCGGCCGGGGTGCCCAAAGTGGCACCCGGCCGGCCATGAGCGGTTGCGGCCGCCCGGTCAACCGGAGAGGCGGAGGTATGCGTGCTCTGGGGTCCGCCAACCCCGGCCATGGTCAAGGGTGTGCTCGAGAGAGATCCGCCGGCGGGGCCCATCGGGCGTCCGCTCTCCCCGGAAGCCAGGGCTGCAGGCTGCGGCCGGGCGGTCCGGGTGGCGAGGATCTGTTGGAACTGCGCGCGGGAGGCCTCGCCGCCGAAGCCGCGCTGGCCGATCGTCGCACCGAAACCGGCGCCGATCTGCTGCGGCGTCGACTGCCCGCCCTGGCCCGCGTTCTGGCCCGCGTTTTGGCCCTGGTTCTGGGCGCCGGCGTTGTTGCCGCCGGGCTGCCCGGATCCGTTCTGGCCCGATCCGTTCTGTCCGGCCGCCACGTTGCCGTCGGCGCCGACGAAGGTCGGCTGATTGCCGCCCACATGCAGGGTGCCGGCGCCGCCATTGGCCGTCGAGGCCTGGAGCTGAGGCTGTCCGGCCGCGGCCGCCTGTTGGGCCTGAACCAGAACGGCCGACGACACGCCCTGTGACCGCGCGACCGGAGTCGGCGTTTCGACCGTGACTTTGGCGCCCATGGGAAGGTCGGACCGGGTCGACCCGGTTTCCGGTTTCGCGCCGGCGGCTTTCGCGGCCGGCTCCGGCTGATCGGAGCGCTGGGGCGTCGCGGCGGCGGCGCGGGCGGCCGGGTCGGATGCCGGTCGCTCGACAGCCGGAGTCGCGGCGGGAGATGTCTGCGCGGCAGACGCGGGCGCCGGTTGCGCCGGTTTGGTCGGTTCGGCAACGGCGGCCGTCGCAGGGCGCTCGGTGGCGGCCTGCGGCGTCGCCGTGTCTTCGAGAGGCGCTTGGGGCGTGCCGGCGGCGACGCTTTCCGGCGCGGGCTCGGCCGGACCGCCCGACGGGAGTTCGACGGCGGCGTCGACAGCAACTGTGTCGCCCGCCTGGCTGCCCACCTGGCTGCCCACCTGATCGCCCCCCGTGTTGTCGTCCGTTTCGACGACGGCTTCGGGAGCTGCTGCAGCCGGCGTCTCCGCCGATCCGCTATTGGCGCTCACGATGATGGGGGCCGGCGCGACGGTCTCGGGAGCGGCGACGGTGTCCTCCTCGCGGCGGTCATCCGTCGCGGCGGTCTCTGTCTTATCCGTCTCGTCGGTCTCGCGACGGTCGTCGGTCCGGGTTTCCCGGGAGGTCGGCTCCTCTGCGCGCCGATCGGTCTCCGTCCCGACGTCGTCGCGGGACTTCGTCTCGGTGCGGCGGTCGGCGATCTCGGCCATCATCTGCATGACGCCCTGGAAGACACCGCCATTGGACGACTGCGCGTTCCGGCCGCTCGCTGACGGGGACGATGCCCGTGGATCTATCGCGTTAAGGTCCATGATCCCACCTGCCTGGTCGTTATCGCGGTCACCGCTGCAAGGGGCGGGCCAAACGCGCAGCCTGTCTGATCACGCTCAAACCGGCGGTTTTCCGCCTTTCAGGGCGTCGCCCCGTCGACCGGAATCTTCTGCAGCATCCCGTCCACGGCAGAACTTGCCGGTTGAAGCCCGTCGGGCGGCAAGCCTTGCCGGGGTCGATGCTGTGAAGGGCGTGCAAAGTTCATCCGATGGTTTGGCGGCGGCGCCCGTGGGCGCTTGCGGGCCGCGGTTGGCGGGCCCGCGGGACGGCCGGGCACGTGGAATGCATGGCAATGCCGGAAATCGCCGCGCTGACATTATATAAAATATATCTTTTTTTTATCTAAAATACTTGACATTAGGTTTGAGCATGTGATTTAACGGACCACGAGACGGAGTGATCCGTTTTCTGGCCGGCAAAAAGCCGGGCAACCCATCCTTAGAACGAGGACAGAACCATGGCTGTGCAGAACTCCATCAACACCAACCCGGCATCCTTCGTGGCCCTTCGCAACCTCAACTCCGTGAACCGGTCTCTCGACACGATCCAGAATCGTGTGTCGACCGGCTTGAAGGTCACCGGTGCTCTGGACGATGCGTCGAACTTCGCGATCGCTCAGGGTATCCGCGGTGAGCTCAAGGCGATCGGAGCGGTTACCCAGGGTCTCAACAACGCGAAGGGCATCGGCAAGGTCGCGATCGCCGGTACCACCGGCATTTCCGATCTGCTGCAGACGGTCCGTCAGAAGCTGACCGAACTGTCGAACGAAGGGATCACGACCGCTCAGCGGGATATCCTGACGAGCGACTTCAACCAGCTCCTGTCGCAGGCCGCCAACTTCATCGACAACGCGGTGTTCAACGGCGTCAATCTTCTCGATACGACCGCCGTGTCTCCGGACGTGAACACCCTGTCGAACCTGACGGGCGGCACCCTGACCCTGACCGGTCAGGACCTGCGGACCCAGACCCTGTCCCTGGCTGGGGTCAGCGTCGGGTCGGCCACATCGGCGCAGGCGGTCCTCGCCAACCAGTACTCCAACATGGAGTCGGTGGTGAACACTGCGCTGGGCTCTTTGGGTGCCGAAGTTCGGGCCCTTGAGCTGCAGACCACGTTCCTGGAGCAGATCGCGGACGCGACCGACGAAGGTCTGGGCAACATCGTCGACGCTGACCTGGCCCGCGAGTCGGCCAAGCTGACCGCCAAGCAGGTGCAGCAGCAGCTGTCGATCCAGACGCTGGGCATCGCCAACCAGCGCCCGCAGACCCTGCTGGGCCTGTTCGGGTAATCGATCCGAAAGGCGAAGGCCTGACACACATGTGGGGTGGAGCCACCGGCTCCACCCCCACTCAGAACGACAGTGAGACCCAAAAAAGGAGGACGGTCCGTACACAGAGAATTTCGATAGTTTTTCGTTAGTTAAATAATTAACAGCCCAGCCTCTCGTGGCCTCCGTCCCTGCGGCCTCGCCGTCAGCCGATGATTCCGGTTGACTCAGCGATGCGCGTGGGGCATTCGTGTTGGTGCTCTGGGGTCCGCGTGACCCTTTATCGGACAAAATGTCCGCATCCTTAGAATGAGGAGGCCACAATGGCTGTTCAGAACTCCATCAATACCAATCCGTCCGCCTTTACCGCTCTCCGGACCCTCAACGCCGTGAACCGGTCGCTCGACACCACGCAGAATCGCGTGTCGACGGGCTTGAAAGTGGCGGGCGCTCTCGACGACGCGTCCAACTTCTCCATCGCCCAGGGTATTCGCGGTGAGCTGAAGGGCCTGTCGGCTGTCACGCAGGGTCTGAACAACGCCAAGGGCATCGGCGCAGTTGCGGTTGCCGGTACCACGGGCGTTTCGAACCTGCTGACCGATATCCGCCAGAAGCTGACCGAGCTGTCGAACGACGGCATCACCACGGCTCAGCGGGACATCCTGACGAGCGACTTCAACGCTCTGCTCTCGCAGGCGGCGAACTTCATCGACAACTCCGTGTTCAACGGCGTGAACCTGCTGGATACGGCCGGTCAGTCCGTGGACGTGAACACCCTGTCGAACCTGAACGGTGGCACCCTGACCCTCTCGGCTCAGGATCTGCGTACCGAGACCGTGTCTCTCGCCGCCTCCAGCGTCGGCTCGGCGACGGCGGCGCAGGCGGTTCTTGCCAACCAGTTCTCCAACCTGGAGTCGGTTGTCAACTCCGCGCTGGGTTCGCTCGGTGCCGAGGTCCGCGCCCTGAACCTGCAGACGACCTTCATCGAGCAGATCTCGGACGCGACCGAAGAAGGTCTCGGCAACATCGTCGACGCCGATCTGGCTCGCGAGTCGGCCAAGCTGACCGCGCTTCAGGTGCAGCAGCAGCTGTCGATCCAGACGCTGGGCATCGCGAACCAGCGGCCGCAGTCGGTGCTGGGCCTGTTCCGTTAATCGGAGCGTCATACAAATATCGAGGCCGGACGGAAACGTCCGGCCTTTTTTATTGCTCCGTCGAGAGGCCGCCGGCACGCCTTGGGCAACTTCGGCGGCGCTGGAGTCGTCAGACGACGCCGCGGCCCCACATCTCCTCGACCCGCGCCGCCACCCTTTCCATGGCGTCTATCCACGGCACGTCAGGCGCGCGGTAGATCCGCTGGACCGTCGGGAACCACGGGTGGTCCGGCCGACCCAGACCGACCCATCCCGGGTGAAGCGCGAACCCGAGCGCCGGGACACGGAGCGCGCCGGCAAGCGCGAGGACGGCGGTATCCGCACTGACCACAAGATCCAGAGCGGTCATCAGGGCGGCCACGCCCTCCTGGTCGTCCCGCCTATCCAGATCCGGCGGAAGCGCCCAGTGCGAGCCTGGGCCGGGGACCGTCGAGGCGATCTCGTCCCCGCACTCATCGTATTGCAGGACGACGAAGAGCTTGTCCTCCAACGCGAGGAGAGGAGCGCACTCGCCGATCTGCGGATAGTGACGCTGCCGATGGCCGGCGAGGCTTCCGGAGCGCCAGCAGATGCCGATTGCGGGCCGCCCGACCGCCGTCTCGGCGACCCAGTTCCGCCACTGATCGACGGCCGGCGCGGCCGGCACCAGTCCCGCTCCGGTGCCGGGAAACGAGTCGGCGGTCGGCCGCAGGCTTTCCATCAGGTCGCCGGCAAGGCACCAGTGGGTGTAATCGTCCGCTATCCCGGATGACTCCCCGCGCGGGCGCCAGGAAAGCCGCGGGCAGGCACGCGCGCCTAGAGGAATAAGGCGCCGGTCGGCCTCGACCGTCGCCGATGCCAGCCGTCTGTCGGCGACCCGGTCGTCGAGATCCCGCCACATGGACGAGAACAGGAGCTCGTCGCCCAATCCCTGCTCCGCCAACACCAGCAGGCGGGCACCGGTCTGACCGGCCCAGCGCGGAAGGTCGCGGCGCACGGTCTGTCGGCGGGCCGGCCTGTCGCGGAACAGTGCCCAGCCACCCGGAAGGCCGCCGGCCGCTAGTCGGTAGGCGCCGAGATTGGCCCGGACATCCGCGTCGTCCGGCGCGCCGAGAAGCGCGCGGCCTCCGTTGGCGACGGCCGCCGGGTACCGCGCCATCCTGTACAGGGTTTCGGCCCGGTTGCCCCAGGCCCTGACGTGGCCGGGGTCGAGGAGGAGGGCGTGCGCCGTATCGGCAAGCGCGTCCGACACTGCGTCCAGTTCCGTCGCGGCGGCTGCCCGCTCGGCCCGGGCGCGTGGGTCGAGGGGCCGCAGGATCACGCCCCGCGTCGCCAGCCGATCCGCGGCGCCGGCGTTCCGGTTGCGGCGCTCGAGATCGGCGAGGTCCAGCAGGGCTGGAGCCTCCGACGGCGCGAGAATGCTGGCCCGCCGCAGGGCCCGACGGGCGGCGGCGGGATCCCCGGCGGCCCGGACGACGCCCGCCCGATTCCAGGCGTTCGGGTTTGCCGGGGCAACGATCAGAAGCCGCGCCGCGCTCTGCTTCGCAGTCGCCGGGTCGGCCGCGGCAGCATCGAGCGCGTCGGGCAGGTCCGGGGACAGAAGCTGCGCCCGGCGGGCGGCAACGACGGCAAGCGCCGAAGCCCCGACGCGGCCCAGAGCGACGGCGAGATGGCACCAGGCGTTGGCATTGGCGGGGCTCAGGCGGACGGCTTCCCGAAGATCCGCAAGCGCCTCTCCCAGTCGACCAAGCTGGAGGCGGGCAAACCCCCGCAGGTGGCGCGCGGTCGCATGATCCGGTTGGATTGCCAAGATCGCGTCATAGGTCGCGATCGCGAGGTCGAGCTGTCCCGCTTTGTGGGCGCGCAGGGCCGTGTTTAGGGCGGAGGCGAGGGTGACCGCCATTCTACGGAGCGCGAATCACGGATGGCAGACGGCTATCCGCTACTGCCGTGCCGTCGCTTTCCCATCGGCGGTGGCCGGAGTGAAAACCCGCAGAGGCACTGCGATGCCACGGAAAGATCATTGGTCGGAACCCGGCTTGGCTTGACAGTCGGAAAATGGATGCGACATTTACTGCATGCCGCTAAAGGTCAACGTCAAGCCTGGGGAGAAATTCGTCGTTAACGGCGCCGTCATGGTCGCCGGCAACAAGGGTGCGTCCCTTGTGCTTCAGAATGAGGCGACGATCCTGCTGGGCAAGGACATCATGCAGGAGGACGAAGCGGATACGCCGGCGAAGCGCATCTACTTCACGATCCTGCTGATGTATCTCGATGATGAGGGTCGCAAGGACTACTACCCGATCTTCATGAAGCTCATCGAGGATTTCATGGAGGCGACGACCTTCAACGAGGTTCGGCGGACGCTGCTACACATCGTGCAGGACGTCGATGCCGCTCGCTACTACAGGGCGTTAAAGACTTGTAAAGCATTGATCGCCTATGAAGATCAGGTGTTGGCATTTGGTCGCGGCGAGACAACCGACAGGCCGAATATCGCACTGGAAACGCCCTGATTGGACGGTGAAGTCCGTATGTCCAGCTACGACGCCTATAATCGAACCATCAAGAGCACTGCGACGCCGCGGGATGTCGAGTATCGACTGCTCGGGCAGGTCACGGCGGCGTTGATCAAGGCGCAGGAGCGTATGCAGGAGGCGCGCAACAAGCCGGCGGTCATGGCCGAGGTGATGGATGCGCTGAACTGGAACAATCAGGTCTGGGATACCTTCGTCGAGGATGTCGGCACCGAGGGCAACATGCTGCCGCGGGAGCTGCGGGCGGCGATTGTGAGCCTCGGTATCTGGGTGTCCCGCGAGACCGGACTGGTCGGGTCCGGCGACGGGGATATCGACTCCCTGATCTCCGTGAACAAGGCGATCATGCGCGGATTGAACCCGCAGCGCGCCGAGCAGGACGAAGGGGCGGCATCGGAACAGGCCCCGGCGACCCCGGCCTCCGGCGTGTCGGCGTCGCTCGACTCCTTCTGATCGGGTCCGGTCCGTGACCGGGCAGCCGATCTCCGCCGAGCGGAAGGCGGAGCTTCTTTCTCTCTTCAATCAGGCGGTTCAGGCTCATTCGGCCGGGCAGGTGCTGGCGGCGGCCCAGGCCTATGAAGCGCTTCTGAAGCATCTCCCGACCCACCCCGATATTCTCGACCTTTACGGGACCGCGCTGTTCCAGCTCGGCGCCCCGCAGGTCGGCCGGCCTTATGTGGCGGATTCGCTGCGGCGGCGGCCGCTTCACGGTCAGACCTGGAATCACCTGGGGGCGATCGATCGCGGTCTGAAGAACGATCCGACGGCGGAGACGGCGTTCCGCCGGTCCATCCTGCTCGACCCGACCAAGGCCGAGGCTCTGGTCAATCTGGCTGCGATCTTCGGGGACAGGGACGACACGGATACCGGCCTCGCGCTCAACCGGCGGGCGTTCGTCGTGATGCCGGACTCGCCGGACGCCGTCCTGCGCCAGGGTGTGCTGCTTCGGCGGGCGGGCCGGGCCGAGGAGGCGATCCCGTTTCTCGAGGCGGCCTGGCGCCGGCAGCCCGGCAATACCGAGATCGCACTCAATCTGGCGCGGGCCCAGGTGGATCTCGGGCATCTGCCTGTGGCGCGGCGCGTCGTCATGGCGGCAATCGCCCTGGCACCGCAGACCCACGAGCTCTACGCCTCCCTGGCGACGTCGCACGATCCGCGGTGGTCGACCGACCGCGATATCGCCTGGGCGAAGGCGGCAATCTGTCTGCGGCCGCTCGAGTCCAGGAGCTGGCTGAACCTCTGCGCGGAGGCCTACCGGGACGGCCGGATCGCCGAGGCCTATTCCGCCTCTCGCCGCACCCTTCTGCTCGACCCGGCATCGCCGATGGGGATGCGGAACCTGGCGGCCGCGGCCATCAATCTCCATCGCTTGGCCGAGAGCCGGATGCTGTCCCGCCGCGTTCTGCTGCTGCTGCCGGACAATCCGGACGCCATGTACAACCTCGCCGAGATCGAGTTCCGGATCGGCGACGCCAGGACCGCCTGGGATCTGCACGAGTCTCGGACCCGCCGGGATGTCCACCGGCCCCGGTTGAAGCTGCCGGCCCCGTGGCTCGGGCCGGGGACGGAAACCGGCCCGGTCCTGATCGCTTCGGAGCAGGGGGTGGGCGACGAGGTGACCTTTCTCGCCTGCCTCCCCGGCCTGGTCGACCGGTTGACCGAACCGCTGGTCATCGAGGTGGACAAACGGCTGGTCTCCCTCATGACCCGGACTTTCCCGAGCGCGACGGTGATCCCTCGCCAGTTCGTTCCGGGCGACGGCCTCGGCCAGTTCCTCGATTATGCCGACGCGACGGCCCGGTACGGGCTCCGTCATCACCTGTTCTCCGGCAGCCTGGCGCGCATGCTCGACAGGGACCGCGACCGTCCGCTGGAAGGGCGCGGCTATCTTCAGACGGATCCGGCGAAGGTGGCGCACTGGCGGGCGTGGCTGTCCGGGCTCGGCCACGGGCCCAAGGTTGGGATCGTGTGGCGGACGGCGCAATGGACGCGGTTCCGCGCGCGCATCCACTGCACCATCGACGATCTGATGCCGGTGTTCCGGACGCCGGGCTGCACCTTCATCAGTCTGATGGTCGGCGACACGGCCTCGGATCTGGCCCGCGTGGAGGCGGAGACCGGGGTTCGGGTGGTGTCGCCGCCCGATTTGGACATCTGGGACGATCTGGAGAACCTGACGGCGCTGATGCAGGCGCTGGATGCGGTGGTCGCGGCGCGGACGGCGAACTGCGCCTTCGCCGGTGCCGTGGGCACGCCGACGGTTCGCCTCGCCCAGGCGTTCCTCTACCTGTCCAACGGGCGCGACTTCTTCTTTCCCAACGTCTACCCGGTGTTCGACCGCGAGGAAGCCTTCGACGGGCCGGAAGCGGGTCGCCGCGCGGCGGCGAAGCTGGCTGACCTGCTGGCATTGGCGTCGGGCTGACCGTGGCGCCGCTGGATCCGACAGCCGACGGTGCGGTCCGGCGTGGCGTCGCCGCCCAGCGCGCCGCCCGCCATATGGAGGCCGGGCAGTGGTTCAGACTTGCCGGCTGCGCAGCCCCTGGGGACGCGCGGATTCTGCCTCTGCTGATCGCCGGAGATGCGGCGGAGCAGGTCCGATGGGGCCGCAGGACGCTCTGCGTCGACCCTCTGCTCGCCCGCGTTCAGGAACATCAGGGCTCCCTCCTGGCGCGGAGCGGCGAGGCCGGGAGAGCGGTGGCGGCGCTGCGCCGCGCGCTGATTGCCGAACCGCCGACACCCCACGACGCCGCGTCTCTGGTGGCGGAACATCTCGGCCGCGCCGGTCGGGTGTCGGGGGCCTACCCGCTGGCCTGGTGGGCTGCGGTTTGCGCCCCGGCCGATCCGGCCCGGCAGGTCCGTCTCGCGGCGGTGGCAGCGGCGCGGGGACGGCACGGCATGGCGGCAACCGCGTCGATCGCCGCCTCGAGGCTGCTGCCCGGCGTCCCGGCCCTTGCCGCCGCCGCCGCAGGGGCGGCGCGGCAGAGCGGCCGCCATGCGGAGGCCTGGGCGCGGGCGCGGATCGCAGCACTCGTGGCGCCGGAGGCCGGAGAGGTGGCGGCGCTGCTGTGCGAGGGCGCCGAACGGCCGGAGGGTCTTGCCTCCGCCCGGCACTGGGCCCGGCGCGCCCTGGTTCTGGCGCCGCTCGCGACACCGGTGTGGGATGCGCTGGCCAGGGCCGAGCGCGGCGCGGGGCGCCCTGCGGCAAGCCTGTCGGCGGCCCGCCACGGTCTGATCGTGGCGCCGGGGGATCGGAGTTGTGCGCGGGCGATGGCCCAGGCGGCCCTTCAGATGGTGCGTTTCGACCTCGCCGGACAGGTGGCGCGCGCCGGCCGCGTCGCCCATCCGGACGACCCGGAGCTCGCCTATCTTCAGGCCCAGGCCGAGAAGGCGGTGGGCGATCTCGGCCGGGGCTGGGATCTCGACGCCCTGCGAACCACAGGCCCCCGCTTCCATCGGACCCTCGGCCTGCCGCCCAAGGCACCGGGACCGGATCTACCGGCGCAAGGCTTGCTGGTGGCAGCGGAGCAGGGGATCGGCGACGAACTGCTCTTCCTGTCCTGCCTACCGGATCTGCTGGCCGAGTGCCCGGCGCCCATCGTGGAGGCCGACGCGCGGCTGCACCCGCTGCTCGCCAGATCGTTCCCAGGCCTGTCGCTGATCGGCCGACAGGTGCGGGCGGATGGGCGCGGCGCCGTGTACGACTACCGGGAGATCGTGCCTGCCCTCGGCCTGTCCGCGCATATCCATGCTGGGGACCTGCCGGGGCGCTATCGGCGTGAGCGACGCTTGCGGCCCGCGGCCGGTGGTTACCTGAAGGCGGATGAGACGGCGGTCGAACGCTGGCGGTCGCGGATCGCGGCGCGCGACGGGGAAGGGCCGGCGGTCGGGATCTGCTGGCGCAGCATGCTGCGCAGCGGGGTCAGATCGGCCTATTACGCCGGACTCACGGAGATGCTGCCGATCCTGAGGCTGCCGGGGTTCCGGTTCGTCTGCCTGCAATACGACGACTGCGCTGCCGAACTGGACGCCCTGCGCCGGGATCACGGTATCGATCTCTGGCGGCCCGAGGATCTGGACCAGCGCGAGGACCTGGACGGGACGGCTGCGCTGATCTCGGCCCTGGACACGGTGGTCTCGACGGCCACCAGCGTCTGCGTCCTCGCGGCCGCGCTCGGTCGGCCGACGATCCGGCTGGCGCCGTCCTTCTACAGCATCCTAGACGACGGGGACCTTTTCTTTGCCGAGCTCACCCCGGCCTTGCGCCGGGACGAGCCCATGGACGTGTCCGTCGCCGTGTCCCGGGCGGCCGCCCTTCTGGTCGACCGCCGACCGGGTCCGAACTGACCCTCCAACCCGGACGAAATTTCCCGATCTGCCGGTGAGTTTCTGCCGCTTGCGACCGGTGTCGCTGCGGGCGTCCCGTTGTGATCTTGTCTAAGGCAATGAAATAAAACGAAAAAGTCCTTCGGCGCGTTCTGGCCCGGCCTTTGCGGAGGTGGGAACGGACGACCCAACTCGGCATGTGTCGAGGATCGTGGCGGGGAGCCAGAGATCAGGGGTCAGCAGAATGTTGACGAAGGAAACAGAACGATGGCTAGCAACTCCATCCTGACTAACCCCGAGGCTCTGGTCGCGCTTCGTAACCTCGAGCGGACCAACAACCTCCTCGCTACGACCCAGAACCGGGTTTCCACCGGCCTCAAGGTCACGGGCGCCATCGACGATGCGTCCAACTTCGCGATCGCCCAGGGTATCCGCGGCGACATCAAGGCGCTCGGTGCCATCAGCCAGGGCCTCAACAACTCCAAGGGTATCGCCAACGTCGCGATCGCCGGTGCGACCAGTATCTCGGATCTGCTGCAGACCGTGCGGCAGAAGCTGACGGAACTGTCGAACGAAGGCATCACAACGACGCAGCGACAGATCCTTACCAACGACTTCGCCGAGCTGCTCTCGCAGGCGGCGAACTTCATCGACAACGCGGTGTTCAACGGTGTGAACCTGCTCGATACCGCCGCCGCGGCGCCGAGCATCAACACCCTGTCGAACCTCGCCGGCGGGACGCTCACTCTGACCAACCAGGACCTGCGCACGCAGACGCTGTCCCTGGCGGCGGCCACGGTGAACTCGGCGACCGCCGCCCAGCAGGTCATCGCCAACCAGTACTCCAACCTGGAGTCGGTGGTGAACGCCGCCCTCGGATCGCTCGGCGCCGAAGCGCGCGCGCTCGATCTTCAGACCTCCTTCCTGGATCAGATCACCGATGCCACGGAAGAAGGCCTCGGCAACATCGTGGATGCCGACATGGCCCGCGAGAGCGCGCGTCTGACCGCGCTGCAGGTCCGCCAGCAGCTCGGCGTGCAGGTCCTCGGGATCGCCAACCAGGCGCCGCAGATCCTGCTCGGTCTGTTCCAGTAATCGGTGCCGGACGACGCGGCACCGTCGGACCGCCGCCTGGGATCGCCTGATCGTGCAGGCCGGACGGTCGAGATGGAGGAGTAAGGAATGCGGGGATACGGGGCTTACAAGAACACCCAGGGCGCCGTCGCGACGCAGAACGGGCGCGACCTCGAGTACCGCCTGCTGGCTCAGGTCACCGGCGGACTGATGAAGGCGCGCGAGGGACGGGCTTCGATCCAGGAAAAGTATAACTGGATTCTGCAGAACGAGAAGGTCTGGGGCGTCTTCCTCGCCGACGTGAACGATCCGGACAATGCCCTGCCGCGCGCGCTCAAGGGCGGCATCGCGAGCCTCGCGATCTGGGTGATGAAGGAAACGAAACTGGTCATGTCCGACGACGACGCGCCGTTGGACGATCTGATCGAGATCAACCGCCAGATCATGGCGGGCCTGAAACCCGAACCGCAGTCCATGGCCGGATAGTCTTGGCCGGGTAAGCGCCAACCGGGATCGACGGCAAATCGGCATGTTTCTTGCTTGTCAATTCGGGCGTCAATCCTGAGGAACGATCATGAGTCTCCTGTCAGCCCTCAACACAGCAACCAGCGGTCTCGCCGCCGCACAGGCGGGGATCGACGTCGCGTCGCGCAACATCACGAACGCGAACGTCGAGGGCTATACCAAGAAGACGTCGGTCCAGAAGACGCAGATCACGAATGGACAGAGCAGCACCGTCCGGCTGGAAGCGGTCACCCGCGAGGTCAACAAGCAGCTGCAGATCGATGTCCGAGACCAGACCTCTACCGTGGAATCCCTGACGATCATCGACGACTTCCTGGGGCGCCTGGAGCTTGAGTTCGGCCGCCCGGAAGACAACACGTCGATCTCGGCAAAGATTACCGACCTGAAGGAATCGTTCCAGGTCCTCGCCACCAACCCTGACTCCGCGACCGCCCAGAGCGACGTGCTGCGCCAGGCGAACGCCGTTGCCGAGGCTTTCCAGAGCCTGTCCGGGGCGATCCAGACCCTTCGCGCCGAGTCGGATACGCGGATCGAAGAATCGGTCAGCAACATCAACGAGGCCCTCGAGAACATCGAGAGGCTCAACGGCGAGATCGGCTCCCGCAGCGTGGTCGGCGAGTCGACGGCCGATCTTGAGGACGAGCGAGACAGCTGGGTCGCCAAGCTGTCCGAGGAAATGGACATCAAGACCTTCCGGCGCGACGACGGCACCATCGCGGTTCTGACCGGCGCCAGCGATTTCCTGCTCGACCAGAACGCCGTGACCCTGACCTTCACCGCCACCAACACCGTGGCGCCGGATACGGCGCTCAACAACGTCTTCCTGGACAACGGGTTCAACGCGCCCTTCGCCATCAACGCCGACATCAACGGCGGCACCCTCGGCGGGCTGCTGGAACTGCGCGATACGATCCTGCCCCTGGCCCAGGACCAGCTCGATTCCCTCGCCTTCGAGCTTGCCCAGCAGTTCGACCTGATCACGGTCGGCGCCCAGACCGCGAACCTGGACCTGTTCGTGGACGCGACCAACGCGATCCCGGGCGGCGACCAAGGTTTCTCCGCGGAGATCCGGGTCAACCCGACCGTCACGGCCAGTCCGAACTTCCTGCGCGACGGCAACGGCGGCACGTTCGCGGCGAGCGGTGTCAGCGACAGCTCGCTGCCGCTGGCCATTATCGACATGTTCGACACCGCGCAGACCTTCGTCGCGGTGACCGGCCTCAACGGGACGGCGACGCTCGAGAATTTCGCGGCCGAGCTGGTGTCCTACCAGGCGAACCAGAAGGCCGACTACGAGAGTCAGCTCAGCTTCCAGGACCAGGTGCGGAACCTGCTGCAGGAGCGCCTGAGGGACGAGAGCGGCGTCAATGTCGACGAGGAGCTCGCCAGCCTCATTCAATTGGAAAGCGCGTTCGCGGCGTCCGCCCGGGTGCTGACGTCGGTGCAGGACGCACTCGACGAGCTTCTGGCGGTCATCCGCTAAACGCGAGGAGGGTTAGTTCATGCGTATCTCGACCCTGAGCCAGAACCTGCGGATCGACAGCTCGATCACGTCGGTGCAGCGGCGCATCGCCGACGCCCAGCAGCAGATCTCCACCGGCAAGCGC
This sequence comes from Thalassobaculaceae bacterium, assembly GCA_040223655.1. Taxonomy (GTDB): domain Bacteria; phylum Pseudomonadota; class Alphaproteobacteria; order Thalassobaculales; family Thalassobaculaceae; genus Thalassobaculum. The sequence goes on along the minus strand of JAVKFT010000030.1, from coordinate 56,308 downwards.
AGTCAGGTCTACAGCGGGTTCCAGGGGCAGGACACCCGCCTGCTGATCACGCTGAAAGAGCAGCGCACGTCGACGGATTCCTACATCAACTCCATCAACAACACGCGGGTGAAGACGGAGACGATCGACGCCAGCCTGCAGCAGATGACGACGGTCGCCGAGAACCTGCGCAAGCAGCTCTACGAGCAGGTCGAGGGTCTGTTCGAGCAGTCGTCCCTCGCCCTGTCGACCTTCGCGACCGCGTCGATCAATCAGTTCTCCAACCTTCTCAACCAGACCGTCGACGGAAAATACCTCTTCAACGGAACGGACACTGACACCCAGCCGATCATCGATCCGGCAACCACCCAGGGCGCCTACGCGCAGCCCGCCTTGGCCGGCGGTTCCGCCGGCATCATCGCGGCGGCCGAGGCGTTCTTCGATGTGGACGCCAACTGGACCAACGTGACCACGCCGGCCCCGGGATCGCTCACCGTGCGTGTCGACGAGGGGGTCGATTTGGACTACGGCGAACTGGCGAACGACAGTTCGACCTTCGAGGAGATCTTCGACGTTCTCTACGCCTTCTCAAACACCACCTTCAACGCCGGCGACGATGCGGAATACCGCAACCTCGTGAACTGGGGACTGGGGAAGGTTGAAGCCGCCCTGGACCTCATGAACGACATGGTCGGCCAGAACGGCGTCATCGGCGCCGAGATGAAGAGCCGCAGCGAGGCTCACAAAGAATCGATCCTTCTGCTCGAGACGCAGATCGGCAATATCGAGGATGTGGACCCCTACGAGGCGGTGAGCGAATTCCAGACCCTCCAAGCGCAGCTCGAGGCGTCGTTTCAGACCACCTCGGTGCTCCGGAATCTGACCCTGACCCGGTTCATCTGATCGGCGCTTCCCGTCTTGGCGGCGGTCCGGCGGTCCTTTGCCGCCCTTCTTTTGCGGTCGGGCGGATTCTCGACCACAGGGTCGTTCGACTTGCATGCGTCTCATTGCCGCTTATATGCTGACAGGAGCCTGAGTAACGGCATCGCTCCAGAATGGAGGGGTCCTTGGACGTCCGGACGGCAACCGACACGATTCGAGTCGCGGCGCAGCCGCGATCGGTTGTGCGCGAGTCCGGGGACGGTCAGGCGGTCTCTCAGGCGTCGCGGGCCACGGCTCCTGCCGACCCGGGCACGCGCCAAGAGCCGCCGGAAGCAGCGCAGCCGTCCGGTCCTTCCGGCGAGTTCTACATCAGCCCGTTTCTGACGTTCGACGCCCGCTCGTTGACCGTCATCTTCCAGATCCGCGATACCGAGTCGGGGGATGTGACCCGGCAGTTCCCGGCAGAGGAAGTGGTCGAACGCTATCGCCAGGATCCGTCCGCTCGGCCGTTCGTGCTGCCCGAGCCGGCGGAACCCGCTGAGGAGCAGCCCGGCCCGCCGCCGCCGACGATCGGCGGCCCGGTCGCCGCCGCCGCCAGCGAGGCGGAGCGGGAGGCTGGCGGCGACGCGACCCTGGCGGGCGCCGCCCAGACCCTGGCGGGGAGCGCCGCACCGACCACTCAGCAGACCGCCGCGCCCCGGACCGCAGACGAGGCCGGCAGCCAGCCCAGTTCCGCCCCGGCGCGGCCCTCCGTGGATCTGGTCGCCTGATCAGCGGGCGGACCGGGCCCCTTGTGACCGGCTCTCCCGCCTGGGAGACCGCGCCGCGGTCCGTAGAGCCGGTGCATTCGAATACGTGCCCCGTGTCAACAACATGTGGTAGGTTGTGGACAACCGCACTACTTCCGTGGCGGAGAGGACCCGCATGACTGCCGAAGAAGACCTGCAATCGAAACTCATCGCCGCCGTCCGCCACCATGAGGTCGGCGAGATCGAGCAGGCGCGCGACCTCTACCTTGAGATCCTCAGCGCCGATCCGCAGCACGAGCGGGCGCTGCACCTGGCCGGGCTCCTGTGCCTGCAGTGCGGCGAATACGAGGGGGCCAAGGCTCTGCTGGCCGCGGCGGCGGAGATCGACCCCCAGAACGCCGCCTATCCGAACCATATCGGGACCGCCGAGCTGAAGCTGGGCGATCTGCCCGGAGCCGATGCGTGGTTCGACAAGGCGCTCGCGATGGATCCGAACTACGTCGAGGCGCTGTTCAACAAGGCGCTGGTCCAGCGCGGGATGGACGACCTTCCCGGCGCGGCGGCGTCGCTAGAGCGGGCGATCGGCGTCGATCCCAGTGCCTCCGAGGTCCTGGTCTGGCGGGGGATCGTCGGGCGCGAGTTGGGCGAGGGGACCGAGGCGGTCAACTACCTGGTCCGCGCGGTCGAGGTGAACCCGGACAACACGAACGGTCTTTACCAGCTCGGCGAGTCCTTCGCGGATCTGGGCGAGCTGGAGCAGGCGGAGCGGTGTTTCCGCGCCGCCGTCGAGCGAGCGCCGGCAATCACCGCCTTTCGGGGCAAGCTGGCGAGCTGCCTCGGACAGCTCGGCAAGATCAACGAGGCGGTCTCGGAGTTCGAGACGGCGCTGGCGGCCAATCCCGACGATCCGGCGCTGCTGGGCGGTCTCGCCTGGCTCAAGGCCGAGCATGGGGATCTCGACGAGGCCCGCGAGGCGGCCTCCCGGTCCGTGGAGGTCGATCCCCAGAGCATCGACGGATACTTCGCCCTGGCGAAGATCCACGACAAGTCCGGCGAGGCAGAACTTGCCGAGCAGGCACGGTCGCGGGTGCGCGAGCTGTCGCCCGACAACGCCCGATATCTCTCGGAACTCTGATCTCCGCGACCTCTCCGGGCTCCCGCTCGGGCGGTGGAGTCCGCACGGCCAGCGGCCACCCGGCATGATTTGCCGGGTGGCTCTTAGAACCTGCGCACGCGTCGGCCGGACGGATCGTGACTAGAGCGTCCGGCTCATGAGATGGCCGGCGCCGCCGGCGGCCGCGTAGGCGCCGTAGCCCCGCTGGTTGGCGCCGTTGGGACGGCGTCGGGGCGCCGTCTCCTCCGGCAGGCCGCGCGATTTGCGGACGCCGCCGATGATCATGCTGACCACCTTGTTGGTCGCGTCCTGGGCGGCCTTGAGCGCCAGCATGTTCTCCGATAGGGTCTCGCGGAACGCTTGGTAGAGTTCCCGGAGTTCGCCGCGCTCCTCGGCCGAGAGGTTCTCGACCACGCTGATGTCGTTGCGGATATTGCTCTGGTGCGCCTCGAACGCCTGGGTGAGCTTGGCCTTGTGCCGTTGAATCCGTTCCACCTGATCGAAGTTCTTGTTGCGGACCAGGTCGGTCTCCTGGCGCATCAACGCCATAAGTTGGGTCATAGACTCGACGAAATGCTGGATCAGATCACGCGGGTCCATCACGCGGCCTCCTGAAGCTGAAGAAGCTGCCTCTCGATCGTATCGGCGAGCCCGATACCGCCGTTGCTGGCGAAGGACTTGGTGACCTCCTCGACGTAGAAGTCGCGCCACACTTCCTCCGCATGGCCGCCGCCGAAGGCGCCCTCGCTGCTGATGCCCTTGAACATGTGCCCCATCATCTGGGACAGGAACTGGGCCTCGAACTTCTCGGCGGTCTGCCGCACGGAGGTCTTGTCCTTGGAGCGGGCCGCGTTCTGGAGTTCCGACATGGTGTCCCGAACGGCGTTCTGGCCGCGCGTCATCGCCAGGTCGGCGGTGCCCAGATGGGCCATGGAAAGAGTTCCAGTCATCGTCCTCTCCTTCCTCAGAGCACTTCGAGTTCGGCCTGCAGGGCGCCGGAAGCCTTGATCGCCTGCAGAATTGAGATCATGTCGCGCGGACCGACGCCGAGGGCGTTCAGACCGTCGACCAGTTCCTGGAGCGTGACCGTGGTCGGCAGCACCGTCAGGCGGTTGTCGCTGTCGTCGTCGATCTCGATCTGGGTCCGCGGCACCACAACGGTCTCGCCTTCCTCGGCGAAGGGCTGCGGCTGGCTGACCTGCGGTGTTTCGGTGATCCGGATCGTCAGGTTGCCCTGGGCGATGGCCACGGTGTTGATCCGCACGTTCTCGCCCATCACGATCACGCCCGTCTGCTCGTCGATCACCACCTTGGCGATGTTGTCCGGGGTGACGCGGAGCTGCTCGATATCGGTGATCAGCGCGACGGCGTTGTTGCGGTAGGCGTCGGGCACGAGCATGCGCACGGTGCCGCTGTCCACCGACTGGGCGATCGGGCCGCCGACGAAGGCGTTGATCGCCTGGGCGATGCGCCGCGACGTGGTGAAATCCGGGTTCCGCAGGGCGAGGCGGACGGTCTCCATCATGTTGAGCGCGAAGTCGATCTCCCGCTCGACGATGGCGCCGTTGGCGATCCGGCCGCCGGTGGGGACGCCGCGCGTCACCGAAGCGGCCTGTCCCTGCGCCGAGAAGGCGCCGACCGCGACCGGGCCCTGGGCGACCGCGTAGACTTCGCCGTCGGCGCCGACGAGCGGCGTGACCAGAAGCTGGCCGCCGAGAAGGCTGTCGCTGTCGCCGATGGCGGAGATGGTGACGTCGATCCGCGTGCCCTGGGTCGAGAACGGGGGCAGGGTCGCGGTGACCATGACCGCCGCCACGTTATCGGTGCTCAGGCTGGCGTCCCGGGAATTGACCCCGAGCCGCTCGAGCATGCCGACCAGGCTTTCGCGGGTGAAGATCGCCGAGCCGAGGGAGTCGCCGGTGCCGTTCAGCCCGACCACCAGGCCGTAGCCGATCAGCATGTTCTCGCGCACGCCCTCGAAGTCGACGATGTCCTTGATCCGCGTCTGGGCGCCCGCGGCGGTCGCCGTCAGCACCAGGGCCAGGACCCCCGTCGCGATGCCTTTCAGGAAGCGTGTCAGCGTCATCGTCTCTATCCCCGCGTTTCGCGCGTGTCGGCTCGAGTCACTTTCTGCCGGGTTCTCCGGCCTCGACCAGGTCTATGCGAGTTTCATGCCAGTTTTGCGTCCGTCCGCTGCGAGATCCCCGCATCGCGTTCCCGGCGCTTATCGGACCCGCCGCCGGCGTGGTATACCAAGCGACGCGGCCGCGGATGCGGGACCCGGCGTCACTTGCCGTCGGACCCGCCGCGTCCTGCATTTGCTCTCAAAGGCAAACGAATGCAGGATACGCGCCACGGACGCGTCGCGCCCGCCATGGTAATTGAGGCTTCGAATGAAGGTCGATCCTACCAAGATCAGCGGTGTCACCCAGGCGAAACGCACCAAGAAGTCGTCGTCGACGGGTGGGCCGGCCTTCGCCGACATGATCTCCGATACCGAGGCCACGGAGCGGACCAGCGGTCCCGCCCCGGCCAGCGGGGTCGAGTCCGTCTTCGCGATCCAGTCGGTCGGCGATCGGGAGGGCAATGCCCAGAAGGCCCGCGAGCGGGCCGAGCTGATGCTGTCCCGCCTGGAGGATCTGCGCGACGGGCTGCTCATGGGCATGGTGCCGACGGACCGGCTCCACGACCTCGCCACGGCGGCCCGCCAGCAGCGCGAGGAGATCGACGATCCCCGCCTTTCCGAAATCCTGGACGACATAGAGCTTCGCGCGCGAGTGGAGCTTGCGAAACTGGGTCGAAGCGTGTAACCCCACGCCCGTCGCTGTCGGCGGTTCCGGCGCATAGGCACCGGCCATCGGCGATATCTGCCGGTTCCGGCAGGAGTTTTCCTCGTCGCAGAGGGGGCTCCGCAGGGGCGGCCGCGATCGCAGACGCGTGGAGGATTTCGGATGAGCGTTACCCTGCCGCCGGACTATCAGCCGTCGGATGAAGAGGAGTTCATGAATCCCAAGCAGCTCGAGTACTTCCGCCAGAAGCTGCTGCGTTGGAAAGCCGATCTCGTCAAGGAGGCCGGCGAAACCCTGAGCAACCTCACCGAACAGAATTTGCAGCAGCCGGATATGGCCGATCGGGCGTCGCTGGAGACGGAACACTCGATCGAACTGCGCACCCGCGACCGCGAGCGTAAGCTGATCAGCAAGATCGAGGCGGCGCTGAAGCGCATCGAGGATGGGACCTACGGCTACTGCGAGGAAACCGACGAGCCGATCAGCCTGCGCCGGCTTGAGGCGCGGCCGATCGCGACGCTGAGCCTAGAGGCCCAGGAGCGGCACGAGCGCATGGAGCGCACGCACCGCGACGACTGACCCTGACGCCGCCGGGTCGGACCGGCGCTCTTCAGCCGATGCCGAGACGAGAAAGGCCGCCCCAGGGGCGGCCTTTCGCTTTTTCCGATGCCGGGTTTCCGGCTCGTGGCGGATCAGAACGGCATGATGATGTCGAGCACCTGGCTGCCGTAGCGGGGCTGCTGGACGTCGGTGAGCTGACCGCGGCCGCCATAGGCGATGCGCGCCTCGGCCATCTGGTCGTAGCTGATGGTGTTGCCGGACGTGATGTCCGCCGCCCGGATCACACCGCCGACCACGACTTCGCGGACCTCGAAGTTCACGCGCACTTCCTGCCGTCCGTAGAGGACAAGATTGCCGTTCGGCAGTTTCTGCGTGATCACCGCGGCGACCCGGAGATTGACGGCTTCCTCGCGGTCGACCTCGCCGCTGCCGACATTGCTGGAGTTGGAGCCGAGATCGACCAGGTTCTGGCCGGTCACCGCCTCCGGGAAGACCGAGCCGAGGGTGCTCTCGTAGCCGAACAGACCGCCGAGATTGGCGCCCTCGCTGTTGGCGCGGGTCCGCGTCGTGGTGTTGGTCAGGTCCGCCTCGTCGTCGATGGCGACCACGACGGTGATGATGTCGCCGATATCGCTGGCCCGCTGATCCTTGAAGAACGCCCGGCTTCCCTCCTGCCAGAGCGAATTGGCCTGTCGTGTCGCGACCACCGGCGCCGGCATCGGCATGCTGACCGGTTGGTACCCGGCGGATCGGGTCGGATCCTGGATGCGCGACATTTCCGGCGCCTGTCCCAGGCTGGAGAGCCGGTCCATCGCGTTGCAGCCGGACAGCAGGGCGCCGGCGAGGGCGAGGCCGAACAGGGGGCGGATGCGGGCGAGGGCTGCGGGGCGGGTCATTTCTTCATCCTCCAAGGGGCGCTTCTGCACCCGTATATCAAGAGCCGTGCCAGTCGGGGCGAGGCCGTTCGGGGCCGGACGACGGACGCCTAGCCGTTCAGCGCGGCGAGGCTGGCCAGCGACGCCGGTTCGACGATCGCCATGTCCGGACCCACAACCCGGGCCTCGACGACCTTGTGGCTGTGGGTGTTGCGCACGCGGATCACACCGTCCCGCGTGGCCGACTCGAGGGCGGTGCCGCGGGCGGTCAGGGTCATCAGGCCGGTGCGGACCATCAGGGTGATCGTCTCGCCCTTGGTGACCATCAGATTCGGCTTCAGGTCGGTCAGGCGGAGCGGAACGCCGGCGGTCAGCGGGCGGCGGGCGGTCTGGCCGACCACGTCCTCGCGCTGGGTCACCGTGGTCACGCCGGCGCGGCGGGCTGGAACCCGCTCCCAGGAGATCATCGCCTCGGTGATGACCTGACCCGGCATGGCGTGCCGGCGCAGCATCGGTACTTCGACCATGGGCACGACCTTGCCGGTCATCGCCATCACGCCGCCGCCGTTCGCGCTCACGGTCGCCTCGAAGCGCTTGGTGCGCGGATCGTAGGACAGCGAGTGGACATGCAGGTCCATCGGCGCGTTCGCGGCGATGAACAGGTTCGAGCTCCGCCCGAACAGGTCGAGATCGAACTGGTCCTCGACGTATTCCGCTGCCAGGCGGGCGCCCAGCGTGTCGGCGATGACCTCCATCGGGATCTCGATGCTGGAGCGGGTGACGATCACCGCGATCTTCGAGCGTTCCGGCCGCCAGTTGAGCCCGAACGCCCGCGCGTACTGCCAGATCTGCCGGGCACCGAGCACCATCCGCTCGCCGGGACCCGGGGCGGCGGAAATCCGGTGGTCGACGCCGTCCGGCAGGTTGGCGAACAGGTCCGACAGCATGAGATCGTCGTGGTCCAGGGTGACCCGGTCGCGCAGAATCAGCGGCAGGTTCTGCCCAGCCTGCAATCCCTGCCCAGCCTGCTGCCCCTTCCCGCCGGCGGCGATCGCGTCGTTCGCGGCGCCCGCGAGGGTCAGTCCTGCGGCGATCGCGGCCGCCATCGCGGTGGTCAGGGTCAGGCGGGTGAGGGCGTTTCGCATCCGGATCATGGGTGTTCTCCCGTCGTCCCGGCCCCCGCTCGGCGGGGGCCGCATGCTGTCAGAAGAGGTCAGATGGCGTTATCGGACGTTGTTGACCGTCGACATCATCTGGTCGGAGGTCTCGATGACCTTGGAGTTCAGCTCGTAGGCGCGCTGGGCGGTGATCAGGCTGGTGATCTCCTGCACCGGGTCCACGTTGGAGGATTCCAGGAAGCCCTGCTGCAGCCGTCCGAAGCCGGCGGCGCCCGGGGCGCCGGTGCCGGCGGTGCCGGAGGCGGTGGTCTCGAGCAGGAGGTTGTTGCCGATGTTCTCGAGACCCGCCGGGTTTTGGAAGATGGCGAGCTGGAGCTGGCCGACGTTCTGCTCGTCGATCTGGCCGTCGATCTGGGCGAACACCTGGCCGGATTCGTTGACCGTCACCGCGAGGGTGTCGGCCGGAATGGTGACGCCGGGCTGCACGGTGTAGCCATCGGGGGTCACCAGGGTGCCGTTCTGGTCGAGCTGGAACGAGCCGGCCCGGGTGTAGGCAGTGTCGCCGTTCGGCAGGGTGATCTGGAAGTACCCCTCGCCGCGGATCGACAGGTCGAACTGGTTGTCCGTGAGGATCAGCGCACCCTGCTCGTTCACCCGATAGGTGGCGGCGGTCTTGACGCCGAGGCCGAGCTGGATGCCCGAGGGAACCACGGTGCCGGCATCCGAGGAGGCCGTACCGACCCGGCGCTGCGCCTGGTAGATCAGATCCTGGAACTCCGCGCGCTGGCGCTTGAAGCCCGTCGTGTTCATGTTCGCGATGTTGTTCGAGATGACCTCGACATTCATCTGCTGCGCGTTCATGCCGGTGGCGGCGATGTTCAGCGACTGCATAACTCTACTCCCTGGCTGACCGCTTCGGGTCCTGTCTCGTCCGGTGTCCGTCGGTGATCAGCGATGCCGGTCACCGGTCAACTGGCTCATGCTCCGCCTTGCACGGGGCGTGCCAGTCGCTCGATCGCCTGCTTCGTCCGGTCGCTTTCGCTGCTGATCATGTTCTTCACCCGGTCGTAGGCGCGGCTGACCTCGATCATGTTGGTCAGCTCCAGGATCGGGTTCACGTTGGAGGACTCGACCAGGCCCTGCTGCACTTCGCTGTTCTCGGCGGGCCGCGGGATCTCGTCGGTCTCGAAGAGAGAGTCCCGCACTTTCCGGAGCTCGACCATGCGGTCGAACTCGACCACGGCGAGCCGTCCATAGACCTCGTCGCCGAGCCGGACGCTGCCGTCGGTCTCGATGACGATCTTCTCGTCGGAGCGCGGGACGAAGATCGGCTGGCCGGCGGCGTCGAGCACCAGATGCCCCTGGTTCGTGACGATCTGGTTGTTCTCGTCGAGGGCGAAGGTGCCGTTCCGGGTGTAGAAAGTGCCGGTCCCGTCATCGATCTGGAAGTAGCCGGGACCGTCGATCGCCAGATCGAAGGTGTTGCCGGTCATGCGCATCGGGCCCGGGGAATGATCGATGGCGGAGCCGCGATCGATCACGAAGTCGTTCGACTGCACGAACGGCACCTTGGTCTCGTACGCCTGATAGATCATCAGCTCGCGCTTGAAGCCCGTGGTGTTCATGTTCGCGATGTTGTTCGCGACCTGGCTCATCTGGCGGCGCAGCGCCGCCTGGCGCGACAGGCCGATATAGATCGAGTTCTCCATCACTCTCTCCTTGCGTCCGGTGGCCCGTTTCGGGCTCTTGTCTTCGGGCCGGCGGTCGGGACCGCGGTCTCGGCAGACGGCTATGCAGGCTCCGTGCCAAATCCGCGGACCGGCCGGACCGCGGCGCCGGGGCGCCAATGGCGCCGCCCTTTCACCGTAGGGCGGGTTTCTGTAGAATCAGGGTGAGTCGGCACCCGCCTTGCATGGAGATGCGGGCCGGCGCGAGTCCACGGGACAGGCGGCGGTGCGGGACGATGGTCGCCCGGACCGGGTGAGACCGGGGCCGATGGTCCGGTTCGAAGGAGAGGCCGATGGCTGAAGAAGCCCTCGACGAAATGGACGATGCCGGCGACGGACCGGAAAAGAAGCGGGTCAGCGGCAAGCGGCTGATCATCTTCGCCGCGCTGCTCGTTCTCGTTCTGGTGGGAGGCGGCGTTGGTGCCGCCTTCATGCTCGGCCTGTTCGGCGGCAGCGAACCGCCGCCCGCCGAGGCGACCGAGGGCGAGGCCGAGCCGGCCGCCGCCCCGCCGCCGCAGGAGACCCGCGCCTTCTTCTTCGAGGTGCCCGACCTGATCGTGAACCTGAACACGAACGGCCGGAAGTCGACCTTCCTGAAGATCAAGATCGCGCTCGAGCTCGAGGGGCCGCAGGACACCGACCGCATCAACGAGGTGCTGCCGCGGATCGTCGACAATTTCCAGGTCTACCTGCGCGAGCTCAGGATCGACGACCTGAACGGATCCGCGGGCATGTACCGCCTACGCGAGGAGCTGCTGCGGCGGGTCAATCTTGCCGCCCGGCCCGTGCGGGTGCGCGACGTGCTATTCAAGGAGATGCTGGTCCAGTAGGGGCCAGCGGAACGCGGGCGACTGGACCAAGGGACGAGCCGGACATAGACGAGACGAGGCTGGGCTGATGGCAACCGATGACGATCTCGCCGCCGAATGGGAGGCGATGGGAGATGAAGACGAAGACGAGGATGTCGGTTCCGCCCGGGTTCTGAACCAGGACGAAATCGACAGTCTGCTCGGCTTCGACGAGGCCGGAGGCGGCGAAAGCGACACCTCCGGCATCCATGCGATCGTCAACTCGGCACTCGTTTCCTACGAACGTCTGCCGATGCTGGAGGTCGTGTTCGACCGCCTGGTCCGCATGATGTCGACGAGCCTGCGCAATTTCACCTCCGACAACGTCGAGGTCTCCCTCGACAACATCACCTCGATCCGGTTCGGCGACTACCTGAACTCCATTCCCCTGCCGGCCATGCTCTCGGTCTTCAAGGCGGAGGAGTGGGACAACTACGGTCTGCTGGTGGTCGACAGCGCGCTGATCTACTCGATCGTCGACGTCCTTCTCGGCGGCCGGCGCGGTACGGCGGCGATGCGGATCGAGGGTCGGCCCTACACCACGATCGAGCGCAACCTGGTCGAACGCATGGTGAATGTCGTGCTGAGCGACCTGTCGGCCGCGTTCGACCCGCTGAGCCCGGTGACCTTCCGGTTCGACCGTCTGGAGACGAACCCGCGCTTCGCGACGATCGCCCGGCCGGCCAACGCCGCTGTGCTGGCGCGGCTGCGGATCGACATGGAGGATCGCGGCGGCCGGCTGGAACTTATGCTGCCCTACGCCACCCTGGAGCCGGTCCGTGAACTGCTTCTGCAGATGTTCATGGGCGAGAAGTTCGGCCGGGATTCGATCTGGGAAACCCACCTTGCGAACGAGCTCTGGAACACGGATGTCGAACTGGACGCCGTTCTGGACGAGATCGTGATGCCTCTGAACGACGTTCTGAACCTGAAGCCGGGAAGCCGCATCCTGCTCAACGCCATGCCGAATTCGACCATCGACATGCGGTGCGGGAACGTTTCCCTGTTCAATGGTAAGATGGGACGCAAGGGCGGCAATATCGCCGTCCGGATCAGCCATCGTTTGCGGAAGATGTGACCGCGGATCGATGGTTCCGGCCGCCGGGCGGCGAGAGGACGGCAGAGCGATGACGGAATTCGAGCGGAGGAGGCCTGGATGAATCTGGCGCTTATCCTCGATGTCGTTCTGATCTTCCTGCTGCTGGCGACGATTGTCTACGCCATGGTCTTGCATCGCCGGCTGGGGATGCTCAGATCCGAAAAGGAAGGGCTGGAAGTCTTCCTGGAGCGGATGAGTCAGGCGACGCTGAAGGCCGATGCCAGCCTGAAGGGAATTCGTCAGGCGGCGCAGGACGCCCAGGGCGTGATCGGTGAGCCGGTTGCGCGGGCCCAGGCCCTGCGGGACGAGCTGCTGTTCCTGATCGAGCGGGCGGACGGCACGGCCGAGCGGCTCGCCGGCGCGACCAGCGGTAAGGCCGCGGCCCCGGACGCCGCCCCGGCTCCGGAGGCTGCCCCTGCCCGCAAGACGACCCGGCGTGCGCCGGCGGCGCAGTCTGCTTCGCAGCCGGCTTCGGAAAACGATCCGGGGCCGCAGGACGGGGCGCGTTCCCAGGCGGAGCGCGACCTGATGAACGCTTTGAGGAACGTGCGCTGACATGAGCTACGATCGGATGGGAAGACGGGCCGCTCCGCCCCCTCAGGACGATGACGCGGCCGTTGCCGGGGCCCCGGTGTCGCCGAGAGCCGCCGCGCCGAATGCCGCGCGCCTTGCCCGGGGGCGCGCCGCCGCAGCCGCTGTACGCTCGGGTCGAAGCCAGCCGGCCGCCGCTTCTGCCAAGGATCCGGCACCGGCTCAAGCGCGCAAGCGGCGGTTCGTGGGCCTGAGGGTGCTTCCGGTGACCGCCTTCGTGGCCGCGCTGGTGCTGTCGTTCAAGGTCGCCGATCTCTGGGAGAACCGGCAGTCCCTGGTCGAGACCGTCACCGTGGGCACCGTCGCGATGGCGTCCGGCTCGGATCTGGCGCGATCCGACCAAAGTGCGGCGAACCGGACCGCGCTGAACCAGAGCCCGGCGGACCAGGCCGTCTCCACCGGCGATCTGACCGCGTCGCCCCCGGTGCTGGCATCGCCGCTCCAGCTTGCCCAGGCGACGACCGGCTCGGGATCGGACGAGCGGGTCGATCCCTTCAATCTCGGCAAGTCTCAGATCGAGCTGTTGCAGAGTCTGGCCGAGCGCCGCCGGGAGTTGGAGGAGCGGGAGCGCACGCTGGTTCAGCGCGAAGGGCTGCTCGCCGCCGCCGAGCATCGGATCGAGCAAAAGATCGGCGAACTGACGGGGATCAAGACCGAGATCGAGGACTTGATCCGCAAGTACGACGAGCAGGAAGAAGAGCAGCTCTCAGGTCTGGTGAAGATCTACGAGACCATGAAGCCCAAGGACGCGGCGAAGATCTTCGACGCGCTGGATATGGACATCCTGCTGCAGGTGATCGAGCGGATGAAGGCGTCCAAGACGGCGCCGGTGCTGGCCGCCATGACGCCGGAGCGGGCGAAGGAGGTCACGGCGCGGATCGCCGAGCGGCGGAAGATGCCGGATATCAACTAGTTCCCGGAACCGAGGCGTCGAAGCCAAGACCCGGGCCCAAGGCGCCGGAACAATCGCGGCGAAGTGGCCCGCAGGGTTGGACTGCGGCAGCAGCGAACCGGATAGACGGGCAGGCATCATCGGCCGTGCTGCACTTGACGTCCCAAAAGCCTGCAACGAAATTCGGGACTTAAAGTACTAATCTCGTTTACAAGCTTTTAACCCCCCTGGCATAGGGTGTGCGGACTTCGGCGGGGTCCGCGTCGATGGGCGGACGATAGTGACTTGAGGAGACGGGATATGGCGGTCGATATGAACATGGCGATTCTCATCGTCGACGATTACAAGACGATGCTGAGAATCATCCGAAACCTGCTGCGCCAGCTGGGCTTCAGCAACGTGGACGAAGCGTCCGACGGTGCGACGGCCTTGCAGAAGCTGCGGCGCGGCGAGTTCGGTCTGGTCATCTCCGACTGGAACATGGAGCCGATGACCGGCCTCCAGCTTCTCAAGGAAGTTCGCGAGGACGCGAAGCTCAAGTCGACCCCGTTCATTATGGTCACCGCCGAGAGCAAGACCGAGAACGTGATCGCCGCGAAGAAGGCCGGTGTGAACAACTACATAGTCAAGCCGTTCAACGCCGCCACTCTCAAGACGAAGATGACCGCGGTCATCGGCGACTTCTGAGCATGAGCGCGGGCGGCGTAAGGTGAGGTCCGACGTCAAGGGCGACGACGCGGCAGCCCGCGCCCTGTCGGAGATCGCGGCGGCCGATGGCGAGCTGCAGGACGCGTTCGACCGGGTTCTGGCGGCCGCCGAAACTCTCCTCGATACCGGCGAAGCCGCCGGTGGTCCGGTCGGTGACGCGATCGCCGCGGCCACCGGGACGATCTTCGAGGCGTCGGCGATGCGCGACATCGTCGGCCAGCGCCTGAACGCGATCCGGGAAGCCGTCGAGCTTCTCGGCCCCGACGCTGCATCCCCGCTCGAAACAAAACGTGACAAAGCGCGGGAAATAGAGGAAAAAAAGGGGGACGGGTCGGCTTCGGAGAGCGGGTTGCTCAACGGTCCCCAAGTGCCGGGTGCGGCTGCCAGCCAAGCGGAGGTCGACGCGCTGTTCGATAAACTCGATTAGGCGCGGATGACATTCAGCGGGACAGAACGACGGGAACCCGACAAAGGGGCTAGCCAGCCGCTGTTCCTCAGCCTTTTCCTGTTGCTGCTGGCCTTTTTTATCATGCTCAACGCCATGTCCACGGTCGAAGAGGGCCGAAGCGACCGCGTGCTCGAGAGCGTGAAACGGGCGTTTCCATCCAGCGTGCAATTCGACGTGGCCGACAACGCCCTGGAGGCCGATCCGGGATATGTTGTCGGCGAATCGGTGAGATCCGCCCTCGGGGCCGTGTTCCGGGAAGTGCTGCCGGCGATCCCCGTGGAGATCGAGGCCGACGGAAACCCGATCTTCGTCTCCATCCCCGCCGGGCGGGTCTACGCGCCGGCCGCGGGCGGCGTCACCCCGATCATGGAGAGGCTGGCCGGCCGGCTCGCCCCGATCCTGAACGCCCCGCCGGCCGGCACCGGCCTGGACCTTCAGATTCTCTATGGCATCGACGGTGACGGTGGCGGCAACGGCGAGCGGGCCCGGCTGATCTTCCGGGCCAGCGAGACGGTCCGCGCTTTCGCCGATCACGAGGTCGATCCGGCCGTTCTGTCGGCCGGCCTGGAGCAGCGCGATCCGGCCTCCGTGCGCCTCGTCTTCCGCACCCGGCCGGTTGATGCGACCGGGCCGGATCTGGGCGGCGTTCCGCAATGAGCGTCCATCTTTCCGGCGCCCGCTCGGCGGTGCATAGCGGCGAGCGCAAGCTGGGCCGCCGGGCCGGGCGGAAGTACGGCGGCGGGGCGAGCTGGATGGTGACCCTGGTCGATCTCGTCTCGCTGATGCTGGCCTTCTTCGTGCTGCGCTTCGCGATGACGACCCTCGACACACCAAGCTACGAGAAGGCGGCCGGGTCAATCGCCCTGGTGCTCGGCGCCCAGATCTCCGTGGTCGGCGAGGCACCTCCGGTCGATCTCAGCGTCGAGGCCGACCGGACGCGCCGCGGCTTCGCGCTCGACTATCTGGAGCCGGTGCTGGAAGCCAAGATGGCCAGCGATCCGGTGCTGCGCCAGGCTCGGATCGCCAGGGCCGGCGAGCGCATGGTGATCGCCCTGCCGGCGGATCTTCTGTTCCCGGTCGGCGGGTCCGAGCTGACGCGGGCCGCCCGATCCGCGGTGGCGGTTCTGTCCTCGGCGCTGGCCACCCTGCCGAACCGCATCGACGTCGTCGGCCACGCCGATCCCCAGCCGATCAACGGCGGCGGGCAGTTCGCGTCGAACTGGGAACTGTCGCTGGCGCGGGCGGACGCGGTGGCGCGGCGCCTGGTGGAGACCGGGTTCCCGCGGCAGCCGACCGTCGAGGGGCAGGGCGACAGCAAATTCGCCGAGGTCGCACCCACCCTCGACAGGGAGCGACGCTACGCGCTGGCCCGGCGGGTCGATGTGGTGATCTTCCCGGAGCGCGCGCCTTGATCCGCGCCGCCGCTCTTCTCCTCGCACTCGTCCTGGCGGTCGTCGGCGGTCCGACCGCGTGGGCCGTGCCGGTGCAGGTGACCGGCGGGTCCACCGCGACCTCCGAGCGGTTGGTGTTCGACTGGCCCCGCGCCGTCGAATACTCGGCCGAGCGGTTCGGCGATTCCCTCGTCATCCGCTTCAATCAGCCGATTGAGGCCGATATCGCGGCGGCTGCGGGCGGGCTCGGCCGTTTCATCGCGGGCGGACGGATCGGCCGCGACGGCCGCAGCGCGGTTATCGAGCTGACCGGAAATCACCGGCTCCGCTCGACCCGCGACGGAAACCGGATCGTCATCGACCTGTCCGACCGGACCACTCCGCCGGCCCCGCTGGCGCTTCCGCAGCCGGCACCCGCTGCCCAGGCTCAAGCTACTCCGGCGCCGCCCGCCCCGGTTCCAGCCGCCCAGCCTCCCGCCGCCCAGCCTCCCGCCGCAGGGACGCAGAGCGCGGCGCCGGCGCTGGGCGTGCGGACCGGCCGCCATGCCGATTACGACCGGATCGTGTTCGACTGGACGGCGCCGGTCGATTTCGACGTTGAACCGAATGCGGGGGCGGCGCGGATCCTGTTCGCCCGTCCGGCGACGATCGACGACCAGGCGGTCCGCCGCCAACTTCCGCAGGAGCTGCGCGGCTTCCTCAGCACGCCGTCGGCGACCGGCCTCACCGTCACGATCCCGGTACCCGAGGGCCGGTCGATCCGCACCCTGCGGTCCGGCCCGAAAGTGGTGGTGGATGTGCTCCGGGACACCAGCGGGCTCCGGGCGCAGGCTCCCGCCCCGGCGCCGCAGACTTCGGCCCCGGCCCCGGCCCCGGCCCCGGCGCCCGCCGCGAGCCCACCGCCGCCAGACGTCCCCTCGGCCACTGCGCCGGCGGTACAGCCGGCGCCCGCGCAACCGGCGGAGACCGGCACCCCGGCCGCCAGCGCCGAGACGCCGGCCACCGCCGCGCCGGCCGCTTCTGCTCAAAGCCCGGGCGCCGCCTCTGAAACCGCTCCCGCCGCCGCACCCGCCGCGCCGACGCCCCAGCCGGCCTTGCCGCCGGCGCGGGCCCAGACTGCGCCGCCGCCGCCGGGCAGCCAGGGTTCCGACCCGACCGCCGCGGTCACGCAGCTTCCCGACGTCCAGTCGTCCGCTCCGGCGACGCAAGAGGGTCAGTCCGTGCTGGACGACGCGACGCGGATCGACGCCCGGCCGGCCGGGCAGGTGGCGGGCCCGCCACTCGCGATCACGCGCCTGAACAATGCCGAGGCGATCTCCCTGCGCTTCGCCTTCGAGGAGGAGGTGGCCGCGGTCGTCTTCCCGCGCGCGGGGTATGTCTGGGTCGGGTTCGACCGGCCGGCGACCTTCGACAGCAGCCAGCTGGCGGGCCTCGAGAACGAGATCGTCGGTCAGCCCGAACAGGTTCCCGCCTCAACCGGCTCCGTGGTGCGGATACCGGTCGTCAAAGGCGTCAATCCGCGGGTATGGCGTGACGGGACGGCCTGGGTTTTGGACCTGCAGCCGCAGCTCTCCCGGCCGGACGTGCCGCTGCGGGTGGACGCCCAGATGGTCAGCCCCCAGGGACCGCGTCTGTTCATTCCCGTCGAAGGCGTGGGCGAGCCCATCGTGGTGACCGATCCCGAGGTCGGCGACAATCTGTTCCTGGTGCCGGTCACGCCGCTATCGCGCGGCATCGACGGCGAGCGGCGGTATCCGGACATGACGATCCTGGCCTCGCTCCAGGGCGTCGTGGTCCGGCCGAACCGTCAGGATCTCGCCATTCGCGTCCTGCCGGACGGCATCGCGATCACCCGTGACGAAGGCATGGTCTTGTCCGGTCCGGCCCCGCGTTCGGTCGACGACGTCTATACGGGCGGCCGGTTCGAGGGGCTTACCGCCGGTCTTCCGCCGGGGCGCATCTTCGATATGGCGAACTGGCGCCTCGGATCGGATGCCGAATTTCTCGCCCGGCGTCAGGCTCTCCAGCTCCGGATCGCCGAGGCAACGAGCATCTCGCGCAACGGCCCGCGGCTGGAGCTGGCGCAGTTCTACTTCGCCCGGGGGCTCGCCGCGGAGGCGATCGGTCTTCTGCGCACCATCGCCCAGTCCGACGAGGATCTCGCGAACCGGCCCGACGTGAAGGCCCTGCGCGGGGCGGCGAGTTTCATGCTCGGCCGTTACGCCGAAGCCGAGGAGTTCCTGGACGACGCCGCGCTGAACGGCTTCTCGGAGGCCGAGCTGTGGCGGGGCGCGGCGACGGCGGGCCAGGGCAAGTGGGACCAGGCGGTGGAGCACATCGCCCGGGCCGGCGAGATCCCCGGGGGGTACCCGCGCAACTACACGACCGAACTCGCCATGCAGGCGGCGGAAGCGGCGATCAGGGCAGGCGACTTCCGCGGCGCCGGCGCCTTCCTGGACGTCATCTCCGAGGGCGATCCGACGCCCGGGGAGCGAGCCCGGCTCGACTTCCTGCGCGGCCGGGTTCTCCACGCGTTCGGTGATATCGAGGCGGCGGTCGACATCTGGAGCCGGCTGGCCGAGGGGGAGGACCGCTGGGCGCGGGTCCGCTCGGAGCGGTCGCTGATCGAGCACCGGCTGGGCGAGGGCCGCATCACGCCGATGGAAGCGGCGGACCGGCTCGACGAGCTGCGCTACGCTTGGCGGGGCGACCGGGTCGAGTTCGAACTGCTGCGCGATCTCGGCCGCCTTCGCCTGCAGGAGAACGAGTTCGAGGAGGGTCTGGGGGCGCTGCGCCAGGCCGTCACCTTCTTCCCGGACAACAGCGACAGCCGGGACCTGGCCTTCGAGCTGACCGAGGCGTTCAGCGACATCTTCACCAGCGGTGTGGCCGACTCGATGACGCCGCTCCAGGCCCTGGCTCTCTACGACGAGTTCCGGGAGCTGACCCCGGTGGGTGCCGCCGGCGACAAGATCATCGAGTCGCTCGCCGACCGTCTGGTGATGGTGGATCTTCTGGACCGCGCCGCCCGGCTGCTGGATCGTCAGGTGAAGTTCCGGCTGCAGGGGACCGACAAGGCCCGGGTCGGCGCCCGCCTCGCGGTGATCCTGTTGCTGGACCGCCAGCCCGAGAGCGCCATTGCCGCGCTGGACGAGAGCGTGGCGCCGGGGCTGCGCCCGGATCTGGCCAACGAGCGCCGCCGTCTGCGCGCGCGGGCGATCTTCGACCTCGGCGACGCCCAGGGGGCGCTCGGGCTGCTGGAGGACGACAACAGCCGGGAGGCGAACCTCCTGCGCGCCGACATCTACTGGAAGACCCAGGAATGGGTCGAAGCGGCCAAGACCTTCCGCGCGTTGGTCGGCGACTCCGGTCGGGACGGACGGCGGCTCTCGCAGGAACAGGCGAACTACATCGTGAATTGGGCGGTATCGCTCGCGCTCAGCGACAACGACAACGGGCTGAACCGGCTGCGGCAGATCTACGGTCCGCAGATGGACAACACGCCGTTCCGCGAGGCGTTCCGTCTGATCACCAACAACACCGATAGCGGGCCGGACGAATTCCTGCGGCTCTCAGAGCGGTTCGAGGAGATCGGCCGGTTCCAGGCATTCCTGTCGAGCTACCGCGACAAGCTGAAACAGGGACCGCTCAGCGCCACGAACTGAGTGTCGGCGGGCGCTCGGGGACGGAATCCGGGCGGGCCTATGTTGTGAAACTGCGCACCAGGCTGCCGGCGACCATGTACCAGCCGTCGACCAGCACGAAGAAGATCAGCTTGAACGGCAGTGAGATCGTCACCGGCGGCACCATCATCATGCCCATGGACATGAGCACCGACGCGATCACCATGTCGATGATCACGAAGGGCAGATAGAGCAGGAAGCCGATCTCGAAGGCGCGGCGCAGCTCGCTGATCATGAACGCCGGCACCAGCACCTGGAGCGGCGCGTTCAGCCCGGTCTCGGCCGGTCCGACCTCGGCGATGTCCTCGAACAGCTGAAGATCCTTCTCGCGGACCTGCGCCAGCATGAAGACCCGGAACGGCGCCACGGTCTCGCGGAACGCCTCCTCCTCGTCGATCTGTTCCTCGATCAGCGGCTGGATGCCGTTCTGCCAAGCGGTCTCGAACGTATCGGCCATGATGAAGCCGGTCATGAACAGCGCCAGGCTGATGGCGACGATGTTCGGCGGCGTCTGCTGGGTGCCGAGGGCCGAGCGCAGCAGCGAGAAGACCACAATGATGCGGGTGAAGGAGGTCAGCATCATCAGGATGCCCGGCGCCAGCGACAGGACGGTGACGACCGCGACGAGCTGGATGATCCGCGCGGTGGTCGACCCGCCGGGCTCGCCGACGTCGAGGGTCAGCGACTGGGCCAGAGCCGGTGCGGCGTAGGCGATGGCACCGGCCGCCGCTGCCAGGGACAGCAGAATGACGACGCTGGTCCGGTTCACCGGGCGGCTCCGTCGGTCGGCGCGGCGGGCGTGGTTGGGTGTGGAGGGGCCGGAATGCCGGTCTCGACGACCATGTCGCTCTCTCCGCCGATCACCAACAGATGCTCCGTCTCGTCACGCCGCACGAGGACCAGACGCCGACGTCCGTCCAGCACCCGGGTCTCGACGATCCGAAGACGCTGGGTCTTTCCCACGTTCATCGCCAACCCGAGCCGCTCGACAGCGTACCGGCGGACCAGCCAATAGCAAATGCCGATCAGCCCGAGGACGAAGCCGAGGGCCAGGACGAAGCGGATGTAGTCGAACAGACCCATGGCGCATTCTCGGCTTCAACCCGCGGTCTGCCAAGAAGACCGGGCACCGGCGGGGGAGGGCGGGCTCAGAAGCCGCGCCGTCGGCGGGTCTGTCCGGCGCCGTAGGCGGCGGCGGCGGCGCGGGCCGGGCGGCTTGGCGATGGCGAATCGCCGGGAGCATCCCCGGGCTGCAGCGCGGTTGCGGCCGCGTCGAGCCGGCGGATCAGGTCCTCGAGGACCGGCAGCAGCGCCTTCGCTTCGGCCGGTGGGCGGGCCAGGACGGCGTCGCACAGGCGGGCGACCCGCGCGTCGAGGGCCGACCGATTGACGCCGCCGGCCGCCAGCGCGTCGATCTCCGCGCCGACGGCGGCGACTTCGGCCTCCAGATCCATCGGCGGGACGGACGAGCCGGTCATTCGCCTTTCTCCGACGAACTGGTTGGTGTCTCCGCGGTGAGCTGCCCGTTCGCGCGGTAGACATAGGTGAGGATCTCGGCCACGGCGGCGAAGGCCTCCATCGGGATCTCGCAGTCGACTTCGACGACCTCGAGGATCTGTGCCAGGTCCGGATCGGTCCTGACCTTGACGTCGTTGTGGAAGGCGAGGTCCAGGATCTTCTCGGCGAGGTCGCCGTATCCCTTGGCGACGACGGTGGGCGCGGTGCCGGAATCGATATCGTGGCTGAGCGCGATGGCGATCTGCCGCTCGGGCCCGGTCGACCTGCGCTGCGTCGGGGGCGATCGTCCGCTCATCTCTCCAGCCTCTTCATGCGCGCAGTATATCCGTCCTGCCGGGCGCACGCACGGTCCGCCGTCGGATGGTTTGGCACAGCTCTTGCTTCACTGTTTTCGCCTCCGCCGACGCCCGGTCGGCCGGCGCGGGTGGACTAAAGAAGCAATTTTATATAAATTGCTGAAAAAGGGGATGAGAGATGAAAATGGCAAACATGAGCCTGTTTCGGATGGCTCGACAGCAGATGGACTGGCTGGGCGACCGGCAGACCGTGCTGGCCCAGAACATCGCCAACGCCGACACCCCGAACTACCGGGCGAAGGATCTCAAAGGGCTGAGCTTCGAGCGCGAGCTGCGCGAGGTGAAGCCGGTCCGCATGGCCGCGACCAGCGGTACCCATCTCCAGGGCAGCGTCGTGAAGCCGGACTACCGGGTCGAGGAACTGCGGCCCCGGGAGGTTTACGAGACCAACCCGAACGACAATGGCGTCGTGCTCGAGGAGCAGGTCATGAAGGTGTCAGACACCCAGATGAAGTACCAGCTCGCCTCGAACATCTACCAGAAGAACATGACCATGCTGCGGACCGCGATCGGTCAGGGCAACCGCTGAGCCGAGGGGATTGAACCATGGAACTCATGAACGCCATCAAGATCTCCGCGTCCGGCATGCAGGCCCAGGGCACCCGCCTGCGGGTGGTCGCCGAGAACGTCGCCAACGCCGATTCGATGGGCAACAAGCCGGGCGACGATCCCTATCGGCGCAAGACCATCACCTTCAAGGACACCCTGGACCGGTCGCTGAACGCCGACCTGGTGAAGGTCAGCAAAATCGGCCGGGACATGGGCGAGTTCGACAGCTCCTACGAGCCGCATCACCCGCTCGCCGACGAGAACGGCTACGTGAAGCGCCCGAACGTCAACACGCTGATCGAGATGACGGACCTCAAGGAGGCCCAGCGCGGCTACGAGGCCAATGTGAGCGTGATCGACAGCTCGAAGGCGATGATCCAGCGCACCATCGACCTGCTGCGCTGAGCGGCCGGGCGAGCCAGCAGACGGCACGGTTTCACCGCCCCGGTCCATCGCGTAGACTGTAGTCCATGGAGGTATCGTCATGGTGACACGTATCGGAGACATCACCCCGCCGGTTCCGGGCATGGGCGGTGCCGCTGCCGGCGCTTCGCCCGTATCCGGGAAGGATTTCGCCAGCTACGTTGAGGACGCCGCCAAGGCGTCGGTCGACACCATGTACCAGGGCGAGACCCTCTCCAAGGCGGGCATCGCCGGCACGGCCGACCTGACGGAAGTCGTCGCGGCGGTCAACGACGCGGAACTGACCCTCCAGACCGTGACCTCGCTGAGGGACAAGCTTGTTTCAGCCTATCAGGAGATCATCCGCATGCCGATCTGAGGTGACATTCTGTTCCCGGGCGTTGGCTGAGGCAGCACCCCGGGCGGTCATCTTGAACGACAGGGCGGCAGGAACCGACCCGGCAGGATTTGCCGGGCATTCGGCGTTGGGGGTGCGGAAATGACCGAGGCGGATGCGATCGACATCGCCCGGGAGGCCGTCGTCGTGCTCCTGACCATGTCGTTTCCCATCATGCTCATCGCGCTCGGCGTCGGTCTGGTGATCGCGCTCTTCCAGGCGCTCACCCAGCTTCAGGAAATGACCCTGGTATTCGTGCCGAAGATCCTGGTGGTCTTCGCGTCGCTGCTTCTGCTGCTGCCCTTCATGCTGGCCTCGATCCGCACCTTCTTCGAGGGGCTGGCCGACAAGATCATCGGCCTGTCGTAGGGCCGCGCGGTGCCGCTCGAGGAATACCTGCCGGTTCAGACCTACGCCCTGGCCCTGGTCATGGTGCGGTTCGGCGCGCTGGTCTTCCTCCTGCCGGGGATCGGCGAATCCTTCGTGTCGGCGCGCATCCGCATTCTCTTCGTGCTGGCGATGTCGCTCCTGGTCACGCCGTCGGTCATGACGTACCTGCCGGCTGAGCCGCCGTCGCTCGCTGAGCTCTTCCTGCTGATCTTCACTGAACTGGTGATCGGCACCTTCTTCGGGCTGGTCGGGCGGACGCTGCTGCTGACCTTCTCCTCGGCCGGCATGATCATCTCCTTCTCCACCGGCCTGGCGAACGCGATGGTGTTCAACCCGTCGATCCAGGGCCAGGGCACGTCGATCAGCCTGTTCATGAGTCTCCTGGCGATCATGGTGGTGCTGGCGACGGACCTGCACCACATGCTGATCCTGGCGCTGATCAACAGCTATTCGGTTTTCCCGCCGGGCGGACCGCTGATGATCGGCGACATGTCGCTGGCCTTCGCCCGACTGGTGTCGGACTCGTTCGAGATGGCAATTCAGCTCTCCGCACCGTTCATCCTGTTCTCGCTGATGTTCTTCGTCGTGCTCGGCGTCGTCTCACGCCTGATGCCGCAGCTTCAGATTTTCTTCATCGGCCTGCCCATACAGATCATCATGGGCTTCACCATCATCATCGCTATTCTGGGGACGATGGTTGAGGTGTTCCTCAGCTACTTTGAGAGCGGGATCGCCAGCTATCTGGTTCCCGGTTAACCGCGGTTAGGCGACGGCGCAGCCATGTCGGATCAGGATCAGTCGGAGAAGACGGAAGAGCCGACCCCGAAAAAGCTCTCGGATGCCCGCAAGAAAGGGCAGGTCGCCAACAGCAAGGAGATCAACAGCTTCTTCGTGCTGGTGGGGGCGGCCCTGGCGGTCGCCATCGTCGCGCCGTTCGTCGCCCTGCGGGTCTATAGCCCGCTCGCCGGCATCGTGGAAAAGAGCGGCACCATGCCGATCGACTTCGGCAATACGGGCGAGATCCTGTTCGACCTCTTCGCGTCGGTCATCATCTCGATGTCGCCGATCTTCGCGATCTTCGTGGTCCTGGCGCTGGCCGCGAGCCTGGGCCAGACCGGCATCCTGTTCACCACCGAGCCGATCACCCCGAAACTCGACAAGATTTCCCCGATCAAAGGCTTCGGCCGGCTGTTCTCGCTGCGCTCGGTGGTCGAGTTCCTGAAGGGCATCGCCAAGATGGTGATCGTCGGCATCGTCGCCATGATCCTCGTCATGCCCGAGCTCGACCGGCTCGAGGTGATCGTCCAGATGGACATCCGCCAGCTTCTGGAGGAGATCCAGACGCTGCTGATACGGCTCTTGTTCGGAACGGCGGCGGTCATGGCGGTAATCGCGATCGCCGACTACGTCTATCAGAAGTACGAGCACGTGAAGCAGCTCCGCATGAGCCGCCAGGAGATCCGCGACGAGCACAAGCAGTCCGAGGGCGATCCCCACGTCAAGGCGCGGCTGCGCCAGATCCGCCAGGAGCGGGCTCGCCAGCGGATGATGTCGGCGGTGCCCCAGGCCGACGTGGTCGTCACCAACCCGACCCATTTCGCCGTCGCCCTGCAGTACGACACCGAGACCATGGCGGCGCCGAGCGTCGTCGCGAAGGGCGTCGACAACGTGGCCTTCCGGATCCGCGAGGTGGCCGAGGCCAACGACGTGCCGATCGTCGAGAACCCGCCCCTGGCGCGCGCTCTGTTCGGCGGCTGCGAACTGGACCAGCAGATCCCCGAAGAGCACTATCAGGCCGTGGCTCAGATCATCTCCTACGTCTACCGCCTGAAGGGCAGGCGGATGACAGGTTGAGGCGGATTGCATGGCGGAGACGAAGCTGTTTTCCGGGGGCGGGCTCAAGGCGACGGCGTTCTGGCGGACGCTGACCGGCGCCGGGCGGGAGGCCGGCGGCGAGCTGGCTGGTTCCGGGGCGGACAGGACCGTCTCCGGCGGCGCTGACGGCGCCGGAGACGACCCAAGCCATTCCGCGCGCGGCCGCGTGCGGTTGGCGCAGGACGGCCGCTTCCTCGACGCCGATGCGGGCGCCGCCGAGATCCTCGGCGACGAGGCGGCGGCGGGACGGGGCAAGGCGATCGGCCGTCTCCGTCTGATGGCGTTGAAGCACGACGCGCAGGCGGCTGAGAGCGGTGCTGAGATCCGCGAGGCGTTCGACCATGAGGGCCGGCAGGTGCAGGTGACCCTGACCGCTTCCGGCGACGGAACGGTGACGGCGGATCTCGTCGCCGCGGCGCTGCCGGAGCTCAGGGCCGAACCGGTGCTCGAACTGGTGGTCGATGCCTTGGAATACGCGCCCGTCGGGACGCTGAGGATGGACCGGGCGGGACGTATCACTGCCCACAACCTGTTCCTGTCGGACTGGCTCGGTCCGGGGGGGCGCAATGCGCTGATCGGCGCCGACTTCCTGCCGCTGGTGGCCGAGCAGGACCGCGACCGGGTCCGCCGGACAATCGACGACGCCGACCCGGAGGGCGAGACCTCGAAGTCGATCGATATCGCCGTCGGCGATGGCGAGACCGAACGCTTCGCCTCGATGTATGTGCGTCGGCCCCAGGGCGATCCCTCCCAGCGGGTGATCTATCTGATCGACATCAGCGAGCAGCGGTCGCTTGAGGTGCAGTTCGCCCAGTCCCAGAAGATGCAGGCCGTCGGGCAGCTCGCCGGCGGCGTGGCCCACGACTTCAACAATCTGCTGACGGCGATGACCGGCTACTGCGACCTGCTGCTGCAGCGTCACCGGGCCGGCGACCAGTCCTTCGCCGATGTCATGCAGATCAAGCAGAACGCCAACCGCGCGGCCAATCTGGTGCGCCAGCTCCTGGCGTTCTCGCGCCAGCAGACGCTGATCCCGCGGGTCGTGGACCTGACCGAGATCCTCTCGGACCTCTCGCATCTGCTGCGCCGGCTGATCGGCGAGACGGTGACGCTGGAGCTCGAGCACGGCCGCGACCTGCGGCCGGTGCGGGTCGATCCGGGCCAGCTCGAACAGGTGATCATCAACCTTGTGGTCAACGCCCGCGACGCCATGCCCTCGGGCGGGCGGATCTCGATGCGGACCGGCCTGACCGAGACGGTCCGCCCGCTGCGTCAGGGCGACGAGGTCATGCCGCCGGGGGAATACGTCCTGATCGAGGTGATCGATACGGGCACCGGGATGACCGCAGAGGTGCAGAAGAGGATCTTCGAGCCGTTCTTCACCACCAAGGATCTCGGCCAGGGCACCGGGCTCGGCCTGTCCACCGCCTTCGGGATCATCAAGCAGTTCGGCGGCTATATGTTCGTGGACAGCACGCCGGATGTCGGCACCACCTTCTCGATCTACCTGCCGGCATGGACCGGGACGGTCGAAGCCTCCGCCGGCGACGGCCAGCGCCGGTTGGACACCGATCTGTCGGGCACCGGAACGGTGCTTCTGGTCGAGGACGAGGATCCGGTACGCCTGTTCGCCGCCCGGGCGCTCAGGGGCAAGGGCTATACCGTGCTCGAAGCGCGGTCGGGCGAGGCGGCGCTGGAGCTTCTGCGCGGTGAGAATCCGGACATCGACCTGATGGTCACCGACGTGATGATGCCGGGCATCGACGGTCCGACTCTGATCCGAGAGGTCCGCAAGGACCGTCCCACCCTGTCCGTGGTCTGCATTTCCGGCTACTCGGAGGACGCCCTGCGCCAGCGCATCGCCGATACCGAATCGGTCGCCTTCCTGCCGAAACCGTTCTCCCTCAAGCAGCTTGCCCAGGCGGTCAAACATGCCACCCAGCGGTCCGGTGCCGAATCTTGAGGTTCGCCATCGCCCGAACCGCAAGATATGGGTGAGAACAAAACCAGAAAATTAGCTTGTTCTGGAGAACAAAATAGGTACACTTCGTCCTTGACGATCTTGCACCCCGCGCCGGCCGGCCCGGCACCGCAATCGGGTCACGCCCGTTGCCCGACACCCGGCCCGCACGATAGAAGGAGGCGGAGATGAGCGCAGCGCTCAAGCTGGTTGAGAAGGACGGCATGGACAAGTCGAAAGCGTTGGAAGCCGCGCTCGGTCAGATCGAGCGTGCCTTCGGCAAGGGCTCCGTCATGAAGCTGGGCCAGCGGGAGGCCGGGATCGAGATCGACGCGGTCTCGACGGGCTCCCTCGGCCTCGATATCGGTCTGGGGATCGGCGGGCTGCCGCGGGGCCGCATCGTGGAGATCTACGGGCCGGAGAGCTCCGGTAAGACCACCCTGGCGCTGCACGTGGTGGCGGAAGCGCAGAAAGCCGGCGGCACCTGCGCCTTCGTCGATGCGGAGCACGCCCTGGACCCGATCTACGCCCGCAAGCTGGGTGTGGACGTGGACGAGCTGCTGATCTCGCAGCCCGATGCCGGCGAGCAGGCGCTCGAGATCGCCGACACCCTGGTCCGCTCCGGCGCCATCGACGTGCTGGTGGTCGACTCCGTCGCCGCCCTGGTGCCGCGGGCCGAGCTCGAGGGCGAGATGGGCGACACCCATGTCGGCCTGCAGGCGCGGCTGATGAGCCAGGCGCTGCGCAAGCTGACCGGCTCGATCTCGAAATCGCGCTGCATGGTGATCTTCATCAACCAGATCCGCCAGAAGATCGGCGTGATGTTCGGCAACCCGGAGACGACCACCGGCGGCAACGCGCTGAAGTTCTACGCCTCGGTGCGTCTCGACATCCGCCGGATCGGCGCGATCAAGGACCGCGACGAGGTGGTCGGCAACCAGACCCGGGTGAAGGTGGTCAAGAACAAGCTCGCCCCGCCGTTCCGGGTGATCGAGTTCGACATCATGTACGGCGAGGGCGTGTCCAAGATGGGCGAACTTCTCGACCTCGGCGTCAATGCCGGGATCATCGAGAAGTCCGGCGCCTGGTTCTCCTGCGACGGCCAGCGGATCGGCCAGGGCCGTGAGAACGCCAAGCAGTTCCTCAAGTCGAACGCCGACATCGCCGCCGGCATCGAGCGGCGGATCCGGGAGAACGCGGGTCTGGTCGCCGAGGCCATGCTGGTCGGCGATCCGGAAGGCGGACCGGAGGGTGGGGCGGACGACGCGCCCGAGGCGTAAGCAGGCCCTGCTGGGGACCGGCCCCGCTGGGCCGACCCCATCGAGCGGGGCTCCGACGGCGGTCCGTGATCCGGGTTTCTGATGCAGGGCCCTGACTTGCATCCAGATGCCGGGACGAGGCCATGGGGCACGCGACGGTTCGGCCTTCGGTGGCCCGGCGGAGAAACGCGGCCGGGACTGGGGGCCGGGACTGGGGGCCGGGACTGGCGGCCGGGACTGGCGGCCGGGCGCGGCCATCCGCTGGACAGGCCGGGGCCGCCTCGATAAAACCGGGGGCTTTTGAAGGAGCCGGATGGGCCGTTTGAGCCGGGCCCGGCTTCACCGTCGCCGGAGACAGGGCCATGGCCACGACGAACGACATCCGCCGCGCTTTCCTCGACTACTTCTCGGCCCGCGGGCACGCGGAGGTCGCCTCCAGCCCGCTGGTGCCGCGCAACGACCCGACGCTGATGTTCACCAACGCCGGGATGGTGCAGTTCAAGAACGTCTTCACCGGCCAGGAGACACGCGACTACCGGCGCGCGGCGACCTCGCAGAAATGCGTGCGCGCCGGCGGCAAGCACAACGACCTCGACAATGTCGGCTATACCGCCCGGCACCACACGTTCTTCGAGATGCTGGGGAACTTCTCCTTCGGCGACTACTTCAAGGCCGAGGCCATCGAATACGCCTGGACCCTGGTCACCGGCGAGTTCGGGCTGCCCAAGGACAAGCTGCTTGTCACCGTCTATTCAGAAGACGAAGAGGCCGCCGCCCTCTGGACCAAGATCGCCGGCCTCCCGGACGAGCGCATCATCCGCATCCCGACCTCCGACAATTTCTGGGCGATGGGCGACACCGGTCCCTGCGGGCCGTGCTCCGAGATCTTCTTCGACCACGGTCCGGACATCCCCGGCGGCCCGCCGGGCAGCCCGGACGAGGACGGCGACCGGTTCATCGAGATCTGGAACCTGGTCTTCATGCAGTACGAGCAGGTGACGGCGGACGAGCGGGTCAACCTGCCGCGCCCGTCGATCGATACCGGCATGGGACTGGAGCGGATCGCCGCCGTCCTCCAGGGCAAGCACGACAACTACGACATCGACACCATGCGCCGCATCATCGAGGCCTCGGCCGAGGCGGCTGGGGTGAGCGCGGACGGAGAGTTCAAGGTATCCCACCGGGTGGTGGCCGACCACCTGCGCGCCAGCACCTTCCTGATCGCGGACGGCGTCCTGCCGTCCAACGAAGGCCGGGGCTATGTGCTCCGGCGGATCATGCGACGGGCCATGCGCCACGCCCATATCATGGGCTGTGCCGACCCGCTGATGCACCGGCTAGTGCCGACCCTCGTGCGTGAGATGGGCGAGGCCTTCCCCGAGATCGTCCGCGCCCAGGCGCTCGCGACCGAGACGCTGAAGCTCGAGGAGACCCGTTTCAAGGAGACCCTGGACCGGGGCCTGCGGATCCTTGCGGACGAGACCGGCAAGCTCGGCGACGGGCAGGCGCTCGACGGCGAGGTCGCCTTCAAGCTCTACGACACCTACGGCTTCCCGGTCGATCTGACCGCCGACATCCTGCGCGGCCAGGGCAGGGCGCTGGATCAGGCCGGCTTCGACGCCGCGATGGAGCGCCAGCGCGCCGCCGCCAGGAAGTCCTGGTCGGGATCCGGCGAGGCGGCGACGGACCGGACCTGGTTCGAGCTGCGCGACGCGGTCGGTGCCACCGAGTTCCTCGGCTACGACACGACGTCGGCCGAGGGCGTGGTCACCGCCCTGATCGTCGACGGCGAGCGGGTGCAGATCGCCGAGCCGGGCGGCGAGGTGCTGGTCGTGGTGAACCAGACGCCGTTCTACGGCGAGAGCGGCGGCCAGATGGGCGACACCGGCACGATCCGCACGCCGGGCGGCGCGGTCCTCACCGTCTCCGACACCCAGAAGAAACTGGGCGACGTCTTCGTCCACATCGCCACCCTGGCCGGCGCGGCGGTGTCGGTCGGCGACACGGTGGAACTCCTGGTCGATTCCGAACGCCGGGATCGACTGCGTTCCAATCACTCGGCGACCCACCTGCTGCACGAGGCGCTCCGGCGCCGGCTCGGCGACCATGTTGCCCAGAAGGGCTCGCTCGTGGCGCCCGAACGCCTGCGCTTCGATTTCAGCCAGCCGACCGCGATCGACCGCGAGGACCTGGCCTGGATCGAGACCGAGGTGAACCGCCGGGTCCGTCAGAACACCCCGGTCACCACCCGGCTGATGACCCCCGACGCCGCGATCGCCGAGGGTGCCATGGCCCTGTTCGGCGAGAAATACGGCGACGAGGTCCGTGTCGTCTCAATGGGCGGCGGCGAGGCGGCGGACGGCAAGTCCGCCTGGTCGGTCGAGCTCTGCGGCGGCACCCATGTGCGCCGTACCGGCGATATCGGCCTGGTCAAGCTGGTCTCCGAGGCTGCGGTCGCCGCCGGCGTGCGTCGGGTCGAGGCGGTCACCGGCACAGGGGCCCTGGACTGGCTCAACGCCCGGGAGGCGGCGCTGGCCGAGGCCGCGGCCGAGTTGAAGACCACGCCCGAGGACGTTCCGGCCCGGGTGCATGCCCTGATCGAGGATCGCCGCAAGCTGGAGCGCGACCTGGTCGAGACCCGCAAGAAGCTGGCTTCCGGCGGCGGCGGGGGCGGAACGACCAAGACCGTGGCCGGCGTGACCTACGCCGCCCGGGCGCTGGACGGCGTGCCGGCGCGCGAGCTCAAGGGCGTGGCCGACGGGCTCAAGCAGGAGATCGGTTCCGGCGTCGTCGCCGTGGTCAGCAACGACGACGGCAAGGCGTCGCTGGTTGTCGGCGTCACCGACGATCTGACCGGTCGCCTCAGTGCGGTCGACCTGGTGCGCGCGGGATCGGCGGCGCTCGGCGGCAAGGGCGGCGGCGGCCGCCCGGACATGGCCCAGGCCGGCGGTCCCGACGGCTCGGCGGGCGAGAAAGCGCTGGCCGCCATCGAAGCGGCCTTGGCGTCGTCGCCGGCCGCCGCGTAAGGTCGGATCCCTGAGGGCGGTCCGCCTTTCTGTGGCCGCAGTTTCCCCGGACCGTCGCCCTGGATCGTCTATCTGAACTGTCTTCCCGGGCCCAGTCCGGACCGCATCCAAGCATTTGGCGAGGTGTCATGAACGATATCCAGCAACCCGCCCGTTTCGAGGGGAGCGGCAGCTATGTCGCGACCGAAGACCTGCGGGTGGCGGTCAATGCGGCGGTCCAGCTCGCCCGGCCGCTGCTGGTCAAGGGCGAGCCCGGGACCGGCAAGACGGTGCTCGCCCGCGAGGTGGCCGAGGCGCTCGGCATGCCGCTGATCGAGTGGCACGTGAAGTCCACCACCAAGGCCCAGCACGGCCTCTACGAATACGACGCGGTGGCGCGCCTGCGCGACGGTCAGCTCGGCGACGAGCGGGTGGCGGACATCTCCAACTACATCCGGCGCGGCAAGCTCTGGGAGGCGTTCACCGCGCCCGAGCAGGCGGTGCTGCTGATCGACGAAATCGACAAGGCCGATATCGAGTTCCCGAACGATCTGCTGCTGGAACTCGACCGCATGGAGTTCCACGTCTACGAAACCGGCGAGACCGTGAAGGCGCGGCACCGGCCGATCGTCATCATCACCTCGAATAACGAGAAGGAGCTGCCGGACGCCTTCCTGCGCCGCTGCTTCTTCCACTACATCCGCTTCCCCGACCCGGAGACCATGGCGGCGATCGTCGAGGTGCATTTCCCGAAGCTGAAGCAGGAGATGCTGCGCAGCGCCCTCAACGCCTTCTTCGAGATCCGCGAGGTGCCGGGGCTGAAGAAAAAGCCGTCCACCTCGGAACTGCTGGACTGGCTGAAGCTGCTGCTGATCGAAGACATTCCGCCGGAGGCCCTTAAGGTGACCGACAAGAAGGACCTGATCCCGCCGCTCTACGGCGCCCTGCTGAAGAACGAGCAGGACGTGCACCTGTTCGAACGCCTGGCGTTTCTCGCCCGGCGGGAGGGGCGGTCGTGAGGCGCGCGGTCCTGATGTCGGCGCTGGTGGTGGCGCTGGGCGCAGGTGTCCTGCTCGGTGGCGCCGGTTCGGCGAATGCCGGCAAGCTGCTCGACGCGGCGCCGGACGCCATGCGGAACTACGCCCAGCAGGCCGGCTACATCCTGAGTTCGATCAAGGTGTGCGGCGGCGACGCGGAGGAGGAGGCCTATTTTCGGGAGCTGGCGCGCGACAACCTGGTCCAGCTCGGCGCCGACGACGAGGATCTCGGGTTCCTCTCCTTCGAGATGGAAGCCGCGGCCCGGTCGGCCTCTCCGCGCAAGCGCGACTGCGACGAGGACGGCGCGGTGCCGGTGGCGTCCGAGCTGTTCATGTACAGGAACCTCATCGAAGAGGCGCTGAAAGGCGGCTGAGTCCGAAGGGGAGCCCGAGCCCATGTTCACCCGCTTCTTCACCGAACTGCGCGACGCCAAGCTGCCGGTCTCGATCACCGAGTACCTGACGCTGCTGCGGGCGGTGCGCGATGGGGTCGCCGGCGGATCCGTGGACGATTTCTACTACCTCTCCCGGGCAACCCTGGTGAAGGACGAGCGGCACCTCGACCGCTTCGACCGGGTGTTCGGTCATGTGTTCAAGGGCATGGAGGCGCTGGACGGGCTGTTCGGCGCGGAGATCCCGGACGAGTGGCTGCAGAAGCTGGCCGAGCTGAACCTGACGGACGAGGAGAAGCGCCAGATCGAGGCGATGGGCGGCTGGGACAAGCTGATGGAGACCCTGCGCCAGCGCCTGGAGGAGCAGAAGGGCCGCCACCAGGGCGGCAGCAAATGGGTCGGCACGGCGGGCACCTCGCCCTACGGCGCCTACGGCTACAACCCCGAGGGCGTGCGCATCGGCCAGGACGGCAACCGCAACTTCCGCGCGGTGAAGGTCTGGGACAAGCGGGAGTTCCGCAATCTCGACGACAGCGTCGAGATCGGCACCCGTAACCTCAAAGTCGCGCTCCGCAAGCTGCGGCGCTTCGCCCGCCAGGGCCGGCCGGACGAACTCGACCTGGACGGGACGATCCGCCAGACGGCCAAGAACGGCGGCTGGCTCGACCTGCAGATGCGGGCCGAGCGCCAGAATGTGGTTAACGTGATCCTGTTCTTCGACGTGGGCGGCTCCATGGACCCCTACATCAAGGTCTGCGAGGAGCTGTTCTCCGCCGCGCGCAGCGAGTTTAAGCACCTGGAGTTCTTCTACTTCCACAATTGTCCCTACGAGCGGCTGTGGAAGGACAACCGGCGCCGCCATGTGGAGCGGATCGATACCGCCGAGGTGCTGCGGACCTACGGGCCCGAGTACAAGGCCGTCTTCGTCGGCGACGCCTCCATGAGTCCCTACGAGATCGCTGTGGCCGGCGGCAGCGTCGAGCACATGAACCTGGAGGCGGGCGGCGTCTGGATCAAGCGGATGACCGAGCACTTCCACCGCTCCGTCTGGCTGAACCCGGTGCAGGAGCGGTTCTGGCAGTACACCCAGTCGGTCGACATGGTGAAGGACCTGCTGGAGGACCGCATGTACCCGCTGACCCTCGACGGGCTCGACCGCGCCATCAAGGAGCTGAATTCGTGAGCGTCTCCGACTCCGCCCGGCTCGATCCAAGGCTCAATGCCTACCGGACCGACCTGGCGGACGTCCGGCTCGAGGGCCGCGTCGATGCCGCGCGGTTCGTGGCGGGGGAGTCGGCGCGGGTGGCGACCGGGACCGCGTCCCTGCGGGAGGCGCCGCTGGACGAGGCGCGCCAGGGCTCCGAACTGCTGTATGGCGAGAGCGTGACCGTGTTCGAGCGGAAGAACGGCTGGGCCTGGGTCCGCAACGCGACTGACGGCTATGTCGGCTACCTGCGCGAGGCGAATCTCGGATCGTTCTTGGAGGAGGCGCCGACCCATCGGGTGACGGCTCTGCGCAGCTACCTGTTCGACGCGCCGGACCTGAAGACGATCCCCCGCGCCGTGATCCACATGACGAGCCGGGTCGCCGTCACCGACCGGCACGGCGACTGGGCGCGGGTGGCGGATGGCGGCTGGCTCTGGGCGACGCATCTGGCTCCGCTGCATGCGGTCGAGCGCGATCCGGTCGCCGTCGCCCGCCGGTTCATGGGCGCGCCCTACGGCTGGGGCGGGCGCTCGACCACCGGCCTCGACTGCTCGGCTCTGGTTCAGCTCGCCCTCGCCGCCTGCGGGGTCGACTGTCCGCGCGACAGCGACATGCAGGAGGCGGCGGTCGGCCAGGCGGTGCCGGCGCTCTCCGAGGCGCGACCCGGCGATCTGCTGTACTGGCCGGGCCATGTGGCCTTCCTGCTGGAGGACGATCGCATCCTGCACGCGAACGGGTACCACATGGCCGTAGCCGAAGAACCTCACGCCGATTTCCGCGCCCGGAACCTGGCGAAGATCGGCGATGTGAGAACCGTGCGCCGACCTCTCTGAACCTCCGCCGCTACCCTTTCCCGTCGTCCTGACGCACGTCAGGAGCAAGCTCCAGGCGCCCGTGCACCGCAGATCCTGACCTGCGTCAGGATGACGGAGAGGTGGGGTGGTATGGAGGCCGGGAGGTATGGAGGGTGCGGAGCGAGGCGCGCGCGGCCTTCCACGCTTCTGCCGTCGTCCCGGGAGCGACCGGACCTGATCCGGGCGCTGCCCGGGACCATGCCGCAAGCGTGGGAGCCGGATTCCGGCCCGTCCCCGGATCTGGTCCGGGTTCGTCCGCGATGACGGGACAGCGCCAGTCGTTGCCGGGATAGCGGGAAAGCGTCCGGTCGCTCCCGGGATGACGGGAGAGGGAGGGAGCTTCGGGGTGCTATGCTCCGACCTTGATGTCCAGCCAGCGGCGCGGGGTGCAGGTCGCCACGTCGCCGGTGCGCAGCAGGACGGTCGTCGTGCTCGCTTCGACGATCGCAGGGCCCGCGATCTCCTGGCCGGGTGCCAGATCGTCGAACCCGTAGATCGGCGCATCGGTCCAGCCGTCGAGATAGACCGGCCGCGTGGCCCTGGGCGCCGCCGGGGTCCCGGTCTCCGCCTCCGGCTCCTGCGGCGGTGCGGGAAGCCGGCCGATGGCGGCGATCTTGGCGTTGACCAGGACCGGTGCGCGGTCCGGCAGGCTGTAGGTGTAGAGCGCCTCGTGCCGGGCTTCGAACATCGCCTTCAGCCGGTCCAGCAGGTCGGGCGCGTCCAGGTCGAGGTCGTCCAGCGGCACGTCGATCTCGTAGACCTGCTCGCCATAGCGCATGTCGGCCGACCGCGACGTCGCGACATCGCCGTCGAACCAGGACGACAGATACGCGCGGCCCTCCCGCTCCATGTCGTGGAACAGGGTCCGCACCGTTTCGGCGCGCAGCCCTTCCGTGTCGCCGATATGGGTGCGGATGATCTCGTAGCGCAGGTCCGTGGTCAGCATGCCCCAGGCCGAGAGGACGGAGGCGACGCGCGGCACGATAACGCGCTGCAGGTCCAGCATCCGGGCGAGCCCGGTCACATGGAGACCGGCGGCCCCGCCGAAGCCGAACAGGGCGAAGCGGCGCGGGTCGACGCCGCGGCGCACGGTCGCGAGCCGGATGCCCTCGGCCATCTGGGTGTTCACCACCCGGTGCACGCCGGCGGCGGCCTCCACCATGGACACGCCGAGCGTCTCGCCGAGACGGGTCAGCGCCGCCTCGGCGCCGGCCCGGTCGAGCTTGTCGTCGCCGCCGAGGAAGCCCGACGGGTCGAGGTACCCAAGCACGACGTTGCTGTCCGTCACCGTCGGCTCGGTGCCGCCCCGGCCGTAGCAGACCGGCCCCGGCACCGCACCGGCGCTGTGGGGGCCAACCTGTAGCAGACCGGCGCCGTCCACCCGGGCGATGGAGCCGCCGCCGGAGCCGAGCGTGACGATGTCGAGGCTCGGCAGGGCGATACGCTCGCCGGCGATCGACCGGTCGGAGGCCAGCGCAATCTCGCCGCCGTCGACCAGGGAGATGTCGGAGGAGGTGCCGCCCATGTCGAACGGGATCAGGTTCTCCACCCCGGTGAGCTCGGCCGCGTGCCGGGCGCCCGCGAGCCCGCCGGCCGGGCCGGACAGGACGGTGGCGACGGCGGAGCGGATCGCCTCGCCGATCGGCGCGACGCCGCCATGGGACAGCACGATCAGGGTGGCATTGCGGTAGCCGGCCTCGTCCAGCCGCTTTTCCAGGCGGCGCAGGTAGCGCTGCAGGGCCGGGCCCACATAGCCGTTCACGACGGTGGTCGAGACCCGCTCGTATTCCTTGATCTGCGGCAGCACGTCGGCGGACACGCAGACATAGGCGTCGGGCAGGGCGGCCCGGATCGCCTCGGCGGTCGCCCGCTCATGGGCGTCGTTGGCGTAGCTGTGCAGGTAGCAGACCGCGACCGAGTCGACCTTCTCCGCCTTGAGCGTCTCGATGGCTTCCGCCAGAGACGCCGCGTCCAGCGGGGTCTCGACCGAGCCATCGTGGCGCATGCGCTCGCGGACGCCGAGGCGCAGGTGACGGGGCACCAGGGCCTCCTGGCGCGGCAGGCGGAGATTGTAGCGGTCGGGCTTCAGCCCCTCGCGCATCTCCAGCACGTCGCGGTGGCCCTCGGTCGTCAGCAGGGCGAGCTTCGCGCCCTTGCGCTCCAGCAGGGCGTTGGTGGCGACGGTCATGCCGTGGACGATCCGCTCGGTCTTCGCCAGCAGATCGGAGCGGCTCAGGCCCAGCATGCCGGCCAGTTTCTCCAGCCCGTTCAGCAGGCCGACGGACTGATCCTCCGGGGTCGAGGGTGTCTTGGCGAAGGTGACGGTGCCCGCCTCGTCGACGGCGACGAGGTCGGTGAAGGTGCCGCCGATATCGATGCCGATGCGATAGGTCATGGTATCCGGGGTGCTCATGTCGGTGATCGTCCCTCAGCCCAGGGCGAGGGGAGGCAGGCCGGCACGGGCGTCGGCCGCCCGCTCCTCCGGGCTGCGCTCGGCCGGGTCGCCCCAGCCGCCGCCGCCGCCCGCCTGGATGTGGAACATCGAGCGGGCCGGGACGGGGAGTCCCTCCCGCTTGGTCTCGAGGGTGACCGGATCGGCGCCCGGTGCGTGCATCACGTAGTGGTGGGTGGCCCCGTCGCCGCCGCCGGCCCGGCCCTTGGAGGGAACCCGCGCGCCCTCGCCGGCGGTGTTCACCACGGCGTCCTCCTCGGTCTCCAGCCGCAGCCGCAGCTCGCCGCCGGCCCCGCCGACATAGCGCCCGTCGCCGCCGGAGCCGGGACGGAACTCGTGGGTCTCGAAGAACAGGGGGAACCGGGCCTCGGCCACCTCGACCGACCCGAATTTCAGGCCGCCCGCCGAATGCCACTCGCCGGCGCTGTGCCAGCCGTCGCCGCCGGGCGAGGCGCCGCCACCCGGCCGGGCGTGGAACATGTGCCAGATGAACGGCCGGTCGCCGCCCGGATAGGTCCCCTTGATGGCCAGGCGGAACCGCTTGCCCCATCCGGCCATGGCCCGGTCGGGACAGGCCGACGCGATCGCGTCGACGATCGCCTCGACGATCTCCTGGCTGCAGTGGGAGGTGCAGAGGGTCACCGGTGCGCCGGGCCGGGCCCAGACCACCGTCCCCTCCTTGGCGATTACCTCGACCGGGCGCATGGAGCCCTCGTTCTTCGGGATCTCCTTGTCGAGCAGGAAGGCGATCGCCATGGCGACGCCCGAGCGCATGTTGGCGAAGGAGGAGTTGATGAAGGAGGTGACCTGGGGCGAGGAGTCGCTGAGATCCACGGTGACGCCGCCGTCCCTGATGGTCACGGTGGCGCGCACGACAATGTCGGTATTGCCGCGGCC
This sequence comes from Thalassobaculaceae bacterium, assembly GCA_040223655.1. Classification (GTDB taxonomy): domain Bacteria; phylum Pseudomonadota; class Alphaproteobacteria; order Thalassobaculales; family Thalassobaculaceae; genus Thalassobaculum. Next base: position 18,304 of record JAVKFT010000030.1, on the reverse strand, counting down.
GTCGCCGTCCAGGGGCGCTTCGCCGTGATAGGTGCCCTCGGTCCAGGTCGAGATCACCGAGCGTGCCTGACGCTCGGAGCCGTCGAGGATCTGACCGACGGCGGCGAGCACGGTGTCGGCGCCGAACTCCCCGATCAGCGCCTGTAGCCGCCGCTCGCCCAGGTGTACGGAGCCGGTCTGCGCCGCGAGGTCGCCGAGGAAGTCGCGCGGGTGGCGAACGTTGATCGACAGCATGTGCAGCAGGTCTTCGCGGGTCTTGCCCCGGTCGGCGAGGCGGATCGGCGGGATACGCACGCCCTCCTGCCAGATCTCGGTGGCCGCCGCATTGTAGGCCCCGTGCGTGGCGCCGCCGATGTCGGAATGGTGCGCCCGGTTCAAGGTCCAGAACACCAGCCGGTCGCCGGCGAAGACCGGCACGAACGCGGTCACGTCCGGCAGGTGGCTGCCGCCGAAATAGGGATCGTTCAGCAGAAACACGTCGCCCGGATGGACGTCGTCGCCGAAATACTCGACCACGGCCCGGGTCGCCCAGGGCATGGCGCCGACATGGACCGGAATGTGCTCGGCCTGGGCCACCAGATCGCCGTTGGCGGCGCAGATCGCCATGGAGAAGTCGCGGCTTGAGTTCAGGATCTGCGAATAGGATGTCCGCAGCATCGCCTCGCCCATCTCCTCGACGATGCCGACCAACCGGTGCTGGACGACGGAGGTGGTGATGGGATCGATTTCGGCTTTGGCGTCGGTCATCGCGGCGATCCGTCTGGCAGTCGGGGGGTGAGTGGGACTGACCTTAGAGATGCGGTTGCGATGCGTCATCCCGTGAAAATGCCGGCCGATACCGATTGACGAACACGTCAATTCAAAGCACGCTCGAACCATGACGGATCGCTACACCATGACCCAACTCGTACGGGAGCTCGGGCTCACCAGCCGGGCGATCCGGTTCTACGAGCAGCAGGGCCTGATTTCTCCCGGCCGCAACGGGCGCAGCCGCGTGTTCTCGGCCGGCGACCGGACCCGGCTGGTGCTGATCCAGCGGGGGCGGCGTCTCGGGTTCTCCATCGCCGATATCCGGGAGATTCTCGACCTCTACGATTCGACCGAGGGGGAACGGGCGCAGCTCGTCCATCTGCTGCGGAAGATCCGGGACCGGCGTGCCCAGCTTGAGGCCCAACGGCGGGACATCGAGGCGATCGAGGCGGAGTTGGCGGCGCTCGAGAACACCTGCCTCGACCGATTGTCGGAGGATGCGGCGTGACCGATCCTTCCGACGCGAACGTCAAGCTGCGGGTGGCGAATCCGGCCTATGCCGACCGGGTCCGGGAGTCGTTCGCCCGGCAGGCCTTCATGGGTTTCATCGGCGCTGAGATTTCGGACGTTGTCCCGGGCGCCGTCGAGATCCGGCTTCCCTATCGCCCGGAGCTTGCGCAGCAGCATGGCTTCTTCCACGGTGGCGTGGTCGGCACGGTGGCGGACAATGCCTGCGGCTATGCCAGCTTCACCCTGGCCGCCACCGATGCCTCGGTGCTGACGGTCGAATACAAGCTGAACCTGATGGCCCCGGCGGCCGGCGACCTTCTCGTCGCCCGGGGCCGGGTGCTGCGGCCGGGCCGACAGCTCGTCGTCGCCCAGGCCGACGTCTTCGCGGTCAGGGAGGGCCGCGAGAAGCCGGTGGCGACGGCGCTCGCCACCCTGATCCTGATGGCCGGCATGGCCGACGAACCGCACGACCCCAGCCACAAGTCCCCCGGCCCCTGAGAGCCAGAAAACGGACGGAACCCCATGATCCCCAACGATTATCCGAGCCTGAACTTCGATCTCGGCGAGACCGCCGACATGATGCGCGACAGCGTGCGCAGCTTCGCCGGCGACGAGATCGCCCCGCGCGCCGCCGAGATCGACCGGGACAACACATTCCCGCACGACCTGTGGCGGAAGATGGGCGATGTCGGCGTGCTCGGCGTCACCGTCGGTGAGGAGTACGGCGGCGCCGGCATGGGCTACCTGGAGCATTGCGTAGCGATGGAGGAGATCAGCCGGGCGTCCGGGTCCGTCGGTCTCAGCTACGGCGCCCATTCCAACCTCTGCGTCAACCAGATCAACCTGAACGGCAGCGAGGACCAGAAGCGGCGTTATCTGCCGAAACTGATCAGCGGCGAGTATGTCGGCGCGCTGGCGATGAGCGAGCCGGGTGCGGGCTCGGACGTGGTGTCGATGAAGCTGCGGGCCGAGAAGAAGGGCGACCGCTACGTCCTGAACGGCTCGAAAATGTGGATCACCAACGGGCCGACCGCCGACGTGATCGTGGTCTACGCCAAGACCGATCCGGAGAAGAACCAGCACGGGATCACCGCGTTCCTGGTCGACACCGACGCCAAGGGATTCTCCGTCGCCCAGAAGCTCGACAAGCTCGGCATGCGCGGCTCGGACACCGGCGAGCTCGTGTTCGTCAATGTCGAGGTGCCCGAGGAGAACGTGCTCGGCCAGATCGACGGCGGCGTGCGCGTGCTGATGAGCGGCCTCGACTACGAGCGCGCGGTGCTGGCCGCCGGGCCGACCGGGCTGATGCAGGCGGCCATGGACGTGGTGATCCCCTATGTCCACGAGCGCGAGCAGTTCGGCCAGCCGATCGGCAGCTTCCAGCTCATGCAGGCCAAGATCGCCGACATGTACGTGATCATGAACGCCGCCAAGTCCTACGTGTACACCGTCGCCAAGGCCTGCGACCGGGGCGAGGTCACCCGCAAGGACGCCGCCGGCGCGATCCTCTACGCCGCCGAGAAGGCGACGTGGATGGCGCTGGAGGCGATCCAGTGCCTCGGCGGCAACGGCTACACCATGGACTATCCGACCGGCCGCATCCTGCGCGACGCCAAGCTCTACGAGATCGGCGCCGGCACAAGCGAGATCCGCCGGATGCTGATCGGCCGCGAACTGTTCAAGGAGACGGCGTAGCGCGCATGGCGCTTGGTGGCGGTGCTCCGTCGCCGCCACCGGAGCGACGCCCCCTCGGCATCGCGTGCCCTCGGGCTCACGTGACCGTGCCGGTCAATTGCTCGGCCGGGTGATCGCCGCCGGTCGATCCGGGATCGACGGGTCGTTCTGGATTCGGATGCTCGTATCCATGCCCATCCCAGGATCGTAGGCGCCGGTGGCCGGGTCGAGGATCGCGACTGTCAGCATCATGCCGTTGTCCTCGTGGAACAGGTTGTGACAGTGCAGGACGAACTCGCCGGTGAACTCCACCTGCTTGCTCGCCATCGCCACCATTGTCCCCGGCACGAAATCCTCGCCGTCGGTACCGGCATCGAAATAGATCGTGTCCCGCCATATCGGCAGCAGATAGAAGATCGGGTTCCCGTACACACGGTCGGGCGTGTCGTAGGGAATGCGGGCGAAGGCGACGAACGAGTTGATATGGATGTGGAAAATGTGCGCGTCGTTCGTGCTGTAGAGATTCCAGACGTCCGAATCACCCTTGTAGAGTTGCAGTTGGGCCGAGTTCTGCCCGGCGTTGAAATGCTGGTCGTTGATGAGGAACGCGGGCTCGGTCGGGATACCGTCGACAAAGGCTGCCCCCAGCGTCTTGAACTCCAGGGTCTGGGTGGCGACTGGCATGCTGGGACCGGAAACCACCTGCTCCGGTGGCTCGGGCCGGTCGATCTGGTCGCTCTTGAAGAGACTGAGCGGCGGGAGCTGCTGGCTCTTCGGCGGCGCCTCCGAATTCACCTGAAGGGTCAGAAGCGTGGCGGTGTTGGGGGTGTTGTGCTCCACCACCATGGGGGCTGCACCCTTGGCCGCGCCGGCGAGCGAGAAGGTGCCGGCTTCCGTCGGATTGATCAGCAGGTCGACCCGCTGGCCGGGCGCCAGGGTGATCAACTCGGCCGTGGTCCAGTACTTCGCCGGATCGGCGCTGGCCGTCAGCGAGTAGTCGACGGCGAAATAGTGATCCGTGTCCGAGAAGCCGGTCATGCTGAACGGGGGCGCCAGGGCGATACCGTCCGTGGCGATGACATAGACCCCCGGGAGCGTGCCGCTGCCGCTGAACTTCGGCACATAGGTTTGGCCGTTGGTGGCGTTGACGATGCGCAGACGGCGGATCTCGCCGGCATTCATGGTGAGCGTCGGGTTCACCACGCCGTTGACCGAGGTGGCGGCGGAGGCTGGCCCGGCCGTTACCGTCGAGGCGCCATAGCAGCTCGATCCGCGGAGGTCGGTGGTTCCGGTGTAGTAGCCCACCGGGAAGTAGGCGCCGGCCGTCTTGTCCGCATTGGTGTAGTCGTAGTCGATGGTCTGCAGGACGAGGATCACCTCGTCGTCCTCGGTGATGTTGTAGGGAGCGGCGGCCAGCAGATCGTCGAAATCGGTCTGGTCCAGCCCGCTGCGGACGATCAGCGCCCCTGACATGCCGGGGCCGACCTGGCTGGCAACGGACCCGTGCTTGTGCGGGTGGTACCAGAAGGTGCCGACCGGATGATCGCTCGGCAGATCGTAGAAGTACGGGAAGTCGGTCCGGTCCGACGTGCTTGCGGTGTCCTTGGTCGACCCGATCATCAGCAGAACGTCGTCGGACGGCGCCTTGGGCGAGACGTGCAGGCCGTGGGTATGCAGGTTCGTCGTCGTGTAGCCGTGCGGCGTGTATTCCGACAACGGGTCGGTCATCATCATATTGTCGACAGGGCCGCAGACCGTCAGCGAGTTCTGCAGCCAAACCCCGGTGGTCTGGCCGCGCACGAAGGTCATGGTCGGGCCGACCAGGGGTTGCGTTGTGCCGCTGGTGTTTGCCGGATCCGTATAGGCGGGAACGGACAAGGATATTCCGTTGAACGATACGTTCAGCCGGCTCTCCGCCGTCAGCGCGTAGAGCGTGTCGGGCATGGTGGTGTACGGGTTGCCGGGTACCGAGGGCAGGGAGTCCACGTAGGCGGTCGCGAGATCGCTGCCGGCGGTAACGGGCGACGACAGGGGAGGGCTCACTAGGCTTTGCGCCGCACTCTGTTGCGCGACGGCCGTAATGGGCCACAGGGCGGCGGCGGAGGCCGCTCCTCCCATCGCGCCCAGCAGCTTCAGCGTGTCCCGCCGCGAAATCTCGCCAAGATCGATGCCCATCGTCGCGCTCCTTCAGGCTCCATGAGCCCGCATCATTTCCCGAGACTTTCTCTCATGTAAAGATAATATTTTATTTTATACCCGTAAAAAGGGTGTTTCTCGTGGCGGGTGTCGACGCGATGCCGGCTTCGTCGGAACCTGTGGCGGGCACCCGGCTTATGGTATCAGAGCGGGACCGGCGCGTCGGGTTGGCGCATCCGGGAGCATTCTATGTGGAGCGACCGACGTGGCGCAGGATGACCCCAACCCCGAGTATTCCCGCTGCGCCTGGCCCGGCGAGTACGCCGACTACATCGCCTATCACGATGCCGAGTGGGGCCGGCCGGTGCGCGATGACGTCCGGCTGTTCGAGAAGATCTGCCTGGAGGGATTCCAGTCGGGTCTGTCCTGGCTGACCATCCTGCGCAAGCGTGAGGCGTTCCGCGCCGGCTTCGCCGGATTCGATTTCCGCCGCGTGGCCGGCTTCGGCGAATCCGATGTGGAGCGGCTGCTGGCCGACAAGGGGATCGTGCGCCACCAGGGTAAGATCCGCTCGACCATCAACAACGCCCGGCGGGCGATCGAGCTGGTGGAAGAGGCGGGATCGCTCGCCGCCTTCATCTGGAGCTTCGAGCCGTCCCCCGCGGACCGGCCCGACCGCTTCGACCACGAGACGTTGAGGACGGTGACCCAGTCCGCCGCGTCGGCTGCCCTGTCGAAAGCGCTGAAGAAGCGCGGCTGGAGCTTCGTCGGGCCGACCACGATGTACGCCTTCATGCAGTCGGTCGGCATCGTCAACGACCACGTCGACACCTGCGCCTTTCGCGAGACCTGCGAGCGGGACCGGGCGGCTTTCGTCCGGCCGAAGCCCGCTCAGAATCCCGCTCAGTAGTCGCCGAGGGACTCGCGCACCGCGTCCACGAGTGCGGCGTGGGTGGTGATCTCGCCGGCCGGCCTGTCCAGACCGTAGACGGCGCGCACCACCGGATCGCTCTCGTCGAAACGGCGCTCGGTGAACGTCTCTGTCGCCTCGCCGTGCCGCGTATTGCCGGGTGGAACGAGGACGAGGTTCGGCGTGTGCAGGCGGCCGCCGTTCTTGAACGTCGTCTCCTGAATGAAGCCGCGAAACCCGACGGCGGAGAGGATCTGGAACCGCTCGTTCAGGGTCTTCGGCTCCAGGGTCTTGCCGATCCCGTGGACCAGGAAAACACCGTCGGGGCTCAGGCGGCGGGCGATCTCGCCGACGTAGAACGCGAAGGCCTCGGTAGACATCTCGCAGATGTTCTCGTTCGACATGACGACGTCGTAGCGCGTCTCGAACGCCAAATGGGCCTTCCACCAGGGAAAGAGGTGGCTGCGGGCGGTGGCCTGCGGTTCCACGGTCAGGGCGGACAGTGGTGCCGCTCCATCCGCCCTCAACGCCGGAAAATGAAGGGCCGGATAGGGCTGCGGATCGACGGCGTGGTTGCGGAATTTGCCGCCGAACGCCCGGTCGCCGACGAGGGTCTGCAGCATATAAAGCGACTGGGTGACCTCGACCGCCGAATAGGTCTCCACCGACGCGTCGCGGGACAGATAAAACGATTGGTAGCCTTCGCCCGGACCGATATCGAGCACGGACGCGTGTCGCGGGAACGCCGCGACCTTGCGAGCGACGAGATACTGATAGGTCAGCGTGCCGAGCGGTATGCGGGCGGGCTCGCGGTCCAGAACCGCGCGGTGCAGATCGACGAAGCTCCTAACCGCGGCCGTGATCTCGGCCACGTCCTCCGGCAGGGCGCCGCCCATCTCCTGAAGCACCGGGCCGCTGTCCCATTTGCTCATCGCGTCGAACAGGTAGCGCAGCTCCGTAAGGCGCTCGATCCGCGTCGGGAAGCCCTGACCGGCGAAGAAGTCCGGCCGCATCGCCCGGATCGTCGCCCAATGCCCGCAATGCACCCTGGCCGCCCGGTCCGCCTCGTCGTACGTCGCGATATCCAGCATGCGCGGGGGGCTCCTTTTCGCCGCAGGCACCGTTGCCCGAGGGCTTGTGGATAGAGCATGTTTGTCGGGAAGCGCAACGATCCATCACCCCATCACCACGGAGCGGGAGTCCTCCATGATCGGCCAACGTATCTATTCCGGCGCCCCCTTCGAGGAGATGGCCGGCTACGCCCGCGCGGTCGTCGACCCACCCTATGTCTTCGTCTCGGGAACGACCGGATTCGATCCGGAGACGCTGGAGTTTCCCGAGGACGTGGAGAGCCAGTGCGAGAACTGCTTCCGCATCATCGAGCGCACCCTGAAACAGGCGGGCTCCGACCTCCGCAACCTGGTGCGCGTGCGGGTCTTCGTCGCCAGCCGGGCCGAGTTCGAGCGGATCAAGCCGATCATCAAGCGTCATTGCGACGCCGCCCGGCCGGCCAACACGACCGTGCTGGCGGAGCTGGTCGAGCCCTATATGCGGGTCGAGGTCGAGGTGACCGCGAAGATCGACACGTCCTCCGGCTATATCCGCTGAGGTCCGTCGGGCCGGTTCGCACCGTCTATGGTCCTTTTCCAACCCGGCTAGCGTCCCGCCCCCCGGCCTTGTTAACCTCCGGCATCGAACCCTTGGGGGGCCAGTCATGAGCGACGCAACGACCACTATTCCCGCCCGCAAGGGCAAGGCCGCCCGGCTCGTCGCGGGCCAGTCGGTGAAGGTCATCAACACGCCGGGAAGCCAGGTCGTCGACACCTGGGCTTTCGTCGACCACGACATGACGGAGTTCATGTCGATGGAGCACAGCCGGGCCGCCATGAACCGGCTGACCCCGAAGACCGGCGATACCCTGGTCACCAATCACCGCCGGCCGATCCTGATGCTGGTCGAGGATACCTCGGGCGAGGTGCACGACACCTTCATCGCCGCCTGCGACCGCTGGCGCTACAAGGGTCTCGGCGTCGAGGGGTTCCACGACAGCTGCGAGGACAACCTGCACAACGCGCTCGAGGAGATCGGCCTGACCTCGGCCGAGACACCGAGCCCGCTGAACCTCTTCATGAACATCCCCTGGGACATGGACGGGCGGATCGACTGGAAGCCGCCGGTGAGCGCGCCGGGCGGATTCGTGGTCCTGAAGGCGCTGATCGACTGTGTCGTCGTCTTCTCCTCCTGCCCCCAGGACATCATTCCGATCAACGGGATCAACTGCACACCGCAGGATGCGCATTTCGTCGTGACCGACGGTGCGGCGTTCTGAGAACGCGAACCGAAAGGGAAACACCATGCCAACCGTCCTGATCACCGGCGCCAACCGCGGCATCGGCCTCGAACTCGCCCGTCAGTACGCCGCCGAGGGATGGCGGGTGATCGCCACCTGCCGCAATCCGGGCGCGGCCGACGCGCTGAACGGGATCGAGGGGGACATCGACGTCTACCCGCTGGACGTGGACGACCCCGCGACCCTGACCGCGCTGGCGACCAGCCTGAAGGGCCAGGAGATCGACGTCCTGTTCAACAATGCCGGCATCAACATCAACAAGGTCCCCTCGATCGGCGATATCGACTACGACGCCTGGGCGCAGACCATGGCGACCAACGTCTTTGCGCCGATCCGGGTCGCCTGGACGTTCCGGGACAACGTCCTGGCCAGCTCGATGAAGGTCATGGCCTTCACCAGCTCGCTCATGGCATCGATCGAGCGCAACGGCGGCGGCAATGCGGTCTACCGGTCGTCCAAGACCGCGCTGAACATGGCCGCCCATTGCCTGTCCCTTGAACTCGCGGACAAGGGCGCGATCGTCGCCCTGTTGCATCCGGGGCATGTGCGGACCGACATGGGCGGGGCGAGCGCGCCGGTGACCGCCGAGGAGAGCGCCGCCGGCCTGCGCGACGTCATCTCGAAGCTCACGCCGGAGGACAACGGCTGCTTCCGCAACTACGACGGGACCGACTTCCCCTGGTGAGGGAAGCGACCGCTACTGGGAGGACATGACATGACCGAGGCCGACGCGGCCGACGGCGGAGCGAAACCGCCAGTCGATTTCTACTTCGACTTCTCCTCGCCCTACGGCTACCTCGCGGCGCAGAAGATCGACGAGATGGCCCGGCTCTACGGGCGGGAGGTCGACTGGAAGCCGATCCTGCTCGGCGTGATCTTCAAGACCACCGGCGCCCAGCCGCTGCTGGAGATTCCGCTCAAAGGGGACTACGCGCGGCGCGACATGGAGCGCACGGCCCGGATGATGGGCGTGCCCTTCGCCCTGCCGGAGGTCATGCCGTTCCCGTCGGTGCCGGCGGCGCGCGCTGTCTACTGGGTCAAGGACACCGATCCCGCTCGGGCGGGGACGCTGGCGAAGGCGCTGTACGAGGAGGCTTTCGGCAAGGGCGGGGACATCCGCGGCGCCGAGGCGGTCGTGCGGGTCGCCGACGCAGCCGGGATCGACGGCGCCGCGCTGGCGGAGGCCCTCGGCGACGCGGCGGTCAAGGAGCGGCTGAAGATCGAGATCGAGGCGGCGATGCACGCCGGAGTGTGCGGTTCGCCCTTCTTCGTGGTCGACGGCGAGCCGTTCTGGGGCGCCGACCGGCTCGACCATGTCGAGCGCTGGCTCGCCACCGGGGGCTGGTAGCCCGTGGCCGTCATCCGATCGGCGATCGATACCCGGTCCGACGCGTTCAGGGAGTATTCGGAGCGGACCGGCGCGCTCGTGGCGGAGCTGCGGGACAAGGTCCGCGCGGTCAAGCAGGGCGGCGGCGAGCGAGCGCGGGAGCGGCACCTGTCCCGGGGCAAGCTGCTGCCCCGCGACAGGGTTCGCACGCTGCTCGACCCGGGCGCGCCGTTCCTCGAATTCAGCCAGCTCGCCGCCGACGGCATGTACGGGGGCGAGGTTCCGGCCGCGGGCATTCTGACCGGCATCGGCCGGATCGGCGGCCGCGAATGCGTGGTGGTCTGCAACGACGCCACGGTTAAGGGCGGCACCTACTACCCGATGACGGTGAAGAAGCACCTGCGGGCCCAGGATATCGCGCGGGAGAACAGCCTGCCCTGCGTCTACCTGGTGGACAGCGGCGGGGCCAACCTGCCGAACCAGGACGAGGTGTTCCCGGACCGCGACCATTTCGGCCGCATCTTCTTCAACCAGGCGCAAATGTCGGCGGAAGGTATTCCGCAGATCGCCGTGGTGATGGGAAGCTGCACCGCCGGCGGCGCCTACGTCCCGGCCATGGCCGACGAGAGCATCATCGTGAAGGGGCAGGGGACGATCTTCCTGGGCGGACCGCCGCTGGTGAAGGCGGCCACCGGCGAGGTGGTCTCGGCCGAGGACCTGGGCGGCGCAGACGTCCATTCCCGGATCTCCGGCGTCACCGACCACATGGCGCAGAACGACCCCCACGCCCTCGGCCTGGCCCGGCGCATCGTCGAGAATCTCAACCGGCGCAAGCCGGCGAATGTGGAGATGCGCGACCCGGAGCCGCCGGCCTACGACCCGGCCGAGCTCTACGGCATCATGCCCGACGATCTGCGCAAGCCGATCGAGATCCGCGAGGTCATCGCCCGCATGGTCGACGGCAGCGAGCTTGACGAGTTCAAGCCGCTCTACGGCACCTCCCTGGTCACCGGTTTCGCCCGCATCCACGGTTATCCGATCGGCATCGTCGCCAATAACGGCATCCTGTTCTCGGAATCGGCCCAGAAAGGCGCCCATTTCATCGAGCTCTGCGCCCAGCGCGGCATCCCGCTGCTGTTCCTGCAGAACATCACCGGCTTCATGGTCGGCCGGAAATACGAAGCCGGCGGCATCGCCAAGGACGGCGCCAAGCTGGTGACTGCGGTGGCCACCGCGGCGGTGCCGAAGTTCACGGTGATCGTCGGCGGGTCGTTCGGCGCCGGCAACTACGGCATGTGCGGCCGGGCCTTCGGACCCCGCATGCTCTACACGTGGCCGACGGCGCGGATCTCCGTCATGGGCGGCGAGCAGGCGGCGAACGTGCTGGGCCAGGTCCGGCGCGACGGGATGGAGGCGCGCGGCGAAAGCTGGAGCGCCGACGACGAGGAGGCGTTCAAGGCGCCGATCCGCGAGCAGTATGAGACCCAGGGCCACCCCTACTACGCGACGGCCCGGCTCTGGGACGACGGCATCCTCGACCCTGCGGAAACCCGGACCGTGCTTGCCCTCTCCCTGTCGGCGGCATTGAACCGCGAGATCGGCGCGACCAAGTTCGGCGTGTTCCGGATGTGACCCGAGACAGGGCACGACAGAACACAGGGCACGACAGCGACAAGCCACGACCCCGGGTCCGAGCCGGGGCGACCTGAGAGGAAACCTCCATGATCCGCCACGATATCCAGCGCCCGGACACCATCCGCGTCGAGCACGACGACCGTGGGGTAGTGCGCCTGACCCTGAACCGGCCGGAGATCCGCAACGCCTTCGACGACGTTCTGATCCAGGATCTGACGGAAACGCTGGAGCGCCTGGCGGGCGAACCGAAGGCCCGCGCGCTCGTGATTACCGGCGAGGGTTCCGCCTTCTCCGCCGGGGCCGACATCAACTGGATGAAGAAGGCCGGCGGCCAGGGCGACCACGATAACTTTCAGGACGCCATGAAGCTGGCCGGGCTCATGAAGCGCCTGGACAACATGCCGATGCCGACCATCGCCCGGGTGAACGGCGCGGCGCTGGGCGGTGGCGTCGGCCTGACCGCGACCTGCGACATGGCGATTGCGGTCAGCGGCGCGGTATTCGCCTTCAGCGAGGTCAAGCTCGGCATCATCCCCGGCGCCATCAGCCCCTACGCTCTCAAGGCGATCGGCGAGCGCGCGGCCCGGCGGTACTTCCTCACCGGCGAGCGGTTCGACGCCGATGAGGCCCTGCGCTTGGGCCTGGTTCATCAGGTGGCCGCCGACGTGGCGGCGCTGGATGCGGCGGTCGACCATCTGCTCGATCACATCACCGCGTCGGCGCCGACCGCGGTGCGGGCGTCGAAGGCCCTGATCGACCATGTGGCGGGCAGACCGATCGACGACCTGCTGGTGCGCGACACCGCCCAGCGCATCGCCCACCAGCGCGCGGGCGACGAGGCGCGGGAAGGGCTCAGCGCGTTTCTGGAAAAGCGCAAGCCGAACTGGAGCGCCTGAGTCGGCAGACTGACCCGGAAGAGGGCGCCTATCAGCGGGTCGGCCGACTGAACCGCAGCGACAGACAGGACATGCCGCCGTCGACCTTGGCCGCCTCGCTGTTGTCCAGCGCGACCACCGCGTAGCCGGCGGCGTCGAGGATGTCGGCGGTGCGCGGAAAGCCGGCGGGCAACAGAACCACGTCGTTCACCCGCACCGCGTTGGCCGCCGCCTCCTCGCCCTCGGCGACATGGAGCAGCCGGTAGCCGTCCAGGTGGCCGCCGGCGGACAGGCGGCGCGTGACCAGAATGGTCTCCCCATCCAGCAACCCGCAGTCGGTCTTGAAATGCAGCACGTCGGGCGGCGTCGAGAGTTCGCGCACCTTGTAGCCCCAGTCGCGCACCGTCTCGCGCAGGGCCTCGATGCCGGCGCCGTTGGTGCGGGCCGAGCGGCCGACCAGGATCTCCCGCGCCGTTACGAGCACGTCGCCACCCTCGATCCGTCCGTGGCGGTGGTCGCCGAGGGAGGGCAGATGCCTCACGTCCTCGAACGCGTCGCGCAGGGCCGGCTCGATCATCACCGCCTCGCCCAGCCGGGTCGGTGCGCCGGGGCGCATGACGACCGCGCCCTCCGGCAGACACAGGGCCGCGTCCTCGACGAACACGCTGTCGGGAAAGTCCTCGAGCGGCGGCAGGACCGTGGTGGCGACCCCGGCCGCCTCGAGGGCGGCGCGGTAGGCGTCGTGGTGGCGGCGGAACAGGTCGATGTCGGGCGCCCCGGTGTCCACGGCGCGCAGACCGTCGACGATGCTGTCTGCAGGCTGGCGAAGGATGGCGTGGGTGAATCGGAAGGCGCGATCCTCAGGCGACACGGGGGGCTCCGGAGCGAGATATGGATACCGTCATATGTCCGAGTCCGGCCCCCGCCGTCCACCCTCTCGCAGCGCCGTGTCGGTTCGGCAGGCAGTCCCGGCAAGCTGACCCACAGTCACCTTTGAATTCCCCGCACCGGCTTTCTATGCTCGCTGCTCCAATCGTCCGGCGCGTTGACCGGGCCAAGCGTCAGGATCAGAGCCGATGTTCTCCAGCCTGCTGATCGCCAACCGCGGCGAGATCGCGGTGCGCATCGCCCGCACCGCCCGCGCCATGGGCGTGCGGACCATCGCCGTCTTCTCCGAGGCGGACCGCGACGCCCTGCATGTGCGCGTCTGCGACGAGGCGTGGCCGATAGGCCCGGCCCCGGCGGCTGAAAGCTATCTGGTGGCGGATCGCATCCTGGAGGTCGCCCGCGCGTCCGGCGCCGAGGCGATTCACCCGGGCTACGGTTTCCTGTCGGAGAATGCCGCCTTCGCCGCCGCCTGTTCCGAGGCCGGCATCGTCTTCGTCGGGCCGCCGGCAAGCGCGATCGAGGCCATGGGCTCCAAGGCCGGCGCCAAGGCGCTGATGGAGAAGGCCGGCGTGCCGCTGGTGCCGGGCTACCACGGCGACGACCAGTCGGCGGACAGGCTTGCGGCGGCGGCGCGGGAGATCGGCTTCCCGGTTCTGCTCAAGGCGTCGGCCGGGGGCGGCGGCAAGGGCATGCGGGTGATCCACGCGGCCGACGAGCTGACCGCAGGCATCGACGGCGCGAAACGGGAGGGAAAGGCCTCCTTCGGCGACGACCGCCTGATCGTGGAGAAGTACCTCGAACAGCCCCGTCACGTGGAGGTCCAGGTCTTCGCCGACCGGCACGGCAACACCGTCCACCTGTTCGAGCGCGACTGCTCCGCCCAGCGTCGGCATCAGAAGATCCTGGAGGAGGCGCCGGCGCCGGACCTGGACGCCGCGCTGCGGGCCGAGATGGGCGCCGCCGCCGTCGCCGCCGCTGAGGCGGTCGGCTATGTGGGCGCCGGTACCGTCGAGTTCATCCTGGACCGGTCCGGCTCGTTCCATTTCATGGAGATGAACACCCGCCTGCAGGTCGAGCATCCGGTGACCGAGCTGATCACCGGTCTCGATCTCGTCGCCCTGCAGCTCCGCGTGGCCGCCGGCGAGCCGCTGCCCTTCGCCCAGGGGGACCTGTCCATCGCCGGCCATGCGGTCGAGGTCCGGCTCTACGCCGAGGACCCGGCGCGCGACTTCATGCCCCAGACCGGGCGTCTCGCCCATCTGCACCTGCCGTCGGGCGAGGGGGTACGGATCGATTCCGGCGTGGAGACCGGCGGCACGGTCAGCGTCCATTACGACCCGATGATCGCCAAGGTGATCGCCCATGGCGCCGACCGGCGCCAGGCGCTGGCCCGGCTGGCCGCCGCGCTCGGCCGGTGCGAGGTGGTCGGCGTCACCACCAACAGGGCGTTCCTGAAGGCGCTGGTCGAGCACCCGGAGGTGGTCGCCGGTCCGATCGACACCGGCTTCGTCGGCCGCGAGATCGCCACCCTCGCGCCGCCGCCCTCCACCGTTCCCGATGCGGCCGTAGCCCTGGCGGCCCTCGCCGAGATGCGCCGTCTCGAAGACGAGTCGCGGAGCCGGGCGGCAGCGACGGCCGACCCGAACTCCCCCTGGGCCCGGGCCGATGCCTGGCGCCTGAACGACAGCGCGCACCACGACCTCCGGTTCCGCCACGGCGACGACGAGATCGCCGTCGAGATGCGGGCGGACGGGGATGGCTGGCAGGCGCGCGTTGACGGCCGCACGGTCGCTCTCGGGGCCGAGGTAGCGCCCGACGGCGCCCTGCGCGTGGACATAAATGGTGTGCGGCGCCCGGCCCGCGTCGTAGCCGGCCGCGACCGCCGCACGGTGATCGTCGACGGCGGCGCCTGGACCCTGATGCTGGTCGACCCGCTCGCGGGCGTGGACGACGCGGCGGAGGGCGGCGGCCGCCTCGTGGCGCCGATGCCGGCCAAGGTGGTCTCCGTCGCCGTGTCCGAGGGTGTCCGGGTGCGCAAGGGCGCCACGCTGGTCGTTCTGGAGGCGATGAAGATGGAGCACACGATCGCCGCCCCGGCGGACGGGACGGTCGCCGGTCTGCCGGTCGCCGCCGGCGACCTGGTGGAAGAGGGCGCCGACCTCGTGGTCTTCGAAGCCGACGGCGAGTCGGATACGTGACCGCCTCGCCCCGTCACGTCATCACCGGGCTGATCCTCGCGGCCCTGTCCTGCACCCTGTGGTTCATGCCGGTGCCCGACGGCGCGTCGCCGGAGATCATGAAGGCGGCGGCCCTGGTGGTGCTGGCGATCGGGGCCTGGGCGACGGTGCTGCTGCCCGAGCATCTGGTGGCGGTGTCGTTCTTCCTGCTGGCGATGATCCTGCACGTCTCGACGCCGCCGGTGATCTTCTCCGGCTTCGCCAGTCCGGCGTTCTGGCTGGTGTTCGGCGGGCTGATCATCGGCGCGGCGGTCGACCGCACGGGTCTCGGCGGGCGCATCGCGCGGACCCTGGTGCGCCGCTTCACCGGCGGCTATCTGGCGACCATCGCCGGTGTGGTCACGGTCTGTCTGGCGCTCGGATTCCTGATGCCGTCGACCATGGGCCGGCTCGTCCTGCTCCTGCCCATCGTGCTCGCCCTGGCCGACCGGCTCGGCTACCCGGCTGGCACGCGGGGGCGCACCGGCATGGTGATTGCCACCGGTTTCGGCTCCTATCTCGGCCCCGTGGCGATTCTGCCGGCCAACGTGCCGAACAACGTGCTGCTCGGCGCGGCCCAGACCTTCCACGGTATCCAGATCCAGTATTTCGACTGGCTGCTGATCCACTTCCCGGTGCTGGGCCTGCTGAAATCGGTGCTGCTGGTGCTCGTGGTCTGGCGGCTGTTCAACGACGCGCCCGTCGAGGCCGAGGCGAAGCCGGAGAAGACGTCCGAGCCGTCCTACTGGAGCCGGGACGAGATGCGGCTGGCACTGCTGCTCGCCGCCGCGCTGGGGCTTTGGGCGACCGATGCGGTGCACGGGGTCTCGCCCGCCTGGATCAGCCTTGCCGCCGGCCTGATCTGCCTGCTGCCGGCGGTCGGCCTGGTGCCGCCCCAGACCTTCCGCGACAAGGTGCCGATGAACCCGCTGATCTATGTGGCGGGCATCCTCGGCGTCGGCGCGCTGGTGGCCCATAGCGGCCTCGGCGAGATGCTCGCCCATGGGGTGATCGACAACGTGGCGATGGAGGGCGAGCACCCGGCCAAGGCCTATTTCGCGCTCTCGCTGATGACCACGCTGCTCGGCACGGTCTCGACGATGCCGGGCATCCCGGCGATCCTGACCCCGATCGCCGGCGACATCGCCACCGCCTCGGGCCTGCCGCTCGAGACCGTACTGATGACCTTCGTCAACGGCTTCTCGACCGTGCTGTTCCCCTATCAGGTGCCGCCGCTCATCGTGCTGCTGCAGCTCGGCGGGATCTCGGCCGCCGCGGCGGTGCGCACGGCGCTGGTGACCGCCTTCTTCACCATCGTGATCCTGCTGCCGCTGAACTACGTGTGGTGGCAGGTGATCGGGCTCCTGCCGTGACGCGGGGGAGGGAGCGGCGATGGCCCTGAACCTGATCAAGCTGTGCGTCGGCATCGATACGGTGGAGCAGCTCGCCACCTTCCAGAAACGCCGGCGGGGCGAGCTGGCCGCCGCCGGTCTGCCGCCCTTCAACCGCCATCTCACCCGCAACTTCCCGCGCCGGGTCGAGGAGATCATGGAGCCGGAGACCGGCCCGTCGGGCTCGCTGTTCTGGGTGATCCGGCGCGAGGTGCGGGTGCGCCAGCCGTTCCACGCCATCGAGGAGGCTGTCGACCACGAGGGACGGCGCTGCTGCGCCCTGGTGCTGGAGCCGGAACTGATCCGCGTCGACCCGCGCCCACAGCGCCCGTTCCAGGGCTGGCGCTACCTGGACGCGGCGGATGCCCCGGCGGATCTCGCCGGCGGCGCCCAGGACGAGATCGACGAAATGCCCGAAGACATGGTCCGCGAGCTGCGGGCGCTCGGCCTGATCTGAAGCGCGGCGGGCGACGGCGGGCAACGGCGGGCCTGAATGCAGGGAAGGATCTTAGGTGCAGGATGTCAGGCCGGTCTTGTCAGGCCCCGGATGTCCGGCCCGGGATCTCAAATACGGACCCTCGCAGCCAAACCCATTCCACACTCCCCGGCCTTGTGCCGAGGCCCGCGCCGAGGGCGGATTCTCACACCAGGATCGCGCCGACCCGTAGGCGCCGGCACAAGGCCGGGGAGTGCATAGAATACTGGGAGGGACGTGACCAGCTTCCGGGCGCGGTCAGCTTCCCGGTGCGCGGCCCGGAGTGCGACCCGGGGCGACGGTGAAATCCACCACCGTGCCGTCGGTCAGGGTCGGCTGCAGGGTGATGGTGGCGACCCGCGGCCCGCGCTCGTAGGTGAGGGTGGAGATCCGCGCCCGCACGGTGGTGATGCGCTCCCAGCCGAACCGCGGCATCTCCTGTTCGTAGAACGCGTACATGTCGGTCATCGAATGGGTCACGTCCAGCGACAGCCGGCCGATCCAGCCCTCGCGGTCGCCGAGCACCAGGGTCTGGCCGAGATCCATCTCGGCATCGACGGGGATCGGGATGTCGTCGAACTGCGCGAAGCTGTTAATGCGCCCCTCGCCGCCGTCGCGGTCCTGGGTGATCCCGCTGACCGGGGTCGCCTGGCGGCCGGTCTCGGCGAAGCCGCCGCCGAGGGGACCGTCGACGCATCCGGCGAGGGAAAGAGCGAGGAGGAGCGCCGCTGCCGGCGCCGCCGGTGTCCGAAATCGCGTCATGCCGCCGTTGGTCCCCGGAAATGCCCTGCGCAGGGGCGGGTGAACGAGAGCTAAATATGGTGCCATACGGGGGGTGCGAAGTCAGCATGTGGAGTATGACGTTTTTTCTTCAGAATGCGCTTGCACCCCAAACCGCCCTTGGCTATATACCCAATCACCGCGGCGGCAACGCCGGTCGCGGCCTCCGGAAAGGAACAGTTCGAGGCGCGTTCGGCGCGCCACGAACTTCTTCGCGCCGGAGCATGGGTTCGGACCTGTCGGAATGGCCCTTGTTTTTTGACATAGTTGGATGAATGGAAGGGATGCGCGGGCGGCGGTCTGGCTTTGGTTTTTGCTGGACCGTATCCGGAGCGGACGAGAGATCGTCTGTTTCGAGAAGCTAGCGTTTCCTGGGTTTGGGTTGGT
>JAVKFT010000029.1:0-270064 GCA_040223655.1 Thalassobaculaceae bacterium | reverse complement strand
ACGTCGAGGATCGGCATGCCGTAGATCGGGCTCTGCGGATCGGTCTTCGCCGCCGGGTTGGTGACGTCGTTGGCGCCGATCACGAAGGCCACGTCGGTCTGGGAGAAGTCGCGGTTGATCTCCTCCAGCTCCAGGACCTCGTCGTAGGGCACATTGGCCTCGGCCAGGAGCACGTTCATGTGGCCCGGCATGCGGCCCGCAACCGGGTGGATGGCGTAGCGCACCTTCACGCCCTTGGCCTTCAGCGTGTCTGCCATCTCGCGCAGCGCGTGCTGCGCCTGGGCCACGGCCATGCCGTAGCCGGGGACGATGATCACGGAGGACGCGCTCTCCATGATGAACGCCGCGTCCTCGGCGCTGCCGGCCTTCACGGTCTTGTCGCCGCCCGGCCCGCTGGCCGCCGCCGCCTCGCTCTCGCCGCCGAAGCCGCCGAGGATGACGCTGATGAACGAGCGGTTCATGCCCTTGCACATGATGTAGGACAGGATGGCGCCCGAGGAGCCGACCAGCGCGCCGGTGATGATCAGCAGGTGGTTGCCGAGCGTGAAGCCGATGCCGGCCGCCGCCCATCCCGAGTAGGAGTTCAGCATCGACACCACGACCGGCATGTCGGCGCCGCCGATCGGCAGGATCAGCAGGAAGCCGAGCGCCAGCGCCACCAGGAAGATCAGCCAGAACGCGGTCGGATCCTGGGTGGTGCACAGCCAGATGATCAGGATCACGACGGCGATCCCGAGGGCGGCGTTCAGCGCGTGCTGTCCCTTGAACACCAGCGGACGTCCCGTCACCAGGCCCTGGAGCTTGCCGAAGGCGACGATCGAGCCGGTGAAGGTCAGCGCGCCGATCGCCAGCCCGATCGCCATTTCGATAAGCGACCCCACGCGGATCGCGCCGATCTCCCCGATCCCGTAAGCGTCCGGCCGGTAGAAGGCGGCCGCCGCCACGAAGCAGGCCGCGAGGCCGACCAGGCTGTGGAACCCGGCGACGAGCTGCGGCAGGGCGGTCATCTCGATCTTGCGGGCGATCACGGCGCCGATCGTGCCGCCGATCAGCAGCCCGAGGATGATCACCTCGTAGGACTGCACGACCGGCAGGGTGAGGGTGGTGATGATGGCGATGGCCATGCCGGCCATGCCGTAATAGTTGCCCGCCCGCGAGGTGGACGGGTGCGACAGGCCGCGCAGCGCCATGATGAAACAGACGCCGGAGACCAGGTACATAAGCGAGGAAATGCTGCCACTCATTGCTTGGGTCCCTTCCTCACTTCTTCTTCTTGAACATGGCCAGCATGCGCTCGGTCACCAGGAAGCCGCCGGCGATGTTCACGCTGGCGAGCACCACGGCGAGGAAGCCCATGATGGAGGAGAAGTTCATGCTGTCGGGCCCGGCGGCGATCAGCGCGCCGACAATGATCACCGACGAGATCGCGTTGGTGACCGCCATCAGCGGCGAGTGCAGGGCCGGTGTCACCCGCCAGACCACGTAATAGCCGACGAAGCAGGCGAGGACGAAGACGGTCAGGCCGACCACGGTCGGGTCGAGCGCGCCGCTCTGGGCGGCCGGCACCGCAGGCGCGGTTGCCGCGACCGTCTTGTCGAGAACCGCGGACCCGGCCTGTGACGCCAGATCGGCGGCCTCGGCTGCGAGCTCCCGGGCCTCTTCGGCGAGGTCCTTGAGCTTGTCGGCGAGAGGGGAAGAATCAGACATCGGCGGCTCTCCCTTATGCCTTCGCGTCGCCGTCGGAACCGTCGGTTCCGGGCGCGGTGCCGGGTTTCGGATCGGCGGAGTCGGTCTTGTCGGAGGTCGCCGCCTCGGGCTTGGCGTCGGCCGGTTTCGACGCGCTCGCCTTGGTTGCGGACTTCTTCGCCGCCGGCTTCTTCGCCGGTGCCTTGGCCGCAGAGGACTTGCTCGCCGCCGGCTTCTTGGCCGCGGGCTTGGCGTCGGCCGGCTTGGCAGCCGGTTCGTCCGTCAGCGCCTTGATCTGATCGTTGGTGATCTGGCCGTCCTTGGTGATGGTGGACGCCTTGATGATCTCGTCCTCCTCGTCGACCTTGATAGCCTTGCTATCCTTGTCGACCAGGGGGGTGAGGAAGTTCAGCAGGTTCTTGGCGTAGAGCGAGCTGGCATCCGCCGCTAGGCGGCTCGGCACGTTGGTGTGGCCGACGATCGACACACCGTGGGCCTCCACGACCTCGCCCGGCTTGGAGAGCGGGCAGTTTCCGCCCATCTCGACCGCCAGGTCGACGATGACCGAGCCCGGCTTCATGCTCTTCACCATCTCCTCGGTGACCAGCACAGGGGCCGGCCGGCCGGGGATCAGCGCCGTGGTGATGACGATGTCCTGCTTGGCAATGGTCTCGGCGATGAGCGCGGCCTGCTTCTTCTTATACTCGTCGCTCATCTCCTTGGCGTAGCCGCCCGCCGTTTCGGCCTGTTTGAACTCCTCGTCCTCCACGGCGACGAAGGTCCCGCCCAGGCTCTCGACCTGCTCCTTGGCGGCCGGCCGAACGTCGGTAGCGGAGACGATGGCGCCGAGGCGGCGGGCCGTGGCGATGGCCTGCAGGCCGGCGACGCCGGCGCCCATGACAAGGCAGCGCGCCGGCGGAACCGTGCCGGCGGCGGTCATCATCATCGGGAAGGCCCGGCCGAAGACGGCCGCCGCGTCCAGCACCGACTTGTAGCCGGCGAGGTTCGACTGGGACGACAGCACATCCATCGACTGCGCCCGGGTGATCCGCGGCACCAACTCCAGGGCGAAGGTCCGGACGCCCTTGTCGGCCAGCGCCTGGACGATCGCCTTGTCCTTGTGCGGCTCCATGAGGGAGATCAGCAGCGCGCCCTTTTTGAGCAGCGCGATCTCATCCTCGAGCGGTTTGCGGACCTTGAGGACGACGTCGGCGTCGCCGATCGCCTCCTTCGCGGACTTGACGATCTTGGCGCCGGCGGCGCTGTACGCGTCGTCGGTCACGGCCGCGGACACGCCCGCGCCGGACTCGATCGCGACCTCGGCGCCGAGCTGGATGTATTTTTTGACTGTATCCGCAGAGGCGGCGACGCGTTTTTCGCCGTCTCGGCGTTCCTTGACGATGCCGATCTTCATCTGTGGGTCCCCGCTGGATTCCCTTTGATACGTGTGAGTTATGACGTGCCGGCGCGCGCTACGCAAGCTGGCCTCAACCCCCTACCCAAGGGAAAAGACCTGGACTTCCCGGGCGATTCGGCAAGTAGCGGCCCGCTGAATGCGGGTTTACGGCGGATGGAGCCGCTCCAGAGAATGCTGAGAAAGCCGATCAGCAGTTGATCGACGCGGCTGGGGCGATCCGTCCAGAGGGGAAGGCGGAAGCGGTGGTAGTGCCACTGCCGGCGATTCTGATCCAGCGAGTCCGGTAACGGAGCTAAGTGTGTTTCAACAACAGACCGCCCGCTCCCGACCACAACGGTCAAGCATGCCTGATTGGACGCGTGCGGCTACCTGAAGGAGGCCCGGCGGCGGTCGATCTCCAGACGGCGGAGATCGGCGGCGCGCTGTTCCTCAAGCCAGGCGTAGGCCCGGCGGCAGATCTCGGGCGGCGATGTGGCGCTGGCGCCGGCCTGCGGGGTGTCCGGCGACAGGCAGGCGGCCTCCGCCCGCTGGCGCAGGTCGGTCCAGCGCAGCTCGCGCTGACGCCGGAGCGCGTCGTAGAAGGCTTCCCGGGCGGCGGGGGTCTCAAAGAACCGCGCGCGCAGCGCCACCGTGATGCGGAAGGGGACCATGCTTTCCGCCGGCGCCCCGGCCGCCGGTGCCCGGTCGGCCATGGGCGAGATCGGCGCCCGGGCCGACAGCGATCTCAGCACTTCCGGCAGCAGGCGCGGGTACAGGGTCTCGGTGGTCGCGAAGAAACCCGGCGCCTCGCAGGTGACCTCGACCGGAAACCCGAGGCGGCGCGGATCGATGCTCAGCGGTGCCGGCTGGGAGTCCCGCCGGGCGTCCGTGCCGACGGCGCGGCAGCGCGCGTCGGTCGGCGCCGCCTCGATCAGCGTGAGCTGGGGCGCGGGTTCGGCCGGACGCTGCCGTGTCGTGTTCTTCTTCGAACTGCAGGCGGACAGGGAAACTGCGACCAGGGCGGCGAGGGCGATCGGAAAAAACCGGCGTGTCATAGCTTATGGTACCGCGAAGCGCCCGGATCGTGCCATAACCCGCCCCCGAATTCGGTGACGCCTGCCCCCGGGAGACCCGCATGTCCAGATTTCCGACCGTCCGGCTGAACAAGGGGGGCGGGTCCCGGCTGCTCAAGGGCCACCCGTGGGGGTTCTCCAACGAGATCGCCATGACCGCGGAGACCCGGGCCGTGCCGGCCGGGTCGGTCGTCGCCGTCGAGACCCACGCCGGCGAGGCGGTCGGGCTCGCCCATCTGAACCCGCACAGCCTGATCGCGCTGCGTATGCTCGACCGCACGGCCGGCGCCGGCGGTGAGGTCGCGATCGACGCCGCCTGGGTGGCCGGTCGGCTGTCGCAGGCCCTCGCCTGGCGCGAGCGTCTGTTCGACGCCCCCTACTACCGGGCCGTCCATGCCGAGGCGGACGGGTTGCCGGGTCTGATCGTCGACCGCTACGGCGACGTCGTCGTGATCCAGGCCAACTCCGCCGGTATGGACCGCATGGTTCCGCTGGTGGTGGAGGCCCTGCGCGAGGTGCTTGCGCCGGCCGCCATCGTGCTGCGCAACGACAGCCCGGTTCGCAAGCTCGAAGGGTTGGACGAGGACGTCCGGCTCGTCGAGGGCGCGATCCCGGACCCGGCTCTGGTCTCCGAGGGCGGCGCGCTGTTCCCGCTCGACCCGCTCGGCGGGCAGAAGACCGGCTGGTTCTTCGACCACCGCGACAACCGCGCCTTCATCGCGCGGCTGGCGCCGGGGATGCGGGTTCTGGACCTGTACTGCCACACCGGCGGGTTCGGCGTTCAGGCGGCGGTCGCCGGGGCGGCAGAGGTGGATCTGATCGACCGGGCGGCGCCGGCGCTGGCCCAGGCGGCGCGGGCGGCCGAGCTCAGCGGCGTGGCCGACCGGGTCTCGACCCGCAAGGCGGACGCCTTCGCCGCGCTGGAGCATCTGGTGAAGACCGGGGCGCAGTACGACATCGTGGTCTGCGATCCGCCGGCCTTCGCCCGGTCGAAGAAGGATGTCGGTCCGGCCGCCAAGGCCTATCGCAAGCTGGCGCGGATGACGGCGCAGATCACCGCACCCGGCGGCGTCCTGCTGCTGGCCTCCTGCTCCCACCACATGGACGCGGTCTCCTTCGCTCAGCAGAACGCACGCGGGCTCTCCGACGCGGGGCGGGAGGGACGGCTTCTGCGGTCTTCCGGTGCCGGGCCGGATCACCCCGTGCACGCCCAGCTTCCGGAGAGCGCCTATCTCAAGGCGATGGTCTTTGCGCTGGTCTGATCCTGCGCCCAGTTCCGCCACGCGCCCGCCTCGTAGCAGAGGCAGTCGAACAGGCCGTGGAAGCCGCTTTCGATCGATCGCCGGTCACGCTCCGTCAGGCTCGACTTCTCCAGGAAGATCAGCATGCCGCAGAGCATGTCGATCGGACCGTCCGCCGCGCGGTGAAGCGGCAACAGCAGGCGGCAGAACGCCACGTGGCGGTTGGTCGGCTTGCTGAGCGCGCCGCGGTAGAAGAAGGATCGCCCGGTGTCCAGGCAGGTATCGAAGACCTCGCGCCGGTCGGCGTAGACGGCCGACGACATGACCTCGTCGAGAAACCGGCCCTTCGGCTCGAACCCAAGGCTGGAGGCAAGCCGGGTACCGGCGATGAGGCTGCGGTACCTGGACTCGACGCGCTCGTGAAGAAAAAACCAGGGAAGGGTCGGAACCGGCAGCGTCAGCATGTCCACCTGAGCGCGCACCGGGAGACCGTCCGCGGCCGGCGAGTCGGCGCAAAGCTCGAGCCAGTGGCTGAACAGGTCGGCGCTCAGTCCTTCCGGCCCTGCCGTCGGATCCGCCGGGGGATCCGCCGGGGGATTGCCGCTGTCCGCTGATAACACCGGTCCGCTCCGTGGTTGTGCAGGGACGTTGTGCAACTTCGGGGAGAGCACCCATGACCGGCCGCAGAGTGCAAGGCAAAGGTGCATTAAGTCTGCGGAACTGTATCTTTAGGGAGAAAGGTTAACGAAAGGTTAACGGCAGGCTCTGTCAGCCTGCCGCATCGGCCAGGACGCTCCACCGGCCGTTGCTGAAGATATGCTTGAAGACTAAGCCGTTGTTGCGGCTGACTTCCGCCGAGAGGACAGCCCCCCGCTCGGGGGCGTTACGCAGGTCTGTCATGGCCACGAAGTCCATGACGCCGCACACCAGGTCCGCCGGGCCGTCGGCGGCGCTGCGAACCGGCAGGAGGATTCGGCGGAAGGCGACATGGTCTCGGGTCGGCGCGGCCAGGGTCGCGCCATAGTAGATCGGCGCGGGGGATTCCAGGCATCTGTCGAACAGGGCGCGGCGGGCCGGATAGATGTCCGGGCGCATGAGCTCGTCCAGATACCTGCCGGTCGTCTCCCCACCCATGTTGTCGATCAGGCGCGTGGAGGCGAGTCGGACGAGATACCGCGCATCGCGGCGTTCGATCAGGAAGAAGTTCTCCCGCGCCGATTTCGGCAGGGTGAGCAGGTCGATCCGGTCCCGGGTCGGGACCGACGTCCCGTCCGCGTCGTTCAAGCCGCGCCAGTAGTCGAAGACCTCGCCGCAGATCCCGATCGGGTCGGACGGACCCGACGACGGGTCCGCGATCTCGGGACGGTCGGTCATTTTCAGCGGGTCGGCTGCCGACGGGAAAAGACCGATCGCGGCGGCGCGCAGCCGTCCGTGTGGTCTGCCATGGCTTCGATCCCGGCGCCCATACCCACCTCCTCGCGCCATTCGACCCCAAGCGGGGCCATCATGGCAAGCGTCGTGCGCGGCGTGGTGTCCCCGACAGGATTCGAACCTGTGACCCCCAGATTAGGAATCTGGTGCTCTATCCAGCTGAGCTACGAGGACGTCCATGGACCCGTCGCCGACGTTCTTTTACCGCAGGCGGGCGGCTCGATCCACCGTCGCGGCGCTTGCCAGCCGGCGGCAACGGGCGGATCATGGTTGCAACGGCCCGACCCAATGGGCACCTGCGACGGGTGAGGGCCGTTCTAGCCGCCTCGGAACGGGCGCGGCCGAGCATTTGGGTTGACCGCACCGACGTTCCGTTGGGCTGCGACGAACGGCCCGCCCGCTTCGCCAAGCGGGAGGAAGAGATGCTTGTTTCCGATATCCTGAAGACCAAGGGCACCAACGTGGTCACCGTCGCGCCGGACACCCCGGTCGGCGCCGCCGTCGCGACCCTCGCCGAGAAGCGGATCGGCTGCATCGTCGTCACCACCGACGGCGGCGCGCTCGCCGGTATCCTGTCCGAGCGGGACGTGGTGCGGGTGCTGGCCGAACAGGGCGGCGACGTCCTCGACGAGCCGGTCAGCGCCCTGATGACCCCGAAGGTGGTGACCTGTGCGCCGTCCCAGACCATCGCGGAGGTGATGGAGATGATGACCAGCGGCCGGTTCCGCCATGTGCCGGTCGTCCAGGACGGACGGCTCGCCGGCATGATCTCGATCGGCGACGTGGTGAAGTTCCGCCTTGAGGAGACCGAGGAGGAGGTCCGGCAGCTCGCCGCCTATGTGGCGGGCGGATAGCCGGGCGCGCTGGCGAAAGCTGCAGTTAGAGTGCGGCAACGGCACCGGCCGTTGACGGCAGCCGCGACCGCGATGCCGCTTGTCGGGTGACGGGGCATGGGCTATCCGCAGCGCATGGATCTCACCCGATTCCTCGCCTCCCCCGAGCATGCGGTCGCCGACACGGTCTCTGGGCCGATGGTCTGCTTCCGCAACGATACGGGCGTCTCGGACACGCTGCTGCGGTTCGGCGAATACTCGGCTGGCGAGCGGGTGCTGTACCGGACACTTCTCTCGCCGGGGGACGCCTTCGTCGATGTCGGCGCCAATATCGGCGCGGTGTCGGCCGACCTGCATCGCTCCGGCGCCGGTTACCGGATCTGGGCTTTTGAGCCGCAGCCGGCCTGTCGGGCCGTCGCCGCCGCCAACCTCTCCGGCGGCGACGCGGCCGCCATTCTGCCCTACGCCGTTGGAGACCGGGCCGGGGCGATTCGGATCCCTGAACTCGACCCGCGGTGGCGGGGCAACTACGGGGAGACGGATCTCGGCGCCTCCGGGACGGACGCCGGGCGTCCCACCGTCGAGGTGGAGACGGTCCGTCTGGACGCCTGTCTGAAGGACGCCGCACCGGCGCCCCGGCTGATCAAGATCGACGTGGAGGGCGGAGAAGGCGCCGTCATCGCCGGAGCCGAGGGGCTGTTCCACGACCGGCTCGTCCTTTCGATCGAGGCCGACCGGCCGGAAACGGTGGCGGACTGGCTGCCGGCTCTGCTGGCGCGGGGGATGGAGTGCTATCTGCTGTTCCTCGCCGGCATCGCCCCGACGAACCCGCGCTTCGACCGCAGCGACTTCAAGTGCCGGGTGCGGTTCCCCCATGTCGTCGCCTTCGCCGGGGCGCCGGACGCGGATTTCGTCGGGCGCTACGGGCCGATGCGTCTGACCGGGATGGACGAGTATAGGGAGCGGATGACGCCGACCGGCGGCACTCAGCCGGCGTCGGCCAGCACCGCCTCGCCATAGGCGAACAGGGACGGCTGGCCGCCGGTGTGGATGAACAGGGCGGTCTCGTCCGCTCCCATGGCGCCGGCGCGCAGCTCGGCGATCATGCCGGCGAGCACCTTGCCGGTATAGACCGGGTCGACAAACAACCCTTCCTTGGAGCCCGCCAGCGCGATGGCCTCGCGGATCGGGTCGGTGACCCGGCCGTAGCCCGGGCCGAGGGAGACATCCGTCACCACCACGTCGTGGTCGGCGAAGCCCGGGTCGTGCTCCAGCAGCGCCGACAGCCGGTCCAGGTTGGCCCGGACCCGCGGTCCCTGCTGATCGGCCGAGCGGCGCACGCAGACTCCCGTCACCGGGATCGCCGAGCCGAAGGCGCGCAGGCCCCAGAGCAGGCCGGTATGGGTGGCGGCGGACCCGGAGCCGACATAGATCCGGTCCACGCGCTCTCCCCGCGCGTCGAGCTGGGCCAGCAGTTCCCGGGCCGCGTCCACGTAGCCGACGGCGCCGACCGGCGGGTGGCCGGGGCTCAGGTGGATGACGTAGGGCTTCCGGCCCTGTTCCCGCAGGCGTTCGGCGAGTTCCTCGATGGCGCGGTCGGCGCCGGCCTCGTCCTCGCCGTCAGGATAGCCGTGCAGGTGGGCGCCGGTGATCTTGTCGAGCAGCACATTGCCGTTGGTGCGGTAGAGCGGGTCGTTCTTCGGTACCCGCTCCTCCATCTGCAGGTGGCATTCCAGGCCGAGCCGGGCCGCCATGGCGGCGCAGGTGCGCATGTAGTTGGACTGCACCGCACTGGTGATCAGCACGGTGTCGGCGCCCTGCGCCACGGCGTCGCCCAAGTAGTACTCGAGCTGGCGCACCTTGTTGCCTCCCAAGGCGACGCCCGTGTTGTCGTCGCGCTTCACCAGCAGGCGCGGTCCGTCGCCCTCGGGGAACAGGGCGGCGCGCAGGTTCGCCATCTCCTCGATCCCCGTCGGCAGATGCGCCATGCGCACCCGGGGCAGGGCGTCCAGGCGGGGGATATCCGGCGCGGACATCGCCTCCGTCATGCCGCGCGCTCCCGCACGGCGTCGCGGATCCGCACCAGGGCTGCGTCGAGGGTGCTGCGCGGGCAGGCGAGGTTGATGCGCTCGAAGCCCTCGCCTTCCTGGCCGAAGATGTAGCCCTCGTCGAAATAGACCTTGGCCTTGTTCAGCATCAGGTCCTCGAGCGCGTCCTTGTCGAGGCCGAGCGCCCGGCAGTCGAACCACTGCAGGTAGGTGCCTTCCGGGCGGATCGCTTTGATCTCCGGGACTTCCTGGCCGAAGAAGCTGATCAGCCGGTCGGCGTTGCCGGCGATATAGGCCATCGCCGCGTCCAACCATTCAGCGCCGCCGCGATAGGCGGCCATGGTGGCGGCGATGCCGAACGGGTTCATGCCCGGCAGGGCATGGGCGGCGTGGGTCTCGGCGAAGCGGGCGCGCAGGTCCGGGTTCGGGATGAAGATGTTGGAGGTGTGCAGGCCGGCGAGGTTGAAGGTCTTCGACGGCGCGGTGCAGACGATGGTGTTCTGCGCCGCCGTCTCGCCCAACGTGGCGAAGGGGGTGAAGGTCACGCCGGGGAACATCAGGTCGCCGTGGATCTCGTCGGCGACGACGATGACATTGTTGCGGGCGCAGATCTCCGAGACGGCGAGCAGGTCGTCGCGGCTCCAGACCTTGCCGATCGGATTGTGCGGCGAGCACAGGATCAGCAGCTTGGCCTTCGGATCCCGCGCCTTCTCCTCGAGGTCGTCGAGGTCCATGCGGTAGGCGCCATCCTCCAGGATCAGCGTGTTGGAGACGATCTCGCAGCCGTTGTTATGGGTGACCCGGAAGAACGGGTAGTAGACCGGCCGCTGCACGATCACCCGGTCGCCGGGTTCGGTGAAGGCGCGCACGATCACGTTCAGGGTCGGCACCACACCGGGGGCGGTGATCAGCCAGTCGCCCTGAACGTCCCAGCCCTGGCGCTCGCGGAACCAGCCGCAGACCGCGTCCACATAGTCGTCGGTCTTGGCCGAGTAGCCGAAGATCCCGTGGGCGGCGAGCCTGCCCAGCGCCTCGGTGACCGCCGGCGGACAGCGGAAGTCCATATCCGCCACCCACATCGGCAGCACCCGGTCGGCGCCATGGTGGCCGTAGGTCTTGTCCCAGGCCGCGAAGCCCCCGTGGTTGTGGTAGTCCCATTTGACCGAATGGGTGTTCTCGCGGTCGATGATCTCGTCGAAGTCGAACGGCATTGTGGCTCCCCGGCGCCTCGGTTCGATCCTTACTACCGCGCCGCGCGGGCGGAGGCCAGATGCGGTCTCCGCCGCCGCCTAAGGGCCGAGCGGGCGCCCGAGAAAGCGGCAGGCGGCCAGCACGCCGTCGATCCACCAGCTCTCCAGCAGGTCCTCCCGCAGCTCCCAGCGCCGCTTGGTGGCGCGCCAGCGGGCGGCGTAGGGGCACCAGTAGCCGTAGTCCGGCGGCATCCAGGACAGGGGATCGCCGTCGCCCTTGGAGCGATTGGCGCTGCGGTCGACCGCGATCAGGCTGTCCGGGTGGGAGAGGTCGTTGGCGTAGGCCGCGCGCCGGGCGGCATTCCAGCGGTGGGCGCCGGAGCGGTGCGCCTCCGACAGCGGGACGCGATGATCGACATCGAGGGTTGCCGGGTCCGTGAATGTGGCGCCGGTGAACGGATCGTACCAGCGGCCGGAGACCACCCGGCAGCCGTCGGCGCTCAGCCTTGGCGGGTCCAGGCTCTCGGCGATAAGCACCTCCTGGCGGGTGTCGCGGCAGTCGCCGTCGGCGTCGGTCCAGTGACGGTAGAGGTCGCGCTCGAAGGGCTCGTCGACCGCATAGAACAGTTCCGACTGGCGGAGACCGGCGACGGCGGCGACCAGGGCGGCGATGAGCACGGCCCAGCGGGACAGTCGGCCGGTCCGCCGTCGCCAGAGCCCGATACGGCGGTGGTTGGCCGCCTTGGTTCCGCGCCGGCGCGCCACGGTCACACCCCGACCGGCGGATACAGGATCAGCAGGCCCGTCACCGTCAGCAGCGACAGGCCGGTTGCCGCGAGGATGCCGGCCGAGGCGGCGGTCACCGAGATCCCGTAGTGCTGGGCGAAGACATAGACGTTCGCGCCGACCGGACAGGCGGCGAAGATCACCGCCGCCTGCACCCAGAACGGATCGGCGCCGACCACGTAGGCGAGGATCACGAAGGTGACCGCCGGGTGGATGAACAGCTTGAAGATCACCATCATCGCCGCCGGCCCGACGCTGCCGGCGACCCGGCGGTAGGCGAGCGTGGCGCCGAGCGCGAATAGGGCCGCCGGCGGCCCCGCCTGGCCGATGAAGCCAAAGCTCCGGTCGATCAGCTCCGGCACCGGCAGTCCTGCAATGCCCCAGAGGATGCCGATCAGCGTCGACATCAGGATCGGATTCTTCAGCATGGCCCTGAGTGACATCCGCACAGCGCGCCAACCGCCGCCGGGTCGGTCGCCGCCCCGGGCGACCTCCAGCATCATGGTGACGATGCTGAACAGCAGAACGTCCAGGGTGAACAGCAGGACCGCCGGCGTGGCACCCTTCTCGCCGAACAGGCCGATCAGCAGCGGCAGGGCGAGCAGCACGCCGTTGGAGAAGCAGGAGCCGAAGCCCTGCATGGTCATCTCGGCGAAGCGCTGGCGGAACAGCAGGCCGCCCAGCACGGCGCCGGCCGTGAAGACCAGGATCTCGCTGTAGAAGAAGCCCAGCACGAAGGACCACTCGCCGATCGCCGTCACGTCGGTCTTCGCCATCAGGCCGAACAGCATCGGCGGCATGGCGAAGGTGAAGACGAAGGCGTTCAGGCCGCGGACCCATTCCTCCGCCAGCACGCGGGTCTTCCCGGCGATGAAACCGGCGAAGATCACGGCGAACAGAGGAACGACGGCGTTGAGAATGGCGTCCAAGCGTCGGCTCCCGGGAAGACGCGCCATGTAGCGATGGTCGCGGCGGCGCGTCAACGCGTAGACTGATGCGATGCCGAGAGCCATCCCGCGCCGCCGATTGCTCGCCGCCCTCGCCGCCCTGCCCGTTTCCGCCTGTGCCGGCGGGCCGGGCGCCGGGATCTGGCGCCGCCACGATCCCGCATCGCGGCGGCGCGTCGATCACCGCGTCTGGCAGGTGTTCCTCGACCGAAACACCCGCGACTGGCCGGACGGAATCACCCGGGTCGACTACGCGCGGGTCTCGACCACGGACCGGGAACTGCTGGACGCCTATATCCGCGAGCAGGAGGCGGTGCCGGTGCCGTCCCTGTCCCGGCGCGCGCAGCTCGCGTTCTGGCTCAACCTGCACAACGCGCTGGTCGTCCGCCTGATCCTGAGCCGACCCCTGGTGCGCAGCCCCGACGACATCGAAGCCGGCGGCCTGTTCTCCCGGGGACCCTGGCGGAGGCCGCTCGCGACCGTTGCCGGCCGGTCCGTTTCGCTGGAGGGGATCCGGCGCGAGGTGCTGGCCCCGGTGTTCCGCGATCCGCGCTGGCACTACGCGCTGTGCGACGGGACGCTCGGCGCGCCGAGCCTCTCGCGCCGGGCCTATGGCGGCGACGACCTGGACCGGCGGCTGGAGGATGCGGCGATCGACTACATCGGTCATCCGAGGGCGGTCGATCCGGCGCCGCAGCGCCCGGGGACCGTTCGGCTGAACGCACTGTGGAGACGCCATATGGCGGATTTCGGCGGCGGTATCGAGGGTGTCTTCGCGAGCATCGATCTCTACGCCGAGCCGGAGCTGCGGACCGCGCTCCGGGCGATGCCGGCGGTGCTCTGGATGGACGACCGCCGACTGAACGATATTCGCGCCTAGCGGGCGTCCGGTCTCGACACCGAATCGCGATTGCGGATATATACCTTTTCCTCATGTGGATTTAGACCCCGAACCCGTCATCCGTGCGGTCGGGGATGAGGGCCTGGCATCGGGCCGGAGGGACAATGCGCGTTCGCGAGGATTACCGAAGCATCAACGGGCCGGAGAAGGCCGCGATCCTTCTGATGTCGCTGGGCGAGGAACACGCCGCCAAGCTGTTCGCTCAGATGGACGACGAGGAAATCAAGGAGATCTCCCAGGTCATGGCCGGCCTCGGTAACGTTTCCTCGAATATCGTTGAAAGGTTGTTCGTCGAGTTCGCCGAGCAGGTCTCCTCGACCGGCTCGCTGGTCGGGTCGCTCGACAGCACGGAACGGCTGCTGTCGAAGGTTCTCGGTGAGGACCGGGTCGAGGACATCATGGAGGAGATCCGCGGTCCCGCGGGTCGCACCATGTGGGACAAGCTGGCCAATGTCAGCGAGCAGGTCCTGGCCAACTACCTGAAGAACGAATACCCGCAGACCGTCGCCGTCATCCTCGGCAAGATCCAGCAGGGTCACGCCGCCAAGGTTCTCGCCATCCTGCCCGAGAACTTCTCCATGGAAGTGGTCATGCGCATGCTGCGCATGGAGGCGGTCAACAAGGAGATCGAGAAGGACGTGGAGCGGGTGCTGCGCACCGAGTTCATGTCCAACCTGGCGCGGACCAGTCGGCGCGACAGCCACGAGATGATGGCCGAGATCTTCAACAGCCTGGACCGGGCGACGGAGAGCCGGTTCCTGTCGGCGCTCGAAGAGCGCAACAAGGACAGCGCCGAGAAGATCCGCTCGCTGATGTTCACCTTCGAGGATCTCAACCGCCTGGATCCGGCCGGCGTGCAGACCCTGCTGCGGTCGGTTGACAAGGACAAGCTGACCATCGCCCTGAAGGGTGCGTCCGAGGAAGTGCGCGACCTGTTCTTCTCCAACATGTCCGAGCGCGCCGCAAAGCTGATGCGCGAGGACATGCAGGCCCTCGGCCCGATCCGCCTCAAGGACGTCGAGGATGCGCAGAACGTCATGATCCAGTCGGCGAAAGACCTGGCCGACCGGGGCGAGATCGTGCTCGGCGGCTCCGGTGGAGAGGATCAGCTGGTCTACTAGCGCTCTCGGGACGCGCCGGGTTTCCGGTTGCCGGTTCCGATCCGTTCGCCCTGGTGCCCCGGGCCTGTCCCGGGGGTTGCGGCGCGTGAAAGGGCAGGACACGTGACTTCCCCGCCTAACCGGCGCATGCTCTCGGGATGACAGATCTTTCTTTCGATCCGGACGACGACGCGGCGGTCCGACGCGTCCTGCTTGAACGCCGGGCGGAAATCGAGGCGCTGGTCTCCGGCTCGAAGGCGGCGCGGGACGCGGTGGAACTGGACCAGTCCCGGGTCGGCCGGCTGTCGCGCATCGACGCGATCCAGGCGCAGGAAATGGCGTTGGAGACCGACCGGCGCCGCACCCTTCAGCTTCAGCGGATCGGCTCCGCCCTCAAGCGTCTGGAGGCCGGCGAATACGGTACCTGCGTGCGCTGCGGCGAGGAGATCGACCCGGCCCGGCTCACCCTCGATCCGGCGGCGACGATCTGCATGGACTGCGCCGAGAGTTAGAGCGGTGCCGAGCTGCCGGGTTCTTTCCCGGCCGCATCCCCGTTGCCACCGTTCCGGCCCGGTGGCAGTGTCCGGCCCATGACCATCGACGCAAACGATTTCCTGCGCGACATCTGGTACTTCGCGATGCCCTCGGCGGCGCTGAAGCCGGGGGACATGCGCGACAAGACGCTGCTGGGCGAGCCTCTCGTGTTCGCCCGGACCGACGGGGGAGAGGTGTTCGCGCTGCGCGACATCTGTCCCCATCGCGGAATCCCGCTCTCCGACGGGAGGTTCGACGGCAAGGAGGTGGAGTGCTGCTACCACGGCTGGCGCTTCGCTCCGAGCGGCCAGTGCACCTGCATTCCCTCGCTGACGGAAGACCAGGAGATGGATGTCGGCGCGATCCGCGTGCGGCCCTATCCGGTCGAGGAGCGGGGCGGCGGCATCTGGGTCTACATGTCCTCCGATCCGCGCGGCCGGGGCGAGCTGAAATGCGCCCCGCCCGACCTGCCGGACGTGACGGCCCACGGGCCTGGGCTGACCGAGCGGATGATCTTCCCGAGCCATATCGACCACGCGGTGATCGGCCTGATGGACCCGGCCCACGGCCCCTTCGTGCACCAGAGCTGGTGGTGGCGGAGCAAGCGGTCGATCCACGAGAAGGCGAAGCGATTCGGCCCGGCCGATCTCGGCTTCGCCATGCTGCGCCACCAGCCGTCGAGCAA
The DNA here is from genome assembly GCA_040223655.1 of Thalassobaculaceae bacterium. GTDB lineage: Bacteria > Pseudomonadota > Alphaproteobacteria > Thalassobaculales > Thalassobaculaceae > Thalassobaculum. The sequence continues at coordinate 254,213 of JAVKFT010000029.1, read as the reverse complement.
CTCGGCCGCCTACAAGCTTCTCGGCGGCACGCCGACGACGGAGATCCGCTTCCGCCTGCCCGGGATCCGCATCGAGGATATCGAGGTCGGCGACAAGCGGGTGTGCAACCTGACGACGGTTACCCCGATCGACGCCGAGACCACCGAGATCCATCACATGATCTACTGGAATGTCGGCTGGGCCGGGGCCCTGAAGCCGATCCTGCGGATCTTCGCGCGCAAGTTCCTCGGTCAGGACCGGGACGTGGTCGTCAAGCAGCAGCGCGGTCTCAAACATCAGCCGAACCTCATGCTGATCAACGACGCGGACATGCAGGCCAAGTGGTATTTCCGCCTGAAGAAGGCCTATGGCGGCTGGACCGAGGGCGCGTTCGAGAACCCGGTGCGCGAGACCACCCTGCGCTGGCGGAGCTGACATCGGCGTGCGGACGACCGCCGATGTTCTGCGGGACCGGGAGGCGAGGGGCGTCGCTCTCTTCATCACTCTGGAGATCATCGGACTGATCGCGCTGGCGGCCGGCATCCTGCTGTTCGTGACCCGGGCGATCCCGCTGTCGGTGCTGGCGATCGCCGTGCCGGCGCTGCTCGCGCTCGGCGGATTGCTCGTCTTGGTGCGCCGCGGCCGTTGGGTCGGCACCGCCGGGGTGGTGGCGATCGTGATTTCCGTCCTGGCCACCGGCCCGTTCGTGTTCCTGGAATGGCAGGGGACGGACACCGCGGCTGCGTATCTGCCCAAGACCGGCTATCCCATGGGCCTGATCCTGCTGGTGCTGACCGCCACCACCCTGCAGCCGCTCTACCCGGCGGTGGTCACCCTGCTTCTGACGCTGTTCCACGGCACCCTGATTTTTCTCGCCCTGGACGATCCGGGCACCATGATCGCCCAACTGCCGACCTGGCAGGAGCACGTGATGGGCCCGGCCCTGCATCTGGGCCGCGTGGCCAACGAGATGGCGTTTCTCGTGGGCACCGGCGGTATCGTCACCTTCTCGACCTGGATCGCCCGGCGCACGGTCCTCACCGCCGCCCGACTTGAGCAGGCGGCCGGTCAGCTCAGCCGGTATTTCTCTCCGGAGGTGGCGGAGCGGGTGTCGACGGCGGACCCGGACTTCCTGCGGCCGGGCGGCAGCCGGCGCTTCGTCGCCGTCCTGGTCTCCGACATTCAGGGGTTCACGGGGCTCTCCGCTGAGCTCGGCCCCGACGCGACGATGCGCCTGCTGGCGGACTATCAGGAGCGCATGACGGCGGCGATCTTCGCCACCGGCGGGTCGATCGACAAGTACATCGGCGACGGCATCCTGGCGACCTTCGGCGCGACCGGATCGCTCCAGTCGCCCTGCGCCCAGGCGGTGCGGGCGGCCCGCGCCATGACGCAGGCCCTGGCGGCGATCAACGCGGAACGGGCGGCGGCCGAGCTGCCGCCGATCGTTCACCGGATCGGCGTCCATGCGGGCGAGGCGATGGTCGGCAATGTCGGCACCGAGGAGCGGCTCGAGTTCACGGTCATCGGCGATGTGGTCAACCTCGCCAACCGGATCGAGCAGGCCTGCAAGACCACCGGGGACGCGGTGCTGCTCTCCCAGGCCATCGTCGAGGCCTGCCCGGACCTCGCGGTTGCCCGGCGCGACCGCCCGGACCTCCCCGGCGTCGCCCAGCCGCCCGACCTCTTCGCGCTCGTGCCGGCTCCCGAGGATGTCGCGGCGGATCGGAGCGACGGATGATCCTGGCGCGCGCGGCGGCGCTGGACTGGCGGCTGCTGCTCTTCGGTTTCCTCATGGCCTTCGGCTCCAGCTTCGGCCAGACCTTCTTCATCTCCCTGTTCTCGGCCGAGTTCCGGGCAGCGTTCGGCCTGAGCCATGGCGGGTTCGGCGCCCTGTATTCGGCCGCCACGCTGACCAGCGGACTGCTGCTGCTCTGGGTCGGCGGGATGATCGACCGGGTGGATCTCCGCCTGTTCGGCGGCCTGGTTCTGCTCGGGATCGCCGGCGCCTCGGCGCTGGCGGCCGCGACGGCCGGGCCGGTCATGCTGGTGGCGGCGCTGTTCTGCCTGCGCTTCTTCGGTCAGGGTCTGGCCAGCCACACCGCGGTGACCGCCGTCGCGCGGTACGCCGATCCGAAGGTGCGGGGCCGGTCCGTCAGTCTCGCCGCCCTCGGCTTTCCGGCGGGCGAGGCGGTCTGGCCGGCGGTCGCGGTAGCGCTGATCGCGGTGATCGGCTGGCGCTGGACCTATGTCGGGGCCGCTCTGCTCGCGGTCGGCGTCTACCTGCCGCTGGCGATGGTCCTCCTGGCGAGCCACGGCCGGCGCCATACCGACCTTCTGGCCCGCACCGAGGAGGGCGGCGGCGACGCCATGCGCCAGTGGACGCGCCGTGAGGTGATCGGCGACCCGACCTTTCTCTGGTCGATGGCGGCGGTGCTGGCCCCCTCCTTCATCGTCACCGGCATCCTCTTCCATCAGGTCCATCTCACCGAGACCAAGGGCTGGAACCTCGGGGTCTTCGCCGCCGGCTACGTCGCCTACGCGGCGTGCCAGATCGCCGTCGCCCTGGTGACCGGACCGGCCATCGACCGGGTCGGCGCCCGCCGGGTGGCCCGGTTCTATCTGACGCCCCTGGTCGGCGGTCTGGTGCTCCTCTCGCAGTCGGACGCGGTCTGGGCAGGCCTGTTCTTCCTTGCCATGTGCGGCGCGACCTCCGGCGCGTCGTCGACCCTGCTCGGGACGCTCTGGGCGGAGATCTACGGGGTACGCCATCTGGGGGCGATCCGGGCGCTGGTCACGGCCTGCACTGTGGTGTCCAGCGCTCTGTCGCCGGCGATGATGGGATGGGCGCTGGACGCCGGCGTGTCGATCGAGTCGATCGCCGTGGCCTGCGCCGTCTACGTGGTCGGCGGCATCGGGGTGCTGGCGGTCCTGTTCCGTCCGTCCCGCATCTAGCGCGGTCTTGCGAGGTCGCCGCCGTTGACGCGCCCCGCCGTCTCGGCTATCCGGCGCCGGTGAGTTCTCAAGCACCCATCCTCTTCATCGGCGGCCTCGGCGGCTCCGGAACCCGGGCGGTGGCCGGCGCCATGATGGCCCTCGGCTACTACGCCGGGGGATGCCTGAACGGCGCCAACGACAACCTGATCTTCACCGAGCTGTTCAAGCGTCCGGACTGGGTGCGCGGCGGCGCGTCGCCCCAGGCGGTCGACCGGCGCCTCGTCCTGTTCGAACGGGTCATGCGCCGGGGAGTCGGCGCGGTCGAGATGCTGCGCTGGCCCGGGCTGCGCCGGTTCCGGCGGGAGCAGGGGCGCGGTCTCGCCGAGCAGGCAGCCGCCATCGGCTGGATGACGAAAGAGCCGAACTGCCACATCTTCGTCGAACCGATCCTGGAACGGTGGCCGGACGCGCAGTTCGTCTACGTCACGCGCCATCCGCTGGACATGGCCTACAGCGACAACAAGGGACAGCTCGGCAACTGGAGTTGGATGTTCGATCTGGATCCCGAGGCGTTCGCCGCGCCCGAGGCGGCCCAGCTCGAGTATTGGATCCGCACCCAGCGCCGCCTCGACGATCTCCTGCGGCGCTATCCGGACCGGCTGCATCCGCTTAATTTCGATGCCTTCGCCTCGGATCCCAAGGCCCAGGCCGGCACGTTGGCGGAGCGGATCGGCATTTCGGTCGACGACGCGGCGCTGAGCCGGGCGGTCGAGCATGTGATCCGGCCTGACTCCATGGGGCGTTGGCGGGAGCGCGACCTGTCGGTCTTCTCGGCCGATCAGCTCCGGTTCTGCCGCGAGACCGGCTGGCCGGTGGACCCGGACTCCCCGGACTGACGGATCAAGGTGCGGGAGGCGGCCGACCGATGTCGGCCGCCTCCGCGCGTTGGTGGGGGCCTTGCGGTCAGTCGACCGCGAACTGGTAGCTCGCGGGCACGTAGCGGAAACCGTCGCCGTAGGTCTCGACATAACCGACATTCGGGAACGGCATGTGATAGCCCGAGAACGCGATCTTGTCGGCGGCGATCATCCCGAAGACCTTGCGCCGCGCCTCGGCGGCCTTTGCCTTGTCCATGTCGAAGCGGACATGCCAGTCCGGCTTCTGAAGCGACACGACGTAGTGGTTGGCGATGTCGCCGGTGATCATCATCCGCTTACCGGCGCTCTCGATGTGGAACACCATGTGGCCCGGCGTATGGCCGAAGGAGGCCATGCCCGTGATGCCGGAGACCACGTCCTGGTTGTCGCCCAGGAACGACATCTTGTCGGCGAAGGGCACGACGTTGGACTGCACCAGCTTGCCGACCCGTTCGGTCGGGCCGCTGGCCTTCTCCGCCGGCGACCAGAAGTCGTACTCGACCTGGCCGGTCACGTAGCGCGCGTTCGGGAAGGCCGGGGCGCCGTCCTCCATGAGCCCGCCGATATGGTCCGGGTGGAAGTGGGTCAGGACGACGATGTCGATCTGCTCGGGCGTGTAGCCGGCATTGGCCAGCAGGGCGCGCAGGTGACCGGCATTCGGGCGGCGGCCGGCGCCGTTGCCGGTGTCGAACAGGATCAGCTCGGACCCCGTGTTCACGACCACCGGCGAGAAGCCGATCGTCATCCGCTTCGGCGGCAGGAAGTTCTCGACCGCGAGCGCCTCGACGGCTTCCGGCTCCTGATCCTGGCCGAAGATCGGGTGCGGCCCGTCGAGGGCGATGAAGCCGTCATGGATGACCGTGACCTCGAACTCGCCGAGCTTGATGCGCTGGTGGGTCGGGCCATGGGCGCCGAGCATCGGCGCGGCGGCCGCGGCCGGGGCCGTGCCGACGATACCGGTGGCGAGGGCGGCGGTGGTGCCGACGGCGCCGAGCATGGCGGCGCGGCGGGAGACGAGGGTCGGTTTGTCGCTCATTCCAGAGTCCTTCCAAGAGGCAAGCGCGGGATGCGGTGAATTGGCGCACCTGAAATGGCGCGTTTGTATACAGGGTCAATGCCTTGTGCTGACCAGCGCGCAGCCTCTCGGAAACGGGCCGAGAGCTGCCGGGACCGCCCTCAGAACTTCGCGGCGGCGGTCTCCAGGATCGCCTCCACATGGGCGTCGAGTTCCCGGCCCATGGCGGTCAGGGCGTCGTTCCCGTAGGCGCCGAAGACGTGGCTCGGCAGACGGTAGGTGACGACGGCGCTGCCGTCGGTCTCCTCCGTCACGTAGAGCCGAATCGGTGCCTCGATCCCGGCGGCGGTACTGGCATTGAGCATCCGGCGCGCGAAGTCGGGCCGGAAGAACAGGAAGACCCGGTTCCCCGGCACGATCTCGTTGAACACCCCCTTGATCGCGCAGTTCGCGCAGGCGATGCCGATGATGGTGAAGCCGTTCACGCCGATCGCCTCCTTGAGGGCGGCCGTGTAGGGCATGAACGGTTCGTTGGTCTCGACCTCGACCGATCCCGAATAGGGTGCCTCGGTCTCGGCCGCGGCGGGTATTGCTGCGAAAGGGCTGGCGGCGGTCAGCATAAGGGCGAGAAGCAGGGCGCGCATGTCAGCCTCCTGGCAAGGGAGGAGCGGTGATACCCCAGGCGGCCGGTCACGCGAACACAAGTGTCCGTGAGAGCGCCGCGCCTCAGACCGCCGTCCATTTTTGGTACAGGCGGGTGAACACGTGATGCAGAAGCAGTCGCTCCGCCTTCCCTGTATTCTCGGGTAGCGCGCGGATGCCCGCCGCGAGGTCATAGAGGATCTGCCGCTCCTCGTGATCGCGGACCCGGCTCTGCATCCACGTGATCACCGCGAGCCTCGTGCCGCGCGTCACCGGCTCGACCCGGTGGATGTAGTGGGTCGGATAGACGACGGCGCCGCCCGCCTCCAGCCGGACATGGCGGGGGCCGGTGGCGGTCTCCAGAACGAGCCCGCCGCCGTCATAGCTCGCCAGATCGCTCAGGAACACGGTGACCGAGAGATCCGTGCGGGTCGCATGGATCGGCCCGTCTCCCATGATCGGCGCGTCCACATGGTTGCCGTACTCCATGCCGGGCTCGTAGACGCTGACGATCGGCATGCGGATCTTGTGCGGCATGGCGAACTCGCGGAACGCCCGGCTGCCGGTGAGCGCGGCGGTGACCCTGTCGCCGATGCGTTTGATCGCCGGATCCTCGCCCGACACTTCGAGGTTCCGTTTCACCTGACGGGCTACGGGCCCGGCGGTCGCCGAGCCGTCGAGACGGTCGGTCCGCTGCAGATCGGCGCGGATCGCGGCCAGGTCGTCGGCGGAGAGGAGGGCGGGCAGTTCCAGCATCGCGAGACGTCCATGACAGTGACGGGCGGGTCTTGACCCAGCGTCGCCGCGGGAGTGACCATTCCTCCCCGTCGGTCAGAACGCTCTTATTAGGAGGCTTCCATGGCTCTGTCGATCACCCCGCTAACGCCGGTTCTGGGCGCGGAAGTCACCGGCATCGACATCGGCGCCCTCAGCGACGGGGATTTCGCCGCCATCGAGACCGCGTTCGAAGATCATTCGGTCCTGGTCATCCGCGGCCAGCACGGGATCGACGACGCCGGGCAGACCGCCTTTTCGCGCCGTTTCGGCGATCTGGAGACGACGATCTCCTCCAACCCCGGCGGCGAAGGCACCAGCATCGCCGTGTTCTCCAATGTGGATGCCGACGGCAGGCTGATCCCGCCCAAGGACAAGCGCATGGTGTTCAACACCGGCAACCAGATGTGGCACACCGACAGCTCGTTCAAGCCGGTGCCGGCCAAGGCGTCGATGCTGTCCGGTCGGGTTGTGCCGCCGGAGGGCGGCGAGACGGAATTCGCCTCCGGCCGCGCCGCCTGGGACGCGCTGACGGCGGTCGAGCAGGCCGAATACGAACCGCTGATCGCCGTGCACGATTTTCTCTACAGCCGCGGCCTGATCGACAAGACGCTGCTGACCGACAAGGACCGCAAGGAACTGCCGGCGGTCCGCCAGAGGCTCGTGCGCACCAACCCGGCGAACGGTCGCAAAGCGATCTATGCGGGCGCCCATGCCAGCCATATCGAAGGCTGGCCGGTCGAGGAGGGACGCGCCCTTCTGCGCCGGCTGACCGACCTCGTGACCCGTCCCGAGCATTGCTACACCCACAAATGGGAGACCGGAGACCTGGTCATGTGGGACAACCGGGCGGTCCTGCACCGCGGGCGCCCCTGGGACGAGGCCCGGTATCCGCGGGTCATGCACCGCACCACCGTCGCCGGCACCGGCCCCAGCGTCGAAGACGGAAAGCCGTTGGCCGCGTGACCGCGACGCAGCGCACCGCCGCCGATCTGGAACGCTACGACGGGGCCCTCCGGGTTTCCGTCGCCGACGGGCGGCTCACCGACCTTCATTTCACCCCGCCCATGCGGCTGTTTCGTCCCCACGGCGAGAGCGGCGAACCGCGCACGGTCGTGATCGCCAATGTCGCGGGCGGCGTGGTCGGTGGTGATCGGCTGTCGGTCTCGATCGGCGTCGGCCCTGGCGAGGCGCTGCTGGCGACCACCCAGGCGGCGGAGAAGGTGTACCGCAGCGCGGGCGCGGAGGCGGAACTGGTCAACCGCTTCAGCGTCGCCGAGGGGGCGGAACTGGAGATGCTGTCGTCGGGAACGATCCTGTTCGACGGCGCCCGCCTCGCCCGCAGCACCGAGATCGACGTGGCCGCCGGCGGGCGTGCCGCCTATGCGGAGACCGTCGTGTTCGGACGCATCGCGCGGGGCGAGGTGTTCGCGACCGGCGCGCTGCGCGACCGCATCCGCCTGCGCCGGGATGGCCGGCTCCTCTGGGCGGACGACTTCGCGCTCGCCGACGATATTCAGGGGCTGACCGCCGCGCGCGCCGGCCTGGACGGCGCCCGGGCCCTGTCCACGCTGCTGCTGGTCGGGGCGGGGGCGTCGGCGGCCGTCGGCATCGCCCGTGACCTGCCGGCCCTGGAACAGGTGCGGGTCGGGGTCAGCGCCTTGTCGGAGGATCTGGTGGTGATGCGGGTTCTCGCCCGCGACGCGGCTGCCGGACGCACGGTCCTCGGCGATCTCTGGAGCGCCAGCCGGGCCGCCTGGCTCGACCGTCCGGCGCGGATGCCGGTGATCTGGTCGGTCTAGGCGCTCCTTCGCACGTGCGAAAAAGGATCGACGTCGGGCGAAACCGACGGCACCCTGTCAGTCGCCGATGGAGGGGAGGGTCCAATGCAACTGAGTCCGCGGGAAAAGGACAAGCTGCTGATCGCCATGGCCGCGATGGTTGCGCGCCGCCGGTTGGAGCGTGGGGTGAAGCTGAACTACCCCGAGGCGATCGCCCTGATCACGGATTTCGTCGTCGAGGGTGCGCGCGACGGCCGGTCGGTCGCGGATCTGATGGCGGCCGGCGCCCAGGTCGTCGCGCGGGACCAGGTGATGGACGGCATCGCCGACATGCTGCACGAGGTGCAGGTGGAGGCGACCTTCCCCGACGGCACCAAGCTCGTGACCGTCCACGATCCCATCCGCTGAGCGAGGAGAGAGGCCATGATTCCGGGTGAACTCATCCCCGCCGAGGGCGAGATCGAACTGAACGCCGGCGCCGACCGGGTCACCATCACCGTCGCCAATACCGGCGACCGACCGGTGCAGGTCGGCTCGCATTATCATTTCGCCGAGACCAATCCCGGCCTGGAGTTCGACCGCAAGGTCGCGCTCGGTCGCCGGCTCGACATTCCGGCGGGGACCGCGGTCCGTTTCGAGCCGGGCCAGACCCGCGAGGTCACGCTGGTGCCGTTCGGTGGCGCGCGCAGCGTGTTCGGCTTCAACGCGCGGGTCATGGGCGCCCTGCCGGAGGCGGCCAAGGGGCAGGGCAACGTGCCGCCCCGCCGGATGCCGCGCGCGGCCTATGCCGGCATGTTCGGCCCCACCACCGGCGACCGACTGCGCCTCGCCGATACCGATCTCGTGATCGAGGTGGAGAAGGACTTCACCAGCTACGGCGACGAGGTGAAGTTCGGCGGCGGCAAGGTGATCCGCGACGGCATGGGTCAGTCCCAGGCGACGCGGGCCGAGGGCGCGGTCGACCTGGTCATCACCAACGCGACCGTCCTCGACGTCACCGGCGTGTTCAAGGCCGATATCGGCGTGCGCGACGGGCGGATCGTCGGCATCGGCAAGGCCGGGAACCCGGACGTGCAGACCGGCGTCGACATCGTTATAGGGCCGGGCACCGAGGCCATCGCCGGCGAGGGTAAGATCCTCACCGCAGGCGGCCTGGACGTGCATATCCATTTCATCTGCCCGCAGCAGGTGGACGACGCGCTCGCCTCCGGCGTGACCACCATGATGGGCGGCGGCACCGGCCCGGCCACGGGCACCAATGCCACGACCTGCACGCCGGGTCCGTGGAATCTCATGCGGATGATGCAGGCGGCCGACGCGCTGCCGGTCAATCTCGGCTTCTTCGGCAAGGGCAACGCCGCCCTGCCGCGCGCGCTGGAGGAACAGATCCGCGCCGGCGCGTGCGGTCTCAAGCTGCACGAGGACTGGGGCACCACCCCGGCAGCGATCGACTGCTGCCTGTCGGTGGCGGACGCGTTCGACATCCAGGTGATGATCCACACCGACACCCTGAACGAGTCCGGCTTCGTCGAGAACTCGATCGCCGCCTTCAAGGGGCGCACGATCCACGCCTTCCACACCGAGGGGGCGGGCGGCGGCCACGCGCCGGATATCATCAAGGTCTGCGGCGAGGCCAACGTGCTGCCGTCCTCGACCAACCCGACCCGGCCGTTCACGGTCAACACGGTGGACGAGCATCTCGACATGCTCATGGTCTGCCATCACCTCGACCCGCGCATCCCCGAGGACGTGGCCTTCGCCGAGAGCCGGATCCGCAAGGAGACCATTGCGGCCGAGGACATCCTGCACGACCTCGGCGCCTTCTCGATCATGGCCTCCGACAGCCAGGCCATGGGCCGCGTCGGCGAAGTGGTGATCCGCACCTGGCAGACCGCCGACAAGATGAAGAAGCAGTTCGGCCGTCTGGAGGGCGAGACCGGGGAGAACGACAACCTGCGGGCCCGGCGCTACGTCGCCAAGTACACGATCAATCCCGCCGTCGCCCAGGGTATCGCCCACGAGGTCGGCTCCATCGAGATCGGCAAGCGGGCCGATCTGGTGCTGTGGTCGCCGGCGTTCTTCGGGGTCAAGCCGGACATGGTCCTGGTCGGCGGGCTGATCGCCAGCGCCCAGATGGGCGACCCGAACGCCTCGATCCCGACGCCGCAGCCGGTCCACTCCCGGCCGATGTTCGCGGCACTCGGCGGCGCGCGCACGGCGGGGGCCGTCACCTTCATCAGCCAGGCCGCGATCGAGCGCGACGTGCGTCACCAGTACGGCCTCGCCAAGCAGACGGTCGCCGTCGAGAACACCCGCGGCGGCATCTCCAAGCAGGCGATGCGCATGAACGACTACCTGCCGAAGATCACCGTCGACCCGGAGACCTACGAGGTGACCGCCGACGGCCGCCTGCTGACCTGCGCGCCGGCGGAGGTGGTGTCGATGGCGCAGCGGTATTTCCTGTTTTGAAGGGGGGCGCAAGCGGTTCATTCGCCCCGTCATCCCGGACGACCCCGGACCTGATCCGGGGGCGGGCCGGGACCAGGAGAGAGAGTGCTGGGTCCCGGCCGACCTCCGGGTCAGGCCCGGAGGTCACCGGGATGACGACGGTTGGAATCGGATGGACTGGGGGCAGGGCGAGGCCCGGAGGTCACCGGGATGACGGCGGTTGGAAGTGGATGATTTTGCCTCACGCACTCCCCGGCCTCGTGCCGGGGTCCACGTTGGAGCTGCGCGGGCGGTTTGGATGGGGTGTCGTCCGTCGGGCTCGCTGAAAGGTGGGCCCCGGCAAAAGGCCGGGGAGGGGAAGAAGAGAGTTGGGAAGGAAGGCGAACAATGACCCGTGCCGTTGAACACGCCCGGGCCGGGCACTGGCCGGAGCAGGAGGCGCAGGCCGTTGTCACTCTCGATTTCGACGCCCGGTTCCGGCGGCGGATGATGCTGACCACCGATGGCGGCGACGAGGTTCTGCTGGATCTCGCCAAGCCGGTGGCCATGGCCTGCGGCGACGGTCTCCGGCTGGACGGCGGCGGCTGGCTCAAGGTCGAGGCGGCGCCGGAAGAACTGATCGAGGTGCGCGCCGAGACGCCGCACGCCCTGCTGCGGCTGGCCTGGCACCTGGGCAACCGCCACCTGCCGGCGGAGATCCGTGAGGAAGCGATCCTGATCCGCCCGGATCACGTGATCGAGGAGATGCTGACGGGGCTCGGCGCCGGTCTGGCCCGGGTCACCCGGCCGTTCCAGCCGGAAGGCGGCGCCTATGGCGACCCGGCGACCCCCGGCGGACACCACCACCATGACCACGGGCACGACCACGATCACGATCACGATCATGGGCACGGCCACTCCCACGACCATGGCCACGGTCACGGTACCGGTGGGCATCACCATCACCATGGGCACTGACGCCGGCGCCGAGGGGCTGCTCAAGCTGGCGGCCTGGACCTCGCCGTCCTTCCCGGTCGGCGCCTTCGCCTACAGCCACGGCCTGGAATGGGCGGTGGAGGCCGGGCTGGTGCTTGATGCCGACACGCTCCACCAGTGGGCGGCGCATCTGATCGCCGCCGGCGCGCCGCGCCAGGATGCGGTCCTGCTCGCCCGGGCGTATCGGCAGGTCGACGACGGGTCGGCGCTGCTGGAGACGGCGGAACTGGCGGCTGCCCTGAAAGGCACGGCGGAACTCGCCCAGGAGACGGTGGTGCAGGGCGGCGCCTTCCTGCGCACGGTCCGCGCCGCCTGGCCGGACGCGCGGCTCGACGGCGTGGCGACGCTCTTCGCCCGTGAGCGGTTCGACCTTGCCCTGCCGGTGGCGGTAGGCATCGCGGCGGCGGCGCATCGCATCCCCCTTCCGGAGACCCTGCGGTTCTTCCTGCACGGCGTGGCGGCGAACACGGTCTCCGCCGCGATCCGGCTCTCGGTGATAGGCCAGACCGACGGACAGCGGGTCACGGCGGCGCTCGAACCGGCTATTCTCTCCACGGCGTCGGCAGCGGTGGCTGCCGATCCTGACGATCTCTGGTCGGCCGCCCCGATGGTCGACTGGTGTTCCATGCGACACGAAACTCAGCACACGAGGTTGTTCCGGTCATGAGCACGGCACTCGACATCTCCCCCCACGGTCCCTTCCGCGTCGGCATCGGCGGGCCGGTCGGCTCCGGCAAGACCGCGCTGGTCGAGGTGCTGTGCAAGGCCATGCGGGCCGAGAACGACCTGGTGGTGGTCACCAACGACATCTACACCGACGAGGACCGCCGCATCCTGGTCCGCGCCCAGGCGCTGGAGGAGGAGCGGATCATGGGGGTCGAGACGGGCGGCTGCCCGCATACAGCCATCCGCGAGGATGCCTCGATCAACCTGGCGGCGGTCGAGCGCATGGCCGGCCTGTTCCCCTCCGCGCAGATCTGCTTCATCGAGAGCGGCGGCGACAATCTGGCCGCCACCTTCAGCCCGGAGCTGGCCGACATCACGATCTATGTCATCGACGTCGCCGCCGGAGAAAAGATCCCGCGCAAGGGCGGCCCCGGCATCACCCGCTCGGACCTGCTGATCATCAACAAGATCGACCTGGCCCCGCTGGTCGGCGCCGATCTCACGGTGATGGAGGAGGACAGCAAGCGGATGCGCGGCGACCGGCCGTTCCTGTTCACCAACCTGAAGGACGGGACCGGCGTGGCGGAGATCGTCGCCTTCATCCGCCGCCACGGCGGCCTGGCCTGAGCCGGCCGGCCTTTAACGCTTTGTTACCGGCTTTCCTGTACGCCCGCCCTGCACGCCGCCCTGTACGCCCGCATGATGGCACCGGTTCCGGGGGAGCGGTCGCCGGGCTTTCTCCCAACGGTCACTGAGGCGTCCGCATGTCTCGCTTCTCGCATCCCGCGAATGATGGCAACGATCTCCTGACTGCCCCTGCGGGGGACCCAAGGCGGACGGCCGACCGGCTGTATCGGGTACAGCGCCTCTCGGAGGACGTTGCCGCCAGGGCGGAGGCGTTGGGTGCCGCCGTGCGGGCAGGCGGTGTGGACCCGCTCCGTGACATCGTCGGCGAGACCGGCGTCCTGGCGTTGACTGCGACGATCGCCGCCGCCCGCGCGGCCAGCGGTCTGTCCGTACCGGCGGACACGATCCGCGATCTCGCCCGACAGGCCGAGACCGCAGATGGCCGCATCGGCGAGGCGATCGGTCGCGGTCAGGTGATGTCCCGCGAGACGGTCGTTTCGCTAGAGCAAATCACGATCAGATGGAAACATCTGGTCGTGTGAATTTGCTCTATCGTTAATGAGTTAGAGGGCGATTCACGGTTCAGATCGAGTCGATCTGAACCGATCGCGCTCTAGGCTCCCTCCGTACCGCGCTGAAGGCGGCGCGGGCCGAGGCGGCCCGCCTGGCGGTGGCGGAGGAGACGCGCAATCCGGTTGCCAACGATCTCGGCACGACCTCCGGGCCGAAGGCCGTACCGGTCGGGCGGGACTGAAGGAAGCCCGCCCTCCGGCCGCGGCTGCCACGGGGATTTGCCCAATTCCCCTACTGGTGAAGTGATTATTTAGAAAGTCTGATGAATTTTATTTTATTCACCGATTGTTAAGGTGCGGTCGCTATCCCTGCTCCACCTAATTCTCACCGGAGCGGGATGACTGCCATGAATAGCTCGAACGCGTTCTCCAACATGAAGATCGGCGCCCGCCTATTCGGCGGTTTCGGTGTCGTGCTCGGCCTGCTGGTGCTGCTGGCCGGCATCGTCAGCTTCAAGCTTCTCACGATTAAAGGGAATGTGGTCGAGTACCGCGCGACTGCGGTGAACACAAATCAGATTGGCCGGGTGCAGGCCAACGTTCTGATGACCCGCATGGGCGTGAAGGATTTCATCATCAACGCCTCGCCCGAGGCGATCGCGACGGTCAAGGAGCGCCACGCCAAGGCGATGGCTCTGTTCGATGAGGCGGAGAAGACCGTCCTTAAGGACGACGAGCGCTCGATCCTCGACAACATGCAAGGCAAGATGGAGACTTACGGCTCGACCTTCGATGCGGTCACCGCGCTGCAGGACAAGCGCAACGAGGTGGTCGAGAGCGTGCTGAACGCCAACGGCCCGAAGATCCGCAAGAACCTCAGCGACGTCATGGAAACCGCCTATCGCGACAGCGATCCGCTTGCAGCGTTCTACGCTGGGCGCGCGCAGGAGTCCCTGATGCTGGGCCGGCTCTACGCCCAAAAGTTTCTGCTGACCAACGAAGCCGAAGCGTTCGAGCGCACCGTGGCCGAGCTATCGGAACTCGATGAGAATTACGCAGAGCTGCTTTCAGAGTTGCAGAACCCCGAGCGTCGCGAACTGGTGCAGGGCGCACGCGAGATGACACAGGCGTATGTCGCTGGCATCAAGAATGTCGCGGCCATCATCGACGAGCGCAACGGCCTGATCAGAGGCACGCTGGACGTGATCGGTCCGGAGGTCGCCACTTTGGTCGAGGAGATGAAGCTCGGCTACAAGGACACCCAGGACACGCTTGGCCCCGAGATGCAGGCGGGAGCCGAGCTGTCGGTCGCGATCGCGCTGGCGGTTGCCGCGGTCGCCGTGCTGATTGGAATTGCCGCTGCGTTCGTGATTGCCGGGAGCATCAAGGGCCCGGTGAACTCGCTGACCGGAGCCATGGGCCGCCTTTCCGACGGTGATCTGGAGACCGAGATCCCGTCGACCGAGAACAAGGACGAGATCGGCGTGATGGCCCGCGCGGTGCAGGTCTTCAAGGACAACATGGTCCGGGCGCGCGAGCTTGAGGAGCAGGAGAAGCTCCAGCAGGCCGAGCGGAACCGCCGGGCCGAGGCGATGGAGCAGGCGATCAACGAGTTCCAGACGCTCAGCGCCGAACGTCTGGAGGCTCTGCGGGGCGTGTCCGACGAACTCGGACGGTCGGCCGACACGCTTGCCGGCGTGGCCAACGAGACCAAGGAGCAGAGCACCGGTGCGGCGGTGGCGTCCGACCAGACCGCGGCGAACGTCCAGAGCGTCTCGGCGGCGGCGGAGGAGATGGACTCATCCTTCGGCGAGATCGTCTCCCAGGTCAGCCGGGCGAGCACGTCGGTCGAGAACACCTCGGGCCGTGCCCGCCAGACCCTGACGTCGATCGAGGACCTGCAGGCCCAGTCCGAAGGCATCGCCCAGGTGATCGAACTGATCACCGGCATCGCCGAGCAGACCAACCTGCTGGCCCTCAACGCCACGATCGAGGCGGCGCGGGCCGGTGAGGCCGGCAAGGGCTTCGCCGTCGTGGCCTCGGAGGTGAAGTCGCTGGCGACCCAGACCGGCAAGGCGACCGAAGAGATCGCCGACAAGATCCGCCGGGTTCAGGAATCCTGCGGCACCTCGGTCGAGGCCGTCCGCGCGATCGTCAGCAGCATTGAGGAGGTCAACGAGATCTCTGCGGCGATCTCCGCGGCGGTCGAGCAGCAGAAGGCCGCGACCTCCGAGATCACCCGGAACATGCAGGAGGCCGCCCGCGGAACGGAGCAGCTCTCCTCGAACATCGCCCGGGTCAACGAGGCCACGGACCGGACCTCTTCGACCGTCGGTGGTGTGACCGATGCCGCGCGCCGGACCGGGACCGAGGCCTCGGCAATGCGCGACGCGATCGACGGTTTCATCGGCCGCGTCAAGGCGGCCTGACCGGAACGCCGGTCTTCAACGGGGTATCCGCCCCCGGCGGCCATGCGACGGCCGCCGGGGGCTTTTTTTATCCACGCGCGAAACAATCGAAACACTTTTCCGAGAAAGTATCAAAAATATGACCATTTTTTCTTTCAGGGAATATTAATTTTTCCATTACAAATTGGGGCAAGTGGAGGAAGCGACCCAGCAAAGAAGGTGTTCGACCATGCCCGCAAGACTGTCCCTGTCGAATTTCAGGATCGGCGCAAGGCTCGCCGCCGGCTTCGGCGTCATCATCGTGTTGCTGTTGGCCCTGGCCGGGCAGGCCGGCTACAGCCTCTGGCAGTCGCGGGAGGGGGTGACCGACTATCGCGGGATCGCCACCAACACCAATCTGATCGCCGGTATCCAGGCCAACATCCTCGCAGCGCAGCTCGGCGTGAAGGACTTCGAGACCGGCGGGTCGACCGGGGCCGTCGTCACGGTCGAGGACAGCCTCGGCCAGGCTGGTGCGCGGCTCGAGGAGGCGCAGGCCTCCATCTCGGACGAGGAGCAGGTGGTCCGCCTCGGCCAGCTTCAGCAGTATCTGGTGATCTACGGCCAGACCTTTTCCGAGGTCACCGCGCTTCAGGCGCAGCGCGGCGAGATCGTCGCCGAACTCGACGCCATCGGCGACCGGTTCACCACGACCATCAAGGAGATGGTCGGCGACGCCAAGGACTGGGGCGACGTCGAGGCTATGGGCGATCTGACCTTCGCGCTCGAAGGCGCCCTGGAGGTTCGGTTCGCCACCCAGCGCTTCCTGGTCACCAACGACCCCGCGGCGATCGAGTACATGCGGCAGTTTCTCGGCAACGCCCAGGAGATCATGACCCAGCTCGTGGATTCCGGCGATTTCCGGGCGATCACCGTGCAGGAGGACCTCACCGCCTACGGCGAGACCTTCGATGCGGTCGTCGCGCTCACGGCCCAGCGCAATGCCCTGATCAACGACACCCTGAACATCGTCGGCATGCAGACGACCGACCTGATCGAGGAGATGAAGGCGAAATATCTCGTCCTGCAGGACGGTCTCGGCTCCTCCATGCAGTCGACGGCCGAGATCTCGCTCATGGTGGCGGGGGCGGTCACCCTGGCCGCGCTGATCCTGGGGGTTCTGGCGTCGATCCTGATCTCGCGGAGCATCACGGGCCCGGTCCAGGCGCTGACGGGCAGCATGGGCGACCTCGCAGACGGCGATCTCGATACGGAGATTCCGTCGACCGGCAGCCGCGACGAGGTCGGCCAGATGGCGCGGGCGGTGCAGGTGTTCAAGGAGAACATGGTGCGCAACCGCGACCTGGAGGCCGAGCAGGCCGAACTGGACAAGCGGCGGCAGGCGCGCGCCTCCGCCCTCGAGGACGCCATCTCCGAATTCCAGACGGGGATCGGCCAGCGCCTGGAGAAGCTGCGCGGCGTGTCCGACGAGCTCAGCGGCTCGGCCGACACCCTGCGCACGGTGGCCGGCGAGACCAAGGACCGCAGCTCCGAGGTCGCCTCGATCTCCGAGCAGACATCGTCGAACGTGCAGAGCGTGTCCGCCGCCGCCGAGGAGATGGACTCCTCCTTCGGCGAGATCGTCGGCCAGGTCAGCCGGTCCAGCGACACCGTCCGCAACACCTCGGACAAGGCGCGGGTCACCCTGACCTCGATGGAGGACCTCGCGGCCCAGTCGGAGGCGATCGCCCAGGTGGTCGAGCTGATAACCAGCATCTCCGAGCAGACCAACCTGCTCGCGCTCAACGCCACGATCGAGGCAGCGCGCGCAGGAGACGCGGGCAAGGGCTTCGCGGTCGTCGCCTCGGAGGTGAAGTCGCTGGCGACCCAGACCGGCAAGGCGACCGAGGAGATCGCCGACAAGATCCGCCGGGTTCAGGAGGCCTGCGGTATCTCGGTCGAGGCCGTGCGCGAGATCGTCAGCAGCATCGAGCAGGTGGACGAGATCTCGGCGGCGATCTCCGCCGCGGTCGAGCAGCAGAAGGCCGCCACCGCCGAGATCACCCGCAACATGCAGGAGGCGGCGCGCGGGACCGAGCAGCTCTCCGTCAACATCAGCGGCGTGAACGAGGCGACGGACCGCACGGTCGAGACCGTCGGCAGCGTCACCGACGCGGCCGGCCGCACGACCGCCGTTTCGGGCGAGCTGAAGGATGTGGTCGACCGCTTCGTCGGCAAGGTCCAGGCCGCCTGATCGGGCGGCCTGACCGGGCTTCTTGCTCGGGCTTCTTGCTCGGGCTGCTTACTCGGGCGCCGCTGTCGTCAGTTCGCGGTGGCCCAGACCCGGTCCATGGCCGTGGTGTCGAGTCCGCCCATCAGCATCGCGGTGAGCAGCAGCCGGGCCTTGAGCGGCGGCAGGCGGCCGGCCGAGCGCACGCCCCGGCGCAGCAGGTCCATCTCCGAGCCCTCGCGCTCGTAGGTCTTGGCCAGCAGGTATCCGGCCTGCATCCGCCCGGCCATGACCACCGGCAGTCGGGGGGCGAGAACGTCCAGATGCGGCGTCAGCCAAGACGGCGTGTGTCCCCCGCCCATGGCGCCCAGCACGATCCCGCGGTAGCCCAGCGTCTCCGGATCGTCGGCGAGGGCCGCCAGCAGCGCGCCGCTCTCGCCCATGGCCATGGTCAGCATCGCGACCGACGGAAGCGGCGGCGCGACGCCGGTCAGGAGCGTATCTCCGAGCTCGGCGTCCAGCGCGGCCTTGTGGTCGCGCACCGGCCGTCCGGTCAGCCGCACCCGATCCTCCACCACCACGCCGAGCGGTCCGGCCTCCGGGCTGGCGAAGGCGTCGATCCGGCTGGTGTTGGTCTTGGCGACGTCCACGGCGGCGTGGATGCTGTCCAGCATCACGACCATGACGCCGAGGTCGCGGGCCTGGTTCCGGACCGCCGGGTCGGTCACGACCTGCATCGCCGCGAAGACGTTGCCCGGCCCGTCATGGGAGATCGACAGGGGGTTGCGCATGGCGCCGGTCACCGCCACCGGAATGTCGAGCCGCAGGGCGAGGTCGAGCAGGAAGGCGGATTCCTCCATCGTGTCGGTGCCCTGGGTGACGATGGCGCCGTCGATCCCGTCCGCGGCCGCCGCCTCGATCGCCCGCGCCACGTCCAGGACCGCGTCGACGGAGAGGTCGGAACTGCCGATGGTGCTGACCGTGCGCGCCTCGATCTCGGCCAGCGCGTCGATCCCCGGTGCCGCGGCGACGAGCTGCTCCGCCGTCAGACCCGGCCGCACGCCGGCGTTGCCCTTGACCATCGAGATCGTCCCGCCGAGCGCGAAGACCACGATCCTGGGTTTGCTCATCACCATCCTCCGAACCGTTTGCCGGGAAGGTGCAGGCTCGGCGCCGCATTGTCGAGACGCGAACGGAGCCCCGCCGTCTCGGTGTCTTGACCGGGCGCGCGTTGCCGTGGGGAAATGTCATCAACCAAGAACAACACGCGCAAATCGGGAGGACTGCATGGCGGACCGGGGAATGGCCGGCCGGGGGTTCGGGCCGCTTCAGGGCATGACGGTGATCGAACTCTGCCACCACATGGCGGGGCCGACCTGCGGGCTGATGCTCGCCGATATGGGCGCCGACGTGATCAAGGTGGAGAAGATCAAGGGCGGCGACGATACCCGCCGCAACCTGCCGCCGGAGATCAACGGCGAGGCCGCCGCCTTCATGATGATGAACCGCAACAAGCGCGGCGTCGTCATTGACCTGAAAACCGAGGAAGGCGCGGAGATCCTGCGCCGGCTGGTCGCCAAGGCCGACGTGCTGACCGAGAATTTCCGCCCCGGCGTGCTCGACCGGCTCGGCCTCGGCTACGACGCCCTGAAGGCGATCAATCCGGGCCTGATTTACGCCTCGATCTCCGGCTTCGGTCGCACCGGCCCCTATGCCAGCCGCGGCGGCTTCGACCTGGTCGCCCAGGGTATGAGCGGGCTGATGAGCATCACCGGCGAGCGGCCGGACGGCCCGCCGGTCAAGGTCGGCGCCCCGGTCTGCGACATCACCGCCGGTCTGCTGCTGGCCCTCGGCATCTGCGCCGCCTATTCCCACCGTCTGCAAACCGGCGAGGGGCAGCGGCTCGACACCTCGCTGATGGAGGCGGGGATCACCCACACCTACTGGCAGTCGGCCATCGCCTTCGCCACCGGGGTCGCGCCCCGCGCCATGGGCTCGGCCCATCCGCTGAACGCGCCCTATCAGGCGGTGAGCACGGCCGACGGCTATATCAACATCGCCGCCAACACGGGGCCCTTCTGGACCGGCATGCTCGACATGATCGGCGCCCCGGAACTCGCCGACGACCCGCGCTTCCGCACCAACGGCGACCGTATGGCCAATCTCAAGGCGCTCGAGGCGGAGCTGAACGCCCGGTTCGAGACGCGAACCAGCGCTGAGTGGCTGACCGAGTTCGAGGCGCGGGGCATCCCGGCCGGGCCGATCTTCGACGTGCTGGAGATGCACCGGGATCCGCAGACCATCGCCCGCGACATGGTGCCGACCACCGAGCACCCGGTCGCCGGGACGGTGCAGACCATCGGTTTGCCGATCAAGTTCGAGTCCACGCCGGGCAAGGTGGCGACCCCGTCGCCCGTGTTCGGCCAGCACACCGCCGACGTGCTCGCCGAGCTCGGCTACGGTGACGACGAAATCGCGGCGATGGTGGAAACGGGGGCGGTCCTTCTGGGCGAGATCCCGAACAAGGAGGCGGCCGAATGAGCGACGTCAGGGGAACCAGCGAGCTGAGCGGTACCGAGGACGTGCTGGTCCATATCGAGGACCGCATCGCGACGGTGACCATCAACCGGGCGGCGAAACACAACGCCATGAACCTCGAGGTGTTCGGGGCGCTCGGCAAGGTGTTCACGGCCCTCGACGCCGATACGGAGCTGCGCTGCGTCGTGGTGCGCGGGGCCGGCGGCAAGGCGTTCTCCGCCGGCGCCGATATCTCCGAGTTCGAGAGCGTGCGCAAGGACAAGGCGGCGGCCATCGAGTACGCCAAGACCTCCAACCCTTCCGGCCACGCGGTCGTCACCTGCCGGCACCCGACCATCGCCCTGATCGAGGGGCTGTGCGTCGGCGGCGGCTTCGGCCTCGCCGCCCTGTGCGACCTGCGGATCTGCGGCGAGGGCAGCCGCTTCGGCGTGCCGGTCAAGCGCCTCGGCCTCGTGGAATCGCCGGAGGAGCTGGAATTCCAGGTGAAGAAATACGGCGCCACGGCGATGCTGGAGGTGCTGCTGGTGGGCGACCTGCTGAACGCCGAGAAGGCCTACCACTACGGCATCGTCAACAAGGTGGTGCCGGACGCGGAGGTCGAGGCGGCGGCATTCGAGTGGGCGCGCAAGATCGCCGAAGGCGCGCCGCTCACCGCGCGCTGGCACAAGAAGTTCGTCTACCGCCTGATCGACCCGGCCCCGCTCACCGCGGCCGAGATCGACGAGGGCTACGACGCCTTCGACACCGAGGACTTCCAGCGCGGCTACAAGGCCTTCCTGGCGAAGGAGAAACCGAGCTTCGTCGGCCGGTAGGGCTTCCGCTCACACCCGCTATTCGTCATCCCGGACGCCCCCGGACCCGATCCGGGGGCGGGCCGGGACTGTGCTCCGGTCGCCTGCCCAATCGTCTGTCCCGGGGTCCCGGCCGACCACCGGGCCAAGCCCGGCGCTCACCGGGATGACGGGGGAGGGCGTTCGGAATGACGGGCGCGCTCGACAACGACGCCCGTCATCCTGAACTCGCTTCAGGATCAAGCGGCCGGCGGAACTGGCGATGGGGTAGAGCGGCGTCTGCCGCAGTCGGATTGATCCTGACATGCGTCGAGATGACGGCTGGGGGTGTGCCCCTACTCCCCCGCCCCAGCCTTGGGGCGGTGCCACTCCGGCCAGAGCTTCTCGACCACCGGGCCAGTGTCCGAGAACGCGTGGCAGGTGTTGAGCAGGCGGGGCGGCTTGCCGCTGGGTGCCGTCTCCGGCTGGGCCTCACCCCGGGCCTCGGCCTCGCGCTTCATGCGGGACTTCTCGCCGAAGATCGTCTGATAGGCCACCGTCGCGAGCGGACCGAGCAGCTCGACCAGATGGGTGCAGCCCTCGACCCCGCCGATCCGCTCGCGCACCGCCTTGCGCCAGCCGGCACCGATGGTCAGGCCCTCCAGGCGCTTGAAGTTCGGGGTGATCGACGGGCAGACCGGGAACGGGCTCGCGTCGGTTGCCGCCTCCGCCCCGTGCACCTTCAGATTCTCGTCGATGGTCAGCCGCAGCCACATGTCGTGGATCGCCTGACCCGCTTCGACGGTGCCGCGGAACTCGTTCGGGAAGGCGTAGCTCTTGGTGTCGACCAGGTGGCCCTCGATGTCCCACAGCCCGTCGCTGCGCCGCCAGCCCTTGCAGACGATGGTCCGGTCGTGGACGGGTTCGCGTTCTACGGGAGGGCTCAGGGGCATGGGGATCTCTCGTCGCGGCGAAGGGAAGGGGCGGAGGGGAATGATGCCGCTCGGATCAGGCGTCGGACCCTTCCGTGATCGGCGTCATGCGCAGCAGGGTCATCTGGTTGCGATGGCGGCGCAGGATGCGGAAGCGGAAGCCGTGGAAGGAGAATTCCTGTCCGACCTCGGGAATCTTCCTCGCCTCGTATAGCACGAGCCCGGCGATGGTGGAGGCCTCTTCGTCCGGCAGATTCCACTCGAACTCCCGGTTCAGGTCGCGGATCGTCACCGAGCCCTCCACCACGTAGGATCCGTCGGGCTGCGGGCGGACGCCGGCGACGGCCACGTCGTGCTCGTCCAGGATGTCCCCGACGATTTCCTCGAGAATGTCCTCCAGCGTGACCACGCCCATGAAGCTGCCGTACTCGTCGACCACCACGGCAAAATGCTCGCGCCGCTCGCGGAACGCCTGGAGCTGGTCGAGCAGGGTGGTCGTGTCGGGGATGAACCAAGGCTCGGAAGCGATCGCCATCACGTCGAACGACTCCGGCGTCTCGCCCTTCGCGGCGCGGATCGCCCGGAGCAGCGCCTTGACGTGGAGGACGCCGACGATGTTGTCCTGCTCCTCCCGGTAGAGCGGCAGCCGGGTGAACGGGCTCTCCAGCACCTGTTCCAGCAGCTCGTCGATCGGCGCCTCGGCGTCGATCATCCGGACCGACCCCCGGTGGGTCATGATCTCCTCGACCTCGACATCCGCCAGATCGAGGATGCTGCGGAGCATGGCGCGTTCGTGCTCGTGCTCGATCTCCCGGCCGCCCTCCGCGTGCATCTCGATCAGGCCCCGGAGTTCCTCCTCGCGCTCGTCATGGCCGAGGCCGGCGGAGACCGAAACGCCGAAGAGCTTCAGGGTGCCGCCGACGATGACCCGCGTCGCCCAGGTGAACGGCGTGAGCACCAGAACGAGCGCGCGGATGATCGGGCCGACGAACAGCGCCATCTTGTCGGCGTTGTTGATCGCGTAGGTCTTCGGCAGCACCTCGGCGAAGATCACCACCAGCACGGTCATCGTCACGGTGGCGATCGCGACGCCGTTCTCGCCGACCAGGGCGATCATCGCGCTGGTGGCCAGGGCCGAGGCGAGAATGTTGGCGATGTTGTTGCCGATCAGGATGGCCCCGATCAGGCTGTCGCTCTTGTCCCGCAGGGCGACGACGGTCGCCGCCCGGGTACTGCCCTTGCGGGCGAGCTGGGTGAGGCGGGCCTTGCTCGCCGCCGTCAGCGCCGTCTCGGAGCCGGAGAAGAAGCCGGACAGGATGATCAGCAGGAAGATCACCCCGAGGGTGATCGCCGTGCCCGCGTCTATGCTGAAGTCCGACGGGAGATCCATGGTCGTGCTCTCCGGCTCAGGCCGCCCGCGGCCGGCTGAGCAGCGCGCGCGCCAGGGCCGGGTCGATGTCGTCGCGCACCCGAGCCGCGCCCAGTTCGTCCAGAAGGACGAAGACGATGCGGCCGTCGCGCGCTTTCTTGTCCCGGGTCATGTGGCCGAGCAGCGCGTCGGCGGTCCAGCCGCGGCTGGG
Source organism: Thalassobaculaceae bacterium (assembly GCA_040223655.1). GTDB lineage: Bacteria > Pseudomonadota > Alphaproteobacteria > Thalassobaculales > Thalassobaculaceae > Thalassobaculum. The sequence continues at coordinate 230,502 of JAVKFT010000029.1, read as the reverse complement.
GTCGACGGCGTCCAACTCCGTGCGCAGGCCGACGGTATCCAGGTGCCGGGCGAGCCGGTCGGCGTCCTGACCGGTGCAGGCGCCGGCCTCGACCGACAGCCGCGCCGCCAGTACCATGCCGACGGCGACGGCCTCGCCGTGCAGCAGCGAGCCGTCATAGCCGGCCATCGCCTCCAGGGCATGCGCGAACGTGTGTCCGAAGTTCAGCAGGGCGCGCCGTCCGCCCGCGCTCTCCCGCTCGTCGCCCGCCACCACCTCGGCCTTCGCCCGGCAGGAGGCGACGATGGCCTGGCGCCGGGCGGCGGGGTCGCCGGCGATGACGTCGGTACCATGACGCTCCAGCCATTCGAAGAAGGCGCGGTCGCCGATGGCGCCGTACTTCGCCACCTCGGCATAGCCCGCCAGCAGCTCGCGCGGCGGCAGGGTGTCCAGTATGCCCGTATCGATGAGCACCCGACGCGGCTGATGGAAGGCCCCGACCAGATTCTTGCCGGAGCGGGTGTTGATCCCGGTCTTGCCGCCGACCGAACTGTCCACTTGGGCGAGCAGGGTCGTCGGAATCTGCACGAAGTCGAGGCCGCGCAGCAGGCTGGCGGCGACGAAGCCGGCGAGATCGCCAATCACCCCGCCGCCGAACGCGACCAGAAGCGTGCGCCGGTCGATCCCAAGGGCCAGGGTCCGTTCGCAGAGGTCCTGATAGCGCTCGAAGCTCTTCCCCGCCTCGCCGGCCGGTGTCGCGAGGGTGTCGACCCGCCGGGCCGCGGACTGTCTCAGCGCTCCTTCAAGGGCGCCGAGATGGTCGCCGGCGAGGCCCTCGTCGGCGATGACGACCACATGGCGGCCGTCGATCAGGTCGGCGAGCTCGGTTCCCGCCGAAGCGATCAGGCCGGCGCCGACGCGGATGACGTAGCGCCGGTCCGCGAGATCGACCGCGACGGTCTCGATGTCGCCGGATGCGGTGTCGGTCATCGGTACTTCGTCCTGCTGGCGTCCAACGTTCGCAAGACCGTCATGGCGCGGGGGTCGCCGCGTGCGCCAGATGGTCCAGCACGGCGTGATAGACCTTATCGACCGTCTCCTCAATCGGTACCCGACAGGTTTCCACGACGATGTCGGCCTCGCCGTAGACCGGGTAGCGTCTGGCCATGAGGTCGCGCAGGGTCGCCTTGGGGTCCGCGGTCTTCAGCAGCGGCCGGTTGGAGCGTTTGGAGACCCGCTCGAACAGGGTCTCGAAATCCGCCTTCAGCCAGAGCGAGGTCGCCTGTTCCTTGATCAGAGCCCGGGTGTCGTCGGCCATGAAGGCGCCGCCGCCGGTCGCCAGGACCTGCGGTCCGCCGCTCTCGATGAGGCGGCGGATCACCCGGCGCTCGCCGTTGCGGAACTCCTCCTCGCCGAATGCCTCGAAGATCTCCGGGATGGTGCGGCCGGCCGCCTTCTCGATCTCGGAGTCGGCATCGGCGAAGGACACGCCCAGACGCTGCGCCAGCCGGCGTCCGATGCTGCTCTTGCCGGCCCCCATCAGCCCGACGAGCACCAGAGGGCGCCGGAGCGGAGCGTCGGTCGCGGTGGCGGATGTGTCTCCAGGGGGCGATTCGGTCGCCGCTGCCGGTGTGGTCGGGCATGCCGCCATGGTCAATGTCCCGGACATGGCCGGATCCCGTGGGTTCGTTTGCACGCGCGGTGCGCCACCGGTTAAAGTGCCTCCGTCGCGCCTTAGTTAGGACCGTAGCATATGCGCTGCGACGCTCGCCAGCCGACTGACGGTGCCTCCCGGGTGCCGTTCGGCGCGGTGGGGGTCGACATTCACCGATTCCGGCGACCGGGCCTTGGCCATGCGTTTTACCCTCTTTCTTCTAATCCTCATTCTCCTGACCCTGGCCGGAGGCGCCCTGTTCCTGCTGACCTGGGACATTCCGGCGCCGACGGCTTCGGTCGAGAAGGTGATCCCCAATGACAGGTTCCCGCGTTAGCCCCGCACGGCCGCCGCACAGGCGGTCCGGAGTGGGGCTGCTGACAGCGGTCGTCCTGGCCGGCTCCTGTCTGACCGTCTTCGGGGCGATGCCGTCGACCGCGCAGGTCGGGGCGCCGATCCAGATCGGCCCGCCGCCCGCCGGCACGGGCTCCGAGGCGCCGTCGGGCACGACACCCGGCGGCACGCCGCTGTTCCAGCCGGCACCGGTTCAGCCGCCGCAGCTTACCCAACCGCCGCGCCGCAGCACCGTCGACGGGGCGATAACCTTCGATCCGGTGCGGCGGCTGACGGTCGACGCCATCGGTACGCTGACCCCGACCGGCGGCGGTCTCGCGGCCGAGCAGTGGAGCGGCACGCCAGGCGACATCGCGCTCCGGCTGGTGTCGCTGATCCCGGCGGCGCCGGAAAGCACGGCCCTGCGCGCTCTTGCCGCACGGATGCTGCTGAGTGCCGGGCCCGCCCCGGCCGATCTGGCGCCGGAAGGCGCGCTCCTGGCGCGGCGGGGCGAGGCGCTGCTGGCCATGGGGGCGATCGACCAGTTGGGAGCCCTTGGCGCCCGGGCACCGGAAGGCGCGCTGACCCTGGAGCTCAGCCGGCCGCTGACCGAGGCCGCCTTCGCGCGCGGGGACGACGCCAGGGCCTGCGCGCTCTATGACAGGCTGACGAACGCGGCGACGGATCCGTTCTGGATCAAGGCGGCGATGGTCTGCGACGCGCGCGCGGGGCGGGACGCCAAGGTCGATTTCGGCGCCCGGCTGCTCTCCGAACTCGGTGACGACGACCAACTGATTCTGGCCCTCGCCCAGGCCGCGACGACGGGTCAGGACGGGGCCCAGTTCCGCATGGGCGGCGCCGGGCCGGTGCATCTGGCGCTCGCCCGGGTGGCGGACCTGAAAGTGGACCCCGATATCGCAGCGATCAACTCGCTGCCGGTGCTCGTCGCCCTGGCCCGCGGTGCCGCCGCGCCGCCGTTCGCGGCCCGTCTCGCCGCCGCGGAACGGGCGGAGCGGACCGGTGCCATCGCCGCGCCAGAGCTGACCGATCTGTACGACGAGGTCTCCGTGGCGACCGGTGCGCCGGACGCGGCCCTCGCCGTCGCCGAGGCCGATCCGGGGCCGCTCGGCCGGGCGATCCTGTGGCGGGTGGCGGAGGCTCAGTCGGATCCCGCCGTCCGGGCGCGGGCGATCTCCAAGGCCATGGATCTGGCCGAGGACGATGCCGCCTGGCGCCAGACCGCGCGGCTGTTCGCGCCCTTCCTGACCTCCCTGGACCCTGTACCTGAGCTGGACACCTTCGCCGGCAATGCGGTGCGGGGGCTTCTTGCGGTCGGCGATACCGAGGCGGCGCGCCCCTGGCTGCAGCGCCTGCTGCGTCAGTCGGCCAACGGGTCCGAGCAGGCGGAGAGCGACTGGCTGCGTCTCTGGGCCCTGGCCCGGATCGCCGGCGGGGACGCCCTGACGCCGTTCGATCAGGCGACGGTCGGCCGCTGGTGGGCGCATCTGCGCGGCATCGATCCGGAGCAGGCCTCGCGACGCGGCTCCGCGGCGCTGGCGCTGATGGCGGCGCTCGGCGATCCGGTCGGCGACGACGCGTGGCGCGGCCTCGTCACCACCCTGCCCGTCGATATCCGGGCGGTCCCGGAAACCGCCTATGCCTATGCGCTCCGCAGGGCGGGGCAGAGCGGACGCCTGGGCGAGACGGTGGCGCTGAGCATCGCGTCGCTCGGCGAGACCCCGCTGTCGGAGATCGCGGTGCCGCCCCTGGCCGATATCGTCGCCGCCCTGACGGCGGTCGGACTTGAGGGGGAGGCCCGGCGCTTCGCCGCCGAGGTGGCCCTGGCCCACGGCCTCTGACATGGCCAGGGGCTGACATGGCCGGGGGCGCTCCCGAACCGAAGACGGCTAGCGCCGTGGCCGGGGAGTTCGCCGTGGAGGCGTTCCTGGAGATGCTGGTGGCCGAGCGCGGTGTCGCGAAGAACACGCTCGACGCCTATCGCCGGGACCTGGCCGATGCCGGCGGCTGGCTGCGGGGACGCGGTAGAGCGCTGGCTCTGGCCGACAGCGACGACCTGCGCGGCTATCTGGGCGCGCTTGAACGGGCGGGACTGGCGCCGCGGACCGCCGCCCGGCGGCTGTCGGCCCTGCGGCAGTTCTATCGCTTCCTCTACGCCGACGGTCACCGGGACGACGACCCGACGACGGTGCTCGACGCCCCGCGCCGCGGACGGCCCCTGCCGAAGATCCTCTCCGAGGCGGAGGTCGACGCGCTGCTGGATGCCGCCCGTGGGATCGACGGGCCCGAGGGGCTCCGCCTCGTCTGCCTCCTTGAGGTGCTGTACGCCACCGGTCTGCGGGTGTCGGAACTCGTCGGCCTGCCTTTCGCCGCCGTCGCCCGCGACCCGCGGGTGCTCCTGGTGCGCGGCAAGGGCGGCAAGGAGCGCATGGTGCCGCTGACCGATGCCGCGATGGCTGCCATCTCCGACTACAAGGCGGTGCGCGGCGTCTTCATTCTCGGCAAGTCGTCCCCCTTCCTGTATCCGTCGCGCTCGGCCGAGGGCCACCTGACCCGGCGGCGGTTCGGGCAGTTGCTCGACGACCTGGCGGTGGAGGCGGGCATCGACCGGGGCCGCGTCTCGCCCCATGTGCTCCGCCATGCCTTCGCCACCCACCTGCTCGACCATGGCGCCGACCTGCGCAGCGTTCAGCAGATGCTTGGCCACGCGGACATTTCGACGACGCAGATCTATACCCATGTGCTGACCGAGCGGCTCCGCGCGCTCGTGGAAAGCCACCACCCGCTGGCCCAGCGGTGAACGGCGCAGGGCGGTCCGCCGCCGTCCCTTGCTGCCGCCTTGAGGCGGGTCCACGGCCTCTGTATGGTGCGGCGCCGCAAACGGAGTGACGGTCCCGCATGCATCAGTTCCTCGATTTCGAAAAGCCGATCGCCGATCTGGAAGGCAAGATCGAAGAGCTTCGCCACCTGTCGAGCGACGGCGAAATGAACATCGCCGACGAGGTCGCCAAGCTGGAGGCCAAGGTCGAGCGCCAGCTCCGGACCACCTACCAGAAGCTCTCGCCCTGGCAGAAGGTGCAGGTGGCCCGGCATCCGGAACGGCCGCACGCCCAGGCCGCGATCGACCATCTGATCGACGAGTACGTGCCGCTGGCGGGCGACCGGTCCTTCGCGGACGACCCCGCCATCGTCGGGGGTGTCGGTCGCTTCAGGGGGCGCTCGGTCGTGGTGATCGGCACCGAGAAGGGGGCGACCACCGAAGAGCGGGTGAAGCGCAACTTCGGCATGGCGCGGCCTGAGGGCTACCGCAAGGCCCGCCGGCTGATGCAGTTCGCGGATCGGTTCAGGATGCCGATCCTGACCTTCGTCGACACCGCCGGCGCCTATCCCGGGGTCGACGCCGAGGCGCGGGGGCAGGCCGAGGCGATCGCCCGGGCCATCGAGACCTGTCTGGACGTGCGGGTGCCCCTCATCGCCTCCATCCTGGGAGAGGGCGGATCCGGCGGTGCCGTGGCGCTCGCCGCGGGCAACCGGGTGCTGATGCTGGAGCACGCGATCTACTCGGTGATCTCGCCGGAGGGCTGCGCGTCGATCCTCTGGCGGTCGGCCGAGCATGCGAAGGACGCGGCCGAGGCCCTGAAGATGACGGCCCAGGACCTGGAAAAGCTCGGCGTGATCGACGGCATCGTGCGGGAGCCGCTCGGCGGCGCCCACCGCGAACCCACCGCGGCGCTGGATGCGCTGGGCGCGGCGATCGAGGCCTCTCTTGAGGATCTCCTGAGCATTGAAGGTGGCCAACTCCGGGCCGACCGCCGGGACAAGTTCCTCGCCATCGGGGCGGTGGACTAGAGCTGACCGTGCGGTGACGGGATCGACGGCTAGACCGCGCCCTGGTGCGGCGGGGCCGGGTCGTATTCCATGTTGCGCTGGACCTGACGGGCAAAGGCCGGTTCCCAGATCTCGCCGATGAGCCAGAGCGCCATGTCGATGCCGGCCGAGACACCGGCCGAGGTCACCACATTGCCGTCGCGGACGTAGCGGACGTCGTCCAGGACCTCGCCGGCCTCGCCGCGGCCGCGCACCAGGTCGACCGCGCGCCAGTGGGTGGTGATCCTCTTGCCCCGGGCCGGACCGGCGGCCGCGAGCAGCATCGAGCCCGTACAGACCGAGGTGACCCAGGTGCAGGTTTCGGCCGTCTTGGCGATCCAGGCCAGCAGCGCGGGATTATCGACCTCGCGCCGCGTGCCCTGACCGCCCGGCACAACCAGCACGTCGAGCGGCGGGCAGCCGTCCATCGTATGATCCGGGCAGACCCGCATCCCCTTGGCACAGCGCACCGGCGTCTCCCCGGGGCCGATGGTTATGCAGTGGATTTCGGGCTTCAGGTGACCGGCCATGGTCCAGACCTCCCAGGGGCCGACCATGTCCAGCTCCTCAAGGTCGTCGAACATCAGGAAGCCGACGCGCATCTTTCATTCTCCTCTCCGTCTCGGGGTTAATCGGGTGGATCGGCCGACCCGGCCGGGGCGCCGAACTGGCGCCGGTACTCCGCGGGGGAGACGCCGAAGGCTCGCCGGAAGCTGCGGCGCATCCGCTCGGCGTTCATGAAACCGGTCTCCGCCGCCACCCGGTCGACGGTGGCGCCGGGGTATTCGAGCCGTCGGCGGGCGGCGTCCAGTCGGGCCCGCTCGACGAAGGCCGCCGGCGTCTCGCCGACGGTCTCGCGGAACCGCCGGGCGAAGGTGCGCGGCGACATCCCGACCCGCGCCGCGAGATCCTCCACCGACAGCCGTCTCTTGAGGTTGTCGAACAGCCAGGACTGGAGCGGGCCGAGCCAGGAGGAACGCGCCGGTACAGACCGTCGCCACCCGGCGGCAGGTCCGGGCCGTATCGGTCGTCCAGTCACCGAACGGCCCGGCGAGGGGCGTCTGGCGTGGTCCCGGGCCGCCGGCGACGATCAGGGTGTCGATCGATGAGGCCGCCAGGTCTGCGATGGTCGCCTGCGTCTCCAGACGCAGCCCGGCCTCGGTTTCCACATGGCTGCCCTCCGGGGTCACCAGCAGCACCCGGTAGGCCCTGCTCGGGGAGCCGGGCCGTTGAGCCGAGGTGAAGAGTTCGTAGGGCCCGGTGACGTCGAGCAACTGACAACCGGCCACCGCGAGGATCGCCACGCAGAGCGGAGGAGAGCCAACCGGGTCCGGGTATCGATCGATCATGGCCGGAGCGTGCGCCCCGACAGGACCGGCCGCAATGTCAAACACCCCTCTTTTTCCGCCACCGCCGTCTGGCGATCGGAAAACCGGTTTCGTCATTCCATAGGGCGGGTGGCGGCGCTCGCCGTCAGGTATCTCGGAACGAGGAGACGGGCATGTTCCTGTGCGAAGACGGGACGGAGGAGGAGCGGTGGGCGCTGTCCGGGCCGGAGTGGTTCGACGATCTCCGCCGCTACTGGGACGATCAGCGCGCCGGTGCCGACCTGCCCGACGCCGACGATCTTTTCCTGGCCGATCTCTGCGAGATCATGCCGAACCTGATGCTCGCGTATTTCGATCCGCCGCACCGGGCCTATCGGGTCGAGTTCGCCGGCGCCACCGTGCGCCTGCTGCTGGGGGGCGAACTGCTCGGCCGCTATCCGGAACGCGCGGCGCCGGGGACCCCGCTGTCCTGGATCGGGGCCGGGTATGCCGGCGCGGGGCGGCTGGTGCCGGCGGGCATCGTGCAGATCCGCCACCGCGACCTGATGGCGACGCATCTTCCGTATCGCGACGCGCAGGGCCGCGTCAGCCTGATCCTGACGGCGCTCGCCAGGCGGCCGAGCCGAGCGGACTCCCGGCCCGGCGGGACCGTCCTACCGTTTCCGGGGCCGGGATCCGGGTCGAGCGGGGGCCGTCGGGACGGTTGACGGCCGAGGTGCCGTCGAGCGCCGCCGCCGCCGGTCTCAGATCCGTTGGACGTCGACCCGGGCGTCGTTGAAACAGGCGCCCTCGCACAGGTCGGCCTTGTGGGTCGGCAGCAGGGCGTTGACGGTCAGGCCGGTGTCGCTCGTCCGCATCCATGTTCCCTTGGCCGAGAACACCGTGCCCGGCCGCACCGCGTCGGTGAGCGTGGCCTGCAGCCGGGTCTCGCCGAGGTCGTTGTGCACGAGGACCAGATCGCCTTCCTCGATGCCGCGGGCCGCCGCGTCCGCCGGGTTGATCTCGAGGGGCTGAACCCCGTCGCTCGCCGCATGGCCGCCGAAGGTCGCATTGGTGCGCAGCGCCGAGGACGGCGTGATCAGCGCCAGCGGGTAGGCGCTGTCGAGCGGGCGGTAGGCCGGCACCCGGAAGCCCCGCGCCTCCGCCATCCAGTCCGAGGCGAGTTCGGCCTTGCCGCTGGCGTTCTTCGGAAACACAGTTTTGAAGGGCACGATCTCCTGGGCGCCGTCCGCCGTCATGTTCAGCGCCCGGTCGACCGGCAGGGCGCTCGGCTTCACGCCGCCGAGCCGGGGATCGTCGCCGTCCACGGCCTCGTCCATCAGTTCCGCATCGCTCGCCTTGAAGCACGGCTCGTCGTAGCCGAACCGCGCTGCCAGCCGGCGAAAGATCTCGGTGTTCGGCAGCGCCTCGCCGACCGGCGCGATGACGGGCTCGGCCCGCTGCAGGTAGGTCTGGCCGTAGGCGGGGAACAGGTCCGCATGCTCGAAATGGCTGCAGGCCGGCAGGATCACGTCGGCGTAGCGCATGCTGTCCGTCATCTGCACGTCGCAGCCGACCACGAAGACATCCTCCCGGCTGAACGCCTTCATGACCTGCACCTGGTGGGGGAAGACGGCGATCGGGTTGTGGTTGTAGACGAAGACCGCAGCCACCTTCGGATCGAGGTCGTCGCGCAGCATGTTGGCCGGGACGTCCATGATGTTCATGCGCCGGGTGCCTTCAGGGATCAGGTCGGTGCGCTGGAGCCGGGCCATGGTCTTCGGGACGGCGGCGCCGACCTTGGCGATCACCCCGCCGCCGCGCACGCCCCACTTGCCGCAGAGCACTGGCAGGGCGGCGACCGCGCGGACCGAGTTGCCGCCGTTCTGGTTGCGCTCCATCCCGTTGCCCATGCCGATCAGGGCCGGGCTGGCGTCGCCGTACCAGGCGGCCAGCGTTCGGATCTGCTCCTCGGGGACGCCGCAGGTCTCGGCCGCGCGCTCGACGCTCCACTCCCGCGCCGCCGCCATAAACTCGTCGGCGCCGACGGCCCAGCGCTCGATGAAAGCCTGGTCGAACGCGCCGATCCGCTCCAGCTCGGCGGCGAGGGCGAAGGCCAGCACCACGTCGGTGCCGGGCCGGATCGCCACGTGCATGTCGGCCTGCTCGGCCGCCTTGATGCGCTTGGGGTCGACGACGACGATCTTCGCGCCCGCCGCCTTGGCCCGGTTGATGGTGCGGATGAAATGCAGATTGGAGACGGTGACGTTGTTCGACCAGACGACGATGAGCTCCGCATCGACGCCCTGCTCCGGCGGGGTGCCGGGCATGGCGCCATAGACCGAGACGAAGGCCTCGCCCTTTACGCCGCCGCACATCGGTCCGCGATCGAGCAGGGTGGCTCCCATCCGGTGGAAGAACCGCATGTCCATGGACCCGCCGGCCAGCATGCCGTGGGGGCCGGCATAGGCCAGCGGCACCACGGATTGCGGCCCGTGGCTCTTGATCGCCTCGGACAGGCCGGCATGGACAAGGTCCAGCGCCTCCTCCCAGCCGATCCGCTCGAACCGGTCCTCGCCGCGTCTGCCGATCCGCTTCAGCGGGTGGGTCAGCCGCCCTTGGCCGTGGACGAAATGCGGGTAGTAGCGGGAGACCTTGTTGCAGACCACACCCTCGGTGAGCGGGTTGGCGGTCGATCCGCGCACACCGCTGACGCGCCCGTCCTCGACGGCGACGTCCAGGCTGCAGGTGTCCGGGCAGTCGAGCGGGCAGACGCTCGGTTTCGTGATCGAAGTTTGGCCGTCGGGCATGGGATGCCTCCATCGTCTTGTTGGGAGCGATCCTGCGCCGAATTTGGCTCTTCAGGTAGCGCCATTCGATGGTCCACCATGGCGCCATCGAGGGTCGACAGCCAGACGCACACGGACCGTTCACGCCCTGTTGACTGGCGCCCGTGCGGCCAACGCGCATGTTGACCGTATCGAGGGGGGCCCGTTCGGCATTGAGTATGCCAACAGGTTCGGTACAGACGGGTGATCGGACCGGCAGCGCGACGCGGCGCCGGTCGGATGGATGGAGGGATCGTGCGAGACGACGACGGGACCGGCGGAACGGCGGAAATCGGAACGGCCCGGCGCAACCGGGTCAGGCGTCTGCTGCCGCTCGGAGTGCTGCTCTGTGGGCTTGCGGCCTTCTTCGTCTTCGATCTCGACCGCTTCGTCTCGTTCCAGGCGCTGTCGGAGAACCGCGACCTGCTCCAGGGCTGGGTCGCCGACCACCCGGTTGCCACGCGCCTGGGCTACGGAACGGCCTACGCGCTCGCCATCGCGTTTTCGCTGCCCGTCGGCCTGGTGCTCACCGTCACCGGCGGGCTGCTGTTCGGCCTGATCGAGGGGACGGTGATCACCGTGGTCGCGGCGACGATCGGGGCGCTCGCTGTGTTCCTCGCCGCGCGGACGGCGATCGGCGACAGCCTGCGGGCCAAGGCCGGCCCGTTCGTCGCCCGGCTGGAAGACGGGTTCCGGGAAAACGCCCTCAGCTATCTCCTGGTCCTGCGGCTGGTGCCGCTGTTCCCCTTCTGGCTGGTCAACATCGTTCCCGCCGTGCTGGGGGTCTCCACCCGCATCTTCCTTGCCGGAACCCTGTTCGGCATCATTCCGGGCACCTTCGTCTTCGTGTCGGTCGGCAACGGGCTGGACACGGTGTTCGCCCGCGGCGAGATGCCGGGCGTGGGCATCTTCCTGGAGCCCGGCGTGCTGATCCCGATCGCCGGCCTGACCCTGCTGTCGCTCATCCCGGTCGTCTACAAGCGGTTCCGGCGCGGCAGCCCGTCCTCGGCCTGAGGCCGGTCCGCCGCCGCCTGCACATTTCCCTGACACCCCCAAATCGGCGAGTATCACTGCATGGATCACACCCTTACTGAGCGAGTCGGGCGATGAGCGAGAGCGTGCAGGCGGATATCTGCGTGATCGGCGCCGGTGCCGGGGGGCTGTCCGTCGCCGCCGGCGCGTCGCAGATGGGCGCCAGCGTCGTCCTGTTCGAGAAGGGAGCGATGGGCGGCGACTGCCTGAATGTCGGCTGTGTCCCGTCCAAGGCGCTGCTGGCCGCAGGCCATGCCGCCCAGGCGGGGCCGAAGGCGGCCCGGTACGGCCTGGACGCCGCCGTCGGCGAGATCGACTGGACCCGTGTCGGTGCGCATGTGCAGGGGGTGATCGACGAGATCGCACCCATGGACTCCGTCGAGCGGTATACCGGCTTCGGCGTCCGGGTTGTCCAGGCGGAAGCGCGCTTCACCGACGCGCGCACGGTCGAGGGCGGCGGGGTCGCGGTGACCGCCAAATACGTGGTCATCGCCACCGGCTCGACGCCGGCCGTCCCGCCGATCCCCGGCCTGGATACGGTCCCCTTCCTGACCAACGAGACCGTCTTCGGTCTCGCGGAGCGCCCGCGCCGGCTTCTCGTGCTCGGCGGCGGGCCGATCGGCTGCGAGCTGGCCCAGGCCCATGCGCGACTGGGATGCGAGGTCGTGCTGGTCGAGGCGAAGTCGCTGCTCGGCAACGACGACCCGGAGGCGGCCGAGCTGGTGCGCCTGGCGCTGCGGCGCGATGGGGTGGAGATCCACGAAGGGGCGTCGGCGGTTCACGCCGGCCCGTCGGCGGACGGTGTCGAACTGACGGTGAGCGGCGACGATGGGGAAAGCGTGCTCTCCGGCAGCCATCTGCTGGTCGCGGTCGGCCGGCGTGTCGGCTTCGAGGGGCTGGACCTGGGCCGCGCCGGGATCGAGACCGACGCGCGCGGCCGCCTCGTGCTGGACGCCAGACTGCGCACGAGCAACCGGCGGGTCTTCGCCGTCGGCGACGCGGCCGGGGGAGCGCAGTTCACCCATCTGGCCGGTTTCCATGCGGGGATCGTCATCCGCAATGCCCTGTTCTGGCTCCCGGCGAAGTCGGAGACCGTCCTGCCCCGCGTGACCTATACCGCCCCGGAACTGGCCAGCGTCGGCGAGGATGAGGCGGCGCTGCGGGCGCGCGGCGCGGCGTTCGAGGTCCTGCGCTGGCCGTTCTCCGAGAACGACCGGGCCATCGCCGAACGCGACGTCACCGGGTTCATCAAGCTTTACGTCTCCACGAAGGGTCGTATCCTGGGAGCCGTCGTGGTCGGCACCGGGGCGGGCGAGATCGTCTCGCTCTGCACCCTGGCGGTGGCCAAGAAGCTCAAGGTGTCCGATCTCGCCGGTCTGGTCGTCCCGTACCCGACCCGGACCGAAGTCGTGAAGCGGGCCGCGGGGAGCTGGTACATGCCGAAGCTGTTCTCGTCGCGAACCCGCCGGATCGTGCGCTTCCTGATGCGGTTCTCCTGATCCTGGGGCCGCCCGGTCGATGCGCTCGCTTTCCTTTCGGCTGCTCTGCCTGACGATTTTCTTCGTCATGCTGTCCGAGGTGCTGATCTACACGCCGTCGATCGCTAGGTTCCGGCTGACCTACCTGACGGAAAAGCTCGACAACGCCCACCTGGCGGCTCTGGCCATCGACGGGTCGCCCGACCGGATGATCAGTCAGGAACTCACCTTCGAGCTGCTGGATCACGTCGGCGCCTACGAGATCGTGGTGACCGGCCCGGACGGCGATACCCGCTCGCTCAGCCGCCCGATGCGGCCGCCGGGCGAGGTCTACGTCTCCCTGTACGACCCGATGCCGCTGGAACTGGTCTACGATGCCTTCGACGCCCTGTTCCAGACCGGCAACCGGATCCTTCGGGTGACCGGACCGGCGCCGATGGAGCCCGCGGCGACGGTGACCGTGACGCTGGATGAGTTCCCGCTGCGCGCGGTCATGTACGACTTCTCCTGGCGCATCCTCACCCTGTCGGTGCTGATCTCGGTCTTCACCGCTGCCCTGGTCTTCGTCAGCCTGCGCTGGCTGCTGGTCCGGCCGCTGCAGCGCATCACCGGCAGTCTGGTCGCCTTCCGCCAGCGGCCGGAGGACCGGTCCACCGACCTGGACGACGGCGGCAGGCGGGACGAGATCGGCGTGGCCCTGCGCGAGCTCGGCCTGATGAAGGAGGAGATGCGGGCGGCCCTGCGCCAGCGCACTCGGCTGGCGGCACTCGGGACGGCGGTCAGCAAGATCAGCCACGACCTGCGGAACATGCTGTCGACCGCGACCCTGATCTCCGACCGGCTGTCCCTCAGTCAGGACCCGGACGTGCAGAAGGTGACGCCGACCCTGGTCAAGGCGATCGACCGGGCGGCCGCCCTGTGCTCGACCACGTTGAACTTCGCGCGGGAGACGCCGCCGCTCCGTGTGGCACCGGTCCGGCTCGCCGACCTCGTGAGCGAGCTGCGCGAGGAGCTGCAGGCGCCCCAGGGGGGAGAGGTGCGTCTGGAGCTGACCGGGGCCGAGGATCTGGAGCTGCTGGCGGACCGGGATCAGATGTACCGGGTGTTCTCCAACATCGCCTCCAACGCGGTCAATGCCGGCGCCGACGCCCTGCGCATCGTCGCCCGGGTCGAGGGCGCACGGGCGGTCATCGACGTGATCGACAACGGACCCGGTATCCCGGAAGAGGGCCGGGGACGTCTGTTCCAGCCGTTCCAGTTCTCCAGCCGGCGGGACGGCACGGGCCTCGGTCTGACCATCGCCCGCGATCTCGCCCAGGCCCATGGCGGCACGCTGACCCTGGAGCGGACGGGCGCCGACGGCTCGGCCTTCCGGCTCGACGTACCCCGGCATGCGGGACCCTGATCGCCGCACCGGATGGCGGCCGTCCGGCCCGGCGACCCGAGATTTTGCTTTGCCGCCCTTCGCATCTGCGGTGTAGCCTTTGGCCGATCGGCCGGGCCGTGGGGCTTGGAGCCGGCAATGGTGGGGCGGGTCCGCATGGTCGTGTGCCGTCGGAATACGTCGAACCTCAACCTCGCGTCGTGTCTGGCAGGCCGGCTTTTCGATAAGCCGGTGCGGAATTCGGCGCCCGGCGGCCTTCGGTCGGAAGACCGGACCGCAGGACCATTGGTGAACGTCCATGTCGAACACGATGGGAAAACCGGGCAACGACGATGGCGGTCCCTACGACCCCGCCCTCTCGTTCAGTCTCGACGGCGACGAGGAAGCCGATATCGAGGTCATCGGTGAGGCCGACGCCCTTTCCGAGTGTCTGGAGGAGTGGCGGGAGGACGCGTGCTCGGTCGGTCTGGTGCCGGTGCTGGGCGAGGCCCATGTCGGCCATCTGATGCTGCTGGCCCTGGCGGCGCGGGAATGCGACCGGGTGGTCGTCGCCGCCGGCCCGCGCGCCGAAATCCTGGCCGACCCGGTCGGCCGGACGCTCCTGTCGCGTAACGGCGCGGACGTGCTCTACACCGGCGCGGCGGAGATCCGGCCCGTGTCGGTGGACGGCCTGCCGGGCTTTGCGGACAGTATGGAAGGGGAGTTCGGCCGTAACGCGCTGATCGAAGCGGTCGGCCGCATCGAGAGCCTCGTGGGCGTGATCGCGCCGCAACGCCTGTATCAGAGCGGCGCCGTTTTCCAGCGCGCCTGCGTGCTGGCGGCGCGGCTGTCGGGCCGCGAGGGGGCGCCCCTGGTCCGTGTGGTCGACGCGGCCCGCGGGCCCGGCGGGATCACGCCGGTGGCCGAGATCGACCGGCTGGACGAGACGGGGCGCGAGCGGGTCACCAAACTCAGCCGCATCATCGGGCGGATGGCCGGCCGGATCGCCGACGGCGTGAGCACGCCGGCGGGCGAGATCGCCTGGGGCATGGATGCCCTGGAGCAGGTCGGTTTCGACGCGATCGACTACCTGGAGGTCCGTGACCCGCGCACGCTTGCGCCGGTGGAACGGGCCGGCGCACCGGCCCGGGTCTTCGTCGCCGTCAGGATCGGCGACCTGCGCTTTGTCGACAGCGTCCCGGTCAGGTCGCCGGACGAAGACCGATGATCGGATCGACCGGCCGCGGCTCGGTGTCCCAGGGGAAATAGATCCAAGTGTCCTGGCTGACCTCGGTGACGAAGGTATCCACCAGGGGGCGGCCGGCGGGCTTGGCGTAGATCGTGGCGAAGTGCGCCTTCGGAAGCATGGCGCGGACGACCTTAGCTGTCTCCCCGGTATCGACCAGATCGTCGACGATCAGCCAGCCTTCGCCGTCGTCGGTGAGGGACGGCGGCTTCACCACCTGCAGCGAACCGCGCGGACCGTCGTAGCCGGCGTAGCTGGACACGCCGATGGTATCGATCAGGCGAAGTTCCAGTTCCCGGGCGACGATCGCCGCGGGCACGAGGCCGCCGCGGGTGATGCCGATGATGCCCTTGAACGGGCCCACGTCCAGGAGGCGCCAGGCCAGCGCGCGGCCGGTCCGGTGCAGTTCTTCCCAGGAGACCGGAAAGGACCGCCGGGGTCCGTCGTTGCTGCTCGAGTCCATCGTCGATCGCCTCCGCGCGCTGTATGACCGCAGCGGCTATAGCGGCGTTGGCCGGCCGTGGCAATCGGCGGAAAGCGGGAAGCGTCGATGCGGCGCTCGTTCCGGGTCAGGTCGTCCGATCCGGCAGATCCTCCAGCACCACGCCGTCGATCTTCCAACTCCCGTCCGGCTGACGCTCCATGAAGTAGAGCGCGCGCCGGGCGATGCCGTCCGGGCCGATGACGAAGACCGGCTGGGTCGGCCGGCCGTTCATGACGGTCGCCTCCTCGAACTTGAAGACTTCGGGCCGGGCCACCGCCTCGTAGCCGCCCATGACCATCGCCCGGAACCGGTCGCTGTCGCCGAACAGGGTTCGGATGTCGGGCGAGGCGAAGGAGAAGGCGCGATCCCAGGCCTCGGCGCGAAAGGCGTCGACTTGGGCGGAGATCACGGTGCGGAACGCAGCCGCCTCTTCTGGTGTCTGAGCGGAGGCCGGGGCTGCGATCGGCGCCGACGCGAGGCATAGGAACACGGTAAACGCCAAGGCGGCGGGTAAAGACGGCCGGCGCAGGCGCTTCGGCTGATTGACCGAAACGGCGGTTACGGCTGTACATCGAAACAGGGTCGGGATCATCGGCCACCTCCTCACCTGTCTACGACACGGGGAAGCCGTCCGGATCACCGGGGGAGCGCTGGCAAGGGCGATGCGGCGGTTCCGGTGGTCTGGGACCGGCCGCCGCCGGATCAGCGGACGTAGATGCGAACCTCGTTGGTCCGGGCGTCCGGCGCCGACTGGGCGGAGAGCGCGACGCGGCCCGGCGGCAGACCCAGTTCCTGCAGGCTCCGGAAGACGGTCTGTGCGTTCCGCTTCGCCTGGTTGGCGTTGAGCGCGGCCCGACCCTGGTTGGCCGACTGCGGGCTGACGGCGACGACGTCGAAGATCGCTTCGGGCCGGCGCTCCAGAGCGCGGCGCACCGCGCTGTACAGCGGCTGTTCGTACTCGACGCCGGGGCGGTCGAAGCGGATCACCACGAGCGGCCGGCGGCCGGCGAGGCCCGCGGCCGACGGGGCCGGGATGCTGTTGGCGCCCGGGGCGGCCAGGGAGGTTCCGCCGCCGAAGGAGCGGTTGGCGAGGCTGGTGCCGAAGAGCTCGCCGTTCTTGATGGCGACGGCCATGGTGTTCAGGTCGTTGCGTTCGTTGGCGACATAGGCGCTCTGACGCCGGATGTCGTCACTCAGCTCGGTGAGCAGACGGTCGATCAGCACGACGGTCTGGTTGGTCTCGTCCTCGAGCACCGACAGGTTTTCATGGTCGGCCTCGACGGCGCCGGACAGGCCGTAGGCGGCCCGCACGCTCTCAAGAAGGTAGGTGGACAGCGCCGCGTCGGCCGATACCCGGTTGGCCAGCGCATTCATGTTCGAGATGTCTGTATTGACCTGCTCGAGCTGGCGCTGGGCGCCGTTCCACTGGTCGACGAGCTGCGGATTGCCCGGCGTGGTGCCGACCTGCAGCCGAGATTCGATTGACGCCACGCTCTGGTGGTAGTTCTGGGCGTTCTGGACGGTCTGCTGGCGCAGCGACTGCAACGTGCCGTTATGGCCGCGGATGCTGTCCTGAAGCCGGACCAGGTCGCCGCGAAGCTGCTGGACCTTCTCGCCGACGAACGTCCCGGTCGGCTGGGTCGGCGCGGGCGCGTTGATCTCGAAATTCGTGTTGCCCAGCGGCGGCGGTCCACCGATCAGCGGCGAGCCGGAGCGTTCACCCGCGGACGGCTGGATCGCGATCGTTTCGCTCGGCGCTTCGGCGCTCGGCGCTTCTCCCGTGAGAGACGGCCACAGCGAGTCACTGCTGAACGAGCATCCCGCGAGGGCGAGTGCGCCGGCACTAACAATGGCCAGGCGGCGCATGGAGTCGAACGATCCGATCACCGCGTCTTCCCTTTTTATTCCCAACCCGGACCCCCGAAGGACGCGTGCCACTTCCCCCGTGACCGGGCGCGCCCGTTATGCGATGCGCGGTGTCGGCGCCCGTGGAATGCCTCGTAAGGGATTCCGCCGGGATTATCCTTCGACCTCGCTCACAAATCAGTGGTGGGATACTACTTAAACCACGGAATCCGAACAAGTTCTTTTGCCCGAACGAAATTGCCATCACCCCCCTTGCCAAGCTGCAGGGGTTTGAGTAGGTTGCGCGGCCTCCGGGGGGTGACCCCCGGCAAGCGCCCGTAGCTCAACTGGATAGAGCACCTGACTACGGATCAGGAGGTTGGGAGTTCGAATCTTCCCGGGCGCGCCACTCCCCACACACTCCAATACGGTTCATGACCGGTGTTCGCGCCGGATTGTCGGTGTTTTCCGGCGAATCGGACTCCGCCGGTCCGGCCCGGCGACTCTGATCGGGCTGCTCTGATCGGGCTGCTCTGACCGGGCTGCTCCGACCGGGCTGGCGGTCAGTCGGGCCGGGTGTCGCGGATCACCGTGACGTATCCGGCCTGGATCGCTCGGTAGTAGCCGGCGGCACAGAGCGCGGTCGCGGCCTTCTCCCCGTCGGCCATGGCGCCGCGCAGATCCTTGAGCGCGGCGCGCTTGCTGGCGATGCCGGTGACGGAGCGGCTGTCGGGATCGCGGCCGATGCGTTCGGCCAGCCCGCCGCCGTAGCAGTAATGCATCAGAGCCTCGTAGTAGGCCGGCCCCTGCTTCGCCGCGGCGGGCCCAGGAGCGGCCACACCCGCGGTCACGGCGGAGAAGACGGCAAGAGCGGCAAGCGCGGGACGGCGCATCGGGGCAACACTGTATCTGGTGGTCGAATTAGGGACAGGACCCCACTATCGCCACCGTTTATTAATTTTTGAATAAAATTTTTCTCAGGTTCGAGCTTGTTTCGGTGAGTCGGACTCATCCGACCCGCCGGATTGACGGTCCCGACTTCACGTTCCCGCCTATAGGCTCCCGCCTCTATGCGCGGGGCGGTGGGTCACTCCGGCCGTAGACGTCGTCCAGCCGTTCGATGTCGTCTTCGGAGAGCAGGGCGCCCGACTGCACCTCGATGATGGCGGCCGGCGCGTCGGTCGTGTTCTCGAGCCGGTGAACCCAACCCCGGGGAATGTCGATCGACTGGTGCGCGGACAGGTCGACGACCTCCAGGGATCCGGCATCGGGGCCGAGGGTGACCCGTGCGCGGCCCTCGATGACGGTCCAGTGCTCCGCCCGGTGTGCGTGGGTCTGCAGCGACAGCCGGCCGCCGGGCCGGATCCGGATCTGCTTGACCAGGAAGCCGTCGCCGACATCCAGGTTGCGGTAGGAGCCCCAGGGACGGTGCACGTCGGCATGGCCCTCGACCTCCTGGTGTCCGGAGCTTCTGAGCTCATCGACCACGCTGCGCACGTCCTGCGCGCGGTCCGCGGCGGCGACCAGAACCGCATCCGGCGTGGCCACCACCACCGTGTCCGTCAGGCCCAGGGTGGCGACCAGCGGACCCGTCGAGATCGCCGAGGAGCCGCTGCTGTCGATATGGACGGCGGGCCCGGAGGCGGCGTTGCCCCGACCGTCGCGGCCCAGGGCCTCGGCCAGCGCGTCGAAGGATCCGATGTCGCTCCACCCGGGGTCGCAGGCGATGACGGCGGCGGCGCCCGTCCGCTCCATGAGCGCGTAGTCGATGGAGACCGCCGGCGCGCGGGCGAAGGCCGCCGGCTCGAGGCGCAGGAAGTCGAGATCGTCACGGGCGTCGCTCACCGCGGCCCGGCAGGCGTCGAGCATGTCGGGGACGAACCGCTCCGCCTCCCGCTCCAGGGTGGCGGCCGCGGCCAGGAAGTTTCCCGAGTTCCAGAGATAGCGGCCGTCGGCCAGATAGGCGCGGGCGGTTTCGGCGTCCGGTTTCTCGACGAAGCGCTCGACCGCCGCGATCCCGTCCGCATCCGCGGCACCTGCCAGGATGTAGCCGTAGGAGGTCTCGGGCCGGCTCGGGGTGATGCCGAAGGTCACGATGCGCCCCGCTTCGGCGGCCGGCGTCGCCGCGCGGACCGCGTCCAGGAAGGCGTCGGCCCGGGTCATCACGTGGTCCGCCGCCAGAAGCAGCAGGACCGCGTCCGGGTCCTCCTTGTGCACCCGGAGAGCCACCGCCAGCGCCGCCGGCGCGGAGTTCCGGCCGGCCGGCTCGAGCAGGATCGCCGCCGGTTCGACGCCGGCGGCGCGCAGCTGCTCGGCGACGATGAAGCGGTGATCCACATTGGTGACCACCACCGGCGGCGCGAACAGTGTCGGGTCGGCCACGCGCGCGGCCGTGGCCTGAAGCAGCGACCGCTCTCCCAGCAGCGTGAGGAACTGCTTGGGGTAGGCGGATCGGGACAGCGGCCAGAGCCGGGTGCCGGCACCGCCGGACAGAAGAACGGGATGAATCCTCGTCACAGGGTCACCTCTCCCCACGGGGTGTCAGCAGGGCGGCGACGAAGGCGTCGAGATCGCCGCCGGTGAACAGGTGTCCCTCGATCCCGGCGGCGCGGGCGGCCTCCACGTCGCTCTTCCTGTCGCCGATCAGGAACGAGCGTTCGCGCTCGACGGGCCAGTGGCGCATCAGATCGAGCAGCATGCCGGGTGCGGGCTTCCGCCACGACGCCTTGTCGGCGAACCGCGCCGCCTGATGGTCCGGATGGTAAGGGCTGTAGCGCCAGGCATCGATCCGGGCGCCGAGCCGCTGCAGTTCAGCGTCCATCCAGCGGTGCAGGGTCTCCACCGCGTCGCAATCGTAGAGGCCACGGGCGATCCCCGACTGGTTGGTCACGACGAAAACCCGGAACCCGGCGGCGTTCAGCCGGCGCACCGCCGCCGGTGCGTTATCGACCCAGTCGATCTGATCCGGCCGGTGCGCGTAGCCGACATCGACGTTCAGAACGCCGTCGCGATCGAGAAAGACGGCGGGCGCGGGTGCCGGCGCTGTCGTTGCTGGAGAGACGGCGGAGGGCTGGTCCGGCATCGGTGGCTTCCGATTCGTTTCGACGCTGCCTCTATAGGCCGGGAGACCGTCCGGCGCGACTCGCGATCGGATCGCGAGTCCGCCGGCCCCTCCGAGACACTGCGCGCGATTGGAGTAATTGTTTTCCTCTTATTCGTTCTTATAGGGAGAGAGGGCGTCATGAGGAAGATCCCGTACCATAGTCGGTTGCTGACGCAGGTCGGTACCATCGCGCTTCGCGAGAAGGAGCTTTTCGGCGAGTACTTCATCCGCCTGAATGCGGGGCTGCGGGCGGTCGGGCTCGAGATGGCGGTTCACGACGATATGACCGGCTTCGAGCGGGTCTGCCGTGAGACCGGCAAGTTCCTGCCGAACGCCTTCAACCCGGCCGCCGTGCCGTTCCCGCCCGGAGCCGGTCTGTGGATGGAACTGCAGGACGAGGCCGGCGAGCGGGTCGCGACCTTCGCCGTCCGGCTGTTCGATCTGGGCCGGCACACCCTGGGCGACTGGCTGTCGACGCTGTCCTTCTTCTACGCGGATCCGGCGCGCGACATGGCAAGCGGCGAGCGGTTCGTCCTCGGTGACGAGGCCGACGCCTATGCCAGCACCGTCCGGCGTCACTGCACCTATATCGGCGGCCTGTGGCTCGCGCCGGCCTGGCGGGGACGGACAGGGCTCGCCGAGGTGATGACCACGGCCGGGTGCGCGCTGGCGCTGGCGCGCTGGAACGCGGCGCCGATGGTCTCCATCGCCGAGGACGAGGTGTATGCCAAGAACGCGTCGAAATACCGGTTTGACGAGGCCTATCCGGGCGTACGCTGGCGGCGCCCGCACAAGCCGGAGCGCAGCCGGATGTGGTTGCTGGGCCGGACCCGTGCAGCGGTCGTCGCCGATGTCGCGGCGTTCGTCGAGCGGCCCGATGCCTATCCGATGGGCGTGCCACAGACCGGCGCGGTCCGGATGCTGGGCGAGGCCGGCAGTTGAGCGGGCCGGACCAAGGAGACAGAGCCCGGGCGGCTGCTGCAGATCGGCCCGCGGATCGACCCGTCAGATCGATACGGCCTCTTCAAGGTCGCAGGTGGACAGCAGGGCGCCGACACGCGCGCTGCCGTGGCCGGGCACGAAGATCGGTACGGTGAGCCTTGACCACCGCACCATCTGCATGCCGTCGCTGCCGAAGACGATGCCGCTGCAGCGGTGGAGGACCGGCTCGCCGCGGTGCTGCACGGTGCGGAGGTCGCGCTGGACGCAGAGGCCGAGGCCCCGGTCCGGGACGTCGACCAGCTTCGATCCCTCCATGGCGCGGTGCGTGCGCTCGTTCCAGACCCGGACCTGACCCGGGGCGTAGCGGGCGATCCGCATGTCCTCGTCGTCGCCGATCACCAGCAGCTTGGTGCGCCGCTGGAAAAGGCCGAGCCGCTCCAGGTCGCGCAGGATCGCGTCCCCCTGTTCGGTCCGGGCCTCCTTGTCGCGCCATCGCCGCAGGGTGACGGAGAACGGATGGTCGTCGGTCCAGGCCGCGCCCGACGCCAGAACCTTATGGATCGAGACTTCCTCGCTCTTGACGAGGGACATCGGCTCGTCGTTGACGGCGACGCGGCAGAGCGCCTTCAGCCGGTCGGCGACCTCGGCGGGCCCGCCCCGCTCGCGCCGCCAGACACTGCCGTCCCACCAGGCGCAGGTCACCTCGCCCGGCAGCAGCGCCCACTCCGCGCAGAGGGCAATGAGCTGGTTCAGCGCGTCCGGACGAACCGCCGTCGGGTCGACGGCGATCGCTTCCGGAACCGTGTGTCGGAACGACCGCCCGTGCAGTTTCCAGCTCCGCTTGATCGCGACCCATCCCATGGAGCGGAGGGCGAAACTCACCATTTCCGGGCTCGAGTCGATCAGGCGGCGGTCGCGGAGGGAGCCGGCCGTGTTCAGCGGCGCCAGCCATTCCGCCATGGCCATGTCGCGCGCGAACCGCTCCTCGTCGATTTGGCCGGTGGCCGAGCCGTCCCGGTCACGGCGCAGGGGCGTGGCGGACGGGTATCGGACGCCGGCGGCAAGGTCGAAGGGGGTCGGCATCGGGTACGCTTCCGCGCCCCAGACCGACGCGTATCCCATCGTCTCGGCCCAGTCGTCTTTCTCGGTTTCGGTCTCGGCGTCGGCTGAGCCGTAGGCGGCGGTACTCTCCGCATCGCCGGATTCCGAACTACAGATCCGGGTGCGGGCCTCAAGCAGGCGATCGAGATGGGCGCAGGCGCCGGCCGCGTCTTGAAAGGCGATCGAGACCGGTCGGATGTCGGGGTCGTACAGAGCGAGTTCTACCCGCAGGCCGGGGGCGCTCTCCTCCAGCTCGCCGCGCAGGCCGGCGGCGATCGTCGCGTCCACCGCGTTCGGGTTGAGACGGACGACGGCAGAGGTCTCGGAGATGCCGACATCGATCCAGCCGAGATCGTGCAGCATGATGGAGAGCATCGGCGCCTCGCCGCCGCTCCCGTCGGAATGGCGCTGCTCCCGGCCGTTCTGGCTCAGCCAGAACCCCCTCAGCAGCTCGGTTTCGTCGTCGTCCCCCATCTCCGCTCGTCCCTGGACGGTGTGTGGCAAACAGACTGTCGCATGCCCTAACAAACGCTCACAAGGCCGATTCGCGTGATAATCATCATACCGGGTAATGGTTGAGTAGTGATCTTTAACACTAGACGCAACGTTGTGTTCTTCGATGCGTCTATCGTTCAAGAAAAAGAAAACCGGCGCCGGAAGAAGACTTGTGGCGCCGGTTTCAGTGTCAAATCGCATTCAGTTGTAGTCAGCGGGTTCGGCGAAAAAAAATCGCCGCTCAGAACTCTCGCCGACGTCGACGCTTAGGAGGCGTCGCCGAAGATCTCGGCCACACGCTCCCAGTTGACCAGGTCGTTCACGAACGCCTTGACGTAGTCCGGGCGGGCGTTGCGGTAGTCGATGTAGTAGGAGTGCTCCCACACGTCGCAGCCGAGCAGGGCCGTGCCTTCGCCGGTGGCCAGCGGGTTGACGCCGTTCGGGGTCTTGGTGATCGCGAGCTTGCCGTCATTGCCCAGGATCAGCCAGCACCAGCCGGAGCCGAACTGACCGACGCCGGCCTGAACGAACTCCTCCTTCATGGCGTCGACGCTGCCGAAGTCGGAGACGATCTTCTTTTCCAGCTCGCCCGGGATGCTGCCGCCGCCATTCGGCTTCATCCACTTCCAGAATTCGATATGGTTCCAGTGCTGGGAGGCGTTGTTGAACAGACCGCCGCCCTGGCCGCCGTTGTAGGAGGCCTTGACGATCTCCTCCAGCGACTTGCCTTCCAAGCCGCTGCCCTCGAGCAGCTTGTTGCCGTTCACGACATAGGCGTTGTGGTGCTTGTCGTGGTGATACTCCAGGGTCTCCTTGGACATCACCGGCGCCAGGGCGTCGTGGGCGTACGGAAGATCGGGAAGTTCAAAGGCCATTGCGGCTCTCCTCTCGTGAAACTCGTCGCCGTGGAGGGATCCCCACGGGGGCCGGTGCGCGGTGTGCCGATACGCAGTGTGCCGATACGCGGTTTGCGGAGCGTGCGGTCCGCGTCGTCCCGGCCGCACGTCACCATGTAATAGCAAGAGATTTCTTGTCTAGTGGGAAGCGGATTTCCCGCTCCGCTCCGCCACCGCCGCGAGGAATTCCTCCAGCGTCTCCGGGCCGCCGTCGATGAAGCGGTCGCGCATGCCGAGATCGGCGACCCACATCTGCCGGTCGCGGGTGCCGAGCGCCGTCGACGGCTCCAGCCCGAGGTCCCGCAGGGTGTCGGCAACGCTGTCCATCTCGATCGCCCGGCGCCTGCCATGCACCGCCATGCGGCCCATGTGATAGGTCGCGAGCGCCCGCCAGTCGGTGTCGGGAAAGGTTGTCTGGATCGACGCCAGGACCCGATCGGCCACGCCGGCGCGGTCGGCGGCGACCAGGCTCTCGCACAGGATCGCCTCGATCCCTTTCATGAAGACCGAGCGTGCCATCTTGATGGTCGAAGCCTGTCCGACCGTGTCGCCGACCACCTCGACGGTCATGCCGAAGCCGCGCAGGGTCTCGGCGGCGGCCTCGGCGGCCGCCCCGGCGAGCAGCATCGGCACGGTGTGGCCGCGTCCCGGCACCGTGTCCATCACCGCCACGTCTACGTAGCGAACGGCGGCCGCCCCCTCGACCGCCTTCGCCGCCTTGACCTTCTTGCCGGGGGAGCAGGAGTTGAGGTCGAGATAAAGTTGGCCCTGGCGCAGATGCGGCGCCGCGCTCTCGGCCGCCTCCAGCGCGCGTTCCGAAGTGACCGTGGAGAGGATCAGGTCGGCCTCGGCCACGGCGTCGGCCGGGGTGTTGCAGGCCCTGGCGCCGACGCTCTCGGCCTTGGCGGCCCAGGCGTCGCGGGTGGCGGTATCGGCCGCCAGAATGTCGTAGGCGGCGACGGACCGGGCGCCGGCGCCGAGCATGCCCTTGGCGATCTGCGGGCCGGCCTCGCCGAAGCCGATGAAGGCAAGCCGGACTGTTCCTTGGGGGCTCATCCGACCGCTCCCGTCTTACGAAGGGCGGCGATCTGGTCGCCGCCGTAGCCGAGCTCTCCCAGCAGCGCGTCGGTGTCGCCGCCGAGTTCCGGCCCGGGGCGTTTCGGCGGAGCGGACCCGGCGTTTCGGATCGGGTGGGCGACCATGCGGAAAGCCTCCTCGAGCCCGAGCGCCGCCCCGTTCGGCGGCGGCGGGAACTGGTGGATGCCGTCGCGTTCGGCGACGAACGGGTTGTCCATGGCGGCGG
This sequence comes from Thalassobaculaceae bacterium, assembly GCA_040223655.1. Lineage (GTDB taxonomy): Bacteria > Pseudomonadota > Alphaproteobacteria > Thalassobaculales > Thalassobaculaceae > Thalassobaculum. The sequence goes on along the minus strand of JAVKFT010000029.1, from coordinate 205,228 downwards.
CGATGTCAAGGATCGGCGAGGCGGGCACCGAGCCGCCGAATTCCGCCATCCATTCCGCCGTGGTCCCGGCGCTAAGGGCCTCGTCCAGGATCTCCTGGATCGCCGGGCGTTCGGCCAGCCGTGCCTTGAAGGTGGCGAAGCGGGGATCCGTTGCGAGTTCCGGGCGGCCGATCTTCTGGCAGAGCGCCGGCCAGAATTTCTCCTTGTTGCACATCAGATAGATCCAGCCGTCCCTGGTCCTGTAGGTCTGGCAGGGGGTCAGGGACGGGTGGGCAGAGCGCGGCAGGCGGTCCTGCACGTGGCCGGCGTTGAGATACCAGGTCGAGAGGTAGGTCACCGTGTGCAGCGCCAGGTCGAACAGGCTGACATCCACGTCGCGACCCTCGCCGGTGGCGCGGGCCTGAAGGATCGCGGAGGTGACGCCGAAGGCCATGGTGACGCCGGTCATCAGATCGACCACCGACAGACCGAAGCGGCTCGGCGGCGAACCCGGCTCGCCGGTGACCGAGAACCAGCCGGCCTCGGCCTGCATCAGATAGTCGTAGCCGGGCCAGGTCTTGCGCGAGCCGCCGCGCCCGTAGGCCGACAGGTGGGCGCAGACGATGCCGGGGTTCACGTCCTTCAGGCTGGCGTAGTCGATGCCGAGCTTCTCCGGCACGTCGCCGCGCAGGTTGTTGGTGACGGCGTCGGCGGTGGCGGCCAGTTCGCGGAAGATCCGCCGCCCGTCCTCGCTGCGGAGGTCGAGGGCGACGCTGCGTTTGTTCAGGTTGAAGGAGTGAAAGAACTGGCTCTGTCGGCCATCGTCGTCGAAGAAATAGGGGCCGACGGCGCGGGCCATGTCGCCGCCGTCGGCCGGGTTCTCGATCTTGATGACCTCGGCCCCCTGGTTGGCCAGGTACATGGTGCCGAACGGGCCGGCGCCGTACTGCTCGACCGCGAGTATGCGGACACCCTCCAGCGGCTGCCCCGCCATGGCCTCTTCTCCCTCCGTCCGTTCATGCGGGCAGCCTTCTTGCTGGGCGGCGCCGCGGTCGGGCCCGGCGTTATGCCTTCGGGCCCTTGAGCTTGGTCGCGTTCATCTTCTCCAGGTACTCGATCGTCGCCTCGTGTACCGCGTCCGGCATGACCTCATTGTACTTGGTCCAGATATGGTTCAGTTCGTGCAGCAGCGGGGCGAACATGTCCTGGTCGCCCGCCAGACCGGCGGCGATGCCCACGTCCTTGGCCATCAGCGCGGTGGAGAAGCCGGAGGTGTAGGTCCGCGGCAGCACCGACTGGTGGTACTTGCGTTCGGTCGAGGAGTTCCGACCGGTCGAGACGTTCAGGATGTCCACCATGGTCGACGGGTCGAGACCGAACTTCTGCCCGATCAGCAGCGCCTCGTTGGCGGCGGTCAGGCCGACGGCGGAGAGGTAGTTGTTCAGGCACTTCATCGCGTGGCCGGCGCCGAGCGGCCCGCAGCGGAAGATGTTCTTTCCGGTCGCCTCAAAGGTCGGCATGACCTTGGCCAGGGCCGCCTCGTCGGAGCAGCCGACCATGATCGACAGGGTCGCCTTATCGGCCCCGACGACGCCGCCGGAGACCGGGGCGTCGATCAGGGTGACGCCCTTGGCGTGCAGCTCGTCGCCGAGCGCCCTCGTGCCCATCGGCGCCGACGAGCTCATATCGACGACGATCTTACCCTCGGCGAAGCCGGTGGCGAGGTTGTCGCCATCCCCGAAGCAGATCTTGCGGACCACCTTGCCGTCGGGAACGATCGTCACGACCACGTCCGACATCTCGGACAGGGCGGCGAGGCTGGACGCCCGCTTGGCGTCGAACTCGTCGGCGAAGCGGCCGAGCTTGTCCTGGTCCAGGTCGAAGACGGCGATATCGACGCCGGCCTGCTTGGCGTTGCGGGCCATCGGCCAACCCATGTTGCCGATGCCGATCCAGCCGACGGTGATGTCGGACATGTGCGTTTCTCCGTTGTTCTTGGACGTTCAGGACGTGATCAGGAGCGGGATGCGCGGGGCGGGGATCAGTCGATCCCCATCTCCTTGAACACCTCGCGGGCGTTGCGGAAGGCGTCGATCGCCGCCGGCACGCCGCAATAGATGGCGGTCTGCAGGAAGACCTCCTTGATATCGTCCTTGGTCAGGCCGTTGTTGATGGCGCCGCGGATGTGCAGGCGCAGCTCGTGGCTTCGGCCGAGCGCGACCAGCATGCCGAGGTTCAGCATCGAGCGCTGCTGGCGGGTCAGGCCCGGACGGCCCCAGACCTCGCCCCAGCAATACTCGGTGACGAGCTCCTGCATCGGCATGTTGAAGTCGTCGGCGGCCGCGATCGACTTGTCCACGTACTCGGCCCCCAGGACCTCGCGGCGGTTCTTCAGACCGGCCTCGAACATGGCCTTGTCGCTCATGGGATTTCCTCCGGTTTGTATACAAGATTGGCGCTGACCCTAGCCCCGACGGTCCGCCGCGCCAAGATGGGAAGAACCGGGAGGCGGGTTTCGCCGCTTCGATGGCGGGTTTGGGACGACAAAGCCCCGTTCCTGCGTCTAGGGTGCGCACCGCGCATCGACGCGCAACCCCGTTTCCGCGGGAGGCGACAACTGACCGAGATTGAGACCATGGCGCCCGAGGGACCGATGACCTTCACGATTGACGAACCGCGGCAGGCGGACACGACAGAGGTCGTGGACGCCCTCTATACGGTGCGGATCAACAGTCTGGTGGTTGATTTTCAGATCGGCATCCATGCCCATGAGCAGGGTGTGCGACAGCGGGTCAGGGTTGAGATCGCGGTCGACGTGGTGCGTCCGGAGGGCGGGTTCCGGGAGGACTACGCCCGGGTCTACTGCTACGAGCGGATCGTCAAGGCGGTCCGCGCGCTCGCCGGCGGCGGCCATGTGAAGCTGGTGGAGACCCTGGCCGACCGGGTCGCCGAGATCTGCCTGGCCGACGAGCGGGCGATGCGGGCCGAGGTCACCATCTCCAAGCTCGACGTGTTCCACGACGCCGAGAGCGTCGGCGTGACCGTCGTGCGGCGCCGGGTGGGGTAGCCGCCCCTCCCATTCGGCTTAGTTCCGGCGTAGTCTGAAGGCACAGGGGAGGGCCGCCATGAGCACGCTTCAGGAACTCGATCCGGACTGCTACGCCTCGGAAAATCCGGATGCCGTCGAACTGACCATCGTCCCGAGGGCGCGCGATATCGGCGGGTTCGAGGTGAGGCGGGCGCTGCCGTCCGCCAAGCGCCAGATGATCGGCCCGTTCATCTTCTGGGACCAGATGGGCCCTGCGGCCTTTCCGGTCGGCGAGGGGATCAACGTCCGCCCGCATCCCCATATCGGTCTCGCGACCCTGACCTATCTCTTCGATGGCGAGATGTACCACCGCGACAGTCTCGGCTCGGCCCAGCCGATCCGCCCCGGCGAGGTGAATCTGATGACCGCCGGCAAGGGCATCGTCCATTCCGAGCGTATGGACGACGCGGTCAAGGCCATGGGGCCGCACCTGTTCGGCATCCAGTCCTGGATCGCCCTGCCGAAGGCGAGCGAGGAGATCGCGCCGGATTTCGAGCATCGCGCCCAGGAGGCCCTGCCGATCCTCGAAGCCGAGGGCAAGGCCGTGCGCGTGATCGCCGGGTCCCTGTGGGGCGCGACGTCGCCGGTCACCACCTTCTCGGAGATGATCTACGCCGACGTGGCGCTGGAGACCGGCGCGAGGCTGCCGATCCCGGCGGAACACGAGGAGCGGGCGATCTACGTTTCCGAGGGGACCGTCATCGTCGCTGGCGACCGGTTCGAGTGCGGCCAGCTTCTGGTCCTGCATCCGGGCGATCCGGTAACGGTCGAGGCCGCCAGCCAGGCGCGTATCCAGGTGCTCGGCGGCGAGCCGATGGACGGTCCGCGCTACATCTGGTGGAACTTCGTCCACTCCTCGAAGGATCGCATCGAAGCGGCCAAGGCCGACTGGAAGGCCGGCAAGTTCGACGTCGTCCCCGGCGATTCCGAAGAGTTCATTCCGCTGCCGGATACGTGACGCTCAGCCGATGCGCTGCATCGCCCCGTCCACCGGGATCGCCGCGCCGCTGATGTAGCGGGCCAGCGGCGAGGCGAGGAACACCATCAGGATCGCCAGGTCCTCGGGCTCGCCGAAATAGCCTGCCGGAATGTAGCGGTCGATGAAGGCCTGCCGGCTCTCGTCGGTGGGATGAAGGTTGTTGCGGATCTGCTCGGTGTTGATCCGCCCGGGAGCGATGGTGTTGACCGTGATCCCGAACGGCGCCAGCTCGACCGACAGGGTGCGCGACCAGGACTGCAGGGCGGCCTTGGCCGGGGCGGCGGCATTCATCGACAGGCCGACCATCGCGCCGGTCACGTTGATGATCCGGCCCCATTTCCGCTCCTTCATGCCGGGGACGATCGCCGCGGAGACCTGGCGGGCGGACGCGAAGTTGAGCTGATGCGCCCGGTCCCACTGTTCCTCGTCCCAGGCATCCTTCATCGGGGCCGAGGCGCCGGCGTTGTTGATCAGGATGTCGATCCGGCCGTCCGCCGCCTCCAGGGCCTGCGCGGCGATCTGGGCGCAGTGTGCCGCGGTGCCGAGATCGCCGGCGATGATGGCCGGCGTCGGTGCCCCGGTCGCGGCTACCTCGTCCGCCAGCGCCTGGAGCGCGTCGGCCCGCCGTCCGGTGAGGATCAGCTTGGTGCCTTCCGCCGCCAGCAGCAGCGCGGCCGACCGGCCGATGCCGGCCGAGGCGCCCGTGATGAAGGCGGTCTTATCGGCTAGGCGCAGGTCCATTCTTTCGTCCTCCGGTGGATGCGGAAGGCATCATGCCAGCAGATCGCCGCGCCGCAAGATGCCGCCCTGGAACGGCTCCATGCACATGGCCGTCTTTTCGGCCTATCGGGACGGCGCTACAGTCCCGCCGTCATGAATTTCACCATCGCCCCAGACGCCGTCTCCTTCTTCGGCACCGGTCTCAGCCGTCCGGAATGCGTCGCCTGCACCGAGGCCGGCGCGATCTGGGTCAGCCACGCCCTGCCGGAGGGCGGCGGCGGGGTTGCCCGGCTCGACGCCGACGGCACGCCGCATCCGATCGTCGCCGGCGCCGGGGCTCCTGCCGATTTCATGCCGAACGGCTGGTCGATGGCGCCGGACGGCTCGTTCCTGATTGCCAATCTGGGGGACAGCGGCGGCGCTTGGCGGCTCGCACCCGATGGGTCCTGCTCGCCTCTGCTCCTGAAGATCGACGGCTACGACGTTCCGCCGGTCAACTTCGTCCATCTGGACGAGGAGGGCCGGGTCTGGATTTCGGTCAGCACCTGGCGCATCCCGCGCGACCGGGCGCTGCACCGGGAGGTGGCGGACGGTTTCATCGTCCTGATGGACGCGGCCGATCGGCCGGAGACAGCCCGGATCGTGGCCGACGGGCTCGGCTACACCAACGAGGTGAAGGTCGATCCGTCCGGGCGCTGGCTCTACGTGAACGAGACGATGGCCCGCCGGCTCTCGCGGTTCGAGCTCAAGGCCGGTGGCCTCGGCCCGCGCCAGACCGTGGTCGACTATATCGACGGGGTGATCCCCGACGGGTTCGAGTTCGACGAGGACGGCGGCGTGTGGTGCGCCAGCGTGATGAGCAACCGGCTTGTCCGCGTCGTTCCGGACACCCGCCAGCACGTGGTGCTGGAGGATTGCGATCCGGCGGAGATCGCCTCCGGCATGAAACGCTGGCGCGATGGCGGCTTCAGCCGTGAGGATTTGATGATCGGCGCGACGCGGCCGATGAGGAACATCGCCAGCATCACCTTCGGCGGCCCGGACCTGAAGACGGTTTACTGCGGATCGCTCGCCGGCGATGGGCTGGTGACGTTCCGCTCCCCGGTGGCCGGCGTGAAGCCGCCCTACTGGACATACTGAAAAACGGAGGAAACGAGATGACCCAGGTGCGCAAGGTGGAGGTGACGGAAGTCGGCCCCCGCGACGGCCTGCAGGCCGAGAAACGGATGATCCCTGCCGCCGAGAAGATCGCCCTGATCAACCGGTTGATCGATGCAGGGGTCCCGCGGATCGAGGCGACCTCGTTCGTCTCCCCCAAGGCGGTGCCGCAGCTCGCCGACGCCGCCGAGGTGATGGCCGGGATCGACCGGAGCAAGGGCGCGATCATCGCCGCCCTGGTGCCGAACGGCCGCGGCGCCATCCGCGCCGCCGAATGCGCCGTCGACGAGATGGTGGTCTTCGTCTCCGCGTCGGAGAGCCACAACAAGAAGAACGTGAACCGCAGCGTCGAGGAGTCCCTCAAGGGCTTCGAGGAGGTCGCGCGGATTGCCGGCGATGCGGGGATCCCGGTCCACGGCGCCATCGCGACGGCTTTCGGCTGTCCGTTCGAGGGCAATGTGCCGGCGAGCCAGCTCGCGATGATCGCCGGGCGGTTCCAGGACATGGGCTTCGTCGGCATGACTTTCGGCGACACCACCGGCATGGCGACCCCGCCGACCGTACGCGCCGGCGTGGCCGCGGTGCGCGAGGCGGCGCCGAAGCTGACCATGGGGCTGCATTTCCACAACACACGCGGTATCGGCCTTGCCAACGTCATGGCCGGGCTGGCCGAGGGGATCGACAAGTACGAGAGCTCGTTCGGCGGGACCGGCGGCTGCCCGTTCGCACCCGGAGCCACGGGCAACATCTGCACCGAGGATCTGGTCTACCTGCTGCACGAGATGGGCATCGAGACCGGCATCGACCTGCGCAAGCTGATGGCCATCGCCTGCGACGTCGAAAAGGTGGTCGGCCACGACCTTCCTGGCCAGGTGATGAAGGCGGGACAGCGTCTCGACCTGCACGACCTGGACGCCGTCCGCACCGCCGAGGGGTAAGCATTCGTGTCGCAGACTGACATCGCGGGCGCCCCGGCCGGGGCGCTCGACGGCATCCGCGTCGTCGATCTGACCCGCATTCTGGCCGGGCCCTTCTGCACCCTGATGCTGGCCGATATGGGGGCAGACGTGATCAAGGTGGAACCGCCCGCCGGCGATCCGGTGCGCGGACAGGGCGCGATGGTCGAGGGCTACAGCTGGTATTTCGCCCAGTTCAACCGCAACAAGAAGTCGGTGGTGCTCGACCTCTACACCGACGAGGGCAAGGCCGACCTGACCGCGCTGCTGGAGACGGCGGACGTGGTGGTGGAGAACTACCGGCCCGGCGTCTTCGCCAAGATGGGCTTCCCGACCGAGCGGCTGGCCGAGATCAATCCCCGGCTCATCTGCGCCAGCGTCAACGGCTACGGCTCCACCGGCCCGTATGTCGACCGGCCAGCCTTCGATTTCATCGCCCAGGCGATGAGCGGGTTCATGGCGGTCAACGGCGACCCGGACGGCCCGCCGCGCCGTGCCGCCCCGCCGATCTCCGATCTGATCGCCGGCCTGTACTGCGCGTTCGGGGTCGTGTCCGCGCTGGAGGCGCGCCACCGCACCGGCCGCGGGCAACAGGTGGAGAGCAGCCTGACCGGCGGTCTGATCTCGATGATGGCCTACCTTTCGGCGGAGTATTTCGCCACCGGCCGCAATCCGACCCGCACCGGCAACAACCATCCGATCGTCGCGCCCTACGGCCTGTTCGAGGCGGCGGACGGCGAAATCGCGGTGGCCCCGTCGAACGACACCTTTGTCGAGCGGTTTCTCAAGGTGCTGGGGCTGGAGGAACTGCTCGGCGAGGCTGCGTTCGCCACCAATGCCGACCGCATGGCCAACCGCGACGCGCTCAACGCCAGGATCAACGCGGTCACCCGGGAGCGTCCCGTCGACCATTGGATCGAGGCGATCAACCGGGCGGGCTGTCCGGCCGGCAGGGTGATGGGGCTGGATGAGGTCTTCACCGACCCGCAGGTGCTGGCCCAGGAGATGGTCATCCGCACGGAGCGCAAGGGCCGCCGGCCCATCAGCATGACCGGCTTCCCGGTGAAGCTCTCCGAGACGCCCGCCGCGCTGCGCCAGCCGCCGCCGGAACTGGGCGAGCACACGGAGGAGATCGTCGCGCGTGTGAGAAATCCCACAGAGTCTCGTTGACCCGGAAAGAATCTGTCTTACGATCCGGCATCTTCCCGTCATTGTCGGACTGCCATGCGCCTCACAGATCCCGCGCCGCCCTATCCGGATCTCGACACGAACTCGGTCGAGTACGCGCCGGACTTCAACACGGCGGGCGTGCGGTCCTGGCTGCATAGCGCGGAAATGCGGGACGTTCTCGATTTCTGGAATGATATCCGCCAGTTCCGCCGATGCCCCGAAGTGGCGGATGTGGACTTCGCAACGGTGCCCGACCTCGCCGATTGGATGATCCTTTTGGACCGCCCAGTCCCCGGCGGCGAATGCCTGTTCCGCAGCGTCGGCCGCAAGATCGTCGAACTGGCCGCCTTGGATATTACCGGGCAGCCGCTGGCGGCCCTGCCGGATCCGGAGTACCGGCGGATGTTCCAGGCGAATTGCGACGCGGTCACGCGCGCCGCCATGCCGCTCGCCTCGCGCTATAGCAGGGCGCTTCAGGGACGCCGCATCGCCTTCGAGCGCCTCGACCTGCCTCTCATGCTGGAGTCCGGACGCATCGGCGGCGTCCTGGTCGGCATGCACGCGGACGGCGCCGACTGACGCGCTGCCGACTGACGCGCCGCCCGCGGTTGCCGCTCACGGCCTTTTCGGCCCTTTGACTTTGCCGCGTGGGGCGACAATCCTCCGGGGCCAACGCGACGTGGGAGACGATCTTGGACAGCACCGGCAACACCTTCAACAGCGCGGCCTATGGCGGACCCGGCTGGCAGGGCCGCACGCGGACCCACCGCCAGGAGATCGGCGATCTCTGGACAGCGAGCGGCATCGACAGCGAGTACGCGCCCCTGCGCTCGGTGCTGCTGCACCGGCCCGGCGGCGAGTTGGCGGCCGCGCTGGACGATCCGAACTCGGTCCAGATGCTGGAACCGCTCGACCTGGGCCTGGCCGGCGAGCAGCACGACGCCATGGCCGAGGCCTATCGGGCGAACGGCGTCGACGTTCAGTATGTCGATCCGGCCGGCCAGCCGACCCCGAACCAGATGTTCTGCGCCGATCTGTTCGTGATGTCGCCCGAGGGGGCGATCCTGGCGCGACCGGCCTCGACCGTCCGGGCCGGAGAGGAGCGCTGGGTCGCCCGCCGCCTCGCCGATGCCGGGGTACCGATCCTGCGTACCCTGACCGGCAACGCGGTGTTCGAGGGCGCGGACCTGATGTGGCTGGACCCGGAGACGGTGATGATCGGCCTCGGCCTGCGCACCAACGAGGACGCCGCCGCCCAGATCGCCGCGTCGATGGAAGAGATCGGCGTCGAGACCCTGGCCGTCGACATGCCCTTTGGCACCATGCACTTCATGGGCATGCTGCGGATCGTCGACCGCGACCTCGCCATCTGCTGGCCCCGGCGCACGCCGTTTTCCGCTGTGCGGGCGCTGGAGGAGCGCGGCTACGAGATCCTCTGGCTGCCGGACGTCGAGAGCGACGGAACCCTGAACCGGGCGCTGAACATCGTCACCCTCGGCCCGCGCAAGATCCTGATGCTCGGCGGCTACGATGCCGTGCAAAAGGCCTACGAGAAGGCCGGGATCGAGTGCGTGACCGTGGACGGCTCGGAACTGGTCAAGGCGGCGGGCGCGATCGGCTGCCTGACCGGCGTGGTGCGGCGGGATCTGGTGGGGTAGGGGCAGCCATCGATCTCGCCTCTTCCCAAACCCGTCATCCCGGGAGGTGCCGGGCTCGACCCGGCGGCTGCCCGGGACCCTAGCTCTGCCGCTGTGGTTCGGTCCCGGCCGAGCCCCGGATCGGGTCAGGTCCTCGCCGGGATGACGGAGAACGCGGATTGAATGGTTGAGGCGCGGGGGCCGCTCTCACCGAACCACCCGCTCCATGCCCGTGAACGCCCGCCAGCGTTCGATCTCCGCCTCGATCCTTGCATCGCGGGCCTTCGACGCCCGCACCCGTGGTTCCATCCACAGGCCGCGCACTTCCAGGTCGCCGCGGTCTCGGTGGGCCTTCAGCTCGATGCGGCCGACCAGCCGGTCGCGTTCCAGCATCGGCAGGACGTAGTAGCCGTAGACCCGCTTCGCCGCCGGCACGAAGGCTTCGAAGCGGTAATCGAAGCCGAACAGCCTCTGGGTGCGCTCGCGCTCGCGGATCATCGGATCGAAGGGGGAGAGGAAGCGCACGCGGGCCGGCGGTTCCGGCGCGTCCTTCGCCAGCGCCAGCACGTCCGGCCGCGCCCAGACCTCGCGCAGGGAGCCGTCGGCCAGCTCGATCTCGATCCGGCGCAGGGTGTTCCCGCCGGCGCTCTCGCACCAGGTCTGCGCCTCGGCCGGGGAGATCGAGTCGAAGAACCGGGCGATCTCGCCGTGGGTGGCGACCGCCAGCCGCGCGATCGCCTCGCGCCCGCACCAGTCGACGAAGGCCGCGTGGTCCGGCTCCGGGTCATGGTGCTCCGCCGGGATCACCCGGTGGGACAGGTCGTAGACCTTGGCGAAGCCCCGCCGCCCGGCGACCGCGAGCTCACCGGAGCGCCAGAGGTATTCGAGCGCGGTCTTCGACGGCGTCCAGCCCCACCAGGTGCCCCGCTCCTCTGTGTCGTCGGGGGTCACGTCGCGCGAGGTGGTCGCCCCCTCCGCCTCGACCCGCCGGCGCATCTCCTCCAGCACCGCGTCGCGCCGCCCGGCGAAGCGCTGATCCCAGTGCGGGGCGGCGTCCATGCGCGCCTTGTAGCGCCGGAACCTGGGCTTCCAGTACGGGTAGAAGCGGGTCGGGATGATCGAGGCGTCGTGGGTCCAGTGCTCAAACAGGGAGCGTCGCTTCTCCAGCAGGTGCTTCAGCAGCGACTTCCGGTAGCCGTTGGCCCGGGTGAACAGGATGTGGTGATGCGCCTGTTCCAATGTGGAAATGGTGTCGACCTGAACGAAGCCGAGCCAGCCGATCAGAGCGTCCAGACCGTCGCGGGTCAGCGGGCCTCCGGGCGATCCGGACAGCGCGTGCTGGTGGATGAAAAGGCGGCGCAGATCGGCGTTGGAGAGGCGGTCGGTCATGGCGTCGCGTCGGGGCCTGGGTCTATGCTGCGGAAAAACGAACAGGGGAGGACGCCATGCCAATCGGTCGGCTCGATCATGTCAATCTCCGCACGACGGATGTGCCGCGTCTGGTCGCCTTCTACGAACGCGTGCTCGGCCTGGAGAAAGGCAAGCGGCCCGATTTCGGCTTCGACGGCGCCTGGATGTATTCCGGTCCGGACGCGGTGGTGCACATCGTCGGCACCGAAGCGACCGCCGACTACCGCGGCGACCAGCAGCTCGAACATTTCGCCCTGCGCGCCACCGGTCTCGGTGACTTCCTGGCCCATCTGCGCGCCGAGAACGTGCCCTACAAATGCGGCGTCCTGCCGGGCGACGGCTTCGGCCACACCCAGGTGAACATCTTCGATGCCGACGGCAACCACATCCATATCGACTTTCCGCCGGAGGAAAGCGCCGACATCACCGAGTTCACAGGAACCTGAAGGAGGGGGACCGTGACCGTCACCTCGATGCAGACCGCCTCCCGCCGCTCGCCCGAAGAACAGCAGGTGCGCGAGGATCTCGCCGCCGTCTACCGGATCTTCGCCGCCCGCCAGATGGACGACTTGATCTACACCCATATCTCCGCCCGCGTGCCGGGGGAGGAGAACCACTTCCTGATCAACCCGTTCGGGCTGATGTACGAGGAGGTGACCGCCTCCAACCTGGTGAAGATCGACCTCGAGGGGAACATCGTCGAGGAGAGCGAGTACCCGATCAATTACGCCGGGTTCATCATCCACGGCGCGGTCCATGAGGGAGTGGCGGGCGCGCACTGCGTCATCCACCTGCACACCGACAGCGGCGTGGCGGTCTCCTGCCAGCGCGAGGGGCTGATCGACGCCTCCCAGTTCGCCATGTTCCTGCCGGGCGGCGTGGCCTATCACGACTACGAAGGGCTTGCCTTCAACGACGACGAGAAGCCGCGTCTGGTCGCCGATATCGGCGACTGCAAGGCCTTGATCCTGCGGAACCACGGCACGCTGACGGTTGGCGAGACCGTCGCCGAGGCGTTCTTCCACATGTACAACCTGGAGCGCGCCTGCCGGGTCCAGGTGCTGGCCCAGGCCGGGGGGCAGGCCGAGATGCTGCCGATCCCGCCGGAGATCGTCGCCCATACCCGCGCCCAGAAGTCTGAAGGCGCCCGCCTCGCCGGCATCGGCACGCTCGAACTGGCCGCGTGGAAGCGCAAGCTCGACCGCATGGGCCTCGGCGACTACAGCACCTGACATCACCATCCGACCGTCACCTGAAGGGAATGGAAGAATGAGCAATCCGATCGGCATCATCGGTCTCGGCAATGCCGGGGCGTCGGTCTGCAAGGCGCTGCTGGACAAGGGCCAGACCGTGATCGGCTTCGATCTGAGCGCGGACCGCCGCACGGCTGCGGGCGCCATCGGCGTCACCCTGGCCGACAGTGCCGCCGACGTGGCCGCGACGTGCGACCGGATCATTCTCTCCCTGCCGAAGCCGGAAGCGTCGATCGCCGTGGTCGAGGAGATCCTCGCCGCCGGACATCGACCCTCCATCGTCATCGAGACCAGCACCGTCACCCCGGCGACCGCCGTCGCCTGCCACACCCGCTGTAAGGCCGAGGGGGTCGGGTTCGTGGATGCCGCCATCGCCGGCGGCGTGGCGAGCATGGCGGCGGCGCGGATCACCTTCTTCCTCGGCGGCTCGCCGGAGGAGATCGCGCTCGCCCGCCCGGTGCTCGACCTGCTGGCCGAACGGATCTTCGAACTCGGCCCGGTCGGCGCCGGCATGGGGACCAAGGTGGTGAACAACGGCGTCATGCACGCGGTCATGGTCGTCCTGATCGAGGCCTTCGCCATGTCGACCAAGCTCGGCGTGCCGGTGCAGACCATGGTGGACATCCTGAACCGGGAGGAGGGGCTGCTGCGTCCGCTGGTCCACCGGGTCCAGGAACGCATGGCCGACGGCAACTACCAGGGCGGCATGTCGGTCTCGAACGCCCGAAAGGACTCGGTCCTGGCGCTGGAGACCGCGCAGAACCTCGGCGTCCCGCTGTTCGCGACCCTGGCCTCCCACACGCCCTACGAGATCGCCGAGGCCAAGGGCATGGGCGACCTCGACTACGCGGCGCTGGCGACCCTGTGGGAAGACTGGTCGTCCCTGTCGTTCCAGGAGAAGTGAGCCAACTGGCGTTCCCAGCCGGTTCGCGGTACTGAATCGGAGACGGTCCGCGGGACCTGTCCGGGTGGGGGAAAGCCGGCATGGCTCAGGTCGTGGCCTATGAGATCGAGGTTCAGTCGGAGGGCGGCTGGCGCACGCTGCTGTCCTTCGAACCGAGCGACCTCGGGCAGGCCCGGTCGGAGATACAGCGCCTGGAGAGGGATCCGCCGGGCAGCGGCCTGAAGCTGATCGAGGAGACGCTGGGGGAGGACGGCCTCTTCAAGCGCCGGACGTTGGTCTTCAAGCGGTTCGAGGACAAGGCGGCCGCTGCGCCTACAACGTCCGCATCGCCCGTGGCGGGCCGAGGCCAGAGGGACGCGCGCCCGGACGGCGCCCGCGCCCGGACCGCCGGTTCCGGTAGCCCGGCGACGCGCAAGAAATCGGCACGCCCCCCGGCGAAGGGTCAAGCCGGCGGCCAGGCCAAATCCGCCGGCCAGAACGAGCGCGCGAAGGCGGTAGGTGCCGCCGCCGGTCGCCGGCTCGGCTTCGGCGGATCGCTCTCCGAGCTGCTGTCCTTTCTCTTCGTGCCGACGCGCACGCGGCAGCCCGACGGCAGCGTCGGCCCGGAACCCCTGGTGCCGCCGCCGGTCGCCGGCCCGACCCGGATGCGCGGCCAGGTCCCGGTCTTCGAGGACGAGCTGGAGCTCGACCTTGAAGACCTGGTGGTCGCCGACACCACCTACCGGCAGTTCCGCAGCTTCTTCGACGCGCTGAACGACGGCGGCGTCCTGGAGGCGGCCCGCCGCGACCTCGACTTCTCCCGCCGGATCAGCCTGTTCGCCATCGGGGTCCTGTTCTCGATCGAGCACGACATCAACATCTTCTCCGAGCGCGGCCGGTCGGTGGTCGGCCAGGTGCTCCGGTTCTTCATCCAGAGCCACGACGCCATCGGCCATTTCGTGGAGACCATGGAGCGCTACCTGACCGAGGACGACGCGCCCCAGGCGATCCGCGTCGGCTCCAAGTGCTTCCGCCACTACCAGAACGCCGACCTGGACGCGCTGAAGCGCACCTTCGAGGAGGCGTTCGGCCTTTCCGAAGCGCTCAAGGTCGGGCTCGGCGGCAAGGTTCAGGTCGGCATCCTGTTCACCGACATCGTCGACAGCACCCGCCTGACCAGCGAGATCGGCGACGCGGCGGCCCAGTCGGTGATCGACCACCACGAGGAGGTCGTCCTCGACATGTGCCGGCGCTTCGGCGGGCGCAAGGTGAAGCACCTCGGCGACGGCCTCATGCTCAGCTTCGCCAACAAGGAGCGGATGGTCGCCTGCGCGGTGGCGGTGATCGACATGATGAAGGGGCTCGCCAACCGGCCGGAGGTGCCGTCCTACAAGATCCGCTGCGGCGGACATTTCGGCGAGGCGATCCACAAGGAGGACGACTTCTTCGGCTCCACGGTGCAGCTCGCCGCCCGCATCTCGGCCAGGGCCGGCGACAACGAGGCCTGCTTCTCCACCATGCTGTTCGACCGCGACCTGCCCACCTACGCCCTGTTCGCCGACCGCGGCGCGGTGGACCTGAAAGGCGTCAGCCAGCAGGTCGCGCTGGCGGTGTACGGGTAGGGGCGGCGGGTCGGGTGATCCGCCTGGCTTCGTCGCCGGTAGTCATGTGATTGCACCCCTAAGAAAATCACTCGAACGTTCCCGGCAAAGTCAGCGATCTGACCTCGTCAGTTCGAACGTTTACGAGAATTAATCGCTGTTCGTAATAGTCACTGGCTGAATTCAACACCTGCATCGCAGCTATATTAGATTCTCCCGAATAACTCAAATTAGAGAGGGGAAGTTTCAAGTTGGTTAATTGTTCTGAACTAGTCCCGGTGGAAATAAATATTTCATATACATAACTTTCATTCTTGTTCGGATTTTTGTCCTGTCTATGCGTCAAAAATAGAAACCTATTTTCGGAACCCAAATATGACCTTCCTGTGATGCGACGAATATTTCCCATTTCAATTGGGAATTTAGAGATCTGACGTCGTTTAATGTCGAGAATCCAAGGGTATCCGTGCGCATCTTTATAACGCTCGCCTGTGTTCTCGTTTTTCTCAGCCCCTCCAAAAAGAAGAAGAACACCATCCGACAGAAAAACCGGTGCTGATAGAATTCCAAAGCTGAGGGGAAACGACTCGGTCGGTAGAACTCTTTCTAAGCGACCTGTCGAGGTATCGATCACCGAGATTCCCATAGCCGTTGTGTCCGGGGAGACACGAATCTGATCTTCGGGAAAGGGACTTTCCAGGATGTCATAGGTAACGGATGCGATCTTCGTCGCATCTGCGTTGTAGGTCGAGGCACTGACCCCGAGCTCCCACTTCCCTCGTTCGAACGCGGGGGTCAGAGGGCGCGCTTCACCAGTAGATAGCCGGACGTCATACAAACGAACGCCAATATCACTGTCAGGGCAAACACTCCGCTCTGTACATCTCGCCGTGAGGAGAATCCGATCCGGATCGAGAGGGTGGAAACTTGGGTTTGACCAGCTGATATGGGCTGGCAAGGGCACGCGCCGCTGGCTGCCGGATGCAATGTCGAGAATGTATACCCGGTGACCTTGGCGCCGCCGACGGTCGGTATAGACGATCAAGACCTCTCCGCCATCTGGAGAGATGGCGCTTTGAAAGAGTTGCCAGCTGGATCTCTCGCTCTTTGCATATGGCGCGCCCAACACGCACCCGCCCAACACGGCCACGCCCAGAAGGGCAGCGCACAAAACCATTTTTCTTGTTCTCTGACCCGCTGAGCGCCAGAGCACTCGGCCTAGGCTTTGAAGGAAAACCATCACCGTTCCCTTAACTCTCCAGCCTCGTCAGGGCTTCGCCAGCTTGTCGAAATCCGGCAACCATCGCTATTGAAAATTCGGTCATGTCCCCGCGTCCGGTGCGGGGCCGATCTCCTCAGCGGGGCCTCCTTACCAGAGTCTCCCGCCTACGCCACCCGGTCGCCCTTCAGGGTGATCCGGTGCATCTCTCGGCGGTGGCCGTGGTAGTCGTTGACCGGGTAGTGCATGGCCGCCCGGTTGTCCCACATCACCAGCGTGCCCTTGCGCCAGCGCACCCGGCACTGGAACTCCTCGCGGGTCTGGTGGGCGTGCAGGTAGGCGAGCAGCGGCGCGCTCTCCTCCTCGGTGAAACCGTCGAGCCGCACCGTATGGCCGACATTGGTGTAGAGCGCCTTGCGGCCGGTCTCCGGATGGGTGCGCACGAGCGGGTGGCAGGAGGTGAACTCCTTCTTGGCGTCGTCGCCCTTCACCCGGTCCTCGCGGGTCTTGGTGGCGTTGGCCTTGGCCGAGCTGTTGATCGTGCGGAGCGGCGCCAGCATCGCCTTCATGCCGTCGGACAGCGCCTCGTAGGCGGCGACCTGGCTGGCGAACAGGGTGTCGCCGCCGACCGGCGGGATCTCGCGGGCCAGCAGCATGGTCGCCATCGGCGGCGTCTCCATGTAGGTCGTGTCGCTGTGCCAGAGGCCGCCGAAATTGTTGGTCTCGTGCGGTTCCTTGACGATGGGCGTGATCATCGGGAACCCGTCGATGCCGCCGAGCAGCGGGTAGATGTCGGGCTCGCCGATGCGTTCGGCGAAGCGGACCTGCTGCGCCGGGGTCATGTCCTGGTCGCGGAACACCAGCACGTGGCGGTCGTTGAACGCCTGCCGCAGGGCGGCGGTGGTGTCGTCGTCCAGCGCGTTGAGGTCGAGGCCGGTGATCTCCAGGCCGATATGCGGCGAGAGCGGCTCGTTCGCGAAGGGCAGGTTGCTCATGTCAGGAAGGCTCCTCCGTTCACGTGGATGGTCTGGCCGGTGATGAACCGGCCCTGCGGTCCGACCAGATGGTGGACCATGGCGGCGATCTCTCCGACCGTGCCCTTGCGCCCGGCCGGGACGCCGGCGGCGCGCATCGTGCTCGGCATCCGGCCGGCGGCGGCGCCGCGCACCGTGTCGATCGCGCCGGGCGAGACGCAGTTGGCGGTGATGCCGTGCGGGCCGAGTTCCACCGCCAGCGCGCGCATCAGGCCCTCGAGGCCGGATTTCGAGGCGGAGACGTGGCAGCGCTCGGGCGTGCCCACATGGGTCGACACGCCGGACAGGCCGACGATGGCGCCGCCTCCTCCATCCTGCTCGCCGCCCTGTTCGCCGCCCTGTTTGCTGCGGGCGATCATGTGCGGGGCGCAGGCGCGGGTCAGGATGAAGGCGCCGTCCAGCGCGACCGACAGAATCTCCCGCCATTCGGCGAAGCCCATCTCCAGGAACGGCGTCTGGCGGCGCAGGCCGGCATTGCTGACGACGATGTCGATGCGGCCGAACGTCTCGACGGCACGTTCGACCATCGCCGCGACCGCCGCCTCGTCGCCGACATCGGCCAGATGGCCGAAGGCCCGGCCCCCGGCGCTTGTAATCTCCTCCGCGACCGCGTCCACCGCGGCCTGGTCGCCGCGACCGTTCACCACCACCGCCGCGCCGTCGCGGGCGAGGGTGAGGGCGATCGCGCGGCCGATGTTCTTCCCCGCGCCGGTGACGACGGCGATCTTCCCGTCCAGCGACCCCATGAACGTCCTCCCTTGGCGGCTCTTCGACAAAGCCGTTTGCGGGTCAACGGTAGGCGCCTTGCGTCCGCCCGCCCAGGGTGAAATCGTGACGCCCGATGCGGTGTGCCCCGCCGCGGTGTCCGCTGACAGACCCGGAGATCAGATGACGACGGTGATGCAGATTCTCTCCCCGCTGGACGTGCTGGCGCTGGTCGTCTTCGTGACGGCCTGGCTCGGCTACGAGATATTCGGCGAGCGGGCGGCGGAGCGGGGGGCCAATCTCTCCGGCCTGATGCAGGGCTGGCGCGGCGAGTGGACGGCGGCGGCGGTGCATCGAGACAACCGCATCATCGACATTCAGATTCTGCGCTCGCTCGCCGGCAATTCCGCCTTCCTCGCCTCGACCTCGATCTTCGTCATCGGGGGGCTCGCGGCGATGATCGGCGGCACCGAGCATGCGGTCACGGTCCTGAACGGCTTCGACTACCTGCTGGAAACGACGCGGGACCGGTTCGGCGTGATGGTCGGTGTTCTGATCGTGGTGTTCATCAACGCCTTCTTCCGCCTCGCCTGGTCGCTGCGGTTGCACAACAACGCCGCCGTCGTTCTCGGCTCGGTGCCGCAGCCCGGCGCCTCGGACGATCCGGAGACGGCGCGGGAGCGCGCCGAGGTCGTGGCGCGGGTGGCGACGTTGGCGGCCCGGCACTACAACGGCGGCATGCACGCCTATTACTTCGGCCTGGCCGCCAGCGCCTGGTTCCTGCATCCGGTCGCGCTGATCGCCGCCTCGCTCTGGGTGGTGGCGATCCTGTACCGGCGGGAATTCAGGTCCCGCGCCCACAAGGCGCTCGGCGGCCGATAGTCCACGGTGTCCGGTCGGGCATCCGGCGTGATAGCGTGGCGCGATGAGCACGGGACCGACATCGCCGCCCCGTCCGCCGCTGGATCCGCCCTTCGCCCGGGTCAGCGAGGACGACATCTCCCTCGTGGTGGAGACCTTCTACAGCCGCGCCCGCGAGGACGACGTGCTCGGGCCGGTATTCCTGCGTCACGTCGATGACTGGCCGGCCCATTTCGAGCGGCTGAAGGCGTTCTGGTCGTCGGTCCTGAACCTGACGGGGCGCTACGACGGCATGCCGATGCGCGTCCATGCCGGGATCGGGGAGTTGAGCGCGGCCCATTTCGACCGCTGGCTGGCGCTGTTCGAGGAGACACTGGCCGACACGGTCGATCCGCGCGCGGCCGCCGAGTTCCTGGTCCGCGCCCGCAACATGGCCGACGCCCACAAGCGATTCCTGTTCCGCTAGAGCGCGATCGGTTCAGATCGAATCGATCTGAACCGTGAATCGCCCTCTGACTCATTAACGATAGAGCAGATTCACACGACCAGATGTTTCCATCTGATCGTGATTTGCTCTAGTTACCCGTCCTGAGCCCGCTCCGCGAGGTCCGCTGGCGTGGCGTTGTGGCGGCGCTGCCAGAAGGGGGCGTCGGCGAAGCGCCGCTCCATCGCGTACATGCGCTGCCGCTGGTCGAGGAAGGCGTGGACGCCGTCGGTGACCGACCGGGCATAGGCGTCCAGGGCACCGTCGTCCCCGTCGAGCGCGGCCGAGAGCAGCGGGCCCGCGCGCGCTCCGGCCCACAGGGCCGTGGTCATGCCGTGGGACGACAGCGGGTCGAAGGCCGCGGCGCAGTCGCCGACCGCCATCCAGGGTGCGTCCTCGACCCGGCCAGCCGGCGCGGCGAGCCAGGTGGTCCCGGCGCTCGACAGTGTCGGCGCTGTATCGGGATCGAAGCCGGCGTCGTCGATCCAGCGTCCGACATAGCGGGTGCCGTCGATCAACGCCTTCCAGATCTTCGGGTCGCGGGTCGGCGTTTCGCCGAGCAGGTCCGGGTCGGTGAAGTAGGCGACGGATAGAGTGCCGTTGGGCCGCAGGGCCGCGTACCACCAGCCGCGTTCCACCGCCTCGATCAGCACGGCCGGGGTCGGCTCCACGCTGGCGTCGCGATGGTCGAGAAAGGCGTGCGCGGCCATCAGACGGTCGGCCCGGTGACCCGGCGACAGCCGGCGGGCGGCGACGGCGCTGCGGCCGGACGCGTCGACCAGGGCGTCGGCGTCCAGGGTCTCGCCGGACTCCGCCGACAGGTGCCAGACACCCTGGGCGGCATGGGCATGGGCCAGCCGGGCATCGACCACCCGTTCGGCGACCTTTCCGGCCGCCCGCCGCAGATCCGCCTCGAACTTGCGGCGGTCGAGCACCAGGCCTGGGCCTTCGAGATGCAGGATCGCGTTCCGGTCGACGAGCTGCGCCGTGCCCCAGGACGAGAGCGTCGTATGGGACGGCCGATGCGCCGCCGCCATCGTCTCCGTCAGCCCGAGCTTGGCCAGAAGAGGGTTGGCGGCGGGCGACAGGGTCTCGCCGACCGGATCGTGATCCGGCGCGACCGGCGGCGCGAACCAGCGCACGGTGAGCCCGGCCGCGGCCAGGGACAGCACCGCCGCCGGCCCGGCGACGCCGGCCCCGACGACGGCGACGGTTCGGCTCACCCCGTCCTCAATTCGGAAGCTGACCGTCCGACGGCGTCCAGTCGAACCGGAACTCCATCGTGTCGCCGCGCCCGACCTCGGCATAGACCTCGCGCGGGATGCCGAGATCGCTCGCGACCTGTTCCGGCACCTCGCGCTTGACCACGAAGCCCATCCGCTCCCAGAGCTTGATCATGTTGGTGATGCCGTCCCAGTAGCTGGCATTGGCGTGGTAGCCGATCCCGGCGACGCCGCGTTTCCAGTCGGCCCGCTGGTTGAAGAACTTGATCCGCTCCTCGCGGCCGAGGGCCTGCCCGTCCCGGGTCTCGCCCCGGATCACCTGGTTCTCGAGGTAGTCGACGGGCAGCACGTCGATTGGCAGCAGGGCCGGCCACCACACCGCCGTCGGGAAGTCGCTCTGCATCAGGACCTGTTGGCAGCTGAAGGCGTCGCACTGCCAGGGCAGGCCCATCCAGCGGGTCAGGTCCCCCGGCATGGCGGGGCCGACGGCGGGCGCGATCCCGTTATCCGGATCGCCCACCAGGGTCAGCTCCGCGGTCAGGAGACGGCCCAGATCCTGCAGCAGGGTTGGCCGGTCGCCGAGCGCGATCCGGAAGGGCTCGGGCAGGGGCTCGTTCGGCTTCGGGTCGGCCCGGGCGTACATGGCCCGGTGGCGCAGGTAGTAGGTCAACTCCACGCCCGGGTGGAAGGCGCCGCCGCTGAGCGGCATCAGAGCCGCCTCGGTCAGCGCGAAGGGCTGCTGGTCGAGCGGGATGTCCTCGAACCGCTCGATCCCCGTCCCGTCGGGGCTCCAGTCGTCAACGTAGTTCCCGTCCTTCCAGTCGATGAGGAACTGATACTGGAGGTGGGCCATCTGGAACCACTGATACGGGCTGCCGTCGTAGTTGATGCCGTCGCCCAGCATGTACGGCACCTTGAGCTGCTGCTCGGTGAAGTACTCCGCCTCGCTGTTGCCGGAGAACTGGAAAGGCGGTCGGATCTGAGCGAAGGCCTGTTCCCGCAGTTCTCGGTTTTCGGGTTTCGCCAGCCGGTCGATCAGCGCGGGGTCGGCGAAGTCGAAATACTTCTCCATCCAGGCTTCGCGGAGATTCGCCGCATCGGTCAGCCACTGCATCTGCCCGAGGCGCTGCAGGGTCGGGTAAATGTCCTTGGTGAAGGACGGCAGCTTCGGCCGGCTCTGCCAGCCGAGCCGGACGTTCATGTCGTAGATCACGTCGTACATGGTCGAGACCGGGGCGATCTCCGGTGCGAAGTTCGGGCCGACGCAGGCGACCCAGGCCGGGTCGGCCGCAGCGTTCAGGTCCGCTTCGGCCGGCACGCTGTCGTTCAGCGTCACCGTCGCGGTGACCGGCCCGTCGCACCAGTCGTCGTGCCAGCCGTCATTGTCGGCGAAGCTGGTGATTCCGGCGCCGGTAGGGCTCTTGGACACGCCGTCGGGCGGAACCACGAGCAGATGTCCGTTGGCGTCGGTGCGAAGCTGGCCGAGACCCACAGCCTCTCTACCCCAGAACGTGCCGCCCATGGCGAAGTCCCGGTTGGAACCGTCGCGATTGGTGTCGGTGCCGGAGATCGTTGTCGCGCCGCCGTCGATCACCAGATTGTCGAGGCGCTGCTGGTCGCTGACGAAGTACTCGTTGCGCTGCCGACCGGGGATGCCGGGCGCCAGGTTCCCGTTGTCCATGGGGTTGTTGAAGCCGTACCAGGCGGCCTTGGTGTTGGCGACGTGGACGGTCCACTCGATGCTGGCGTCGGCGGCGGTGATCTCGCGGATCACCCGGCCCTCCCGGTCGAAGGCGTAGATCCGGAACCGCTGCACCTGCTTCTTGATCTTCTCGGTGCCGTCCTTGAACGACCCGTCGGCCGGGCGCGGCGGCAGACCGGGCACTTCCGGCGCGTGGAACCACTGGCTGCTGCCGCCGACCCGGCAGATGCCGATCGCCGGGTAGATGCCGAGACGGGCGACCTTCGCATCCTTCGGGGCGATGCCCGGCCCCGTTCCCTGCGCCACCGCCGCCCGCGCGAAGGTCGGCAGCGACAGGGCCATCGCGCCCGCGCCCGCCAGGAAATCGCGCCGCTTCATGCCGTTGCCGCCACTCGATCCGGTTCCGTTCATATCCGTCGCCTCCAAGCAATTTCCGCGAGGATAACAGGGTATTCAGCAACACGCCATAGTTGTTTAGAAGAAAATTGCTTTCGATACACTACAGGCTGGATGCCAGGACGCGGAGTTCCGCGGCCAGGGTGTCCGGATTCTCAAGGGCGGCGAAGTGTCCGCCTTTTTCCAAGGTCTCCCAGCGTCGTATGTCGGTGTAGACCCGGGCGGCGGCCGATCTGGGGGGACGCAGGATCTCGCGCGGCGATTGCAGATATCCCATCGGGACGGTGATCTTCTCCCCCAGCGGAATCGGCCACGGCCCATGGCTCCGCGCGTAGTACGGCCAGAACGAGGACCCGATCGCGCCGGTGAACCAGTACAGCGAGATATCGGCCAGCATGCGGTCGCGGTCGACCGCGTCCTCGATCCGGCCGTCGTTGTCGGTCCAGACGTGGAACTTCTCGGCGATCCAGGCGGCGAGACCCGCCGGCGAGTCGACCAGGGCGGAGGCCAACGTCTGCGGGCGGGTTCCCTGGATCACCTGATAGCCGGTCTCCTCCTTAAGGAACTCCGCAAGCTCCGCGAGATAGATTTCTTCCTCCGGGCTTGGGGCGTCCGCCACGGCGGCATCGCGGCGCAGCGGCAGGAAGTTCAGGTGCAGCGCCCGCACCCTGTCCGGGTGGCTGTAGGCGATGCACGACCCGACGAAGGCGCCCCAGTCGCCGCCCTGAACCATGTACCGGTCGAGGCCGAGCACGTCGGCCATCAGCCGGGCGAGGGTCGCCGCCATCTCCTCGCAGGAGAAGCGCTTCTGGTCCGGCGCGAAGGAGAGGGTGAAGCCGGGCAGCGAGGGCGCGATCACCGTGAAGCTGGGCGCATCGGGGGCGCCGTGTGCTGCCGGGTCGGTCAGGAGCGGGAGGATGTCCAGGAACTCCAGCACCGATCCGGGCCAGCCGTGCAGCAGCAGCAGCGGAATTGGCTCCGGCCCCTTGCCCGGCACGTGCAGGTAGTGCAGCGGGATGCCGTCAAGCTCGACCCGGAACTGCGGGAAGGCGTTGAGGGCGGCCTCCTCCCGGCGCCAGTCAAAGCCGTCGCGCCAGTAGGTCACCAGCTCGCGCAGGTAGTCCGGATCGGTGCCGTAGGCCCAGGCGTCCCCCGGAGTTCGGTCGGGGAAGCGGGTGCGGGCCAACCGATCCCGCAGATCCTCGAGCTCGGCCTGCGAAATGGCGAGGGTGAAGGGCGTCGGCTCCGGCGACATCGGCTTCTCCGTCAATGCTTGAACCGTTCGGCGATGGCGATCCCGCCGAGCACCAGGGCCAGCGCGAGCGCATGGTAGAGATGGAAGGCCTCGCCCAGCACCGCCACGCTGAGGACGGCGGCGAAGATCGGGACCAGATTGACAAAGACTCCGGCCCGCCCCGGCCCCACCTGGTCGACCGCGAGAAGGAAGGCGATCTGCGCCAGGAAGGACGGGAAGACGACCACGAAGGCGACGATGGCCCAGGCCTTGGCGGTGGGCGCCCGGAAGTCGCCGGCCAGATATTCATAGCCGGCGAGCGGGATCGAGGTCAGGAAGGCGGCGGTCGCAAGCCCCGCGAACATGGTTATGCCCGAGAGCGGCGGGCGGTTGCGCAGGGCGACGGTGTACCCAGCGTACAGCATGCAGGCGAAGACGATGAGCACGTCGCCGCGGTTCAGCTCGAACGCCGCCAGCCGCTGGAAATCGCCCTTCGACGCGACCAGGGCGACGCCGACCATGGTGACCGCGACGCCGACGATCTGCACGCCGCCCACCGGCGTGCGGTAGGCCGCCAGCGCGCCCAGCAGGACGAAGATCGGGATCGCGCCCTGGAGGATGCCGATATTGACCGCCTGGGTGTGCTCGGCGGCGACGTACATCAACGTGTTGAAGACGCTGAAGCCGAGCGCGCCCATCACGAAGATCCTGCCCCAGTGCCGTCTGAGCACCGGCCACTCGGCCGCGACCCGGCCGCGCGCGAAGATCGCCAGCAGGATGAACACGCCGAGCCAGCGCAGCATGGTCAGCAGCATCGGCGACAACTCGCCGACCGACATCTTGGCGGCGACCGCGTTGGCGCCCCAGGACAGGGTGGTCAACACGAGCAGCAGATAGGCGTTGGCTGGCGGTCGGGCGGCGGTGTCGGACACAAGGGCTCCGCGAATTTGATGGGGTGACGATGGTCGCCGCGACGTGCTGGGATTGCGGGCAGAAGACCGCGGCGATCAGACGGTCCGGACGGGAGGAAAGGCGATGCAGCAGTACGAGAGAATAGCCGTAAAGCCCATCGGCGGCACCATGGGCGCTGAAATCTCGGGTGTCGACCTGTCCCAGGAACTCGGCAACGAAACCTTTTCCGAGATCCACCGGGCCTTTCTCGAGAACCAGCTTCTCGTGTTCCACGACCAGGATCTGACGATCGAGCAGAACAAGGCCTTCGCCCGTCGCTTCGGCCCGCTGGTGCCCTATCCCTTCGTGAAGGGACTGGAGGATCACCCGGAGGTCTTCGAGATCCGCAAGGAGCCGGACGAGGAGAAGAATTTCGGCGGCGCCTGGCACACCGACATGTCGTTCGACGAGCGCCCGCCGATCGCCACCATGCTCTACGCCCACGAGGTACCGTCGCGCGGCGGCGACACGGTTCTCACCAACCTCTACCGCGCCTACGAGACCCTGAGCCCGACCATGCGCGCCTTCGTGGACGGGCTGACGGGCGTCTATAGCGGTGACCTGAAGGGCAAGCGGGGCGGCCGCGCCGCGCTGATGAACAGCACCCGCTTCGATACCACCAATGTCGAAAACGCCCCGAAGATGGAGAGCGAGCATCCGCTGGTCCGCACCCACGCGGAGACCGGCCGCAAGGCGCTCTACATCAGCGGTAGCCACCTGTATCGGATCAAGGAGCTGAGCGACGGCGAGAGCGACGCCGTGGTCGCCTTCCTGAAGGCCCATGCGGGCACGCTCGACTTCACCTCGCGGGCCTCCTACCGCAAGGGGACTCTGGTGATCTGGGACAACCGCTGCACCCAGCACATGGCCCTGAACGACTATCCGGGCGAGCGCCGCGTGATGCACCGCCTCACGATCGGCGGCGGCGACCGCCCGCACCGATAAAAAACAAGGAAGAACATGATGAACGAACGGATCGCGATCGTCGGCGCCGGCGCCGTTGGCGGCTATGTCGGCGGCTACCTCTCCCGCGCCGGCGAGGACGTCACCCTGATCGACCCGTGGCCGGCTAATGTCGACGCCATCAACTCGGGGGGGCTGAACCTGCACGGCCTGACCGACGCCGAGTGCTTCAACGCCCCGGCACGGGCGATCCACCTCACCGACGTCCAGGCCCTGAAGAAGACCGGGCCGATCGATATCGCCTTCGTCTGCACCAAGTCGTTCGACACCGCCTGGGCGACCATGATGATCCAGGACTATCTCTCGCCGAACGGCTACGTGATCTCGCTGCAGAACTGCATCAACGAGGAGACCATCGCCAGGGTGGTTGGGTGGGGGCGGGTGATCGGCTGTATCGCCGCCAAGATCGCCGTCGAGATGACCGGACCGGCCGAGGTGAAGCGAGGCGTGCCGCTCGGCGGCAACAGCCACACCGTGTTCCGCGTCGGGGAGGTGCACGGCCGCATCACCCCGCGGATCGAGCGCATCCGCGACATGCTGGCCGGCATCGACAGCGCCAAGACCACCAGCAACCTCTGGGGCGAACGGTGGTCGAAGCTCTGCGTGAACGGCCACCAGAACGGTGTCAGCGCCGCCAGCGGGCTCGCCAATAACGGTATGGCCCGGAACGCGGATGTGCGTTGGCTGCAGATCCGCCTATGCGGCGAGGGGGCGGCCATCGGCAAGGCGCTCGGCTACGACCTGGAGAAGATCGGCAAGTTCACGGGCGACGAGTGGATCGCCGCCTGGAAGGGCGACGTCGCCCAGCGCGAGGCGATCGAGGCCGAGATGCTCGCCGCCTGCGAGGGCCGCAGCGAGGAGAGCCGCCCCTCCATGGCCCAGGACATCGCCAAGGGACGGCGCACCGAGATCGACTACATCAACGGCTTCATCGCCGAGAAGGGCGCGGAGATCGGCATCGACGCCCCGGCGAACCGGGGCCTGGTGAAGGCGGTCCACGCCGTCGAACGCGGCGAACTCCCGGCCGCGCCGGAGCGGGTGACGACGGTCTGAGGGGGGTGCTTTCCGCCCCCAGTCCTTTCCCCGTCATCCCGGCCGCGCCCGGACCTGATCCGGATGCGGGCCGGGACCATGACCGATTAGCGCCGGGTCCCGGCCGACCGCCGGGCCGAGCCCGGCGCTCGCCGGGATGACGCTGGGGTTGTTGGGGGTTACTAGCCGGAACGCCGCATATCCGGCCCCGTCGAAGCGGGCCGGTTACGGCGGTCCAAGCCGTCGAGCGCGGTGAGCTGCCCCCGGCGCCGAAGCCGGCGACGGTGATCTGAGGGGTGCTTTTCTCCCCCCGGTCCTTTCCCGTCATCCCGGACGCGCCCGGACCTGATCCGGGTGCGGGCCGGGACCATGACCGATTAGCGCCGGGTCCCGGCCGACCGCCGGGTCAGGCCCGGTGCTCGCCGGGATGACGATGATCGTTTGAACTCCTACTCCCTTGCACTCCCCGGTCTTGTGCCGGGGCCTACGTTTGAGCCGTTGCGCCACGTCGGGCGTCTTAAAGGATGGACGGGTGGGCCCCGGCACAAGACCGGGGAATGCGAAGTGGGGTGAATGGGATCGGCCGGTGAGACCAGCGGTGGGGGAGCGGCCGGAAATGCGCTGGGTGCGGCACCCCTCACTCACTCCCCTCCTTAAACGCACTCCCCGGATTTATTCCGGGGCGAACCCGTCGATATTCCAGGACGTAAGGCGCTTCGCGTCGGGCCATGGGCTTGCCCCGGAATAAATCCGGGGAGTGAACAGAGGGAGGAGAGCCGGCTACTCCAGCCGGAAACCCTCGTACCCCGCCGCGGCGATCTCCTCGCACTTCTTCACATAGGCTGGAAATCCCGGATAGGGCATGAACACCCGCGGCTTGCCGGGGACGTTGGCGCCGAGATACCAGGAGTTGCAGCTCGGATAGAGGGTGCCGCCGGCGATGGCGTTCACGTGGTCGACCCAAGCGTCCTCGGCATCCTGTTCCGGCTCGATCGTGGTCTGCCCGTGAGCGCGCAGGTGCTCGATGATGTCGCTGACATAGTCCACATGCTGCTCGATGGTCGGCAGCATGTTGGTGAGCACCGACGGGCTGCCCGGCCCGGTGATCAGGAACAGGTTGGGGAAGCCGACGGTGGTGAGCCCCAGATAGGTGCGGGGGCCCGCCTCCCACTTCTCCGCCAGGGGCAGGCCGCCGCGCCCGCGGATGTCGATCCGGTTCAGCGATCCGGTCATGGCGTCGAAGCCGGTGGCGAAGACGATGGCGTCGAAGGCGTACTCCTTGCCGCCGGTGATCAGCCCTTTTTCCGTCAGCCGCTCGATCGGATCCTTCGAGATATCCACCAGGTTGACATTGTCCCGGTTGTAGGTCTCGAAATAGCCGATATCGACGCAGAGCCGCTTGCAGCCGATCACGCTGGTCGGACAGAGCAGCTCCGCCGTCTCCGGATCTTTCACGGTCTCGCGGATCTTCTCGCGCACGAACTCGGCGGCGACGGCGTTGCCCTCCTTGTTCACCAGCAGGTCCACATAGGCGCCGAGATAGGAGAAGCCGCCGAGGTCCCAGCGCCGGGCGAACTCCGCCTTGGCCGTCTCCAGTGGCTCGCTGCCCCAGGGCAGATCGCGCACCGAGTAAAGTTGGCCGGAGCGGCCCTGCTTCGCCTTCTCCCGCAACTCCTTGTAGTGCGCCTTGAACCAGGCCTCGCGCTCCGGATCGACCGGATGGTTGTGGGCCGGCACGGCGTAGTTCGGGGTGCGCTGAAAGACGGTCAGGTGCTCGGCCTGCCGCGCGATCACCGGGATCGACTGGATGGCGGAGGACCCGGTGCCGATCACCGCCACCCGCTTGCCGGTGAAGTCCACGCCCTCCTTCGGCCAGCGCCCGGTGTGGTGCCAGTCGCCCTTGAAGTCCTCCATTCCCTCGAAATGCGGAACGTTGGCGGAGGACAGGCACCCGGTCGCCATCACCAGATGGGTCGCAGCGATGGTGTCGACCCCACCATTCCTGCTTTCGGTCTCTATATGCCAGAGCCCGCCCGCGTCGTCGAAATGGGCGGCGGTCACCCTGGTCTCGAACCGGATGTCGCGCTTCAGGTCGAAGCGGTCGGCCACGTGGTTGGCGTAGCGCAGAATCTCCGGCTGGGCGGCGTAGCGCTCGGACCAGGACCATTCCTGCTGCAGGTCGTCGTCGAACTGGTAGGAGTACTCCATGCTCTCGACGTCGCAGCGGGCGCCCGGATAGCGGTTCCAGTACCAGGTGCCGCCGACCCCGTCGCCGGTCTCGAACACCACTGCCCGCAAACCCATGCCCCTCGCCCGGTGCAGCATGTACATGCCGGCGAAGCCGGCGCCGACGATGGCGATGTCGACCTGTTTCGCGGCCATGAACTCCTCCCGATCTAGGTTCTTCTTGTTATCCGCTCAAGCGGAGCGCAATCGCCGCATGGCTGTCAAACACGGACTCCGCGCCGGCGGCGGCCAGGCGGTCGGCCAGTGCCGGATCGGCGTGCCCGGCGCCGGTGAAGCCCCAGGCGGCCATCCCGGCGGCGACGGCCGCCCGAATCCCGTTGACGCTGTCCTCGATCACGGCGCAGGCGGAGGGCGCGACCCCCAGCCGCTCGGCGGCGTAGAGAAAGATGTCCGGCGCCGGCTTGCCGTTGGCCACCAGCTTTGTCGAGTAGATATGCGGCGCGAAACGGTCGTAGAGCCCGGTCTTGCGCAGCTTCATGTCGAGCGACCAGGGAAAGGACGAGGAGGCGACGGCGGCGGGCACCGATACAGCGTCGACCAGATCGGCGATGCCGGAGACGGCTTCCAGGTCGCGCTCGACGGCGGCGGTGCTCTGGTCCTTGATCCGGTCGTAAAGCGCGCGGGGCAGACCGTTACCGGAGCGCGCCCGTTTCTCCGCATCCAGGGCGGCGAAGTAGTCGTCGTAGGAGAGTCCGGTGAAGCGGGTCACGTAGTCCGCCGTCTCGAAGGTCAGCCCGACCTCGGCCAGAAGGTCGCGCTCCACCCGCATCACGATCGCCTCGGAGTCGACCAGGACCCCGTCACAGTCGAAGATCAGGGCGGCGGGCTGGGGCATGGGACCTCCTGTGCGATCCGGAAAGGCGGCGGAAGCGTATCGGGATCATGTTGAGCGAGGAAGATGTCGAAACCGTGTTCCGCCGGCTGGCGGAGCGCGCACCGCCGGGGCCGCGCGAGCCCCATGTCAAAGAGGACCCGGAGCCGTTCAAGGCGTTGGTGTCGTGCCTGCTGTCGGCCCAGAGCCGAGACGAGAACACCGCCCGGGCCCGGGACGCGCTGTTCGCGCTGGCCGACACGCCGGCCGGCATCCTGGCCCTGGACGACGCGGTGATCGCGGCGGCGATCAAGCCCTGCGGCCTCTACAACACTAAGACACGGAATCTTCGCAGGCTCTGCGCCCATCTGCTGGAGGCCACCGGCGGCGTCGTACCCCGGACCCGCGAGGGACTGATGGCGTTGCCGGGCATCGGTCGGAAATGCGCCGACATCATGCTGCTCTTCACCTTCGGCGAGCCCGCCATCGCGGTGGATACCCACGTGCACAGGGTCTGCAACCGGCTCGGCCTGGCGCGGGGCAAGACGGAGGCCGAGACCGCCCGGTCGCTGGATGACCGCGCGCCCGCCTGGGCGAAGATGGACGGCCACCTCTGGCTGCTGGAGTTCGGCAAGAAGGTATGCCGGTCGCGGGCACCCCGGTGCGAGAGCTGCTTTGTGCGCGATCTCTGTACCTGGCCGGCGCGGCGCCTCTGAGAGGTCGGCCTCCGGTTTTGGGTTGCGTTCGCGGGTGCACAATTTTCTTCGCGGTCGCACAAGCATTCGTGCCGTTGCGGCACAGTCAAAATCGCCCGCTTCTCTCTCCCGTACGGCCCGTTCTCTGTGCTAGGACTGCCGTCATTCCCGTGCCTTCGGGACAGCATCAAGATCCGGATCGTGTTCCAATGGACAGCTTCGATTACGTCATCGTCGGTGCCGGCTCCGCCGGTTCGGTGCTCGCCAACCGTCTGAGCGAGGATCCGGGCACGTCCGTCTGCGTCCTCGAGGCCGGACCGAGCGACTGGCACCCGTTCATCCACATCCCCGCCGGCTTCATGAAGACCATCCTGGATCCGTCGGTGAACTGGCTCTACGAGCAGGAGCCGAGCCACTGGACAGCGGGCCGCAGCATCAAGGCGCCGCGCGGCAAGACGCTGGGCGGGTCGAGCTCGATCAACGGCCATATCTACAACCGCGGCCAGCGGCTGGACTTCAACACCTGGTCGCAGATGGGCAACCGCGGCTGGGGCTACGCCGACGTGCTGCCCTACTTCAAACGCTGCGAGAGCCGGCAGGGCCAGGGCGACGACACGTTCCGCGGCCGCGACGGCAACATGACCGTCACCGACATCGACTGGTCGCACCCGCTGACCGAAGCGTTCATCGAGAGCTGCGTGGAGCAGGGCATCCCGAAGAACCCGGACTATAACGGGGAGAAGCAGGAGGGCGTGAACTACGCTCAGCGCACGATCAAGGGCGGCCGCCGGCTGAGCGCGGCGCGCGGCTACCTGCATCCGGCGATGAAGCGGCCGAACCTGACCGTCATCACCCACGCCCACGCGACCGAACTGGCGCTCGACGGCAAGCGGGTGACCGGCGTGCGCTACAACAAGGGCGGCCGGCACGGCATCCCGAGCGAGGTGAGGGCGAACCGTGAGGTGATCCTGTCCGGAGGCACCTACAACTCACCTCAGCTTCTGCAGCTTTCCGGCATCGGTGCGCCGGAACATCTGAACCAGCACGGCATCGAGGTGAAACACGCGCTGCCCGGCGTAGGCGAGAACTTGCGAGACCACTACGCGCCGCGCTTCGCCTATCGGGTCAAGAACACCGACAGCATCAACGAGCGCGCCCGCGGCCTGAAGCTGGCCGGCGAGGTGATGAAGTACCTGACCACCCGCAAGGGCATTCTGGCGATCAGCCCGACCCTGGTCTACGGCTTCTGGCGCTCCGATCCGGCCCTGCAGTTCGGCGACATCCAGTTCACCTTCACGCCCGCCTCCTATGCCGAGGGCGTCCAGTCGGCGCTGGAGCGCGAGCCGGGAATGACCATCGCGTCCTGGCAGCAGCGTCCGGAAAGCCAGGGCTATGTCCGCCTGCGCAACGCCGATCCGTTCGAGGCGCCGGTGATACAGCCGAAGTATCTCGACCATGAGGAGGACCGTCGCGTCCTGCTGGCCGCGATGAAGCTGGCCCGGCAGATCATGGCGTCCAAGGCAATGGCCCAGTACAACGCCGGCGAGACCTATCCGGGCCCCGGCGTGGCCAGCGACGACGAACTGCTCGAGTCGGCGCGGCACCGCGGGACGACGACCTTCCATCCGATGGGCACCTGCCGGATGGGACCCGGCGACGACCGGCTGGCCGTGGTGGACGACACCCTGCGGCTGCACGGGCTGGAGGGGCTGCGGGTTGTCGACGCCTCCGTCATGCCGACGATGCCGTCGGCCAACCTGAACGCTTCGACCATGATGATCGCCGAGAAGGCCTCCGACATGATCCGCGGTCGGGCCGCGCCCGAGCCGGTCACCTTGTCCAACGAAGCCGGGAGCAATGCGGCATGAAGACCATCGACTACTACTACTCCACCCGCTCGAACTTCACCTATATCGGTGCCGCGCGGCTCAACGCCCTGGCGGCGAAATACGGGCGGACGATCGTCCACCGGCCGATCCTGCTGTCGAAGACGATGCCGCCGATCGGCGGCATGCAGTTCGGCGAGCGTCCGACCATGCTGCGGCACTACGCCATGGTCGATGCTCTGCGCTGCGCCGAGGCCCACGGGGTCGAGATCCTGCGTGAGCCGATCCACCACATGGGACCGGTCGAACTGCCGAGCGGCATCGTTATCGCCGGCCAGCGGGCCGTGGGCCGCGGCGAGGCGGGGGATGTGGACCGGCTAAGCCTGCTGGTCCTGGAGGCGCTGTGGCGCTTCGACCGCGACATCGCCGATCCGGACGTGGTGGCCGATCTGGTCGCCCAGGCCGGGTACGGCGATCCGCGGGCGCTGATCGAAGAGGCGATGACCGACGCGGTCCAGGCCGAGCTCGAACGCAACTGCGGCGAGGCGGTCATCCGCGGGGTGATCGGGGCGCCGACCTATTTCGTGGACGACGAGAACTTCTACGGCCAGGACCGGCTGGATTACGTGGAACGGGCGCTGGCCAAGGCGGCGCGATGAGCCGATCCGGGATGGGCGCGGCGGGGCCGGGCTACGACTCCGACGCGCCGGCGGACATAGACGGTCCCTACGCCTGGGCCCGCCTCGCCATGTGCCTGCTGATCAGCATGATCGGCGGCGCCGGCCTGTGGTCGGTGGTGGTCGTGCTGCCGGCGGTCGAGGCGGATTTCGGCGTCAGCCGGGCGGACGCGTCGCTGCCCTACACCTTCACCCTGATCGGCGTCGCCATCGGGACGGTCGTGATGGGCAAGCTGGCCGACCGCGTCGGGATCGTGCCGGCGCTCTGCCTCGGCGGCGTCGCCCTCGGCGTGGGGTACTGGGCGACCAGCCATGCGCCGACCATCTGGATCTTCTCGGCCGAGCACGCGCTTCTGATCGGCATGCTGGGCGGGGCGGTGACCTTCGGCCCGCTCTTGGCCGACATCTCCCACTGGTTCCTGCGCCGCCGCGGGATCGCCGTCGCCATTGCCGCCAGCGGCAACTATCTGGCGGGCACGGTCTGGCCGCCGATCATCGATTACCTGATCCAGGATATCGGCTGGCGCGAGACCCACCAGATCATCGGTGTCTTCTGCGTCGTCACCGTGGTGCCGATGGCGCTGACCCTGCGCCGGCGGTCGCCGATCGGCCATGCGCCGCCGCCGCCTCCCGCTCGGGGCCGGAACGGGCGGCCGCCCCTGCCGAGCCCGGTGCTCCAGGGACTGCTCATCGTCGCCGGTCTTGCCTGCTGCATCGCGATGGCGATGCCGCAGGTCCACATCGTGGCCTACTGCCTTGAGCTCGGCTACGACAGCCAGCGGGGCGCCGAGATGCTGTCGCTGATGTTGGCCACCGGCATCGTCAGCCGACTGATCTGCGGCGCGCTGGCGGATCGGATCGGCGCGCTGAAGACGCTGCTGCTCAGTTCCGCGCTGCAGGCTCTGGCGCTGCTGCTGTTCCTGCCGTTCGACGGCCTGGTGCCGCTCTACGTGGTCTCCGCCCTGTTCGGCCTGTCCCAGGGCGGCATCGTGCCGACCTACGCCCTCATCGTGCGGCAGTTCTTCCCGGCCTCCCAGGCGGGGGTTCGGGTCGGGGTGGTGCTGTCGGCGACCCTGGTCGGCATGGGCCTCGGCGGCTGGATGTCCGGGGCGATCTACGACCTGACCCTCAGCTACATGGCGGCCTTCCTGAACGGCATCGCCTGGAACGTTCTGCACATCGCGATCGCCGCCTTCCTGCTGTTCATGCTGGGAAGCCGGGGCGACGACACGGCCCCGGATCGGTCCGAGGAGGGCGGCGCGGGCATGCGGCTCCGGCCGGCGTGACCGCTTGGTGCGGCGCAGCATATGAGGTAAAACGCGCCGCATCTCGAAACCGAAAACGGACCCAGCCAGATGGCAAAGGGACTGTCACGTCCGAAGAACCAGATCCGGATTCTCCTGCTGGAAGGGATTTCCCCCACCGCGAAGGAGATCCTGCTGAACGCCGGCTACACGAACCTGCAGGAGATGTCCGGCGCCATGGACCAGGCGGCGCTGATCGAGGCGCTGCAGGGTGTCCACATGCTCGGGATCCGGTCGCGCTCCCAGCTCAATGCCGAGGTGCTGCGGGCGGCCGGGACCTTGGTTGCGGTGGGCTGTTTCTCGGTCGGGACCAACCAGGTCGACCTGCGGGAGGCGACGTCGCTCGGCATCCCGGTCTTCAACGCGCCGTTCTCCAACACCCGCTCCGTTGCCGAGCTGACCATCGCCGAGATCGTCATGCTGATGCGCGGCGCGTTCCAGAAATCCATGGCCGCCCATGACGGGCGCTGGGCGAAGACCGCCATCGGGTCGCGGGAGGTGCGCGGCAAGACGCTGGGGATCGTCGGTTACGGCAACATCGGCACGCAGCTCGCCGCCCTGGCCGAGTCGATGGGCATGCGGGTGATCTATTTCGACCGCACGGACAAGCTCAGCCACGGCAATGTGGAGCCGACCGAGTCACTGAACGCCCTGCTCGCTCAGTCCGACGTGGTCTCCCTGCATCTGCCGGAGACCGCCGAGACCCGGGGACTGGTCGGCGCCGAGCAGATCCGCGCGATGAAGAAGGGCGCCTTCCTGATCAACAATGCCCGGGGCAGCCTGGTCGATATCGACGCCCTGGCCGCGGCACTGACGGACGGGCATCTGGCGGGCGCCGCCGTCGACGTCTTCCCGACCGAGCCGAAGTCGAACAAGGATGCGTTCGAGAGCCCGCTGCGCGGCCTCGACAACGTGATCCTCACCCCGCATGTGGGTGGCTCCACCGAAGAGGCGCAGGAGCGGATCGGCGACGAGGTGGCGCGCAAGTTCGTCGAGTATTCCGACGTCGGCTCGACCATGGGCGCGGTGAACTTCCCCGAGGTGCAGCTCCCCAAGGGCACCCTTGTCACCCGCTTCATCCAGGTTCAGCGCAATGAGCCCGGCGAGCTGGGACGCCTGAACGACCTGTTCGCCCGCCAGGGTCTGAACATCGTCGCCCAGCACTACCAGACAGATGGCCAGATCGGTTACGTGGTGCTGGATGTCGGTGGCGAGGTCGAGAACGGCGTCGAGATCCTGGAGAAGATCCGCGAGCTGCCTGGCACCATCCGCGCCCGTCTCCTGAACCGGGTCTGAGGCCCGCAGGTCGATACCTTACCGCCCCTGCGGACCGGAATAGGCGCGTTCGACTCTTGCAACCCGGACTTCGTAATGGGCGTACCATCGCTCCCTGCCGAGCCTCTGCGCGCCGAGATGGTTGGCATTGGCCTTCCAGGCCAGGATCGACTCCTCGTCGGTGAAGTAGGACACCGTGATGCCGATCCCGTCCGGCGTGCGGGCGCTCTCCGAGCCGAGGCAGCCGGGCTGGGCGTGAGCGAGTTCGACCATGGCCTCGGCCATGGCGTCGTAGCCTTTCAGGTATTCGGTCTGGCTCGAGGTGAAGATCACCGCGTAGTAGGGCGGCTCCGGTGTGGCGGCGAAACGCTCGACCATGACGGGTCCTATCGTTCCAGAAGTAGAGAAAGGTGGAGATCGAGGCACGCCGCCGCTCGCGCCGCATCGCCGGCCCGGTAGGCGTCCAGCAGGTCGCGGTGCTGGCGGCTCCAGGTTTTGCGGATCGGCGTTTTCGGCTGCTGTTCGTGATAGGGGCGCCGATCCTCGCCGCGCAGGTCGTCGATCAGAGCCAGAAGTCTGGGATTTTCTGCCGGTCGGTAGAGCGCTGCATGGAACGCGGCGTCCAGCGACTCCAGGACCGCCGGGTCGGACTCTATCTCGATCCGCTCCTGCAGGTGCGTGGCCGCCAGGATGTCCCGGTCGCTGCGACGTGGGATCGCCCGAGCCAGCGCCTCGCCCTCGATCAACCGGCGAACGTCGACAAGGTCGCGTAGGGCAGACGCCGTCATTGCCGAGACTCTCATGCTTCGGCCGTGCCCCGGCTCGATCCATCCAGCGGCTCGAAGGCTCTCGATCGCCAGGCGGACCGGTTGTCGGCTGACCCCGAACCTCTCAGCCAGCGCTTCCTGTTGAAGCGTCGCGCCCGCGGCGATGCGCCCGCTGCGGATATCCTCGCGAAGGCGGAGCGCGATCTCCGTATGACTATTTGGATCCATGGATCCAAACTATTCTCCTCCATTGCCGTCTGCAAGGCTGTCCTGACCCGGGTGCTTCGGATTTCGGGTTCTTCACCCGCATGCGCCAGCGTGGCAGGCTTGCCCCAAAGGACGGGCGGTCAAAGCTCGCCGCAAGCCCGAGGGGAGGAACCATGGAGTTCCAGCATGCCGCCGCCGTGCTCGATCTGCGCGCGCGGATCGAAGCGTTCATGGCCGAGCATATCTACCCGAATGAGGCGCGCTATTACGCGGAGACCGCAGAGCTGGGGCCCTGGAAGGTTCAGCCGGTGGTCGAGGAGCTGAAGCCGAAGGCGAAGGCGGCGGGTCTCTGGAACCTGTTCCTGCCGGACAGCGAGCTTGGTGCCGGCCTCTCCAACACCGACTACGCGCCGCTCTGCGAGGTCATGGGCCGCTCGCCCCTGGCGCCGGAGGTATTCAACTGCGCTGCACCCGATACCGGCAACATGGAGGTGCTGGTCCGCTACGGCACCGAGCAGCAGAAGAAGCGGTGGCTGGAGCCGCTGCTGGCGGGCGAGATCCGCTCGTCCTTCGCCATGACCGAGCCGGCGGTCGCCTCCTCCGACGCCACGAACATCGAGAGCTCGATCCGCCGCGACGGGGACGAGTACGTCATCAACGGGCGCAAGTGGTACACCACCGGCGCCACCGACCCGCGCTGCAAGATCATCATCTTCATGGGCAAGTCGGATCCGGACAATCCGGACCGGCATAAGCAGCAGTCGATGATCCTGGTGCCCAAGGATACGCCCGGCGTCACCGTGATCCGGCCGATCCCGGTCTTCGGCTTCTACGCCGTGCCCGACCGGGCCTCGGAAGTGGACTTCAAGGACGTGCGGGTGCCGGCATGCAACATGCTCCTGGGCGAGGGGCGCGGCTTCGAGATCGCCCAGGGGCGGCTCGGTCCCGGGCGCATCCACCACTGCATGCGGCTGATCGGGCTGGCGGAGCGGACGCTCGAGAAGATGTGCCGGAGGGCGGAGCAGCGGGTCACCTTCGGCACTCCGGTGTCGCAGCAGACCGTGACGCTGGAGCGCATCGCCGAGGCCCGCATCCTGATCGAGCAGTCCCGCCTGCTGACCCTGAAGGCCGCCTGGATGATGGACACGGTCGGCAACAAGGAGGCGCGGGCCGAGATCGCCATGATCAAGGTCGCGGTGCCCAACATGGCCTGCCAGGTGATCGACTGGGCGATCCAGGCCTTCGGCGGCGCCGGGACCAGCAACGACTACGGTCTCGCCTCCGCCTACGCCACCGCCCGCCTGCTGCGGCTGGCCGACGGTCCGGACGAGGTCCACCGCAATCAGATCGGACGGCTCGAGCTTCGGAAGTATCGCGAGCCGGGCAATCTCGACACCGGCGCGCGCGATGTCGGCCCACGTCTTGCCGAGCCGGGAGAGGGTCCGTGGCCGGCGCCTTAGACCCGGCGCCGCAGGACCGGTTCTGGGACGGAAAGATCGGCGCCACCGCCGTTGAGACCCACTACGACGGCCGGGAGGTCCGGTGCTACGCGGAGCGGCCGGCGGACCTCGCGGCCCTGTTCCGCGACCTCGTCGCCCGCTTCCCCGAGCGCGACGCGGTGGTCGCCGACGACGAGCGGCTGTCCTTCACCGCGCTGGACGGCCGGATCGCGCGGATTGCCGGCGGGCTTGCGGCGCTCGGGGTCGGACCGGGCGACCGGGTGGCGCTGCTGCTCGACAACGGCTGGGCGTTCGTGGCGTCGCTTCTTGCCTGCAACCGGCTCGGCGCGATCTGCGTGCCCATCGGCATCCGCCAGCGCCGGGCCGAGCTTGAGTTTCTGCTGACCGATTGCGGGGCGGCCGTGCTGATCCACGAGGCGGCGCTGGCCGAGAGCGTGCCCGCCGCGGATGCCGTGCCCGATCTTCGGCTCCGGTTCTGTGTCGGCGGCCGGGCTTCCGGCGCGCGGCCGTTCGAGGACCTTCTGGCCGGAAACCCGATGGCGACGGGAGCGGCGATCGACCCGGAGATCAACCCCGAGGACGTGGCCGTCATTCTCTACACGTCCGGTACGACGGGCCGTCCGAAGGGCGCGATGCTGACCCATTTCGGCATCGTCCAGTCGTCGCTCGCGTTCTCGCGATGCCTGTCCTTCACCGAGGCGGAGCGCGCCCTGGCGGCGATCCCGCTCAGCCATGTGAGCGGGCTGGTCGGGATCTTCTATTCGACGCTGATCGCCGGCGGGGCGCTGGTCACCCTGAGGGCGGGCTACGGCATTGCCGATCTCCTGGCGCTCGCCGCGCGGCAGCGGATCACCTACACGATCCTGGTTCCCGCCCTTTACACGCTGGCGGTCATGCGCCCGGATCTGGCCGAGCACGACCTGTCGGCCTGGCGGATCGGCTGCTTCGGCGGCGCGCCCATGCCCGAGGCCACCATCGCCGAGCTCGACCGGGTGCTGCCGAACCTGGTGCTGGTGAACGCCTACGGCGCCACCGAGACGACCTCCCCGACGACGATCATGCCGCCGGGGCTCAACCCGTCCCATCCGGACAGCGTCGGTCAGGTGGTGCCTTGCGGCCGGGTCGAGATCCGGGGCCTGGATGGGTCCGTTCTGCCGGCCGGCGAGACTGGCGAGCTTTGGATCTCCGGGCCGATGGTGGTGCCGGGCTACTGGAACCGGCCGGAGGCCAACGACGAGGCCTTCGTCGATGGCGCCTGGCGGTCCGGCGATATCGGCACCGTCGACGCCGACGGGTTCGTGAAGGTGTTCGACCGGCTCAAGGACATGATCAACCGCGCCGGCTACAAGGTGTTCAGCGCCGAGGTGGAGAATGTCCTGAACCATCATCCGCAGATCGTCGAGGCGGCGGTCGTCGGCCGCCCGGATCCGGTCCTGGGAGAGCGCGTCCACGCCGTCGTGCGCCCGGTCGAGGGGTCGGCCCTCGACGGGGAGGCGGTGCGGGCCTTCTGCGCCGACCG
This sequence comes from Thalassobaculaceae bacterium, assembly GCA_040223655.1. Taxonomy (GTDB): domain Bacteria; phylum Pseudomonadota; class Alphaproteobacteria; order Thalassobaculales; family Thalassobaculaceae; genus Thalassobaculum. Next base: position 165,802 of record JAVKFT010000029.1, on the reverse strand, counting down.
GCTGGCCGACTACAAGGTGCCCGAGACGGTGACCCTGACCGCCGACCCGCTTCCCCGAAACGCCAACGGCAAGCTGCAGAAACCGGCGCTGCGCACCCAACTGACGGAGTCCGACCGATGACCGCTTCTCCCGCCGCCCCCCTGCGTGCCCTGATCGCGTCCGGCGAGATCGTGATGGCCCCCGGCGCGCCCGACAGCATCTCCGCCCGGCTGGTGGAGCAGGCGGGGTTTCCGGCGGTCTACATGACGGGTCTAGGGGCGACGGCCAGCCGGCTCGGCACGCCGGATATCGGGTTGTTGACCCAGACGGAGATGACCGAACACGCCCGCAACATGGTCCGCGCCACGGGTATTCCTGTGATCGCCGATGCCGATACCGGCTATGGCGGGCCGTCGAACATCCACCGCACGGTCCGCGAATACGTCCAGGCCGGGGTGGCGGCGATCCATCTGGAGGATCAGCTGGCGCCGAAACGCTGCGGCCAGCTCGCCGGGATCCGCCTGATCGACGCCGAGGAGAACGCCCGGCGCCTTGCGTGCGCCGTCGAGGCGCGCGACGACGACGACATGCTGATCATCGGTCGGACCGACGCCATCGGCGCGCTCGGACCCGACGAGGCGATCCGCCGCGCGAGACTGTACCGTCAGGCGGGCGTCGATCTGGTCTTTGTCGACGGCATCAAGACCGTCGCCGAGGTGGAGGCGGTCGCGAGAGGTGTGGACGGCCCGAAGGTGGTCTCCATCGTCGACGGCAACGAGACGGTCAAGCTGACGGCCGCCGACCTTCAGGCGATGGGGTTCTCGGTCGTGCTCTATGCGGTGACGGCGCTGTTCTCGGCGACCCGGGCCGTGGCCGACGCCATGGCGGTCCTGAAACGCGACGGCACCCCCGCTGGGGCCGGGCCGCAGCATGCCTATGGAGAGTATTGCGCGGTGGTGGACCTGCCGTTCCATCAGGGCCTGGACGATCGGTTCGGCGCCTGACGGGGTCAAATATTGCATACAATCGTGGAAATCAGCGTGCTAGCGTTGTTGCACGCTCAATGAAAAAATAGGAAACGCGCGGAGATGTCAGACCAATCGGTATGGGGCGCCGAGCTCTATGACACGTTGGTGGAAGGCGGGGTGTCGATCTTCGCCTATGTCCCCGACGGCGGGCATAAGGTCATGATCGAGAAATCTCTGGAGGACGACCGGGTCCGCTCGATCCCGCTCACCACCGAGGAGGAGGGCGTCGCGCTGACGGCCGGGGCCGATCTCGGCGGCAAGAAGGCGGTGCTGCTCATGCAGTCGAGCGGGACGGGAAACTGCATCAACATGCTCTCTCTGCAGGCCAATGGCGGCTTCCCCTTCCTGGCGATCATCACCATGCGCGGCACCTATGGCGAACAGAACCCCTGGCAGGTGCCCATGGGCAAGGCCGTGAAGCCCTGCCTGGAGGCGATCGGCGTACATGTCATCGAGGTCGAGCGCGAGGACGAGCTGAAGGACGCGACGGTCGCCGCCATGGGCATGGCGTTCCGGTCGGATTGCGCCGTGGCGCTTCTGCTGACCCAGAAGTTCATCGGCGCCAAGGCGTTCTGAAGAGGGGACCGGACATGACCGACGATATCAAGATCACCGGCTCCAACCAGCGCATGGACCGCGCCCAGGCGGTGCCCGCGATCATCGGAAACCACCGCGACTTCCTGATCGTCGCCGGCCTCGCCGGGACGGCGCAGGACCTCTACGCGATCGAAGCCGACGCCGACAACTGCTTCCTCCTGGGCGGCGCGATGGGCGCGTCCGTCTCCATGGGCCTCGGCCTTGCGATCGCCCGGCCGGACAAGCAGATCCTGGTGGCCTGCGGCGACGGCGAGCTGCTGATGAATGTTGGCGCGCTGGCAACGGTGATGGGGGCGGGCGTGACCAATATGTCCATCCTCTGCGTCGACAACGAGCGCTACGGCGAGACCGGCAACCAGCTCACCCATACCTCCATGGGCACCGACCTCGCGCTGACCGCCAAGGGCCTCGGCATCCGCAATGTGATGACCGTGACCGCGCCGGACCAGATCGAGGCCGCGAGCAAAGAGCTGCGGCGGTCCGACGGGCCGACCTTCGTCTATCTCAAGGTCAGCGACGCCAAGCCGCCGAAGCAGACCTCGCGGAACTTCAACGCCGCCGACCGGCGCATCGCCTTCCGCCGGGCCCAGCTCGGCCATCTCTGACCTGGACCGACCATGACCGAGACACGAACCGTCGCCGTCACCGGTGCCTCGCGGGGCCTCGGGGCTGAAATGGCGCTCGACCTGGCCCGCCGTGGCCTGACCGTGGGCTGCCTCTCGCGCAAGGGGATCGGCCCGGAGGAGGAGCCGGTCCCGGCCGAGCTCGCGGACCGGATGGTCAATCTCGCCTGCGACGTGAACGATCCGGACTCTGGGACGGCGGCGCTTAAGGCGTTGGCGGAGAAGACCGGCGGGCTGCACGCACTGGTGAACAACGCCGGCATCCATAAGGAAGGCCGCAGTGAGAGCTTCTCGCCGGTGGAGTTCTCCGAGGTGCTGAACACCAACGCCGTCGGCCTGTTCGCCATGTGCCAGGCGGCCTACCCGCATCTGATCGACAGCGGTGGCGGGGTGATCGTCAACATCGGCTCGCACTACGACAAAATCGGCGTGAAATATACGGCGGCCTATTGCGCGTCGAAGGCGGCGGTCGGTGCGATCACCCGCTGCCTCGCGGTGGAGTGGGCGCGCAAGGGCATCCGCGTGGTCGACGTGGCCCCTGGCTTCACCCTGACCAACCTGAACCGGTCCCACATGGACAACGAGCGCTTCCGGTCCTTCATCGAAAAGGCGATCCCGCGCGGCACCCCGGGGGAGGCCTGGGAGGTGGCGCGGTTCGTCGGCTCCATCGTCGCCGACGACATCCCGTTTCTGAACGGCGAGACCTTCTACATCGACGGCGGCCAGGCGGTTGCGAACTGACGGGCGCTGGTTGTTTCTCCCCCACCGTCATCCCGGTGAGGCCCGGGTATGACCCGGGGCTCGGCCGGGACCCAGCCCCGACGTCGACGGTACGGTCCCGGCCCGCCCCCGGATCGGGTCCGGGGACGTCCGGGATGACGGGGACGGGGGCGAGGTAGGGGCCAGGCCCGAACCCTCTCGCCCGCCGCAGCGCTTCGCGCTACCTTCCCGGCCATGACGCTGAGCAACAGACGCATTCTCCTGATCGTCGGCGGCGGGATCGCCGCCTACAAGGCGCTCGACCTGACCCGCCGGTTGCGCGAGCGGGGAGCGGCCGTGCGCGCGGTGCTGACCAAGGCGGGCGAGCAGTTCGTCACCCCGCTCTCGCTGTCGGCGCTCACCGAGGACAAGGTCTATACCGACCTGTTCGACCTTACCGACGAGGCGGAGATGGGGCATATCCAGCTCTCGCGCTCGGCCGACCTGATCGTCGTCGCCCCGGCCACCGCCGACCTGATGGCGAAGATGGCCAACGGGCTCTGCGGCGACCTTGCCTCTACCCTGCTGCTGGCGACCGATACCGACGTGATGGTCGCGCCGGCAATGAACGTGCGGATGTGGGAGCACCCCGCGACCAGGGCGAATTTGGCGACTCTGACCGGGCGCGGCGTGCGGGTGGTCGGGCCGAACGAGGGCAATATGGCTTGCGGCGAATACGGCTTCGGGCGCATGGCCGAGCCGCTGGAGATCGTCGCCGCGGCGGAAGCCTATTTCGCCGAGAGCGCCGGCCCGCTCGCCGGCAAGCGGGCGATCGTCACCAGTGGGCCGACCCACGAGCCGATCGACCCGGTGCGCTATATCGCCAACCGCTCCTCCGGCAAGCAGGGCCACGCCATCGCCGCCGCCCTCAGGGCGCTGGGGGCCGAGGTCACCCTCGTCGCCGGACCGACCCGCGAGCCGGAACCGGCCGGGGTGAAGACCGTGCCCATCGAGAGCGCGCGGGACATGCTGGCGGCCTGCGAGGCGGCGCTGCCGGCCGATATCGTGGTCTGTGCCGCCGCCGTCGCCGACTGGCGGGTGGCGAGCGCGGCGGACCAGAAGATGAAAAAGGAGGCGGGGGGGCTTCCGACCCTGGAACTCGCCGAGAATCCTGACATCTTGAAGACCCTGTCGCAGCGCCCGACCGGCCGCCCGGCCCTGGTGGTCGGCTTTGCGGCGGAAACCGAAAAGGTGGTCGAGCACGCCACGGCCAAGCGGGCGCGCAAGGGCTGCGACTGGGTCCTGGCGAACGACGTGTCGCCGGCCACTGGCACCTTCGGCGGCGACAGCAACACCATCCATCTGATCACCGCGGACGGGGTCGAGGACTGGCCGGCCATGACCAAGGCGGAGGTCGGCAAACGCCTCGCCGCACGGATCGCCGAGCATTTCGCATGACCGTTCCCGTCCGCATAACCCGCCTGGGGCACGGCGCCGATCTGCCGCTGCCGGCCTACGAGACCGAGGGGGCGGCGGGCATGGACCTTCGCGCCGCCATCGACGCGCCGTTCACCTTGGCCCCGCTTGAGCGCCACGCGATCCCGACCGGTCTGTCGATCGCTCTGCCGCTGGGCTACGAGGCGCAGGTGAGGGCCCGCTCCGGCCTCGCCTTCCGCTCCGGCATCGCCTGCGTCAACGCGCCGGGAACCGTGGACAGCGACTATCGCGGCGAGATCAAGGTCATCCTGGTCAATCTCGGCCAGGAGCCGGTGACCTTCGCGCGCGGCGACCGGATCGCCCAGCTCGTCGTTGCACCGGTGAGCCGGGTCGCCTGGGACGAGGTCGAGAGCCTGGACGAGACGGGGCGCGGTTCGGGCGGTTTCGGCTCTACGGGTGTGTAGCGCGGCCTTGTCTCGTCCGTTGGCACTCCCCGGCCTTGTGCCGGGGGCCACGTATCCCCTTGTTGATTCCTTGGTAGTCCCGAGACGTCCCGCCTTAGGTTCCGGCACAGGACCGGGGAGTGTGGTGTGTGGGACCAGCCTGGAGTAAAACACCCCTCATGCGTGAGCTCAGTGAAGCCGAATTCCACCGCTATGCCCGCCACCTGATCCTCGATGAGGTCGGGGAGGAGGGGCAGGCACGGCTGCTCGACGCCCGGGTCGTGGTGCTCGGTGCGGGCGGGCTCGGCGCGCCGGTCTCGCTGTACCTGGCGGCCGCCGGGATCGGGACCCTGGTCCTGGTGGACGACGACGTCGTCGACCTGACCAACCTGCAGCGCCAGGTGGTCCACATGACCGACGCGGTCGGCCGGCCGAAGGTGGAGTCCGCCGCCGAGACCCTGGCCCGAGTCAATCCCGGCATCGCGGTGGAGACGGTGGCGGAGCGGCTGACGCCGGAGAACGCGCAGCGGATCGTCGCCGGCGCCGATCTGGTCGTTGACGGGTCCGACAATTTCGCCACCCGCTACGCGCTGAACGACGCCTGCCGGGCGGCGGGTATTCCGCTGGTCGCGGGAGCCCTGTCGCGGTTCGAGGGCCAACTGACCACGGTGATGCCGGCGGCGGACGCGCCCTGCTACCGCTGCCTGTTCCCGGAAGCGCCGGACCCTGAGCTGACCCCGCGCTGCGAGGAGGCGGGCATCCTCGGCGCGGTGGCCGGCGTCATCGGGACGATGCAGGCGACGGAGGCGCTCAAGCTTCTGCTCGGCCTCGGCGAGCCCCTCAGGGGCCGTCTCATGCTCTGGGATGCGCTGGACATGTCGGTGCAGGAGATCCGCTACCGCAAGCGCCCGGGCTGCCCGACCTGCGGGTGAGCGCTCCGTGCCCACCCCAAGCCGTCATCCTGAGGCACATCAGGATCAAGCCACGACGCCAGAAACTTGGCCTGCGATGGGGGCACGCTGGCAGTATGGTCATGGCTTGCGTCAGCACGACGCGTAGGCAGGTGAACCTCTACAATCCCTGCACCGGCTCCGGGAACGCCGCGAAGTCCGTCTGATCCCTGGTTCGACGCCAGTGGTCGAGAGCCCAGCGCACGCTGGGAAAGGCGAGATCGTCCCAGGGAATCTCGTCCCAGGTGAAGAGGCCGACTTCCCTGGTCTCCTCGCCCGCCTTCACATCGGGATCGAGGAGCCGGGCGCGGTAGATCATCTGCACCTGGCTGATGCGCGGGATGTTGTAGATGCCAAGAAGGACGTCGATCTCGATCTTCGCGAAGGCCTCTTCCCAGGCTTCGCGCATCGCGCCCTCGACCGTCGTCTCGCGCTCTTCCATGTAGCCGGCCGGGATCGTCCAGTAGCCGTCGCGGGGCTCGATGGCGCGCCGGCACAGCAGGAACTTGTCTCCCAGGGTGACGACCGAGCCGACGACGATCTTGGGGTTGATGTAGTTGATGAAGCCGCAGTCGTCGCAGACCAGCCGCTCGCGATTGTCGCCATCCGGAATGCGGCGGGAGACCGGGCCGCGCGGGGTACCGTCGGCGGGGTGTGAGGTATCGGACATGGCGCGAGTGTGGCTGCCCCCAGCGCCGGCCGCAACACGCACGCGGGACCGTCCATAAAAAAAGCGGCCCGCATGGGAGCCGCTCTGCGTTTGATGATAAGCGATCCTGGTCGTCCGCGGTGGCCGCGATCAGACGAGGATGTCCACCGTCGCGCCCCTGCCACCGCCGCCGTTGAACGCGAAGGCCGTGCGCGAGCCCTCGACCCGCTGCTCGCGATCCTGCTCGCTGTCGGCGCGGGCCTCGTCCCCTTCCGCCGTCTGCCGGACCGGGTTGGCCGTGATGTTGCGGGTGGAGGTGGAGGACTGCTCCTGCTGCACAGGCCGCGGCACAACCAGCCCGGCATTCGGCTGGGCGTTCGTGGGTGACGGTGTGAGTAGCGGTTGCAGCATCGTTCTTCTCCGCCGCTAAATATACGCTCTGTGCCCGTCGAATTCAAGAAATCGCGGAGACCCGGCGTTTTTACGGCTAAGATCCGTTAATCTTGGCCCTGCGCGTTATGACGGCTCCGCCGCCCGCGCTCGCTTCACCAGTCGGACCAGTTCCACCCGTGCGCCGTCGGCGTCCGCGATCGGCTTGTCGAAAGGCAGGCGCGCCACCTGTCCGCCCCGGCGGAGATCCGCGCCTTCCGCATCGACGCCGGTCATGGTCCAGCCGTCGCCCTCCAGGCCGAGTAGAACGTTGGCGTAGAGAGCGATCGCGTCGGCATGGTCCTCGTTCATGTGCTCGACCACGCCGGCTTCCTGCGCTTCGATCGCAAGGCCCGACGACCCCAGCACCTCGGCGCCATCGACCCAGTGGATTCGGCCGAAACCCGCCACGAGATGCGCCCGCTCCACCCGTAGCCGCCACATCGCGAAGTCCTTGAAGCCCGCATACATCTCGGCCGAGGGATGGCGGGCGAGATAGCGTGCCGTGTGGCGGGGATCGTCACTCCGCTCCAGCCGTCCCATGACCGTCGCGCGGGCGCCCGTGAGCGGCTCGTCCAGCCCCGCCGTGCCGTCCACCAGCAGGCTGGCGCGCGGATCGGCCAGGAGGTTCTGCGTGTGCTCCGCCAGAGTCGAGATCAGCAGCACCGGCGACGCATCGTGGTCGACCGCCATCATCACCAGCGACGCGTAGGGCCAGCCGGTCGGCCTGTCTCCGTCCGCGCGCTGCAGGGTCGCCAGCGTCGCCCGGTCGCAGGCGCGCAGCAGGCCCCGCACGGTTTCGGCCGGGGAAAGGGAGGAAGACTTGGCGTCCGGATCGGTCATACCCATGCTATACACCGCAGTGGGCACCGGCGGAACGGGCGCCGCCGAATTGCGGCGAACTCGTGGTCGCGCCCCCTCACTTCGCCCCAATGTGGCCAAGCCCTTGCCGGATTGGGGGGACAAACCCGAACTCTGGCGACACGGCGTTGCGAGAAAGGGGCGGACAATGACGAACACCATCGCGCTGGTCGACGACGACCAGAACATCCTCACTTCGGTATCCATGGCCCTGGAATCCGAAGGCTTTCAGGTGCGGACCTTCAAGGACGGGGAAGAGGCGCTGCGCGGCCTGAACCAGCGGCCGGTCGATCTGGCGGTGCTGGACATCAAGATGCCGCGGCTCGACGGGATGGAGCTGCTGCAGCGTCTGCGCAAGTCGTCGGCCCTGCCGGTGATCTTCCTGACTTCCAAGGACGACGAGGTCGACGAGGTGCTCGGTCTGCGGATGGGGGCGGACGACTACATCCGCAAGCCGTTTTCCCAGCGCCTGCTGATCGAGCGGATCCGCGCGCTGCTGCGCCGTCAGGATCTCGCCCAGGACGAGTTCAACCCGCAGTCGGAGGCGCCGCTGGTCCGGGGCGAGCTCGTGCTGGACGGTGCGCGCCACATCTGCACCTGGGCCGGCAAGCAGGTGCCGCTCACCGTGACGGAGTTCCTCATCCTGCGGGCGCTCGCGGTCCGGCCGGGCCACGTCAAGAGCCGCGATCAGCTGATGGACGCGGCTTACGGCGACAACATCTACGTCGACGACCGCACAATCGACAGCCACATCAAGCGGATCCGCAAGAAGTTCAAGTCCGCCGACGAGCAGTTCTCGAAGATCGAGACCCTGTACGGCGTCGGCTACCGGTATCGCGAGTGACCCGGGTCCGGAGACGGTGGGGCGACCGATGGCGGCGGCGGACAGAGACGGATTGAAGAGCGAGGACGGCGACCATCCGTCGGCGCGGGAAGCCGGCGGGCGTGCCCGCCAGGCGTCCCGGCGCCGTCGCGGGTTCGGGCTGCGCTGGCCGTCCGTCTCCGGCCTGACGGCGCGCATTTTGGCGATCAACCTGGTCTCGATCGCCATCCTCTTCGTCGGGGTGCTCTATCTCGACCGCTACCAGAACGCCCTGATCCGCGGCGAACTCGACGCGCTCACGCGCCAAGCTGAGGTCATCGCCCGGACCATCGGCGAACTCGGCATCGAGCCGAACGTGATCCAGGACGAAGGGCTGGATCCGGTACGGGTGCAGCGGATCGTACGCCGCCTGTCGGTCGTGACCTCGTCGCGGATCCGAGTCTACCACCCGAGCGGCGTGATCCTGGCGGACAGCCGGCGCTTGGCGGGCTCCGCCGGGGCGGTGCGGATCGTGCCGCTGCCGCCACCCATGGAAAACGAGCCGCTGGCCCGGCTGGCGATAGAACTCTACAACGCGATGGTCAACTGGCTGCCCCGCCGTGGACAGCTCCCCCTCTGGCAGGAACAGGGGTCGGAGACGGCGCCGCTACGCGAGGTCGCGAGCGCGCTGTCCGGGACGACGGAGCGCACGGTCCGCAAGACCGAGCAGGGCGGTCTGGTTCTCTCCACCGCCGTGCCGGTCCAGCGCTACCGCCAGGTGCTCGGCGCGCTCATGCTGTCCCTGAACGGCGACGAGATCGACACCGCGGTCCGCGAGGTGCGGTTCGAGATCCTGTCGATCTTTGCCTTCACCCTGCTCGTCACGGTGCTCCTGTCGCTCTACCTGGCCCGGACCATCACCCGGCCGATCCAGCGCCTCGCCCACGCGGCGGAACTCGTCCGTAGCAACCGGCACCGCCGGATCGACATCCCCGATTTCGGTCGGCGCCGTGACGAGATCGGCGATCTGTCGCGGTCGATCCGCTCGATGACCGAGGAGCTGTGGCGCCGGCTCGACGCGATCGAGGGGTTCGCCGCCGACGTGGCGCACGAGATCAAGAACCCGCTGACCTCCCTGCGCAGTGCGGTCGAGACCGCCTCGCGCGTGGAGGACCCGGAGCGCCAGCGCCGGCTCCTGGCGGTGATCGTCGACGATGTGGAGCGGTTGAACCGGCTGATCACCGATATCTCGTCGGCCTCGCGCATCGCCGCGGAGATCAGCCGCGAGGAGGAGGAGCGCGTCGATATCGGCGGCCTGCTCGGCACTCTGGCGGAGGTCTACGGCGCCGCCCGCGAGGATCGGGGCGGGCCCCGCGTGCGGGCCGAGCTGTCGGCGCCGGAGCGCCTGGCGGTGAACGGCCACGAAGGGCGCCTAGTTCAGGTGCTGCGCAACCTCATCGAGAACGCCGTCAGCTTCTCGCCCGCCGAGGGCACCGTGTGCCTGCGGGCGCACCGGGAGAACGGAGAGGTGGTCATCGTGGTCGAGGATGACGGACCCGGCCTGCCGGACGGCAAGCTGGAGGCGGTGTTCGACCGTTTCTACACCGAGCGGCCCGAGGGCGAGAAGTTCGGGACCCACTCGGGGCTCGGCCTGTCCATATCCCGGCAGATTATCGAGGCGCATGAGGGGACGGTGCGGGCGGAGAACCGCAAGAGCCCGTCGGGCGAGACCCTGGGGGCCCGCTTCATCATCCGTCTGCCGGCGGCCGACGCCTGATGTCCTGTACCTGACGCCGCGCGAGATCGGGCGGCGTCAGGCGCTCTCGTCGAGTGCCCGACGCAGGGTCATGAGCAGGACCAGAAGCTGGGCCAGATCCGCCCTGGGACGGGCGGACAGCCGGGGCAGCCTAAGAATGCCCCGGATATCCGTGATCTGACGGTCGAGCTGATCGGCATCCAGAGACAGCGAGAGCGTGGGCATGACCGTGCGACCTAAGCGGCGGAGCTTCCCAGCTCCTGGGGCGATGCGGCCTGTGCGGGACCGTCCATCGCCGGCTCGACCTGTATCGGCCCACCGTGTGTCGGACCACCGTGTGTCGGACCAACGTGTACTGGCGCGGCCGTGCTGACCAGGGCGCGGTTCTCCCGGCGGATCTTCGCCGCCGCGTCGTCGAACAGGAACGGCAGGAAGGCGTAGCGCCGGCCGCTGGTGACCGGCCGGGCCTCGTGCAGCAGCGAGCACGAGAACACAACGGCCGCGCCGGTCTTCGGCTTGTAGAGATGCGGTCCGTATTCCGGGAACCAGAGCTCCCCGCCTTCGAATTCCTCGGCGTTGAGATTGATCGAGACGGCGAAGCGCCGGTGGGCGGTCCCCGGCCCGCCGTTGTCCCTGTGGGCGCGGAAGAAGCCTCTGTCGCCGGCGTCGTAGCAGCCGACGATGAACCGCTCGACGCGGCTGGCGTCGAAGGCGAAGGCCTTGCGGATCTCGCTGGCGACCCGGTGGTGGAGATGGTCGCGGATCCGGCTCAGGAGCCCCATGTCGCGGATCTCCGCATCCCGGCGCCGTTTCACCGAGTTATCCATGAAACCGGTGGTGATGCCGTTCACGTCGCGCATGATGCCGCTCGGTCCGCCGCCGTCCGCCTCGTAGGCGGCGATGAGCTGCCGGCAGAGGCCTCGGTCGAACACATCCGGGATCTGCAGCACCGGCGCATGGCCGCCGACGGGCGCCATGGGCGGATCCGCGGGGATGCGCCGGATCGCGCCGGCCAGCCGCTGGGTGAAGCTGTCGAACGGCGCGAAGGCGAGAAAGTCGATCAGGCGCAGATTGCGGCCGATCACGAAGCAGCCGTTGTGCAGCTTGGCGCGGCCGTCCTCTGCGGCACCGTCCCGACGGACCATCCCGTAGAGATCGTGGATGGCGAGATCGGTGTCCCAGAACGGCAGGGTGCGGTTGTCCTCCGACTGGATGGCCGGGCTGGCGCGATCTGCCGGATCGGCGGTGACGAAGTAGATCAGGATGCCCCGGCGGTGCAGGGCGGCCTCGACCGACCGCAGAGCCTGGATCGCCGCCGGCGACCGGCCCCGGGTGGCACTGCCGATGAAGGCGAGGACGACCGTCCGGCCGGCGGCCGCGGCGAACTCGAAGCGCGGGTTGATCGGGGAGTCGGCGATGAACGCGGGCACGAAATCGCCCGAACGGTACTTCGGAAACGGGGCGGTGGACATGGGGTCAGAATCCGGCGGAGGCGACGAGTTGGCGGGCGATCTCACCGACGCGGCGTTCCGGAAGCGCGGCGGTGACGGCGAAGGCGACGCCATCGCGGCGCCCGACGGCCACCGCGAAGTCGTTGTAGCTGGTGACCACCGTCTCGCCGTCCGCGAGGTCGATCGCGTCCACGATGGCGCTGTTCACTGAAAGGAGCAGGGAGACCGGGCGCATCTCGGCGTCGAAGAACAGGAACTGGACGGCCGGCCCGTTATCCGTGGAGGCGATGTCGACCTTCGTCAGGATCAGCCCGCCGGCTCTCAGCGCGACCGGGTCGATCACCTCCGAGAACATCTCCGATAGCTTGGCGAAGTCGACCGTGGCGACATCGCTCGCAAACATCGGTGCGAGCGAGAGGGTCCGATGCGCCTCGGTCGCCTCGTCGATGAAACCGGCCGGACTTGGTTTCCCGTTCGTGCCCGCGTCGGAGAAGGCGGCCTGCGCACTCCAGCCGACGACCGCGCCGACCAGCAGCATCGCCGCTACGCGGGCCTGTCCGGCCGTCAGCGTCCAGGCGCGGCGCAGCCAGCTCCTCAGCCGGATCGAGCGGCCGAGCCGGACGGCGGCGGCATGCATTTCATCCGGCATGTCGTCCTCGACCTTCAGGTCCGCCAGCTCGGCCAGAAACGCCTTCTGCTGCGTGTATTCGTCGATCCGGCAAGCCAGATCGGGCGACGTCTCGGCGGCCGCCGATATCTCCCGGCGGCGCTGTTCCGGCAGGTCGCCGTCCACATAGGCGCCGATCTCCCAATCTTCGAACCTAGCGGGCATCGCGGCCTCCAACGATGGTCAGGGGGTGGACGGTCGAGCCGTGCTGGAGGGTGCGGCGCAGCAGCTCCCGGCCGCGGGCGAGCCGCGACCGGACGGTGCCGACGGGGATGTCCATGGTGTAGGCGATCTCCTCGGTGGAGAAACCCTCGACCGAGACCAGAAGCAGGACTTCGCGCTGCTGCGGCGGCAGATCGTCGATCGCGGCCAACACCCGGGACAGCTCGGCGCTGATTTCCTGGCCGCCCGAGACGGACCCGGCGCCGGACTCGAACCACAGGGTCTCCCGGTCCCGCCGTGAGCGGTTCTCCCGGATCGCGGATTTGAAGGTGTTGTGCAGGATGGCGAACAGCCAGACCCGCAGGTCCCGGCCCTCGCGGAAGCGATGGGTGTGTCGGACCGCCTTCTCGAGCGTGGTTTGCACGAGGTCGTCGGCATCGACGGCGTTGCCGCACAGCAGACGCGCATAGCGGCGAAGCTGGTGGACGTGATTCAGGATCTCGGTACCGGTGACCATGCAGGCCGCCTCCAGACAGTGACTGTGAGTATACGTCGCCGCCCACGCCGCTTATCCCAAGCTGCTCAAATTTTTTCTGAGATCCTCAGACCTGCTCGAGGAACCGACGCACGGCGTCGATCACGGTGTCCTCGCTGTCGATATGTGGCGCATGGCCGCTGCCGGCGATGAGCAGAGGTTCGGCTGGACCGCCGACCTGATCGACGATGGCGTGGACCTGGGCCGGCGTCCCGTACTCGTCGTCCAGACCCTGGATCGCCAGGACCGGGCAGCGGATTTGGGGCAACCGGTGCTCAATGTTCCAGGCGGCGAAGGGCGGGGACAGCCAGGCGTCGGCCCAGCGATAGAACACCTTGTCGGCCCGCTCGGCCCCGTGATGGCGCAGCAGTGCGGCCCGCAACCGGCTCTCCCGCGCCTCGTAGGCGGCAACGGCGTCGCGGATGCCGGCCAGGGTCACGTCCTCGACGAAGACGTGGGCCGCCTCGGTGATGCAGGCGGCCACGCGGTCCGGCGCGTGCGCCGCCGCGAGCAGGGCGATGGTCCCGCCGTCGGAGTGGCCGAAGAGGATCGCGCGCTCGATCCCCTCGCGCTCCAGCAGGGCGACGAGGGCGTCAGCCTCGCGGTCGTGATAGTCGATCGGATGGCCGCCGCGCACCGGATCGGGGAAGGTATCGGCGCTGCCGTGACCTGCGCGATCCTGCACGATTCCGCCGAGGCCGACCGCCGCGCACAGCGAGTCGGGAAAGCGCCGCCACATGGTGATCGCGCCCAGCCCTTCGTGCAGGAAGACGATCGTCGGAGAGGGCCCGTCGAGCCGGGCGAGAGCTGTGTCGGTCATGCCTGCTCAGTCCTGGGGAACCGCCGATTGTGCGCCGCAGCATTCGCTGTCTAGTGCAAATTCGGCAATGGCTTGTGTCTTGCGGGGCAATAGGAATTGGCGTAACGATTCCAGAGCTTGCTTCGGCAGGCGAAAAAAATAAAGCCACCGAACGGAGCGTCCTCGACAGCGGACGATCAAAGGGCGGGGCAAGGTCAGGGATGGAAACGGGAACGCGTCCGCTAGCGGCTGCCGGTGAGGGAGTCGGCTCGGCGGAGCGACGGGTCTTTCGTCCCTACGCGAACGTGGAGGATGAAGGGCAGATGGCTTATCCGGATCCGGCGGTCTACGACACGCTTCCCAAGCTGCTGCGATACAACGCCGAGAACCACGGCTCCGACGTCGCAGTGCGCGAGAAGGATCTCGGCATCTGGCACCAGTCGACCTGGGCCGAGTACGGCGCCAAGGTCAAGCACATCACCCTGGCGATCGCCGAGCTCGGTGTCGGCAAGGGCGACGTTGTCGCGCTGATCGGCGACAACGACAGCGACTGGACCGCCTTCGAGATCGCCGCCCATGCCGCCGGTGCCATGACCATGGGCATCTACCGCGACGCCCTGGAGGATGAGGTTGGCTATCTGGCCGAATACGCTGAGGTGAAGCTCGCCTACGCCGAGAACCAGGAGCAGGTCGACAAGTTCCTGGCGCTCAGCGAGCGGCTGCCGACGCTCAAGCACATCGTCTATGCGGACAGCCGCGGAATGCGGAAGCGAGAGGATGCCCGGCTGATCTACCTGGCCGATCTGATCGCCGACGGCGAGGCCGCGGCCGAGAAGGCGCCGGGCGCGTTCGACGCCATGGTCACGGCGACCTCGGGCGACGACGTGGCGATCCTGTGCACCACCTCCGGCACCACCTCAAATCCGAAGCTGGCGATGCTGCCCCATGGCCGATTCGTGCGGCACATCCACAGCTACCTGAAGGCCGACCCCAAGGGCCCCGATGACGAGTACGTCTCGGTCCTGCCGCTGCCCTGGATCATGGAGCAGGTCTACGTCATCGGCTTCGGGCTGATCTCGCGGATGAAGATCAACTTCCCCGAGAGCGAGGAGACAAGCTTCGCCGACCTGCGGGAGATCGGCCCGACCTTCCTGCTGCTCGCCCCCCGGGTCCTGGAGCAGATCGCCGCCGACATGCGGGCGCGGATGATGGACGCGTCCTCCCTGAACCAGTGGCTGTTCGACAAAGGTCTCAAGATCGCGGTCGAGGCGGTCGAGCAGGGGCGGCGCTCCAGCCTGGCCGATATGATGGTCATGGGCGCGCTGCGCGACCGGCTCGGCTTCGCCAACGTCACCTCGGCGGCGACCGGCGGGGCGGCGATGGGCCCCGACACGTTCAAGCTGTTCCTCGCCATGGGCATCCCGCTGAAACAGCTCTACGGCCAGACCGAGACGCTGGGCGCCTATACCCTGCAGGACGGCAAGGAGCTGGACGTCGACACGGTCGGCGTGCCGTTCGAGGGCACTGAGGTGAAGATCGAGAACCCCGACCCCGAGGGCGTTGGCGAGATCGTGACCCGGCACCCGAACATGTTCACCGGCTACTACAAGAACCCCGAGGCGACCGAGGCGGATCTGCGCGACGGCTGGATGCATACGGGCGATGCCGGCTACTTCGACGCCAAGGGGCGCCTCACGGTCATCGACCGGGTGAAGGACATGGCGGAGACCTCGACCGGGGTGAAGTTCTCGCCGCAATACATCGAGAACAAGCTGAAGTTCTCGCCCTATGTGGGCGAGGCGGTGATCCTCGGCTCCGGCCGACCGTTCCTGACCGCGATCATCTGCGTGCGGTTCTCCATCGTCTCGAAATGGGCCGAAAAGAACCGCGTCGGCTTCACCTCCTACACGGGCCTGTCGGCCGACGAGCGGGTGTACGAGCTGATCCGCGGCGAGGTGGAGACGGTCAACCAGGGCCTGCCGGAGCACCAGCGCATCCGCCGCTTCCTGCTGCTCTACAAGGAACTCGACGCCGATGACGGCGAGCTGACGCGGACCCGCAAGGTCCGCCGCGGCGTGGTCGGCGAGCGGTACGGCCAACTCATCGACTCGCTCTACAGCGACGCGAAGACGGCGCGGCTCGACACCGAGGTCACCTTCGAGGACGGCCGCCGGTCCCGCATCCAGGCGGACATGAAGATCATGGAGGTCGGCGCCGGCGCGCCGGCGGACGAACTGAAGAAGGCGGGGTGAGCGTGGCTGCAGTGGAAGGGCTTCGGGCGGACGAGGACGCCGATATGGCGCAGGCGCCCGACAGACAGGCCGGCGAGGTCGTGCTCAAGCTCGAGAACATCGAGCTCGGCTTCGGCGGGGTGAAGGCGATCAACAACGTCAGCTTCGAGGTCCGCAAGGGCGAGATCCGGGCGATCATCGGCCCGAACGGCGCCGGGAAGTCGTCGATGCTCAACTGCATCAACGGCTTCTACAAGCCACAGAAGGGATCGATCACCTTCCACGGCAAGACGATGTCCGCCATGGATCCGCATTTCGCCGCGTCCAACGGCATCGCCCGCACGTTCCAGAACATCGCCCTGTTCCGCGGCATGTCGACCCTGGACAACCTGATGACCGGGCGGGTGCTGAAGATGCGCCGCGGCTTCTTCTGGCAGGCGCTGCACTGGGGTCCGGCCCAGCGCGAGGAGATCGAGCACCGGGCCTTCGTCGAGACCATCATCGACTTCCTGGAGATCCAGTCAATCCGCCGCACCCCGGTGGGCCGGCTGCCCTACGGCCTGCAGAAGCGCGTCGAGCTCGGCCGCGCCCTGTCGATGGAGCCCAGCATCCTCCTGCTGGACGAGCCGATGGCCGGCATGAACGTCGAGGAGAAGCAGGACATGTCCCGCTTCATCCTGGACGTGAACGAGGAGTTCGGGACCACCATCGTGCTGATCGAGCACGACATGGGCGTGGTGATGGACATCTCCGACCGGGTGGTCGTGCTCGACTACGGCCGGAAGATCGCCGACGGCACGCCCGATGAGGTGCGCCGGAACCAGGACGTGATCGACGCCTATCTCGGCGTCCCCCACGAAGATTGACGGGCGGAGACGGCATGCTTGAGTTCTGGTTCTTCATCGAGGTCGTGCTGAACGGCATGTTCGCCGGCACGATGTACGCCCTCATCGCCCTCGGCTTTGTGCTGATCTTCAAGGCGTCCGGGGTCTTCAACTTCGCACAGGGCTTCATGGTCCTGTTCGCCGCGCTGTGCTTCGTCGGCTTCCTCGAGATGGGGCTGCCGCTGATCGTCGCGCTCGTGCTGGCGGCGGCGATCATGGTGGCCTGGGCCTTCGCGGTGGAGCGTTTCGTGCTCCGCTACCTGGTCAACCAGGAGCCGATCATCCTGTTCATGGCGACGATCGGCATCGCCTTCTTCCTCGAAGGGTTCGGCGAGCTGCTGTGGGGCGCGGACGTCCATCCGCTGGATGTGGGCATCCCCGACGGCGCCTGGTTCATCGGCCCCGACGGCGTGATGATGGTGCAGCAGTTCGACGTCTCCGCCGCGATCATCGCCGGCGGGCTGGTCGCCGTGCTCGCCATCTTCTTCACCTATACGCGGATCGGTCGGGCCCTGCGTGCGGTCGCCGACGACCATCAGGCGGCGCTGTCGGTCGGTATCCCGCTCAACCAGATCTGGATCATCGTCTGGGCCGTGGCCGGCCTGGTGGCGCTGGTCGCTGGCATCATCTGGGGCTCGCGGCTCGGCGTACAGTTCTCGCTGTCGATCCTCGCGCTGAAGGCGTTGCCGGTGCTCATTCTCGGCGGCTTCACGTCGGTGCCGGGGGCCATCGTCGGCGGCCTGATCATCGGCGTCGGCGAAAAGGTCGCTGAGATCTACCTCGGTCCGTATATCGGCGGCGGCATCGAGGAATGGTTCGCCTACGTTGTGGCGATGTTGTTCCTGCTGTACCGGCCGCAGGGCCTGTTCGGCGACAAGATCATCGAGAGGGTCTGAGGATGTTCTATCGCGAAGCCGGTATCTTCAAGACGAGCTACGCGGCCGATCAGGCCCTGTTCCGCATCCCGTTCGACCGGATCTTCGTCATCTCGGTGGTGCTGTTCGCCGCCCTGGTGATCCCGGTGATCGGCAACGAGTACTGGCTCGGCTCGATCCTGATCCCGACCCTGATCATGGCGATCGCCACGATCGGCCTGAACATCCTGCTCGGCTACTGCGGTCAGCTCAGCCTCGGCACCGGCGCGTTCATGGCCGCCGGGGCGTTCATGGGCTACAAGGTCGCCACCGCCTTTCCGTGGATGCCGATCTGGGCCGTGGTGATCCTCGGCGGCATCTGCGCGGCGATGATCGGCGTGGCCTTCGGCCTGCCGAGCCTGCGGATCAAGGGCTTCTACCTGGCGGTTACCACCCTGGCGGCGCAGTTCTTCCTGCTCTGGCTGTTCCAGAAGGTGCCGTGGTTCGTGAACTACTCGATCTCCGGCGTCCCGACGGCGCCGCCGCGGGAGATGTTCGGCTATCTCGTCACCGGGGCCGAGGCGTCGGTGGAGGCCAGATACCTGTTCATCCTGGCCTTCACCGTGATCCTTGCGCTGATCGCCGCCAACCTGGTGCGCGGGCGGATCGGGCGGACCTGGATGGCGATCCGCGACATGGACATCGCCGCCGAGCTGATCGGCATCAAGCCGCTGCCGACCAAGCTCTCGGCCTTCGCCGTCAGTTCCTTCTATTGCGGCGTCGCCGGCGTGCTCTGGGCGTTCTGCTACATCAACACCGTCGAGGCGACCGCCTTCGACATCTTCCGGTCGTTCACCGTGCTGTTCATGGTGATCATCGGCGGCCTCGGCAGCATCCTCGGGTGCTTCCTCGGGGCCTTCTTCATCTTCCTCCTGCCGATCTTCCTGAACAGCGCGCCCGGATGGATCGGCCTGGAGGTGCCCACCGAACTCATCAGCCATCTCGAGTTCATGGTGTTCGGTGCGCTCATCGTCTTCTTTCTGATCGTCGAGCCGCACGGCCTCGCCCGACTCTGGGCGATCACGAAGGAGAAACTGCGCCTGTGGCCGTTCCCGTACTAGGCCAACTGGTAGGGAAAACGCGCGGACGTACCGATCCGGCGGCGACACGAGGCGGCGATCGCCGCACCGACCGCCGTCGGCAAGAAGCAAAGCATCGCTTTGCCAACAGGGAGGACACAGGAAGATGAACTTCCGTTCAGTTACCATGACCATGGCCGCCGCTGCGGTCGGCCTGATGGGATTGGCCGGTGCCGCGCAGGCCGAGGGCCAGTTCATCCCGAATCTGGTCTACAAGACAGGCCCCTACGCGCCGAGCGGCACGCCGACGGCCCACGGGTTCGCCGACTACCTGGCGATGATCAACCACCGCGACGGCGGCATCAACGGCGTCGAGATCATCTACGAGGAGTGCGAGACCGGCTACAAGACCGACCGCGGCGTCGAGTGCTACGACCGCGTGAAGAACCAGCATGGCGGCGCCACGGTGATCAACCCGTGGTCCACCGGCATCACCTACGCGCTGATCGAGAAGGCGACGGCCGACAAGATCCCGCTGCTGTCGATGGGCTACGGCCGCACATCGGCCGCCGACGGCCGGGTCTTCCCCTACGTCTTCAACTTCCCGTCGACCTACTGGAACCAGATGACGGCGGTGATCAAGTACATCGCCGAGCAGGAGGGCGGGTACGACAAGCTGAAGGGCCAGAACCTCGGGTTCATCTACCTTGACCACCCCTACGGCAAGGAGCCGATCCCGACCCTCGACATCCTGGCCGAGAAGTACGGCTTCACCTACGACAAGTACCCGGTTCCGCCGGCGGCCATGACCGAGCAGAAGTCGATCTGGCTGCAGGTCCGCCGTTCCCGTCCGGCCTACATGATCATGTGGGGCTGGGGCGCGATGAACTCGACCGCCATCAACGAGGCCTCCAATGTCAGGTATCCGATGGACAAGTTCATCGGCAACTGGTGGGCGGCGGCCGAGCCGGACGTCATTCCGGCCGGTGACGGGGCCGTCGGCTACAAGGGCGCCACGTTCAACGGCGTGGGCACCGACTTCAAGGTCTACGAGGACATCAATGCCCTCTACGACGCCGGCAAGGGATCCTGGAACCGCGAGGAGATCGGCGGCGTGCTGTATTCCCGCGGCATGGCGGCGGCGGCCTATGTGGTCGAGTCGATCCGCACCGCCCAGGCGGAATACGGCAATCGGGTGATCACCGGCGAGGAGATGCGCTGGGGCATGGAAAACCTGAACGTCACCGCCGCCCGGATCGAGGAACTCGGCATGACGGGCCTGATGCCGCCGGTGAGCATCACCTGCGGCAACCACGAGGGTCAGGATCCGGCGATCAAGATCCAGCAGTGGAACGGCTCGGAGTGGGAGATCAAGACCGACTGGATCCAGGCGGACACCGCCCTGACCCGGCCGCTGATCGAACAGGACGCCGCCCAGTACGCGAACGAGAACGGCATCACGCCGCGCGAATGCTCCTGATCGGCTGACGATCCACGACACGAGGGAGCGCCGGCTTCGGCCGGCGCTCCCGCCTCTCTCCGCACCCAGCCGTCGCCAACCCAGGACGAGAACCGATGAGCGTAGTATCCGAGGCTTCCGACACGGCTCAGCCGCTGCTCAAGGTCAACAACATCGAGGTCATCTACGACCATGTGATCCTGGTGCTGCGCGGGATCTCGCTCGAGGTTCCGAAGGGCGGCATCGTCGCCATTCTCGGCGCCAACGGGGCGGGTAAGACCACGACCCTGAAGGCGATCTCCAACCTGCTCGGCACGGAGCGGGGCGAGGTCACCAAGGGCAGCATCGAGTTCGACGGGGCGGCGGTTCAGGCCTCCAGCCCGAACGATCTGGTCAAGCGCGGCTGCATCCAGGTGATGGAGGGGCGCCACTGCTTCGAGCACCTGACCGTCGAGGAGAACCTCCTCACCGGCGCGTTCACCCGCGGTAACGACCGCCAGGGGATCCAGCAGGACCTCGAGATGGTCTACAACTACTTTCCGCGCCTGCGCGAGCGGCGCACCAGCCAGGCCGGCTACACCTCCGGCGGCGAGCAGCAGATGGTAGCCATCGGCCGCGCCCTGATGAGCCGGCCGAAGATGATCCTGCTGGACGAGCCCTCCATGGGCCTCGCCCCGCAGCTGGTCGAGCAGATCTTCGAGATCGTCAAGCAGATCAACGAGCAGGAGGGGGTGACCATCCTGCTGGCCGAGCAGAACACCAACATCGCGCTCCGCTACGCGAAGTTCGGCTACATCCTGGAGAGCGGCCGCGTCGTCATGGAGGGCGAGGCCGAGCAGCTCCGCAACAACGAGGACGTCAAGGAGTTCTATCTCGGCCTTGGCGGCGAGGGCCGGCAGAGCTTCCGCGATGTCAAACACTACCGCCGCCGCAAGCGCTGGCTCGGCTGAGCGTCCGCCCCGCGCGCCCGCCCCGCGCGCCCATCCCGCCGCAACCGACCGCCGGAGGAGACATGGCCGACCACTACGACGCGCTCGAAACCCGCAGCGCCGACGAGCGCGCCGCGTCCCTGGCGGAATGCCTGCCGGCGCATATCGCCCACGCCAAGACGAACACGGATCACTTCGCCCGCACCCTGGCGGAGGTCGACGCCAACGCGGTGACCGACCGCGGCGCGCTGGCCGGCCTGCCGGTCCTGCGTAAGTCGGATCTGATCGGGCTGCAGCAGAAAAACCCGCCGTTCGGCGGCCTGAACGCCACGCCCCTGTCCGATCTGGCGCGGGTCCTGATCTCGCCGGGTCCGATCTTCGAGCCGGAAGGGCACGCGTCGGACTATTACCGCTTCGCCCGCGCCCTGTTCGCCGCCGGTTTCCGGCGCGGCGACCTGGTGATCAACACCTTTGCCTATCACCTCACCCCCGGCGGCTGGATCGGCCAGTCCGGCGCGGAGGCGCTGGGTTGCCCGGTGATTCCGGGGGGCGTGGGCAATACCGAACAGCAGCTCGACGCCATCGCGGCGCTGAAGCCCGTCGGGTATTTCGGCACGCCGGCCTTCCTGAAGACGCTGCTCGAAAAGGGCGCGGAGGCGGACAAGGACGTCTCCTCGCTGACGAAATCCCTGGTGTCGGGCGGAGCGCTGCCGCCGAGCCTGCGGGCCGAGATCGAAGAGATGGGCGTGGCCTGCCTGCAGGCCTATGCGACCGCCGATCTCGGGCTGATCGCCTATGAGAGCCCGGCGCGCCAGGGCATGGTCGTCGATGAGGGGGCGATCCTGGAGATCGTGCGTCCCGGCACCGGCGACCCGGTGCCCGACGGCGAGGTGGGCGAGGTCGTGGTGACCGTGCTGAACCTGGACTATCCGCTGATCCGATTCGCCACGGGGGATCTCTCGGCGATCCTGCCCGGCGGGAGCCCGTGCGGCCGGACCAACCTGCGCATCAAGGGCTGGATGGGCCGGGCCGATCAGACGACCAAGGTCAAGGGCATGTTCGTGCACCCCTCCCAGGTCGCCGAGGTCGCCGCCCGCCATCCGGAGATCGGCCGGGCTCGGCTGACGGTCACCGGCGAGAAGGGCGTGGATGCGATGACGCTCTCGGTCGAGGTCGCCACGCAGGATGACGGCTTGAAGGCCGCCATCGCCGAGACCCTCCAGGCCGTGACCAAGATGCGCGGGAGCGTCGAGCTGGTCGCCCCGGACAGTCTGGCGAACGACGGCAAGGTGATCGACGACCAGCGGAGTTATGAATAAGGGTGCGCCCCGGACATTCCAGAGCTCGACTCCCCGGCCTTGAGCCGGGGCCCAGACATCCGCTTGCCGTGATTGTTGGGATTTGAGCGTGTCGATCCAGCGACTGACTCCCTGGGTCCCGGCTCAAGGCCGGGAAGTCGTGGGGGCGTATTGGTGTCAGCTGGTCTTCCGCGCCACCAGCGCGTAATTCACCCGCGCATCGGCCGACAGCGAGAACGTCCCGTCCACCGGGTCGAAGACCATTCCGATCGGCGGATCGACCTCGAACCCGACCGCTTCCAGCATCTCCGTCAGTTCCGCCGGCTTCGGGAACTGGTTCCAGTCATGGGTACCGCGCGGGACCCAGCGCAGGATGTACTCCGCCGCGACGATCGCCTGGGCGCGCGAGCGGGCGGTCCGGTTGATCGTGGTCAGCACCAGCACGCCGCCCGGCTTCAGCAGGGTCGCGAGCGCCTCGACGAAGGCGGCCTTGTCGGCCACGTGCTCGATCACCTCGCTGGCGACGACGGCGTCGAAGCGGTCGCCGTCGGCTGCGAGGTCCTCGGCGGCGCCGGTTCGGTAATCGATCTTCAGGCCCATCTCGTCGGCATGGGCGGTGGCGGCGGCGATCCCGGCGCCGTCGGCGTCGACCCCGGTGACCGAGGCGCCGAGGCGGGTCATCGGTTCCGACAGCAGGCCGCCACCGCAGCCGATGTCCAGGACCCTGAGCCCGCCGAGGGCGCGGCGCCCGGTTGCGTCGGTGGCGAGGGGCGCCAGGGCGTCGCGGATCACCTGCATCCGCACGGGCACGAAGCGGTGCAGCGGCCCGTGCGGCCCGTCCGGATCCCACCAGCGGTCGGCCAGCCGCGCGAAGCGGTCGATGTCGGCCGCATCGACTGTCCCTGCGGTACCGTCCGGTCCCGCGTGGTTCGGATCGCTCGCGGCGGACCCGTCGGACCGGGCACGGGCGGCGCGGCGCAGCAATGACCTCAGCATCGTCGGTTCCTCGCAATTCTGATCGGCGCAATTTTAAACGGCGCTGCCGCTTGCTCCAGCGGAGTCCCCATACTAATGATAGCGCCGCCGCAGCCCGGCAAGGCTTTGCGACCGAAAGGCGCATCGGGCCCGGCACCCTGAAGACTGGGAGCGGACAGGACGATGGCGCGCATCGTGATGAAGTTCGGCGGCACCTCCGTCGGCGATACGGACCGGATCAAGAACGTGGCGCGCCGCGTCAAGACCGAGGTCGATGCCGGCAACGAGGTCGCGGTCGTGGTGTCCGCCATGTCCGGCACCACCAACCAGCTCGTCGCCTGGACCAATGAGATCGCGCGTCTCCACGATGCCCGGGAGTACGACGTGGTCGTCGCGTCGGGCGAGCAGGTGACCGTCGGCCTTCTGGCCCTGGCGCTGCAGGATCTGGGCGTCAACGCACGCTCCTGGCTCGGCTGGCAGATCCCGTTCAGGACCGACGGCATCCACGGTAAGGCCCGCATCGGCGAGATCGACACCACGGTGATGCGCCAGCGCTTCGCCGAGGGACAGGTCGCCGTGGTCGCCGGATTCCAGGGCATCGGGCCGGACAACCGGATCACCACGCTCGGGCGTGGCGGGTCGGACACCTCTGCCGTGGCGCTGGCCGCCGCGCTGGATGCCGACCGGTGCGATATCTATACGGACGTGGACGGGGTCTACACGACCGATCCGCGGATCACCGCCAAGGCGCGCAAGATCGACCGCATCACCTACGAGGAGATGCTGGAACTGGCTTCCCAGGGGGCCAAGGTCCTCCAGACCCGGTCGGTCGCCATGGCCATGCAGCACGGCGTGCGCGTGCAGGTCCTCTCGAGCTTCGAGGACAAGCCCGGCACGCTGGTCGTCGACGAGGGAGAGATCGTGGAGCAGCAAGTCGTCACCGGTATCGCCTACAGCCCCGATGAAGCGAAGGTCACGCTGGTCGGCGTGCCGGACCGTCCCGGGGTGGCCGGCGCCATCTTCGGGTCGCTGGCGGACAACGCCGTCAATGTCGACATGATCGTCCAGAACGTCAGCCAGGACGGCAAGTCGACCGACCTCACCTTCACCGTCGGCGCCACCGACCTGGACCGGGCCCATCAGGTGCTCGACGGCCTGAAGAGCGAGCTCGGCTACAGCGACATCGTCTCCGATCCGGGGGTGTGCAAGATCAGTGTCGTCGGCGTCGGCATGCGCAGCCAGCCGGGCGTGGCCAAGACCATGTTCCAGACCCTCGCGGACAAAGGCATCAACATCCAGGTGATCTCGACCTCCGAGATCAAGGTCAGCGTCCTGATCTCCTCCGACTACACGGAACTCGCCGTGCGCGCCCTCCACACCGCCTACGGCCTCGACGCCGACGGTGACGGCTGAATGCCATGAACGCGCCCACCGGAACCCGTGACACCGGACCGGGGGGCGGTCCCCGCGAGATGCTGCGCCGCCTGCGCGACGTCATGGCGGGGATCGGCACGCCGCAGCAGCGCCTGGACAGCACGGTTCAGGTCATCGCCCACGAACTGGGCGCCGAGGTCTGCTCCATCTACGTCCAGCGCCCCGGACGCGTGCTGGAACTCTGCGCCACCCAGGGGCTGAACCCCCAGGCGGTCCACCGGCTGTTCTTCCAGCCGGGCGAGGGGCTGGTCGGGCATATCGCCGAGACCCGCCTGCCGCTGACCCTGGCGGAGGCGCAGAAGCACCCGAAATTCGCCTACCGCCCGGAAACCGGGGAGGAGGCGTTCCAGTCCTTTGCCGGCGTGCCGATCCGCCGCTCGGACCGGGTGCTCGGCGTGCTCGTCGTGCAGCACGTGTCGATGCGCGAGCTGACCGAGGAGGAGGTGGAGTCGCTCGAGACGCTGGCCATGGTGCTGGCCGAGGTGCTGGCGACCATGAGTCTGCCCGGCGGGGACCCCGGCCGCGAGCGCGGGCCAGTCCTGATCCACGGCATGCGCATCCACGAGGGTATCGGCGTTGGCAAGGCGCGGCTGCACCAGCCGCGGGTGGTGATCGGCGGCGTGGTCGCCGAGGACCCGGCGGTCGAGCACGAGCTGCTGCGCGCCGCCCTCGCCGATATGCACGAGAGCCTCGACCGGGTCATGGAGTCCGAGGCCCTGTCGGCGGCCGGCGAGCATCGCGACGTGCTGGAGACCTACCGTCTGATCGCCCGCGATACCGGCTGGATCGGACGGATCCGGGACGCCATCGACGGCGGGCTGACGGCGGCGGCGTCGGTTCAGAAGGTGCGCGACGACACCCGGTCCCGGATGGCAGCGGTCAAGGACGAGTACCTGCGCGAGCGCCTGGCCGATTTCGAGGATGTGGCCCTGCGGCTTCTGCGCCGCCTGGCACCGGGCGAGGAGGTCGGGGTGGACCCGGCGGTCGACGCAGAGCCTTTCATCCTCGTCGCCCGCTCCATGGGGCCGGCCGAGCTACTGGACTATGCTGGCGAGCACCTGAAGGGCCTGGTGCTGGAGGAGGCGTCTGCCACCGCGCATGTGGGGATCGTCGCGCGGGCGCTCGACATCCCGGTGATCGGCCGGCTGGCGCATCTGATCGACGAGGTCGATCCGGGCGATACGCTGATCGTCGACGGCGATCACGGCCAGGTCTTCGTGCGCCCCGGCGACGACGCGCGGTCCCAGTTCCGCGAGAATCTTGCGGCCCGGGAGGCGACGCGGGCCCGCTACGCCGCCCTGCGCGATACGCCGGCGGTCAGCCGCGACGGGGTGCGGGTCTCCCTGCTGATGAATGCCGGCCTTCTGGTCGACGTATCCCAGCTCGAGACGGTCGGCGCCGAGGGCGTCGGGCTGTACCGGACCGAGATCCCGTTTCTTGTGCGCCGCGAGTATCCCGATGTCGAGGCGCAGACCGAACTCTACGGACGCATTCTCGAGGGCGCCGGCGGACGGCCCGTCACGTTCAGGACCCTGGATGCCGGGGGCGACAAGCGGCTGCACTCCTTCGTCCACGACATCGAGGAGAACCCGGCGCTCGGCTGGCGGGCCCTGCGCATCGGCCTCGATCAGCCGGCGATCCTGCGCCAGCAGGTCCGGGCGATGATTCACGCCGCCGGCGCTCGACCGCTCAGGGTCATGCTGCCGATGGTCGCCACGGTGGAGGAGTTCCGGGCCGCCCGGTCGATCATCGACCTGGAGGTCGAGCGCGCCGCTGCGCGGACCGGTGGCGCGCGGCCGGCGATCGCCGTCGGGGCCATGGTGGAAGTCCCGACGGCGCTGCTGCAGATCGAGGCTCTGGCCGAGGCCGCCGATTTCCTGTCCGTCGGCAGCAACGACCTGCTGCAGTTCCTGTTCGCGGCCGACCGCGGCGGCGAGCGGACAGCGGCGCGCTACGACCCGCTGTCGGTTCTGTTTCTCGATGCGATGCGCCGGATCGCCGAGGCCGGGCGGTCGGCCGGGATCGACGTTTCGGTCTGCGGTGAGATGGCGGGCCGGCCGCTGGAGGCGCTTGCCCTGACGGCGCTCGGCTACCGGTCTCTCTCCATGCCGGCCGCGTCGATCGGGCCGGTGAAGGAAGCCATTCTTCGTACGGATATCAATGGCTTGTCCGAGTTTATCTCGTATTCAATGAAAAAAAGCACAAGTTCTGTCCGTAATCGTTTGCAAAATTACCTGACGGATCGGCGCTGACGAGTATCGGGATGTGGCAGGTTTCTCCGCCGTCTTTCTAAGGTGACGAGGCCGCTCTCCTGATTAGCGAATTGAATTACATGACTCATTGAAGTATCGTCTGCGCGTATTTAGTGCGGTCTGTACCTGAGCGGAGGTGCGGGCCCGGAGTGTTCACTCCGCTGCTTGGCTGAGGCGATCATGACGCTAAAGACGGCACGGGCGAAATCGCGGCTCACGGAGACTGAGTCGGCTACCGACCTGGCGCGGTGCGGCGGCATCGAGGCTGCGAACGAGGCCGGGGCGCGCGGCGACGGGGGTCGACGACGCAAGGGCCGCTCGGTGTCCGACGCGGCCGCCGGCGGGGGCGATGTCCGCATGGCCGGCGAGGAGAGAGACGCGATGCCCTATCGAGAGTCTGCCGCGGATCCGACCATCGGGGACGAACTCACCCGGGCGCGCGAGGCCGCGGGTCTTCACCTCGACGATGTCGCCGCCCAGCTTCGCATCCGCCGGGAGTTTCTCGCCGCCCTGGAAGAGGGCCGACCCGACGCCCTGCCGGGTGTCACCTATGCCATCGGCTATGTGCGCACCTACGCGGCCTTTCTCGGCCTGGATGTCGAGCAGGCGGTTACCCGCTTCAAGCAGGAGGCGGCGGGCCTCGCCCAGCGGACCCAGCTCGTCTTCCCGTCGCCTGCCCCCGAAGGCCGGGTGCCGGGCGTCGGCCTCGTCTTCGCGTCGGTCCTGCTTGCCGGTCTCGCCTATGGCGGCTGGTACTGGATGTCCGAGCACGGGTTGTCGGTCCACGACATGGTGCCGGAAGTGCCGGAGCGTCTGGCGACACTGATCGAAGGTCAGACGGGCGCACCGCCGGCGCCGGTATCGGGAACCGACGTGTCGAGCGCGCCGGCATCGGCGCCCGCCACCGGCTCCGCTGGAACGACGACCGATGTTTCTGAGGGAACAGCCGAAGGTACTCCGCCGCCGACCACGGATCTCGCGTCCGGCACGACGGCCGAGAGCGCCTATCGGGCGGCCAATCCGACCAGCGTTCCGGTCACCGCGCGGTCGAGTGCCGGAGACGATACGGCACAGGCGCCGGCCAACGCGCCTGCTGCCTCACCTGCCGAAGACGCGGCGCCCGAGGCTGTCGCCGCCGCGCCGGCGCAGCAGTCGATCGAACCGCAGGCCGCGACCGACCTAGGCGCGCCAGGCCTAGGCGCGCCAGACCTAGGCGTGTCTGGTCTCGCCACTGCCGACACCACGTCGTCCGAGACTGCGGCCAACGCCCCGGTTGCCGATCCGGCTCCCGGTGCCACAGACATCGTGGCGGCACCCAGGCCCGAGGCACCTGTCGAGACCCAGCCCGTCGAGAACCAGTCCGTTGGGGTTCAGTCTGGCCCGGACCAGCCTGTCCAGGCTCAGGATGCCACCTCCGCGCCGCCGCTGGCCGCGGCCGCTCCGGAGCCCACCCAGGCGCTCGCGGCTACCGAACCGCTCAGCAGCCCGGTGCCGAGCGCGCCCCGCCTCAGCGGCCTGATCGGCGCCTCGGAGGCCGCGGTACCGGAGTCCGGCCGGTCCTCCGCCATCGCCGAGCGGGTGGTGGTGCGGGCCACCGGCGAGAGCTGGGTTCAGGTGCGGACCGACGACGGCACCACCCTGTTCACCCGGGTCCTGCGCAGCGGCGATGTCTACCGGGTTCCCGACCGCAACGGGCTGACGCTCGCCACCGGTAATGCCGGCGCGCTGGAGATCCTGGTCGACGGCGAACCCGCCCCCAGCCTCGGCACGTTCGGCGAGGTGGTTCGCAACATCGCCCTCGATCCGGCGCGGCTGGCGGACGGCACGGCGATCGGCGGACGCAACTGACCCGGACCTGATTCTGCCGGGCGGAACGGGGCGCGCCTTTCGATCGGGGTGGTCATCGTCTATATAGGTCCCCAAGAGCGGACCCCACTTCAGCGACATCCGAGGTCACCATGAGTGTCCGACCGTACCGCGATATTCATAGGCGCCCGTCCCGCCGGATCCATGTTGGATCCGTACCCGTCGGCGACGGCGCGCCGATCACCGTCCAGACGATGACGAACACGCTCACCGCCGACGTGCAGGCGACCGTCGATCAGATCCGGCGCTGCGAGGCGGCCGGTGCCGATATCGTGCGGGTAAGCTGTCCGGACGAGGACTCCTCGCGGGCGCTCAAGGAGATCACCGCCCAGGTGGACGTGCCGATCGTCGCCGACATCCATTTCCACTACAAGCGCGCCATCGAGGCGGCGGAGAACGGGGCCGCGTGTCTGCGCATCAACCCCGGCAACATCGGCTCCGCGGCCCGGGTGCGGGAGGTCGTCCAGGCGGCCAAGGACTATGGCTGTTCGATGCGCATCGGCGTCAATGCCGGCAGCCTCGAGAAGCACCTGCTCGAGAAGTACGGCGAGCCCTGCCCCGAGGCGATGGTGGAGAGCGCGCTCGATCACGCGAAGATTCTTGAGGACAACGACTTCCGCGACTTCAAGATCAGCGTGAAGGCCTCCGACGTCTTCCTGGCGACGGCAGCCTATCAGGGTCTGGCGGATGCCTGCGACTACCCGCTGCATCTGGGCGTCACCGAGGCCGGGGCGCAGCGGATCGGAACGGTGAAGTCGTCGATCGGCCTCGGCATGCTGCTGTGGAGCGGCATCGGCGACACGATCCGCGTGTCGCTCTCCGCGCCGCCGGAGGA
Source organism: Thalassobaculaceae bacterium (assembly GCA_040223655.1). Lineage (GTDB taxonomy): Bacteria > Pseudomonadota > Alphaproteobacteria > Thalassobaculales > Thalassobaculaceae > Thalassobaculum. The sequence goes on along the minus strand of JAVKFT010000029.1, from coordinate 135,838 downwards.
GGAGGTTCGCGTCGGCTTCGACATCCTGAAGTCGCTTAACCTGCGCCACCGCGGCGTTAACGTGATCTCCTGCCCGTCCTGCGCCCGCCAGCAGTTCGACGTGATCGAGAACGTCCGCGTTCTTGAAGAGCGGCTTGCCCACATCACCACCCCGATGACCGTGTCGGTGATCGGCTGCGTGGTGAACGGCCCGGGCGAGGCGCGGGAGACCGATATCGGCATCACCGGCGGCGGCAACGGCACCCACATGGTCTATATCGCCGGTCAGCCCGACCACCGTCTGAAGAGCAAGGACGTGGTCGATCACATGGTGGAGCTGATCGAGAAGAAGGCGGCGGAGATCGAGGCCGAGGCCGCGGCGGAGCGCGCCGCGAAGGACGCCGGGGTCGCGGCGGAGTAGACTGACCCCGTGTGTTGGAGCGGCCCCGGACCGGGAAGCGCCGTTCGCTGAAGGAGCCTGAACTTGGCAGAACGTCATCTGGAGCGCGGACTCGACCGGACCGACGGGGCGCGGATCGCGGAACTCTAGGGCCGCGCCGTGTCCGCCGTCCCTCCGCCGCTTCAGGTGATCGGCGTCGATCACCGTACCTGCCCCGACGGGATTCGCGAGAAGCTGTTCGTCGACGATTCCGAGATGCCGGCCATGCTTGAAGCCCTGAAGGCCGGCGGGGCGCAGGAGGCGATCGTGCTCTCCACCTGCAACCGGGTCGAGGTGATCGGCCGGTTCGCCGACCCGGCGGCGTCCCCCGATACGGTCGCGGCCGAGCTGGGGCGACCGGTGGATCTGACCGGAACCGCCCTGCGTCCGCTGCTCTACGCCCATGACAGCAGCGATGCGGTCCGCCACGTCTTCCGGGTCGCCTGCGCGCTGGACAGCCAAGTGGTGGGGGAACCCCAGGTGCTCGGTCAGGTCCGCGCCGCCCACCGGCTGTGCCGGGATCTCGGCGGCACCGGGCCGGTGGTCGAGGACACCATGCGGGCGGCCTATGCGGTGGCCAAGCGGGTCCGGACGGAGACGAAGATCGGCGAAGGGCCGGTCTCCCTGGCGGCGGCCGCCGTCGCCCGGGTAAGGGACCTGTTCGGCGATCTGGACGGCCGCAGCGGCCTGCTGACCGGCACCGGCGAACTCGGCCTACTGATCGCGGAGCACATGGCCGCGGCCGGTATGGATGGGATGGAGGTTCTGGACCGGTTTCCCCGGCGGGCGGCCCTCGCGGCCCGCGAGATCGATGCGCATCACGGCGGGCTGGAACAGCTCGCCGCCGCCCTCGACCGGGCCGACGTGGTGGTGACCACGCTCGGCGAAGGGCGGTATCTGATCACCGCCGAGATGATCGAAGCGGCCCTTCGCCGCCGCCGGCGCCGACCGATCTTCCTGCTCGACCTCTCGGTGCCCGGCGATGTAGAGCCTGCGGTCCACCGGTTGGACGAGGCGTTCGTCTACGATGTCGGGGACCTGGAGGCGATCAGCCGGGCGGGCATGGCCGACCGGGCGGGCGAGGCCGCCCGGGCCGAGACCATGGTCGAGCAGGCGGTGTCGGCCTTCACCCGCGAACAGTCGGGCCGCGACGCCGCGCCGGAGATCGCCGCATTGCGGGCGCATCTGGAGGCCGCGGTGGCCGAGGTGGCTGGAGCCGATGCGGAGCTGGCCCGCCGGATCGCCGCCCGGCTGGCGCATCCGCCCTCGGTGGCGTTGCGCGAACTGGCGGAACAGGGCCGGCTGGACCGGCGCACGAAGGATCTGGTGGCCCGGCTGTTCGGGCTGCCGGACGCGAGCGGAGGAGACGAGACGTGAGCCTTGAGGCGACCCTCGACCGGGTGGTCGATCGCGCGAAGGAGCTGGAAGCGCTGATGTCCAGCCCGGACAGGATGGAGTCCGGCGATTTCCAGAAGATGTCGCGCGAGCTCTCGGAACTGGCCCCCGTGGTGGCGAAGGTCGAGGATCTGAAGCGCACCCGCGCCGAACTGGCGGAGGCCCGCGCGCTCGCCGAGGAAAGCGACGCCGAGATGCGAAAGCTTGCGGAGGCGGAGATCGCGGAGATCGAGGGCCGCCTGCCGGATCTGGAGCGCGAGGTGCAGATCCTGCTGCTGCCGAAGGATGAGGCGGACGAGAAGAACGTCATCCTCGAGGTCCGCGCCGGTACCGGCGGCGACGAGGCGGCGCTGTTCGCCTCCGATCTGTTCGCCATGTACCAGCGCTACGCCCAGGGGCGCGGCTGGCGCGTCGAGGTGATGGAGGTCTCGGAGAACGAACTCGGCGGCTACAAGGAGGCGGTGGCCTCGATCACCGGGCGCGGCGTCTACGCCCGCCTGAAATTCGAGAGCGGCGTGCATCGCGTCCAGCGCGTTCCGGTCACCGAGAGCCAGGGCCGCATCCATACCTCCGCTGCGACCGTCGCGGTTCTGCCGGAAGCGGAGGAGGTCGACATCCATATCGAGGAGAAGGACCTGCGGATCGACGTCTACCGCTCCAGCGGCGCCGGCGGGCAGCATGTGAACACGACGGACAGCGCGGTGCGCATCACCCACCTGCCGACCGGGGTCGTCGTCACCCAGCAGGACGAGAAGTCCCAGCACAAGAACCGGGCGAAGGCCATGCGCATCCTGCGCGCCCGGCTGTTCGACCTGCAGCGCCAGGAGGCCGACGAGGCGCGCGCCGCGGACCGCAAGAGCCAGGTCGGGTCCGGCGACCGGTCCGAGCGGATCCGGACCTACAACTTCCCCCAGGGGCGGGTGACCGATCACCGCATCAACCTGACCCTCTACAAGCTCGACCGGGTGATTACCGGCGAGGCGTTGGACGAACTGCTCGATGCGCTGATCGCCGAGGACGAGGCCGAGCGTCTCGCCACCCTGACCTGACGACGGCCGTATGACCACCATCCGCGACGTCCTGAAGACGGCGGCTGCAGAGCTGGCTCGGGCCGGGATCGAGGGCGGCCGGCTCGATGCCCGCCTGCTGCTCGGCCACGCGCTCGGCCGCCCGGTCTGGCCGCACGAGGAGGCGGTGCCGGAGGCGGATGCCCTCGACCGGTTCACGGCACTGCTCCGGCGCCGGCTGGACCGCGAACCGGTCAGCAAGATCATCGGCCGCCGCGCCTTCTGGACGCTCGATCTCGAGGTGACGGCGGATACCCTCGATCCGCGGCCGGACAGCGAGACCCTTATCGAGGCGGCGGTGGCGGCGTTTGCCGGGCGTGATGGGCCACGGCGCATTCTCGACCTCGGCACCGGTACCGGGTGCCTTCTTCTCGCGGCCCTATCTGAGTTTCCGGCGGCCACCGGGCTCGGGATCGAACGGTCGGCTGCCGCGGCCGAGGTGGCGCGGCGCAACGCGGCAGCGGCGGGCATGGCGGAGCGGGCGGAAATCCGCTGCCAGGACTGGTCGGAGGGCGATCTCGGCAGCGGGTTCGACCTGATTCTGTCCAACCCGCCCTATATTGCCGAGCACGAGATCGAGGGGCTGGCCCCCGAGGTGCGGGCGCACGACCCCCTTGCGGCCCTCGTCGCCGGCCCGGACGGCATCGACGCCTACCGGGCACTGGCGCCGGTCCTGCGCCGCGCCTTGGTGCCCGACGGCATCGCGGTTCTGGAGCTCGGCGCCGGACAGGCCGACCGGGTGTCCGCGATCCTGTCGGATGCGGCGGACGGCGGTCCGGCCCTTGTCGAAGTCGCCCGCAAACGCGATCTCGGCGGCGTCGTTCGCGCACTGGTTCTGGAATGGAACGACACCCGTTCAAGTGACCCCTAGACTGCCGAAAACTGCTTGGAATTCATGGGGAAGCAGGATACTGTTCAGCACAGGCAACGGGCTTTTTTGGCCCATGCCGGAGCCACTGTCAGCACGGTGATCGCAGAGCGCGGTCCGCCCGGTTCCCGAGGGGACACCGGCCGATCTGTTTGAAAGAGTGGCCTGCGAACCGGACACGGGGTCCGCTTCGAAACAACAGGAAATGTGTTTGGCATGAGACAAGGCCCACACCAGAAGCGTGGTCGCGGACGGGGTAACCGTCGTCCGAACACGCCGAACCGGAATCAGACTTTCGACAGCAACGGGCCTGACGTCCGCATCCGCGGCAACGCCAATCAGGTTTACGAGAAGTATCTGGCGCTGGGCCGTGACGCCTCCGCATCCGGCGACCGGGTACTTGCGGAGAGCTATTTCCAGCACGCCGATCACTACTACCGGATCGTCAGCAGCTTCGCCGAGAACGAGGCCGAGCGGCAGAACCGCAACGCCGGTCAGCAGCCGTCCGGCGGATCTCGCGACTGGAACGACGACGACGAGGACGAGCGCGACGACAACCGCGGGAATAATGGCGGCGGCAACAACGGCGGCAGTCGGGATGACCGGCGCGACGAGCGGCGGGCCGAGCGGCGCGGCAACGACGACGCGTCCTCCGACGATCGCGACGGCCGGTCCGATGGACAGAGCAAGGAAGCGGGCCAGCGTAGCGGCTCCGGCAGACGCCGCGGCGGTAGCGCCGGCGATGGCGACGACGGTCAGTCCGAAGGCAGCCAGCCGAATGGCTCACCGGTAGAGGCCGGACAGGCCGAGCCGCGCGATGCGGTCTCCAAGGACGCGAATACGGCTGAGAACGGCCAGGACGGGAATGAGCAGGAAGACGCCGCCCCGCCCCGCCGCCCCCGGGGCCGTCCCCGCCGGGCCGCGTCCGCCGACGCCGAGGCGCCCGCCGTGGAGGAGGACGGCATCCGCCGCACCCTGCGCGTTGCCGGTGGCAAGAAAGACGGCGACGACAAGGCGACCGAGGCGTCCGGCGACGACGAGCAGCCGCGCCCCCGCCGGCGCCGCCGGGTCGCCAGCGCGGACCAGCCGGCCAATGCGGACGACGACGGCGCTGCCGCGGCGAGCTGACCGCTCCGACATCGATCAAGAAAGGCCCGGTCTCGCGACCGGGCCTTCTTCTTTTCGGCCTTTGCTCGCTTGGTTCTCTTCGTCGCGGAAAAGCCTGGACAGCCGTCCGTGGCCTGATCCTGATTTGCATCAGGATGACGGGGTGTGGTGCGCGCGAACTGTTCCGTCGTCCTGACGCACGTCAGGACCATGCTGCGGGCCGATCCGCCTATCCCGGCGCCTACTCTTCAACGGTCCGTCCCGATTGACGGAGACGCGAGAAACCGGAGGATCGGACTCCTCAGCCGAGGGTCAGAGCATCCCCGACGGCGACCCGGCCGGCCCCGGTGACGCGGACGTAGATGCCGCAGTCCGTGTGGCCGAACCCGCGCTGCAGATCATGGGGGATGGTGAGGTCGCGCTGGCCGGTCGCCGGGTTGGCGTTGGTTGCGGCGCAGCGGCCGATGATCTCCTCGACCTTGAGCGTGGCCGTTCCGATCGACAGGCTCCTGCCGACCCAACCCATCTCCTCCCAGGGCTCGAGGCCGTCGACCAGGAGATTGCCGCGGAAACGCAGGGGGGCGACCGGCTTGCCGACCACCCGCTCCAGGTCGCGTACCGAGGCGAGGTTGATGATCGAGAGGTACGGCGCGTCCACATCGGTGAAGCCGCGCCGGCCGAGGTCGACCACTTTCGGCGCGCCGCGCAGGTCGCTCTTGGCGTAGGCGGCAAAGAACTGCTCGATCACCGTGCAGCCGGTCCGGCTGGTCAGCTCGCCGCGGGCGATCTGCCGCCCGTTGCGTCGGATTTCCAGGGTCGCGGTCGCGTCGTCGAACACGGTCTCCAGGGCGGCCAGCTTCGGCACGCTCATGACCTGCAGGAAATGGGCCTTGGCGTGCCAGTCGGGTGCTGCCGGATCGACCGGCGCCGACCCGTGGGCGACCGCGAACCGGCGGTCGAACGGGATCAGCCGGTCGACCTCGAGATCCACCGACGCGAGCGTCTCGGCCGACAGGCCTTTCACCGGAAAGCGATGGATCGATGTGACGCGCGCGCTCATGCACCGACAGAACGCCCGCGCGTGAGCTCTGTCAACGCGCGCTTGAGGCGCGGAACCGCGCGTCGGCGTCTTGTGTTGCCGCATTGCAACACCCATGTCTTTTGCGGAGGAGGGCGGTGCCTGATCGGGCCGCCCCGAGAGACGGATCGGGGGTACACTTGTCCCGGTCCCGGACCGGGCCGTCGAGGTCGCCGCATGGGGCGTCGGCGGTCGTACTGGCGAAACGCGGTACTCTTGGAGAAGACGATATGAATTTCGAAAAACTGTCCGACCGCTGTAAGGGCTTCCTGCAGGCGGCGCAGACCATGGCGCTCGGCCGCGGCCATCAGCGCCTGATTCCGGCCCACCTGCTGAAGGTGTTCATCGAGGATTCCGAGGGGCTCGCGGCAACGCTGATCCAGCGTGCCGGCGGCGATCCGAAGGCGACCCTATCCCGGGTCGACGAGATCCTCGCGAAGCTGCCCCAGGTCGAGGGCAGCGGTGCCGGGCAGATCTACATGTCGCCGGAACTGGCGAAGATCCTGACCCAGGCCGAGGAGGTCGCGAAGAAGGCGGGCGACCAGTATGTCACCGTCGAGCGGCTGCTGCTGGCGATCGCCCTGGCCGCCGGGACCGACGCGTCCAAGGCGCTGACCGAGACCGGGCTGTCGCCGCAGAGCCTGGAGAAGGCGATCCAGGATATGCGCAAGGGGCGCACCGCCGACAGCGCCAACGCGGAGGGCAATTTCGACGCCCTGAAGAAATACACCCGCGACCTCACCGAGGCCGCCCAGGAAGGCAAGATCGATCCGGTCATCGGCCGCGACGAGGAGATCCGCCGCACCATCCAGGTCCTGTCGCGGCGCACCAAGAACAATCCGGTGCTGATCGGCGAACCCGGCGTGGGCAAGACCGCCATCGTCGAGGGTCTGGCCCAGCGCATCGTCAACGGCGACGTGCCGGAGGGGTTGAAGAACAGGAAGCTCCTGGTGCTCGACCTCGGCGCGCTGATCGCCGGTGCGAAGTTCCGCGGCGAGTTCGAGGAGCGCCTGAAGGCGGTGCTGAACGAACTCGGCCACAGCGAGGGCGAAATCATCCTGTTCATCGACGAGCTGCACACCCTTGTCGGCGCCGGCGCCGCCGAGGGCGCAATGGACGCGTCGAACATGCTCAAGCCGGCCCTGGCTCGCGGCGAGCTTCACTGCGTCGGCGCAACGACCCTGGACGAGTACCGCAAGCATATCGAGAAGGACGCGGCGCTGGCCCGGCGCTTCCAGCCGGTCTTCGTGGCCGAGCCGGGCGTGATCGAGACGGTCTCGATCCTGCGCGGGCTGAAGGAGAAGTACGAGCTGCACCATGGCGTGCGGATCACCGACAGCGCTCTGGTGGCGGCGGCCAATCTCTCGAACCGCTACATCACCGACCGCTTCCTGCCGGACAAGGCCATCGACCTCGTTGACGAGGCGGCGAGCCGTCGGCGCATGGAGGTCGACAGCAAGCCGGAGCAGATCGACGAGCTGGACCGCAAGATCATCCAGCTCAAGATCGAGCGCGAGGCCCTCAAGAAGGAGGACGACAAGGCGAGCCAGGATCGCCTGGAGGTGCTCGAGGAGGAACTGGCGGACCTGGAGGACCGGTCGGCCGAGCTGACGGCCCGCTGGCAGGGCGAGAAGGAGATGCTGACCGGCTCGCAGAAGGTGAAGGAGAAGCTGGACAACGCCCGCCAGGATCTGGAAGTGGCGAAGCGCGCCGGCGACCTGACCCGGGCCGGCGAGCTGACCTACTCGGTCATTCCGCAGCTGGAACAGACCCTGGCCCAGGCCGAGGACGCCTCGTCCAAACGGATGCTCAAGGAAGAGGTGGGCGACTCCGACATCGCCTCGGTCGTGTCGCGCTGGACCGGCATTCCGGTCGACAAGATGCTCGAGGGCGAGCGCGACAAGCTGCTGGCGATGGAGGACAACCTGCACAAGCGGGTGGTCGGCCAGGACGAGGCCATCTCGGCCGTCGCCAACGCGGTGCGCCGGGCGCGGGCCGGCCTGCAGGATCCGAACCGGCCGATCGGCTCGTTCCTGTTCCTCGGCCCGACCGGTGTCGGCAAGACCGAGCTGACCAAGGCCCTGGCCGAGTTCCTGTTCGACGACGAGCAGGCCATGGTCCGGCTCGACATGTCCGAGTTCATGGAGAAGCACGCCGTCGCCCGACTGATCGGTGCACCTCCTGGCTATGTCGGCTACGAGGAGGGCGGCACCCTGACCGAGGCGGTGCGGCGCCGGCCCTACCAGGTGGTGCTGTTCGACGAGGTCGAGAAGGCCCATCCGGACGTGTTCAACGTGCTGCTCCAGGTGCTGGATGACGGCCGGCTGACCGACGGCCAGGGCCGCATGGTCGACTTCCGCAACACCATGATCATCATGACCTCGAACCTGGGCGCCGACGCCCTGGCGGCGATGCCCGACGGTGCCGGCGTCGAGACGGTGCGCGAGCAGGTCATGGACGTGGTGCGGGCGTCGTTCCGGCCGGAGTTCCTGAACCGGATCGACGAGGTGCTGCTGTTCACCCGCCTGGCGCGGGACGCGATGAAAGGCATCGTCGACATCCAGCTCGGCCGCCTGCGCAAGATGCTCGCCGACCGCGACATCAAGCTGGCGCTCGACGACGCGGCGCTGGCCTGGCTGGCGGAGGCCGGCTACGACCCGGTCTACGGCGCCCGGCCGCTGAAGCGGGTGATCCAGCGCTCGCTGCAGAACCCGCTGGCCAACCGCATCCTGGAGGGCCGGATCAAGGACGGCGACGTGGTGATCGTCTCGGCCGTTGACGGCGCGCTGGTCATCGACGGCGAGACGGCGGCCAACGGCGACGTCGCGATCGAGGCGGCGGAGTAGACGGCGGGGTAGGCGCCAGTCCGTAGGGGCGCCTCGTTACGGCAAGGGGACGGTCGGGAACGGCCGTCCTCTTCTTGTATCTGCGGCAGCGGTCCCGCGGCCGCCCGCGTGGCGCAACCCTGGCGCCGAACGTGGATCCTTCGCCGACCCGCTTCATCGACGTCGGTTCCGGGTCCCGGGCATTCCCCGGGTCAAGCCCGGTGTCTCCCAGGATGACGGCTAGGGAATTGATATAGAGTGAAAAACTACTCCACCCGTCATCCCGGACGAGACCGGACCCGATCCGGGCTCGGGCCGGGACCCAGGGCGGCTCCCCTGTGTCCGCGCGCCGGCGGTGCGGCGAACCGTTCAAGATCGAGCGATCCGGCGCGTAGCGGGTCGTACAGATCGTCCCACCCGGGATTGACCCCCTCGATCAGTGCCAGCTTCCAGGCGCGGCGCCAGCGTTTCACGCGCTTCTCCCGCAGGATCGCCTCCTCCATCCCACCGTGGAGTTCGAAATACGCCAACCGATGGACGCCGTAGCGGGCGCAGAACCCGACGGTCGCCGCACGATGCACGGCCACCCGCCGGACGAGATCGCCGGTCACGCCGGTATACAGCGTGCCGTTGCGCCGGGAGGCGAGGATGTAGACGCGGGGCTGGATCGGGTCTTGCATGCCGGGGCCATGGCAGAGCCAGACGTGTTTTACGCGCGCTGGGTCCCGGCCCGAGCCCGGATCAGGTCCGGTCTCGTCCGGGATGACGAACCTGTTGTCGCGCCCCTCCCCATGGACGTCATCCCGGGCGGCTCCGGACCTGATCCGGAGGCGGCCCGGGACCCAGACGCGCCGCCCGACCCGTTGGGCGGCCAACCCCGAACCCGGCAACGCCATTCCCAGCCACGCCGCGCCCCGCCGGGCCCGCAGATCGGTGGTCCGCACCGCCACAGTCCCCAGTCCCCTTGCATCGCCCCGCCTGCGGCCTTAAGACCGGGGCTCACCCACGCTTTGACGAGGTTCGGCCATGGCCAGTCCTGCCCCTGCGAACAGTCTGCGGTCCGGTCCGGACGAGAACGGGCATTTCGGCATCTTCGGTGGCCGTTACGTTGCCGAAACGCTCATGCCGCTGATCCTCGATGTGGACGCGGCCTACAAGGCGGCGAAACTCGACCCCGAGTTTCAGCGGGAGGTCGAGTACTACCAGAAGCACTACATCGGCCGGCCGAGCCCGCTGTTCTTCGCCGAGCGGCTGACCGACCATTTCGGCGGGGCCAAGATCTACTTCAAGCGCGACGAGCTGAACCATACCGGCGCGCATAAGATCAACAACGTCATGGGCCAGGCGCTACTCGCCAAGCGCATGGGCAAGACCAAGATCATCGCCGAGACCGGTGCCGGCCAGCACGGCGTCGCGACGGCGACGGCCTGCGCCCTGTTCGGCATGGAGTGCGAGGTCTTCATGGGCGCCGAGGACGTCAAGCGGCAGAAGCCGAATGTGGACCGCATGCGCCTGCTTGGCGCGAAGGTACATCCGGTGACCTCCGGCGCCTCCACCCTCAAGGACGCCATGAACGAGGCGCTCCGCTACTGGGTCTCCAAGCCCGACACGCACTTCTACATCATCGGCACCGTCGCCGGCCCGCACCCGTATCCGGCCATGGTTCGCGACTTCCAGTCGGTGATCGGCATCGAGACCAAGGCGCAGATGATGGAGGCCGAGGGACGGCTGCCGGATACCCTGGTGGCGGCGATCGGCGGCGGCTCCAATGCCATGGGCCTGTTCCACCCGTTCCTGGACGACACCGACGTCGCCCTGATCGGCGTCGAGGCCGGCGGCTACGGCATCGACACCGACAAGCACGCCGCGTCCCTGACCGGCGGTCGTCCGGGCGTGCTGCACGGCAACCGCACCTACCTGCTGCAGGACGAGGACGGGCAGATCACCGAGGCCCACTCGATCTCCGCCGGGCTCGACTATCCCGGCATCGGCCCGGAGCATTCCTGGCTGCACGAGCTCGGCAGGGTGAAATACGTGGCCGTGACCGACGACGAGGCGCTCGAGTCCTTCGCGCTCTGCACCCGCAAGGAAGGCATCATCCCGGCCCTGGAGCCGTCCCACGCGCTCGCCCATGTGGGCAAGATCGCCGGCGACCTGCCGAAGGACCATCTGCTCGTGATGAATCTCTGCGGCCGCGGCGACAAGGATGTAGACGCCGTCATTCCGAAGCTCGAGGCGAAGGGTCTGCTCTGATGAAGGCTGGTGTGGGGCGGATCGACGCCAAGTTCGCGGCGCTCAAGGAAGAGGGCCGCGCCGCCCTCGGCGTGTTCATCACCGCCGGCGATCCGGATGCGCGGACCAGCGCCGCCATCCTGAAGGGCCTGCCCGGCGCCGGGGCCGACATGGTCGAGTTCGGCATGCCGTTCACCGATCCCATGGCCGACGGCCCGGCGATCCAGGAGGCGAGCCAGCGGGCGCTCAAGGCGGGCATGACTCTGAAAGGCACGCTGGCGCTGGTGCGCGAGTTCCGCGAGGGTGACCAGACCACGCCGATCATCCTGATGGGCTACTACAACCCGATCTACGCCTACGGGGTCGACGCCTTTATCACCGATGCGCTGGACGCCGGTGCCGACGGCCTGATCGTCGTCGACCTGCCGCCCGAGGAGGATGACGAGCTCTGCATTCCGGCGCTGAAGCGGGGCCTCGGCTTCATCCGTCTGGCGACACCCACGACCGACGACAAGCGCCTGCCCAAGGTCCTGACCAACACCGCCGGTTTCGTCTACTACGTGTCCATCGCCGGCATCACCGGCACCGCCTCGGCGTCGAGCGACATGATCACCGGTGCGGTCGGGCGGCTGAAGCGACACACCGACCTGCCGGTCTGTGTCGGTTTCGGCATCAAGACGGCGGATCAGGCGGCGGATGTCGCCAGGGTCGCCGACGGCGCTATCGTCGGCACTGCCGTGGTGAACGCGATCAAGGAGTCCCTGACCGGTGAGGACGGGGCGACGGACGCCACCGTCTCCGATACCCTCGCCTTCGTGAAGGCCCTTGCGGACGGCGTGCGCGGCGCGCGCGCCTGATCCTGTGACGGAATAGAGAGAGGCGGCTATGAACTGGCTCACCAGCTCGGTCCTGCCGAAGATCAAGGCCTGGGTCGGCGCCCGCGAGGTGCCGGACAACCTGTGGCACAAGTGCCCGGCCTGCGGGCAGATGCTGTTCCACCGCGATCTGGAGGAGAATCTCCAGGTCTGTACGGCCTGCGACCATCACCTGCGGATGAGCGCCATCGACCGGCTCGCCATGTTGTTCGACCGCGGCGAGTACCAGACCATCGAACTGCCGAAGACCCAGGCCGATCCGCTCAAGTTCCGCGACCGCAAGCGCTACACCGACCGCATGCGCGAGGCTCAGGTGAAGACCGGGCGCAACGACGCCATCGTGGTCGCTCACGGGACCATCGAGAACGCCGCGGCGGTCTGTGCTGTCTTCGACTTCTCCTTCATGGGCGGCTCCATGGGGACCGGCGTCGGCGATGGGCTGGTCCGGGCCGCACGGCTGGCGGAGACCCAGGATGCCGGTCTGATCGTGTTTCCGGCTTCCGGCGGCGCGCGCATGCAGGAAGGCATCCTCTCCCTCATGCAGATGCCGCGCACGGTCGCCGCGGTCGAGCGCCTGAAGGAGAAGGGTCTGCCGTTCGTCGTGGTGCTGACCGATCCGACCACCGGCGGCGTGACCGCCTCCTTCGCCATGCTGGGCGATCTTCACATCGCCGAGCCGGGATCGATCATCGGTTTCGCCGGCCAGCGGGTGATCCAGGAGACCATCCGCGAGCAGCTCCCCGAGGGGTTCCAGAAGGCGGAGTACCTGCAGGAGCACGGGATGGTCGACGCCGTCGTGCATCGCCGGGACCTGAAGGCCATGCTCGGCCGTCTGCTCGGCCTGATGATGTTCCGCGAGCCGTCGGCCGAGGTCGTCGCCCTGCCGCAGCCGGACCTCGACATTCCGGGCCCCGAGAGTGGGGATAACCGAACCGGTGCCGCCGAGGCGGGTGGCTCCAAAGCGGGCAACACCACCGGCGATGGCGAGAGCGGGCTTGCCGACGCGGAGGCCGATGCGACGGGCGCTGGCGAGACCGATACCCGGAAGAACTGATCCGATCCGGCCGACCGGCCGGTATTGACCAGGGAGACGACCATAGCCGCCCCGTCTTCGGGCCCCTCCAGTGCGAGTACGGCCTCTCCGCAGCCGGATGCGATCCTTGCCCGGCTGCAGACCCTCCATCCCAAGGCGATCGACCTGTCGCTCGGTCGCCTGCAGACGCTTCTGGATCGCCTCGGCAATCCCGAGCGGTCGGTGCCGCCGGTCGTCCATGTGGCCGGGACCAACGGCAAGGGATCGACGGTCGCCTATCTGCGGGCGATCTTCGAGGCGGCGGGACACCGGGTGCACGCCTACACCTCGCCCCATCTGGTCCGCTTCAACGAGCGTATCCGCCTGGCCGGCGACCTGATCGACGACACGACCTTCGCCACGGTTCTGGAGGAGTGCGAGGCCGCCAACGAGGGCGCGCCGATCACCCTGTTCGAGATCACGACGGCGGCCGGGTTCCTGGCCTTCTCGCGGGTTCCGGCGGATGTGCTTCTGCTGGAGGTTGGGCTCGGCGGGCGGTTCGATGCGACCAACGTGATCGACCGACCCCTCATCACCGCGATCACGCCCGTATCCATCGACCACGTGCAGTTCCTCGGCGACACGATCGAGAAGATCGCCTTCGAGAAGGCCGGCATCATCAAGCCGGGCGTGCCGCTCGTCGTCGGACGGCAGCAGCCGTCGGCCCTCGAGGTGATCGCCGACCGGGCGGGCGAGCTTGGCGCGCCCATGCAGGTCTTCGGACGGGACTATGCGGCGCGCTCCGGCCCGGACGGGCTGACCGTGGAGATCGGTGGGGAAACCGAGGCGCTGCCGCGCCCGGCACTGCCTGGCGAGCATCAGGCGGACAACGCGGCCCTCGCCGTCGCTGTGGCCAGGGCGGTCGCCGACACCCTGCCCAACACGGCCGCCCACCGCGCCGAGGGGCTCCGCACCGCGTCCTGGCCGGCGCGGATGCAGCGGCTCACTCGCGGTCCCCTGGTGGAGATGCTGCCGCCGGGCTGGAGCCTGTGGCTCGACGGCGGTCACAACGCCGATGCCGGTCGCGCGGTCGCAGAGGAGATCGCCGGTTGGCGGCGGGAGCGGCCGGACGAGCCGGTCCATCTGATTGTCGGCATGCTGAACACCAAGGCGGCGGACGATTATCTGCGGCCCTTCGCCGGACTGCCGGCCAGCGTGTCCACGGTCACCATTCCCGGCGAGACCGCCAGCCTGTCCGCCGAGGCGGTGGCGGCGATGGCAAGCACGGCCGGCGTCGCCGCCGAAGCGCGCAACGGGGTGGCCGACGCCCTGGCCGGGATCGTCGAGACCGCCGGAGCGCGCGGCCGCGTGCTGATCGCCGGCTCGCTGTATCTGGCGGGGCGGATCCTGGCGGAGAACGGGTAGCGCTCTTCTCGACGCCGACAGTACACCTCCCCCTCGTCATCCCGGACGAGACCGGACATGATCCGGGCTCGGGCCGGGACCCGGCGATAGTACCCGGGACCGGGTCCCGGCCGACCCCCGGGTCAGGCCCGGGGCTCGCCGGGATGACGAGGGAGAGGGTCTGTAGTCGGTCGTCGAACATAGAAACGGCCCCGCCGAAGCGGGGCCGTCCTGTCAGGCAATCTGTGTGGCTCAGCCGATCAGATCGAGGACTCGATCCACTGCTTGAGCTGGCTTTCCGGCAGGGCGCCGATCTTCTGGGCGTGCACCTGGCCGTCCTTGAAGACCATCAGCGTCGGGATGCCGCGCACCCCGTATGCCGCGGGGGTCTTCGGGTTGTCGTCGATGTTCAGCTTCACGACCTTCACCTGCTCCCCGAGCTCGTCGGAGATCTTTTCCAGGGAGGGACCGATCATCTTGCAGGGGCCGCACCACTCGGCCCAGAAGTCGACCACCACGGGCGTGTCGGACTTCAGGACGTCCTCGTCGAACGAGGCGTCGGAAACCGGGTTTGTCGTCATCGGGTCATCCTTTCACGGTGCCTTCGGCGGAGATTATGAACGCGGCCCGTCAGGGTCAAGGCTATGGGCCAAACCCTTGAAGCAGCGTGTCCGGTACGGGCATCAGTGACGGCCCATCCGTCCAGAGCAGGGCACACCGTACCGAACGGCCCGGATATAGGGCCGCGACCAGCGAACGATATGTGGCCATCTGGCGCATATACATGTCCGCTACGGCATCGATCGAGTCGGGCGGCGGCCGGTTGGTCTTGTAGTCCACGATCAGCACCGCGTCGTCCTGGACAGCGAGCCGGTCGATCCGTCCGGAGACGATCTGCGGGCCGTCGGGCCCGGTCACCTGCCCGACGATGGGAACCTCCGCCCGCGATCCCGGGGCGAAGACCGGCGCGAAGGCCGCGTGGTCCAGCACGGCCATCACCTCGTCCAGCCAAGTGTCGACCTGCTCCTCGGACAGGGCGTGGACCGGCCGGGCGAGCAGGGCGCGGCCGGCTTCGCGCCGCCGCTCCGGCGGCATCTCGGGCAGAAGCTGCAGCAGCCTGTGGAGCAGCACCCCGCGCTTGAACGGGTCCGTTCCGTCTCGCTGAAGGGGCGAGCGGACGGGCGGTTCGTCGGAGGCGGGGCGGGACGGTGCGAGCGGTCGGGGCGGCGTCGGCTCGCGCGGCGCGGCGCCCGTCGCCCACGGGGGCAGAGGCTCGGTCCCGCTGGCCTCGACACGCTCGGACGCGGCCGGCAGCGGCGCCTCCTGCAGCGTGGCGAACACCAGCGCGTCCTCCCGTCCTTCGGCCGTCACGCCGGGAAGGCTGACGGGTGCCGCGATCTCCGGCAGTGCCGCGCGGGCATGGCCGAACCAGCCCTTCTCGACCGGGTCGCGTTTGCCCTTCCAGCCGCAGACGACCAGCCGATCCTCGGCCCGGGTCATGGCGACGTAGAGCAGGCGGCGATACTCCTCCTCCATGGCCTCCCGCGCCCGCGCGCGCGCGGCGGCGGAGACGGCGTCGGCGGAGGCGCTGGACGGGGCCCAGAGCGGCATCTCCCCACCGTCGCGGTGCCAGACCACGGGATCGCGGAGCTGCGGCGGGCGGACCGTGTCGGGCAGGATGACGATGGGCGCCTGCAGGCCCTTGGCGCCGTGGACCGTCATCACCCGGACCTGATCGATCTCGCCGCCCTCCAGCTCGCGCTTCACCTCCTGCTCGCTTGCCACGACGGCATGCAGAAACGCCTGGAGAGAGGGCGGGTTCTCGCGCTCGTCGTCCAGGGCCTGGGCCAGGAACTCGTCGATCGCGTCCTCGCACTCCGGGCCGAGCCGCGCCACCAGCCGCTTGCGCGCGCCGTCCGCCGAAAGGATCTGCTGGTAGAAGGCGTGCGGCGGCAGGCGGCGGGCCAGGCCGGCCCAGCGGGCGAGCCGGCGGGCGGCGCGTCCGAAGGTCGGGTTTTCGTCGGCGCGGCGCCGCAGCTCCGCCCATAGGCGCCGCTCCCGGCGACCGTTTGCGAGGTCGAGCAGCGCCTCCTCGCTCAGGCCGATCAGCGGGCTCTTCAGCACGGTGGCCAGGGTCAGGTCGTCATCGGGCAGCAGCAGCGCCTCGCCGAGCGCGATCAGGTCGCGCACCGCCATCTGCTCGGTCAGCACCAGCCGGTCGACACCGGACACCGGAACGCTGGCGGCTTTCAGCGCGCGTACCAGTTCGGCGACGAACGCGCCCCGGCGGCGTACCAGCACCATGATGTCGCCGGGGCGGATCGGCCGGTTCTTCGCCTCCAGCGTCTCGCCGGAGGCGATCCAGGCGGCGATCCTACCGGCGATCAGCCGGGCGAGCCGCGTCACGGGCGCGTCGGCGGAGGAGCGGGTCAGCGGCGGTGTCCAGGGATCGTCGGCGGTCTCCTCCTCTTCCGGCTCGATCACCGGCCAGAGCTCGACCCGCCCGGCCTGGCCCTGCCGGCTCGCCCGGTGGGCGATCTCGCGGGTCACGCCCGAGACGATTTCGGCCACCCCCTGGCGCGCCTCCTCGCGGGCGAACACCGCATCGACCGCACCGAGCACCGCCGAGGTCGAGCGGAAGGAGACCTGCATCTGAACGTCGCGGAAGGTCTGCTGCGCCGCTTCGATCCGGTCGGCGAAATAGGCGCGGGCCTCGGTGAACCCGGTCGGATCGGCGCCCTGGAAGCTGTAGATGGATTGCTTCACGTCGCCGACCGCGAAGATCGTTCGGACGCGCTCCGGCGCGCGGTCCGCGGCGGCGCCGAGCCCGGAGAAGAACTCCTCGGCCAGCGCGCGGACGATCTCCCACTGGGCCGGGCTGGTGTCCTGGGCCTCGTCGATGAGGATGTGCTCGAGCCCCTCGTCCAGCTTGAACAGCACCCAAGCGGCGGTGCCCGGCGCGGCCAGCAGGCGGCGGGCGCGCTCCACAAGATCCTCGAAATCGAGCAGCGCACGGCGGGCCTTGGCGGCGCCGTAGGCGTCGATGATGGCGGCGGAGAGCCGGATCAACGCGGCCGAGCGCAGGGCGGTGTCCAGCGCCTTGCGGCTCTCCTCGACGGCGAGGATGCGCGTCGCCTCCCGGATCAAATCGTCGAGCAGTCCCGGTGCCCGCTCCTGGACGCCTTTGGTCGCGAGCCGGGCCTGGATCGCGCCCTCTTGCGTGAGCAGGGAGCGCTTGTAGTTGTCCCAGGCGAGCGCCCGGCTTTCGGCATCGGGCAGGCCAAGCCAGGCGAACAGGGCGTCGGCCCGTTTCGCGTCGCTCTTGCTTCCGGCTGCGAGGGCGCTGGCGGCGGCGTGCAAGGCGTCCCGGTCGAAGGAGTCGGCCTCTGCCGCGGCGAGGCACAGGGTCCAGTCGCTGTCGCCCGGGTCGGTGCCGAGGACGGCGTGCAGCCGGGCGGCGATGGCGTCGATGCCGCCCGCCGCCTCAACCGCGCGGGCGAGCCGGGTCCGCTGGGTCAGCATGGTCCTGAGCAGGTCGCGCACGGTCTGTTCCGCCGCCCGTTCGGTCACAACGGCCAGGGCGTCGGCGAGCGGGCCGTCGGTGCCGCTGCGGGCGCGTTCCAGGACGAACCGCTCGGCATCCTCCAGGAGGGAGGCCGCCGCCCGGTCGTCGGCCAGGCGGAAGTTCGGCGGCACCCCGGCCTCAAGCGGGAACCGACCGAGCAGCGACTGGGCGAAGGCGTGGATGGTCTGGACCTTCAGGCCGCCCGGCGCATCCAGCACCTCGGCGAACAGCCGCCGCGCCTTGGCCAGGCGGTCCTGGCTGGCCACGCGACCGTCCAGGGCCTCGAGCTCGGCCCCGAGCGCCTCGGCGTCGAGCACGGTCCATTTCGCCAGGGTCCGGGACAGGCGGGTGGCCATTTCCGCCGCCGCCGCCTTGGTGAAGGTCAGACAGAGCAGGCGCTGCGGCCGGGTCCCGGCCAGGAGAAGGTTCAGGAGCCGGTCGGTCAGAACCTTGGTCTTGCCCGAGCCGGCGGAAGCGGCGACCCAAGCGGACACCGACGGATCGGCAGCGTCGCGCTGGTTGCGGGTCGCTTCCTCGACCGGGTTGACGGCGCCGGCGGTATCGGGAGCGGTTGTATGGGGGCCGGCCATGTCAGGGCTCCCCGTCGTCGCCGGCGGACCACTCGCCGGTCCGCGCCAGGTGGTCGTAGTCGTTGAACCGCAGGCTGCGGCGGGGGTCCGGGGCGGCGTGGTACGGGGTGGTCTCGTCGTCGAAGGCGGCGATCAGCGCCTCGAGCCCGGCACGGGCATCGGCGATCAGATCGGGGACCGTGGAGTCGACCGCATCGATCCTGCCCGGCGGGGTACCGCCGCCGACCCGCCAGTACTCCAGCGAGGCCACGTCGCCTCGGGTCAGGTCCGGCTCGAAACCACCGCCGGCCAGGATCATCGCCTCGAGGGGAAGCTGCGGCGCGCGCCCGGCCTTCAGGTCGCCGAGGGTCGGATTGGCGCCGGTCTTGTAGTCGACGATGGCATAGGTGCCGTCGCCGCGCCGGTCGATCCGGTCGGCGGTCCCCTCCAGCACGAAGGGGCCGCCCGGACCGGACAGGGTCAGCGAGCCCTTGCGCTCGGTCACGGACCGGTCGAGCGACCTGCGCCGCTCGCGCTCGACCTCGACGAACCAGCGCGCCACCCGCTCGAACCGCGGCCACCAGAACGCCCAGACGCCGGGACGGTCCATATGCTTCTCGAAGCTGCGCCTGCCATAGTCGATCAGCACGTCGACCGGGTTCGGCGGCAGATCGCGCGGATGGTCCCGCACGAAATCGTCCAGCGCCGTGTGGATGGCGTTGCCCCGCTCGATGGCGCCTACCTCCATATCCAGCGGATCGAGCTTGCGGAGCTTGAGAATGTACCGGGCGTAGATCGAGTACGGGTCCCGCAGCCAGGTGTCGATCCGGGTGACGGAGAGCGACCGCGGCCGCTGGTCCAGCCGCGGCCTCGGCTCCGGCGGGCGGCCAGGGTCGAGCGCGTCGGGGGTATCGAGCAGCGCGTGCCACGCGGCCGGCGCCTGCCAGGAGGTCAGGCGTTCCTCGCTGTGCAGGGCGCGGGCGACGGTGTCGAGACGGAGCAGCCAGCGCGACGGGATGGTCGGGCTTCCGTCGACCCGCTGGGCGCGGGTGAGAAACACCTCCCGGCCACCGAGGGCCATGGCCACGTCGTGCGCCGCCTTGCCGATCGCGATGTCGATGGCGGGCAGACCGAAATCCCGGCGCATCGGCCGGCTCATCCAGGGGTCCGGTTTCGGTTCCGCCGGCCAGGTGCCTTCGTTCAGGCCGCCCAGGATCACCCGGTCGAAGGCGAGCAGGCGGGCCTCCAGCACGCCGAGAATATGAAGGCGCGGATGGGTGCCGTAGCGCGGCCGGACGACCCGGCCCTCCAGAAGGGCGTCGAACAGGCCTGGCCAGTCGCGGCCGGCGATTGGCTCCATGCCCGCGGCTCCGTCCGCGAACTCGTTCGACAGCCGAGCCAGGGCTTCCCCGGCTTCGCCGACCCACAGGCGCAGGCTGCCGTGGGTGTCGTTGGAACTGGCCAGGGTTTCGGCGGCCCGCAGATGAGCGTCCAGGACCTCGGGCACCGCCACCGACGGCTGGCCGAGAGCGGTCTCCAGCGGCGCGAGCGCATCGGACAGCCGGTCGACCAGGGCGAGCAGGGACCCCTTCGGCTCGGCGTCGAGGGGGGACGCCTCGACGGCCACGCGGAGACCGGCGAGGCCGGGTGCCGGGCGCGGCCCGCGCAGGATCTCCCGCTCCAGGCGCTCGACCAGTCGGCCGAACCGGTCCGGGTCGAGGCCGCAGGCGCTCAGCGGATGCTTGAGCAGGGAGAGCAGGGCGACCGGCGCGCAATCGGTCGCGGCCTTCGCCAGCAGGCGCAGGAACACGGCCACCGGACAGGTCGACAGGGGCTCGCCGCCGGAATCGTTCACCTCCAGGCGCTCGTGCTCGTCCGCGCTTCCCGTGCCGCCGCTTTCGCCGCCGCGCTCCAGGGTCCAGCGGCGGAGCTCGACGGCGACCCGGCGGGCGAGGCGGCGGTCCGGCGTGATCAGCGCGGCGGTCTTTCCGGGCTCCTCCAACACCTCTCGCATCAGCAGGGCGATGATCCCCGCCTCCTCGCGTGGCGAGGCGGCATCGATGCGCCGCAGGCCGTCGAACGTGGCCGGCGTCGGTCCGTCCGCCGCCGTGGACAGCCCGCGCCACGCCTCGGTGGTCGCCGCGGGGCGCATGGTCTCGCGGATCAGCCGGTCGCGGCCGCCGGTGGCGGCGGGCGACCACTCCCGGACCGAAGCCCGGTCGACGCCGAGAGTGCGCAGGAGGCTGTGAAGGCCGTGCTGCGGATGGGTCGGGTCGTCGCCGATCGCCGTCCAACTCGCCGCGTCGCTCTCCAGGTCCAGCCCGGGCAGCACGATGGCTCCGGCCGGCAGTTCCAGGACCGCGCGCATCAGTTCCGCCGTCGCCGGGATCGAGCCGGTGGATCCGGCGACGATCACCGGCGTCGAGGGCGGCGCCGCCCGGAGCGCGGCCGCTTCGGCCCGCATCAGTGCGTCGCGCCGCGCCATGGGATCGATCGCCTCCAGCTCCTCCAGCCGCCCGGGCCAGACCTCGGTGACGATCTTCAGGAAGGCGATGGTCTTTTCCCAGTGGGCCGCATAGGCGTCGGGTGCCAGGTCGTTCAGCGCGGCGAAGTCCAGGCCGTGCATCTGCACCTCGTCCAGCAGCCGGGCCAGCGCCGTCGCGAGACGGAAGGCGTGTTCGGGCGTGTCCGGGGTGGCGCTGTCCGGGTCGGCGCGGAGATAGGCCGTGACCAGCCGCATCAGTTCGAGCTGGCGCTGCAGATCGGGCACGGCCGGCGGGATCTCGAGCGCGCCGGCGGCGGACGCCTCCTCGCCGGTGTCGATGTCCAGCATGTCCTCGTCCACGTCCGACACCGTGGAGAGCTTAGGCAGCAGCATCGGCCGCCCGTCGCCGAAGCGCAGGAAGGCGTCCGCCGCCGAGCGGACCGCGCGGCGGGTCGGCAGCAGCAGGCGGACATCGGTCAGCGCGATCGGATCGCCGCCGACCCGCTCCCACACCCCCGCCGCCAGCCGGTCGAGGAACGGCGTACCGATGGGAATCGTGTAGACGCGGTCGCTCATCCGGCTCGTCGGCCTCCGGTCAGAAGAAGGGTACGTCCGCCACGTGGCCGCCGGCGAAGCGCTGGTTCGCCTGCTCCAGGTCGTCGGGCGTGGAGATATGGTACCAGAGCCCGTCATGCAGCGCGCCGAACAGCCGGCCGTTCTCCTCCGCCCGGTCGAACAGCAGCTTCATGGAGAAGGCGCCGTCGGGCGCATCGGCGAAGATCCGCGGGTGGACGATCGAGATGCCCATGTAGGCGTAGGGCGCGACCCGGCCCTCCTCACGGCTGACGACGCGGCCCAGCTCGTCCATGCCGTAGTCGCCGTAGCCGTGCCAGCCGAGGACCCGGGCGAAGGGATAGAGCAGGAGCTGGATGTCCATGCGCTCCGGATCCCAGGTATCGGCGAAGCGGTGGAGGGCGTCGCGCATGCCGTCCAGCCACACGCTGTCGCCGTTGACGACGAAGAAGGGCGCGTCGCCGAGAACGGGCAGGGCGTTCTTCACGCCGCCGCCGGTCTCCAGCACCGTGTCCTCGCGGATCACCGTCACCGGCGGGTCGGTCCGTCCCTCGAGATGGTCGACGATCTGATCCGCGCGGTAGTGGGCGTTCACCACCACCCGTTTGACGCCGGCGCGGGCAAGATGCTCCATCGTCCGGTCGATGATCGGGACCCCGCAGACCGGCACCATCGGCTTGGGCACGGTGTCGGTCAGCGGCGCCATGCGGGTGCCGCGACCGGCGCACAGCACCATCGCGGTCTCGGGCAACCAGTCCGGCCGTCGGTTCAGTCCGGGCAGCAGCATGGCGGCATCCTCACCGGTTTCCTATCGCTTGATCTGGGGGCTGACGGAGTCCGGCAGGCGGGACTCCGGGTCCGGCACCGCGCGCATGGCGGCGGGCATCGCGCGATCGAGCCAGGCGATCACCCCGTGAAGCTCCGCGCGGGCGAGGTCCCTCTCGATATGCGCCCAGCACCGCGGGATGTGGGCCATGTAGGCGGTGCGGCCGAAGAAGCCCTGCTGGCGCCCGAACTGGCCGAGGATCTTGATCGCCCGTTGGGCGCCGAGCGCGTGGTAGGCGCGCAGGAACGCGTCCCAGTCGGCCACATCGCGCCGGGCCCGGTAGCGCTCCAGCATCCGGGCTTCGAGGCCGGGCGCCAGGTCGCGGCGGGCGTCCTGCAGCAGCGAGACCAGGTCGTAGGCCGGGCTGCCCGACAGGGCGTCCTGGAAGTCGAGCAGGCCGCAGCGCGCCAGCCCGTCGCGGCCTTCCAGGATCATCAGGTTGTCCACGTGAAAGTCGCGCAGCACCAGGGTGTTCGGCCCCCAGGTCATCGCCGGCACCGCGGCCTGCCAGGCGGCGCGATAGGCCGCCGCATCGGCCTCCGGTACGAGGTCCCCTAGAACCAGCGGCGCGTACCAGCGCAGCATCCGGTCGGCCTCCTCGACCAGCCGGCCGCCGTCGTATGGCGGGGCATCGAAGCCGACCGAGGGCGCCCGCTCGTGCAGGTCGGCGAGCAGATCGACAGCGAGGCTGTAGAGTGCTTCCTCGTCCCAGCGCGTCTCGTCCGGGGCAGCCAGGATGCGGGTGAAGGTCCGGTCGCCGAAATCCTCCAGCAGAAGAAGACCGGCGGGCACGTTCTCGGCCAGAATCGCCGGAACCGAATAGCCGAATCGGCGCAGTTGCCCGGCGATGTCGAGGAACGGGCGCACGTCCTCCAGATCCGGCGGCGCGTCCATGAGAACCGCCCGGTCGCCGTCCCGCGCCACCCGGTGGTAGACCCGATAGGACGCATCCTTTGCCAGGAGAGCGACGGTCGACCCGCCCCATCCGGCGGAGTCCAGAAAGGTCTCAATCTCGCTGTTGCGGTCTGTCACCCGGCGGGGTTCCCGTGTCGATGGCATCCATGCGGTCCGCCCAGCGCCCGTGGGGCGTCAGCCGGGCGACCCGGCGGTCACTTCCATGGCATATTTCGAGCGCCAGTTCGAGACGATCCGGCGGCAGGTCGGTGCCGAGGCGGTCCGGCCACTCGACCAGCACGACGGCGTCGGCGAACGCGTCGCGCAGGCCGAGTTCCTCCACCTCGCCCGGGTCGCCCAGCCGGTAGAGGTCGCAGTGCCAGACGGTCCCGCGCGGTCCCTCATAGGGCTGCACCAGGGTGAAGGTCGGACTCGGCACCTCGGCGTCCGGATCGCCGAGCCAGGCCCGGACGAACGCGCGGGCCAGCTCGCTCTTCCCGGCGCCGAGCGGCCCGGACAGCATGATCGCCATGCCGGGTTCCGCCGCCGCCGACAGGGCGGCCGCGCACCGGTGGGTCGCCGCCACGTCCTCCAATGCGATCTCGATCACGACGGGTCGGTCTCCACCTCCCCGGTCCGCCGGCGAGGGGCCCGCCGAGGGAGGCTGCAGACCACCTCCGTGCCTTTTCCGGGCTCGGAGGTGAGGGCGACGGTGCCGTTGTGCAGCTCGATCAGGGACTTCACCAGGGCGAGCCCGAGCCCGGCGCCGCTGGACCGGCCCCGCCGTTCGAACCGCTCGAAGACACGGCTCTGGTCGTCGAGCGCGATGCCTACGCCGGTGTCCTTCACGTGGAAGTCCACGGTGTTGCCCCGGTCCTCGATCGCCAGCAGGACCTCGCCGCCCTCTGGCGTGAAGGCGATCGCGTTGGACACGACGTTGTAGAGCGCCTGGGTGAGGCGCCGCTCATCGACCTCGATGGGCTCGATGTCGTTCGGGCATCGGATCGTAAGGCCGACCCCGCGTGCCCGGACCCGCTCGCGCGCCAGCTCCTCCACCGCGTTGGCGAGCTGCGACAGCTCGATCGGAGCGCGCTCGAGCTCCAGGTAGCCGGCCTCGATGGTGGCGAGGTCCAGAATATCGTTCACCAGCCGGACCAGCCGGTTGGACGAGCCGAGAATGGCGTTGGCGTAGTCCTTCTGCCGCTCGTTCATCGGCCCGGCATATTCCTGTTCGAGCACCTCGGAGAAGCCGATGATGGCGTTCAGGGGCGTTCGCAGTTCATAGGACACGTTGGCAAGGAACTCGCTCTTGAGCCGGTCGGCGGTCTCCAGGGCCTCGGTGCGCTCCTGCAGCGCGTTCTGGACGGCGAGGGTGTCGGTGACGTCGCGGAAGTTCAGCAGGGTCGCGCCGTCGGGCAGCGGAACCACGGCGTAGTCGAGCGCCAGCCCGTCGGTCAGGGTCACCGTGCCGGTCTGCACCTCGCGGCCGGCCAGGTAGCTCATCCACTCCGCCTTGACGTCGTTCCAGGGCCGGTCGGTCGGAAATTTCGGGCGCATCGCCTGGAACACCACCTCTGCCGGCGGTTCCGGCTCCAGGAAAACCGGCTCTTCCGGCGTGCCGCGCAGTCCCCACTGCTGGCGGAAGGTCGGGTTCGACAGTTTCATCCGGCTGTCGACGCCGAACACCACGATGCCCTCGTACAGATTGTCGAGGGTTTCCTGCTGGACCGCCGAGAGCGTGTTGTAGGAACGCTCAAGGGTGAGCCGGTCGGTAACGTCCTCGAAGGTCATCAGCAGACCGCCGAACGGGTGCGGGGTCACCACCATTCGGATCGTGCTGTCGTCCGGCAGGAACAGCAGTTCCTCGTGGGCGTCGATCAGCGTGGTGAACAGGCGGTTGAAGTCCTCGCGCCAGGTCCGGAAATCGGACTGCTCGGGCAGGCGGCGGCTCTCGCGCGCCATGTCGAGCACCTCGGACAGGGTGGGGCCGGTCTCCAGCCGGTCCGGTTCGATCTCCCACATCAGGGCGAAGGCGGTATTCGCGAAGACCACCCGCCGGTCCGGACCGAAGACGGCGATGGCGCTGTTCAGTTTCTCCAGCACCTCGGCATGGGCGTCCACATGCCGCGCGAGGTCGGACTGGAGCTGTTCCAGGGCGGTGACGTCGCGGCCGAACCCGATTGTCCCGTCGCCGATCTCCGGCGCTTCCGGCGCCTCGAAGATCTCGAACAGCCGCCGGTCGCCGTCGATGACGAGATTGCGGCTCTCGCTCTGGCCGCGCCCGGTCTCCCGCGCCCGGGTGGCGAGGGCGGTCGAGCGGGTCAGGTCGCCGATCAGCGGCTGGGCGGCGGCATTGGCGAACACGATCTCGCCGGTTCCGTTCCGCCGCCACGCGGGGCCCGGAAGCGGGGCGAGCGTCGCGTCGGGCGCCTGGGACCGGTACCGCCGCAGCGCCTCGGTCGACGCCTGGACCGACCGCCCCCGGTGCCAGGCAAGCCACGCGAACAGACCGGCGACCGCCGCTAGCGGTATCACCACGGCCCAGAAGACCGGCGTCATCGGTCGTTGTGTCCCGTTGTCGGAACGGATCGGGCGTAACGGTCGCTCATGGCGGACTTTTTGATCGAATTCACGCTATCCCGCCCAGCCTAGCGACGTCGCGCCGGCAAGTCGACGCTCACCGATGTCGGGCGGGCGCTTAAGCCGTCGAACCGTCCCCGGAGCCGTTCGCCGGAACCTGCATCAGCGCCACGTCGTTCGCCGGAATGGTGCAGGTCCAGCCCCGTTGGGCGGCGAGGTGGTGCAGGGTCTCGGCCCGATAGAACACCACATGGGTCGGATCGCGCCGGTAGTGCCAGCGCTCGAAGCGGTCGTCGTCGGTCTGAAAGCAGGTCATGACCGCGAGCCAGCCGCCGGGCTGGAGCAGGCGGCCGATCCGGTCGAACTCGTCGGCGGGCTGGTGGAAGTGTTCCGCCACCTCGGTGCAGGTGATGAAGTCGTAGCGGGTTTCCAGCACTTCCGGATGGGGCGCGAAGATCGGGTCGTACAGCGCCATGGAATGGCCGGCCTCCTCCAGCATGGCGGCGAGGGCCGGTCCGGGACCACAGCCGTAGTCGAGCCCGGCGGAGCCCGGTTCCAGGACCCGGCACAGGGGGGCGCTCAGCCGGGAGAGGAACCGGCGGTAGGCCGGATCGCCCACCTCGTTGCGATGGTGGCCGTAATGGGCCACCGCTTCCTGCAGCGTGGGATGCTGGTCCGGATCGAGAAAGGTCGCGCCGCACGCGTCGCAGCGGCGATAGCGCCGCGTCTCGATCGTGCGGAAGTCTCGGGAGCCCGGCGTGCGGCAGACCGGGCAGGCCGTCATGCGTCGGTCCGCGCGAGATAGACGGTCTGGGTGACGGTGTCGCCCAGATAGGGATTGTCGAAGACCACCGGTTCGGCCCGTGCGTTTGCGAACGCGCCGGACAGGCGGTCGGTGAATGCCGGGTCCGGCGCCTCGTTCGACCACAGCCCGAAGACGCCGCCGGGCTTCAGGTGGCGGGCCAGGGCGGCGAGACCGTCCGGCGTGTAGAACCCGGCGCTGCCGCTGTCCAGCAGGTCGCCGGGGGCGTGGTCGATATCGACCAGGATCGCGTCCATCGGCCGGCCCGGCCGGTCGGGGTCGAAGCCGTCGGCCGAGGCGGCAAGTGCGAAGAAGTCGGCGCAGACCAGCCGGCACCGGTCGTCCCCGGTGAGGGTCGAGCCGAGCGGCAGCAGGCCGGTGCGGTGCCAGTCGATCACCGGCTCCAGCATGTCCACCACGAGCAGCGAGGCCACCCGCGCGTCCTCCAGCACCGCCGCGGCGGTGTAGCCGAGGCCGAGACCGCCGACCACCACGTCCGGTGCTGCGGCGGAGACCTCCGCCAGCCCCAGTCGAGCGAGCGCGATCTCCGAGGCGGTGAAGCGGCTCGACATTAGGAACGCGTCGCCGAGCTTGATCTCCAGCACGTCTTCACCCAGCCGGAGGTCGTGGCGTCGGCGCAGGCTCAGGGCGCCGATGGGAGTCGGCCGGTAGTCCAGTTCTTCGAAAGTCGGGCGCATAATCCTGTCTATCACGCCGCCGCCGATCGCGCGACGGCTGGTCCCTCGGGTTGTGAGTCCTAGGTGGATGCGCGACACGGCCGCCACCGACACGAGGATTGCAATGACCCGGACAGTAACCGCCCTGCTTATCGTCTTCGCCCTGATGTCTTTCGCCGCTCCTCGGACCGGGACGGCCAGCGCCGATGCCTGGGAGGCGATGGCGCGCCCGGGGGCGATCGCGGTGATGCGCCACGCCTATGCGCCCGGCTACAGCGATCCGTCGAACTTCCGCCTGGACGATTGCGCGACCCAGCGGAACCTGAACGACGAGGGCCGCGACCAGGCACGCCGGATCGGCGCCGCCTTTCGCGAGAACGGGATCGAGATCGACCGGGTCCTGACCAGCCAGTGGTGCCGGTCGAGCGAGACGGCCGAGCTCCTGGGCCTCGGCACGGTCGAGCCGCTGCCGTCCCTGAACTCCTTCTTCGAGGCGAGGCATCTTCGGGACGAACAGACCCGCGCGACCATCGAGTTTCTGCGCAACCAGCCGGAGGACCAGCGGATGGTGCTGGTCTCCCATCAGGTCAACATCTCCGCGCTGACCGGCCGGGGGACGGCATCGGGCGAGTTCATCATCATCGACATCACCCCAGACGGCGAGGTCGAGATCCTGGGGGAGATCCTGATCCGGCACTGACGGAGTCGGCGAGGCATCTGACCGCCGGCCGCCGACACCGATCTTGCTGGTCTTGCTGGGGTGGCGGCAATCCGACACTCTCGCGACGGGAACGGTGACGTCGGGGAGACGGGGATGGGCACGGAGCTCGGTCGATCGGTGCTGGTCGGGCTGATCGGACGGGGGACGGCCCTGTCGCGGACACCGCGCATGCACGAGGTCGAGGGAGCGCGGCAGGGGCTGCGCTACGTCTACACCCGGATCGATCCGGCCGAGATGGAGGGGGACCCATCCTTCGAGGAGATGCTGCGGGCGGCGGAGACCTGCGGCTTCGCCGGCGTGAACGTCACCCACCCCTACAAGCAGCAGGCGGTCGCCTTCCTGGACACGATGTCCGAGGAAGCGCGGGCCGTCGGTGCGGTCAATACGATCGTGTTCAAAGACCGGCGCCGGGAAGGCCACAACACCGACCTGTGGGGCTTCGCGGAGAGCTTCCGGCGGAGCATGGCGTCGGAGCGCAAGGACACGGTCCTGCTCATCGGCGCCGGCGGGGCGGGATCGGCGGTGGCCAACGCTCTGCTCGCCCGCGGCGTCGGCACGCTCCTCGTGGCCGATACCAACCGCGCCGGTGCCGAGCGTCTGGTCGAGGCGCTGTCGGCCCGGTTCGGCGGCGTCCGGGCCGCTGTCGCCGACCGGGCGGACGCGGCGGCGGCCGAGGTCGACGGCATCGTCAACGCCACGCCCGTCGGGATGGCCGATCACCCGGGCACGCCGCTCCCGGTCGCATGTGTCGAGGCGCGGCACTGGGTGATCGACATCATCTACTTCCCGATGGAGACCGAGTTCGTCCGCGCCGCGCGCGCCGCGGGCTGCCGGGTGGCGACCGGTGCCGGCATGGCGCTGTTCCAGGCGGTCAGGGCGTTCGAGCTGTTCAGCGGCCTGCCGGCGGATCCGGAGGCGATGCGGGCCACCTTCGACGGTTTCGGACCCCGCTGAGCGTCCGGTCGCGAAGACGCCTGAGAGATTCCCCCCGAGAGTTCTTCCAATCTGCTGCCGGCCCGACGGCCCAGGCCCTCCGAGCCGAGTGCTTCCGCCGTTGGACCGTGGGCCGGCGTCCGCTTGGATCTACGCCGGCAGTCCCCAAAGGCGCATGGAAGAGGTCCAAGTCATCCGCCGGAGCCGACCATGACCGCCCGCATCAACCACCTCGGCCAGCCGATCGGCTGGGCCGTTCCCGATTGGACTGCCTGCGCGCGGCCGCCGCGGACCCCGATGGAGGGGCGCACGGTCAGGCTGGAGCCGCTGGACCCGGCGGCCCATACCGACGCGCTGTGGGACGCCTTCTCCCGCGACGAGACCGGCCGGATGTGGACCTACCTGCCGGTCGGCCCCTATACTGACCGCGGCGCGTTCGACACGGCGCTCGCCGCGAATGCCGCGAGCGAGGACCCGCTGTTCTTCGCCGTGATCGACCGGACTACCGGCAAGGCCGTCGGGTTCTGCACGTACCTGCGGATCGATCCGGCGAACGGCGTGATCGAGGTCGGCTTCATCACCTTCTCGCCGCTGCTGCAGCGCACGACCGGCTCGACCGAGGCGATGTACCTGATGATGGCGCGGGTGTTCGACGAGCTCGGCTACCGGCGCTACGAGTGGAAGTGCGATACCCTGAACGCGCCGTCGAAGGCGGCGGCGGCGCGCCTCGGCTTCACCTATGAGGGGCTGTTCCGACAGGCGGTGATGTACAAGGGCCGCAACCGCGACACCGCCTGGTTCTCGATCCTCGACAGCGAATGGCCGGCGATCAAAACGGCGTTCCAGGTCTGGCTGGATCCCGCCAATTTCGACGACGAAGGACGGCAGAAGCGCTCCCTGGCGGCACTGATCGCCGAACGGCGGGGTAGCCTGCCGGGAGGGCGCCGGTGCGTTGATCCTGACGTGCGTCAGGATGACGGTGGGTGGTGGATGGTGGGTGTGGTGGATGACGGGTGAGGCCTATCCGTCGTCCTGACGCACGTCAGGACCAAGCCGCTCAACGATCCGTCATACCGCCCGGCAAAAGAAGATCCCGGGCAGCGGAGGCTGGCCCGGGATCCGGTCTGCGCCCCGAGAGCGGCAGGCGTTACGGCAGTTCGCTGATCGACTCGAGCTGCTCTTCCGGCGGGACCTTGGTGCCGCCGGCCTTCTCGATGGCGGCGTCGAGGTCGCGCTGGGTGCACAGGCCGAGGAAGACAGGATGGCGGGCCTGGATGTTCTGCGAGTTCCAGTGGGTCCGCTCGCGCACCTTGTTGATCGTGTCCTTGGTGGTGCCGACCAGCTTGGCGATCTGCGAGTCCTTCAGCTCCTCATGGTGCTTCAGGAGCCAGGCGATGGCGTCCGGCTTGTCGCCGCGCTTGGCCACCGGCACGTATTTCGGCCCCTTGGTCCGCTCGACCGGCTTCGGCAGGGTGGACTTGGCCATGGCGAGCTTCGTCTTGGGATCTTTCTCGCACCGCTCGATTTCCGCCTTGGTGAGCTGCCCGTTCAGCACCGGGTCGAAACCCTGGATGCCGGCGCTCACCTCGCCGTCGGCGATGGCCTGAACCTCCAGCGCGTGCAGTTCGCAGAACGCGGCAATCTGCTCGAAGGTGAGGGCGGTGTTGTCGATCAGCCAGACGGCGGTCGCTTTCGGCATCAGCGGCTGCGTCATGATACTCTCTCCCTCGTCAACGGGTTCGCCCCGCGTGATCAAGTTGCATGGCTTGGGTGTTACGGATTCCGGTCGTTATATAGAGAGCGGGCCGCGACAAGCAAACGCATTGTGCAGAACAGGGACGGCAGGAGGAGACCGTGGTCGACCTTGAAGAGCTTGAGCCGGGAAAGCGTCCGAAGAAGCCTCGGGACCTCTCGACCTGGAACATCGAGGACCTCGAAGACTACATTCAGGCGATGGAAGCGGAGATTCTGCGTGCCCGGGAAATGATCGAGCGCAAGAAGGGCGTCGCCAATGCGGCGAACGCGCTGTTCAAATCGTGACCGGTCTGTCGTTTTTGGGATAATTTCTGCCGATCTGTCCAACTCGTGATCCAGGGCGCGATCAACGTGCTTGACGGGACCTTTCGACACCGATAGCGTCTGCACCGAACAAGTTGGGCAGGGAGCTCACTTCAAAGAAATCGGGCGGGGCCGCGCATGCGCGGCCCCGTAACCGTATCCAGGTTTCGCAAATCGCATTCCGGAACACTCGAACAGCGCAACGGCCACATCGATCGTTACATTGCGCGGCTGTGGCGGTTTCCGCTACCGACCATGTCGGATAGGGAAAAATTCCAATCGGAGATCAATGCGATGAGTTCCGACGGTAACGTCTTCGGTTTCGACACGCTCAGTCTGCATGCGGGCCAGCAGCCGGACCCGGCCACCGGCGCCCGCGCCGTGCCGATCTACCAGACCACCTCCTACGTCTTCCGCGATGTCGACCATGCCGCCTCCCTGTTCAACCTGGAGCGCGCCGGCCACATCTATTCGCGCATCTCCAACCCCACCGTCGCGGTGCTGGAGGAGCGGGTTGCGGCCCTGGAAGGCGGCGTCGGCGCCATCGCCACGGCAAGCGGACATGCTGCCCTTTTCCTGGCGATCAGCACGCTGATGGGACAGGGCGGCCATATCGTCGCCTCCTCAGCCCTGTACGGCGGCAGCCACAACCTGTTCAGCCACACCCTGCCGCGCTTCGGCATCGAGACCACCAAGGTGCATCCGCGCGACCTGGACGGCTTCCGCAACGCTGTCCGTCCGGAAACCCGCCTGATCTTCGGCGAGACCATCGGCAATCCGGGCCTGGAGGTGATGGACATCGCCGCCATGGCCGAGATCGCCCATGCCGCCGGCATTCCCCTGATGGTCGACAGCACCTTCGCCACGCCGCATCTCTGCCGGCCGATCGATCATGGCGCCGATCTGGTGATGCACTCGGCGACCAAATGGCTCGGCGGCCACGGCGTCGCGCTGGGTGGCGTTCTGGTGGACGGCGGGACCTTCGACTGGGAGGCGTCGGGCAAGTTCCCGACCCTGACCGAGCCCTATGCCGGCTACCATGGCCTCGACTTCGCCGAGGAATACGGTCCCCAGGCGCTTCTGATGCGCGCCCGGGCCGAGGGTCTGCGCGATTTCGGCGCGTGCATGAGCCCGGCCAACGCGTTCCATATCCTGCAGGGCATCGAGACCTTGCCGCTGCGCATGGACCGGCATGTGGCGAATGCCCGCGCGGTGGTCGCCTTCCTCAAGGCGGCGGACGAGGTCGCGTGGGTCGCCTATCCCGAGCTGGAAGATCATCCGGATCACGCGGTCGCCAAGACGCTACTGCCCAAGGGCGCCGGCTCGATGATCGCCTTCGGCATCAAGAGTGGACGCGACGCCGGACGGGTCTTCATCGAAAAACTCCGGCTCTGGTCGCATCTCGCCAATGTGGGCGACGCGAAGTCCCTGGTCCTGCACCCGGCCAGCACGACCCACCAGCAGCTCGACGCCGACACCATGAAGGCGGCCGGGCTGAGCGAGGATCTGGTGCGGCTTTCCGTCGGCCTCGAGGATCCCAAGGATCTGATCGAGGACCTGAAACAGGCGCTGCGCGCGGCCGCGCGGGCCACGACCGTCACCCTCGCTGGAGCGGCCGGCGCATGAAACTGACCGTCGACGGGCGCGAGGCTTTCGCCGCCACCGGCGGGCGGCCCTTCGATCCGGCCCGCCCCGCCCTTGTCTTCATCCATGGCGCGGGGATGGACCACACGGTCTGGACCCTGCAGACCCGCTACTTCGCCCATCACGGCTGGTCGGTGCTCGCCCTCGACCTGCCGGGGCACGGCGGTAGTGACGGCCCGCCCCTTCCCGATGTGCCGTCGATGGCGGCCTGGGTGCTGCGGGCGGCGCGGGCGGCCGGTGCCGAAAAATTCGCGCTGACCGGGCACTCCCTGGGCGCGCTGATCGCTCTGGAGGCGGCGTCCCAGGCAGGCGATGCGGTGCTCGCGCTGATGATGCTCGGCGCGGCGGCGGCGATGCCGGTCAATCCCGCCCTGCAGGCTTCCGCCGACAAGGGAGACCACGGTGCGGTCGAGGCCATGATCGGCTGGGGCTTCGGCCGTCCGGCGCAGATCGGCGGCAACCGCGCGCCCGGCGCCTGGATGCCGGGGGCGGGTCTGCGCACGCTCGAGCGCGGACTCCGCGGGCCGCTCGGGGTCGATCTCAAGGCGTCGAACGACTATGCCGGCGCGAAGGAAGCGGCTGCCAAGGTCGTCTGCCCTGTCCTGGTGCTGGCCGGCGATGATGACCGAATGGCGCCGCTGAAAGGCGCCAAGGCCATGGCGGACGCCTTCGCCGACGGCCGGCTCGCGGTGCTGCCGGCGACCGGCCACATGATGTCGATCGAACGTCCAGACGAGACCCTGGACGCTTTGCGGGACTTCCTGCGGGGGATCGAGGCATGACGGGCGAGACCGACCTCACCCGGGCCGACTACCGGTACTTCCTGGAGATCCCGACCCGCTGGATGGACAACGACGTCTACGGACACGTCAACAACGTCGAGTACTACTCGTATTTCGACACGGTGGTGAACCGCTACCTCATCGAGAAGGGCGGGCTCGACTATCTGAACGGCGGAACCGTCGGTTTCGTCGTGGAGACCCGGTGCTCCTACAGACGGTCGATCGCCTTCCCCGACGTGGTCGAGGCCGGCATCCGGGTCGCGCGCATCGGCACCTCCTCGGTGACCTACGAGGTCGGGCTGTTCAAACAGGGCCAGGAAGAGATCTGCGCCTTCGGTCACTTCGTCCATGTCTATGTCGACCGCGCGACCAACAAGTCGGCTCCGATCCCGGAGAAGGCGCGGACCGCGATGGAGGCGATCTTGGCGGGATGACCGCCCGTCAGTCCGCCGTCTTCGCCCACTCGATCAGGTCGACCATGAAGTCGACGCACTGGGCGACCTGGTCGATGTCGATGAACTCGTCGGCCTTGTGCGCCTGATCGATGCTGCCGGGGCCGAAGATCACCGCGGGCATGCCGGCGCGCTGGAACGTGCCGGCCTCCGTGCCGAAGGACACCACGCCCGACCGGTTCAGCCCGGTGAGCTGACGCACCAGGGTCTCGGCGGCGGAGTCGTGGTCCGGGCGCAGGCCGGCGACGTCGACCATCCGGCGGTGGTCGAAGCCGGCATGGGGGGCGATGGCCTTCAGGCCCGGCTCCAGGACCTCGGTGCAGTAGTCGCGGATCCTTGCCTCGTAGACATCGGCGTCGTCCTCCGGCAACACCCGCATGCCCCAGGTGATGTCGCAGAACTCGGGAATGATGTTGTGGGCGGTGCCGCCCTCGATGATCCCGACCGTCAGGGTGGAATAGGGCGGATCGAACGGGCAGTCGGCCTGGGGAGTGGCCGCGATCTCCTGCCCCAGGTCGTCGATGAAGGCGACCATCCGCGACGCCGCGGTCACCGCGTTGGCGCCGTGGCGCGGATCGCTGGAATGGCCGGGCACGCCGGTCACCCGGGTCTTGTAGATCCGCGTCCCCTTGTTGCCGCCGATCAGTTTCATGCTGGTCGGCTCACCGATGATGACGGCGCGCGGCAGCGGCAGGTTCGCGACCACGTCGTCGACGATCCGCTGGACGCCCATGCAGCCGACCTCCTCGTCGTAGGAGAAAGCGAAATGGATCGGCACCCTGAGATCGGCGGCGGCCATTTCCGGGGCCAGGGACAGGGCGATGGCGACGAAGGCCTTCATGTCGCAGGCGCCGCGACCGTAGAGCCGGTCGCCCCTGCGGGTCAGGGTGAACGGGTCCGTCGTCCATTCCTGGCCGTCCACCGGCACCACGTCCGTATGCCCCGAGAGCACGATGCCGCCATGCTCCTGCGGGCCGATCGTGCACCAGAGGTTCGCCTTGCGGCCGTCGTCGTCATAGGTCAGCCGCGCGGCGATCCCGAGGTCGCCGAGATACGCTTTCACGTCCTCGATCAGCGACAGGTTCGAGTTCCGGGAGGTCGTGTCGAACCCGATCAGGCGTTCGGTCATGGCGATGGCGCGGTCGAGACGCTCGGTCGAGGTCGGCATGGAGGCTTCCTTCAGTGGGGCCCCCAGATATACGCGATGGCGCCGCCGCTGCGAGCCCGGAATTGCTGTGGAGCTCAGTGCGAGGCGGTGGCCTGTCCGGTGCGCCGGCGTCGGGGGGCGAAGAGGCAGGCGAGGCCGAGCTGAATGCCTGAGACGGTGGCGATCATCCCGGCGGCGCTCACGGCGTAGGGGGAGCCGAACCAGAGCGGACCGTAGCCGGCGAAGACATAGCCGGCGACGGCGGCGGTGGTCGCGAACAGCACGCTCCAGGCGATCTGGCGGCCGAGCCGGTCGGTCATCAGCCGGGCGGTCGCCGGCGGACACACGAACATGGCGATGACGATGATCGACCCCACCGCGTCGAAGGCGGCGACGGCGGCGATCGCGGCGGCGACGACCAGGGCGAATCCGACAGCGCCGGTTCGGATGCCCAGCGCCTGCGCGAAGCCCGGATCGAAGGTCGAGATCGCCAGCTCCTTCCAGGAGGCGGCGATGAAGACGACGATGACGGCCAGCACGATGGCGAGCCGGGAGAGCTGCGGTGGCAGACCGGCCAGCGCGGCCGGGTCGAGCAGCGACGACCAGCCGGTCGCGTCGAACCAGATAAGGCTTTCCAGGTTGCCGTAGAGCGCGTGCTCCACGTCGATATGCACGCCGCTGGTGTCGGACTGTTCCAGCAGCAGGACGCCGGCGGCGAACAGGGTGGTGAAGACGACGCCCATGGCCGCCCCCGGTTCGACGCGGCCGAGCCGCTTGATCGCCTCGATCAGCGCAACCGCCACCACGGCGGCACCGGCGGCGCCGATCATCATCGGCCAGGCGGCGACGGTCCCGGTCACCAGGAACGCGACGACGATACCGGGCAGCGCCACATGGCTGATCGCATCCCCGATCAGGGCCTGCCGCCGCAGCAGCAGGAAGTTGCCGGGCAGCGCGCAGGCGATGGCGGCGAGCGTGCCGATGACGATCGGCGGCAGGCTGAGCTGGACGAAATCGGCCCCGAGATCCATCACGCCGCCCCCATCACGTCGATTCCGGCTTTGGCAGCAGGCTGTCCAGATGCGCGACCTGGTCGGCCGTCAGCACCTCGTCGATCGGCGTTAGCCCGTCGTAGCGCTCCAGCACCGGATCGTCGGCCCGCAGGCGCCGGGCGGTGGCCCAGCGGGTCTCGTCGAGCCGGGCGCGGCCGGCGGCGCCACTCCCCTCGTGCGTGGCCACCCCGTCGCGCCGGATCAGGCCGCGGCGCCGCAGGATGCGCAGGGTCAGCCGGTCGTAGATCGCCTCGCCGCGGGCGAGCGCCAGCAGGCCCTGACGCAGGTGGACCCGGTGCTGGAACCGGCGGTGCCGCAGGGCCGAGGCGAGCACGCCGCGCAGGGGCGAGAGGGCCAGGGAGAGGGCGAATAGGGCAAAGGCGAAGAGGACGATGACCGGCCCGGTCGGCACGTCCCGCGCGGCGGCGGAGAAGGCCGCACCGGTATACCCGGCCAGTCCGCCCGCGCCGGCGGAGATCAGGATCAGGCGGTCGACCCGGTCGGTCCAGAACCGGGCGGTGACCGGCGGGATGATGAGCAGGGCGACGATCAGGATCAGCCCGACGATCTTCAGGCCGATGACGGTCACGATCAGCGCCAGCCCCATCATGGCGAGGTCGGTCCGGCGAACGTCTATGCCGAGGGTCGCGGCGTGCTCGGGGTCGAAGGCGACCATGGTCATCGGCCGGCGCAGGAGCACGACGAGGGCGACCGCCAGGCCGCCGCCGACCGCGATCAGCACCGCCTCGCCGACGAGCATCCCGGCGGTGGAGCCGAGCAGGAACCCGTCCAGCCCGGCCTGCCGACCCTGGCTCATGGTCTGGATCACCGTCAGCAGCACGATGCCGAGGCCGAAGAAGACGGAAAGGACGGCGCCGATCGCGGCGTCCTCGCCCAGCCGGGTGCGGGCCGTCATCCATTCCACCAGGAGCAGCCCGAGGGCTGCCGACAGGGCGGAGCCGACGATCAGGCCGGGCAGCCAGCGGCCGTCGCCGCCGACCAGGACCATGACGATGAAGGCGATCGCTACTCCCGGCAGGGTGGCGTGGGTGATGGCGTCGGAGACCAGGGCGCGCTTGCGCAGGAACACGAAGGCCCCCGCCCCCCCGGCGGCGATGCCGAGCAGGCCGGCGCCGACGGCCACCAGCGCGGAGTTGAACCCGGCTTGCAGGGTGAGGGCGTGGAAAAAGAGCTCGAGCGTGGTCATGGCCGGCCGCCGCCGGGCCTCAGGCCGAGCTCAGCCGCAGCTCGTCGATCTGGCTCTCGGCGAGGCGGCCGCCATAGGTGGCCTGCAGGGTCTCGGGCGTGAACGCGGTGGCGATCGGTCCTTCCGCCTGCTTGCGCATGTTGATCAGGACGACCCGGTCGAAATACGCGGCGACGGTCGACAGATCGTGATGCACGCAGACCACGGTCTTTCCCTCCGCCTTGAGCTGCTTCAGGACCGAGACGATTGCGTGCTCCGTCGCTGCATCGACGCCGGCAAACGGCTCGTCCAGTAGGTAGAGCTCGGCGTCCTGGGCCAGGGCCCGCGCCAGGAAGACGCGCTGCTGCTGGCCACCGGAGAGCTGGCCGATCTGGCGGTCGGCGAAATCCTGCATGCCGACCCGCTCCAGGCACTGCATGGCCCGGTTTCTCTGGCGGCGGCCGGCGAAGCGAAACAGTCCGATCTCGCGGTACAGGCCCATGACGACCACGTCGATTACCCGCGCGGGGAAGTCCCAGTCGACGGACGCCCGCTGCGGCACATAGGCGACGTCCGCGCGCGCCTGGCTAAACGGCCGGCCGAAGAACCGGACCTCGCCGGCCAGCCGCGGCACGATACCGAGCACGCCCTTGAGGAAGGTCGACTTGCCGGCGCCGTTCGGGCCGACGATGGCGGTCATGCTGCCGGCCGGGAAGCTGGCGTCGACGGAAAAGACGGCCGGCTTCTCGCCGTAGGACACGGTCAGGCCACGCACGTCCAGCGGCACGGCCGGCCGCGCTTCCGCGACCGACCGACCGTCGGCGGCAACCAGTTCGATCTGCGGGTCGGCACTCATGTCCTGTCTCTCAGTCTCGGGTTCCGGGTTGTCACGAACCGAGGCCCAGCCGTCCCTGCATCCCCTCGGCCGGCGCGTCGCCGCCCAGCGCCCGGGTGATGCCGGTGACGTTGTGGTCGATCATTCCGATATACGTTCCCTCGTAGGAACCGGACTTGCCCATGGCGTCGGAGAACAGCTCGCCGCCGACCGTCACCGTGTGGCCGCGCGCCGCGGCACCCTCGATCAGGGCGCGGATGTTGCGCTCCGAGACCGAGCTCTCGACGAAGACGGCGGAGATGTCGCGCTCGACCAGGAAATCGACCAGCTCCTCGATCCGGCGCAGGCCCGCCTCCGACTCGGTCGAGATCCCCTGGATGCCCAAGACCTCGAAGTCGAACGCCCGTCCGAAATAGCTGAACGCGTCGTGGGCGGTGACCAGCACGCGCTGGCCGGCCGAAACGGTCTCCAGGCGTGCCTCGGCATAGGCGTTCAGCGCCTCCACCTCCGCCAGGTGACGTTCGGCGCCGGCTGTATAGGTCTCGGAGCCGTCCGGGTCGATCTCGCTCAGCGCGTCGCGGACGGCGAGGACGACCGACTGCCACAGCATCGGGTCCATCCAGACATGCGGGTCGTAGCGGTTGTCGTAGTCGCTATGGGCGATCAGCCGGTCCCGCGACACCGCCTCGCCGACGGCGTACACGGGCTTTCGCTCGGCCAGTTCCAGCAGGAAGTCCTCGAGCTGCGCTTCCAGGTAGAGGCCGTGCCACAGCACCGCATCGGCCTTCAGCATCGCCGCGATGTCGCTGCGCGTCTGGCGATAGGCGTGGGGATCGACCCCGGGACCCATGAGAGCGGTGACGGCGACTCGGTCGCCGCCGACCTGCCGGACCGCGTCGGCGACCATCGAGGTGGTCGCGACCACGGTCACCGACGGCGTGGCGACGGCTTTCCCGGTCCCGACGGCTCCGAACAGAGTCGCGGCGACCACACCGAGTGTGGCAAGGAATTTCAGGGAGTTGCGCCGTGTCATCCGCATCGTGTCAACGCTCCGCTTGGCGAGGCAGTGCAGCAGTGGTCAACAAGAGTTGGGGTGCCTCCAAATGTTAGTCAAGCCTAAATTGCCAGAATTTCCCGCGCGTCGTACTGTCCGATCCGGGATTTGGTGCCGAGGATGGACATGACGGACGAGGACGGTTTCCGGTCGGTCGAAGACCACGCCCAGACGTTCAAGCGCCTGCGCGACGAGCATGCGCGCGAGGTGACCGAAGACTATGTGGAGATGATCGCCGATCTGATCGATCAGGACGGCGAGGCCCGGGCGGTATCGCTCGCGGAACGGTTCGGCGTGACCCCGGCGACCGTCAATAATACGGTCAAGCGGCTCGAGCGGGACGGCTACGTCACCTCGAAACCCTATCGGGCGATCTTCCTGACCGAAGACGGGCGGGCGCTGGCGGATATGTGCAAGGAGCGCCACCGGCTGGTCTGCGACTTCCTGATGGCGATCGGCGTGGACCGCGACGTCGCCGAGGCCGATGCCGAAGGAATCGAGCACCATGTGAGCGAGGCGACCCTCTCGGTCTTCCGCGCTTTCGTCGAGAAGCAGGGCGCGCAGAAATAGGCCGGCGACGGCCGATGGTCCGGTGCGCCTTTGACCGTCCGCCGCGCCGTCCCATGTTGCGGTGAGCGACTGATCAACCCAAGGACGCCCGTGAGCGAGACAACCGCCGCCAGGCCGGACCGCGCCGATACGTCGACCCATCCCCAGGATCGGCCGAAAGGCCGCGACCTGGCTGTGCTCAAGCGGGTTCTGGATTTCGTCGCCCCGTACCGCTGGCGCGTCGTGCTCGCGGCAATCGCGCTGGTGGTCACGGCGGCGGCCACCCTCGCCGTGGGGCAGGGGCTGCGGATCCTGGTGGATGACGGGTTCGCCGACGGGGATCCGGCTCAGCTCGACCGGGCCCTGGCGGCGCTGATCGGGCTGGCGGTCGTGCTCTCGGTCGGCACCTTCTCCCGGTTCTACCTGGTCTCCTGGTTGGGGGAGCGGATCGTCGCCGACCTGCGCAACGCGGTCTTCGCCCGTGTCGTCTCCCTGCATCCGGGGTTCTTCGAGGTGACGCGGACCGGCGAGGTGCTGTCCCGCCTCACCACCGACACCACCTTGCTACAGTCGATCATCGGCTCCAGCGCGTCGATGGCCCTGCGCAACATGCTGGCCCTGACCGGCGGCCTGATCATGCTTTTCATCACCAACGCCAAACTCGCCGGGCTTCTGATGCTGGTGGTGCCGGTGATCGTGCTGCCGATCGTCCTGATCGGCCGCCTGGTGCGCAAGCTCGGACGGGAGTCCCAGGACCGGGTGGCCGATGTGGGCGCCTGCGCCGAGGAGAGCTTCGGCGCGATCCGAACGGTGCAGGCCTTCACCCACGAGGCGGAGGACCGGGCGCGGTTCGGCGACGAGGTGGCCGCCGCCTTCGCGACCGCGATCCGCCGCATCCGGCTGCGGGGGCTGCTGTCGTCGCTGGCGATCCTGCTGGTGTTCTCTTCGGTCGGCTTCGTCCTCTGGGTCGGCGGCAATGACGTCATGGCCGGCCGCATGACGCCGGGCGAGCTCACCGCCTTTGTTTTCTACGGGGTCACCGTCGCCTTTTCGGTCGGCATCATCTCCGAGGTCTATGGCGAGCTGCTGCGCGCCGCCGGCGCCACCGAACGGCTCGTCGAACTCCTCGAGGCGGAACCGGAGATCCGCGCGCCGTCCGATCCGACGCCGCTGCCCTGGCCGGCGGAGGGTCGCCTGGCGTTCGACGGGGTGACGTTCCGATACCCGTCCCGGCCCGATACGTCCGCGCTGGCGGGGTTCACCCTCGCCGTCGCGCCGGGGGAGACGGTGGCGCTCGTCGGCCCGTCCGGCGCCGGGAAGACGACCGTTTTCCAGTTGCTGCTGCGCTTCTACGACCCTGCGGCGGGCCGGGTGATGGTGGACGGCGTGGATGCGCGGGCGGCCGACCCGACGGATCTGCGCCGGCGCATCGCCCTGGTCTCCCAGGACCCGGTGATCTTCGCGGCCAGCGCCATGGAGAACATCCGCTACGGCCGTCCCGACGCCACCGATGCGGAGGTGGTCGCCGCCGCCCGCGATGCCGCCGCGCACGACTTCGTCGCCGCCCTGCCGGACGGGTATGACAGCTTCCTCGGCGAGAAGGGGGTGCGGCTTTCGGGCGGCGAACGCCAGCGGATCTCGATCGCCCGGGCGCTGCTGCGCGATCCGGCGATCCTGCTGCTCGACGAGGCGACCAGCGCGCTTGATGCCGAGAACGAACGGCTGGTGCAGAACGCTCTCGAGCGGCTGATGCAGGGGCGCACCACGCTGGTGATCGCGCACCGGCTGGCGACGGTGATCGAGGCGGACCGGATCTGCGTGATGGAAGCGGGCCGCCTGGTCGCGGAGGGGCCGCACGCGACGCTCATGGACACGAGCCCGCTCTACCGACGTCTGGCCGAGCTGCAGTTCGGTCAGGGCGGGCCGGAGGGCCCTATTTCCGCCAGAAGGTCGGGGTGATCAGCACCAGGACGGTGAACAGCTCCAGGCGGCCGAGCAGCATGGCGAAGCTCAGCAGCCACTTCGCCATGTCCGGCAGGGGGTCGAAGTTGCCCGACGGTCCGATGATCGGACCGAGCCCGGGCCCCACATTGCTGATCGCTGTGGCCGCGCCGGACAGGGCGGTGATGAAGTCGAGCCCCATCGCCGCCAGCGCCATGGCCACCAGCCCGAAGCACAGGATGTACAGGAAGAAGAACCCCATCACCGCTTCGGAGACGTTCTCGGGAATGGGCTTGCGGTTGTAGTAGGGGATGAACACCCCGTGCGGCCGCAGAAGCCGGGCGAGCTGCACCTTGGCGGTGGCGTAGAGCACCTGGATGCGGAAGATCTTGATACCGCAGGTGGTCGAGCCGGCGCAGCCGCCGACGAACATCAGGATCAGCATCATGGTCGCCACGAACCCGCCCCAGGAGCCGAAATCCGTGGTGGCATAGCCGGTTCCGGTCATCACCGAGACGACGTTGAAGGCGGCGTAGCGCAGGGCGTCCTCGGCGCCGAGGCCGACCTCCGTCAGGATCCACAGGCTGACCAGGGAGACGGAGATCACGACGATGCTCAGGAACCAGCGCACCTGGCTGTCGCGGAGCAGACCCCGGCTGTCGCCGCGGGTGATCCGCAGGTAATGAACGAAGGGGAGGCTCCCGACGATCATGCCGCAGGTGATGATCCAGTCGATGGCCGGCGAGTTGAAGTAGCCGACCGAGGCGTCCTTCGTCGAATAGCCGCCGGTGGCGATGGTGGTCATCGCGTGGGCGACGGCGTCGAACCCGTCCATGCCGGCGAGCCAGAGGGCGACCGCCCAAATGAAGGTCAGCGTCAGATACAGGCTGCCGATTCCGCCGGCGAGCTGGGCGGCGCGCGGTAGCACTTTGTCCGGCGTGTCGAACGCCTCCGTCGCGAAGAGCTGCATGCCGCCGACGCTCAGCATGGGCAGCACGGCGAGGGCCATGACGATGATGCCGACGCCCCCGAGCCACTGCAGCAGGGCGCGCCACAGCAGGATGCCGGGCGGCGCGCCGTCCAGGTTGTCGATCACCGTGGACCCGGTGGTGGTCACCCCCGACATGGACTCGAAGAAGGCGTCGGCCGTCGACATCTCCAGCTCGGAGAAGGCGAAGGGCAGGGCGCCGAAGGCGGCGATCGACACCCAGCTCATGGTGGTGAGCACGAAGGCCTGGCGCAGGCCGATCTTGGCGCCGCGCACGGTCCGGGTCGCGAGCATCAGGGAGACGCCGATGAACAGGGTGATGCCGGCCGCGCCGAGGAACACTTGCCAGTCGGAATGCCCCGTCGCGAGGTCCGCCGCCGCCGGAATGCACATCGCCACCGACAGAAACGTCAGCAGCAGGCCGACGATGAAAAAGACCGGTCCGAAATCGATCACGCGGGTCCTGCCGAAGGGTAAACGATGCGGCCGGATGATCGATCATCGGCGCCCGGCTGTCCACCGGAGGCGAACCGGGGGTGGAGGCGGGCCGGGTGCGGTGTCCTAGCGGGTCATCGACCGCCACTGCGACAGCGGCACGATCCCGAGGTCCGGCCGCGGCTCGTCCGGCAGCAGGGAGATGAACTCCAGCGAATGGCCGTCCGGGTCGTCGAAATAGACGCTGGTCGCGGGCATCCAGCCGAGCACGATGGGCTCGTCGATCGGATTGCTGTTGAAATGCGGCGTAATTCCGGCGTCGCGCAGGGCGTCGACCGACCGTTCCACATCGGGCAGATCGACGGTGAAGGCGATATGCAGGCGCATGCCCATGGGGGCGGTTCCGACACCCCACAGGCCGAGCATGGCCGTCTCCGGCTTCGGCACCCAGAAGAACGCGGCATTTCGGGCCGGCACCGTATGGGCCAGGGGCAGGCCGAGCACGTCGCGGTAGAACGTGATGGACCGGCCGAGATCTCGGACCGTCAGATGCGCTTCGTAGAGGCTCTTGATGGGGACGATCATGCCGCGCCCTCCCTTTTAACAAGTCTTATCTTGCAAAATAGGGACGGCGGGTACGGAGCGCAACGACCCCAAGCGGCGGTTCGGCTCTATTTGCCGATGAGCTGGTAGAATTCGCGGCGCCGCTCGGGATCGTCCTTGAAGCAGCCGAGCATGCGCGTCGTGACCATGCTGACCCCCGGCTTGCGAACACCGCGGGTGCTCATGCAGTGATGCTCTGACTCGATCACCACTGCCGTCCCCGCCGGCCGGAGAACATCTTCAATCGCCTGGGCGATCTGCGCGGTCAGCCGCTCCTGGATCTGCATCCGCTTGGCGTAGGCGTCGATCACCCGCGCGAGCTTGGAGATGCCGACGACCCGGTCGGTCGGGAAATAGGCCACATGGGCGGTGCCGATGATCGGCAGCATGTGGTGCTCGCAGAAGGACTCGAGCCGGACGCCGCGAAGCAGAACGATCTCGTCGTAGTCCTCGACCTCTTCGAAGGTCCGCGCGAGGATGTCCGCCGGGTCGTATAGATAGCCCGAGAACAGGTCCTCGTAGGACTTCACGACCCGCTTCGGGGTGTCCTGAAGGCCTTCCCGCTCCGGATTTTCGCCGATGAACTCGATCAGTGTGCGGACCGCGCGCTCGGCCTCTTCGCGGGTCGGGCGGATACCGTCGGGCGCAGCCGGGCTCCCCGCGGTCGTCGCGGGAGCATTGTCGTAGGGGGTCATGCAGGGGGGTCCTTTGCTTCGGGAGGGGATGTCCCAGGCTCCTCGGATCGAGGTTTGGCGATCGGGACAGAGCCAGTTGCCGAATGTCGCCTTTCAGCGTTTTGCTCGACCTTTATACGACGAAGCATCCGCCTGGATCAAAGCCAAGCCGGTACTCCGTCGATAAACCATACGTGATCGAGGGCCGGATCGATGCGTCAGTTCGGACGCCCGGTCTCGTGCGGGCTGTCGAGGGAGAACGCCG
Organism: Thalassobaculaceae bacterium; assembly: GCA_040223655.1. GTDB lineage: Bacteria > Pseudomonadota > Alphaproteobacteria > Thalassobaculales > Thalassobaculaceae > Thalassobaculum. The sequence continues at coordinate 91,267 of JAVKFT010000029.1, read as the reverse complement.
GGATCGCGACGTCGAACAGCGCGCCGGTGGTGTCCTCCATGGCGTAGCTGCCCACCATCAGGCCCGACGGCGTCGCCAGCGGGCAGCCGCTGGTATACTCGAAGTGCTCGCCCGGGCCGAGAACCGGCTGTTCGCCGACCACGCCGGGCCCCCGTACCTCCTGGGTGTGCCCGGTGGCGTCGGTGATCTTCCAGTGACGCGTCCTCAGCCGCACGGTCTCCGCGCCGGTGTTCTCGATGCGGACCTGATAGGCCCAGACATAGTGGTTGTCCTGGGGGTTCGACTGACCGTCGAGATAGATCGGCGTGACCGTCACCTGAATGCCGCGCGTGGTCTCCATGTACATCGATCGCCTCCTCTCTCGACGGGTAAGGTGCAACCCGGCGGGGCCGAACGCAACAGCGCCGGCGACCCGCGTCTCTGCCGCTCAGGCCGGGGCGAGCGCGATGCGGGGACCCGTCGCCTCGGTGGCGTCGTCCGGATCGTGGGTGACCAGCAGGACCGGCAGCCGCCGGCGGGTGGCGTGGTCGAAGACGAAGCGTCGGATCCGGCCGCGCAGGGCCCGGTCCAGACGGCTGAACGGCTCGTCGAGCAACAGTGCCCGGGGTCGCGCCAGCAGGGTGCGCATAAGGGCGACGCGGGTGCGCTGTCCGCCGGACAGGGTCGCCGGGTCCCGGTCCTCGAACCCGTCGAGTTCGGCTTCCGCCAGCGCCTCTGTTGCCAGTGCCCGGCGTTCGTGCGCGGGAAGCCCGGGCGGGATGCCGAACAGGAGATTGTCGCGGACCGTCAGATGGGGAAACAGCAGATCGTCCTGAAACAGCAGACCGACGCCTCGCTTTTCCGGCGGCAGATCCAGGATCGACTGTCCGCCGATCAGGATATCGCCCCGCCCGTCGAGGGCCGGGTTGAGCAGGCCGGCCACCAGAGACAGCAGTGAGGACTTGCCGGACCCGCTCGGCCCCATGACGACCGCGATCTCCCCCGGGGCGACGTCGAGGGACAGGGGATCGAAGAGCGGCCGTCCGCCGATGGAAAGGGACACCCGGTCGAGGCGAAGCCCGCCGGCCTCGCCGCCGCTTTCTTCGCCGCCGCTTTCTTCGCCGCTTGCGCTGCCGACCTCAGCCAATCGAGAACCAGTCGCTGGTGATGGACGCCGCCGAGATCCCGGTCAGCGTCACCGTCGCGCCGGTGGAGAAGGTGATCACCGCTCCGCCGGAGGAATCCGCCATGGAGTAGGTCACCGAGGAGGAGATCGACAGCACGTCGCCCTCGGCGCGGGAGAAATCGCCGATCGTGTCGGCGCCCGCGCCCGCGAACAGGGCGAAGGTGTCGCCGGCGGAGCCGCCGAGCATCAGGTCGTTGCCGAGATTGCCGGCGATGTAGTCGGCGCCGTCGCCGCCCGACAGGGTGTCGGCCCCCTGGCCGCCGAACAGGCTGTCCCCGGCGGCGTTGCCACGCAGAAGATCGGCGCCGAGATTGCCGTAGAGAACGTCTGTCCCCGCCGCACCGCTCAGCAGGTCGTTGTCCCGTCCGCCGAACAGGGTATCCGTGCCGACTCCGCCGTCGAGGGTGTCGTCCCCGAGATTGCCGTAGAGGACATCCGCGTCCTCGCCGCCATGGAGCGAGTCAGCACCCCGGCCGCCGAATAGGCTGTCGGCGCCGGAATTGCCGAAAAGCTGATCGATCCCGGTATTGCCGTAGAGGTAGTCGTCGCCGTCGCCACCGTAGAGGGTGTCGGCATCCGAGTTGCCGATCAGGCTGTCGCTGCCCTCGCCGCCGCTGATGATGTCGGCGCCGCGACCGCCGAACACGGAGTCGCCAGCGCTTCCGGCGAGGACCAGGTCGTCGCCGACATTGCCGTAGATGATATCGCGGTCGTCGCCGCCCGTGATGCTGTCGTTTCCGTCCGCGCCGAACAGAGAGTCCAGGCCGACGCCGCCGATCAGGATATCGTCGCCGTTGCCGGCGCCGCCGTAGAGCAGGTCGTCGCCGCGCCCGCCGGTGATCAGGTCGTCGTCCGGCCCGCCGGTGGCGGTATCGGCGCCCTCGGACAGGGTGGCGTTGGTCTTGAGCTGGGTGCCGGTGAAGTTCGCCGCGCCGAAGGCGACGCCGATGGTGCTCGTTACCGTGACCGTGACCGTGCCGCTGGTGTTCGCGAGGGCGGTGGCGGGCAGGGTGATGACGTGGGCGGCGTTGGAGGTGATCGTGATCGTGGAGTAGCCCGAAATGTTGTTCAGGCTGGCATCCAGAAGGGTCCCGGATGTGATTTCCAGCGTGTCCGATCCACCGCCGGCGGCGACGCCGCTCAGCCCCGTCACAGTCGTGGTCACCGTCGCCATGGCTGTCTCCGTTCTGCGAGAATCCGGCTTTTTGCCGAGCCAATCACGTTTCGGAACAAGTGGTTAACACGATTGTCTTAAATTGTCATTAGCAAGGGTGAAGGCGCTTGCGCCGCAACCCGACTTGTCGCATGTTCTGCCGGCTATCGCGGGTGTAGTTCAGTGGTAGAACGACAGCTTCCCAAGCTGTATGTCGTGGGTTCGATTCCCATCACCCGCTCCATCTATTTCCTCGTTGTCTGAAACGTGGCGCCCCGGCGCTGGTGTTGCAGCGCTGCAACGCTGACCCAGATTTGATCTGCGTCGCCGTCGCCCGCGTGGTTATGTGCCCCCCTCGACCGACAGACGGGAGCCGACCATGGCCATCAGGTGCCTTCTTCCCTTCCTTGCAACGCTCGCGCTGCTCTTGCCGCCGCCGTCCGCGAGCGCGGAGCCCCGATCATGGGAGGCGATCGTCGACGCCGCCGCCGGACAGACCGTGCATTTCAACGCGTGGGGCGGGGACGACCGGGTCAACGAGTATATCGGCTGGGTCGGCGACCGGGTCGACGCGCTCTACGGCATCGACCTGGAGCATGTGAAGCTCTCCGATACCGCCGACGCCGTGAGCCGCGTGCTCGCCGAGAAGACGGCGGGCCGGGATACCGACGGATCGATCGACCTGATCTGGATCAACGGCGAGAATTTCGCGGCGATGAAGGCGAACGGCCTGCTGCATGGGCCCTGGGTTGACCGCGCGCCCAACTTCGCGGCAGTCGATGTCGAGGGCAAGCCGACGACGGTCGTCGACTTCTCGGTGCCGACCGACGGGCTCGAGGCGCCGTGGGGGATGGCCCAGTTCACCGTCATCTACGACACCGCCTATGTTGAGACCCCGCCCCGGGACACCGCGGCCCTCCTGGCGTGGGTTCGCGCCAACCCCGGCCGATTCACCTATCCGCAGCCACCGGACTTCATCGGCACCACTTTCATCAAGCAGATCCTGGCGATGACGATCGCCGAGCCCGATCAGCTTGTCGTCCCGCTCGAGAGCGAAGGCGCCGGATCCGGCCCGCAGGCGGTTACGGCGCCGCTCTGGACCTATCTCGACAGCCTGCACCCCCATCTCTGGCGCGACGGGCGGGCGTTCCCCGCCGACGAGGCCGCATTGCGGCGCCTTCTCGGGGACGGCGAGGTGAGCTTTGCGCTGGCCTTCAATCCGGCCCGTGCCAGCGCGGCGATCGAAGCGGGCGAGCTGCCGGACACGGTCCGAACCTTCGTCTTCGACGGCGGCACCATCGGCAACACCCATTTCGTCGCCGTGCCCTATAACGCGGCGGGTAAGGAGGCGGCGATGGTGGTCGCCGACTTCCTGATGTCGCCCGAGGCCCAGCTCCACAAGCAGGACCCCCGGGTCTGGGGCGATTTCACCGTGCTCGATATCGACGCCCTGTCGCCGGCCGACCGGGCCGCCTTCGCCGCTCTGCCCCGCGGGGTCGCCACCCTGTCGCCGGCGGAACTCGGACCCGTCCTGCCCGAACCGCATCCGAGCTGGGTCGGCTGGCTGGAAGCGGAATGGGAGCGGCGCTACGCACGCGGTCGGTAGACGCCAATGATCCGGCTCGCGCCGATCCTCACGCTGCTGGTGATGATCGGCCCGGTCGTCGCCGGTCTGATCGGTACGGTTCTTCCGGCGCTGGGCTGGCTGCCGGCGCTCGGCGGCGAGACCGTGTCGCTGGACGTATTCCGCGCCTTGCTGGCGGAGCCGGGTCTCGGCCGGAGCGTGTGGCTGTCCTTCTCGGTTGGGCTCGGGTCGACGGCGGTGGCCTTCTGTCTCGTGGTCGGGTTTGTGGCCGCCGCCGGCGATACCGCTCTGTTCCGCCTGGCGACGCGGCTGATCTCGCCGCTGCTCTCGGTCCCGCACGTCACCCTGGCCATCGGCCTCGCCTTCCTGATCGCGCCGAGCGGCTGGGCCGTGCGGCTGATCTCGCCCTGGGCCTCCGGCTGGGAACGGCCGCCGGACCTGCTGATCCTCCAGGACCCGGACGGCCTGTCGCTCGCCCTCGGGCTGGTGCTGAAGGAGACGCCGTTCCTGTTCCTGATGCTGTTGGCGGTGCTCGACGGCCTGCCGGTCCGGCGGACCGTTGCGGCGGCCCGGTCGATGGGATACCGCCCGGCCATCGCCTGGCTCAAGGCGGTGCTGCCCCAGGCCTATCCGCGGCTGCGCCTGCCGATCTTCGCGGTGATCGCCTTCGCGACGTCGACGGTCGACATGGCGATCCTGCTCGGCCCCACGACGCCGGCGCCGCTCGCGGTCCGGGTGGTGCAGTGGCTCGGCGATCCGGACCTGACGCGGCGGTTCGTCGGATCGGCCGGTGCCGTGCTGCAGGCGGCGGTCGCGCTCGGCGCCATCGCGGCCTGGATCGCGGTCGAACGTCTGGCCGCGCTGCTCGGGCGGAGCTGGATCCGTCGGGGTGGGCGCGGGACGGGCGAGCCGCTGCTGCGCGGAACGATGATGGCCGCCATGGGCGGCGTCTGCCTGCTCGCGGCGCTGTCGCTGGCGGTGCTGGTCGTGTGGTCGGTGGCCGGGCCCTGGCGGTTCCCGGACGCCCTGCCGGCCGGCCTGGCGGTCGAGGGCTGGCGCCGCGACGGTGCGGGGCTCGTGGAGGCAGCCCTGACCAGCGGGTCGATCGCGCTCGCGTCGACCGCCGTCGCCCTGGTCCTGGTCGTCGCGTGCCTCGAATGGGAGACCCGGTCGGGGCGGCGGCCCGGGCGCGGCTCCGACTGGCTGCTCTATACGCCGCTGATCGTGCCTCAGGTCGCCTTCCTGTTCGGCGTTCAGGTTCTTCTGGTCGTCGCCCGGCTCGACGGCGGCTGGCTCGCGGTGGTGTGGAGCCATCTCGTCTTCGTGCTGCCCTACGTGTTTCTCTCGCTGGCCGGTGCCTGGCGGCGGTTCGACACCCGCTATATCGCCGTGGCCCGCAGCCTCGGGCGCTCGCCCGGCTCGGTGCTGGTCTCGGTCACCCTGCCGATGCTCGCCCGCCCGGTTCTGACCGCGGCGGCGGTGGGAATCGCGGTCTCGACGGCACTCTACTTGCCGACCCTTTTCGCCGGCGCCGGTCGGGTCGAGACGCTCACCACCGAAGCGGTGGCGCGGGCCGCCGGCGGCGACCGCCGGGTCATCGCCGCCTACGGAATCCTGCAGATCGCCCTGCCGCTCGCGGGTTTCGTGCTCGCCGGCGTGCTGGCGCGGCGCCTGTCGCGTCCTTGTTAACGCTTCCGTTACCGCTGCAATGCACAATGACGGTGACAGCGCCCTTGAATTATTCGCCGGAGGACGCTAAGTCACGCGTTCAAGTTTCCACAACGTCAAACGCGCCAACGGCGGTCCGGAGTTTTCGGGCAGCTGCGCGTTTCGTCCGTCGAGCGCCGCTGCAAGCACCGGTGCCGGGCGGGCTGACATCGTTTCATCAAAGAGGAGGACCGCATGGCAGATAAGCCGCTCGCCGGACGTACCATCGCCATTATGCTCGCCAACGGATTTGACGAGATCGAGTTCACCGAGCCGCAGAAGAAGCTGATCGAGGCCGGCGCGACGACCAAGGTGGTGTCGCGGGCCAACGGTCTGGTTAACGGCTGGTACGAAGGGTCCTGGGGCCACTTCTTCCCGGTCGACGTCGACCTCGCCGAGACCCTGGCGGTCGACTACGACGGCCTGGTCGTTCCCGGCGGCATGCGCGCCGTTGAGAAGATGGCCGAGGATCCCCACAGCCAGCGTGTTCTGAAGGCGTTCATGCGCGCCTCGATGCCGGTCGCCGTCGTCGGCGATGCCGGCAAACTCCTGGCGCAGACCGACACCGTCAAGGGCCGTACCGTGACCTCGAGCGAGGACACCCGGGGCGAGCTCGAAGCCGCCGGCGCCAGCTGGGAGCCGACCCCGTTCGTGGTCGAAGGCTCGCTGGTCACCGCCAACGGCGTTGAGGGTGTGCGCGACGCGATGGACGCGTTCGTCGCCGTCGTCGCCGCCTACGAGGGCGAGGACGCCAAGGCCGCCTGATTCGGCAGCCTTTTCCGGGAACCGGGCTCGCCCGGCTGGAAAACACTGAGCCCTTAGGGCCTAAAATGTTTGGGAGCGACGTTGATGGATGCATCGGCGTCGCTTTCGTTTTTGTCGCCTCGCGATCTGTCGATAGAGTTGCCCCATGACCGATACCCCGCCCCGCCCGGCACCTGCCGTTCACGCCACCGTCGCCAGCCCGTGCGTCGGCGTCTGTTCGATCGACCGCGAGACCCGGTTCTGTCTCGGGTGCTGGCGGTCGATGGAGGAGATCGCCCACTGGTCGCGCTATGACGATGCCCGGCGCCTTGAGGTCATCGAGGCGCTGCGCCAGCGCCAGACAGCGGCCGGGGAGAACCGCCGACGGGTAACGAAACGCCGCCGTCTGGCGGAGTCGTCGGGGTCGCCCGGCGCGTCGGACTAGGGGAGGGCATCGGGTGTCGAACGCGCTTCTGGATCTGCTCGCCGACCGGGGTCATCTGGTCGCCGACGGCGCGATGGGGACGAACCTGTTCGCGCTGGGGCTTGAGACCGGTGACTCGCCGGAGCTCTGGAACGTGGAGCAGGCGGAGAAGGTGGCATCGGTCCATCGCGGCTTCCTGGAGGCCGGCTCCGACATCGTCCTGACCAACAGCTTCGGCGGCACCGAACACCGGCTCAAGCTGCACGGCGCCCAGGACCGGGTGCGGGAGCTGAATGCCGCCGCAGCCCGGATCTGCCGCGGCGCCGTGGACCGGTGGCGCGAGGGAACCGGCAAGACCTGTCTGGTTGCCGGATCGATGGGCCCGACCGGCGAGCTGTTCGCGCCGCTCGGCCCGCTGACGCCGGAGACCGGCGAGGCCGCTTTCGCCGCCCAGGCCGAGGGACTGGCCGAGGGCGGTGTCGACGTGCTCTGGATCGAGACCATGTCGGCGGCCGACGAGATGGCGGCGGCGGTCGCCGGGGCGGCGCGCACCGGTCTGCCCGTCGTGGCCACCATGACCTTCGACACCAATGCCCGCACCATGATGGGGCTGACCCCGGCGGAGTTCGCCGCGCTCGCCCCCACCCTCGCGGTCGCGCCGAGCGCCATCGGCGCCAATTGCGGCGTCGGTCCGGCGGAACTGGCCCAGACCGTGCTCGACCTGACCGAGGCGGACCCCGACGCGGTCGTCGTCGCCAAGGGCAACTGCGGCATCCCGCAATATGTCGACGGCGAGATCGTCTACAACGGCTCGCCCGAGGCGATGGCGGCCTATGCCCGTATTGTCCGCGACGCCGGGGCCCGCATCGTCGGGGGCTGTTGCGGCTCGAAACCGGACCACGTCCGCGCCATCGCCGAGGCGCTGGCCGACTACGTGCCGGGCGACCGGCCGACCCTGGATCGGATCACCGCCGAACTGGGCGCGCCCTGGTCGAAGGCCGGACGGCTTTCCACGCATGCGCCGGAGGGCGTCCGGGACGAGGGTGCCCAAAACGAGGGTGCCCAAAATGAGGGCGGTCGTCGCCGTGGCCGCCGCCGCCGGGCAGGCTGACCGACATCACCGCGGGAGAGCAAGAATGAGCGCACTGATCTTTCACATGCTGGCGGGCGCCCCGGCCCCCGTCGCACCGTACAGCCACGCGGTCGAGGTCGACGGCTGGGTTATGGTCACCGGCCAGCTCGCGACCGATCCGGACGACGACGCGACACCGCTGCCCGAGGGCGTCGAGGCGCAGACCGAGAAGACCATGGACAACCTTAAGCGGGTGCTCGCCGGGCTCGGTCTCGGCTTCGAGCATGTGGTCCAGGCCCGCGTCTTCATCACCGAATTCGAGCGCGATTACGCCGCCATGAACGCGGTCTATGCCCGGTACTTCGCCGAGGACCGTCGCCCGGCTCGCACCTGCATCGGCGTGACCGGGCTGGCGAGAGGGGCGTTGGTGGAGATCGACTTCGTCGTCAAGCGGCCGGACTGAGCGCGGTCTAGTCGACAACGAGTCCGTCGAGGATCGCGCGTAGGCTGTCGGTGGTCAGCCCGGCTCCCCGGCGACCGCAGACATAGCCCTGGACGCGCCGATTTCCCTCGCCGGTTAACTCGTGCTGCGCCATTCCCCAGTAGCGCACGAAGGCGAAACAGCCGGCGTGGGCGAACGAGAACCGGCGGATTGTGAAGCGTCGGTTGCGCGAGACCAGATCGCTCTGCTCGCCGAACTCCGGCGATACCGCCTTGATCCGCTTCAACTGGCGGATCATCGCCTCCGGCTCGGTCGTCACCTCGTACTTATAGCCTGGAAGCAGGGCGTCGTAGACGATGACCGCTCGATGCGGGTGGTAGTCATCGGTCGCGTAGACCGCAAGGTGCCGGTCGGCGGAATAGTTCCGCGTCCGCATGCGCGCGAAGGTAGCGGCGTCGGAGGCAACGATCTCATGCTCCAGGCGCACGGGGGTATCGGCCGCTGTGACCGGCTTCCATTCAACGGCTGCAAATACCGCCGTTCCGCCCAGCAGAACCAGTGCAACAAAGCCCAGGAGCTTGAGGAGCCGGGCGATCCAGGCTGTCATGATCACGCCCGCCTCATCGCCGCCGTCAGCACTCCCGCGCCGATCAGGCAGCTCGCACCGACCCGGTTGATGATCGTCAGGGCCCGTGGGCTCCGCAGCCGATCGCGGGCGGCGCTGGCGGCGAGGGCATAGGCGCTGTTGGTGATCACCGAGATCGCCAGGAAGGTCGGCGCCAGCACCAGGAGCTGATCGAGCACGGGGGCGTTCGGCGTCATGAACTGCGGGAGGAAGGCGACGAAGAAGGCGATCAGCTTCGGGTTCAGGGCGGTGACGACGAAACCGTGCAGGGCCCGCTTGCCGGTCTGGCCGTGTCGGCGGTCGGCCGTTGCCGCGGCTTCCGCCGCGTCGACCACATGCGGATCGACCGGCGCGCGCCACATCTTGATGCCGAGCCAGATCAGGTATGCGGCGCCTGCGACCTTCATCACCGTGAACAGGGTGGCGGAACCCGACAGCACCGCGCCGAGCCCCGCGGCGGACAGCGCCAGCGCCACGAGATCGCCGGCCAACACGCCGCCAAGCGCGCCGAACGCGGCCCGACGGCCGGCGCCCATGGCATAGCCGACGATCAACATCGTCGTCGGTCCGGGCAGCAGCAGGATGGCCAGCGACGCGCCGACGAAGGTAAGCCAAAGGTCGAAGGGCATAAGGCGCTCCACAGCCGGGGGTACGTGGTGAAACTAGCCGTTGGGCATGCGCGTCCGTCAAGTCCGCTATGCCGTCGGAACACGCACGAAAATCCTTGACCTCTCCGGCCATGAGCCTCATCTTCCGCCTCAGAAACGGCCGGGAAACGGCGGGGCAAACGCCCCACGGATCCGGGCCTTTCTTTTTGGGCCGATGGTGGAGACCGGAGGCTTGAGAAATAGGCGTCAGGGGCGTTGGCCCCCATGGAGGTGAACTCGACGCACTGCCTGCACGATAATCGCTCCCTCGGATGAGAGGGATCCTCCCTCGGGAGGATGGGGTCCAAACCGGCGAAACCTCGTGATGGCCCGCCCCCTGTGGGGTGGGTTTTCTTGTCTGCCCATTCCGCTCGTCCCGTAGGGCTCCTCGTGGTCCATGGGGGTGGAGGGTCTAAGGGTAGCTGGGTCAATCTTCTGGTTAGGAGGAGTGAGAGATGAAACTCACCGCCGAATTGGGGATGGACTCGGCCACTCAGCCGAGCGAATTCCAGGACGAATCCGCCCGTCGTCACAGCGACGACAATGTTATCCGGCTTCCCTCCACGGGTTTCAGTAGTTCGGACGAACGGTTTGACCATTTCGTCAAGCGCGACGGTCTGACCTTTGCCGGCACCCATCTGATCATCGACCTCTGGGGTGCGTCCCGGCTCGACGACATCGAGCATATCGAGACCGCGCTGAAGGAGTGCGTGACCGAGGCCGGCGCCACCCTTCTGCATATCCACCTGCACCACTTCTCGCCGAACGGCGGCGTGTCGGGTGTGGCCGTGCTCGCCGAGTCTCACATCTCCGTCCACACCTGGCCGGAATGCGACTACGCGGCGTTCGACGTGTTCATGTGCGGCGACGCCCAGCCCCACAAGGCGATCGACGTTCTCAAGGCCGCGTTCGAGCCCGAGCGCGTCAATGTTGGCGATCACCGTCGGGGCATGGTGGTATGACGGATTGGTTCACGGAGACGCTGCACCCCTGGCTGGCGCAGCGTCTTCGGATGGATCGGGTCCTGTACCGCGAGAAGACCGAGCACCAGGACCTGATCATCTTCGAGAACGAGAAGTTCGGTCGGGTGCTCACCCTCGACGGCGTGGTTCAGACCACCGAGGGCGACGAGTTCGTCTATCACGAGATGCTGACCCATGTGCCGCTGACGGCGCATGGGAACGCGAGGCGGGTTCTGATCATCGGCGGCGGCGACGGCGGCATGGCCCGCGAGGTGCTGAAGCATCCCGAGGTCGAGCACGTCACCATGGTCGAGATCGACCGGGCCGTCGTGGACATGAGCGCCGAGCATCTGCCGTCGCTCAGCGCCGGTGCCTTCGAGGACGACCGGTTCGAGCTGGTCATCACCGACGGCGCGGCCTATGTGGCCGAGACCGGCGACCGCTTCGACGTAATCATCGTCGACAGCACCGACCCGATCGGACCGGGCGAGGTTCTGTTCACCGCCGAGTTCTACGCCAACTGCAAGCGTTGCCTGACCGAGGGCGGCATCGTGGTGACGCAGAACGGCGTGCCCTTCGTTCAGGGGACCGAGGTCACCAACTCCTGGAGCCGGCTCGGCCAGAGCTTTTCCGACGTCTGGTTCTTCGTGGCGCCGGTGCCGACCTATCAGGGCGGCTTCATGGCGTTCGGCTGGGCCACCGACGACGCGGGCAAGCGCAAGACCGGGCTCGAGGAGCTGGAGGCGCGGTTCGCGAAGGCGGACTATCCCACCCGCTACTACACCCCGGCCGTGCACCAGGGCAGCTTCGCCCTGCCGCGCTTCATTCTCGATCTGCTGAAGTAGGCGCTTCCCGGCCTCTAAATTCCGAAGCCCGCCCCGTTGCGACCGGGGCGGGCTTTTTCGTGGGCCGGTTCTCGGACTCAGTCCGTCAGATGGCTGGACGTCGCCGTGACCGGCCGGCTGCTGGCGACCTTGGCGACGGTCGCGCCGGTATGGGCGAAGCGCTGGATGCGGCGGGCGTACAGTAGGCCGTCGCAAGCCGCGGTCAGCTCGATGCGGCCCTCGGCCGGGTCGTCGGCCGTCGGGTCGATCAGATCGGCGATCGGCTGGCCGGCCGTCACCTCGGTGCCGAGCGGCACGCGGAAGCTGATGATCCCGGGCGTCGGCGCGACGATCCGGTCCATCCCCTCGACCGGCACGGCGCGCATCGGCGCTTCGTCATCCGTGCCGATCTCCTCCGCCCCGATCTCCTCGCCCCCGGCGACGACGCCCCGGCTCTGGAGAATGCGGTACAGACGGTCCGCGTCCTCCTCCGCCAGCGCGTCGCCCACATCGGCGGCGCCCCGCAGCTCGACGGTCGCGGTCAGACAGCCGGAATCGAGGCCCTCGCCCTCCAGCTTGCGCCACGGCGCGGTCATCGCCTCGTCGAACGACATGGCGGCGGTCGGATTGGTCAGAAGCGTGACCCGGCTGTCCAGCAGACGCGCGATGTCGCTCGCGTCCGGCCAGTTGAGGGTGTCGACATAGAGGTGGACGAGCCCCTCCTCCTCGCAGTGCAGGTCGAGGGCGAGGTCGGCATCGCAGGCGAGCCGCATCAAGGTGATGCGCAGGTAGTCGATCTCCGTCGCCGCCATGCCGGCGCGATCGGCCAGCACGTCCCCGATCGCCTCGCGCATGAGGACGGTGTTCGCCGCCGCGTCGCCGGTCAGCCCGCCCCGAACGGCCTCGGCGACCTCCTGGGCGATGTCGGGAAAACCGCGGTTGAAGTTCGACCCGTCCGACTCGGCGAACCGGCCGGCCATGGTGCCGCGCATGACCTGGGACTGTCCGATCGGATTGGCGATCGGCACGATCATGATATGGCCGAGGATCTCGTCCTCGCCCGCGTCGAGCCGCCGGATCAGATGGTGCAGGGCGAGCGGGCCGGCCAGTTCCCCGGCATGCAGCCCGCCCTGCAGATAGGCCTTCGGCGTGGCGTCCGGGTCGCCGTAGCTGTGCACGGTCAGGTGGCGTTCCGTGCCGAGACTCATCGGCGGAAGGGGAAACCGCGAAACGATACGGGTCATTGCGTCCTGCGCGTCGGTTCTTGGAGATTGCCGCATTGGCCCGGTCGCGGCAGGGCCTGTCAAGCCCGACGGCGCTCGCCAGAACGCCTCAACATGCTAGGGTGCCGGCCGGAGTCCCGAACCAGATCGAAACCGTGGCCGCGCCGTCCCCTCTCGCTTCCATCCTCATCGTCGCCTACCAGTCCGGCCCGGATCTGGCGCGCTGTCTCGACGCGCTGGACGGCCAGACCTGTCGCGATTTCGAGGTCGTTCTGGTCGACAACGCGTCGACGGACGGCGCCGTGGACACGCTCGCGCCGCGCCCGTGGCTCACGGTGATCCGCAGCGAGGAAAACCTAGGCTTCGCCGAGGGCAACAACCTCGCAGCCCGGTCCGCGCGGGGCCGCTTCCTGATCACCCTCAACCCGGACGCCTTCGCCGAGCCGTTCTGGCTCGAGGCGCTGCTCGCTGCGGCCGACCGTCATCCCGACGCCGGCAGCGTGGCCTCCGTGCAGCTCCGCGACGAAGATCCGGACCGCCTGGACGGTCTTGGCGATCCCTATGCGCCCTGGGGGGCGGCCTGGCGCGGCGGGCTCGGGGCTCTGGCGGTCCCGGTTGCCGAGAGCACGGTCTTCGGACCTTGCGCGGCGGCGGCCCTCTACCGGCGCGAGGCGTTCGAGGCGGTGGGCGGATTCTGCGCCCGGTTCTTCTGCTATTACGAGGACGTCGACATGGCCTTTCGGCTGCGCCGTGCCGGCTGGACCTCGGTGATCACCCCCTGGGCTGTGGTTCGCCATGTCGGCTCCGGCTCCACGACCTCGGACTTCGTGCTGCGCTTCGCGACGCGGAACAGGATCTGGACCTTCGCCCGGGGCATGCCGGCGGTCGCCGGGCTGGCCTTCGCGCCGGTGATGGCGCTGCTCGCGCTCGCCGCCGTGGCGGTCGCGCTGCTGCGCGGGGGGGCGGGAACCCGGGCTCGCGCGCTTCTCGAGGCGGTGAGGGGGCTGCCGGAGACCTTCCGCGAGCGCGCCGCCATCTCTGGGACCGACCGGAGCAATGCGCTTGCCGCGATGACCTGGTCGCCGCTCCGCTTCCTGCGCCGGGCGCCCGATACCCGGCCGATTTCGGACCTGCCGGACCGGGTGCCGGAACCCGGGTCGGATGCCGACAGGGTGGTGGCGGTGATCGTCAGTCACCAGCCGGACCAGCGGTTGGACGCCGTTCTGGACGCCGCGCTGGAGCAGTGCACCCGGGTCGTTCTGGTCGACAACGCGAGCGACGCCGCCATTCGAACCCGCCTGCGGGCGCGGGCCGGGACCTCGGACCGGCTGACGCTGATCGAGAACGACGGGAACGTGGGCCTTGCGGCGGCGCAGAATCAGGGGCTCGCCGTCGTCCGCCGAGACGGCGCGGACTGGATTCTGATGCTCGACGACGACAGCGTGCCGGCCGCCGACATGGTCGCCCGGATGCTCCAGGTCTGGGCCGGGCTGGCGGACCGCAGGCGGGTCGGATTGCTGTCGCCCCGGCTGACCGACCCGGAGGACACGCTGAAGCCCTACCTGCTTGCGAGCGAGAGCGGATGGCGGCTGAGGCGCGGGCTGATGGCGCCGGGTGCGGTGGTGCGGGACGGGGTGTTCGCCATCGCGTCCGGCAGTCTGCTGCGCCGCGACGTACTCGACGTGGTCGGGCCCATGGCCGCGCCCTTCTTCATCGACTACGTGGATATCGAGTTTTGTCTGAGGCTGCGCCGCGCCGGTTTCGAGATCGTCGGCATCGGCGATGCCATCCTGACCCACCGGCTCGGCGAGTTCGAGGAGGCCGAACTGCTCGGCCGGAGGGTGTCGCTCAACACCCATAGCGCCTGGCGCCGCCGCCTGATCCACCGCAACCGCGTTCGGGTCTGGCGCCGGTTCTGGCGGGAGGTGCCGGGTTGGGTCGCCTGGGACGCGGCGGCGGCTGTGTACGATGTCTGGAAAGCCGTGGCCTACGAACGCGACAAGGCGGCGAAGCTCAGGGCGATTGCCGCCGGGTTCCTGTCCGGATGGCGCGACTGAGCGTCGTCGATCCGGTTACTTCGGCACGCTGCGCTTTTCCCCGGATCCGCCGCGCAGGCGTTCGGCGATCCAGGCGAGGGTGATCGGGATCGCCCGATAGGCCAGACGGGCGAAGATCGCCATGCTGATAATGCGCAGGATCAGATCCGGATACTGCGGCCGGAAGTGTTTGCGGAAATACCGGGTGGCGCTGACCGACTTGTGCCACTCGACGGTGAAGGGCGAGACCCGGCTGGTCCCCTTCACGTGGGTGACGGCGGCATCGGGGATGTAGAGGATCGGCTGGCCGGCCTTGGCCAGCCGCATGCACAGGTCCACGTCCTCCACGTGCAGGAAGTACTCCTCGTCCATCCCGCCGATCGCCGTGTAGGCGTCCCGAGGCATCATCATGAACGCGCCGGAAATGCACTCCACCTGGGTCACGTCCTCCAGCGGCTCGGTCTCGTTCAGGTTCAGCCGCTGGAAATGGGGGTGGTCCGGCATCAGCTTGTCGAGCCGGAAGAGCTCGACCAGACAGGTCCAGGGTGTCATCAGGTTGCGGCGTCCGCCGCGTTGCTCGCTGCCGTCCAGATTTTCGATCCGGACGGTCGCCATCGCAGCGCTGGGCGACTGGTCGAACACGGCGAACACCCGGTTGACCACGCCCGGCCGCAGGATGCAGTCCGGATTCAGCAACAGGACATAGGCGGTCCGGGCGTAGCGGACGCCGAGGTTGCAGCCTTTCGAGAAGCCGATATTGTCATGGCCCCTGAGCACGACGAGGCGGGGATCGTCGGCGGCCATGGCATCGATCGCGGCGCGCGTCTCGGCCGAATTGCCGTTATCGACCAGGATAACGCCCTCGACCCCCTCCTGCTTGAGGGCGGCACCGACGCTTTCCAGCAGCACGGCGCCGGTGCGGTAGGATACGATGATGACGGTGCACTCGTGGGCGCGCACCGGCTCGGGGGGGGCGGCGCGATGCCCGTCGTCGCCCACCGGAAGCGGGCGTATGGGGACGACCCGCCGGTCGGAGGGGTCGGGAAGTGGATCGATCGTCAGGCTCATCTGATGCCGATTGCCGCCTTGTCTTATAGTCGATCCCCGAAACTCCG
Source organism: Thalassobaculaceae bacterium (assembly GCA_040223655.1). Taxonomy (GTDB): domain Bacteria; phylum Pseudomonadota; class Alphaproteobacteria; order Thalassobaculales; family Thalassobaculaceae; genus Thalassobaculum. The sequence goes on along the minus strand of JAVKFT010000029.1, from coordinate 75,543 downwards.
CTACACGGGTTCCGGGCCATATGCAATCGTTTAGAAATACACAGCAAATTAACAGTAACACATCGCGGCGGTTCCCCGAAACGCGTTAGCCTGCGCGGTTGTGGACGCCGCGGGCCGCATGCTATCACCCGCCGCGTTCACGGCCCGGTGTCCCGCGCAGAGGTTTGCGCGCCCGGGCATCGCAGTCTGGAGGGGTGCCGTGCAGGTAGACGCGTTGGAGATCTCGGACGTCAAGATACTGACCCCGAAGCGGTTCGGGGACGCCCGGGGCTTCTTCTCGGAGACCTACAACAAGGCGGCGCTGGCGGAGCACGGCCTGGACCTCGATTTCGTCCAGGACAATCACTCGATGTCCCAGCCGGTCGGCGTGCTGCGCGGCCTGCATTTCCAGACCCCGCCCTTCGCGCAGGACAAGCTGGTGCGGGTGGTCAGGGGGCGGATCTTCGATGTGGCTGTGGACATCCGCCAGGGGTCTCCGTCCTTCGGCAAGTGGGTCGGCGCGGAGATCTCCGCCGAAGCCTGGAACCAGATCCTGGTGCCGGTCGGGTTCGCCCACGGCTTCGTCACCCTGGAGCCGGATACCGAGGTGATCTACAAGGTGACGGCACCCTACGCCCCCGAGCACGACAAGGGCGTCGCCTGGAACGATCCGGCGATCGGAATCGACTGGCCGCTCAACGGCATCGAGCCGACCCTGTCCGACAAGGACACCAAGCATCCCGCGCTGGCCGATCTGCCGGCGTATTTCTCGGTCTGACCGCGAGCCCGGAGACTGTCATGGCGACACCGAAGACGGTACTGGTCACCGGCGGGGCGGGTTTCATCGGCTCGGCGGTCGTCCGCCTGCTGATCGCGGAGACCGACGCCCGCGTGGTCAACCTCGACAAGCTGACCTACGCGGCCAGCGGTACGGCCCTGCGCTCGGTCGAAGACAGCGACCGCTACGCCTTCGAGCAGGCCGATATCGTCGATGCGGCGGCGCTGAAGCGGATCTTCGAGACGCACGATCCCGACGCGGTGATGCACCTCGCCGCGGAGTCCCACGTGGACCGGTCGATCGACGGTCCCGAGGACTTCATTCAGACCAACATCGTCGGCACCTTCCGCCTGCTGCAGGCCGCCCGCCAGCATCTGGACACCCTGGAAGGCGCCCGCCGGGACGCGTTCCGCTTCCACCACATCTCGACGGACGAGGTCTTCGGCTCGCTCGGCGACGACGGCATGTTCACCGAGGAGACGGCCTACGACCCGCGGTCGCCCTATTCCGCCTCCAAGGCCTCGTCGGACCACCTGGTGCGCGCTTGGGGCGAGACCTTCGGCCTGCCCATCGTCCTGTCGAACTGCTCGAACAACTACGGCCCCTACCATTTCCCCGAGAAGCTGATCCCTCTGATGATCATCAAGGGGCTGCGGGGCGAGCCTCTGCCGGTCTATGGCGACGGACAGAACGTGCGCGACTGGCTCTATGTGGAGGACCATGCCCGCGCACTCTGGACCGTGCTGTCCCGGGGCGCGGCCGGCGAGAGCTACAACATCGGCGGCCACAACGAGATGTCCAACCTCGCCGTGGTCGAGACGATCTGCGACCTGCTGGACCGCCATGCCCCGGCCCTCTCGGGCGGCCGGAGCCGGCGTGAGCTGATCACCTTCGTCACCGATCGGCCGGGCCACGACTTCCGCTACGCCATCGACGCCGCCAAGATCGAGCGCGATCTCGGCTGGACCCCGCGGGAGACCTTCGAGAGCGGGATCGAGAAGACGGTGCGGTGGTATCTGGAGAACGAGGGCTGGTGGCAGCCGCTCGCCGCCCGCACCGGTCTGTCGCGTGTCGGCACCGGCGCTGCCGGCACGGGAAAGACGGGCTGATCATGCGGGTTCTCGTCACCGGAGTGACCGGACAGGTCGGCGGCGCGCTGGTCCGTCTCGCCGGCGAAGGCGCGGGCGAGGGGATCGAGATCGTCGGCGTCGGCCGCGACCGCCTCGATCTCGCCCAGCCGGGCCGGATCGACGGTGCCCTCGATGCCGTGCGGCCGGACCTGGTGGTCAACCCCGCCGCCTATACCGCCGTTGACAAGGCCGAGCAGGAGCGGGACCTGGCCTTCGCGATCAACCGGGATGGTCCGGCGGCGTTGGCGGCGAGCTGCGCCGAGCGTGGCATCGGCCTGGTCCACGTCTCCACCGACTACGTGTTCGACGGCACCGGCACCCGGCCCTACCGCCCCGAAGACCCGGTCGCACCGCTCGGGGTGTACGGCGCGTCGAAGGAGGCGGGGGAGACGGCGATCCGGCACGCGCTGGAGGATCACCTGATCCTGCGCACCGCCTGGGTTTACGCGGCCCGCGGCGGCAACTTCATGAACACCATGCTGCGGGTCGGCAAGGACCGCGACGAGCTGAAGGTGGTTGCTGATCAGCACGGCACGCCGACGGCGGCGGTCGACATCGCGGGCGCGATCCTGGCCCTGATCCGGACCCGCCGGGCGGGCGATGGCGTCGCCCCCGGCACCTATCACTACACCGCGGACGGGGAGACCACCTGGCACGGGTTCGCCGAGGCGATCTTCGAGCGCGCCGGGCCGGTCTGGGGCCGACGCCCCACCGTCCATGCCATCACGACGGCGGAATACCCGACGCCGGCGCGGCGCCCGGGCTATTCGGTGCTCGACACCTCGGCCCTGACCGCCGCGTTGCCGTCCCTGCCGCATCGATCCTGGCAGGCGGCCCTGGATGAGGTTTTCGCCGCCCGTATGGCGGCAGAGGAGACGGCGTGATGAAGGGCATCATTCTGGCGGGCGGCTCCGGCACCCGGCTCTATCCGTTGACCATGGTCGCGAGCAAGCAGCTCCTGCCGGTCTACGACAAGCCGATGATCTACTACCCCCTCACCACCCTGATGCTCGCCGGTATCCGCGAGATCCTGGTGATCACGACCCCGCAGGATCAGGCCGCGTTCCAGTACCTGATGGGCGACGGCACCAAGTGGGGCATCGAGATCACCTACGCAGTCCAGCCGGAGCCGAACGGTCTGGCGGAGGCGTTCATCATCGGCCGGGAGTTCGTCGGCGACGAGCCGGTCGCCCTGGTGCTGGGCGATAACATCTTCTACGGGCACGGGCTCACCGAGATCCTGCAGAACGCCAAGGAGCAGGCGTCGCAGGAAGGCGGGGCGACGGTCTTCGGCTACTACGTCAGCGATCCCGAGCGCTACGGCGTGGTCGATTTCGACGAGCACGGCAAGGCAACCTCGATCGTCGAGAAGCCCGCGAACCCGGCCTCCAACTGGGCGGTCACCGGCCTGTACTTCTACGACAACAGCGTCGTCGACATCGCCGCCTCCATCGAGCCGTCGCCGCGGGGTGAGCTGGAGATCACCGACGTGAACCGCGTCTATCTCGACCGCGGCGACCTGCGGGTGGAGCGGATGGGCCGCGGCTATGCCTGGCTCGATACGGGGACCCATGCCAGCCTTCTGCAGGCATCGGAATTCGTGCGCACCGTCGAGGATCGCCAGGGTCTGAAGATCGCCTGCGTCGAGGAGATCGCCTTCCACATGGGCTATATCGATGCCGCCCAAGTTCTCAAGCTGGCCGCCCCCCTGGCGAAATCGGGGTACGGCGAATACCTTGAGCGGATGGTCCGCGCCCGATAGGCGGTCGGCGCGGCTTGCCCCGGGGAGCAGCCCTTGCTGATGCGCGCCTTCATCGTTCTCGCCTTTCTCGGTGCCCTGGCGTCTTTCGGGTACGGCTTCTGGCTCGTCCTCTCGCCCGAAGGCCATAACTGGCATGTCGATATCCCGCTCGACCGGGACATCGACCGCCCGAGTGACCGGAACAGGGATGGCGGCACGTCCGCGGACGTCGGCGTGCCGGCGAACCCGCCAGCCGAAACGACCTCGGACGCATCGCCCCAAGAGGCTCCCCAAGTAGCTCCCCAAGTAGCTCCCACAGCCGCGCCGATCGCGCTCGGTCTGCCGATCGACTGCAAGCCGGGCGTGGACTGCTGGATCGTGAACTATGTGGATGTCGATCCCAGCGACAAGCGCCGCGACTACCGCTGCGGGCAGATGTCCTATGACGGGCACAAGGGTACGGATATCGGCCTGGCCAACGAGGCGCTGATCGAGACCGACGTGCCCGTTCTGGCCGCGGTTGCCGGGCGCGTGATCGGGACCCGCGACGGGGAGCCGGATGCGGGTGCCGCGGGTATCGAGGCCGCCAAGGCGGCGGGCCGGGAATGCGGCAACGGCGTCAGGATCGAGCACGGCGACGGCTGGGTCACCCAGTACTGCCATCTGCGCGAAGGCAGCCTCCGCGTTCAGGCCGGCCAGGAGGTCGCCGCCGGACAGGCGCTCGGCGCCGTCGGCCTGTCGGGGATGACGGAGTTTCCGCACGTCCATCTTTCCTTGAGCCGCGACGGCCAGGTGGTCGACCCCTTCCGTGGCGTTGCCGGCGGCCCCGAATGCGGTCTCGGCACGCAGCCGCTGTGGGACGGGCCGACACTGGCCGCGCTCGCCGCCCAGCGGGCGCCGGTCCTGCTGGACGCGGCGTTTTTCGACGGTGTCCCGGAGGCCGACTCCGCCGCCGCCGGTACGGCCGCGCGGACGGAGCTCGCCCCCGACGCGGAGGCGATCGTCCTGTGGTTTCGGGCCGCGGGCGTGGAACCGGGCGACACCGGGCGCGTTACCATCACTGCGCCAGACGGAACGGTGGTGATCGACGAGACCGCCACCTTCGACCGGCACCAGGCCTCCGTCTACCGGGCCTTCGGGCTGCGCAACTCGCCACGGCGCTTTCCTGACGGCTTGCCGTCTGGGGACTGGCGTGGCCGGGTGGAGACGCAGCGCGATGGCCGAACCACCGGCGAACGGTCGATCTTCGTCAGGGTGGACGGGTAGCGGGTCGCGTCTGGATGCCGGAAGAGGCGCCGGGCCAGCCCAGTTGCGCTGCATCCGGCGGGTTGTTAATCCTATTGTCTGGTTTTCGTTACTGCACGGGAGGCGGCTATCCGCGCGCGGCACCGACTGCTTGAAGACTACGATCCCGACGGGTTCTTTTGTGAGTATCAGGGCGACCCCGACCGCCGGAACGTTCTGACCGCGTTGCTTAAGCGGCTAAACGCCACGACGCCCAAGGAACTCACCCGCCTGTCCAAAGCCGTCGACCGGGAACTCTACAACCTCGGCATCACCTTCACGCTCTACCACGAGGGCTCGTCGGTCGATCGGGTACTCCCGTTCGATCTGATCCCGCGGGTGCTCACCCCGACGGACTGGGAGACCATCGAGAGCGGGTCGATCCAGCGCGTTCAGGCTCTGAACCTGCTCCTGGCGGATATCTACGGCGAGCAGAAGGTGATCAAGGACGGCGTGCTGCCCGCTGACCTGGTGTTCAAGAACCCGAACTACCGGCCCGAAATGGTCGGGCTTAAGGTGCCGGAGAACTGCTACGTCAACGTCTGCGGCGTTGACGTGGTGCGCGGCGGAGACGGCCAGTTCGTGGTGCTGGAGGACAATGCGCGCAGCCCGTCCGGCGTTTCCTACGTCGTCGAGAACCGACAGCTCATGCGGCGCACCATGCCGAACCTGTTCGAGGGCATGAACGTGCGGCCGGTCCTGGACTACGGCCTGCGTCTGCACCAGGCGCTGTGCGAGGCGGCGCCGGCCGGCGTGACCGACCCGCAGGTGGTTCTGCTATCGCCCGGCCCCTTCAACTCGGCCTATTTCGAGCATGTGTTCCTCGCCCGCGAGATGGGGATCCCGCTCGTCACCGGCCAGGACATGGTGGTCGAAAACGACAAGGTTCTGATGCGGACCACCGGCGGTCTGACGCCGGTGCATGTGATCTACCGCCGCATCAACGACGACTTCCTCGACCCGGAGGTCTTCCGCGAGGACAGCATGCTCGGCGTGCCGGGTCTGATGCGGGCCTACGCCAAGGGCAATGTGACCATCGCCAACGCGGTCGGGACCGGGGTGGCCGACGACAAGGGCGTCTACGCCTACCTGCCGCGGCTCATCAAATATTACCTCGACCAGGACGCGATCCTGCCGAACGTGCCGACCAACCTGTGCCGCGAGAAGGACGGGCTGCAGTACACGCTGGACAACCTCGACAAGCTGGTGACCAAGCCGGTGGGCGAGGCCGGCGGCTACGGGGTGGTGATCGGTCCGCGCGCCTCCCAGCGGGAGCTCGAGGTGACGCGCAAGGCAATCGAGAAGGACCCGGCGAACTACATCTCCCAGCCCATGGTGGAACTGTCCGTCTCGCCGACCCTGATCGGCGGCAAGGTCGAGCCGCGCCACGTCGATCTGCGGCCGTTCTGCGTCACCGGCAAGTCGACCTGGGTTCTGCCCGGTGGCCTCACCCGCGTCGCCCTGAAGAAGGGGTCGCTGGTCGTGAATTCGTCGCAGGGCGGCGGGTCGAAAGACACCTGGGTTCTGGAGTAGGGCGATGCTGTCACGCTATGCAGAGAACGTGTACTGGCTCGGCCGCTACGTCGAGCGTGCCGAGAACCTGGCTCGCCTGCTGGACACCCACGGCTCCTTCGCCCGCGACCCGCGCGCGACCGGCGACTGGGAGGCGGTGATCCGCATCAACGCCGACGAGGAAGAGTTCTTCAGCCGCAACAAGGAGGCGACGGCCTCGGCGGTCCTGTACTTCTACCTGATCGATCCCAAGAGCCCGACCTCGATCCTGAACTCGGTCGGCTATGCCCGGGAGAACGCCCGAACCGTCCGGCACCTGATCAGCACGGAACTCTGGGCACACCTGAATACCTTCTTCGGCGAGATGCACGACCTGAAGCGCCGCGACATCAGCCTCGCGCGGCTGGCAACGGTCGCGTCCTTCATCAAGACCAACTGCCAGACCCATACGGGCATCGCCGAGGGCACCCTGTACCGGGATCAGGCCTACAGGTTCTACCAGCTCGGCCGGCATATCGAGCGCGCGGACCAGACCTCGCGGCTGCTGGACGTCAAGTATCGCCAGCTGCAGAGCGTCGAGGAGGATCCGGGCTCGCCGATCGACATCAGTCAGTGGAACGCCCTGCTGCGCTCCGCGTCGGGCTACCAGGCCTATCGCCGGACCCGCCCGGGCAGCATGAACACCAGCGACGTGGCCCGCTTCCTGATGTCGGACAACGGGTTCCCGCGCTCGATCTGCTTCTGCCTGTACCGCATCAAGTACGATCTCGCGTGCCTGGAGAGCGAGCACGGGCTGGAACTCGGCGACGGTCTGCGCGCGGAGCTTGAGAAGGTCATGGAGATCTCCGGCCAGACGCCGGCCGACCGGATCGACCCGGCCTGGCTGCACCGGTTCGCCGACGCGATCCAGGACGGGCTGCTCGGCCTCGGCGGCGCCCTCGGCGCACGGTTCTTCGGCGTGGCCGAAGCGGCGGAGTGACCTGCAACGGTTTCTTCACCATTTGCCGTTAGACAGGTGGTGTCCGACAGTATGGGCAGACCGCCATGCAGGTCCTGAGCATCGTTCACCGTACCGAATACGCCTACCGCGAGCCGGTGCGCTTCGGTGAACACCGTCTGCTGTTCCGCCCCCGGGACAGCCACGACATGCGCCTTGTCGACAGCCGCCTGACGATCCGTCCGGCGTCGCAGGTCTGGTGGATGCACGACGTGTTCTCGAACTCCGTCGCCGTCGCCCGGTTCGACGAGCCGGCCGACCGGCTGGTCTTCGAGAGCGTCGTCGTGGTCGAGCACTATCCGTCCCGGAACACGGATTTCGGCATCGCCGAGCACGCCCGCTATCTCCCCTTCGCCTATGCGCTCGACGATCTCCAGGATCTCGGCCGGACCACGGCGCGCCACCATCCGGACGACGGCGCCATCGAGGCCTGGGCCCGGTCTTTTTTCACCGGCGACAGGACCGAGACGATGGATCTGCTGCGCCGCATGACCGAGAGCGTGCGCGCCGATTTCGTCTACCGGCCGCGCTTCGAGGAAGGGGTGCAGAGCCCGGCGGAGACCCTGGCCCACCGGCGCGGGACGTGCCGCGATTTCGCACTGCTGATGATGGAGGCGGTCCGGTCGCTCGGCCTCGCCGCCCGGTTCGTCACGGGCTATGTCTTCGATCCGGCCGTCGAGGCGGGCAAGGCGGCGTCCCCTCGTGCGCAGGACGATCCGGTCGTCGCCCCGCGTCTCGTGCCGGGCGGCCTGCCCGTGCAGGGAGCCGGCGCCACCCATGCTTGGCTGCAGGTCTATCTGCCGGGCGCGGGATGGGTCGAATACGATCCGACCAACGGGATCATCGGCGGCGAGAACCTGATCCGGGTCGGCGTCGCCCGGGACCCCAGTCAGGCGATCCCGCTCCAGGGCACGTTCATGGGCCCCGCCGAGGCCTTCGAGAAGATGGATGTCTCGGTCGACGTGCTGCGCGGCAACGTGCTGGAGAGCCAGGCCGCCTGAACCGACCGATCAGGTCGACTTCAGCACGAACTCCATCCCACCCCGGTTGCCGACATAGATCCCGGGTTTGGTGCGGCGCAAGGAGAGGGTGAGGCCGGAAACCATCACGTCCACTCTGTCGCCTTGCATCCGGATCACCTGGGCTTCCATCGTCTGGTCGGTGTCCGTGCACTCGACCGTTACCGTGTCGTCCAGGCGCATCGCGGCGCTCCTCCGTCTCTGGTTGGTTTGGAAGATACCCGATTTCCATCCTCGACGCCTGCGTCCTGTCGCCCTTTATCCGATATCGCCTAGCCGGACCGGTGGTTCCGACTCAAACCCCCTTCCTGTCTCCGAAAACGGCGGGTAGCGTCGGCGGGCGACCGAGGAGGAGGCTGACGTGGCCAGGCCGAATGCATTGATGGACCGCCTGGGGATGGACCATCCCATCATCCAGGCCCCGATGGCCGGCGCCGACTCGCCGGCACTGGCCGCCGCCGTATCTAAAGCGGGCGGGCTCGGCACGATGGGCACCACCTATCTGCCGGTCGAGAAGATGGCCGAGGCGGCGGCGACCGTGCGCGGCCGGACCAACCGGTCGTTCGGGATCAATCTCTTCGCACCCCTGCCGGTCCCCGACATGCCCGCCGACGCCGCGTCCGAAGTCGAGAGGATGGCGGCCTACCACCGCGATCTGGGGCTCGAGGCGCCGTCCCTTCCGGAGGGGCTCCAGGATCCTTTCGAGGCCCGCTTCCCGGTGGCGCTCGAGAGCGGCGCCAAGGTGTTCAGCTTCACCTTCGGAATCGTCCCGCCGGACGCCATGGCCGCCGCCCGGCAGCGCGGCATGGTGATCATGGGCACCGCAACGACGGTGGCCGAGGCGGTCGCGCTGGAGCGGGCCGGGGTGGACGCGGTCGTCGCCCAGGGCGCGGAGGCCGGCGGTCACCGCGGCACCTTCGACAGGCCCGCGGAGTCGTCGCTGATCGGGACCATGGCCCTGGTGCCCCAGGTGGTGGACGCGGTGGCCGTGCCCGTGGTGGCGTCCGGCGGGATCATGGACGGGCGCGGGATCGCCGCCGCCCTGGCGCTGGGCGCGAGCGCGGTGCAGATGGGAACGGCGTTCCTGACCTGCGAGGAGGCCGGCGTCCCGCCCGCGTACCGGGAGGCGCTGCTGGCGGCCGACGAGACCGATACCGCCCTGACCCGAGCGTTCTCCGGTCGGATGGCGCGGGGTGTGCGCAACCGGTTCCTGACCGAGATGGCCGATCACGATCCGCTGCCCTTCCCGATCCAGAACGCCCTGACGCGGCCGATGCGCGCCGCCGCCGCTGCCGCCGGCGAGGCCGACTACCTGTCCCTCTGGGCCGGCCAGGGCGTGCCCATGGCCCGCCGGGAGCGCGCGGCGGACCTGATGGCGCGGCTCGTGCGCGAGACGGAGGCCACCATCGCCGGCCTGCGCGGCTGACTCTCCGGACGTCGAGGCCGGTTGGACCCTTGTCCTTGTGCGGCCGTGCCGGCGGACGCCATAGTGCCGCCCCTTGCACCACCCACGCGGACCGAGCCCCGTGCGTATCCTCTCGATTCTTGCCGGTGCCGCCAATGGCGGGGCCGAGACCTTCTTCGTCACGCTGGCCAAAGCGCTCGCCGAGGCGGGGGAGGAGTCGCGGGCCGTCATACGTCCCAACCTGCCCCGCCGCGCGGATCTGGAAGCAGGCGGCGTGCCGGTCTCCGAAGCGCCGTTCGGGTCCTGGCTGGATTTCCGCACCGGCGCCGCCCTGCGCCGCGCCATCGCCGAGTTCAGCCCCGATGTGGTGCTGTCCTACATGAGCCGGGCCAGCGCGTTCATGCCGGACGGCCCGCACCTGAAGGCCGCCCGCCTCGGCGGCTTCTACGACCTGAAGTATTTCCGCAAATGCGATCACCTGATCTGCATTACCGAGGGGATCCGCCGGCACGTCATCGCCGGCGGCTGGCCCGAGGACCGGTGCAGCGTGATCGCGAACTTCGCCGAGCGGGATACCAGTCCGGCGGCCGATCGGGCGGCGCTAGGGGTGCCGGAGGGGGCGACGGTGGTGTTCACCCCCTCCCGTCTGCACACGGTGAAGGGCTTCGACGTTCTGATGCGCGCGGCAACCGGCCTGCCGCAGGTGCATCTCTGGATCGCCGGCAGCGGACCGGAGGAGGCGTCGCTCAAAGCGCTCGCGGTTGAGCTCGGCATCGCCGACCGGGTGCGGTTCCTCGGCTGGCGGCGGGACACGGGCGCGTTCTTCCGGAGCTGTGACATCGTCGCCTTTCCGTCGCGCCACGAACCCTTCGGGACGGTCACGCTCGAGGCCTGGGCCTACGGCAAGCCGCTGGTGACCACCGACGCGGACGGTCCGGCTGAGTTCGTGCGCGACGGCGAGGACGGCCTGATCGTGCCGAAGGGCGAGGCCGCGCCCCTGCGCGAGGCCTTGCGGCGGGTGATCGAGGAGCCTGGCCTCGCCGACCGGCTGGTGGCCGCCGGGAGCGCCCGTCACGCGGCGGAGTTCACACAGGCCGCCTGCGTCACTAACTATACGGCGCTGTTCCGCAGGTTGCGGGGCGAGGCGACCTGAGCGACCCGAGCGAGGGCCTGGGTTCGTCATCGCTTTGCCCCGGCGTATCTGCTAGGAGGAGCGCCGTAACTGTCCGCGCGACCGGTCGATGTCCGATACCCAGTCTTCCAATTCCGATCCGACCGCTCTGCCTCCGCTCAGCGTCATCGTGCCCGTATGCGACGAGGCCGGCGCCATCGAGCCGTTGCTGCGCGAGGTGCTGGACAAGGTCGGCGCGGTCTACCGGGTCGAGCTAGTGGTCGTCGATGACGGTAGCCGCGACGGGACCGATCGCCTCGTCGCTGATCTCGCCGCCGGTGACCCCCGCATCACCCTGATCCGCCACGCCGCCCGATCAGGCAAGAGCGCGGCTTTGCGGACCGGAGCGGTGGCCGCGAGCGCGCTCTGGATGGCGACCATTGACGGCGACGGCGAGAACGACCCGGCCGACGTTGTGGCCATGGCTGCGCGGATCGATCCCACCCGGGTCGGGCGCGTCGGTCTCGTCGCCGGAATCCGACGGCGCCGGACGGCCGGGCTGCGGCGGCTCATCGCCTCGCGTATCGGCAACGGCGTGCGCCGCCTGCTGCTGCGCGACGACTGCCCGGACACCGCCTGCGGCCTCAAGGTCGTACCGCGCCCGTTGTTCCTGGCGTTCCCGTATTTCGACAGTCTGCACCGCTATCTGCCGGCGCTGACGAAGCGCTACGGCTTCGAGACCGTCCATGTGTCGGTCGATGACCGGCCGCGCGCCGCCGGGCAGTCCAAATACACGAATATCGGCCGCGCGCTGGTCGGGATCGTCGATCTGCTGGGCGTGGTCTGGCTGCTGCGGCGGACCACCGTGGGGGTCAACCCGGTCCCGGCTGGTGACCGCGCGGCCCACGGCGCCACCGACGGAGACCGCGGATCATGATGCCCGACGTGCCGCAGGCGCCGAGCGCCCTGTCGCCCCGCCAATGGCTGATCGTCATGGTCATCGCCGTGGCGGCGCTGATGCCGGGCATCTTCCAGGTTCCGGCCATGGACCGGGACGAGTCCCGCTACGCCCAGGCGTCGCGGCAGATGCTGGAGACCGGCGACTTCGTCGATATCCGCTTCCAGGAAGTGCCGCGCCACGTCAAGCCGGTGGGGACGTACTGGCTGCAGGCCGCCAGCGCGCAGGTTCTGGGCGGCGGACCGGATGCGGGGATCTGGGCCTACCGGATGCCGTCGCTGCTCGGCGCTCTCGCCATCGTGGCCATGACCGCATGGCTCGCCGCGCGCCTCGGCGGTGCGACGGCGGGGGTGGCTGCGGGCATCGTCATCGCGCTCGCCCTGATAACCGGGGTGGAGGCGCGGACGGCGAAGACCGATGCGCTCCTGGTGGCGGCCATCCTGGCGGCGCAGATCGCCCTGCACCGGATCGCCACCCATCCCGACCGACCGGCCGGCTTCTTCGGCGGCGGGATGCGCTCTCCCGCAGCGTTCTGGCTGTTCCACGGGATCGGCGTCCTGATCAAGGGGCCGATCGTCACCCTGGTCGTCGGCACCACGATCGTGGCCTGGTGCCTGTGGAACCGGGACCGAGAGCTGCTGCGCCGACTCTACTGGCTGCCGGGCGTCGCCCTCACGGCCGCCGTCATCGCGCCGTGGCTGGTGGCGATCAGCATGAAGGTCGGTCCCGCGTTCCTGCAGGAGGCCGTCGGCCACGCCCTGCTCGGCAAGGTCGCGAAAGGCGACGATTCCCACGGCGCCCCGCCGGGCTATCACACCCTGGCGTTCCTGGTGGTCTTCTGGCCGGGCATGGCCCTGGCGGCCGGAGGGGCGGTCCTGGCATGGACCCGACGCCACAGCGCCGATATTCGCTTCCTGATCTGCTGGATCGTGCCGACCGTCCTCGTCTTCGAGCTGGTTGCGACGAAGCTTCCCCACTACACCTATCCGACCTATCCGGCGATGGCGGTCCTGGCCGGACTGTTCCTGGCAAGCGGTACCGATCTGGTGAAGGCGGGTAGGGCGCGGATCGCCCAGCCGGTGATCGCCGTCCTCGCCGTCCTCGTCAGCCTGGCCGTGGCCGCCGTGCCGGTCGGCGCCAAGCTGCATCTCACCGGGGCGGTCAGTATCGAGGCCGTGGCGGCGAGCGTGCTGGGGCTGGTCGTCGTCGCCCTGATGATCCGCTTCCTGCAGGACCTCTCCCTCGCTCGCCTGGTCCAGCTCGCCGTCGGCGTCTGCGTCTTCTACGCCGTCACCTTCGCCGTCGTCGCGCCGATGCTGGACCGCCTCTGGATCGCGCGGTCGCTGCAGCCGGTGGTCGCCGATACGCGGGCCTGCGAAGCGGGTCCGCTGGTCAGTGCCGGTTTCTCCGAGCCGAGCATGGTCTTCACCTTCGGCACCGACACCCGCCTGAGCGACGCCGAGGGTGCCGTCGATGTGCTTGCAGCCGATCCCGCCTGCGCGGTTGCCGTCGTCGAGCGCCGGCAGTCGGAGGCGTTCCTCGCGGGGGTCGCCGCCCGCGGGCTGACGGTGGAGGCGACGGGGCAGGTGCTGGGGCTGAACTATTCCCGCGGCCGCGACATTGACATCACCGTCTATCGGGCGTCGGCGCAGTAGGCGGAGAGCGTCGGCGCGGTCGTGTGGTGACAACGCGCGCCGTCTTTTCCTCGGCCCCGTCCTTCCGTAAGGTCTGCTCCCCTCCGTTTCCGGTATCCATCCCAGTGGGAGACCGTCCGTGTACGACCTTCTCGACCGCCTCAGCATCGTCGAGGCCTCCGCCTTCGTCGCCGCCCCGCTCGCCGCCATGACCCTGGCGCAACTGGGCGCGGAGGTGATCCGGGTCGACATGATCGGCGGCGGGCTCGACTACAACCGCTGGCCGCTGTCGAAGGAGACCGGGCGCAGCCTGTACTGGGCCGGGCTCAACAAGGGCAAGAAGTCGGTGGCGGTGAACCTGCGCGACCCGCGCGGCCGCGAGCTGGTCCAGACCCTTGCGACCCGGCCCGGCGACGATGCCGGCATCCTGCTGACCAACTTCGCCGGCCTGCCCTGGCTGTCCCAGGAGGTCCTGGAGGAGAAACGGGCCGATGCGATCTCGGTCGCGGTCAAGGGAAGCCCGGACGGCTCCCCAGCGGTCGACTATACCATCAACTGCGCCGTCGGCTATCCGCACCTGACCGGACCGGACACCACGCCGGTGAACAACGTCCTGCCGGCCTGGGACGTGGGCTGCGGCCTGCACGCGGCCTTGGCCATCGTCGCCTCGGTCGACCGGCGCCGGCGCACCGGGAAGGGCGGGCGGGCCGAGGTAGCGCTCAGCGACGTCGCCATGGCGATGGTCGGCAACATGGGGCAGATCGGCGAGGTTCAGCGCAACGGCGTTGACCGCGGCCCGATCGGCAACGACCTCTACGGCGCCTTCGGCCGGGATTTCGCCACGTCCGACGGCCGCCGCGTGATGATCTCCGCCATCACGGTGAAGCAGTGGAAGGGGCTGTGCCGGGTCGCCGGCATCGAGCAGACGGTGGCCGGGCTGGAGACGGCGCTGGGCGTCGACTTCACCGACGAGGGCCAGCGCTTCGAGTGGCGCAAGGTGCTGTTCGCGCTGATCGAGAAATGGGCCGGCGCGCATAGCCTGGATCAGGTCGGCGCGGCGCTGACCGAGGCGGGCGTGACCTGGGGGCCGTACCAGACCGTGGGGCAGATGCTGGCCGACGACTGGCGGGCGTCTGAGAAGAACCCGCTGTTCCAGACGGTGACGCACCCAGAGGTGGGCGAGGTGCTGACCCCGGGCTCGCCGATCGATTTCCGCAGCCTGTCGCGTCTGCCGGTCGCCCCGGCCCCGGCGCTCGGCCAGCATACGGACCAGGTCCTGGCCGAGGCGCTCGGCCTCGACAGCGGCGCGATCGGCAAGCTGCACGACGACGGCATCGTGGCGGGGCCGGTCTGAGCCGCAACACCCGTCACCCTGCTCGCAACCGTCATCCCGGCCGCAACCGTCATCCTGGACTCGATCCAGGATCATGCGGCGGACCCCTCGGCGGCTTGAGCCTTAAGCGAGTTCGGGATGACGGGGCGGGCTCGGGCTAGAGCAAATCACGACCAGATGGAAACATCCGGTCGTGTGAATTTGCTCTATCGTTAATGAGTTAGAGGGCGATTCACGGTTCAGATCGATTCGATCTGAACCGATCGCGCTCTAGCCGGTGAGCAGATCCGAAAACTCTCCAAGCGCCCGGCGGCTCCGGCCCTCGCGCCCGATGCGGGGCTCGGCGGCGAGAAGCGCGTTGAGGATGGCCTCCTCCGTCGCTTCGATGGTGGCGCGGAAGAACCGATCGATGGCGTCCTCGTGCAGCACGCGGCGGGTCAGGATCTTCGTGTTCCCCGGTGCGTGCGGAATCGGTTCCGCGGTCGAGACGGCGAGGGCGATATCGCCGCTGCCCGACCCGAGATGCGAACCGGTGCGCACGATCCCGGCGCCCGCGCGGGTCGCGACCCGGCGGAGCTGGCGGGTGTCGAGCGGTGCGTCGGTGACGATCAGGACGATGATCGAGCCTTTTTCCGGCTCCGCCTTCTCAGCAGCGATTCGCTCGGCGATCGCCGCGCCGACCGGGCGGCCGTCGACCCGCAGGTCCGGCAGACGGCCCATGTTGCACAGGGTCAGGACTCCGAGGGTGTAGTCCTGCCGGCTGACGCGGACGACGCGCGACGCGCTGCCGATCCCGCCGGCGAGGCCGTAGCAGCTCATGCCGGTGCCGGCGCCGACATTACCCTGGACGACATCGGGGCCGGCGCTTTCCAATGCGGTACGGACATGGCGCTCCTCGACGTGCAGACCGCGGATGTCGTTCAGCCAGGAGCCGTCGTTGCACTCCATCACCACGGGGTTCACGGTGCCGGTCGTGGCCCCGATCTCCGGCGTCGTGTCCAGCATGTGCCGGACCAGCGCGGTCGCGGCCGTCCCGACGGACAGGGTGTTCGTCAGGACGATGGGGGTTTCCACGGTGCCGAGTTCCTCGACCTGGACCAGGCCGATGCTCTTGCCGAACCCGTTCAGGACATGGGAGGCGGCGGGAAGCTTCTCGCGGAACGGATGGCCGGGGTGCAGGCGGATGGCGGTGACGCCGGTCTGGACGGCACCGTCGGACAGGGTCGTGTGACCGACCGCAGCGCCCGGCACGTCCGCGATGGTGTTCGCGGCGCCGGTCGGCAGGTCGCCGATCCTGAGGCCGAGTGCTCGGGCGGTTCTGGGAAGAGACGGCACGGACAGGCTTTCGTCTGGGGGCAGGGTGCCAGCATACAGGAACACGTCGAGGGAAGAACCGCCCGGCGGCGCCTGCCAGGGTGATAAGACGCAGGATGGACGGGTTTGAGACAACCGGTCGTCGAGGGGTGGTTCAAATAAGGTCTCGAAATGCTCCGGGTCATCGTGTGGAAAAAGCAATGGAAGCCATGCTTTGCCAATATCTAAGGTTTGGGAATAGAGAAATTCGGTGGTTGTTTTGAAGGATTTGACCCATATCTAAGGTGCGATGAAACAAAGAACGTCTGGAGTTCTGCGGTCGGTTCGTCTGGAGCGGCCTCGGTACCCGAACAACATGCGACACTCACAGGGTGGTCTTGAAATGAATGCCGGTCCGAAGAAGGGGAGCGGGAAGGGTGCGGAGGAACGCCGATCCGCCGGCGAGTTCCTGCGCAACTACGATTCAGACAGTCTGGCGGCGCATCTCGTTGAATCCCGGGGCCGGGCGCGCAAGATCATGTTCGAGTTCAACATTCCCATGGGCCATATCTGCGAGATGGCCCGTCTGGCGGATGAACGGATTTCCGACACGGCCTTGCGGTCGGAGTTCCTGCGCGCGCTCATCGATGTCCACGAATTCGGCCGCGAAGTGAAGCGCCGAGGTGTCTCCGTCGTCGAAAAGGGCGGACAGGAAGTCGGCGCCGGCGCTGAAACCGACGGCCCTTCGGACTCGATTCAGGAAACATCGCTTTTCGCCACGAACCGGGAGGCCTCCGACGACGTTGCACAGGAAGCGTCGCGCGACTTCTTCTCGTCGCTCGATGTTCCAAGGCGGCCGGATTCGGCGACACGGAAGCGATCTCAATCATGAAGCTCTTCGAATGCCAGAGCTGCGGCCAACTCCTCTACTTTGAGAACACCGTATGCGTCCGGTGCGGCCACAGCCTTGGATACCTTCCCGGTCAGGCACAGCTCAGCGCGCTGCAGCCGGCGGCTGACGGTCGCTGGCAGGCGCTCGGCGATCTCGACCATGAGTATCGGGCCTGTGCCAATGCGGAGCTCGGCGCCTGCAACTGGATGGTGCCGGCGGAAAGCCAGGACGCCTTCTGCCGCGCCTGCCGGCTCAACCGCACCGTACCGAACCTCAATGACCCGGCGCGTGTGGCCCACTGGCGGACGCTGGAGACGGCGAAGCGCCGCCTGATCTACAGCCTGATGCGCCTCGGCCTGTCGGTGCGGAGCAAGGATGACGATCCGCAGGGCGGCCTGGCCTTCGATTTCCTGTCGGCGCAGGAGTCCGACCAACCGGTGATGACCGGCCATGCAGACGGCGTCATCACAATCGACCTCGCCGAGGCCGATCCGGTCGCGCGCGAACGTATGCGCACCGATATGACCGAGCGGTACCGCACGGTTCTCGGTCATTTCAGGCATGAGATCGGTCACTACTTTTGGAACGATCTGGTCGCCCGCACGGCGTGGTTGGAACCCTGCCGAGCCCTGTTCGGAGACGAGCGTGCGGACTATGGCGATGCGTTGAAACGCCACTACGAAGCCGGACCGCCCGTTGATTGGGCGCAACGCTTCATCAGTTCCTATGCGACCGCCCATCCATGGGAGGATTTCGCCGAGAGCTGGGCGCACTATCTCCACATCGTCGACACGCTCGAGACGGCTCAGGCCTTCGGTATGACCCTCCGAGCGCGCGCTGGAACCGATCCGGTGCTATCCATGGAGATCGAGTTCGATCCCTACCGGACGGCCAATTTCGATACGCTGGTGCAAGCCTGGGTGCCGCTAACGGCCGCAGTGAACAGCCTGAACGACAGCATGGGACAACCGGATCTCTATCCGTTCGTGCTGGCCCACGGGGTCATCGAGAAGCTGCGCTTCATCCACCGGCTGGTGCGTGGCGAGTAGGCGCTGGCAGGTGTGCGGTTCCGTGAAGTCGGCCGGCTATCCGGCGTGGCTGGTGCCAGGGATTCCTTCGCGCCAGGCCGACGTCCCCTTGCAGCGCTTGCAGATGCGCTCACCTGCCCACTCGCTTTGGAAATCAGATCGGCACCGCAGACAGGACCGCGTCCTGGGAGGGGCGGACACCGGTTCGTCGAGCTGATCAAGCTGGGAAGAAACCGAGGTCATTGGGAAAATCCTCTCGTGTGAAGTCCCGGTAATGTCCGATCCCCCAAACTGAAAATCCGCCGGCGCGCGACGCCAATCGAATGGACGAGGGATAGGGCGGCGTCCCACGATTTGGCGGTTTAAGCCGGAAATCGTGATCAATCGGACCCGCAATTCACGTATCGGTCACATATATGGGGAAAATCGGAAAAATTACTATGAAATAATTTCCGAATTGATCATTTTATTGCCGGATTCAGCGGCCATTGAGGGCCGGCGGATGGGTCTCTCGCCGGGTGCGTCCGCCCCCTTGCCCCGCCGGGTTTGCGCGGCCATGATCGCCGCTCTTCTCTTCACCCGTCGAGGACGGAATTCAATGAATGGCCTTAAGATGAACGGCGCGGAATCGCTGGTCCGCACGCTGGTCGCCTCCGGCGTGGAAGTCTGCTTCACCAACCCTGGCACGTCGGAAATGCATTTCGTCGCCGCCCTCGACCGCGTCGACGGGATGCGCTGCGTGCTCGGCCTGTTCGAAGGCGTGGTGACGGGTATGGCCGACGGCTACGCCCGGATGGCGGACAAGCCCGGCTCGACGCTGCTGCATCTCGGCCCCGGTCTCGGCAACGGCCTCGCCAACCTGCACAACGCGAAGAAGGCGTTCACGCCGATCGTCAACATCGTCGGCGAGCACGCGACCTATCACATCGAGCATGACGCCCCGCTGACCGCCGATATCGAGGGCATCGCCCGACCGGTCTCCGGTTGGGTGAAGACCTCCCGCTCGGCAAAGGATGTCGCCAGTGACGGCGCCGCCGCCGTGGCCGCCTCCATGGGGCCTCCGGGCCAGATCGCCACGCTGATCCTGCCGGCCAACACCGCCTGGGACGACAGCGACGGTCCGGCCGATCCGGTCGCTCCGACGCCGCGTGCCGGTCCGGACGCCGCCGCGGTCAAGGCGGCCGCCGCCGCGCTGAGCTCCGGCAAGGAGACGCTGATCCACATGACCGGCGACGCCCTGCGGGGCGACCTGCTGGAGATCGCCGGCCGGATTCAGGCCAAAACCGGCTGCCGCCTTTCCTGCATGACGTCCAACGGACGCTGGCAGCGCGGCGCCGGCCGGGTCTCGATCGAGCGCATCCAGTATCCGGTGGACATCGCCCTCAAGCAGCTCGAGAGCGTCAGCAACCTGGTGCTTCTCGGCGCCAAGGTGCCGGTCGCGTTCTTCGCCTATCCGGACAAGCCCAGCGTGCTGATCCCCGACGGCTGCAACGTCGTGGAACTGGCCGATATCGCCGCAGATCACCGGGCGGTCCTGACCGCGCTCTGCGACGAGCTGGACGCCTGGGGCTGCGAGCCGCAGATCCAGCAGGCGAAGAAGCCGGACCTGATCTCCGGCGGCGCGATCACGCCGGATTCCGTCGCCGCGGCGCTCGGCCACTACATGCCCGAGAACGCCATCATGGCCGACGAGAGCGTGACCTCCGGGCGCGGTTTCATGCCGTTCACCCAGGGCGCGGCGCCGCATGACTGGCTGTCGCTGACCGGCGGGTCGATCGGTATCGGCATGCCCTACGCGACCGGTGCGGCGATCGCCTGTCCGGACCGCAAGGTCATCTGCACCGAAGGCGACGGCTCCGGCATGTACACCCTGCAGGCGCTCTGGACCCAGGCGCGCGAGGGCTGCGACGTGGTGAACGTGATCTTCGCCAACCGCTCCTATGCGATCCTGCGCCACGAGCTGACGAATGTCGGCGCGCTGAACCCGGGCCGCAAGGCGATCGACATGCTGACCCTGGACCGGCCGACCCTGGACTGGGTGGCGCTGGCCAAGGGCATGGGGGTCGACGGCGTGCGGGTGGACGACGCGGACGGTTTCAACCGGGCGCTTGCCCGGGCCATCGAGGAGCCGGGTCCGCACCTGATCGAAGCGGTGATGTAAACCGGCCGTGCGGGAGCGGCGCCGGCCTCGCTCCCGCCACCGCATCCACGGCGGTCGCACCCGACATTTCCGGCCCCGGGACCGAATCTGGCGGAGCGCCCCCGCTCCCGTATATAGTCGCGGGCGGGGAGCTTCAGGGAAGAGCCGGTGAATGCTGGATTCGTCTAAACTCGTGGACAGCGACAGGCTCGCCGCCTCCTACCTGGCGAGCGAGCTGAATTCGGGATCCACCCGGGTCTTCAACGTGGACCGCCTTCACCGTGCGGTGATGGCCGAGGGGGCGCCGCGGGACGAACAGCTGTTCCGCCACCCCGAACTCCACCGGATCATCTTCATCAAGCAGGCGCTGCTCGATCCGGACTACCAGAAGGACCGGCAGAACCGGGTCGGCACCAAGCTCTACTTCGCGTTCAACGAGGCCAACGCCTTCGAGGGCGGCAAGTCGATCTTCGCCGGCGATCCCAAGTTCGACGACGCGATGTCCTTCCAGCTCGGCTTCGACCGCAGCCGGAACATGGCGAACTACATCCACGATCGCGACATCATCCAGATCCTCGACAGTCTGCCCTCCCTCGACCCGTTCCTGATGCGCGACCGCCTGGAAGCGGAAGGCATCACGCCCCATCCGGGCTATTTCGAGATCGAGGAGGAGGAGTGGCAGAAGATCCGCGAGCACGTGATGCGGCGCTTCCGCCCGATCGTCGAGTTCGCGTTCGGCGGCGCCGATGCGACCAAGACCCAGGCGCGGCTGCGGTCCCTGGTCCAGAAGATCTGGGAAGCCAAGGACATGGACGGCCTGAAGCCGATCCTCGACGCCATGGAGCTGACGTCCGAGGACGCGCCGAAGGCGCTGCATGCCTGGAAGGGCGTGATCTACTACGATTATCGCCTGTCGCGGCTTGAGGGGCGGGTGCGCGAACTGGCCACCTGGCTGACCCATTCGGCGACGCCGACCGACATGGTGCCGTCCGGCAACCGCAAGATCCTGGACGAGATCCGCGACGGTGTCCGGCACAAGGTGCGCGACCGGTGGCAGCACGCCCGCGGCCGGCTGCTCGAGTACAACGACGCGTACACGGCTCTGTTCGTGGAGAAGCGGAGTCCCGGTCCCTTCATCGCCTTTCTCGGTCACGCGTCCGATATCTTCAACGAGCTGGGCGACGAACTCTCGCGGCTCGACCACGCCTCCGAGGTCCGGCGCTTCATCAGTGACCGGCATTTCGGCGGGCGTCTGAAATACGACCCGCTGCACGACCTGCTGTCGTTGATCTACCGGATCCTGGAATAACCCCTGACCGCTCCCCGGGCGGCCGGGTCGTTGTCGCAATAGGCTGCGGCATCGGATGAGGCCGTGGCCGCTCATGACCGCCTGGAACGGTAGTCGCGCGGGCTCGGCGCTTCCGACACCCGCGACGCGCTCCCATATGGGCCGGACGATGACCCCGGACCGGGAGGACACCATGGCGCTCGCCACCTCGGTGCTGTCGATGATCGGCAACACCCCGATGCTGGAACTCACCAGGACCGATACCGGCCCCTGCCGACTGTTCGTCAAGCTGGAGAACCAGAACCCCGCTGGATCGATCAAGGACCGCATTGCCCTGTCGATGATCGAAGCGGCCGAGCGCGACGGCCGACTGAAGCCCGGCGGCACCATCGTCGAGGCGACCGCGGGCAATACCGGGCTCGGCCTGGCGCTGGTGGCGGCGCAGAAGGGCTACCGGCTGATCCTGGTGATCCCGGACAAGATGAGCCCGGACAAGATCCGCCATCTGCGCGCTCTGGGGGCCGAGGTGCGCCTGACCCGCTCCGACGTGCCGAAGGGGCATCCCGAGTACTATCAGGACATGGCCGAACGGATCGTGGACGAGACGCCCGGCGCGTTCTGGGCGAGCCAGTTCGACAATCCGGCCAATCCGGCGGCGCACGAGAAGACGACCGGCCCGGAGATCTGGCGGCAGCTCGACGGCAAGGTCGACGCGCTGGTGGCCGGCGTCGGCTCGGGCGGCACCATCTCCGGCACCGGCCGGTATCTCAAATCCATGAATCCCGACCTCAAGGTCGTCGTCGCCGATCCCGAGGGCTCCGTCGTCGCCCCGGCGGTCGAGACCGGCGAGGTCCGCTACGACGGCGGATCCTGGCTGGTCGAGGGCATCGGCGAGGATTTCATTCCGCCGAACCTGGACCTCTCGGTGATCGACGACGGTGTCGTGGTGAGCGACGCTGAGGCCTTCGCGGCGGTCAACGATCTGCTGCGCACGGAGGGGATTCTCGGGGGCAGCTCGACTGGCACGCTGCTGGCCGGGGCGCTGAAATGGTGCCGGCGGCAGACCGAGCCCAAGACCGTCGTGACCTTCGTCTGCGACACCGGCAACAAGTATCTCTCGAAGGCGTTCGACGGCGCCTGGCTGGCGGAGCAGGGGCTGGTCGACCGGCCGGCCTCCGGCGATCTGCGGGACCTCGTCATGTACCGGGCGGACCAGGGCCGGGTGATCTCCGTCGGTGCCGGCGATACGGTGAACACCGCCTATAACCGGATGCGGGCCAACGAGGTCAGTCAGCTTCCGGTTCTCGACGACGGCCGGGTGGTCGGTATCCTCGACGAGGAGGACGTGCTGCTGGCGGTGTACGACAAGCCGGAGGTGTTCGCCGAGCCGGTGTCGAAGCACATGACCGGACAGCTCGACGTCATCGCCGCCGACCGGCCGCTCGACGAGGTGCTGGCCATGTTCCGCCGCAACCAGGTGGCCATGGTGATGGACGGCGACGTCTTCCTCGGCATGATCACCAAGGTCGACCTGATCAATCACATCCGCCGATCCGTCGGCTGACCCACGGAGCCTTCCCATGAGCACCCCAAAGAACGCGGGCCGCAACCGGCCCGGCTTCGCCACCCGCGCCATCCACGCAGGCCAGAGCCCGGATCCCACCACCGGCGCCATCATGACGCCGATCTACGCCACCTCCACCTACGTGCAGGAGAGCCCGGGCATCCATAAGGGCTTCGAGTATTCGCGCAGCCAGAACCCGACCCGCTTCGCGCTCGAGGCCTGCATCGCCGACCTTGAGAACGGCGAGGCCGGCTTCGCCTTCGCCTCGGGCCTCGCGACCATCGGCACCCTGCTCGAACTGCTGGACAGCGGCGATCACGTCATCGCCATGGACGACCTCTACGGCGGCAGCTACCGGCTCTTCGAGAACGTGCGACGGCGCTCCTCCGGCCTGACCTTCAGTTTCGCCGACCTCTCGGACCTTTCCGCCCTGGAGGCCGCGGTCACCGAGAAGACCAAGATGATCTGGGTCGAGACGCCGACCAATCCGCTGCTGAAGCTGGTCGACCTCGCCGCCATCGCCGAGTTCGCCAAGAAGCACGACCTCATCACGGTCTGCGACAACACCTTCTCCTCGCCCTACGTGCAGCGGCCGCTCGATTTCGGCATCGACATCGTCATGCACTCGACCACCAAATATCTGAACGGCCATTCCGACGTGGTCGGCGGCGTCGCTGTGGTGGCGGAGGGGCGGGACCTGATCCGCGACAAGCTGGCCTTCCTGCAGAACGCCGTCGGCTCGATCGCGGGTCCGTTCGACAGTTTCCTGGTGCTCCGCGCGCTGAAGACCCTGCCGGTCCGCATGGAGCGCCACTGCGACAACGCGGAGCGGATCGCCACCTACCTGGCAGATCACCCGAAGGTCGAGAGGGTCTACTACCCTGGCCTCGAGAGCCATCCGCAGCACGCCCTCGCCAAGCGCCAGATGACCCGGTTCGGCGGGATGGTCACGGCGGTGCTGAAGGGCGGGCTGGACGACGCCCGAACGTTCCTGGAGCGGTGCGAGCTGTTCGCGCTGGCCGAGTCCCTCGGCGGGGTGGAGAGCCTGATCGAACACCCGGCGATCATGACCCATGCGAGCGTCCCGCGAGAGATCCGCGAGGCGCTGGGCATCTCCGACGGGCTGGTGCGGCTCTCCGTCGGCATCGAGGACGGCGACGACCTGATCGCCGAACTGGAGCGGGCGCTGGGCTGACCCCCTGACGTCCATCCCGGCAAACGAAAAGGACGGGATTTCTCCCGCCCTTTCGCCTGTCCGTCGTCGAGGAGCGTCGCGTCAGCTCTGACCGCCGCCCCGGACCTGATTGAGGAAACCCTCGACCTCGCGGTTCAGCACCGTGGAGTCGTCGGCCAGGCTGTTGGCGGAGGTCAGCACCTCCTCGGCCTGGTGGCCGGTGTCGTTGGCCACGGTCGACACGCGCTCGATGGTCCGGGTCACGTCGTCGGTGCCGGTCGCCGCCTCTTGGCTGGAGCGGGCGATCTCCTGAGTCGACGCACCCTGTTCCTCGACCGCGCCGGCGATCGCCGTCACGTGGCCGTCGATCTCGCGGATCGCTTCCGACACCTCGCGGATGGCGACGACCGCCGCGGCGACGCCGTCCTGCACCGACTTGATCTGAACCGTGATCTCCTCGGTCGCCTTGCCGGTCTGGCTGGCCAGCGACTTCACCTCCGAGGCCACAACCGCGAAGCCCTTGCCCGCCTCGCCCGCGCGCGCCGCCTCGATGGTGGCGTTCAGGGCGAGCAGGTTGGTCTGC
Source organism: Thalassobaculaceae bacterium (assembly GCA_040223655.1). GTDB lineage: Bacteria > Pseudomonadota > Alphaproteobacteria > Thalassobaculales > Thalassobaculaceae > Thalassobaculum. The sequence goes on along the minus strand of JAVKFT010000029.1, from coordinate 50,700 downwards.
TCGGCGATGTCCTGGATCAGGGTGACGACCGTACCGATGCGGTTCGTCGCCTGCTCCAGGGTCTCGACCGTGCGGTTCGTCGCGTCGGCCTGATCCGCCGCCTCGCGGGCGCGCTGGGAGCTCTCGCTGACCTTGTTCGAGATCTCGACGATCGAGGCGGACAGCTCCTCCGCCGCTGCGGCGACGGTCTGCACGTTCGAGGAGGTCTGCTGGGCGGCGCCCACGCCGGCGGTGGAGCGCTCGCGGACGTCGTTGGCGCCGGCGGCCATCTTCTTGGCGGTCTCGGCCATGCCGAGGGAGGCCGAGCCAAGCCGGTCGACGATGCCCTTGACCCGGCTCTCGAAGGCGTCGGCCAGTTCGACACGCTGGCGCTGACGGTCTTCTGACGCCCGGCGTTCGGCCTCCAACTGATCGGCCCGCAGTTTCTCCACCTCCCGGGCGCTGTCGCGGAACACCTGAACGGTGCCCGCCATGGCGGAGATCTCGTCGCTGCCCTTGGTGTGGACCTCGACGTCCAGGTCGCCGTCCGCCAGACGGCGCATGATCGCGGCCAGGTTGGTCAGGCGAAGCACCACGCCGCGCCAGACAACGAGGATACCGATGACGATGGCAGCGACCACGGAGGCGATCGCCAGGGTGACGATCAGCATGCGGCTGTCGTCGATCGTCGCCTTGGCGGCGTCCGCGGTGGTGTTCGCCGACGCGGTGGCCGCGGAGACCAGCTCGGCGACGGCTTCACCGAAGGAGGCTGACACGTCGCGGGCCCGGACCATCGAGGAGGCGGCGTCCGTCTCCGCCATGAGCACCGCGGCCCGGCGTTCGAACACGCCGTCGATGTCGGCGAGCTCCAGGATGCTGTTCAGGCTCGGAACGAGACTTGCCAGCCGCTCCATCTGGGTCGCCTCGTCGCGCATCTCCTCCAGGGTGATGACCGCGGTGAAGAATTCGAGCTTGATGGTGTCGAGCTGGCCGACGGACTCCGCCCCGGCCGCGGCGCTCAGGTTGCCGATGATCAGGTTGGCGGTCGCGGCCGCCTCAAGCATCAGCTGCAGTTCCTTCACATCGTTCTGGACCAGCCCGCCGATGGTGCTGCGGGTGCCGATGGCGAGGTCGCGGCCGGCGAAGGCCATGTTGCGCTGGGCCTCGGAGACCAGCGGCGTGACCGATTTCTCGAATGCCTGGGCGATCTCGGGGATGGCGGCATCCAGCGCTTCGCGCTGACGCTGGGTCTCTTCGTACTGTTCGGGAGTCAGCTCGACCCAGTTGATCTCCCGGCGGCGGATCTCGAAGGCCGAGTCCTCGCCCGTCCCGCGCTCGATCAGATCGAGCGCGGCCGCCCGGAAGCGGTTGCCGTCTTCGGTGTCGGGCGCGCTGGTCACGGAATACTGCACCTCGGTCGCCAGATCCTTGAAGGCCAGCTCCTCGTCGGCGATCCGGTCCAGATCGGACATGCTGGCGACGCGGGCGAGAATGCCCAGCATCTTCTGACCGTTGCCCGCCAGAATGAGGATGTCCTTGAGCTCCGTCAGGTGGGTCCCCAGCAGCGTGCCGATCGTCGACGCGGTCGTTGCGATTGCCGCCTCGCCGGTCTCCACCATCCGCTCGCTGGCATCGTCGATCATCGGCTGGACGTCTTCCTGGAACCGGGCATTCACCTCGGCCACCATCTGCACCGCCTGGCCCAGCATGTCCTGGGCGTCGACCCGACGGGTGACGGCGGAGTCCAGGTCCGCCATCGCCTTGTCCAGGGTCGCGGCGAGATCGGTTAGGGCCGAGACGTCGGCGCCGGTCGCCCTCAGGTCCTCGAGGTGCCGCTGCAGCTCCTGCTGTTTGGTCGCGAGCTGCGCGCGGATCGCCTCCCGCTCCGCCTCGGTGCTCGCGGATGCGAGGCTCGGGGCGGAAGCCGCGACTTCCGAACTGTTGGCGGCGAGCTGCAGGCTGCTCGATACGGCCGGCATCGCCCGGTCGGTCACCGCCGTCAGGGTGCTCTCGACGTTGGAGAAGGCGAACCATGCGACACCTGCCGTGAGCACGGTCAGGAGCGTCGTCGCGGCGAACGCGGTTCCCAGCCGACCGGCGATCCCAAAGCCGCCCGATCGCGCGGTCGTCGGTTCGGTTTCCGCCAGGGCCTCGGAAATACCTTTGTTCTCGAGCTGGGCCGGAGGCGTGGCGGACATAAATCAACTCCTAGTGGGACTGGAAACGGAAATAACCTTAGCCGGAAGCGGTTAATAAAGGATTACGGGGCGGGTTGGGGAGTGCAATAATGAATGGTATTTTGTGTTTATTTAGATGGATTGCGAAAGTATTCGCGGTCCTATGCCTCTGCGCCGCTCCGGCGGCGGCCGACCAGAACGATCCCCGTCTGCCGTCCCTGTTCGAGAAGCTGCGGAACGCCGAGGTTTTCTCCATCGCTCAAGCCACGGAACGGGACATCTGGGCGATCTGGCTCGAGTGGTCGGGAGCACCCGAGGTGTCCGGCGCGATGGCGCGTGGGTTGCGCGCTATGCGGGAGGCCGACCATGCGACGGCGCTCGCCGCCTTCGACACGGCGGTCCGTCTCGCCCCCGAATTCGCCGAGGCCTGGAACAAGCGCGCGACCGTTCACTTCCTGAGAGGTGACTACACGCGATCGATCGCCGACGTCCGCCGCACCCTGGCCCTGGAACCGCGGCATTTCGGTGCGCTCTCGGGTCTCGGCATGATCAACCTGCGGCTGGACCGAAAGGAGGACGCGCTCAGGGCCTTCGAGGCGGCGCTCGATCTGCACCCGTACCTTCCGGTGCGCTTCGAGATCGAGGCGCTGCGGGAGGCGGTCGCCGGGGAAAAGATCTGACCCCGGAGAAGATCTGACTCCGGAGAAGATCTGACCCCAGGTCGGCTCAGCCGCACATCTCTTTGACCGCCCGCAGGCCGGCGGCATCGAGACCTGGGTCGGTTCCGGTGCGCGCGTCGGCGAACAGGTCGGCCCGGTCGGCGGCGCCGGGATGGGTGTCCATCATGCCGAGAAGAGCGCCGAGCGCGTCGTCGTCCCGGTCGTGGCGGCGCAGCCGCTCGAAGAAGGCGCGGCCGCCGTCCGCGCTGATGCCCGTGGCCGCGAGCAGGTCGAGGGCGGTGCGGTCGGCCCGGTCCTCCTGGTCCCGCGTGTAGGTGGCGTTGAGCAGGCTGCCGGTCAGGGTCGAGGCGATGGAACCCGCCGCCTCCTGGCCGAACAGCACGGCCAGAAACAGGCTGACCCCCTCCTGTCGGATCCAGCCGGTCATCGGGTCGCGATGGATCACATGAGCGATCTCGTGGGCCATGACGGCGGCGATCTCCGACCCGTCCTCGGCCTCGCGGATCAGCCCCTTGGTGAGCACGATCCGGCCGCCGGGCAGGGCGAAGGCGTTCACCAGTTTCCAGTCGATCACGCTCAGCTGCGGCGGGTTGATCTCCGCCGCCTCCGCGAGCTTCAGGTTGAGCGCCTCTAGCGCCTGCAGGCCCTCCTGCCCATCGCAGCGGCGGTGCACCGCGGCCAGGGACTCGATCGCCGCATCCGAGGTAGCGGCGCCTGTATCAGCGGGCAACAGCCGCGCGGCGAGACCGCTCAGGGGCGCGAGCGCGACCAGGATGACGGCGAGCGCCAGGCCCGTCAGCCCGATGGCCACGGCCGCGCTCGGCCGGCGGGTCAGGCCGAAGACCTGGCGGCCGGAGCGCCGCTCGTCGCCGGACGCCCTTTCCCGGATCGCCCGGGCATGGTCGGCGCCGTCCGGCGTGAGCCGCGCGTCCTGGGCGTCGAGCATCGCGAAGACCATGCTCTCTCCCGCCGATGCCGGCCGATAGACCTTGCTCCAGGGCCACAGGAGCGGGCACCGGGGTTCCGCGGTAGTAGGGTCGGCGGGCAGGATCCGCAGGCCCCGCTCCTCGACCAGGATCGCGACCCGATGGTCGGCGCCGGTCACGCCGTCGAGCAGATGGGCGTTGCCGCGCGGGCCGGCGGGCGATGCGTCCTCGGGCGTGCGTCCCTCAGGCGATATCGAAGTCACCGGCCAGTCCCTCTCCGCCGATTGAGCTGTCGTCTTCGCCGACCTGACGCAGGTTGGCCGGGTCGGGCATGTCGTACACGACCACATTGGCCGCCAGATACCGGATCTTACGCTCCCAGGTAATCGGCGCGAGCAGACCGACCGACAGGATCAGGATCAGCCAGTTCACGAGGGTGAGCCACGTCAAGCTGATCGCCGTGCCGGAGAAGGCGACGCGGACGGGCCCGACGCTGGACGCCTTGCAGATCCATCGCCAGAAGGCGACCCGGTAGACGCAGAGAAGATGGATCCCGAGAACCGCCACCAAGAAAACGATCGCGAAAGCGGTGAGTACGGCCTGTGACTCGGTGTCCGGACTCGGCGCCGGACCCAGCAGGGAAAGCGTTGTCCTTGAAAAGAAGTAGACGACGGCGCCCACGATGGCGGCGCCATAGGCCAGCCAGATCGCGATCCAGACGCCCAGCAGCCGAAACACGCCACCGACATAGCGGCCGCGCAGGCCGCCCACATTCAGTGCGCCGATCACCATCCGGGCACGGTACAGATCGACGATCGGCTTCAGGAGCCAGCCGGACAGGATGATCATGAGCGCCGAGGCCACGGCGACCTGCAGATACTTCGACGCGGTCAGTTCGATCCGTCCCCGGATGCCGCGCCACCGGGTGCGCGAGATTCGGTAGCGCCAGCTCAGGAAACGGCCCATCTCGATCAGCATGAGGATGATCATGGCGTAGCCGAAATCGATCGCCTGCAGGGTGGTCAGATCGGCGGCCGGCGCACTCCTCTCCACCATCAGCTCGATCAGCATGTAGATGATGCCGAGCGGCAGCAGGACGATCAGGAACACCCGCAGGAAGCCGAGAAAGATCTCCAGCCCGGTGCCTGTGTATTCCAGCGGCTGACCCGCGAGGTTGATGCGCCGCCACAGGATCTGCCGCATCAGGGTGATCGCCCAGAACCGGTAGAGACCCAGGGTCAGGATCATTAGAACGACGTTGAGCAGGTGCCGGCGGATGAGCCGCCACGTCCCGCCCTCCGCATACTCGATTTCGGAGACGGAGCCGGAGGCCGGGCCGCGTTGCGGTGCGGCCGGGTCGAACTGCGGTACGGACAAAACGGTCCTCGGGAGCGGGGTGAAAATCCGCCGGACTATCGCAGGTCATGCCGCCGGGCTCCACCGCGGCATTTCGCACCGAGCCTGCCAATTCGTCGCCCGTGACCGGTTGCCGCGCGCCGCTGCCCGGCTATGCTGGCGCTGTCACGAGCGGAGGCAAGGCATGGCGCGATACGATCTGGTGGTACGGGGCGGCGAGGTGTTCACCCCCTCGGGCCTGGAGCGGGTGGATCTCGGGGTGACCGGCGGCAAGATCGTCGCGATCGGCGATCTGGAGACCGCCGAGGCGGCGGAGACGGTGGATGCGTCCGGCCTGACCGTCCTGCCCGGCGTGATCGACACCCAGGTGCATTTCCGCGAACCCGGTCTCGAACACAAGGAGGACATCCACCACGGCACCCGCGCCGCGGCGAAGGGCGGCGTGACCGCCATCTTCGAGATGCCGAACACCTCGCCGCTGACCCTCACCGAGGTCGAGCTGAACGACAAGCTGGAACGCTCGAAGGGCCGGGCGTGGTGCGATCATGCCTATTTCGTCGGCGCGGCGGAGGAGAACCTTCATCTGCTGGAATCCCTCGAGCGGCTGCCGGGCTGCGCCGGGGTGAAGGTGTTCATGGGCTCCTCCACCGGGTCGCTTCTGGTGGAGAAGGACGCGCTTCTCGCCAAGGTGCTGGCCTCCGGGCGCCGACGGGTGGCGGTTCACGCTGAGGACGAGGACATGCTGCGGGAGCGTCAGCACATCGCCAAGGAGGCGGCGCATCCGCGCGCCCATCCGGTCTGGCGCTCGCCCGAGTGTGCGCTCAAAGCCACCCAGCGGATCGTGCGCCTGGGCCGCGCCGCCGGCCGGCCGGTCCATGTGCTGCACATCACCTCGGCCGAGGAGATGGCGTTCCTGGCCGAGAACAAGGATGTGGCCTCGGTCGAGACGACCCTGAATCACCTCACGATGGCGGCTCCCGACTGCTACGAGCGGCTCGGCAGCCTGGCGCAGATGAACCCGCCGGTGCGCGAGCAGCACCACCAGGACGCCCTGTGGCGGGCGATCGCCGACGGTACGGTCGATGTGATCGGCTCCGACCACGCGCCGCATACCCTCGAGGAGAAGCAGCGCCCCTATCCGTCGAGCCCGTCGGGCATGCCGGGCGTGCAGACCCTCCTGCCGCTGCTGCTCGACCACATGAACAACGGCAAGCTCAGCCTGGCCCGTCTGGTCGATCTGACCTCGGCCGGGCCGCACCGGATCTACGGCATCGCCGGCAAGGGACGGATCGCCAAGGGCTGGGATGCCGACCTGACCCTGGTCGATCTGAAGGCGAAGCGCGAGATCACCAACAAGTGGATCGCCAGCAAGTGCGGCTGGACGCCCTTCGACGGCAAGACGGTGACCGGCTGGCCGATCGCGACCCTGGTGCGCGGCAACATGGTGATGCGCGACGACGAATTGATCGGCGACGCCGTCGGCGAGCCGGTCCGCTTCTGGTCGACCCTGCGCGGAAGCTGAGTGGGCAGGTTACGGAGAGTAGCGGAACACTGCTGCTAGGTCGGGCCGACGATCCGGTCGATCAGCTCGTCCGCCCCGTCGAGACGGCCGAACAGCCGTCCTGCGCCGCTCTCCACCCGCCGACGCAGGTCGGCGGTGAGCGCCCGGTCGGTGGCCAGGGAGACGGCGAGGTCGATATAGGCCTCGCCCGTCCCGGCGATGGTGTCCGGAATCCCGATCTCGCGCATCAGCGCCGCCGTCTGCCGGCCCCGGTAGAACGCCCCTTCGCGGGTGACGATCGGCACGCCGGCGGCCAGCGCCGAGAGCGAGCTGTCGCCGCCCGAGAAGAACCAGCTGTCGAGCACCACGTCGGCACTCCGCAGCCGTCCGAGATACTCCAACAGGGACATGCGGGGCAGAAATCGAACCCGGTCGTCGACATCGATCCCTGCAGCGCTCAGGCGAGTGCGGAACCGCTCGGTGACCGGCTCCATGCCCGCACGCATCCCGACGAAATGGAGCTCGGCGCCCGGGACGCGGGCCAGGATCTCTCGGAAGGCGCCGTCCATGTCCGGATGGATCTTGAACAGCGACTGGACGCAGAGCAGCACCGGGGCGGACGGATCGCTGTCCGACACGGGAAGGAAGTGCGGCCCCGGACCGGTGCGGCTGTAGTCCAGCGGCCAGAACGGCGCGTCTATCAGCGGCTCGGTGTAGTGGGCGGCGTAGTCCGCCGGTTCCAGCATCGCGCTGGTGACGTATCCGTCGAGGCCGCGGATGCCGGTCGTCACCGGATGCCCGGACAGGACGATGCGGCGGGGCGCGAGATGGCTGTGCGCGAGGGCAAGGGAGAGCGGCTCCATGCCCATGTCAGCGAACACCAGCACGTCCAGGTGCATCCCCCGGATCTCCGCCGCAGCCTGCGGATAGTGGCGCGATACCGGGGCGACGGCGGCGCCGAGATGCTCCAGATGCCGGCGCGCGGCGGTCGGGATCGCGGTGGTCGGGATCGCGACCGTCTCCAGGTCCGGCCGCGCCGCCATGGCGCGGATCAGGCCCTCGGTGTAGCGCAGAACCGTGTGGTTGTTGAGGAAGGTGGAGAATACGCCGACCCGCATGCGGCCGGGGGGGCGAGGGGTGTCCGGTCGCGGCGCCTGGAACGCCGGCGTGGCGGCCCGCAGAACATCGTTGAACCGCTCCGCCAGCGTCCGGTCGTCGAGGCCGTGGAACGCCAGATAGAACGGGACGCGCCCGACCTGGCTGGCGGGGTCCTCCAGCCGAAGCCCGCTGTCGGCGGCCCGGTCCAGGGCGTCGGACAGCCGCTGCCGCGCCTCCAGGATCTGGTCGCGGTCGACCGGGATCGGCGGCAGCATCAGCCCGGCCTTGAGATCGGCGATCGGGTCGTAGGGGCCGTCGGTGCGCGCCGCCCGGTCGCCGAGCGGCCAAGCGGTCTCCACGTCACCCAGCCGGGCCATGATTTCGGCATGGGCCGTGGCGGCAGACCGGGGATCGGAGAGCGCTCGCCGCCGCCGCGCGAGGCATTCGGCGCCGACGAGGTCGCCAAGCTGCTCCCGGCGTCCGGCGAGCCATGCCCAGGCCGCATCGAGGGCGGGGTCGCACAGCGCCGCCGCCCGGAACGCCCCGTCGGCCTCCTCGATCTGCCCATCGGCCAACAGGATCTCGGCCAGACCCTGGCGGTAGCTCGCGGTCTGCGGCGCGATCCGCACCGCCGCGCGGATATGGGCCAGGGCACTGTCGAGGCGCCGCGCCGACCGCTCGATCATGGCGACGAGGAAATGCGCCGGCGCATGATCGGGATCACGGGCGAGAACTTCGGCGTAGAGCTTCGCGGCGGTGGCCGGATCGCCGCGCCGGTGGGCGTCCAGGCCGGTTCGGAACAGCCCGGTCGTGTGCAGGACGGTCATGCGACGGGCGCTTTGCCATTGTGGTTGTCGCGGAGCCTGACGGACCGTCGTCTCTCCGCGATTCCAGACGCGACGGCGGGATCATTGTGCAGGCTTCTCCGCGTTGTGCAATTCGCCTGCGCCATGCACACTCGCCGCCCGCCGCGGGGCGACCGGAGACGCGGGCGCCGCGGGCGGTTGCGTCCACGGCAAGGGCGAGCGGGAGAGAGCGGATCATGGACGAAGCCGAGACGAAACCGACCGGGACCGACGCGGACGGGCTGAAGCTCAATCTCGGCTGCGGCAAGGTCATCCGTCCGGGCTGGATCAACCACGACATCGTGCCGGCCGACGGCGTCGATATCGTCTACGATCTGGAGCTCTGTGGGAGCGAGCCGTTCCCGCTCGCCGACGGGTCGGTGGAGGAGATCCACGCCTCCCATCTGATCGAGCATATCGACCGGGTCCTGCCCTTCATGCAGGAGATGTGGCGCGTTGCGCGGCACGGATGCCGGTTCGAGCTGCGGCTGCCCTTCGGCTCCAGCGATCTGGCCTGGGCCGACCCGACCCACAAGCGGCCGTATTTCGTCCGCAGCTTCGACTACTTCCAGCAGCCGTTCTACACCTTCGCCGATTACGGCTACCGGGGAGACTGGGCGCCGGAGGAGATGGTCCTCCACGTACCCCGGCAGCTCGCCGGCTCCGACGACGGGCCGACGCTCATGCGCCGCATCAACACCGAACGGAACCTGGTGATAGAGATGATCGCCAGACTGACCGCGGTGAAACCGATGCGGGCCATCGACCAGGCGCTGATCTCGAAACCGAAGATCGCGCTTGTTCTGGTCTGAGGCCCTCGCCGCTATTTCTCCCGTTTGTCGCCGGTGACCATCGGCCCGACCTTGCCCGCGAGGATCGGGAACCGGACGGTTCCGTCGGAGGCGTCGTAGATCCATTCCTCGATCGGCCCGGCCTTGTTCAACTCGTCCGGATCGCCGAGCGCCGAGCGCAGCTCGTCGGCGGTCGACGCGTTCTCCGCCTTCTGGGCGATCTCCGCCTTGCTGTCCTGGAAGCAGGCCGACAGCAGCAGGGCGGCGCCGAGCGCGAGGGAGGTTGCGAGGCGGGGCATGGGGCACTCCTGAAAGCGACGGTCCGGTGACCAGTCTAGCCGATTCGGCCTTCGGCCAGGGCGTGGATCGTCGGCAGGCCTTACTCGCCGCCCACGGTCACCACCGCCCGGCCGCGCACCTCGCCCTTGAGGATCGCCTTGCCGAGGGCCGGCAGCTCGTCGAACGGGTGGCTGTGGCTGATGGCGTCCAGCTTTTGCATGGGCAGTGTCTCTGCGATCATCTGCCAGACCTTCTGCCGGCGGGCCGCCGGGCACATGACGCTGTCGATGCCGAGCAGGTTCACGCCGCGCAGCAGGAACGGCAGGACCGTCGTCGTCACCTCGTTGCCGCCGGCGAGCCCGACCGCCGCGACCGATCCGCCATAGGAGATCTGGGTCAGCAGGTTCGCCAGCGTCGATCCGCCCACATTGTCGATCGCCGCCTGGAACCGCTCCTTGTTCAGCGGCCGGCTCGGCGGCTCGGAAAGCGCCGCCCGGTCGACCAGTGCGTCGGCGCCGAGGTCTTTGAGGTAGTCGTGGGTCTCGGACCGGCCGGTCGCCGCCGCGACGCTGTAGCCCTTGGCCGCGAGTAGGGCGACGGCGACGCTGCCGACGCCGCCGGCGGCTCCCGTCACCAGCACCTCGCCCTCGGCCGGTTGCATGCCGGCACCCTCCAGCGTGTCGATGGCGAGGCCGGCGGTGAACCCGGCGGTGCCGAGCGCCATGGCGCGGGACAGCGACAGGCCGTCCGGCAGCTTGACCAACCAGTCGCCCTTGACCCGGGCCAGCTCTCCGTAGCCGCCCCAGTGCATTTCGCCGACCCGCCAGCCGGTGAGCACGACCTTGTCGCCGGGCGTGAAGCCCGGGTTGTCGGAGGCTTCGACCGTCCCGGAGAAATCGACCCCCGGCACGTGCGGGTAGGTGCGCACCAGCCGGCCGATGCCGTTCATCACCATCCCGTCTTTGTAGTTGACGGTTGAGTAGGCGACGCGGACCGTGACATCCCCGCCTTCTGGACTCGGGGCCGGCAGGTCGCTCACCGCGACGTCCTCGAACGCACCGCTGACCTTGCGGTCCTCGCTCTCGCGCAGCAGGTAGGCCTTGAAGGTGTCGGTCATCGCTCGCTCCCGGGTTAGGCTTGCCGAAGCCCCATGAAGAAGGGTCACCTCGGAGGAAGCCATGGATATGCCCGTCGCCGCAACAGCGCAGGGCCAGCAGCCGGATACGGGCGGCCTCAACGCCTATGACGACGACATGGCGTTGCGGGCGCTGCTGGGGCTGTATCTGTCGCCCGGCGATCTGGCATCCCTGACACCGGCTTTCCGCCGGCTGGGCGGGCTTGTGCATGGGCGGCTGGACGATCTTGCCCACGAGGCGGACCGCAACCCGCCGGTGCTCCGTCATCGCGACCGCCAGGGGCGCGACGTTCAGGCGATCGACAAGCACCCCGCCTATGTCGAGATGGAGCGGATCGGCTTCCAGGACTTCGCTTTCGCCGCCCTGTCGCACCGCCCGGCCCTGGGCCTCGATACGCCGGTGCCCCATGCCGCGAAATACGCGCTGCAGTACCTGTTCGCCCAGGCGGAGTTCGGCCTGCTCTGTCCGATCAGCATGACCGACGCGCTCACCCGCACGATCCGCCGCTTCGCCGACCCGGACCTGGTCGCGCGCTATCTCCCCGGTCTGACCGCCGAGCGGCTGGAGGATCAGATCCAGGGCGCGATGTTCATGACGGAAAAGGCCGCCGGCTCGGACGTGGCGGCGACAGTCACCGCCGCCCGGCCCGATGGCGGGATGTGGCGGCTGAACGGCGACAAGTGGTTCTGCTCCAACACCGATGCCGGCCTCGCCCTTGTGCTGGCGCGGCCGGAAGGGGCGCCGGCGGGGATCAAAGGCGTGTCGCTGTTCCTGCTGCCGCGCGACCTGCCCGACGGAACCCGGAACAGCTATCGGATCGTTCGGCTGAAGGACAAGCTCGGCACCCGATCCATGGCGTCCGGCGAGATCGTGCTGGAGGACGCGCGCGCCTGGATGATCGGCGAGCCCGGCCAGGGCTTCGTGCAGATGGCGGAGATGATCAACCAGTCCCGGCTCTCCAACGCCGTGCGCTCGGCCGGGATCATGCGGCGGGCCCTGCGCGAGGCGTTGGCCGTGGCGCGCGGGCGCGAGGCCTTCGGCCGGCGGCTGATCGACCTGCCGCTGCAGCGCCGCCAGCTCCTGAAGCTGATGCTGCCAACGGAGCAGGCGCTGTCGGTCACGATGTTCACGGCCGACGCGTTGGCGCGGGCCGATGCCGGCGAGGACCAGGGCCGGGCGCTGCGCCGGATTCTCACGCCGTTGGTGAAGTTCCGGGTCTGCCGCGACGCCCGCAAGGTCGCCGGCGACGGAATGGAGGCGCGCGGCGGGGTCGGCTACATCGAGGAATGGATCGAACCGCGCCTGGTGCGCGACAGCCATCTCGGCTCGATCTGGGAGGGGACGAGCAACATCGTCGCCCTCGATGTGATGCGCGCGGCGCGCAAGGAGGCCGCGCATGCCGCATTGGGAGAGGCGCTGTCGCGCCGCATGGTGGAGGCCGGGGTCGAGGTGGGCCTGCGGGACCGCCTCGACGGGTTGCTGGCCCGTGCGGTGACGGCGGTCGGCAGCGTTGCCGAGACGGTAGACGACGGGCGGGCACGCACCGTCGCCTCAGGGCTGTACCACGCTACATCGGCCTGCCTGCTGGCGGCGGAGGGCGCCCTGCTCGGGGATGCCGGGCGAATGGCCCTGGCCGAGCTGGTGATCCGCCACAAGCTCACCCCGCGCGATCCGCTGGCAGGGGGCGGTGCAGGGGACGGGGCAAGGGACGGGGCAGGGAACGGGGCGGAGGACGGGGCGGAAGATCGGGCGGCGGCCGATCTCCTTCTCTCATAGCCCCTAAAGCACTCCCCGGCCTTGTGCTGGGGCTCGCGGTGCCGCCTGCACGACCCTTTTGGCCTAGGAACCGGCTGACGGGTCGGCCCCGGCACAAGGCCGGGGAGTGTTGGAGAGCGCCGAACTGCAGGTTGACCGTCACTCATCCAAGATCCGCTGCATCGCCACCCGCGACCCCTCGGGCGCGCCCCAGCCCTCCTCCTTCTCGATTTGCGCCGCCAGGAACGGCTCGGCGCTCAGGTCGTCGATCATCGCGAAACCCAGCCGTGCGTAGTAAGGCGCGTTCCACGGGACGTCGCGGAAGGTCGTCAGCGTCATGCGCGGTATGCCGCGCGGCCCGTAAAAGCCGGCCGCCTTGTCGATCAGCGCGGCGCCGAGCCCCCGGCGGTGGTGGTCGGGATGCACCGAAAGTTCGCCGAGCCAGATCTGATCGTCCTCCGGCGCGAAGGCGGCAAAGCCGACGGGCAGGCCCGCGGCGTCCGTCGCCACCCACAGGCACCAGGTGTCCTGGCAGCGCTCGAACAGGGCGGCATCCATGCCGTTCGGCTCGTCGGCGATCCAGGGATAGGCGGACTGCCGGAACAAATCCGCCGCCGCCGTCTCGATGGCGGGGAGCAGGGGAAGTTCGTCCGGCCGGGCCTGCCGGATCCGATAGGTGGAGGCCCGACCGTCCGTCATCGGCTCAGCGCAGCGGCTCGAGGATCGAGACGAAGTTGGCGACCGCCGCCCCGCCCATGTTGAAGATGCCGGCCATCTTGGCGTCCTTGACCTGCATGTCGCCGGCCTCGCCGCGCACCTGCATCGACGCCATGATGTGCATCGACACGCCGGTGGCGCCGATCGGATGACCCTTGGACTTCAGCCCGCCCGACGGGTTGATCGGCAGCTTGCCGTCCTTCTCGACCCAGCCCTCCAGAATGGCGCGGGAGCCCTGGCCCTCGGGCGTCAGGCCCATGGCCTCGTACTCGATCAGCTCGGCGATGGTGAAGCAGTCGTGGGTCTCGACCAGCGACAGGTCGTCGAGGCCGACGCCGGCCTGGGCCAGGGCCTGTTTCCAGGCGACCGCGCAGCCGTCGAACTTCAGGATGTCGCGTTTCGACATGGGCAGGAAGTCGTTCACCTGCTGGGCGGCGCGGAAGATCACCGCCTTGTCCATGGCGAGCGCGGTGTCCACGTCGGTCAGCACGATGGCGGCGGCCCCGTCGGAGACCAGCGAGCAGTCGGTCCGCTTGAGCGGTCCGGCCACGTACGGGTTCTTCTCGCTCTCGGCGCGGCAGAACTCGTAGCCGAGATCCTTGCGCATTTGGGCATAAGGGTTGGCGACGCCGTTCTTGTGGTTCTTGGCGGCGATCCGGGCGAGGGCGTCCATGCTGTCGCCGTGGCGTTGGAAATAGGCCTGGGCGATCTGCGCGAACACGCCGGCGAAGCCGCCCTCGATGCCGGCCTCCTCCTTCAGATAGCTGGCTTTCAGTAGCGTGTCGCCGATCTCCTTGCCGCCGAGCGCGGTCATCTTTTCGACGCCGACAACCAGGACGCGTTTCGCCTTCTTGGCCTCGATCAGGTGGATGCCCTGATGCACCGCCGCGGAGCCGGTGGCGCAGGCGTTCTCGACCCGCGTTGCCGGCTTGAAACGGAACCGGTCGTCCGCCTGGAACACAAGGGAGGCGGTGAAGTCCTGGCGCTCGAAACCAGCGTTGAAGTGGCCGAGATAGACGGCGTCGATGTCGTCCGGCGTGAGGCCGGCATCCTCCAGGGCGGCGGTGGCGACCTGGACGATCATGCTCTCGGCGTCGTCGTCGCTGCGCTTGCCGAAGGGCAGATGCGACCATCCGATGATGCAAGCGGTCATATTCTCTCTCCTCATCCTCGCGCCGCGCCGTGTTTGAGGGGAGCGCGGGCGGTGGGCCGAAGGCGGGTATTCCAGCTCGGGTGTTCCAGCGCCGGGGCGGATCGTTAGCAGAAACCCCGCGTGGCTTCATGGATAGGCCGCGCAACACACCCGCGCAAGATCACGCAGGGTCAACTTGCCACCCGCTTCCTCTCCTCCATTCACTACCCGGACTTGTTCCAGGGTAATCCCAAGAGCCCTTGTGAACGCTCAAGGCCCGCGTGGGCGGAACCGATTACCCCGGAACAAGTCCGGGGAGTGATGAGGGAAATTCTGTAAAGAGGTGTGACCCGGCACGTACGCCTGACGCGCGGGTCCCGGGCAGGACCCGGATCGGGTCCGGGCGCTCCCGGGATGACGTGACCGGTGGGGGGAGGGGCGGCGCCTCAGTCGTCGTACTGCAGCAGGCTCTCAAACGGGATGTCGAGCTTGTCGCGGCCCTTCAGGAACGCCAGCTCCATGATGCAGGCGCCGCCGGCCACCTCGCCGCCGACCTTGCGCAGCAGCTCGACCGAGGCGCTGAGCGTCCCGCCGGTCGCCAGCAGGTCGTCGAGGATCACCACGCGCTGGCCGGGCTGAACCGCGCCCTCCTGGATCTCCACGGTGTCGGTGCCGTACTCGAGGTCGTAGGTGTAGGGCACGGTCGGTCCCGGCAGCTTCCCTTTCTTGCGGACCATCAGGAACCCGAGGCCAAGTTCCAGCGCCAGCGGGGCGGCGGTCAGGAAGCCGCGGCTCTCGATCCCGGCCAGCAGGTCCGGCTTGAACGGTTTGATGATCTCGGCGAGCTGGGCGACCGTCTCCTTCCAGGCCGCCGGATGGGCCAGAAGGGTGGAGATGTCGTAGAACAGGATGCCCGGCTTTGGAAAATCCGGTACCTCGCGAATATGCGCTTTCAGATCCACGGGGTCGTCCTCCGCTCGGGTTGCCGGTCGGGCGACGTTTGCCCGTCCAATAACCGCCATCCCTTAGAGGAAAGCGGCGACGCTGAGAAGGGGCGGACGGCCTCGCCGCGCCGCATTGCCATCGGGCGTTCTGGCCGCGTGCGCCGCAAGCATTTAAGCTGCCGGCGGTTTCTCGACCGGGAGGATGCGTGACCGACGCCGGGCATGCCGGGGCTCCGCCCCTGACAGTAGACGCCGACGGCGGCGGATCGCTTGTCCTGCGGTTCGCCGGGCGATGGACGCTGGAGACTGTCCGGCGTCTGGACGGCGAGCTGCGGGCCGCGGCGGAGCGGCCGGCGGAGCGCATGGTCATCGACGCCTCCGGGCTGTCCGGTCTAGACAGTGCCGGGGCCTGGGTCATCCGCCGCACCCTGGACCGCGCCGAGGCGCGGGGTGTGGCGACCGACCTCCGGGACCTGCCGGACGCCTACCGTCCGATCCTGGACAAGGCGGTGATCCCCGACCCGAGTGCGCCTGTGGTGCCACAGGCGGGCAATCCGCTGCTCGCCCCGCTTGAGCATGCGGGCCAGGCGGTGGTGGAGGGTGCCGTGGTGGCGCGCAACCTGGCGGGCTTCTTCGGCTACACGCTCGTCTGCCTCGCCGGTGTGATCCTCCGGCCCTGGCGGCTGCGGGTCACCGCGACGGTGGCCCAGATGGAGGCGACGGGGCTGAACGCGCTGCCGATCGTCGGCCTGCTCTGCTTCCTGGTCGGCGTCGTGCTCGCCTATATGGGCGCCCTGCAGCTTAAGCAGTTCGGGGCCACGATCCTGACGGTCAACCTTGTCGGCGTCTCGGTGCTGCGCGAGATCGGTATCCTTCTGGCGGCGATCATCGTCGCCGGTCGCTCGGGCAGCGCCTTCGCCGCCCAGATCGGAACCATGAAGGTGAACCAGGAGGTCGATGCCCTGGAGACCATGGGCCTCTCGGCGATCGAGGTGCTCGTCCTGCCGCGGGTGATCGCGCTGATCGTGGTCATGCCGCTGCTGACGGTCTGGGCGGACGCGGCCGGGCTTCTCGGCGGCGCGGTGGTGGCGCTGTTCCTGCTCGACCTCTCGATCGCCCAGTTCCTGACCCAGCTCAAGGCGGCGGTGCAGTTCTGGGATTTCGGAACCGGCCTGCTGAAGGCGCCGATCTTCGCCCTCGTGATCGCCCTGGTCGGCTGCTACGACGGCCTGCGCGTCTCCGGCAGCGCCGAGAGCGTCGGCCGATACACGACCCGGGCGGTGGTGGAATCGATCTTCCTGGTCATCGTGCTCAACGCGGCCTTCGCCGTCGCCTTCGCGGAGATCGGGATATGACCGACCTGTCGATGGAACGTGACGGTCCGGCGATCGAGGTGCGCGGCGTGGTGACCCGGTTCGGGAGCCACACCGTGCATGACGGGCTCGACCTGACCGTGCGGCGCGGCGAGATCCTCGGCATCGTCGGCGGCTCGGGCAGCGGCAAGACCGTCCTGCTCCGCACCATCATCGGCCTGCAGCGTCCCGCCGAGGGCGCGGTGACGCTGCTTGGCGAGCGGGTCGCTTGGGACGGGGGATCGACGGCGGCGCTGGCCGGACGGTTCGGCATGCTGTTTCAGGACGGCGCCCTGTTCAGCGCGCTGACGGTCGGGCAGAACATCCAGGTACCGATGCGCGAGCGTGGCGGGCTCCCGGGCAGGCTCATGGACGAGCTGTCGCGGCTCAAGGTCTCGCTGGTCGGCCTGCCGCCCGAGGCCTGCGGCAAGTTTCCGTCGGAGCTGTCCGGCGGCATGAAGAAGCGGGCCGGCCTCGCCCGGGCGCTGGCCCTGGATCCGGAAGTGGTGTTTCTCGACGAGCCGACGGCGGGTCTTGATCCCATCGGCGCCTCCGATTTCGACGAGTTGATCCTGGACCTTCGCCGCGCGCTCGGGCTCACTGTGGTCATGGTGACCCACGACCTCGACAGCCTGGCCCGGATCTGCGACCGCATCGCCGTTCTGGTCGACAAGAAGATCGTCGCCGGCACGATGGCGGAGCTGATGCGCAGCGATCATCCCTGGATCCGCAGCTATTTCCATGGCCCCCGGGCGCGGGCCGCCTTCGAGGCGCCGGCCGTGGCCTCGCCGCAGGGCTGAGGGGCACGCGATGGAGACCAAGGCCTCATACGTCACCGTCGGCGCCTTCGCGATCCTGCTGCTGGCGGGTGGGCTGTTTCTGGCGATCTGGTTCGGGGGGGTCAGCCTCGACCAGGAGACCCAGCCGTACGTGATCGATTTCGAGGGATCGGTCGACGGTCTCAGCACGGGGAGCCCCGTGCGCTACCGCGGCGTTCCGGTCGGAACGGTGGCCGATATCCGGATCGATCCCGAGAATGTCGAGCTGATCCGGGTCGACGTCGATGTCGACGCCGACGTGCCGATCAAACGGGATATGTATGCCGTTCTGGAGGCCCAGGGCCTGACCGGCATCGGCTTCATCCAGATCGAGGGGGGGACCGCCGGCGCCGAGCCGCTTGAGCCGACCGACGATCAACCCGTTCCCCGCATCCCCGCGCGGTCCTCTGCGCTCAGCCAGGTCTTCGAGACCGCGCCGGAGATCGCCGACCAGCTCGTGGTCCTGATCAACCGGCTGCAGTCCTTCCTCAGCGAAGAGAACGAACAGCGGGTCTACGGGATCCTGACGGATCTGGCGACGGTGAGCGCCGCCGTGGCCGGCCGCACGGACGAGATCGAGGCGACCATCACCGGGGCCTCCGCGAGCGTGGAGGAGCTGCACCGGGCGTCCGCCGCTTTGGGGCCGCTGCTGGACGAGGCGTCGGCCACTCTGGCGACGGTGCGCGGCACGGCGGTCGGTCTCGACAGCGAGGTCACGGCCCTTGCCGGATCGCTTGGGGAGGCGAGCGACAACATCGCCGCGACGGCGGCTCAGCTCGAGGGGATGGTGGCCGAGGCCCGGCCCGGCATGAAGGACTTCACCAATACCGGCCTCTACGAACTCACCCAATTCCTGGTCGAGGCGCGCGTGCTGGTGTCGAACATCGACCGGGTGCTGCGCCAGATCGATCGCGACCCGTCGCAGTTCCTGTTCGGAGACCGCGACGGACAGGTGGAGGCCGACCGATGACCGAACTTCCGCGCCGGGCGTTTCTCGCAGGCGGGCTCGCCGGACTGACCGCGGCGTGCAGCCAGCTCCCGATCGGCAAGCCGCCGCCGCAGCTCTACACGCTGACGCCGAAGAGCACCTTCCCGGCCGACCTGCCGCGCGCGCCCTGGCAGCTTGCCGTGGAGCGGCCGACCGCGCCCGCCGGTCTCTCCACCGTGCGCATCGCCGTGGCGCGGGAGCGGCTCACCCTCGACTACTATGCCGGCGTGGCCTGGGTCGACGACGCGCCGAACATGGTGCAGCGCCTGCTGATCGAGTCCTTCGAGAACTCCGACAGGATCGTCGGAGTCGGACGGGAAGGGGTCACCTTCCGGTCGGACTACACCCTCAAGGTCGAGTTGCGGGAGTTCCAGGCCGAGTATTTCGACGGGGTCGACGTCCCGGCGATCAACGTCCGCATCAACGTCAAACAGGTGCAGATGCCCCAGCGCATCATCGTCGCGTCCGAGGATTTCGAGGCGAGGCGGCGGGCGCCAACCAACAGAATGGCCGATATCGTGCGCACCTTCGACGACACCCTCGGCGCCGTGCTGCGGGACATCGTGGTCTGGACGCTGACGCAGGGGTGAGACCGGTACGGGCGACGCGGGCGCTTGGCCCGACGGGTGTATTTCCCAACTGGCGGGGTTTTCGCGGCGCGATCCTGCGCTAGCATCTTTGCAGCCCACTACGCGGCGCCAATCGGCATCCCGCCACGGTTCGAACGGAAGAGGTAAGCGGACATGAACGTCCTGACCGAGAGCGATCTTGCGACCATGAAGTTCGGCGTCGGCCAGTCGGTGCCGCGCGGCGAGGACCCGACGCTGCTGAAGGGGCGCGGGGAATACACGGACGACGTCAACCTCGACGGTCAGGCCTACGGCCACATGGTGCGCAGCCAGGTGCCGCACGGGAGAATCGTCGGCGTCGATCTGGAGGACGCCCTGGCGATGCCGGGCGTGCTGGCGATCTACACGGCGAAGGACCTGGACGGGTTCGGCGGCATTCCCTGCATCGTCCCCTTCAAGAACCGGGACGGCTCCGACATGCGGAAGCCGCGCCGCCCGGGTCTCGCCGGCGACGTGGTGCGGTTCGTCGGTGACCCGATCGCCATGGTGGTCGCCGAGACCCAGGCCCAGGCCCGGGACGCGGCCGAGGCGGTGATGGTCGATATCGAGGAGCTTCCGGCGGTCACCGATCCGGTGGAGGCGGCCAAGGACGGCGCGCCGCAGATCTACGACGATGTGCCGAACAACATCTGCCTGGACTACCACTACGGCGATGCGGACGCGGCCGAGACGGCGTTCGCCGAGGCGGCGCACGTCACCCGGCTGAGCCTGGTCAACAACCGGGTCGTTGTCGCCTCGATGGAGCCGCGCTCGGCGATCGCCAGCTACGATCCGGCGGAGGAGAAATACACCTTCATCGCCGGCAGCCAGGGCGCCTTCGGGTTGCGCAACGCCCTTGCGAACGCCGTCCTCAACGTCCCGACGGACAAGGTCCGGGTGATCACCAAGAACGTGGGCGGCTCCTTCGGGATGAAGGGCGGTCCCTATCCGGAGTATTTCCCGCTGCTGCACGCCGCCAAGCAGCTCGGCCGGCCGGTGAAATGGCTAGACGACCGCTCCGGCGCTTTCGTCTCGGACCATCAGGGCCGCGGGCACGTGGCCGACGTGGCGATGGCCTTCGACAAGGACGGCCACATCCTGGCGCTCCGCGCGGACATCCACGCAGATATGGGTTCGTATCTGAGCCCGGTCGGGCCGCAGCCGGCGACGCTCAACGCGGTGAAGAACCTGATCTCGGTCTACCGGACGCCGGTGCTGGACCTGAACACCAAGTGCGTGTTCACCAACACCTCGACCATCGGCCCGTATCGCGGCGCCGGCCGGCCGGAGGCGAACTACTACGTCGAGCGGCTGCTGGACACGGCCGCGAAGCAGATGGGCATCGACCGGCTCGAAATCCGCCGCCGCAACCAGA
Source organism: Thalassobaculaceae bacterium (assembly GCA_040223655.1). Lineage (GTDB taxonomy): Bacteria > Pseudomonadota > Alphaproteobacteria > Thalassobaculales > Thalassobaculaceae > Thalassobaculum. The sequence goes on along the minus strand of JAVKFT010000029.1, from coordinate 30,243 downwards.
TCCAGGCCGCGCAGATTCCCTACGGCGCGCCCTCCGGCATGACCTACGACAGCGGCGATTTCCCGGCCGTGTTCGACAAGGCGGTCGCGTTCTCCGACTGGGACGGATTTCCAGCCCGAAAGGCCGAGAGCGAGGCGCGCGGCAAGCTGCGCGGCATCGGGATGAGCGACTATCTCGAGGTCACCGGCCCTCCGGGCAAGGAAATGGGCGGCCTGCGCTTCGAGGAGGACGGCACGGTCACGATCATCACCGGCACGCTGGACTACGGCCAGGGTCACTGGACGCCGTTCGCCCAGGTCCTGCACCAGCGCACGGGCATTCCGTTCGACCGCATCCGGCTGCTGCAGGGCGACAGCGACGAACTGCTGGTCGGCGGCGGCACCGGTGGGTCGAAGTCGATGATGTCGTCCGGCGGCGCGATCATCGAGGCCGGCGACGTCATGATCGAGAACGGCAAGAAGATCGCCGCCCATGTCCTCGAGACGGCCGTCGCCGATATCGAGTTCGCCGACGGCACCTTCACCGTCGCCGGCACCGACCGGGCGATCGCCATCATGGATCTGGCGGATCAGATCCGGGGCGGCCTTGAGCTGCCGGACGACGTGCCCCAGAGCCTGGATGTCAGCCTCGCCCACGAGACCGGCCCGTCCGCCTTCCCCAATGGCTGCCACGTGGCCGAGGTCGAGATCGACCCCGATACCGGCGTTGTGGAGGTCGTGCGCTACTCCATGGTTAACGACTTCGGCGTCGTGGTGAATCCGATGCTTGTCGAGGGCCAGGCCCATGGCGGAATCGTCCAGGGGATCGGGCAGGCGCTGATGGAGCATGTGCGCTACGACGACAGCGGCCAGCTCGTCACCGGCTCGTTCATGGACTACGCCATGCCGCGGGCGAGCGACGCGCCGATGTTCCGCTACAACAGCCACCCGGTGCCCTGCACCACCAACCTGGTCGGCGCGAAGGGCTGCGGCGAGGCGGGCTGCGCCGGCGCGCTCGGCTCGGTGATGAACGCGGTGGTCGATGCGCTGGGCGGCAAGCACATTGACATGCCGGCGACGCCGGAGAAGGTCTGGCGGGCGCTCAACGGCTGAGCCGGCTCCCGGCCGGACGGGGCATGCCGTCCCGTCCGATGCGGCCGTCGCCGCCTAGAGTTCCGAGAGGTCCTCGTATTCCGTGGCGCTCATCGACGGGCGCTCGCGGAACACGTCGACCCACCAGGCTAGGTTGGGGTGGGGCGAGACATAGCGGTCGAGCCCCCTGAACTCGAGCCAGTCGAGGGCGGTGGCAAGGGCGATGACACCGATATCGGCAACCTGATCCGGCGGCGTTTTCCCCATGGCCGGGCCGTTCTCGAGAATGTCGTAGGCGGCGTCGAGCTGGGCGATCAGGTCGTCGCGCAGTCCCGGGATGCTGATCCCCATCTCGTTCTGCTGAAGCTCCCAGCGCAGGTCGGCCCCGAGCTCGCAGAGCCCGGCCGCCAGATGCTGCAGGGTCAACACGGCCTGGCGCTCTCCGGTGTCCTTCGGGATCAGGTGGCCGCCGGAGAACTCGTCGATATAGAAACAGATCTCCTCGCTGTCGAAGACGCCGCGCCCATCCGCAAGGATCAGCAGCGGCGCGGTGTTCAGCGGGTTCTCCGGATGGGCCGGCTCGTCACCCTGCCGCAGGTGGTCGGCCAGATGGCGCACCTCGACTCCCGTCACCCCCGCTTCCAGGAGGGCGACCTCCGCCTTCCGGGCGAACGGCGAGTGGCGTTGCGAGAACAGAATCATCGCCGAAGTATCCACATACCGCGCCGGGAGGCCAAGAAACCTGTGCGCCGGCTCGGCGGGGCGATGGCCGCCGAGTTTTTGCCCACTCCCGATCCCCCAACACACTCCCCGGCATCTCACACTCCCCGGCCTTGTGCCGGGGCCGACGCCGGAAGGCGGCTGATTCTGTCCGCTCTACCTCTACAGGATCTTGCGGCGGACGGGTTGGCCCCGGCACAAGGCCGGGGAGTGTGCAAGAAGGGAGGGTAAGTTGAAGACAGAGCACCCCAACCCTCGACTTGACGCCTCCCGCCGCCGAGCGTTCGATAAGTCTCTCCCCCGCGCCCTGGAGCGACGCCATGACCGACCGACCGAGCCACGTCTTTCACCGCAACGCCCGCGCCGTCCCGCCGGTCGCCGTCAAGGGCGACGGGGTCTATATCGTGGACGCCGACGGCAAGCGCTATCTCGACGGATCGGGCGGCGCGGCCGTCTCCTGCCTCGGCCACAGCCACCCGAAGGTCATCGAGGCGATCAAGCAACAGCTCGACGCCATCCCCTACGGCCATACCGGGTTCTTCACCAACGAACCGATGGAGCAACTGGCGGCGCGTCTGGCGCAGGAGGCGCCGGGGGATCTGGACCGGGTCTATTTCGTCTCCGGCGGCTCGGAGGCCGTGGAAGCGTCGCTGAAAATGGCCCGCCAGTACTTCCTTGAGATCGGCCAGCCCAAGCGCCACCGGATCATCGCCCGGCGGCAGAGCTATCACGGCAACACGCTGGGCGCGCTGTCGGTCGGCGGCAACGAGATGCGGCGCGAGCAGTTCCGCCCGCTGCTCATCGACGCCGAGCACGTCGCCCCCTGCTTCGCCTATCGCGACAAGCGGGACGACGAGAGCGAGGAGGAATACGGCCTGCGCGTCGCCGACGAACTCGACGCGACCATCCGCAAGGCGGGGCCCGACACCGTCGCCGCCTTCATCTGCGAGCCGGTGGTGGGGGCGACCGCCGGGGCGGTTCCCGCGGTCAAAGGCTATCTCAAACGGATCCGCGAGATCTGCGACCGGTACGGCGTTCTGCTGATCTTCGACGAGGTGATGTGCGGCATGGGCCGGACCGGGCATCTCTTCGCCTGCGACGAGGATGGGGTGGCGCCGGACCTGATGACCATCGCCAAGGGGCTGGGCGCGGGATATCAGCCGATCGGCGCCGTGCTGGTTCACTCGAAGATCTTCGAGGCCATCCGCGACGGTAGCGGGGCTTTCCAGCACGGCCACACCTATATGGGCCACCCGGCGGCTTGCGCGGCCGGCCTCGCCGTCCAGAACGTGATCCGCGACGAGAACCTGCTGGACAATGTCCGGACCCAGGGCGCGGCTCTGCGGCGGGCGCTGGAAGCCCGGTTCGGCAACAACGCCAATGTCGGCGACATTCGCGGACGGGGCCTGTTCCTGGCGATCGAACTGGTGGCCGACCGCTCGACAAAGGAAACCTTCGACCCGGCCCGCAAGCTTCATGCGGCGATCAAGCGCGAAGCGATGGAGCGCGGCCTGATGGTGTACCCGATGGGCGGCACGATCGATGGGCGTCACGGCGACCACGTGCTGATCGCCCCGCCCTTCATCATCGACCAGTCCCACGTGACCGAGCTGGTGGAGAAACTCGGCGACGCGGTCGACGCGGCGCTTGCGGCGTAGGGGGCGACCCTAGCTCTTCCGTCATCCAGGGAGACATCGGACCCGATCCGGGGGCTACCCGGGACCGTGCCTCTGGCGTCAGCCCCTCAGTCCCGGCCGACCCCCGGGCCAAGCCGGTGTTCGCCGGGATGACGGGGAAGGATCATCATCTGCCAGATGCTCAGATGCCGTACGGAACCCCTCCGCTGACCGGCAGATTCGTGCCGGTGACGTAGCGGCCGCCCGGCCCCGCCAGATAAGCGACGGCCGCAGCGACGTCCTCGGGCTGCCCGGCGTTTCGGGTGGCCACCGTCGCGTAGCGCTGTGCCTGCAGCGCCTCGATGCTGAGCCCGGCTTCGGTCGCCAGCCGCCGGTTCGCCGCCATGTGCATATCGGTCATGATGAAGCCAGGACAGACGGTGTTGCACAGAATGCCGTGCTGTCCCTCTTCGGACGCGATGGTCTTCGAGAGAGCGGCGAGGGCGTGCTTCATCGCGGTATAGGCGCCGAAACCCGGCTCGGCCCCCAGGCTGCCGGTTGAGCCGATGTTGATGATGCGTCCACCGCCCTGGGACCGCATCGCGGGGATCACCGCCTGACAGAGTATCACTGGGCCGAGCAGATTGACTTGGAAGCTGGTATTCCACTGTACCGGTGTGGTGTCCATGAAGCTGGCAGAACCGGCCAACGAGCCGGCGTTGTTCACCAGGATGTCGATACGGCCGAACCGGCTCATCGTCTCGCCGACGGAACGGGCGATGTCCTCGCCGCTGGTGACATCTAGGGTCAGAGCCAGGGCGGTACCGCCGGACGCCTCGATCTCGGCGGCCATTTCCGTCAGTAGCGTCTCCCGGTCATGGGTCGCGTCGTCGAGAGTGAAGTTCCCCGCTATGTCGGTGACCACGACCGCCGCGCCGTCGGCGGCAAGGCGCTGGGCGATGGCCCGGCCGATGCCGCGCGGAGCCGACGCCCCGGTGATAAGGGCGACCTGTCCTGAAAGTGCAGCCACGAGGCTCTCCTGCGCATGGGGGGATCCGGATGGGATACAGCGGAATGCATCGCCCCAAGGCAAGGGTTTCTATTGCGGTGTGGCGACCGGCGGGACGCGGCCCTTTGACTTGTTCCAGCGGTAGAGTGCCGGCGCCAGAATGCGCTCGTAGAGCACGTGGGCCACGGGCTTGATCCAGCCGACCGACGCGGTTTTCGCCAGCCAGCGGTAGCGGGGGAGCCGAGCCCAGATCAGGATGAAGCCGTCGACGCCGGCGAACAAACGGCCGGCGCCGTCGACCACGTGCAGCCGACGCACGACGGTGTCGTCATCGATCCCCCAGGGGGCCAGCGTATTGGCGCGGGTGGTGATGTCGGTCCAGCCGAGCCCGTCGAGGTCGTGCCGATCGGCTATGCGTCGATAGTGTTCGATCTCGGTCCGGCACACCGGACAGGCGCCGTTGTAGTAGACGTGGATATCGTCGGCGGCTTGCGTCGGGTTTTCACTCATCTCATACAAATTGTCCGCAGGGCCGCTTGGGCAAATGCGGCATCGCGCCGCGTTCACCGGGAACAATGGTTAACAAACGCTAACCATCCAGGCTCCTGACACGGTTCGGCAATCGGGCGTCGATGGTGCGGTACGGCTTTGTTGACCTTCCATGAACCTCCCCCCCATAGTACGCGCGGGTGACGACCCGAGGGGCACAGTTCCGGGGTCGTGACCCACAGATCGCGGCGATCTCCCGTGGGGAACGGGGAACGTGACCTTCGGGGCCCCGAACGGGAGGCCCCAGCGGAGATCGCCGGATCGACAAAAGGTCTCAATGGGAGAGTTCTAGGAGGACTTCACATGAAGCGGCTTCTTGCCACTACATTTGCCGTGGCGCTTGGCGCCGGCGCACTTGCCGTCGGAGGGTCGGGCTCGGCCACGGCGCAGAATCAGCAGTTCATCTCGATCGGCACCGGCGGCGTGACCGGCGTGTACTACCCGACCGGCGGCGCGATCTGCCGTCTGGTCAACCGCGACCGCAAGGAGCACGGCATCCGCTGCTCCGTCGAGTCCACCGGCGGCTCGATCTACAACATCAACACCATCCGCTCGGGCGAGCTCGAGTTCGGTGTCGCCCAGTCCGACTGGCAGTACCACGCCTATAACGGCACCTCCAAGTTCGAGGACGCCGGTGCGTTCAAGGACCTGCGGGCCATGTTCTCGGTGCACCCGGAGCCGGTCACCATCCTGGCGCGCCGCGATTCCGGCATCCAGAACATCGAGGACCTCAAGGGCACCCGCGTGAACATCGGCAACGCCGGTTCGGGCACCCGCGGGACCTGGGAAGTCATGGAAGAGGCCCTGGGCTGGTCGCGGTCCGACCTGAAGCTGGCCGCCGAGCTGAAGTCCGCCGAGACCGGCCAGGCGCTCTGCGACAACAAGATCGACGCCTATTTCTGGCTGGTCGGCCACCCGTCGGCCCTGACGTCGGAGACCGTCTCGACCTGTGACGCCGTTCTGGTGAACGCCAACAACGACGCCATCAAGAAGCTGGTCGCCGACAACTCCTACTACCGCTCCGCGGTTATCCCGGGCGGCATGTATCCGGGCAACCCGAACGACACGATGACCTTCGGCGTCGGCGCGACCTTCGTGTCCTCGGCCGCCGTGGCCGACAATGTCGCCTACATCGTCGCTAAGGCGGTGCTGAGCAACCTGGACGACTTCCGCAACCTGCACCCGGCCTTCGCCAACCTGAAGGCCGAGGAGATGATCAAGGACTCGCTGTCCGCCCCGCTGCATCCGGGCGCGGAGAAGGCCTACAAGGAACTGGGCCTGATGTGATTCCGGGGGAGGGAGGGTGCTCCGGCGCCCTCCCTTCCGCCTTCTCCTATTTCGTTAGATCATTTGCATCAGTCTGCGCCTCGACCCGATCGCGGGTCCGCTCTGCCAGATCGGGGGGATCATGAGCGAACAGTCCGCTTCTCCGAAAGCCGTGGATCTCGAGGACCTCGTCGCCTCGACCGATACCGGAAACCGCAATCCGACCGGCGTCGTCGGCAAGCTGCTGGCCCTGCTGGCGCTTGCCTGGTCCCTGTTCCAGCTCTACTACGCCTCGAACCTGCCGTTCCTTCTGCAGGATCTGACCGGACTAAACGTCGTCTTCAATTCCGACGAGGCACGGGCGATCCATCTGGCCTTCGCCCTCGTGCTCGCGTGCCTGTCCTATCCCTTGTTCAAATCGTCTCCGCGCGACCGCGTGCCCTGGTATGACTGGATCCTGGCGATCCTGGGCGTCGTCGCCTGCTTCTATCTCATCGTCTTCAAGGACCAGATCGCGCTGCGCGCCGGGCTGCCGACCACCGGCGACCTGGTGGTCTCGACCATCGGCATCGCGCTGGTGCTGATCTGCACCTACCGGGCGCTCGGTCTGCCGCTGGTGATCGTCGCCTCGGTCTTCCTCGTGTACGTGTTCTTCGGCGATCAGCCCTTCATCCCCGACGTCATCCAGTGGAAGGGCGCGTCCTACGGCAAGGCCATGTGGCACTTCTGGATGCAGACCGAGGGCGTGTTCGGCATCGCCCTCGGCGTGTCGGCGTCCATGGTCTTCCTGTTCGTGCTGTTCGGCTCCCTGCTCGATAAGGCCGGCGCCGGCAACTACTTCATCAAGGTCGCCTTCGCCCTGCTCGGCCACCTGCGCGGCGGTCCCGCCAAGGCCGCGGTGGTGTCCTCGGCGATGACGGGCCTGATCTCCGGCTCCTCGATCGCCAATACGGTGACCACCGGCACCTTCACCATCCCGCTGATGAAGCGCGTCGGCTTCTCCGGCGACAAGGCCGGGGCGGTCGAGGTCGCCTCCTCGGTGAACGGACAGATCATGCCGCCGGTCATGGGCGCCGCGGCGTTCCTGATGGTCGAGTATGTCGGCGTCAGCTACCTCGACGTGGTGAAGCATGCGATCCTGCCGGCCGCGATCTCCTACATTGCCCTGCTCTACATCGTGCACCTGGAGGCGCTGAAGGCGAAGATGGAGGGACTGCCGAAGCCGGGCGGGCCGAAGACGGTCGTGCAGAGCCTGATCGGCGTCCTGACCGGCTTCCTCGCCGTCGCCATCCCGGCGGCAGTCGTCTACTACGCGCTGGGCTGGACCAAGGCGGCCTTCGGCGACGCGACCTTCTACGCCGTCAGCATCGGTTTCGTGGCGGTCTATTTCGGACTGCTCTGGGTCGCCTCGCGCTATCCCGACCTCGAGGTGGACGACCCGAACGCGCCGGTCACCTCCCTGCCGGAGGTCAAGCCGACGGTGCTGTCCGGCCTGTACTTCCTGCTGCCGATCGTCGTCCTGGTCTGGTGCCTGATGGTCGAGCGCCTGTCGCCCGGCCTGTCGGCCTACTGGGCGACGGTGGCGATGCTATTCATCGTCATCACCCAGCGTCCCCTGAAAGCCGCGCTGCGCGGCGCCGGCGATCTGGCGGCCCATTTCGCCGCCGGGTTCAGCGACATCATCGAGGGCCTGATCGCGGGCGCGCGGAACATGATCGGCATCGCGGTGGCGACCGGTGCCGCCGGGATCATCGTCGGCACCATCTCGCTGACCGGCGCGCACCAGGTGGTGGGATCGTTCATCGAGTTCCTGTCGGGCGGCAACCTGATGGCGATGCTGGTGCTGGTGGCGATCTTCTCGCTGATCCTCGGCATGGGCCTGCCGACCACCGCGAACTACATCGTCGTCTCGTCGCTGATGGCCGCTGTTGTGGTCGAGGTTGGCGCGCAGAACGGGCTGATCGTGCCGCTGATCGCGGTGCACCTGTTCGTGTTCTATTTCGGCATCATGGCCGACGTCACGCCGCCGGTGGGGCTCGCCTCCTTCGCGGCGGCGGCGATCTCCGGCTCGGATCCGATCAAGACCGGCTTCACCGCCTTCTACTACTCCCTGCGCACGGTGGCGCTGCCGTTCCTGTTCATCTTCAATACCGACCTGCTGCTGATCGACGTCACGCCACTTGAGGCGGTGTTCGTCTTCTTCGTGGCGACCATAGCCATGCTGCTGTTCGCGGCCGGAACGCAGGGATACTTCTTCGCGCGGAACAAGGCGTGGGAGGCGGTTGCGTTGCTGCTGATCGCCTTCACCCTGTTCCGGCCGGGCTTCTGGCTCGACATGGTGGAGGAGCCGTTCCGCAGCGTTGATCCGACCGGCGTTGTGGAGCTGGCGGGCGAGGTGGCCGACAACGGCGAGCTGCGCCTTGTCATCGCCGGTCCGGACTTCAATTCCGGCGAGCCGGCCGAGACGACGCTGATTCTGCCGCTCGGTCCGGCGGGCGACGGCGCCCAGCGGCTCAGGGACGCCGACCTGCTGGTGATGGTCGAGGACGGCATGGCCAAGCTGGAGGAGCCGATCCAGTTCGGCCCATCCGGCAGCATTCCCGGACAGAAGCTGAGCGACTTCGACTTCTACGGCGACGACCCGGTCCGCATCGCGGAGATCCATGTCGCGGTCGAGCGCATGCCGAAGGAGGTCTTCTACATTCCGGCCTTGCTTCTGCTCGGTCTCGTCATTGTTCTGCAGCGTCGGCGCACCGACGTGCCGGCTTTCTGAGGGAGGGAGCGATGTTCGCGGATATTCTGTTGCCGGTGGATCTTAACGAGCCGGATACCCAGGCCAAGGCGGTGGCGACGGCGGTCGAACAGGCCAAGGCCTTCGGCAGCCGGCTCCACGTCATGACCGTGGTGCCGGAGTTCAATTCCACCATCGTGGCAGGGTTCTTCCCGCAGAACTTCGAAGCCGAGGCCGTCGAGACGGCCCGCAAGGAACTGCACGCGTTCTGCGAGAAGGCGATTCCGGCCGGGGTTCAGGTCCAGCACATCGTCACCCACGGCTCGATCTATCAGGAGATCGTCAAGGCGGCCGAGGAAACCGGATGCGGCCTGATCGTGATGGCATCCCACCGGCCCGAGCTCTCCGACTACCTGCTCGGTCCCAACGCGGCGCGGGTGGTCCGGCACGCCACCTGCTCGGTCATGGTCGTACGCGACTGACCCCGCGGGGAGAGGGTGCGCGGGGGACGGTGCGGAATCGCAGCGCGCGCTTGAAAACGCTGCTATGATCGTTCCGGAACCGTTTTCTTCTGGAGGGTCGACCCATGACCGGTGAGGACGCAGCGCCCACCCTGGCGCAGCTTATGTCGAAGCTGTCGCGCGAGGCGACGCCGGAGGCGCGGGGCGAGGTCGCCGAGGCGCTCGGCCGGTCGATCGATGGTACCGGGTTCGGTCCGGCGGAGCGCGACATCGCCCTCGACATCGTGCGCCGGCTTGCCGGTGACATCGAGCAGCAGGTCCGCAGGTCGCTGGCCGACGCCGTCCGGCATTCGGTCGGCCTGCCCCACGACGTCGCGCTCAAGCTGGCAAGCGACGTGGCCGACGTGTCCCTGCCGATCATCAGCGACAGCGTGGTGCTGACCGACGGCGATCTGGTGTCGATCGTCGAGGAGGGGGACAGCGACAAGCAGCTCGCCATCGCCAGCCGGCAGGAGGTCTCCGAAGTGGTTGCCGGGGCGCTGGTCGAGCGGGGCAACGAAGATGTCGTGGTGGCCGTCGTGTCCAACCCGGGCGCCGCCCTGGACGAGCCGGCGCTGGGCAAGGCCCTGGACCGTTTCGGCGACAGCCCCAGGCTGCAGGAGCCCATGGTCGGCCGCGCGAGCCTGCCGGTGGGGGTGGCCGAACGGCTGGTCTCGATGGTCTCCGACCGGCTGAAGGACGAGCTCGTCAGGCGCCACGAGATCTCGCCGGATCTGGCTACGGACCTCGTCCTTGAGGGGCGGGAGCGGGCGACCCTCGGGCTGATCGCGGAAGACGACCAGGCGCAGCGCGTCGAGGACCTGGCCCGTGAGATGGCCCGCAACGGCCGTCTGACGGACTCGATCCTGCTGCGGGCCGCCTGCACCGGCGATCTGGCTTTCGTCGCGGCCGGCCTTGCCGTGCGCGCCGGCATCCCGTTCCGCAACGCGGATCTTCTGGTCCATGACGACGGCGCCAGCGGCCTGAAATCCCTCGCCTCTAAGGCCGGATTCTCCGAGCACGACCGCATCATCCTGCGGGCCGCCGTCGACGTGGCGCGGGGGACGGAGATGATCGATGCGCCGGACGCGCGGGAGCGGTTTGCCGAGACCGTTCTCGAACGGGTGCTGACCACCTTCGACGCGGATGAAGAGGGCTTCTCCGAGGAAGACGCTGAGTATTTGATAAAAAAATTGTCTAAATACACCGAGAAGCACCGGGAGCATTCGCCGGCGTGACCGCAAGACCGCGAGCCGGTCGACCTTGTGTGAACGTGATGATCCAATCGATGAATTTTGTGCGTCCCTTGGTTAATTGAATTTTTAGATCCTTGGAGTATTCTTAATCCCCAGTTGAACCGACCGACTCTATCGTGGGGACGAGGTAATGGCGGTCGATACCTGGAATGACCAGCAGGATTCCGTAACCGAACGGGCGAGCGGCGCTGTCCGTTTCGCTCTTGTCGCGTGCGTTTGGATGGCCATCGTCGCCGGCCCGCCGATCGTCGGCGGACTGCTCGGCTGGATGGTGACGCGGGACATGGTGCGACCCGCCCCGGCCAGCGGGCTGATCGGACAGCTTCCGGCGAAAGCCACTCCGGTCCTTGTGACCCGGGAAGAGGTGGAGGCGGTCGGTCTGGATCCGTCGGACGTTCGGGCGATCCTGTCGAACTGAGAGACGCCGCATAGCGCTGCACCGACGTTTCTTGCAAGCGGCAGTGCTGCCTGTCAGAGCGAGCGCAGGAATCCGTCGGTGAGCTCGGCAGCCCGGTCCAGCGCGGCGTCGGCTGTCCATCCACTCGCCTTACGCGGCGCCAGATCGTGGTTGCCGTCCTCGATCCAGGCCACGGAGACCGTGTCCGGCAGCCCCATCGCCGCCACCTCGTCGCGCGTGCCGAACGGATCGCGGGTGCCCTGAACGATGAGCATGGGGCAGCGCAGCTCCGGGAAGTGGTCCGTCCGCAGCCGCTCCGGCTTGCCCGGCGGGTGGAACGGGTAACCGAGGCACAGGCAGCCGCGCACGGTCGTCTCGGCGGCGATCAGCGAGGCCATGCGCCCGCCCATCGATTTGCCGCCGATGGCCACCGCGCCGGGACCGCCGAACGCGTCGATCCGCTGCCGCCACTGATCCAGCAGGGCCGGCGCGCGCTCCGGCGGGCGTTTGCGGCCGGTCTCGCGCCGTTCGGCCATATAGGCGAACTCGAACCGAACCACCCTGTGACCCTTCGAGGCGATGCGGGCTGCCGTGGCGGCCATGAACGGGCTGTCCATCGGCGCGCCGGCCCCGTGGGCCAGCAGCAGGGTGACGGCGGCATCGTCGGGACCATCGGTTAGGACCGGCATGCCTGTCGGGCTCCCCTGCAGGACGGCGGACGGGCCGGCGATCTCCATCACCCGCCCGCTCCGCACCCCGGCGTCAGATGTTCTTGAAGAAGTCGTTGCCCTTGTCGTCGACGACGATGAAGGCGGGGAACTTCTCCACTTCGATCCGCCAGATCGCCTCCATGCCGAGCTCGGGATACTCCTGCACCTCAACCCTCTTGATCGAGTTGAGAGCGAGCTTGGCGGCGGCCCCGCCGACGGACCCGAGATAGAAGCCGCCATGCTTCTTGCAGGCCTCCCGGACGACGGGCGAGCGGTTCCCCTTGGCCAGGGTCACGAAGCTGCCGCCGTTGGCCATGAGCGGCTCGACATAGCTGTCCATGCGCCCGGCCGTGGTCGGGCCGAAGGAGCCCGACGCGTAGCCCTCCGGCGTCTTGGCCGGGCCGGCGTAGTAGATCGGATGGTTCTTCACGTAGTCCGGCAGGGGCTTTCCGGCGTCGATCAGCTCCTTGAGCTTGGCGTGGGCGATGTCGCGGGCGACGATCATCGGGCCGGTGAGGGAGACCCGGGTCTTGATCGGGTACTGCGACAGGGTCTCGCGGATCTCGTCCATCGGCCGGGTCAGGTCGATCTCGACCGCGTCGGCGGTCAGCGACGCCTCGTCGATGTCCGGCAGGTATTTGGCCGGATCGGTCTCGAGCTGTTCCACGAACACGCCGTCGCGGTTGATCTTGGCGAAACACTGCCGGTCGGCCGAGCAGGACACACCGAGGCCGATCGGCACGCTGGCGCCGTGGCGCGGCAGCCGGATGACGCGCACGTCGTGGCAGTAGTACTTCCCGCCGAACTGGGCGCCGATGCCCATGTTGCGGGTCATCTCCAGGATCTTCGCCTCCCATTCCAGGTCGCGGAAGGCGTGGCCGCTGTCCGACCCCTGGGTCGGCAGGTTGTCCAGATACTTGCAGGAGGCGAGCTTGACCGTCTTCATGTTGAATTCGGCCGAGGTCCCGCCGATCACGATCGCCAGGTGATAGGGCGGGCAGGCGGCGGTGCCGAGGGTCCGGATCTTCTCGTCGAGGAACCGCTCCAGCCCCTCCGGATTGAGGACCGCCTTGGTCTGCTGGAACAGGAAGGACTTGTTGGCCGACCCGCCGCCCTTCTGGACGAACATGAACTTGTAGGCGTCGCCCTTGTCGGCGTAGAGCTCGATCTGCGCCGGGAGGTTGGTGCCGGTGTTCTTCTCCTCGAACATAGACAGCGGCGCGAGCTGGCTGTAGCGCAGATTGTGGTTCACGTAGGTGTTCTGGATGCCGCGGGCCAGCTCCATCTCGTCGTCGAAGCCGGTGAAGACGTTCTGGCCCTTCTTGCCCATGACGATCGCGGTGCCGGTGTCCTGGCACATGGGCAGGACCCGCCCGGCGGAGATCGACGCGTTCTTCAGCAGGTCGTAGGCGACGAAGCGGTCGTTCTCGGACGCCTCCGGGTCGTCGAGGATGGTGCGGAGCTGCTGCAGGTGGGCCGGGCGCAGCAGGTGCGAGATGTCCATGAAGGCCTGCTCGGCCAGCATGCTCAGCGCTTCCGGCTGGATGCTCAAGACCTCGCGGCCGCCGAGGGTATCGACGGACACGAAGTCGCCGGTCAGTTTGCGGTACTCGGTCGTGTCCGGGCCGAGCGGGAACATCTCGGTGAAGTTGAACTCCGCCATAGGGCATCCTCTCCGGTCTGCGGCATCGCGTCGGGTGCCGACCCGGTCGGCCCCGGCATCGTTTGGGTTATTTCTTCTTGCGGAACTGATCGAGCGAGACGACCTCGCCGGTACCGCCTGGCTCTTCCGCGCTGTCGTCTTCGTCGGTATCGGCGTCGTCCGGCGCGCTGTCGCCGTCGGGATCGTCGTCGCCGGACGGCGCGTCACCGTTCGCGGTCTGCTGGAACTGCAGGCCGAACTGGACCGACGGATCGGCAAAGCCGCTGAGTGCCTCGAACGGAATGGTCAGCGGTTCGCGCACATCGTTGAAGCTGAGCGTGACGGAGAACTGATCTTCCAGGATTTCCAGATCCCAGAACTGGAACTGCAGGACGATCGTCATCTCGTCGGGATACCGCTCGACCAGATAAGGGGGAATGTTGACCCCCGGCGCGCGGGTCTTGAACGTGATGTAGAAATGATGATTGCCTGGAAGTCCGTGCTCCCCAGCCCGTCGCAGGGCGTCGCGAACCACGCCGCGCAGGGCTGTTTCAACCATCAGGTCGTATCGGAAGAGATCGTCGGCCATCGGCTTCCCGAACGTTGGACGTTCGGTCAATGAACACCAGCGCCATGCGAGGCTTCAAGGGAAAAATGCCCGACGCGGGCCGGTCGCCGGTTGCGGCTCGGAAAATGCCGGGCGGTCAGCGGCAGCGGCGGATTGGGTGTGCGGGAAGGGTGCGAGCCTTCTGTTGCTAGGCGGCCCGCGAGCCCCACGTTACGATGCAAACCGCAACGGATTAGTCGAGACTACCGAGCTGCATTACGCAGCCAGGCGCGCCTCAGCATAGTTGTCATTCGCAACTATCATACGGCCCGATAACGGCGGTACCATGCCGGGCAAAAAGCGGTCCTTTACCACGCGCGTCGATCCTGTTTCGCCCCCGTAAACTCCCGGCGAGCCCTGGTCGGGGTGCCGTGAGGATTTTGGTGGAGGCGCCGGGTACTGCCCCCGGGTCCGCAACGCTTATTCCGAGCGCCGTTTATCGCCATAGTCGACCGAAGCCGACAGTGAGAGATATAAGCGTTCGTTAACCGGTATTAAAGGGTATTGTCGCTATGAGTGGTTCGGCGTGGTGATTTCCATCTCCGATTACGGACCGGTGCGTGGTGGCGGAAACAGTGTCTGAACCTGTCGATCCTCTCCAGGAAGCCGAGCGGCTGGCGGCGGCCGGCGACGCAAGCGCCGCACTCGAGCGGTTCAAGGCGGCCATCGACGGCGCGCCAATCACCGCCAGGGCGCGCGCGGCCGACATGGCGCTCGAACTCGGCGATGCGGACCAGGCCTTCATTCTCGCCGAGGAAGCCTGGCGGATCGCCCCGAATGCGCCGGAAGCCCTGCTCCTCATGGGGCGGATCGCCTGGCGGGTCGGCGCCATCGACGACTCCCTGGCCTGTCTGGATCGGATCCGGCGCGGCGATCCGCTCTGGGCCCAGGCCCAGGCTGAACGGGCCGAGGCCCTCATGGCCGGAAACAAGCCGGTGGAGGCCTACAACGACTTGCGGTTCGCCCTGCGTACCGATCCGCGGGAACCGTCTCTCTGGCTTGCGCTCGGCCACGTGCTGATGTCCCTGGACCGTCTCGACGAGGCGGAGGACGCCTACCGGAACACCACGGATCTCGACCCCGCCTCCGTGCGCGCGCTGGCCGGCGTCGCCGATGTCTGCCTGAAGCTCGGGCGGCCGGACGAGGCGATCGAGGCCGGCGAAAAGGCGGTCGCGATCTCCAGCAAGGACCCGGTCGCGCGCACGATCCTCGCCCTGGCGCTGCTGGCGATCGGCCGCGACGGGGAGGGCTGGTCGGCCTACGAGGCGCGCTTCGACGCGAACAATGTCGACCAGCGCATCGGCACCAAGGGCCGCGAGTTCGATATCCCGCCCTGGGACGGCGTCTCGCTCAAGGACAAATCCCTGCTGGTGTGGGGCGAGGGTTCGCCGGCGGACGAGATCCGCTATGCGGCAATGCTGCCCGAGATGATCCGGCGCGATCCCAACCCGTTGATCCTGGAATGCGATCCCCGGGTGCAGTCCCTGTTCGCCCGCTCCTTCGACAGCCTGACCGTCGTGGCCCGGAGTTCTCCGCCGGACGAGGCGATCACCGGCGGCCTGCTGCACTATCAGGCGCCGATCGGGAGCCTCGCCCTGCATACGAAGGTCTACGAGGACGGATACGGCTCGCTCGCGCGGGCCTATCTCGAGGCGGACGAGGCCAAGGTCGCGTCCTGGCGCGACCGCTGGAGCAAAAGCGGCGATCGGATCATCGGCCTCGCATGGCGGCACCCGGACCCGGAGGCGGCGCGCCGCTCCATTCCGCTGGAGGCGGTGCTCGACGCCGTGGCCATTCCGGGCCGGGTGGTGGTGGCGCTTCAGCGGGGGATGACGTCGGAGGAACGGGACATGGCGGCGGACAAGCTGCTGCTGGAGCCCGACCCCGACCCGACCGATGTCGACGCGATGGCGGCCCGCGTGGCCGCTTGCGACGTTGTCGTAACCATCGACTCCCTCGTCGCCCACCTGGCCTCGGCGCTTGGGATCGACACTCGCATCCTTCTCGATAACGGTGCCGACGCCCGCTGGGGCCTCGGAAAGGCGCGGACCGCCTGGTATCCCAGTGCCCGGCTGTACTGGCAGGACCATGACGGCGGCTGGCAGCGGGCTGTCACCCAGATGCGCCGGGCGCTGGACGGCTCCTGAGCGTCTAGAGCGCGATCGGCTCAGATCGAATCGATCTGAACCGTGAATCGCCCTCTAACTCATTAACGATAGAGCAAATTCACACGACCGGATGTTTCCATCTGGTCGTGATTTGCTCTAGTCCGTGCCGGCGAGGGCCGCGTCCAGCGCGGTCGATGCGCGGGCCATTGCCTGATCCCAATCACCCGGCACGTCCGGGTAGGCGGCGGTGATGCGGCCGAGCCAGGCATCCCGTCCCCCGACCAGCGGTACCCAGGTCCGCTCCGGCGTCACCTCGACCGTGGGCGTCCCGACGGCGGCGGCCATGGCGGTGACGGAACTCGACACCCCGACCACCGCGTCCATCGCGGCTGCGAGACAGGCCGCGGCGGTCAGGTCGTCGCGCTTGTCGATCCCGGCGGTCTGCAGGATCTCGGCGCCGCTGATCCGCTCAAGGGCCGCCCGGTCGCTGTCGGACTCGACGTATTGCAGGTCGACGAAGACCGCGTCGGACCGATCGAGGATCGCCGTCCACGCCTCGAGCGTCGGGTAGAAGCGGGCGCGGTTCCGGTCGGCGGCGGCGCTGCCCCAGCAGAGACCGACCAGCGGCCGACCCCCGGTCTCCGCCTTCAAACGGGCCCGCAGAAGCTGCGTCTTGACCTCGGGCGGGGCGAGATAGCCGGCGGGCGCCAGGGGTTCGCCGGCGGGCAGGCCCAGGCGATGCGGCAGGCTTCCCACCTCGATCCAGGCGGCTGGCGCCTCGGGCAGGGAGGCGTAGTCGAAGACCGGACGCTGGCCGTCCCGCCGTCGGTCGAAGGCTAGAATGCGTGTGCTTGGGAGGCTGCCTCGGAAGCTGGCGGAGAACAAATCGACCAGGCGCGGATCGCATTCGACCACCACGTCGGCGCCACGGGCGATCAACGCGGGCACGGCGGCGGCGAACCTGATCTCATCCCCCAGTCCCTGCTCGGCCACCACGAGCAGCGGCCCGTCCAGCGGCAGCGCGCCGTCCCAGCGCGGTGCGGTCAGGTTGAGGCGGACCGGAGCCTGCGGCAGGCCGGGATCGAGACGCGCCTCGTAGTCGGCGAAACCGGCTTCGAGCTCGCCGAGGGCGAGACGGCTGAAGCCGCGGTTGCGGACGATGTCGGGATTGGCCGGATCGAGCGCGGCGGCCCGGTCCAGGGCGGCGATCGCGTCGGCGTGGCGGCCGAGCCGGGCCAGCGCCTCTCCCCGGTTGGCGTGGACCGCGGCAAAGCCCGGATAGCGCCCGGCCAGGGTGTCGTAGGCACTGAGAGCGTCGGCGATGCGCCCCGACGCGTAGAGGGCGTCGGCCAGGGAGATATCGACGATCGGGTTGCCCTGAACCACGGATCGCACGTTGCCGAGGATGGCGATAGCGGTGTCGGTCTGTCCCTTCGCGGAGAGGACGTTGGCCAGGTTGGTCGCCGCCTCGATCGAGCCTGGATGGGTCTCCAGAACTTTGCGATACGCCGCCTCGGCCTGGTCGTACAGACCTGCAGCCTTGGTCAGATTGCCGATCTCGAAGATCGCGGGCGCCGCGTCGGCGCCGCTCCCGGCCAGGGTCTCCAGCGTGCGGATCGCCGTCCGCAGGTCGCCGCGACGGGCGAGATCGCGCGCGTGCGCGATCGCCGCCGGCATGTCCGCGCCGCTCTGCGTGTCCGATCCCATGGGCGCGATCTTGCCCTATCCCGCCGGGCGGTGCCACGGTGCGCCCAACTTCCACCGCCGGACGGTCCCATGACGATCCTCACCCTCATCGCCGCCGTCGCCGACAACCGGGTCATCGGACATGCCGAGCGGGGCCTGCCCTGGTCGCTCCCGGCGGACCTCGCCCATTTCAAGCGTCGGACCTGGGGGCACAGCATGGTGATGGGGCGGCGTACCTGGGACGCCATCGGCCGCCCGCTCCCCGGTCGCCGGTCCCTCGTCGTCACCCGCAACGCCGAGTGGCGCGCGGACGGCGCCGAGCCGGTCTCTGGGCTGGACGCGGCCATTGCCGCCAGCGCCGGAGAGCCCGAGGTGTTCATCATCGGCGGCGCCGAGATCTTCGACCTCGCCCTGCCGCGGGCGGACCGGATGGCGCTGACCCATGTTCACCTGGAGGCGGATGGCGACGCGCTGTTCCCGTCCGTCGACTGGTCGCGCTGGCGGGAGACCTGGCGCGAGGCGCATCCGTCGGAGGGCGGGCGGCCGGCCTTCACTTTCGCCGACTACGTCCGGGCCTGAGGCCAAGACAGGAGCGGAAGCGCTCCCGGCCGTATCCCGGGCGCTCTATTCGAACACGATGCTGGGTGCCGCCTTGCGCTGAGCCGGACCGGCGAGGGTCTCGGCGACTCTCTCCGCGATGGCGGCGAACGCTTCCGCATGCGGGCCCGTCGGATCGGCGGCGACGATCGGTGTGCCGCCATCCCCGGCCGTGCGGATGTCCAGGTGCAGCGGCACTTCGCCGAGGAAGGGCACACCCAGCTTCTCCGCTTCCTGGCGGGCGCCGCCGTGGCCGAAGATCTCGCTGCGCTCGCCGCAGCTCGGGCACAGGAAGTAGCTCATGTTCTCGACGATGCCGAGCACGGGGACATCGACCCGGCGGAACATGTTGAGCCCTTTTCGGGCATCGAGAAGCGCGATGTCCTGCGGCGTCGAGACGATCACCGCCCCCGCCAACGGCACCCGCTGGGCCATGGTGAGCTGCGCGTCGCCGGTGCCCGGCGGCATGTCGACCACGAGCACGTCGAGCGCGCCCCATTCGACGTCGCGCAGCATCTGTTCGAGCGCGCTCATCACCATCGGGCCGCGCCAAATCGTCGGCGTATCCTCGGCGACGAGGAAGCCGATCGACATGCATTTGATGTTGTGATTCTCGAGCGGGATCAGCGTCTTTCCGTCGCGGCTCTCCGGTTTGCGGTCGATCCCCATCATGCGCGGCAGAGACGGTCCATAGACGTCGGCGTCGAGCAGGCCGACCGCCAGCCCGCGCCCCGCCAGGGCGAGCGCCAGGTTGGTGGCGACGGTCGACTTGCCGACACCGCCCTTGCCGGAGGCGACGGCAATGATGGATTTGATCCCGGGCAGTTCCCGGCGGGCCGGCATCCGACCCTGCTGCTGCGGTGGGGCGGCGCGCTGCGGCGATTGGCCGCCGCCGTCGCTTCCGCCGGCCCGGTGCGCGGTCAGAACGGCCGTCGCGGAGGTAACGCCGTCGAGCCGGAGCACGGCGTCTTCGGCGGCTTTGCGCAACGCTTCAAGCGCTGGACCCCGCGCGGGATCTACTTCAAGCGAGAAGCCGACATTGCCGTCCTTGATGACCAGGCCGGACACACGCGCCAGTTCCGGCAGGGCAGCACCGGAGCCAGGATCCGCCACCTGGGCCAGGGCGTCTTGAACGGACTGTTCGGAAACCGTCGCCATCGCTTGAAATCCCCGCGATTTCGCCAACATACCGGGAGCTACAAAAGACTTCCCGTTCGCAGGCGGGACATAGAGTGCTGAGGCGTGCTTTGCAACGCGCCGCTTGCGTGCTAGGTCCCCCGCGGCTTTGAAAAGAGAGGACGAACCATGCCTTGGAGCGATCAAGGGGGACGCGGTCAGGGTCCGTGGGGCGGTGGCAACGGCGGCGGCAACGGCGGCGGTCGGGGCAACTCCCCTTGGGGACGACCGGGCGGCGGTGGCGGAGGCGGCGGCGGTCAGGGGCCGAGCCCGAAAGACATCGAGGACATGCTCCGGCGCCAGCAGCAGAAATTCAAAGGCATGATTCCGAGCGGCTTCGGCGGCCCGAAGATCATCGTGCTCGGTGTCATCGTTCTGGCGCTGCTCTGGGCCGCCAACGGTTTCTACCGGGTGCAGCCGAACCAGCAGGGCATCGAGCTCGTGCTTGGCAAGTATGACGGCATTCCGAAAGACCCGGGTCTCCAGTGGAACTGGCCGGCGCCGATCGGCGAGGTCTTCCGGCCCGACGTGACCCGCGAAAACCGCATCGAGGTCGGCTTCCGCTCCGGCGCCGACTCCCGCGGGGGCACCGGCCGGGACGTTGCCGAGGAAAGCCAGATGATCACCGGTGACGAGAACATCATCGACATCGACTTCGTGGTGTTCTGGAGAATTCGGAACGCGGGCGACTTCCTGTTCAACCTGCAGAACCCCGAGCAGACCGTGAAGGTCTCCGCCGAGGCGGTGATGCGCGATATCATCGGCAACACGCGGATTCAGGACGCGCTGACCGAACGCCGTGGTCAGATCCAGGTGGCGGCGCAGGAGCAGCTGCAGGCCCTCGTGGACGAGTACGAAGCCGGCATCGAGATCCGGTCGGTGCAGCTCGACCAGGTCGATCCGCCGGCGCCTGTCATCGACGCCTTCAACGAGGTCCAGCGTGCGCGCCAGGATCTCGAGCGCCTGAAGAACGAGGCTGAGGCTTACCGGAACGACGTCGTGCCGAGGGCGCGCGGTGAAGCCGCGCAGCTCGTCGAAAACGCCGACGCCTACCGCCAGGAGGTGGTGAACCGGGCTCAGGGTGACGCCAACCGCTTCAACTCGGTCTACGAGGCCTATGTCCAGTCGAAGGACGTGACCACCAAGCGGATCTATCTGGAGACGCTGGAGGGCATCCTGGCCAACGTGAACAAGGTGATCATCGACGACAGCGCGGGCGGCTCCGGCGTGGTCCCGTACCTGCCGCTGCCTGAAGTGCAGAACCGTCTGAACTCCGGTACCAATCGCTCGACCGGCACCAACAGCACCCAGAGGGGGGCAAACTGATGAACCGGACCCTTGCCATTCTCGGCGGTATCGTCGTTCTCGCCGGTATCGTCCTCTCCCAGTCGTTCTTCATCGTCGACGAGACGGAGCAGGCGCTGGTCGTTCGGTTCGGTCAGCCCGTCCGCGAAATCCGGGAACCCGGCCTGTTCTTCAAGATCCCGGTCGCGGAAACCACGATCTACTACGAGCGCCGGGCGCTCGACGTGGATCCGCCGCGCCAGCAGGTGATCCTGTCCGACCAGAAGCGTCTCGATGTCGACAGCTACGCCCGCTACAAGATCATCGATCCGCTGCAGTTCTTCCGGGCCGTGCGGACCGAGCGGGAGGCGTCGTCGCGCCTGTCGGTGGTCATCAACTCGTCGCTGCGTCAGGTGCTCGGCAACCAGACCCTGATCGAGGTTCTCTCCGACAAGCGCGCGGGGATCATGACCGACATCCGGGCCGAGGTGAACGAGAGCGCCAAGCGGTTCGGCATGGAACTGATCGAGGTGCGCATCCGCCGGGCCGACTACCCCGACGCCACCCGTCAGAACATCTTCGACCGCATGACCTCGGAGCGTGAGCGGGAGGCCCGCGAGTTCCGCGCCCAGGGTAACGAGCAGGCCCAGAAGATCCGGGCGGACGCCGACAAGCAGCGCACGGTTATCGTCGCCGAGGCGCAGAAGGAAGCCGAAACCCTGCGCGGTGAGGGCGACGGTCTGGCGATCAAGATCTACGCCGATGCTTTCGGCCGGGATCCGGAGTTCTTCGACTTCTACCGCACCATGCAGGCTTATCGCACGGTGATGGGCGATCAGAACAGCAACGGTGACACCACCATGGTGTTGTCGCCGAACGGTGACTTCTTCAAGTACTTCAACTCCATGGACGGCGGCGTTCCAGCCATCGGCCAGTGACCTTGCGGGGCGGCGGGACGGTCCTGTGACCGACTTTCTCGCCGCCCTCGCCCTTGTCCTCGTGATCGAGGGTCTGCTCTACGCGGCAGCGCCGGATGCCCTGCGCCGCGCCATGGCGGTGATGCTGACCCAGTCCCCCGGCACGATGCGCATCGCGGGGCTGTCCGCCGCCGGGATCGGTGTTTTCTTGCTCTGGCTGATCCGGGGCTGATTGCCCCTCTATCGGCTCTGTGAGCCTCTGCTCCCGCGATATCCTTGTCCGCCATCACGGCATTTCACATCGCATATGTCGCATGCGACGAGCCGTTGACTGTCGGAGGTAAGAGCCCACCTGTTGTGTGAGGGCGCGATAGTCGCAATGCTGTGTTCCAAAGCCGTTCGAGAAGTGAAGGACGAAAACGAGATGCGCGTGAACTCCTCTCCCACTGCCGCGCGCGCGCTGGCGCGAAACGGTCGGTCGGAAACCGCCGCCTACCTGTACCGCATGGCGCTCGGTCTGGCGGCCGGCGCTGCGCTGATGCTGGCGATGGCCGTGTCCAGCGGCGCCCAGGCCAAGGCGCCGCCGGAGAGCTTCGCCGATCTGGCCGAGCGGCTGTTGCCGGCGGTGGTGAACATCGCGACCACGCAGACCGTCGACGCGTCGCGCATGCCCGATATGCCCCAGTTCCCGCCGGGCTCGCCCTTCGAGGAGTTCTTCAAGGACTTCTTCGAGCGGAACCAGGGTCAGCGGCCGTCGCGGCCCCGGTCGGCCCAGTCTCTCGGGTCCGGTTTCATCGTCGACCCGGCCGGTATCGTGGTGACCAATAACCACGTCATCGCCGATGCCGACGAGATCAAGGTCCGGCTCCAGGACGACACCGAATACGAGGCCACCCTGATCGGGCGCGACCCGAAGACGGATGTGGCCGTTCTCTCCATCGACCCGGGCCAGCGAGAGCTGCCGTTCGTCCAGTTCGGCAATTCCGACGCGCTGCGTGTGGGCGACTGGGTGGTGGCGATCGGCAATCCGTTCGGCCTCGGCGGCACGGTGACCGCCGGTATCGTCTCGGCCCGTGGCCGGGATATCGGCCAGGGTCCGTATGACGACTTCATCCAGACCGACGCGTCGATCAACCGCGGCAACTCGGGCGGCCCGCTGTTCAACCTCGAGGGCGAGGTGGTCGGCATCAATACCGCGATCTTCTCCCAGACCGGCGGCTCGGTCGGCATCGGCTTCGCCATCGCCTCTGATCTGGCGACCGGCGTGGTCGACCAGCTGCGGGAGTTCGGCCGCACCCGTCGGGGCTGGCTCGGCGTGCGGATTCAACAGGTGAGCCCGGATATCGCGGACTCTCTCGGCCTCGACAGCGCCCGGGGCGCGCTGGTGGCAGACGTGACCGCCGAGGGGCCGGCCGAGGCCGCCGGTATCCAGCCGGGCGATATCATCACCGGCTTCAACGGCCAGGAGGTCGACGAGATGCGGACGCTGCCGCGCATCGTCGCCGAGACCCGGGTCGGCCGCGAGGTGCCCGTGGAAATCTGGCGCGACGGCGCGGCCACGACGGTCACTGCGACCCTCGGAGAACTGGAACAGGCCGAGGAGGCGCGGCTGCTCAACACCTCGGCCACGCCGGACCAGGGCGACGAGGGCCGGGTCGACTCACTTGGCCTCGGTCTCGCCACTCTGACGCCGCAATTGCGTGAGCAATATGGTCTCGGAGAAGAGGTCACGGGCGTTCTCGTGATTGAGGTGGATGAGACGGTGGACGCCGCCGACAAGGGGCTGCGCGAGGGCGACGTGATCGTCGAAGTCGCCCAGGACGAGGTCCAGTCCCTCGACGATGTCCGGAAACTTGTCGAAGATCATCGGGCGAATGGGAAGAAAACCATCCTTCTGCTGGTCAATAGACAGGGTGAGCAGCGGTTTATCCCGCTCCGTATAGACAAGGGCTGATCCCCCCGCCCCCCCAGGCCCTTATCGCGGAGCGAGGAGGCGGCGCCGGTTCCTTACGGGACCGGCGCCGTTCCTATTTGGAGTCCGGGCTGCTCCGCCCACTCCCGTGTCTTTCCGATCCGACTGATCAGATTCTTTGCTGCGTCCCGACGGGAATCGGATAGGCTCGGGGCATGGTCATCCCCCGTCATCTTCCGGTTCTGCTGGTGGGCCTCGCGCTTCTGTGCGGCGGGATCGTCGCGGCGAAGACGCTGATACCCGGGGGCGGCCGTCTGGCCGCGCCTGAAGCCCATGCCATGGCCACCCGCGGAGAAATCCGGATACTCGACGTCAGGGCCGAGCGTGAGTGGCGGGAGACGGGCCTGCCGGAAGGGGCGGTCGGCGCCAGCATCCACCATCCCGGAGGCCGGGACGGCTTCGTCGCGGCGGCGTTGGCCGCGGTGGACGGCGACCGGGACCGGGCGGTCGCGACCATCGCGACCACCGGCGTGCGCTCCACCCGCGCGCAGGCCTGGCTGATCGAGGCCGGGTTCACGCGGGTCTACAACGTGAAGGAAGGCATGTTCGGGCGCTACGACGAGACCGGCGCCGAGCCGGGATGGCTCAACCGCGGATTGCCGGTGGACGGTTACCCGAAGTGACGGACGACCGGACGGGTCACGTCCGCGGGGCCGCAAAGTCCGACGCGCTGAACCCCTGAAGATAGAGCAGGCCACGCAAGTCGGCGTGTTCGATGCGGAATACGGCGGCGTCGCGGACGGCGGGCTTGGCCCGGAACGCCACGCCCATACCGGCCGCTTCCAGCATGGCCAGATCGTTGGCGCCGTCGCCGACCGTCGCCGCCGAGCCGAGCGGCAGGTTCCGGGCCGCGCACAGCTCCTTCAGCGTCGCCAGTTTCGCGTCGCGGCCCAGGATCGGCTCGCCGACCGTTCCGGTCAGGGCCCCATCCGCCACGGTCAGCGTGTTGGCGCGGTCCTCGTCGAAGCCGACGCGCGCGCGGATCGCCCCGGTCATCGGCGTGAACCCACCGGACACGAGCGCGCAGTAGGCGCCGGCAGCCTTCATCGTCGCCACCAGGACATCGGCCCCGGGGGTGAGCTGCAAGCCGTCGATTACCGTGTCGATGGTCGTGGCGGGCAGGCCCTTGAGCATGCCCACGCGCTCGCGCAGGGCGCCCTCGAAATCCAACTCGCCGCGCATCGCCCGGGCGGTGATGGCGGCGATCCGGTCGCGGATACCGGCATGCTCGGCCAGCTCGTCCAGAGACTCGCCGACGATGATGGTGCTGTCCATGTCGGCGATCAGCAGTCGCTTGCGCCGACCCTCCGTCGGTCCGGCGTTCACGTCGACCGGCAGGCTCTCAAGGGCGGCGCGGAGAGCGGCCAGCGCCCGGTCGGGCCGATCCGCCTCGAACCCGATATCGGCGGCCTCTCCGGGTGCGAGCCAGTGCGGCTCCTCGACCCGGCCGGCGTGCTCCTTCAGCAGCTCGACGGCGGCGGCGACGGTATCGGCGGCGAGTGCGCCCGGCGCGGCGCAGAGAGTCAGAACCTGTTGCATGGCGCGGACTTATCGCGTAGCGCCGACCCATGTCCAGCGCCGCCGCCGTTCCAGCCGACAAAACCGTGCTCGTCATCGCCGGGCCCACCGCCAGCGGCAAGACCGCGCTGGCTGTTGAATTGGCCGAGACGGCCGGCGGCACGGTCATCAATGCCGACAGCATGCAGGTCTATCGCGAGCTGCGGATCCTCACCGACCGGCCGTCGGAAGCGGAGGAGGGGCGCGTGCCGCACCGGCTGTTCGGTGTCCTGCCGGCGGCCGAGCGCGGGTCCGTGGCGTGGTGGCGGGACGCGGCGTCGGCGGAGATCGATGCGGCACTGGATGCCGGGCGCGTGCCCGTCCTGTGCGGTGGCACCGGGCTGTATCTGAACGCGCTGATGCACGGTATCGCCGAGGTGCCGCCGGTCCCCCAGGCCACGGTCGACGAAGCGGTTGCGCGCTACGCGGCGATCGGCGGCGCGGCCTTCCGGGAGGAGGTCCGGGCGATGGATCCGGTGCTTGGCGAACGGCTCGAACCCGGTGACTCCCAGCGGCTGCAGCGGGCCTGGGCGGTGGCGCGTGCGACCGGCCGGCCGCTGTCGGCGTGGCAGGCGGCGCCGACCGGCGGACGCGACGACCTGCGGTTCTGCCGGGTCTTGCTGTTTCCGCCGCGCCCGGTCTCGGCCGAGGCCGTCGAGGCGCGGTTCCGGCGCATGGTGGAGGACGGGGCCATCGAGGAGGTGCGGCGGCTGGCCGCACTGGGGCTGGACCGGTCCCTGCCGGCAATGCGGGCGATCGGGGTTCCGCAGCTTATTGATTACATTGAAGAAAAGATCAGCCTCGATGCCGCGGTCACGGCGTCGGTGACGGCGACGCGGCAATACGCGAAGCGCCAGAGGACATGGTTTCGCCATCAATTCGTGTCTGATATTCGAATAGATGCGCAATTTTCGAAAAGTCGATTTCCGGAAATCTTTGCGGAAATTCGCAGCTTCGTGTTGACGCCCTGATTCTGAGCGACTAGGTTCCGCCCCGCCGGCGCGGGAGGTCATCCGCGCCGCACGTGTCTTTATCAACCTGGATCCTGTCCGGCAGGCCCGCGCAGCGGGCGCCGGCGACGCGATCGCAACAGTGAAGGAGCGGAACGGTGGCAAAACCCCGCACGACGTCCCCCCGTACTCCGTCGTCTACCAAGACGGCCAAACCCGAGATCATGTCGGGTGCCGCCGTCATCCTGCGCGCGCTCAAGGATCAGGGCGTAGAGGTCGTATTCGGGTACCCCGGCGGGGCGGTACTGCCGATCTACGACGAGATCTTCAAGCAGAACGCCATCCGGCACATCCTCGTGCGCCACGAGCAGGCGGCGGTCCACGCCGCCGAGGGCTATGCCCGCTCGACCGGCAAGGTCGGCTGCGTCCTGGTGACGTCCGGTCCGGGCGCGACCAACGCGGTGACCGGCCTGACCGACGCGCTGATGGACTCGATCCCGATCGTCTGCCTGACCGGCCAGGTGGCGACCCACCTGATAGGCAACGACGCCTTCCAGGAAGCGGACACGACCGGCATCACCCGCCCCTGCACCAAGCATAACTATCTGGTGAAGGACCCGGAGAAGCTGGCGGAGGTCATGCACGAGGCGTTCTACGTCGCCCGCAGCGGCCGTCCGGGGCCGGTGGTGGTCGACCTGCCGAAGGACATCCAGTTCGCCGATTGTCCCTATACCAACGCCAAGGACAAGGAGCCGAAGAGCTACCGCCCGCAGGTGGCCGGCGACGACAGCGCCATCGAGAAGGCGGTGGAGCTGATCGCCAAGGCCAAGCGCCCGATCTTCTATGGCGGCGGCGGCCTCATCAATGCCGGGCCGAAGGCGTCCAAGCTGTTCAGCGAGTTCGTGCGCAAGACCGGCTACCCGGCCACGTTGACGCTGATGGGCCTCGGCGCCTATCCGGCCTCCGACAAGCAGTTCCTGGGCATGCTCGGCATGCACGGGACCTACGAGGCCAACCTGGCGATGCACGACTGCGACGTCATGATCTGCATCGGCGCCCGCTTCGACGACCGGGTGACCGGCGCGCTGTCCGGCTTCTCGCCGAACTCGAAGAAGATCCACGTCGATATCGACCCGTCCTCGATCAACAAGAACGTGGCGGTGGACGTGCCGATCGTCGGCGACGCGGCCACGGTGCTCGAGCAGATGCTCGCCGTCTGGAAGGCCAAGTCGTGCAAGCCGGACGAGAAGGCGCTCGCCGCCTGGTGGCGTCAGATCGACGGCTGGCGGTCCCGCAAGTGCCTGGCCTTCACGCCGGGGACCAAGGACATCAAGCCGCAGCAGGCGATCAAGCGTCTGTTCGAGAAGACCCGCGGCATGGACTGCTACATCACGACCGAGGTCGGCCAGCACCAGATGTGGGCCGCCCAGTACTACGGCTTCGACGAGCCGAACCGCTGGATGACCTCGGGCGGGCTCGGCACCATGGGCTACGGCTTCCCCTCGGCCATGGGCGTGCAGATCGCGCATCCCGACGCGCTGGTGGTGGACATCTCCGGCGAGGCCAGCTTCCTGATGAACATGCAGGAAATGTCGACCATGCGGCAGTACAATCTGCCGGTGAAGGCCTTCATCATCAACAACCAGTGGATGGGCATGGTCCGCCAGTGGCAGGAGCTGATCCACGGCAAGCGCTACTCGGAGAGCTATTCCGAGGCGCTGCCCGACTTCGTGAAGCTGGCGGAGGCATTCGGCGGCGTGGGCCTGCGGGCGACCGAGGCGGACGAGCTCGACGACGTGATCGACGAGATGATCGCCGCGCCGCATCCGGTCATCGCCGATATCTGCGTGACCAAGGACGAGAACTGCTTCCCGATGATTCCGTCGGGCCGGGCCCATAACGAGATGATCCTCAGCCCGAGCGACCAGGAGCAGCAGACCGTGACCGACAAGGGCATGGCCCTCGTTTGACGGCACGGGCGGCCGCCGGAGCGATCCGGCGGCCGTCCCGCCTGCCGCCCCCCGCCATTGCCCTACCGGGCGCCGGCCGTTCCGGACCCGCGCCCGCCTTTCGGAGACCCGACGTGACATCGACCGACCAACCGATCGAACGGCACACCATCGCCGTGCTGGTGGCCAATGAGCCGGGCGTGCTCGCCCGCGTCATCGGCCTGTTTTCCGGCCGCGGCTACAACATCGAGAGCCTGACCGTGTCCGAGGTGGACGAGGTGAACGCGCGGTCGCGCATCACCATCGTCACCTCCGGAACGCCGATGGTGATCGAGCAGATCAAGGCACAGCTTGGCCGGCTCGTGCCGGTCTACGACGTGCACGACCTGACCATGGAAGGGCCGCATGTCGGCCGCGAAATGGCCCTGGTGAAGATCCGCAACGCCGGCGACAAGCGGATCGAGGCGCTGCGGATCGCGGACACGTTCCGCGCCCGGGCGATCGACAGCACCCTGGAGAGCTTCGTCTTCGAACTCACCGGCGACACCGGCAAGATCGATGCCTTCATCGACCTGATGGTCTCGCTCGGCGAGGTCGAGGTCTCGCGTACCGGCGTGGTCGCCATCGCCCGGGGCGAGCACGTGCACATGCCCCTCGTCCGCAAGGCCAAGCCGAAGCGCAAGACCAAGAAGGCCGACGCCGACTGATCCGCCCGCGGACCAATCCATCTGGACCGGCGGCGGCCGCACCGCTAAACCGTCGCCGGACCCTTTGACGACATCGAAAACCTGACCTGAGAACCGCAAAGACCCGAAGGAGGGAGAGACCCATGCGCGTGTATTACGACCGCGATGCCGACGTGAACCTGATCAAGACCAAGAAGGTCGTGATCGTCGGCTATGGCAGCCAGGGCCATGCCCATGCCAACAACCTGAAGGACAGCGGCGTCAAGGACGTGGTCGTCGCGCTGAAGGAAGGCTCGCGCTCCCGTGCCAAGGCGGAGGCCGCCGGCTTCAAGTGCATGACGCCGGCCGAGGCCGCCGCCTGGGGCGACATCCTCATGATGCTGACCCCGGACGAGCTGCAGGGCGACATCTACAACGAAGACCTGAAGCCGAACATGCGCCCCGGCGCGGCGATCGCCTTCGCCCACGGCTTCAACGTGCACTTCAACTTCATCGAGCCGCGCGACGACATCGACGTGTTCATGATCGCGCCGAAGGGCCCGGGCCACACCGTGCGCTCCGAGTACCTGCGCGGCGGCGGCGTGCCGTGCCTGGTCGCCATCGACCAGGATTCCTCGGGTAACGCCCTCGAGGTCGCGCTGTCCTACTCGTCGGCCATCGGTGGCGGCCGCGCCGGCACCATCGAGACCACCTTCAAGGAAGAGTGCGAGACCGACCTCTTCGGCGAACAGGTCGTGCTCTGCGGCGGCCTGTGCGAGCTGATCAAGGCCGGCTACGAGACCCTGTGCGAGGCCGGTTACGCGCCGGAGATGGCCTATTTCGAGTGCCTGCACGAGGTGAAGCTGATCGTCGACCTCATCTACGAGGGCGGCATCGCCAACATGAACTACTCGATCTCCAACACCGCCGAATACGGCGAGTACGTCTCCGGTCCGCGCATCGTGACCGAGGAGACGAAGGCGGAGATGAAGCGGGTCCTCGCCGATATCCAGTCCGGCACCTTCGCCCGCAACTGGATGCTGGAGAACAAGGTCAACCAGTCCTCGTTCAAGGCCATGCGCCGTCGGGCCGCCGAGCACTCGATCGAGCAGGTCGGCGAGAAGCTGCGCGCCATGATGCCGTGGATCGCGGAGAACAAGCTGGTCGATCAGACCAAGAACTGAGCCTCCTTCGAGGGGTGTATCGGTCGTGGGGGGGCGGGGGGGGCCGGGGCCCGGGGGCGGGGGTGGGGGGGCCCCGGGGGGGGGGGGGTGGGGGGGGGGGGCGGCCGCGCGCGGGCGAGAGGGTG
>JAVKFT010000028.1:0-318452 GCA_040223655.1 Thalassobaculaceae bacterium | reverse complement strand
GCGTCGACGTGGGCCCCGGCACTAGAGCGCGATCGGTTCAGATCGAATCGATCTGAACCGTGAATCGCCCTCTAACTCATTAACGATAGAGCAAATTCACACGACCAGATGTTTCCATCTGATCGTGATTTGCTCTAGGCCGGGGAGTGCGAGAGGGAGGAGTGCAGGCGGGGGCGGCTGGCGGTGATTGGCGCCAAGCCCTCCCTCTCCTAGTTCACCACCCCTTCAAGGGGGTTCAGCCGGAAGCCGAAACTGCTCGGGTTTCCGGAGATCGTGCCCAGGATCGGCGGCTCGCCGCGTTCGCGCTGGCGGTCGTCCTGGGAGAACATCTCGCGGATTCCGGTCCGGACCATATCCCGCAGTGACGGATCCGAAAGCGCGGTGATCTTCGGGCCGCTCACCTTGGTGCCGGCGAGCGCCTCCCCGCGGGTGCAGAAGGCCAGGAACAGGTTGGTGCGGTCGGCGTAGCGGGCCGCGGTCAGGTCGGTGCCCTTGGCCTCCGACTCGCAGAGATCGGCGGTCGAGAGCGACTCCTCCGCATCGAACAGGGCGACGATGCGGAAATGCGGCTGCGGAGCTTCCCCTCTGTCAGAGGTGAAGGTGGTCGGCATGGCGAAGACGGCGCCGCTGGCGGCCTCGGCCATGACCGCGCCGACGGCCGCGTGGTCGCCGATCTCGGTCGGTGGATTGGCGGCGCGGAGATAGACCGGTCCCTCCGCCCCGGCGTAGCGCAGATAGGACCGCCGGCCCTCCGAGTCCGTGAACTGGATCGTGTTGCGGGCGGTGACGCATCCGGCCAGGACCAGCAGGCAGGCTCCGACGGCAAGAAGCCGGCTGGAAAGCATCCGCATCTCGAGTTCCTCCACAGTGCTATCCGTATGTGCGCATGGATCTGAACGGCGACAAGCCCGTATCCCGTCGCGGCCCCGAGGATCGGCCGCCCGTGCGAAGCGGGCGCTTCAACCATCGCGACGGCTCCGTTAAGGTCTCGCCGGGAGGATACCGATGAGCGACACCGACCGGATCGCCACCGCCGAGGCCGTGCTGGACTTCTGGTTCCGCGAGTCGTCCGAGGAGGAGTGGTTCAAGAAGAGCGACGCCTTCGACGCGACCCTGCGGGAGCGGTTCTCGCGGACCCATGTCGCCGCCGCCGAGGGCGCGCTGGACGACTGGGCGGAGACGCCGGACGGACGGCTGGCGCTGCTGATCCTGCTCGACCAGATGTCGCGCAACCTGTACCGAGACGACGCGCGGGCCTTCGCCCAGGACGCCAAGGCGATCGCCGTCGCCCGCCGGGCCCTGGCCGAGGGCGACCATGTCGGTGCGGATCGTGACCGGCGGCTGTTCCTCTACCTGCCGTTCGAGCACAGCGAGAACCCGGCCGACCAGGCCCTCTGCATGGCGCTGTTCACCGCCTTGGGCGACGACCGGCTGACCGACTTCGCCGAGCGCCACAAGGTCATCGTCGACCGCTTCGGCCGCTTCCCCCACCGCAACGCGGTCCTGGGCCGCGAGAGCACGGCCGAGGAGCTCGCCTTCCTCGAACAGCCCAATTCGTCGTTTTAGAAAACGCCCGCACAGAAGGACGTCATCCCGTGAGCAGCAAGCCCGATCTCCTCGTCGTCTCCCCCTGGTACGCCGCCGCCATGGCGGAACTGGACGCGCATTTCACCGTCCACAAGCTCTGGGAGGCGGAGGACAAGGCCGCCCTGCTGGCGTCCATCGCCGATCGCTGCGAGGCGATCGCCGGGGCGTCGGTCTGCGGCGCCGACATCATGGACGCCCTGCCCAAGGCCAAGGTCATCGCCCATCACGGCGTCGGCTATGACGGCGTCGACGTGGCGGCGGCGACCGAGCGGGGCATCAAGGTCTCGAACACGCCGGACGTGCTGAGCGACGAGGTCGCCGACTTCGCCCTCGGCCTGCTGCTGGCGACCTGCCGCAAGATCCCCCAGGCCGACCGCTACGTGCGGGCCGGGCGCTGGGAGAGCGAGGGCGACATGCCGTTCACCAAGCGGGTGCACGGCCGCAAGGTGGGCATCCTCGGGCTTGGGCGGATCGGCATCGAGATCGCCCGGCGCTGCGAGGCGTTCAAGATGGACATCGCCTACCACACCCGCAGCCGCAAGGACGTGCCCTACACCTATTACGGCGACCTGCTGTCCATGGCGCGGGACGTGGATTTCCTGATCGCCATCGTGCCCGGCGGGGCCGGGACCCGGCACCTGGTGGACCGAGAGGTGCTGGACGCGCTCGGTCCGGAGGGCGTGCTTGTGAACGTTGCCCGCGGTTCGGTGGTTGACGAGGCGGCGCTGATCGAGGCGCTGAAGGACGGCCGGCTGGGCGCGGCCGGCCTCGACGTGTTCGAAAAGGAGCCGACGGTTCCCCAGGCGCTGAAGGACATGACAGAAAACGTCGTTCTGCAACCGCACCAGGCGAGCGCCACCCACGACACGCGGCTGGCCATGGGCCGGCTGGTCATGGAGAACGCGCTGGCCGGTCTCGCCGGCAAGCCGCTGATCACGCCGGTGAACTAAGGGCGATGAACCCCGCTGCCGGGTCGGGGCGCGCGCAATCGCACCGGGCCGACGGCGGGCAATCCGCTTGACGGGGGCCGGTGCGGCAGACAGTGTTCTGGCCATGACCGGGAGCGCGATCCTTTCCAGCCGACGCCGACGCCGCTTGCAGCAAGCGGTGGCTCTTTGGGCTGCGCGCCGATCAACGCCTTTCCGCGTGGTGACCGCCTCCCTGTAGGCCTCCCCGCCGAAGCGGCCCCGGCCCGCTCCCCAGAACCTCCGCAGCCTCCGGCTCCGGGGGTTTTATTTTGCCCGAACCCTGGAAGGACACCACCATGAGCATTCGTGTCGGTATCGTTGGAATCAGCGGATTTGGCGGCGGCGAAGCGCTGCGCCTGATCGCAGGTCACCCCGCGTTCGATCTCGTCTATGCCGCCGGCGAGGGCAGCGCCGGCAGCCGCCTCGCGGATCGTTTCCCCGGCGTGCCGACCGGGCTGGCCGATTTGGTGATCGAGAAGTGGGATCCGGCGGCCCTGCCAAAGCTCGACCTGCTGTTCGCGTCCCTGCCCACGGGCGCGTCGGCGGACGCCCTGTCGCGTGTTTCCGAAGACGTGAAGATCGTCGATATCGGTGGGGACCACCGCTACGTCGAGGGATGGACCTATGGTCTGGCCGATATCTGGCCGTCCCGGATCGAGGGGAGAAGCCGGGTCGCCAATCCCGGCTGTTTCCCCGCGGCGACGCTTGCCGCCCTGGCGCCCCTGCTGTCGGACCGTCTGATCGAGCCCGGTAACATCGTGATCGACGCGAAGACCGGCATCTCAGGCGCAGGCCGGGGCGGAGCCGACAGCAGGTTCGGCTTTGCCGAGAGCAACGAGAACCTGGTGCCCTACGGTCTGATCAAGCACGTCCACATGCCCGAGATGGCGACGACGATCGAGCGGTTGAGCGGCGGCAGCGCCGCGGGGCTCGTCTTCACGCCCCACCTGGTGCCGATGACCCGGGGCGTGCTCGCCACCGTCTACTGCCGGGGCAGCGCCACCACGGACGCGTGCCTGGACGCCGCCCGGCGCTTCTACGCCGACCGGGCGTTCGTGCGGGTCGCCGACAGGCCGCCCCAGACCAAATGGGCGACCGGCTCGAACCTGGCTTTCGTCAGCTACGCGGCGGACCCGGAGCGCGATCTGGTCATTGCGATGGGCGTGGTCGACAATCTCGGCAAGGGAGCGGCCGGGCATGCCGTGCAGAACGCGAACCTGATGTTCGGCCTGCCGGAGACGGCGGGATTGGAGGGTGCTCCGGTCTGGCCGTGAGAGTGGAGGGCGCAAGATGCCCTGTCCGTCCCTTCCGGTTGGCCGGTGGCCTCAGTAGTCCGTCGCCGCCTCCGACCGCTTTCCATCCAGCGTCGCCAGCAAAGCGTCCAGCAGGCCGCTGGCGCCGAAGCGGAAGTTCGTGGGCTCGGCCCGGCCGTTGATGCTGTCGGCCAGGCGCAGATAGGCGGCGGCCTGGGCCGTCGTCCGCACGCCGCCGGCCACCTTCACGCCGACCGGCCGGTCCGCCGCGGCGGCGACGTCCAGCAGGACATGCGCCGCCTCGAGGGTCGCCGATACCGCGACCTTGCCGGTGGAGGTCTTCAGAAAGTCGGCGCCGGCGGCCACCGCCATGTCGGCGGCCTCGCGGATCGCGCCGGGGGTGATCAGCCGTCCGGTTTCGAGGATCACCTTGAGCGTGTTCTTCCCGGTCATCAGCCGCGCCATGTCGAGCACCGCCCGGGCTTCCTCGCGCCGGCCGGTGAGCAGGGCGGTGTAGGGCAGCACCACGTCGATCTCGTCGGCGCCGTCGGCGATCGCCGGCAGGATCTCGTCGCGGACGGCCTCGACGCTGTCGAAGCCGTCGGGGAAATTGACGACGGTGCAGACCTTGACCCCCGTGCCGTCGAGCCGCTCCCGGCAGAGGGGGACGTAGCGCGCCCAGACGCAGACGGCGGCGACCGGCCCGGCCGGCGTGATGGCCCGGCGGCACAGCGCCTCGATGGCGGGATCGTCGTCGCCGTCGTTCAGCGAGGTGAGGTCGAGGCAGGCGATGGCGCGACGGGCGGTGTCGGCCGGATCTTCAGACGGCATTTTCGGCCTCCCGGGCGAAAGCGGAGAGCAGGCGGGCGAGTTTGTCGGCGACGGCGGCACCCGTCGCCATGACCTCCCCATGGTCGAGGGTGCTGGCGCCGAGCCCGGCGGCGAGGTTGGTGATGCTCGAGATCGCGGCGACCTTCACCCCCATATGCCGAAGCGCGATGCATTCCGGGACGGTGGACATACCAACGGCGTCGGCGCCGAGGGTCCGGATGGCGCGGATTTCCGCCGGGGTCTCGAAGCTCGGACCCGGATACCAGCAGTAGACGCCCTCGGCGAGATCGATCTGGACCCGCCCGGCCGCGTCCGCGAAGTGGCGGCGCAGCCCCGCGTCGTAGGCGGTGGTCATGTCGATGAACCGGTCGCCGAGCTGGTTGAGGTTCGGGCCGGTCAGCGGGTTCATTCCGGACCAGTTGATGTGATCGGTGATCATCATCAGCCGACCGGGGCCGACCTCTGGGCGCAGGGAGCCCGCGGCGTTTGTCAGCACCACCGTCGAGCAGCCGAGCCGGGCGAGGGTGCGGACCGGTCGGACCACGTCGGCCAGCGGGTGACCCTCGTAGGCGTGGGCGCGGCCGCGCAGTATGGCGACCGGCACGTCGCCGAGGGTGCCGAGCCGGAGCTGCCCCGCATGGCTGTCCACCGCCGGCTTCGGGAAGCCGGGGATGGCGGAATAGGAGATGTCGACGGTGTTGGTGACGGCGTCGGCGCAGGCGTCGAGCCCGGAGCCGAGCACGACTCCGAGACGCGGACGGAACCCGGCGGCGGCGGCGTCGATGGCGTCGACGGCGGCCTGGATACGGTCGATCTCGGTCATGCCAAGGGGATCCGGTAGACGACCCCCGGATAGGCCGGGCCGCCGGGGCGTTGGATCGTGTCGTCGCCGCAGATCGTCCCGCCCAGGCTCTCTGGGATGCGCCGGCTCGGGATATTCTCCTTGGCGACGGAGTACAGGACCGCCTTTTCGTCGAGCGTCTCCCGCGCGAAGGTGGAGAGGCCGATGATCGCTTCCCGGCCATAGCCATGTCCGTGCGCGTCCGCTCGAACCCAGATGCCGAGTCCGGGAAGCGGATCGCCGCGGTAGTGCAGCCCGCCCATGCCGAGGAACCGGCCGGTGCCCTTGTCTCGAATCACCGCGGCGACTTCCTGCCCGTCGCTTGCCATGGCGAGCCACTTGCGGCCCACTCCGCGCAGTTCCTCTACCGATGCCGACGGATTGAAGGTCATGTAACGGCAGATATCAGGCGTGGTTGCGCCATGGATTTCCTCCGCGTCTTCTTCGCGATAGGCGGCAAGCCGCAGTCGCTCGGTCTCGAGAGTCAGGGTCGAGAGGTCCATCGTTCGCGTCAGCGTTCCTTCACGTAGGGTCGGCCGATCGCCTTGGGCGCGATCGCCTTGCCGATGAAGCCCGCCAGCAGGATCACCGTCAAGGCGTAGGGCAGGGCCTGGATCAGCGCGACCGGCGCCTGGCCGATCCCGGGGATCTCGACCCCCTGAAGCCGGGTCGCCACGGCGTCGAGGAATCCGAACAGCAGGCAGGCGAGCAGGGCCGGGACCGGCCGCCACTTGCCGAAGATCAGGGCGGCGAGGGCGATGTAGCCCTTGCCGGCCGTCATGTCGCGCACGAAGGCGGCGGACTGGGCCGTCGAGAGATAGGCCCCGGCGATGCCGCAGAGGGTGCCGGTGAACAGCAGCGCCCGGTAGCGCAAGAAGCTGACCGAGATTCCGGCGGTATCCACCGCGCTGGGGCTTTCCCCGACCGCCCGCAGGCGCAGGCCGAAGCGGGTGCGGTACACCACCCACCAGGTGAACGGCACCGAGGCCAGGGCGGCGTAGACCAGGATGTTGTGGCCGCTGACGATCTCGGCGTAGAGGGTACCGAGGACCGGGACCGGCCGCAGCGTCTCTGCCAGCGGCCAGGTCAGCGACTGGAACCGAGCCTCCGCCGGCAGCGGCGGCGTCTGCCCGCCCTGGGAGAACCAGGCGATGCCGAGCACGATGGTCAGCCCGGCCACGAGGACGTTGATGGCGACGCCGCTGACCACCTGATCGCCGCGATGGGTGATGCAGGCGAAGCCGTGCAGCATGGCCAGTGACGTGGACACCGCCATGGCCGCGAGCAGCCCGATCCAGGCGCTGCCGGTGACATAGGCGGCGGCGGCGGCGGCGAAGGCGCCCGCCAGCATCTTGCCCTCGAGGCCGATATCGACCACGCCGGACCGCTCGCTGAACAGCCCCGCCATCGCGCAGAGGATCAGCGGGGCGGCGACCCGGATGGTGGCGTCCAGGGTCAGGACGAAGAGCAGCCAGAAATCGGCGAGGTCGGCCATCACGCGGCCTCCCGCCGGGCCGACCAGCGTCGCCACAGGCGCAGGGCGGTCGGGTGCAACATGAAGGCGAGCGCGCCGGAGAACAGGATCACCAGGCCCTGGATGACGACGACCAGATCCCGGGTGATGGTCTGGAACTCGAAGTCGAGCTCGGTGCCGCCCTGGTAGAGCGCGCCGAACAACAGGCTCGCGAGGACGATGCCGACCGGATGGCTCCGGCCCATCAGCGCCACGGCGATGCCGGTGAAGCCGTAGCCGGCGGTGAAATTGAGCAGGAGGCGGTGATGCACGCCCAGGATCTCGTTCAGGCCGACGAACCCGGCGAGCGCGCCGGAGATCACCATGGAGACGACGATGATCCGCTTGGGGTCGATCCCGGCATAGACCGCCGCCTTCTCGTTCCTGCCGACGGTGCGGATGGCGTAGCCCCAGCGGGTGCGCCAGATCAGCAGCCACACGAAGACGCAGGCCAGGGCCGCCCAGACGATGGACACGTTCAGCGGCGAGGGTGTGACCTGGATGCCGAGGCCGCCGAGGATCTCGTGGACAAAGGGGAGCCACGCGCTCTCCGCCATCTCCCGGCTCTGCGGCGACATCTGGCCCGGCTCGATGATCACGTTGACCATCAGGTGCACCATCAGGGCGGCGGCCAGGAAGTTGAACATGATGGTGGTGATGACGATGTGGCTGCCGCGATGAGCCTGCAGCCAGGCCGGGATGAATGCCCAGGCGGCCCCGAACACGCCGCCGGCCAGACCGGCCAGCGGAATCACCAGCCAGCCGGGCAGGGCGGTGTCCAGGGAGAGGGCGACCAGGCCGACGCCGAGCCCGCCGATATAGGCCTGGCCCTCGCCGCCGATGTTGAACAGCCCGGCGTGGAAGGCGACCGCCACCGCGAGGCCGGTGAAGATCAGGTTGGTGGTGTAGTACAGCGTGTAGCCGAGCGATCCCGGATAGCCGAAGGCGCCGGCCACCAGCACGTCCAGCGCCTCGAGCGGGTTCTCGCCGACCAGCAGCACGATCAGCCCGGCCATCAGGAAGGCCATGAGGATGTTCAGGGCCGGCAGGACGCCGATATCGATCCAGGCGGGCAGCTCCCGGCTCATGGCAGCGTCCTCGACCGCCTGGCGCCCATCCCGCTCTTCTTCGACTTCCTGGACACGCGCGGCGTGATCCAGGACCCACGGACAGGACCGGCGGGTGGGTCCTGGATCACCCGACCGCGTGTCGGGCGTCCAGGAAGTCGATTGAGGGTCAGGATCGATCCCATCGGTCTGCTCACGAGATCAGAGTTCATCGGTGGTGGTGCCGTAGCCGGGCTCGAACATCCGGCGGTACAGGCGCTCGGCGTAGGTGTCGGTCATCCCGGCGATGTAGTCGCAGACCTGGCGCTGGAGCGGGTCGCCGCCCAGCAGGTCGTCGCGCGCGCTCTCCGGGATCATCGTTGAATCGTGCACCAGCTCGTCGAACAGCGATGCGACGACCAGGTTGCCCTTGCGGCGGAGCTGGCGGACCGAGGCGCTGTTGATCACGGTCTGGTAGACGAAGGTCTTCAGGAACCGGACCAGGTCCTTGACCGGCCCCGAGAAGTCTACGGTGTGCCGCAGCAGCGGGTGTTCGAACTCCGGCCGTTCGTATACGGAGACATGGGTCACCAGAACGTTCACCAGGGCGGAGATCGCCTGCTTGCGGTCGTAGCTGGATCGCGAAAACAGGGCGTCGGCCAGCGCGTCGCGGTCGAGGCCGAGTCCGGCGGTCTTCAGCAGCTCGAAATCCGGCAGGTCGGGGGCGCTCGCCGCATAGGACTCGAAGGTGTCGCGCCGGATCAGGCCGCGGGCGATCGCGTCCTCCAGGTCGTGGACCGCGTAGGCGATGTCGTCCGCGCATTCCATCAGCGCGCAGTCCAGGGTCCGGTAGATCGGCCGTCCCGTGGTGTCGAGCGCCGGCAGGGTATCCCGGTCGGCGTTGGAGAACGGCGCCAACGCCCAGTCGACGATGTCCTGCTCGCTGTCCAGGTAGCATTTCGGCGGGCGGTCGTCGGCGTCCCTGCCGATTGCGGCGAAGGCGGCGGCGCAGATCGCATAGGAGGCCGGATACTTCAGCACCGCCAGGTTGAGGCGCCGGGTCGGGTTCAGGCCGATGCCGGCGCGCCGGTACTTCTCAAGCCGGTTCAGGACCCGCAGGGTCTGGCCGTTGCCCTCGAACCCGCCATGCCCGGCCATGCAGGCGTTCAGGGTCTCCTCGCCGCTATGGCCGTAGGGCGGGTGGCCGAGGTCATGGGCGTGGCACGACGCGGTCATCAGCGACGGCGAGGGCAGCCAGTCCTTGACCGCGTCCGGCACCGCGCCGTCGGCCCGGATCTTGAGCAGCAGGCCCTCGCCGATCTGCCCGCATTCGATGCTGTGGGTGAGGCGGGTGCGGTGGAAGTCGCCCTCGCCGGTGGCCATGACCTGGGTCTTGCCCTGCAGACGGCGGAAGGCGGCGGAATGGATCACCCGCCCCTTGTCGTGATCGTAGGCGTCGCGCACGTCGGCGGCGCGCGGCGGCTCGGGGTGGCGGCGCTCGGTGAAGGCCTCGGGGCCGGCCGGGAAGGTGGCGGCGGTCATGCGGGACCTCCCTGGCGGCGGATCTCCTCCAGGGAGACATTGGCCATCATCATGCCGAGGGTGCGCTCGTCGGCCTCCTCTGCCGGCAGTTCGCCGACCAGGCCGCCGCCGCACATCACCAGGATACGGTCGCTGAGCCCCATGATCTCGTCGAGCTCGACCGAGACCAGAAGGATCGCCGCCCCGGCATCGCGCATGGCGACGAGCTGGCGGTGGATGAACTCGATGGCGCCGATATCGACCCCGCGGGTCGGCTGTCCGACCAGGACGATCTTCGGGTCTCCGTCCAGCTCCCGGGCCAGCACGAGCTTCTGCTGGTTGCCGCCGGAGAACAGGGACGACCTGAGCGTCGGGTCCGCCGGGCGGACGTCGAAGCTCTCCATCTTCTCGCGGCAGGCCGCCTCGATGGCGGCCGGGTCGGTGAACGGCCCCCTGTTGAAGCGGGGTTCGTCCTGATGCCCGAGGATCGCGCTCTCCCGGGCGTCGAAATCCATCACCATGCCCATGGCGTGCCGGTCCTCGGGGACGTGGCCGACCCCGGCCGCCCGGACCTTCGCCCCGTCGCTAGGGCGGTCGGGCGCGATCTCCAGATCGCCGAGACGGACCCGCCCGGCGGTCGGCACGCGCAGCCCTGCCAGCACCTCCAGTAGCTCGCTCTGGCCGTTGCCGGAGACCCCGGCAAGGCCGACGATCTCGCCGGCGCGGACCGCGAAGGAGACGTCCCGCAACCGGTTCACGCCAGCCCCGTCGATCACGTCGAGATGCTCGACCGTCAGCAGCGGCGCGCCCGGTGCGGCCGGCGCCTTGTCGACCCGGAACAGGACCTTGCGGCCGACCATCAGCTCCGCCAGCTCCTCCCGCGAGGTCTCGGCGGTGCGCCGGTGGGCGACCATCTCGCCGGCGCGCATCACCGAGACCGTGTCGGTCACCGCCAGGATCTCGCGCAGCTTGTGGGTGATCAGGATGACGGTGACGCCTTCGCGCTTCAGTTCGCGCAGGATCTCGAAGAGCTGGTCGGTCTCCTGCGGCGTCAGCACGCCGGTGGGCTCGTCCAGGATGAGGATGCGGGCGCCGCGGTACAGCGCCTTGAGGATCTCGACCCGCTGCTGCAGGCCGACGGGGAGCTCTCCGACGACGGCATCGGGATCGATCTCAAGGCCGTAGTCCCGGCCGAGGCGGGTCAGCTCCGCCCGGGCCGCGTCCCGCCCGGCGGCGAGCAGGGGCGCGCCCTCCGCGCCGAGCATTACGTTCTCTAGCACGGTAAAGGTCGGGACGAGCATGAAGTGCTGGTGGACCATGCCGATACCGGCGGCGATGGCGTCGCCGGCTCCCTTGATCGAGACCGGCCGGCCGTCGATCCGGATATCCCCCGCATCGGCCTCGTAGAAGCCGTAGAGGATGCTCATCAGGGTGGACTTGCCGGCCCCGTTCTCGCCGACGATGCCGTGGATTGTCCCGGCGTCGACGGCGAGAGAGACGTTCCGGTTGGCCTGGACCGGCCCGAACCGCTTCTCGATGCCGGTCAGCTCAATAGCGGGCGGCGGCGCGGGGTGAGCGGCGGCGGGGACAGAGCGGCCGTCGGCCATGGATGCCGCGATGCTCACTCTCTCCCCTCCGTATCCGGTCTGCGGGTGCTGATCGGCTCGGGCCGATCAGTGCGGGCAGGAATTGTCGGCCATGTAGTCGTGGACCACGATCTTGCCGAGCGTGATGCTCTCCTTGGCGAGCTCGGCTTCCCGCTTCATCTCGCCGCTGATCAGGCTCCGGTTGTTGTCGTCCAGCGCCCAGTCGACGCCGCCCTCGGCCAGGCCGAGATTCTGAACGCCGGTGGTGAACTTGTCGGTGTTGGCGTCGGAGAAGGCCATGTAGGCGGCCACGTCCACCCGCTTCAGCATCGAGGTCAGCATGGTGCCCGGATGCAGGTGGTTCTGGTTGCTGTCGACGCCGATGGCCAGCTTGCCGTTATCGGCGGCCGCCTGGTAGACGCCGAGGCCGGTGCCGCCGGCGGCGGCGAAGACCACGTCCGCGCCGCGGTCGAACTGCGACTTGGCCAACTCGCCGCCCTTGGTCGGATCGTTCCAGGCCGACGGGGTGGTGCCGGTCATGTTCTGGAAGACCTCAATGTCCGGATTGGCGTGCTTGGCGCCCTGAACGTAGCCGCAGGCGAAGCGGCGGATCAGCGGGATGTCCATGCCGCCTACGAAGCCGATCTTGCCGCTCTCGGAGGCCATGGCGGCGATCATGCCGACCAGGAACGAGCCCTCGTGCTCCTTGAACACGATGGAGCGCACGTTGGGCAGGTCGACGACGCTGTCGATGATGGCGAACTGGGTGTCGGGATGGGCCTTGGCCACTTTCTCGAGGGCCGGGGCCTGGGCGAAGCCGACGCCGAGCACCGGGTTGGCGCCGCGCTGCGCCATGCGGGCCAGGGCCTGCTCGCGCTGGGTCTCGTTGGTGACCTCGAACTCGCGGTAGTCGACGCCGGTCTCCGACTTGAACTTCTCGACGCCGTTGTAGACGCCTTCGTTGAAGCTCTTGTCGAACTTGCCGCCCATGTCGAAGACGACCGCGGGCGCGATGTCGGCGGCCGCCGCGGGGCCGGCGAACAGGCTCAGCGCGAGGGCCGCGCCCAGAAGACGAGTGTGCATCGGTAAGCTCCCTGTTTCGGTCCGCCAAATCGACGGTTGAGGTGTAATCTATGCGATATCGCAGGGCGTTCCCAGCGTCTCGCACGGGTCAAAGCGACGAGGGATAATGTGACGGAACCCAGGCTCAAGGCCGGGATCATCGTGCAGGCGGCGATCCGGCAGGCAAGCATGCGCGGCGTGCCCGCAACCGTGGTCCGCCATGGCGACGACGACGCGGGTCAGGTCTATGTCGTCGTCAACCGCGGGCGCGATATCGGCTGCGTCCTGCTGGCGCCGAGCCGCGACTACGACACCGGCAGGACCGTGTGGCGCCCGCCCCTGGGCGCGGACCCGGTGCCGGAGCCGGAGGCGGATGCGTATATCGAGAAGGAACGGCGCATCGACCCCGACCTCTGGGTCCTGGAGATCGAGTCCCGCGACGGCTGGCACCCGTTCGACGACATGTAGGGCGCGCACAGGCGCCTATCGACGGATCCGACTGCCGAGCTGCAGCGCCATGATACCGCCGAGCACCATCGCCGCGCCCACCCCCTGGGTCGCGGTCAGCGCCTCGCCGAACAGCAGATAGGCGGCGACGATCGAGGTTACCGGCTGGAGGTTGTTCACGATGGAGCTGGTCTCGGCGCCGATCCGCGGGATGGACGCGAAGTAGAGCGGAATCGAGCAGCCCTGGAGCAGAACCACGCCGAGCGCGCCGAGCCAGCCGGCGGTGGTGACCGGCAGCGTGATCCCGGCCGTCGCCGGCACCAGGACGCTGAGCGCCACGGCCGCCACCAACGCCATGTGGAACATTACGACCAGCGGATCGCGGCCGCCCATCACCCGGCCGATCCAGGTGACGTTCAGGGCGCAGGCGACGCCGGCGGACAGGCCCAGGAACAGACCGATCGGGTCGAGGTCCCGGAAGCCGGCGCCGAGCATCACGGCAAGGCCGGCGAAGGAGGTCAGGAAGGCGGCGAAGCGCATCAGACCGGGCCAGCGCCGGTCGAGCAGGGCGGTGAAGACGCTGACCAGCGGCGGGTAGACGAAGAACAGCAGGGCGGCGACGCCGACCGGGATGTACTTCACCGCGCCGATATTGCCGAAGAACATGTGGGCCAGCAGCAGCCCGAGGCCGAGGCAGTTCAGCCAGGACCGCCGGTCGACCCGCAGCGATCGCCCCGACAGCATGCACCAGGCGCCGACCAGCAGGACGACGAACCAGGCACGGACGGTCGCAACGGACTGGCCGTCCGTCCCGCCTTCGAAGGCGATCCGCGCGACGGCGACCGCCAGCCCGAGGCCGACCGTCGCCGTGAGGGCGAGGGCGAGCCCGGTCAGCCGGTCGCGGCGCGGGTCGGCGGGATCAGCCCCGATCCCAGAAGTCGCCATGCGCCCGGATCCAGGCGACGAAATCGGCCATGGTCGCGGCGAGGTCGTCCGGCAGCCGGTGCCCGGCCTCCTCGGCCAGCCGGTCCGGCTTCATCGGGAACCGGTCCTGGTCGCCCCAGAGGTTGACGGTCGCCGCCTCGCCGGGCTCGGCCTGGCGGAAAAAGAACCCGGGGAACGCCTCGGCGAGATGGGCGCACATGTCCATCACGCTGACCTGGCGGGCGGAGGTGACGTTGAAGATGTCGCTCTTCAGGCGGTCGGTGGGTGCGGCCATCAGCGCCTGCAGGGCGCCGGCGACGTGGCGCGAAAAGGTCCAGTCGAGATGATCGCGCCGGTCGAACACCGCCGTGCCGCCCTCGCGGGCGATGAGTGCCGCCTGCATCGGCGCCGACAGGGTGTCGCGGGCGCCGGAATCCACCTCCCACGGGCCAAAGATCGTCGACAGCCGCACCGAGCGGGCGTCCAGGTCGGTCAGCTCCGCGTAGCGCCGCACCAGACGCTCGGAGCCGAACTTGGTCATGCCGTAGATCTTGAACGGCTCCTCGCGGGTGCCGTACTCGTCCAGCGGTCCGTCCCAGCCGGTATCGCCGAACGCGCCAGTGCCGTAGGCCGCGCCCGAGGAGATGTTGATCAGCCGCGTCGCGCCGGCCTTCCAGGCCGCCTTCAGCGTGTGGGCGAGCCCGACCAGATTGACCTCGATCACGCTTTCCGGCGCCTCGCGCTCCCGGTCCGCGCCCGAGGTGACGGCGGCGCCGTAGAAGACCTGGTCGACCTTGTGGTCGCCGATCGCCTGGGCGACCGGTTCCGCCTGCCGGATGTCACCCTGGATCAGGGTGTAGGAGCCGGGAAGGGAGTCGAGACGGGCCTTGGCGACCGGATGCAGCGGGTTGCGGTCGAACAGGACGACCTCGGCCCCGTCCTCGAGGTAGCGCTCCGCCACGGCGAGGCCGATGAAGCCGCAGCCGCCGGCGATCAGGGTGGTCATTGTCCGTCTCCGCTGATGAGATTCACGTCGCCCAAACTACCCCGTCATCCCCCCGGAAGTCAGGACCAAGAAACCGGCAGTCGGGACGGCCTGCGTCTTGATCCCGACGTTCGTCAGGATGACGGGGACGGGGGATGAGGGGGCGCCCTCGAGGACCTTGCCCCGGC
This sequence comes from Thalassobaculaceae bacterium, assembly GCA_040223655.1. Classification (GTDB taxonomy): domain Bacteria; phylum Pseudomonadota; class Alphaproteobacteria; order Thalassobaculales; family Thalassobaculaceae; genus Thalassobaculum. Next base: position 303,700 of record JAVKFT010000028.1, on the reverse strand, counting down.
CCTCGAACCATGGCCCGATCCGTCATCCTGAACTCGTTTCAGGATCAAGCCACCGACCTCCGACCGGTCTTGGATCGTCGGTCCGTGGCCAGATCCCGGTACGGCGTCAGGATGACGGTGGAACGGGTCGCCGGCCGTTACTGGTCGGCCTGGACCTTCAGGGAGACGATCTGGTCCGGGTTGCGCGGCGGCTCGCCGCGGGCGATGGCGTCGACATGCTCCATGCCGTCGGTCACCTGGCCCCAGACCGTGTACTGGCCGTTCAGGAACGAGCAGTCGTTGAAGCAGATGAAGAACTGGCTGTTGGCGCTGTGCGGCGCCTGGGTGCGGGCCATGCCGATGGTGCCGCGGCCGAAATTGGTGTCGGTGAACTCGGCGCGCAGGTCGTCCTTGTCGGAGCCGCCCCGGCCGGTGCCGGTCGGGTCGCCGGTCTGGGCCATGAAGCCCTCGATCACGCGGTGGAACACGACGCCGTCGTAGAAGCCCTCCCGCGTCAGCTCCTTGATGCGCTCCACGTGGTTCGGCGCCAGGTCGGGGCGCAGCTCGATGGTCACGGAACCGTCCTTCAGCTCCATGATCAGCGTGTTCTCGGGATCGGCGGCGGCGGCCCCGTTGGTGTCGGTCGTCATGATCGCTCCGATGATGCTTGCGGCGAACGCCAGGCGGCGCATCGACGTCTCCTTCGCTAAGGGTGATCGGGTCATCCCCCCATCCGGTTCCGCACCTTACCGGAGCGTGCCGCTCAGGCAAGCGTCGCGGCCCCGATCGGATCCGTCGACGGCTAACAGCCCGGCGCCGGACGTGCCATGATGGCGGCAAGACGAAAGCAATATCGTCCGAGGGAGGAGGCAGGCCGGCCGCATGGCGAGCGCCGTTACATCCGCGTCGCCCGACGCCGCAGCCACGACCTTCGCGCAGCGTGCGGTCATCCTGGTATCGCTCACCTTCGTGACGATGCTCTACACGATGACCGTGATGATCGCGAACGTGGCCCTGCCGAAGATGCAGGGCACCTTCGCCGCCACCACCGACCAGATCGCGCTCGTCGTCACCTTCAACATCGTCGCCACGGCGGTGATGACGCCGGCCTCGGGCTGGCTCGCCTCCCGGTTCAGCCGGCGCTCGCTGATGTTCTGGTGCGCGGTCGGGTTCACCGCCGCCTCGTTCCTGTGCGGCGTGGCCCAGAGCCTGGAGGAATTGGTGCTGTACCGCATCCTCCAGGGCGGGTTCGGCGCGCCTCTGGTGCCGCTCGCCCAGGCGACGATCCTGGATACCTTTCCGCGCCATCAGCACGGCACGGCGACGGCGGTGTTCTCAATGGGCGTGGTGTTCGGCCCGATCATCGGGCCGACCGTCGGCGGCTTCCTCGCCGAGGAACTCGGCTGGCGCTGGGTGTTTTTTCTGCTGGTGCCGTTCGGGCTGATCGCCATCGCCGCGATCCTGGTGGTGATCCAGGACAGGCGGCGCTCCGGGTCGATGCGGCTCGACTGGTTCGGTTTCCTGATGCTGTCGATCGCCATCGCGTCGTTCCAGTTCATGCTGGACCGGGGCCAGCGGCTGGACTGGTTCGAGTCGCCGGAGATCGTGATCCAGGCCCTTGTCGCGGCGCTGGCCTTCTACCTGTTCCTCGCCCATGTGACGACGGCGGAGAAGCCGTTCCTGAACCTGGCCATGTTCCGCGACCGCAACTACGCGATCGGCTGCACCATCATGTTCCTGTTCGGCATGGTGCTGTGGACGCCCATGGTGCTGTTCCCACCGATGATGGCCGATATCCAGGGCTATCCGGAGGCCGAGATCGGCGTGTTCATGGCCCTGCGCGGCCTGGGCACGCTGGTGGCGTCGGTGGTAATGGCGTTCATCAACCGGCTGTTCGACCCGCGGGTGCTGCTGACGGTCGGCTTCGGGATGCAGGGGGTGGCGGCGGCCTTCATGGGCGGGTTCGACATCAACCTGTCGCCCTTCGCCCTGGCCTGGACCAGCCTGCTCGCCGGCTTCGGGGTCGGATTCATCTGGGTGCCGATCACGCTGATCACCTTCCGCACCCTGGACAAGGCGTTCATGAACGAGGCGACGGCAATCTACCACCTGATCCGCAACGTGGGCTCGTCGATCTTCATCTCGGTGACCATCGCCCTGGTGATCCGCACCACGGCGGCGAGCTACACGGAACTCGTCCCGTTCCTGTCGATCTTCGCCGACGCCAATTCCCTGTTCACCCTGCGCGGCGACTGGCCGACCGACAGCACGGCGGCGCTGGCCGGGTTCGGGGCGGAGATCCGGCGGCAGTCGGCGATGATGGGCTACATCAACGCCTTCTACCTCTACGCCGCGACCTGCTTCGCGATCATCCCGTTCGTCTTCATGGTGAAGTACCGCCGGGCCGAGGCCTGACGGTCCAACTCCATCCGGCTCAGCCGCGCAGCACCCCGCCCGCGTGCTTCTCCACCGCCGCGACGATCTTGGCGGAGACGGCCTCGATCTGCTCGTCGGTCAGGGTCGCGTCCCGCGGCTGCAGGGTGACCTCAATGGCGACGGACTTTGTTCCCTCGGCCAGCCCGGGCCCGGTGTACTCGTCGAACACGTGCACGCCGTCGATCAGGGCCTTGTCGGCCCCGGCCGCCGCGCGGGCCACCTTGTCCGCGGGGATGTCCGAGGCGACCACGAAGGCGAAATCGCGGGCCAGCGACTGGAACGGAATGCGCTGCAGCAGAGGGCGCTGCGGCCCCTTGCGCTTGGGCATCGGCACCGCGTCCAGCAGCACCTCGAACGCCACCGCCGGACCCTTCAGGTCGAAGGCGGCGAGGATGCGCGGATGGATCTCGCCGAACCGGGCCATGACCTTCGGCCCGAGCCGCAGGCAGCCCGCGCGTCCCGGGTGGTACCAGTCGGGCGCATCGGTCGAGACCTGCAGGTTGGCGACCGGCGCCTCCAGCATCTCCAGCAGATCGAGGGCGTCCGCCTTGGCGTCGAACAGGTCCACGCCGCGGTCGGCCTTGCGCCAGTCGCGCGGGCCGGTGCGACCGACCCGAAGGCCGACGGCGGCCTGGGACTGGTCCTCCGGCCGGTCGCCCGCGTATTCCGGGCCGACCTCGAACAGGGCGATGTCGGGATGGCCGACATTGGCGTTGCGCGCGGCGGCGGCCAGAAGGTTCGGCAGGATCGACGGGCGCATCACGTCCAGATCGGCGCTGATCGGGTTGACCAGCCGCAGGGCATCGGCACCGCCGCCGAACAGCTCGGCGTGCTTGGCGGGCAGGAAGGAGAAGGTCACCGCCTCCATCATGCCGCGACCGGCGAGCGCCCGCTTGGCGAGCCGCCGCCGGTTCTGCTCGGCGGTCAGGGCCGGCTGGCCGACGACGCTCGGGCGCTCCATGGAGACCGGCTCGATCTTGTCGTAGCCGTAAACCCGCACGACCTCCTCGACCAGATCGGCTTCGCCCTCGACGTCGCCGCGCCACGGTGGCGGGGTCACGCTCATGCTCTCGCCCGATCCCTCGACCTCGAAGCCGAGGGTGGTGAGGATGCGGACCGCCTCGGCCTCGGGGATCTCGACGCCGCAGAGCGCTTTGATGCGAGAGTGGCGCAGCGGCAGCGTGCGGCGCCAGTCGCGGCCCTCGCCGCTGATGACGGTCTCGCTCGCCTCGCCGCCGCAGATTTCCAGGACCATGCGGGCGGCGACCTCGGCCCCCCACCAGGGGCCGGTTTGGTCGAGCCCGCGCTCGAACCGGTAGCGCGCGTCGGACAGGACGCCCAGCTTGCGGCCGGTGGACGCGACGGAGGTCTCGTCGAAGATCGCGACCTCGAGGAACATGTCGGTGGTGTCGTCGTCCACGCCGGTGCGCTCGCCACCCATGATTCCGGCCAGATCGTCCACGCCGTTGGCGTCGCCGATCACCAGCATGCCGTCCTCGAAGGTGTATTCCTTGCCGTTCAGGGCGAGGTAGCTCTCGCCCGCTTTGGCGAGACGGATCGTCGGGTTGCCGTGCAGCTTTCCGGCGTCGTAGGCGTGCAGCGGGCGGCCGAGGTCGAGCATCATGTAGTTGGTGATGTCGACCAGGGCGGAGATCGGACGCAAGCCGACGGCGCGCAGCCGCTCCTGCATCCAGGCCGGGGCCGGGCCGTTCTTGACGCCGCGGAAATAGCGGCCGGCGACCGCCGGGCAGAGATGGACCTGGTCGGCGGGCAGGTCGATGTCGAAGCGCAGCGGGCTCTCGAACGTGCCCTTGACCGGCGAGGTGTCGAGCGGCTTCAGCCGCCCGAGGCCGGAGGCGGCCAGATCGCGGGCGATGCCGCGCACGCCGAGGCAATCGGCCCGGTCCCGGGTGATGGCAACGTCGATGATCGGATCGTCGAGCCCGGCATAGGCGGCGTAGGGCTGGCCGACCGGCGCGTCGTCCGGCAGGTCGATGATGCCCTCGTGGTCGTCGCTCAGCCCCAGTTCGCGCTCGGACAGCAGCATGCCGTTGCTGTCCTCGCCGCGGATCTTGCCCGGCTTCAGCAGCAGGTCGGTGCCCGGCACGTAGCTGCCCGGCGGGGCGAAGACGCCCTTCATGCCGGTCCGCGCGTTCGGCGCGCCGCAGACCACCTGCACGACGCCGTCGCCGGCGTCCACCTTGCAGACCCGCAGGCGGTCGGCGTTCGGGTGCTGCACCGCCTCGACCACATGGGCGACGCGGAACGGCGCGAAGGCGGCGGCGCGGTCCTCGACCTCCTCGAGCTCGAGGCCGAGCATGGTGAGACGGTCGGTGATCTCCTGGAGCGAGGCGTCGGTGTCCAGGTGGTCCTTCAGCCAGGACAGGGTGAACTTCATGGCTCAGAGCCCTCCGGCGATGGTCGGCTGGGCCAGCGGCACGAAGCCGTAATGGCGCATCCAGCGCAGGTCGCTGTCATAGAACGGGCGAAGGTCGGGGATGCCGTATTTCAGCATGGCGATCCGCTCGATCCCCATGCCGAAGGCGAAGCCCTGGTATTCGGTCGGGTCAATCCCGGCGGAGCGCAGCACGTTCGGGTGGACCATGCCGGAGCCGAGAATCTCCAGCCAGTCGCCGTGGTTGCCGATCTTCAGCTCGCCGCCCGAGCGCGAGCAGCCGATATCGACCTCGGCCGACGGCTCGGTGAACGGGAAGTAGCTGGGCCGGAAGCGCAGCGGCAGATCGTCGATGCCGAAGAACGCCCGGCAGAAATCCGTCAGACAGCCCTTGAGGTGGCCCATATGGCTGGTCTTGTCGATCACCAGCCCCTCGACCTGATGGAACATCGGCGAGTGGGTGGCGTCGTGGTCGGAGCGGAAGGTGCGGCCGGGCACGATGATGCGGATCGGCGGCGTCTGCTTCTCCATGGTGCGGATCTGCACCGGGCTCGTGTGGGTGCGCAGGACCTTGCGCTCGCCCGCCTCGTCCGGCGTCAGGTAGAACGTGTCGTGGTCCTGGCGGGCCGGGTGGTCCGGCGGGAAGTTGAGCGCCTCGAAATTGTAGTAGTCGCTCTCGATGTCCGGGCCCTCGGCGACGACGAAGCCCATCTCGGCGAAGATCGCGGTCAGCTCGTCGATGGTCTGGGTGATCGGGTGGATCCGGCCCTTGCTCTCCGGGCGGACCGGCAGCGAGACGTCGACCCGCTCGGCCAGCAGTCGGGCGTCCAGGGCCGCGGCGGCGAGATCGGCCTTGCGGGCGTCGAGCGCGCCGGCGACCGCGTCCTTCACCCGGTTGAGCGCCTGTCCGGTCTCCTTGCGGGTCTCGGGGTCGAGTCCGCCCAGGGTCTTCATTTCGGCGGTGATGCGCCCCTTCTTGCCGAGCGCGCTGATCCGCACCTGTTCCAGCGCGTCGAGATCGCCCGCACGCTCAACCTCGGCCAGCAGTTCGGCCTCTAATGCTTCGACGTTTGTCATCTGTCTGTGCCCGTTTCCCGGTCCGGTGGCGCCTTTTAACGGGTCGCCGACGGTTTTGCGAGCCCCCAGGAACCGGTTGGAGCGTCGCCGGTCGCCTTCCGCGGCGTTCGCCCCATTTCACTGCGGCGGGGATCGCTGGCCCTGCGAAACGGGGAGATCGGATGAGCCGGATTGTGAAATGGTCGATCGGCGCGCTGACGGCGGCTGCGGTGCTGGTCGTCGCGCTGGCCGGAGGGTGGTACTGGGTGACCCATAGCGTGGAACAGCCGGACTACACCGTGGTCGAGGCCGAGGGAGACTTCGAGTTGCGCGACTACCCGGCGATGGTGGTGGCGGAAGCGGTCACCGAGGGCAATCGGCAGGAAGGGGTGCGCCAGGGCTTCCGGGCGCTCGCCGCCTACATCTTCGCCAAGGACCGGGAGGGCGACCGCATCGCCATGACTGCGCCGGTGATCCAGCAGCCGACGGATATCCGGTCGGGCGACGAGTGGCGGGTCCGCTTCGTGATGCCGTCGGCGTTCGATCTCGACGCGCTCCCCGCGCCGGCCGGCTCGGACGTCACCCTGCATCGCTGGCCGCCGTCCCGGCTCGCCGTGATCCGCTTCAGCGGACGGGCGGACGACGCTGACTTCGCGCGGGCGGAAGGGCGTTTGCGGGACTGGATCTCCGACCGTGGCCTGGAGGCGGAGGGAACGCCTTTGCTCGCCTATTACGACGATCCGTGGACGCCGGGCATGCTGCGCCGGAACGAGGTGCTGGTCCGCGTCCGCTGACCGTCCGGCGAGCCCGACCCGGAAACGACAAAGGGCCGGTCCAACGACCGGCCCTCCGCATCTTCGCGATCTACTGCGGGCTTACGCCTTGAGCGCGGCCTCGGCCTGATCGACGATGTTCTTGAACGCGTCCGGCTCGTGGATCGCCAGGTCGGACAGGACCTTACGGTCCAGGTCGATGCCGGCCAGCTTAAGGCCGTTCATGAACCGCGAGTAGGTCATGCCGTACTGACGGACGCCGGCGTTGATGCGCTGGATCCACAGGGCGCGGAAGTCGCGCTTGCGGGCGCGGCGGTCGCGATAGGCGTACTGCTGGCCCTTCTCCACCGCCTGGACGGCGACGCGGAAGACGTTCTTCCGGCGACCGTAGTAGCCCTTGGCGGCGTCGGTGACCTTCTTGTGGCGGGCGTGTGCGGTCGTACCGCGTTTGACTCGTGCCATCTATCCGCTCCTCAACCGTAGGGCATGAACCGCTTGACGATCTTCTGGTCGGCCTCGGCCAACACGAAGGTCCCGCGGGCCTGTCGCTTCATCTTTTGGGAACGGCGGCGCAGCATGTGGCGCTTGTAGGCGACGTTGCCCTTGATCTTTCCGGACCCCGTCGTGCGAAAGCGGCCTTTGACGCTGCTTTTCGTCTTCATCTTGGGCATTTTGTCGCTCCTTTGGTCTCGACGTTGTCGACTTCGCGTCGGCCGGGCAGCCCTTTTCGCCCAGACGCGACGGCCCTACCCCGGCGCTAGTCCGGAGCGGGAAGGCGGGGATATACTCTCATGCGCAGATCAACGCAACCCGTCTGTCCCGGGCTTCGATCCCTTGGAGGAGGGGCCCGTCGATCAGTCGGATGCCTCGCCGACCGGCAGGGCGACGCCAAGTATCCCGTCGACCTCGATACCGTCCTCGGCGAGCGGGAACAGCCCACGGACGATCTCGACGGAACCGACCCGATCGTTCGGCACGGTCGCCCGCCAGTACGTTGGCTCGCCCGCCCGGACGGTCTCATCGAAGGTCAAGGGGACGACCTCCGTGTCGCGGGCGGTGAAGATCTCGCTCGCCAGAAACCCCGTGGCGTCTCTGCCGACAAGCAGCGTGTTCCCCGTCCCGACCAGCCGGTACCGGTAGTCCAGCACGGGCTCACGCTGGGTCACCTCGACGATGAACAGCCAAGGCAGGGTCCGCTTGGGGAGATCCAACGGGTCGATCTGCTGCCGTGCGGGCAGACGACCGTCTTCCATGAGGGAGGCCCAATACTGATGGACCAGGGCGATTGGAGAGTCCTTGCCAATGTCGCTCAGTGTGACGCGGTCACTCTTGAACCAGGAGGCGATACCCCAAGGTGTCTGGGACTTTGCCATGCTCAGGACCTGAATTCTTTGAGTGGTAAGGCTATCACGACAATGGAGCAGGCAGATAGCGATTAGATTGTTTAAGACAGTCCGTTCTTCTAATTATGGGCTTTGAACCGTTGCCGCAGACTCTCGCACGGGTCGTCCCGGTCGGCCGCGCGGAAGGCGCGCATCCAGTCGAACGCGCCGACCGTCTGGCCTTCACTCAGGCCGACGGCCACCGTCTTCATTTCGGGCGCTAGGCGGCGGAGATGCAGAGGCACGCCGATATCGGTGCGCACGTGTCCCCGCCCGGCGATCAGCACGGCGCCGTCCGGATGTCCCACCATGGCCGCCGCCAGGGAGGCGTCGCGGGCGACCTGGACGTCGACCATGGTGCCCAACCGTTCCCGCGGAACGAGGCGGCAGTGACCGTCGAAAACCGCGTCCAGATGGGCGGCGGTCGCCTCATCCGAAAGCGGGTCGGAAAGTCTCCATGCATCGACCGTCCGGTCGCCGAGCGCCGCCAGGCCGCCTTGCGCGATCGATCGTGTGGCACCCGATGGCAGGTTGCCGGCAACCATCGCCAGGCCGCCGTCGATGGCGGCGTCCACGATCGGCCGGTACAGGGCGAAGTCGGGCCAGCCGCTTTCCGCCCACCCCACCGCCTCGGCGAAGCCGTCGGCATCGTCGGCGTCCGGGCCGGCGGCCCAGGCGTCGATCGCCGACTGCTGGTCGCGCGGCGCCATCTCCCAGACCACGGCCGGTTTGCGGCCCGCATCGACCATGGATCGCAGCAGGGAGGCCTGGGCGGCGTGGTGGTGCGGGTTGTCGTGGGTTTCGCCGAGCAGGACGAAGCGGGCATCCGCGAGATCGGCGTTCAGCGCCGCCCGAGACCCGTGGGTGCCGTCGCCCCGGGCCCATCCCTCCGTGGCGGCGGCGGGGTGCGGAACGACCGAGAGGAGGGCGGCCGGGGCGGCGAGGATCAGCAGGGCGAGGAGAAGAGCGCGCATGGTCGAAAGATAGGTCGCTCAGGCGGTGCGCATACCCCAGCGCAGGTACGGCCGTTTCGCGCCGCCGACCTCGGCCGTGACGATCCGCTGGGCATAGCTGCCGGTGCCGGCCTCATGGACACGCTCGACCACCTCCGGTGCCGGGTCGCCCACGGCGAACGCCTCCTCGATCGCGCGCCCGGCCATCAGCGGATGCGGCGGCAGGCCGAGGGTCTTGAGGACGGTCGGTGCGATGTCGACCGTGCCGCTCGGCGTCTCGATCTCGACGCCCTTGCGGAAACTGTCGCCGCCGAGGAACAGGCAATGGTTCAGCTCGCGCCGATGCAGGCCGCCGTGCAGGCCGCCGCCGAGCGGGATATCCGGGTTGTCGGCGAGGATCACGCCGGGCAGGCCGCCCTCGCTATCCCGATCCCAGGCGCGCAGCGTGAAGGCGACATCGGCGGCGCGCCGGTGGTTCCAGTTCACCACAGAGAGCGGGAGGGTGCCGTCGTCGCCGGCGTCGCGCCGGGTCATGATCGGGCCGCACCACTCCTGGGCCTGGAGGGTCTCGACGAGCCGCTTCACCAGGGCGGGGTCCCGGTCGCGCACGGCCATATGGGCGGAGTAGCCGGGCTTCAGGGCGTAGTCCACGTCCGGATCCAGGGCCTTGCCGATCCTGAGGCCTTCCTTCGCCAGCGCGGCGGCGACGTCGATCTGGCCCTCCACGGTGACATGGCCGTGGTCCGACATGGCGACGATGTTCCAGCCTTCGGCCCGGCCGGCGGTCCGCCACCAGTCCAGCACCCGGCCGAACGCCGCGTCGACGCCGGCGATCGCACGCTGCGAGTCGCCGTCGGCGAGGCCTCGGTAATGGTAGGAGAGATCCGGCTCGTTGAGCCAGAGCACGCAGGCGTCCGGCGTGTGGTTGGGCAGGACGTGGTCGAGCAGGGCCGTGACCGCCCAGTCGGCGACGGCGGTGTTCGGGAAGACCTGCTCCGGCACCGGGCCGACGCGCTCCACCACCTTGGCGTAGGCGGCCGCCGGCGTGGAGATCGCGTCGCCCCAGATCGACAGGACCGGCTGGTCCAGCTCCGCCGCGCGACCGGCCAGAAGCCGGGCGTTGCCCACCTTGCCGGTGGTGACGGCGGCGAACTTCCGCCCGGCGCCCCAGAGGATCTCGCCCAGATGGGTCGCGCCGATCAGCCGGCCATAGGCCTTGTCGGCCGCCCGCATCCGGTCGTCGTCGGAGGTGTCCATGGCCGAGGTGAAGCCGAGCGCCGGATCGTAGAAAGCGTTGGCCATGATGCCGTGCCCGGCCGGCGGGTGACCGGTCATTGAGGTGGTCACCTGAACCCGGGTCTCGCTTGGAAAGGCGGAGGCGGTGTTGCGCATCCACACGCCGCCCGTGGCGAAGCCGTGGATGTTCGGGGCCTGGTTCGGCGTGACGTGATCGGGGCGCAGGCCGTCGAAGACGACGACCAGGGCTTTCGGCGCGGGCATGGACAGGCTCTCCGGGAGTCCGAGGGCGGGAACCCCACCCTACTACACGCGGGACGTGACGGTTCGGTGACGCCGGCCCCGCCCCGGGGATTCCGGGCGGATCCCGGGGGTCCCTAGCGGGTGGCGGTTCCGTCCGGCGCGCGGAACGCGGCAAGCGACTCGCGCACGGTGGTCAGAAGCTTGCGCTCGCGCTCGGTGTCGATCGAGATCGACGCGGTCATTCCGGCCCGCAGCGGCGGGCGGCCGTCGACCGGCTCCAGATCGATCCGGACCGGGATCCGCTGCACCACCTTGACCCAGTTGCCCGATGCGTTCTGCGGCGGCAGCACGGCGAATTCCGCGCCCGTCGCCGGAGCGATGGAGGTCACCCTGGCGGTCCAGGTCATGTCCGGGTAGGCGTCGATACCGACCTCGACCACCTGACCTTCGCGGACATGGGTGAGCTGGGTCTCCTTGAGGTTCGCCACCACCCAGGTGTCGTCGACCTGGATCAGGCCGAAGGCGGGATCGCCCTCCTCCAGCCACTCGCCCGGTTCCAGGTTGACCTGGGTGACGATGCCGGCGGACGGCGCGCGCACCTCGGTGTAGCCGAGATGCAGCTCGGCGATCTCCCGCGTGGTCTGCGCCTCGATGTATTTCGGATGCAGCTCGACTGCCCGCTCCGGGTCGCCGCCGAGCTCGGCGAGGACGGTACGGATCTTCTCCCGCAGCGCCCGCACCCGCTGACGGGCGGAGGCGACCTCGAACTCCGCCTCGTCCAGGCGGGCCTCGGTCGTCACGCCCCGCCGGTTCAGCTCCCGCTGGCGCTCGGCCTCGCGGTCGTAGAATCCGACGGTCTCGCGCGCCTCGTCGATTTCCGCCTGAACCTGATGGAATTCGGCCCGGGTGGCTTCGACCTCCTGGCGCACGGCGAGCATCCGCGCCTCGGCGGATTTCAGTTCCAGCCAGTGCGAGTCCGGGTCGAGGCGGAACAGCAGGTCGCCTTCCGCCACCCGCTGGTCGTTGCGCACGAAGACCTCCGTCACCCGGCCGTCGATATCGGTCGAGATGGCAATGATATGCGCCTTCACATAGGCGTTCTCGGTGGTCACGTAGCGCCCGGTGATGGCGTAGAGATAGGAGGCGCCGGCGAGCGCCAGGACCGGGATCACGACGAGCAGCACGATCCGCCGGAGCCAGCGGCCGCGGCGGCGTCTCGGCCGCTCGCTGTGAGCGGTGACGGGGCCGTCCTCGGGAGCGGGCACAACGTCTTTCTTGGCGTCCTCAGTCATCGGCCGCCTCCGTCTGACCCGCAGGTGGCGCCAGTTCGTCGAAGGCGTAGAGGTTCGACTTGATCTTCAGAAGGGTGTCGATGAACGCCTCGTGCTCCTCGCGCGTCAGCCCCTTCATCGCGTCGCTACGGATGTCGGCGGCGATGCCGCGCAGCTCGCGCATCAGGCCCTGGACGGTCTCGGTCAGCACGACCCGCTTGATCCGGCGATCGACCGGATCGGGCCGGCGCTCGATCCAGCCCTTGTCCTCGAGCCGGTCGAGGAGACGGCCGAGGGTGGCCTTCTCCAGTTCCATGAAGGCGGCGAGTTCGGACTGCGCCATACCCTCCTTCGCGTAAAGGGCGGTCAGAACCCACCACTGGGACCGGGTAAGCCCCAACTCCTTGCCGCGGCGGTCGAACGCGACCCGCATCAGGCGGGCGACGTCGTGGACGAGAAATCCGAAATTCCGATGAAGATCCGTGCGTTCCATGGCGGCCGAATATAGTTGCCATGGCAACCGTTGCCAAGCAGATCGTTGGCGGCGACGACAGCGCACGGTGCCGGCCCGGAGGCCCGTCCCAACCCCCGGGGATGGGCCGACGGACGCGCCGCATGGCACCCGTTCCGAAGCGCGGTTAATTCCCGAGCTTGAAACGGGTATAGTTTGGCACGAGTTCATAAAGGCGGCGCAATTCCGTAGCGTTGTCATTGCCGACCGAGTTGCCGCCTTGGCGGTTGGAACAGAGGAAGCCGGATATGTCCTTCTCGCCGAGGCCGGCCTCGCCGGATCTGGATCCGATCTGGTCCTCCCTTCGCCGCGATGCCGAGAAGACGGCGCAGGACGAGCCGGCGCTCGCCAGCTTTCTGCACGCCACGGTGCTCGCCCACGACACGCTGGAGCATGCGCTCGCCTTCCACCTCTCCCAGAAGCTCGGCTCGGAGGCGATTTCGGCGCTCTCCCTGCGGCAGACGGTGGACGAGGCGGTGCATGGCGACGAGACGGTGGGGGCGGCGGTCCGCGCCGACCTGTCGGCTGTCTTCGAGCGCGATCCGGCCTGCACCAGCTATCTTGAGCCGTTCCTGTATTTCAAAGGCTTCCAGGCGATCCAGGCTTACCGGGTCGCCCATTGGCTGTGGGGTCACGACCGCCAGGCCCTGGCTTTCTACCTCCAGTCCCGGATCTCCGAGGTCTACGGCGTGGATATACATCCGGCGGCCCGGATCGGGCGCGGGATCATGATCGACCACGCCACGTCCGTTGTGGTCGGCGAGACGGCGGTGATCGAAGACGAGGTCTCGATGCTGCACAACGTGACCCTTGGCGGTACCGGCAAGGAAACCGGCGACCGGCATCCCAAGATCCGCCGCGGCGCCCTGCTGGGCGCGTCCGCAACGGTGCTAGGGAATATCGAGGTGGGCGAGTGCGCGCGGGTCGGCGCCGGCAGCGTGGTGCTGAGCGACGTACCGCCCCACTGCACCGTCGCCGGCGTGCCGGCCAAGCCGGTCCGGGGCAGCAACTGCGAGCAGCCGGCCCTGTCGATGGACCACCGCTTCGTGAAATAGGCGGCTTGCCGGTCGGGCCGCCGGCTGCTTTGGTTTCCCCCATGACGCTCGACACCGCTCTCCAGCATCCCACCGGCCCCGCGCCCTCTCCCGCTCCCGACTACGACGTCGTCATCATCGGCGCCGGCATCTCCGGGATGTACCAGCTTCACCGGCTGCGGGCGCTTGGCCTGAAGGTTCTGGTGCTCGAGGCGGGGACGGGGGTCGGCGGAACCTGGTACTGGAACCGCTATCCCGGCGCGCGGTTCGACTCCGAGAGCTATTCCTACGCCTATTCCTTCGACCAGGAGCTGCTGGACGCCTGGGACTGGTCCGAGCACTTCGCCGCCCAGCCCGAGACCGAGCGCTACCTGAACTTCGTCGCCGACAAGCTGGACCTGCGGCGCGATATCCGGTTCTCGTCGCGGGTGGCCGCCGCCCATTACGACGATGCGGGGCGCGCCTGGACCCTCACCCTGGAGGACGGCGACGCCTGTCGCTGCCGCTTCCTTGTGACCGCCATCGGACCGCTCTCGGCGCCGACCATGCCGCGCATCCCGGGCATCGACAGCTTCCAGGGCGAGAGCTTCCATACCGGTCTCTGGCCGAAGGACCCGGTGAGTTTCGAGGGCAAGCGGGTGGCGGTGGTCGGCACCGGCGCCACCGGCGTCCAGACCATCCAGGAGGTGGCGAAGACCGCCGAGACGCTCACCGTGTTCCAGCGGCGGCCGAACTGGTGCGCTCCGCTGCACAACGCGAAGATCGCGCCGGAGGAGCAGCCCGCTCTCAAGGCGCGCTATCCGGAGATCTTCGAGCGCTGCCGCGAGACCCATGCCTGCTTCCTGCACACCCCGGATCCGCGCAGCGCGCTGGAGGTGTCCGACGCCGAGCGCGAGGCGTTCTGGGAGCAACGCTACAGCGAACCCGGCTTCGGCATCTGGCAGGGCAACTTCCGCGACGTGCTGGTCGACCGCACGGCGAACCGGATGCTGTCGGATTTCGTGGCGGCCAAGATTCGCGAACGGGTCCGGGACCCGGAGATCGCCGAGAAGCTGATTCCGAAGGACCACGGTTTCGGCACCCGGCGTGTGCCCCTGGAGACGAAGTATTACGAGGTCTACAACCAGCCGAACGTGCGCCTCGTCGACGCGCTCTCCACCCCGATCGAGCGGATCACCCCGACCGGTCTCGAGACGGCGGAGGAGGCGTTCGAGTTCGACATGATCATCTACGCCACCGGGTTCGACGCGATCACCGGCAGCTTCGACCGGATCGATATCCGCGGCGAGGGCGGCAGGACCCTCAAGGATCGCTGGAAGGGCGGCCCGGAGACCTTCCTCGGCATGATGGTCGAGGGTTTCCCCAACATGTTCATGCTGGTCGGACCGCACACCGCCCTCGGCAACATCCCGCGCAGCATCGAGTACAACGTCGACTGGGTGACCGGCGTGATGCGCCATATGCGGGACCAGGACATCACCTACGCCGCCACGACGGCCGATGCGGTGGCCGACTGGACCGAGACCGTGCGCAAGGCCGGCGAGGGACTGCTGGCCAATGAGGTCGACAGCTGGATGACCGGCGTGAACCGCAACGCCGGCAAGACCGAACGGATCCTGGCCCGCTACAGCGGCAGCGCCGTCGCCTATCGCGAGCGGTGCGACGCGGTGGCCGCCGCCGGATACCGCGAGCTCCGTTTCGACTGAGGCGGGAACGGGCCGGTCGCCCGCCGGGCCCGCTCGGACAGGATGTGTCGCGCTACCGTGTCGGCGGGATCAGCCTGTTCTTTCTCGCGAAAATCTCGTGTTTTCAATGGCGTTAAGGGTCTCCGCCGGTATGTATGGGCCATGGCGCATGGGTGCGGTAACATAAGTGTACGAACGATTTGACGCGGCCGGCGAGGCCGCCCCGCAGCCCAAGCCGCATCGACCCGGAACCGTACTGACGAGGCCGCTGATGAGCGCATTCCGCACCGAGACCGTGCTCGAGGTCCGGCACTGGACCGACACCCTGTTCAGCTTCCGCACCACCCGCGATCCCGCGTTCCGTTTCGAGAACGGCCAGTTCGCGATGATCGGGCTCGAGGTGGACGGCAAGCCTCTGGTGCGCGCCTACTCCATGGCGAGCGCGAACTACGAGGAGGACCTGGAGTTCTTCTCGATCAAGGTTCCGGACGGGCCGCTAACCTCGCGGCTGCAGCACCTGGCCGTCGGGGACAAGGTTCTGATCGGCTCCAAGCCGACCGGCACCCTGCTGGTCGAGAACCTGCTCCCGGGCAAGGTGCTGTTCATGCTGTCGACCGGGACCGGGCTCGCGCCTTTCCTGTCGCTGATCAAGGATCCCACGGTCTACGAGAAGTTCGACCGGGTGGTGCTGGCCCATGGCTGCCGCTACGCCTCGGAACTGGCCTATGGCGACCTGCTGCGCCGGGATCTGAGGGATCACCCGCTGGTCGGCGAGCAGGTCGCGACACAGTTCTCCTACTATCCGACGGTCACCCGCGAAGATCACGACCCGCGCGGCCGGATCAGCGACCTGATGCGCCAGGGCAAGCTCTTCCGGGATCTGCACCTGTCGCCGCTGCATCCGGACAGCGACCGGCTCATGCTGTGCGGCAGCCCGGCGATGCTCGACGAGATGACCGACTGGGTCGAGGGTCTGGGTTTCGCCATGGGCAACAACGCCGGGCCCGGCAGCTACGTGATCGAGAAGGCCTTCGTCGAACGCTGACGGCTTCGGCCCGACGCCCGGACACGGCCCGTAGCGCAGCTGCGCCCTTCCCGCCGTCGGTGTAAATCGGCTAGGGACACGGCGTGGCGCGGTTTTCCGCTGCGCCGGCTCCGCGGCCGCGAGCGAGGGAGACGAGCATGGTGCGCCCCAACATCCTGATCCTGATGGTCGACCAGCTGAACGGGACCCTGTTCCCGGACGGGCCGGCGCCGTGGCTGCACACCCCCAACTTGCGCCGGCTGGCGGAGCGCTCGACCCGCTTCGCCAACGCCTATACCGCGTCGCCGCTCTGCGCGCCGGGGCGGGCGT
This sequence comes from Thalassobaculaceae bacterium, assembly GCA_040223655.1. Taxonomy (GTDB): domain Bacteria; phylum Pseudomonadota; class Alphaproteobacteria; order Thalassobaculales; family Thalassobaculaceae; genus Thalassobaculum. The sequence goes on along the minus strand of JAVKFT010000028.1, from coordinate 287,392 downwards.
CGTTCATGTCGGGCCAGCTTCCCTCGCTCACCGGCGTCTATGACAACGCCGCGGAGTTCTCCTCCGCCATCCCGACCTATGCCCACCACCTGCGCCGGGCGGGGTATCAGACCTGCCTCAGCGGCAAGATGCACTTCGTCGGGCCGGACCAGCTCCACGGGTTCGAGGAGCGGCTGACCACCGACATCTACCCGGCCGATTTCGGCTGGACCCCGGACTACCGCAAGCCGGGGGAGCGGATCGACTGGTGGTACCACAACCTCGGCTCGGTCACCGGCGCGGGGGTCGCCGAGATCTCCAACCAGATGGAGTACGACGACGAGGTCGCCTACAACGCCGTGCGCAAGATCTACGACCTGTCGCGCGGCCATGACGGCCGGCCCTGGTGCCTGACGGTCAGCTTCACCCACCCGCACGACCCCTATGTCGCCCGGCGCCGGTACTGGGGCCTGTACGAGGATTGCGACCACCTGCTGCCGACCGTCCCGGCGATGGACTACGCCGATCACGACCCCCATTCGAAACGGATCTTCGACGCCAACGACTGGCGCAGCTTCGACATCACCGAGCAGAACATCCGCCGCTCGCGCCAGGCCTATTTCGCCAATATCAGCTATCTGGACGACAAGATCGGCGAGATCCTGGACACGCTGGAGCGCACCCGGCAGGAGGCGGTCATCCTCTTCGTCTCCGACCACGGCGACATGCTGGGAGAGCGGGGGCTGTGGTTCAAGATGAGCTTCTACGACGGCTCGGCGCGGGTGCCGCTGATGATCGCGGCGCCGGACATGACCGCAGGCCTTGTCGCTGCACCGGTGTCCACCCTGGACGTCACCCCTACCTTGGCGGAGCTGGCCGGGATCTCCCTGGAGGAGGTCGAACCGTGGTCCGAGGGCAAGAGCCTGGTGTCCGTCGCCTCGGGCACGCCGCGGCCGGGCTCGGTCGCGATGGAATACGCCGCCGAAGCCTCCTATGCGCCGCTGGTGGCCCTGCGCCGGGGCCGGTGGAAGTACACGCGGTGCAGCCTGGACCCTGAGCAGCTCTTCGACCTGGACGCCGATCCGCACGAGCTGACCAACCTGGCTGCGAACCCGGCCCACGGCGAGACGCTGGCCGCGTTCCGGGATGAGACCGACACGCGCTGGGATCTCGACCGGTTCGACGCCGAGGTGCGCGCCAGCCAGGCCCGGCGCTGGGTGGTGTACGAGGCGCTGCGCAACGGAGCTTACTACCCCTGGGACCACCAGCCGCTGCTCAAGGCGTCCGAGCGCTTCATGCGCAACCACATGGACCTGAACGTGGTCGAAGAGAACCAGCGCTTCCCGCGCGGCGAATGAGGAATCTGATATGAGTTACGACGCCCAGCCCAAGGCGAGCCACTTCATCGACGGCCATTACGTGGAAGATCCGGCCGGGGACCCGATCCCGGTGATCTATGCCGCGACCGGGGAGACCATCGCCACGATGCACGCCGCTACCCCGGCGGTCCTTGACAAGGCCCTGGCTTCCGCCAGGGCGGCTTGCGCCGGCTGGGCGGCCATGGGCGGGACCGAGCGCGGCCGTGTGCTGCGCCGGGCCGCCGACATGCTGCGCGAGCGCAACCGCGAGCTCTCGGTGCTGGAGACGCTCGATACCGGCAAGCCGCTGTCGGAGACCCTGGTCGCCGACGCCACCTCCGGGGCCGATGCGCTCGAGTATTTCGGCGGACTGGCCGGCAGCCTGACCGGCGAGCACGTGCGGCTTCCGGGCGGCGACTTCGTCTACACCATGCGCAAGCCGCTCGGCGTCTGCGTCGGCATCGGCGCCTGGAACTACCCGACCCAGATCGCCTGCTGGAAGGCGGCGCCGGCGCTCGCCTGCGGCAACACGATGGTGTTCAAGCCGTCGGAGATGACGCCGCTCTGCACCCTGAAGGTTGCCGAGATCCTGATCGAGGCGGGCGCTCCGCCGGGCGTGTTCAACGTGGTGCAGGGCCTGGGGCCGGTCGGGGCCGCGCTGACCACCGATCCGCGCGTCGCCAAGGTGTCGCTCACCGGCTCGGTGCCGACCGGGCGGAAGGTCTACGCGGCGGCGGCCGACGGCATCAAGCACGTCACCATGGAACTGGGCGGCAAGTCGCCGATTCTGATCTTCGACGATGCCGACCTGGAGAGCGCCGTCAGCGGCGTCATCGCCGGCAACTTCTACAGCTCCGGACAGATCTGCTCCAACGGCACCCGTGTCTTCGTCCAGCCGGGCATCAAGGCGGCGTTCCTCGAGCGCCTGACCGAGCGGCTGGCCGGCGCGGTGATCGGCGACCCGATGAACGAGGCGACCACCTACGGCCCCATGGTCTCCGAGCGCCAGCTCGAGATCGTGGAGGGCTACATCGCCAAGGGGATCGAGGAGGGTGCGCGGCTGGTCACCGGCGGCAGGCGGATCGACCGGCCGGGCTGGTACCTGGAGCCGACGGTCTTCGCCGACGTGACCGACGGCATGACGATCGCCCGGGAGGAGATCTTCGGGCCGGTTCTGTCGGTGCTGGATTTCGCTGACGAGGAGGAGGGGATCCGGCGGGCCAACGCGACCGAGTTCGGCCTCGCCGCCGGGGTGTTCACGAAGGACCTTGCCCGCGCCCATCGGGTGGTCGACCGGCTGGAGGCGGGCAGCCTCTACATCAACGCCTACAACCTGACCCCGGTGGAAGCGCCGTTCGGCGGCGTCAAGGCGTCCGGCGTCGGCCGCGAGAACTCCAAGGAAGCGATCAACCACTACTCCGAGGCCCGCTCGGTCTACGTCGCCCTGACCCCGCCGGAAGCGCCGTACTGACGACCATCTGAGCCCCCACCCGTTCTCACACTCCCTGGATTTATTCCGGGGCGATCTGAAGAGCCTGGGCCGGGCGCCGGTGGGCTGGTATCGACGGCCGCGCCGGATGCCGGGCTTGCCCCGGAATAAATCCGGGGCGTGACCTCTGGGATTGGAATGCCGAGAGTTAGGGGGCGGGGCTGGCTCAGCCCGTGTCGCCTATGACGCCTAAATGCCCGCCAGACAAATCACTCCCCGGATTCATTCCGGGGCGATCCGGAGAGCCTGGGCCGGGCGTCGGTGAACTGGTGTCGGCGGCCGTGCTGGATGCCGGGCTTGCCCCGGAATAAATCCGGGGAGTGAAGGGCAGGAAAGCGATGCGGTGGGTTCGGGGACGGGGCCGGCTCGTCCGGTATCGCCCACGGCGCTCCAGCAACGACCCCCTATAACCACTCCCCGGATTTATTCCGGGGCCCAGTCAAGGCCTGATCCGGTCGTCGGAGGAAAGCCGCTCGCGACCGCATCGGTGGACACGTAGGCCCAGGAACGGGTCCGGGGAGTACCGGCGGGTGGGCATGGTTGAAACGAAGAAAGGCCCGCGCCGGGTGTGGCGCGGGCCTTTGTCGTCATGGTCGACGCTGCGGGCGCGGATTCAGTCCGCCGCTTCGGCGCCGAACTCGCGGGCGAGGTCGCCGGCGATGTCGGTACGCTCCCAGGCGAAGCTGCCGTCCTTCTCAGCCGGGCGGCCGAAATGGCCGTAGGCGGATGTGCGCGCGTAGATCGGCTTCAGCAGGCCGAGATGCTCGCGGATGCCCCGCGGGGTGAGGCGGACGCGCTCGCGCAGGACGCGGCCGAGGCGGTCCTCGTTGACCCGGCCGGAGCCCTGGGTGTCGACATACACCGCGACCGGCTCCGGCACGCCGATGGCGTAGGCGAGCTGGATCACGCATTTGTCGGCCAGACCGGCGGCGACGACGTTCTTCGCCAGGTAGCGTGCGGCGTAGGCGGCCGAGCGGTCGACCTTGGTCGGATCCTTGCCGGAGAAGGCGCCGCCACCGTGCGGAGCGGCACCGCCATAGGTATCGACGATGATCTTGCGGCCGGTCAGGCCGGCGTCGCCGTCGGGCCCGCCGATCACGAAGCGGCCGGTCGGGTTCACCAGCAGGCGGTCGTCGGCGAGGGTCCAGCCTTCCGGCAGGGCCTCGGTCACGAACGGCTTCACCATGTCGCGCACGGCGTCCTGGTCGACCGACTCCTCGTGCTGGGTGGAGACGACGACCGTGTCGATGCCGGCCGGCTTGCCGTTCTCGTAGCGCAGGGTGACCTGACTCTTGCTGTCGGGGCCGAAGCGCGGTTCCTCGCCGGACTTCCGGGCCTCCGCCATCAGCCGCAGGATGCGATGGGAGAACTGGATCGGCGCCGGCATCAGCTCGTCGGTCTCGTTGCAGGCATAGCCGAACATGATGCCCTGATCGCCCGCCCCTTCCTCGGCCTTGTTGCCGGCATCGACGCCGAGCGCGATGTCGGAGGACTGGGCGTGCAGCCGGTTGACGATCTCGCAGGTCTTCCAGTGGAAGCCGTCCTGCTCGTAGCCGATATCGCGGATCGCCTCCCGGGCGATGCCTTCGACCTCCTTCATCACCGCCTCGGGGCCGCGGACCTCGCCGGCGATGGTCACGTGATTGGTGGTCGCCAAAGTCTCGCAGGCGACGCGGACGTCCTCGTCGGCCGCCAGAAATGCGTCGAGCACCGAGTCCGAGATGCGGTCGCAGACCTTGTCCGGGTGGCCTTCGGAGACGGATTCGCTGGTGAACAGCCACGTTCTGTCAGTCATGTCTGACGGTCCTCCTTGATGCTTCGGGAAAGGGGCGCCGGAGCGGGGCTGCGACCGTGCGCGCCCGGCTCCGGTGCCGGATTTCTGGGGCGCCCCGGGGGGGCACTGAGGGGGCGCCGGGCCCGGGTCAGTCCGGCTTGCGGAAGATTTGGATGCCCCAGGCGAGATAGCCGGCATCGGCCGCCTTCACCCAGTTCTCCAGGCCGACGATCATCCGGTCGAGATACTCGACCGAGGCGCCGCTCTCCCGCAGCTTGTCGTAGTTGGCGACGAGATCCTCGCGCACCCGGTCGTAGTGGGTCCGCAGGTGGCCGGTCAGGTCGTGCTGCGCGACCGTGTCGAAGCCGTGCGCCGAGGCGGCCTCGCGGTAGAACCGCATGGACCCGAGCGAGGTGAGCTGCAGGCGGTCGTAGACCGGCTGGAGCACGCCTTCCGGCACGTCGTCGGCCTGCATCGGGTCGGTGAAGATGAAGTGGCCGCCGGGCTTCAGAACCCGGTAGACCTCGCCGAGCACCTTGGCCCTCTGGTCGGAGTGCAGGATGGCGTCCTGGCTCCACACCACGTCGTAGCTGCCCTCCGGCTCCGGAATGTCCTCGAACACCCCGTGGATGACCTTGATCCGGTCGGCCAGTCCGGCCCGGCGGATCTTGCTCCGGTTGGTGTCGTTCTGGGTCTCGGAGATGTTCAGGCAAGTGGCCGTGTTGCCGTGGCGCTTGACGATGCGGCGCATCGCCCCGCCATAGCCGGCGCCGATGTCGAGGATCCGGGTGTTCTGGTCGAGCCCGGGCAAGGCCTCCGCCATCCGGTCGATTGTCGTGTCGCTGGCCTCGCGGATGACCTTGGTGTCGTCGTAGATGCCGACATGCAGGTCCTCGCCGCCCCAGACCATGCTGTAGAACGTGTCGGCGTCCTCGCTGTCGTAGTAGTCCTCGGCGACGTCGCGGACGTCGGTCTCGCCGGCTTCCCGGGTCCCGCCGCCCCAGCGCACAACGTGCTGGGTCGATTTCTCGGCGACGTGGATGAAGAAGTCCGGCTCCTCCTCGGCGTAGGTCTCCTGGAAGTCGCCATAGGTCCGCACGCGCTGGAACCCGGCCTCGGAGAGGAGGCGGCGGACGTAGTTCTTGCGGATCGGACACATGTTGAGCGTGTACTCGGACCCGTCGGGGAAGCTGTACTTGAAGCGGGCGAGCCCCTCGTCGACATGGTCCGGTTCGGCCGTGACCTTGTCGCCGGCGTAGTAGTACTTGTGCTTCGTGCTGAAGCCGTGATCGAGAATGGCGTCGTAGTTGCGCTGATCGAGGATCAGCATGCCGTCATGCTTGAGTGCGGCGTAGAACTCGGCGAGCGCTCGGCGCCGGTCGGCCTCGGTGTGCAGGTGCGTGAACGAGTTCCCGAGGCAGATGATCGCGTCGTACTTGCCCTGGATGTCCCGGTTCAGCCAACGCCAGTCGGCCTGGACGGTCTTGAGGATCAGGCCGCGCGCCTGGCCGTTCTGGAACGCCTTGGCGACCATGGCCGCGGAGCCGTCCGACGAGGTCACGTTGAAGCCGGCCTGCTGCAGACGCACCGAATGGAACCCGGTCCCGCAGGCGACGTCGAGAACGGTCTCCTTGCCGCGCGCCCGCAGGACGTCGATGAAGAACTGGCCCTCGCTCTCCGCCCTGGCATCCCAGTCGATCAGTTCGTCCCACTTCTCGACGAAGGACATGATGTACTCGCCGCGATAGAGGTCGGTCTCGCGGTCCTCCAGCGGGTTCTCGCCGTATGCCTGCTCGTCCAGCCGAAGTTCGGCGTTGGCGCTCGTTCGGGCGGTCTGCTCCATGGGTGGCCTCCGGTCTCTGTGGGGACCGGGCGTCGGGACGCATACGAGGTCGCCGCATACGGCCCGGGGGCCCGATCGCGGATTCGGTCCATCCCGAGGGGATGGAAAGAGCGGTCTGCGGCCGGTCGCGGTGGTCCCGCGCCGCCTCCGATGGGAGACGGCCCGGGATTGCGCCGGCTTTTCGGTCGACGACGGAGCTCGACCCGCCGGCGCAGGGCGCCGGTGGGGTCTGTCTTGAGGAAGAGCCCGCGTCGATGGATGACCCGCGCAGGTTTAATGTTCTAATTACGACATAACAAGCCAAAATACGACAAAACGCCGCTTGACAACGCCTACGACCTTGAAGGCGTTGAACAAACCATCGGTGGATAATTTCCTGGTCGCTCCGGGGGTTAGCGGCATCGCGCGTCACGATCCCTCGGATCTGGCGGTGGGAAGACACCGATGGGCACGTTAATTCTTGCGAATGCGAGTCGATCTCAATAAAGTCCGCCCATCCTGATTTCGAATCGAGGAGTCCAGATCATGGGCAGGGCCGTGTGCGCGACCCAATCCGCCAGCTTTCGTTCCGGCACGCTGCGGCGCCGCATTGAGGCGGTGTCGGCATGACCGAAGGTGCGGACATGGGGCAAGCGGTCGGCGGTGGCGGCTGGCTGGCCGGACTCGCCGACATGCTGGCGGCCGGAGGGCCCGTCGTCTTGCTTCTGCTCGCCATGTCGGTCGTCGCGCTGGCGATCGTCCTGGTCAAGCTGTGGCAGTTCCGGGCCGCCGGTCTCGGCCAGCGCGGACATGCGGGCGCGGCGCTGGTCAGGCTCCGGGCGGGCGATCCGCGGGAGGCGCTGGCCCTGGCCGCGGGCGCGCGCAACCCGGTGTCGCAGGCGGTCGCCCGTGCCATCGTCGGACGGCAGCGCGGCCTTCCGGACCCCATCGTCCGGGAGGAGGCGCTGCGCTACGGCGGCGACGTTCTGGAGGAACTGCGCAGCTACCTGCGGCCGCTGGAGGTGATCGCCTCCCTCGCACCGCTCCTGGGGCTGTTCGGGACGGTGCTCGGCATGATCGGCGCCTTCCAGCAGCTCGAGGCGGCGGGCAACCAGGTGAACCCCGCGGTCCTGTCGGGCGGCATCTGGGAGGCGCTGCTCACCACGGCGGTCGGCCTCGCGGTGGCAATCCCGGCGGTGGCGGCGCTGAACTGGCTGGAGCGGGTTGTCGAGCGCGTCGCCCACGACATGGACAGCGCCATCGCGGGCGTCTTCACCCTGGATCTTTCCCCCGGGACCGTCTCGGTCGCGGGCGGAGAAAGCGACGGTCATGGCTATGAGCGCGGATACAAGCCCGTCTCCGGCGGCGGTCCCCGCCTGCATGCGGCCGCGGCTGGCGGATAAGGGGCGCCGCCGCCGCGCGGTCATCAGCCTTACGCCGCTCATCGACGTGGTGTTCATCCTGCTGGTGTTCTTCATGCTCGCGTCGAGTTTTCTGGACTGGCGATCGATCGACCTGACGCCGCCGGCCTCGGCCGGCGCCGGCACGTCGCTGACCGGTGCGATGATGCTGGAGATCCGGTCCGACGGGCTGCGCCTCGGCGGGCGGCGGGTAAGCGCCGAGGAGGCCGAGCGGCGGATCGGCGAAAAGCTGCGCGAGAACGCGGACCAACGGGTGCTCATCCGCCCGGCCGAGGGCGTCCCCCTTCAGCGCGCTGTGGACGTGCTCGACCGGCTGTCCGCCGCTGGAGTGCGGAACCTGTCCTTCATGCGCGCCGGGTCCCGGTAGGAGGCGGCGGTGCAGCTCCTCTCCCCCCGCAGGCCGCGCAACGACGACGAGCGGATTCTGCCCCTGATCAACGTCGTCTTCCTGCTGCTGATCTTCTTCATGCTGGCCGGTCGGCTCGCGGCGTCCGACCCATTTGCCATCGATCCGCCGAAATCCCTGAACGCGGGCCCGGTAGAGATCGAGGACCTGCTGGTGCAGGTCGGTGCCGACGGGCGGCTTGCCCTGAACGGTGAGACGATGGATCGCGCCGCCCTGGCGGCCGCCGTCGCCGACCGGGGCGGGTCGGGTGACGCTGGGCCGGGTGCGGTGGGAACGGTGCGGCTGAAGGCGGACGGGGCGGTGGCCGCCACCGATGTCGTGTCTCTCATGGAGCTGCTGCGCGAGGCCGGCGTGACGTCGCTGCAGCTTCTGACCCTTCCGGCGGGGGATGGCTGATGCGGATCCGCTCCCGGCATCTCGGCCTGGCGATCTGCGTCGCCGTTGCGGTCCATGTCGCCGCCGCCCTCGCCCTGGTGCTCGAACCCGAGAAGAAGGGGGCCGCCGCCACGGGCAGGGGCGGGATCGAGGTGTCGCTGGGTCCGTCGGGTGGGGCGCCCGGCAGCGTCGCCCGCGCGGTAACCGAGATCGACAGGGCAGACCCGGTCGGCCCTGCGGCGGCTCCGGTCGCGAAACCGGACACGGCGCAGCCCGAGAAAGCCGAGACCCGGGAGCCTTCGCCGGAGACGGCGACACCGACCGCTCCACCGCCGCCGGCACCCGCCGAGGTGCCGGTGGAGACCGTCGAGGTCGTGCGGCCGGTCGACGAGGTGATCGCCATCGCCGAGACCGAGATGCTGGAAACCGTCGAGCGCCCAGAGCCGACGCCAGAACCGACCCTGGAGCCGACCCCAGAGCCGACCCCGGAGCCGATCCCGGAGCCGGTGACGGTCGAGCGGGCCGAGCCGGTCGAATTGGCACGGGTGCAGCCCGAAGCGGCGCCGGTGGAAACTGCCCCGATCGAGATACCTCCAATCGAAGCGCCACCGATGCCGGTAACCCGGCCTGCGCCCCCGAAGCCGGAGGATACGCGGACGGAACCGGCCCCGGTGGCGCAGCGGACGGCCGCCGTGGCGGCGGACGTGCCGATCGAGAACGAAGGGCGGCCGGCCCCGTCGGGCAGCGAGGGGTCGGACGGCCGCAGCGGTGTCGGCGCGTCGGCGCAGGCGGGCAGTGCCGCGTCCAGCAGCGGCGGCGGACAGCAGGGCGTCTCGACGGACTACGTCTCGATCCTTCAGGCCTGGCTCGAGGAGCACAAGGAGTATCCGCGCCGCGCCCGCAGCCGGCGCCAGGAGGGCGTGGTCTATCTTTATTTCGTCATGGATCGCGGCGGACGCGTCCTCCAGCACCGCATCGACCGCAGTTCCGGCTACTCCCTGCTCGACCGGGAGGTCGAGGCCATGATCCGGCGCGCCGAGCCGCTGCCGGCCATGCCCGACGACATGACCCAGGCCCGTCTGGAGCTGGTCGTCCCGGTGCAGTTCCGCCTGCGCTAGAGGAGGCCTAGCGCCGGAGATTTGGCCCCGTGGCCCGTTCGCCTCTATCCTTCTTGGAGCGGACGGTCAGACGAGGGGGCGGACATGACGGCAGCCGACGACGGAGACGGGTATTTCACCGAGGCGACGTCGGTCGAGGCCGTGCTCGCGCGTATGGGGGAGCCGGAGAACCCGCGTCTGGCGGAGGTCATGCGCTCGGTCATCGCCCATCTCCACGCGGTGGTGAAGGAGGTGGAACCGACCTACGAGGAGTGGGCGGCGGCGATCCGCTTTCTCACCGATACCGGCCAGATGTGCGACGACAAGCGCCAGGAATACATCCTGCTGTCCGATGTGCTCGGCGTGTCGATGCTGGTGGACGCCATCAACACGCGGCGGCCGACCGGCGCGACGGAGAACACGGTGCTGGGACCGTTCCACGTGGAGGGCGCCCCCCGTCTGGCCATGGGCGACACCATCTCCCAGGACGGCAAGGGCGACCCCCTGGTCGTGAGCGGCCGGGTGACGGATGTGGACGGCCGACCGGTGGAGGGGGCGACGGTCGATACCTGGCAGACCAGCCATGACGGCTTCTACGACGTTCAGCAGGAGACGCAGCCGGAGCACAATCTGCGCGGCATCTTCCGGACCGGCGCGGATGGGCGCTTCTCCTACCGCTCGATCAAGCCGACCTATTACGGCATTCCCGACGACGGACCGGTGGGTCAGCTTCTCCACGGCCTCGGCCGCGGCAACATCCGCCCGGCTCACCTGCACTACATCGTGGCGGCGCCGGGCTTCGAGACGGTGACCACCCACATCTTCGTCCACGACGACCCGTATCTGGAAAGCGATGCGGTGTTCGGCGTGAAGGAGAGCCTGATCCGGGAGTTCGTCCACCACGACGATCCGGCGCGGGCGGCCGAGTACGGCGTCGCCAATCCGTTCTGGACGGTGGTGACCGATTTCGTGCTGACACCGAGTGCGCCGCCGGACAGCTGACCGGGGTCCGAACGAGAACGGCCCGCATCCGAAGATGCGGGCCGTCGATCGTCGAGATTGGACGCGACGTCAGTCGAGGCGCGTGATCCGGCCCTCGACGCCGGTCGAGATCGTCCCGCGGCTCTCGACATAAGCGATCACCTGTCCGGCCAGCAGGCCGCCCGAGATGCCGTCGATGATCACCTTGGCCTCGCGCAGCATGCCGTAGCCGTCGCCGCCGCCGCCGACATAGTCGTTGGTGGCGAGCGTGTAGGTGGCGCTGTCGTCCAGCGGCGCGCCGCCGACCGTGACATCGACGATCCGGGAGCCGACCGGCTTGGAGGCGTCGAAGGAGAAGGTGAGGCCCGAGACCTGCGGGAAGCGGCCCTGGGTTTCCTCGACGCCGCTCACCCCATGCTCCAGGGCTTCGCGCAGCACCGCGCCGGACAGCTCCAGTTTCACGGTGGCGTTGCCGAAGGGCAACTCGGTCAGGATGGTCTTGCGGGTCAGGTCGGTACCGGCGGCATAGACCGTGTCGCCCCGGATGCCGCCACCGTTCGCCAGGCCGATATCGGCACCCGTCGCTGCCCGGCTGGCGTCGGCGACCAGGTTGCCGAAGGCGGTTTCCGTCGAGCGGATCGCGGCGCGGCGGGTATCCATCTCCACGTCCGTCTTGCCGATCACCTGTCCAAGACCCTCGTCGAGGGCGGCTTCGTAGGCGTCGACCCGCGCCTGAACCTGGGGATCGGGGGTCGCACCATGGGTTGCGATCAGATCGAAGGTCGGTTTCCAGACGACCCGCATCTTGCCGCGCTTCTCGACCCGGTCGAGAGTGATGGAGGTCTTGGCGATGAACTCGCCCTTCGCGCCGCCGCCGACCAGCATGTCGCGGCCGTCGTAGTGGACCCGCGCCACCTCGTCATGTCCGCCGAGCACCAGATCGACATCCTTCACCTGGCGGGTGAGCTCGCGTTCCAGGCCTTCGCCGCCATGGCTCAGCGCGATGATGAAGTCCGCCCCCAGTTCCTTCAGCGCGGCGGCCGCCGTCGCCCCCGCCTCGGGGTAGCCGGCGAAGGCGACGCCCGGACCGGGGCTGGCAAGGAAGGTGGTGTCCGGCGTGGTCAGACCGAACAGGCCGATCTTGAACCCGTTCATGTCGATGAGCTGCGCGCCCTCGACACCCGGAAAGGGTTGGCCGTCCAGGGTGACGTTGCTGGAAATCCACGCGAAGTCGGATTCCGCGACCCGCGCCTTCAGCACCTCGTCGCCGAGGTCGAACTCGTGGTTGCCGAGGGTGCCGTATTGGATGCCGACCTTCTCGGCCAGTTCGATCATGTGCGCGCCCTTGTCGATGCCGCTCATGAGCGAGGGCGAGATCATGTCGCCGCCATAGGTGACCAGCACCGACGCGCCGTCCGCCTCCGCCGCATCCTTCTCGGCGGCGATGACGGAGGCGACCTTGCCGGCGCTCTCCATGTTGTCCCAGTCGTTGAGATGCAGAATTACGAGCTTCAGCGGCTCTGCGGCCGCGGGCCCGGCGAGCGTGGCCACGGCCACGAGCGCGAACGCAGATGTGCGCAGGTAGGAGAACATCGTCGACTCCATCGATGATCGGAGGGCGGAAAGACCAGCGGGTGGCCATCCGGCTGCGTCACATTACTGTAATGCGGCGGATGCACCAACTGGACTTGGTTTGAGAGCTTACCCGTCGCCGATGACCGTTAAGCGAGCTACCCGTCACCCTGACGCACGTCAGGATCAAGCCCCGCCGTCGAAGCCGCGCCGTCGAAACGGCGCCGGTGCTGGTGGGCCAGTGCTGCTGTAGGGCCGGGAGCTTGATCCTGATTGACATCAGGATGACGGTGGGAGGGGTCGGGAGTTACCTGTCATCCTGACGCACGTCAGGATCAAGCTGCGCAGTCGAAGCCGCGCCGCCGAAGCCTCGCCGTCGAACCAGCATCATCGAAACGGCGCCGGTGCTGGTGGGCCGGTGCTGCTGTAGGGCCGGGAGCTCGGTCCTGATTTGCATCAGGATGACGGCTTGGGTGAGGGAGCCGCCTACCGCGTCAGGCTCGCGCCGCTCTGGGTGAACAGGATCTTGCGCTCGGCCTCGTCCGGTGGGGCCGAGCGGCGGAACTCCTTGCCGAGATCGACGGCACGCTGCACGGCGGGCCGGTCCTTGATCGCCGCCCGCCAGCGGCTGACATTGGGATAGGCGTCCAGCGAGGCGCCGAGCGGCTTGGCGATCAGCACCCAGGGCCAGCAGATCATGTCGGCGATGGTGTAGGCGTCGCCGACGATCCAGCCCCGGTCCTCCAGCCTCCGTTCCAGCACGGCGACGCAGCGGTCGTACTCGTTGAGATAGCGGGTCTTGGCGTAGGGCACGTCCTCGGGCGCGTAGTTGACGAAATGGCTGAGCTGCCCGGCCATAGGCCCCTGGTTGCCGGTCTGCCAGAACAGCCATTCCAGCACCTCCTTCTCTCCGACCGGATCGGACGGGATGAAGCGGCCGGTCTTGCGGGCGAGGTAGTAGAGGATGGCCCCGGACTCGAAGACGGTAACCGGCGCGCCGTCCACCCCGCGATCGACGATGGCGGGCATGCGGTTGTTTGGGCTGATCGCCAGGAATTCGGGGGTGAACTGCTCGCCCTTGGAGATGTTCAGCGGGATGAGCGTGTAGTCGACGCCCAGCTCCTCCAGCAGGATCGCCACCTTCCATCCGTTCGGCGTCGGCCAGTAGTGGAAGTCGATCATGCCGCGTCCTCCTGGCGGGTGCCGGCGACGCCCTCGGCGCGCAGGGTGGCGATCTCCGCCTGGCTGAAGCCGGCGGCGGCGAGCATCGCGTCGGTATCGGCCCCCAGCACCGGGGCGCCGTTGGAGAGGTCCGGCTCGGTGACCGAGAAGGTCGCGGCGGGTCTTGCCTGACGCACGCGCCCAGCCTGCGGGTGGTCGAGCTCGACGACGATGCCCGACGCCCGGATCTGCGGATGGTCGATCATGTCGGAGCGGGTCAGCACCGGGGCGCAGGGCACGTCATGGGCCTCCAGCCGCTCCAGCCAGTGGGCCGAGCTTGCGGTGGCGAGCACCTCCTGGGTCAGGGTCAGGCGGTCGTCGATGTTTTCGTGCCGCAGGGCCGGCGTGAGAAAGCGCGGATCTTCCAGCCATTCCGGGCGCTCCAGCGCGGCGGTCAGGGCCTTCCACTGCTTGTCGGTGTTGACCGCCACGGTGATGTAGCCGTCGGTGGTCTCGTAGATCAGGTCGATGAAGCTCGCCGCCTTCTCCTGGGGCAGTTCGCCGCCGACGAAGGTCTGGCTGCCCATGTCCGAATGCCAGAGGAAGTCGATCACGCTGTCCAGCATGGAGACCTTCACGTGCTGGCCTTCGCCCGAGCGCTCGCGCTTCAGCAGGGCGGCGGTGATCGCCTGGGCCGAGGTATAGCCGGTCAGCTTGTCCGGGATGATGGTGCGCACGAGCCGGGGCCGCGCCTCGTCCGAGCCGCCCTGGATCGAGGTCAGCCCCGACAGCGCCTGGACGAGCGGGTCGTAGACCGGCTTGTCGGCGTAGGGGCCGGCGTCGCCGAAGCCGCTGATCGAGCAGTAGACGATGGACGGGTTCGCCGCCCGCACCGCCGCCTCGCCGAGGCCCATGCGGTCGACCACGCCGGGCCGGAAGTTCTGCACGAAGGCGTCCGCCGTGGCGGCGAGCTTCAAGACGGCCTCGACCCCCCGCGGATCCTTCAGGTTTAGGGCGACCGACTTCTTGGAGCGGTTGTTGTTCAGGAAGGAGGCGGAGAACCCGCCGCGCCGGTTGGCCATGGCCCGGGTGAAGTCGCCGCCCGCCGGATGCTCGATCTTGATGACCTCCGCCCCCTGGTCGGCAAGCACCATCGTGCCGAGCGGGCCCGAGACCACGCTGGTCAAGTCGATGATGCGAAACCCTTCGAGCGGTCCGGCCATGGTCTGTCTCCCCCTGCTTGCGGTCGTCGGTGCCGGTCTCTGAGGTCGTCCGTCGCGGCGGCGAGTCAATCACCGCGGGGTGGGAAAGGGTACCGGCGCCCGGACGAAAGACCCGTTCCATCCGTGCGCGAATGCTTCGTCAGCTCCGGGGCTTCGGGTCGAGCAGGGCATCGATCGCGGCCTTGCGCCGTTCGAACGCCTTCAGGCTGTTGGTCGTGTTCTCGAACCAGAAGGACAGGCGCTCGATCGTGTAGGCGAGGCCGCTCCAGCGCGGACACAGGTCGTCGGCACCGGCCTTGTAGAAGTCAAGCTGATCGTCGCGTGCCATGCTGTCGGTCAGAACCAGAATCGGACCGGGAAACCGCTCGACCGAGCGCAGGCGCTTCACCGTGGCGATGCCCTGGGGCGGCGGGCGGTCGGCCTTGGCGTCGCGGGGCGTCTTCTCCTTCGGCGGCGGCGAGACAACGATCACGTCGGGAGGCGAGGTGGTGATCATGAGCAGCGCCTCGTCGATCCCGGGAGCCACGGTCACCCGGAGAGTCCGGGTCGCGACGGCGGACTGGAACTGCGCCGCTCGGGTGGTGTCCTGTTCGATAAGGAGAATGGATCGGGTCATGGCGGCGGTCCGTCGGTCGGCGTCTGCCCGGGTGGCGTCAGTCCGGATGGCATCTGTCCGGGCGGGCGCGCGATTCTATCGCCCGACGGGAGCAGTTGGAATCGCTTTGCAATCCCGTATCCGTCTTGCGGGAATTCTAGAGAAAATCACGACCGGATGGCACCATCCGGTCGTGTGAATTTGCCCTATCGTTAATGAGTTAGAGGGCGATTCACGGTTCAGATCGATTCATTCTGAACCGATCGCGCTCTAGCGGCCCTCGAAGGAGATCGTCTTGACCAGCGCGAAGACCGGGGTGCCGACAGCGAGCCCGAGATCCGCCACCGACTCCCGGGTCACCCGCGACCGCAGCCGGACGCCGTCGGCGATCTCGACCAGGGTCTCGGCATAGGGTGTGGCCTCTGTGGCGGCGATCTCGACGATCCGCCCGGCAAGCCGGTTGCGGATACTGATCCCGTCGGGTGGTGCCGTGGCCAGCGCCACGTCGCGGGCGCGGATGCGCAGCCGTACGGTCTCGCCGACCGCGACCGCGACCCGCGGGATCGACACCGCCTGACCCGCGAGATCGAGGCGGGTGAGCTGGTAGGCGGGGTCGTGACCGACGACGGACGCGGTCAGCACGACGCCGGCCTCGAACCGTCCGGTGGCGGGCGCCAGGTCGAGGCGTTCCAGAATCGCGCCGACCTCGCCCTCGGCGATCACCCGTCCCTTGGACAGCACGACCATGCGGTCGGCGAGCCGGGCGACCTCGGCCAGATCGTGGCTGATATAGACCGCCGGGACCGGCAGGGCGTCGTGCAGGCGCTCGAAGGTGGCGAGGATATCGGCCCGGGACGCCTCGTCCAGCGCCGAGAGCGGCTCGTCCAGGAGTAGCAGCCGGGGCGCCGACAGGAGGGCGCGGCCGATGGCGACGCGCTGGCGTTCGCCGCCGGACAGGCCGCCCGGCCCCCGCTCCAACAGTCGCTCCAGGCCGAGCAGCGAGACCGCCTCCTCGAAGCCGATCACAGCTTGCCGTCCTTCGGCCCTGCGCGCGCCGTAGAGCAGGTTGCGGCGCACCGACAGGTGGGAAAACAGGCTCGCCTCCTGGAAGACGTAGCCGATGTCCCGACGGTGCGGCGGCAGGTGGCGGCCGGCGACATCGTCCTGCCAGACCTCGCCGCCGACCGACAGACGGCCTGACAGGCGGGTCAGGCCCGCCATGGCGCGGAGCACCGTCGTCTTGCCCGAGCCCGAGGGGCCGAACAACGCCGTGATGCCCCGCATCGGCGCGGTGAAGGCGACGTCGAGGGCGAAGCTCCCGACGGCGCCGGCGAACCGGGCGTCGATCGTATCGGCGGCGGCGTCGAGCCTGTGGCCGGCGTCGGGCCCGGTCACGGTTTCGCCCGCCCAATGCGTTTCTCCAGCACCAGCATCGCCAGGATCACCGCGAAGGCGAAGACCACCATGCCCGCGGACAGCACATGCGCCTCGGTCCAGCGCAGGGTCTCCACATAGTCGTAGATGGCGATGGACAGAACGCGGGTCTCGCCGGGGATGTTGCCGCCGATCATCAGGATCACGCCGAACTCGCCCATGGTATGGGCGAAGCCGAGGACCGCGCCGGTCAGGAATCCGCGGCGGGCCAGCGGCACCGCGACGCTCCAGAACCGGTCCCAGGGGCCGGCCCGCAGGGTGGCGGCGACCTCCAGCGGGCGGTCGCCCATGGCCTCGAAGGCATTGCGGATCGGCTGAACGACGAAGGGCAGGGAATAGACCACGGACCCGATCACCAGACCGGTGAAGGTGAAGGCGAGGGAGCGGGCGCCGCCGAACTCGGCGAGCCAACCGCCCGGCCCGTCCGGCCCCAGCAGGATCAGCAGGTAGAAGCCGAGCACGGTGGGCGGCAGGACAAGGGGCAGGGCGACGATCGCGGCCACCGCCTCCTTCCAGCGCGCCGACGAGCGGGCCAGCCACCAGGCGATGGGGGTGGCGACGACCAGCAGCACCAGCGTCGATACGGCCGCCAGGATCAGGGTGAGGCGGACCGGCGACCAGAGCTCGGCGAGATCGGGCATGGGCGGCTTCCGCTATCGGCCCGGCGCGTAGCCGAAGCGCTCGACGATCGCTGCCGCCCGCGGACCCTTCAGGAACGCGAGGAAGGCCAGCGCCGCTTCACGGTCCGCCGCCGACGTCAGCAGAACCGCGTCCTGGGCGATCGGGTCGTGCAGATCGTCCGGCACCGGCCAGCGCGAGCCGCCGGTCCGGTCGGCGAGTTGGGAGGCGGAAACGAAGCCCAGCTCTGCGTTGCCGGTCGCCACGAACTGGTAGGTCTGGGCGATGCTCGTACCCCGCACGACCGAGGTCGCATACCGCTCCCACTGTCCCAGGCGCTCGAGGACCTGGACGGCGGCGAAGCCGTAGGGGGCGGTTGCGGGGTTGGCGATGGCGAGCCGGCCGACGGGGTCGCGGGCGAGGGTCTCCGGGCCGACCACGAGATCGGGCTCCCGGCTGTGCAGGACGAGGCGGCCATAGGCGTAGGTAAAGCGGTGATCCGGGTCGGCGAGCCCGTCGGCGACGGCGCGGTGCGGGCGGTCCCGGTCGGCGGCCAGGAAGACGTCGAAGGGCGCGCCGGCGGCGATCTGGGTGAAGAGCTGGCCGGTGGACGCGAAACTCAGGACGGCGCGGTGCCCGGTCTCTGCCTCGAACGCCGCGCCGATCTCCTTCGCCGCGTCGATGAAGTTGGCGGCGACGGCGACCCGCACCTCCGCGGCCTGCAACGCCGTCGCGGCCACGATCAGCGTCAGAGAGAGCGCCGCCCGCTGGAGGATGCGGATCAGAGGGTTCATGGATGCCGATATGTTTTGATGGCTATATCGGAACCGTGTCATGCCGGAAATGTCGGGTCAACCGCCCTCTGGAGCCGGGATCGGGCCCGCTGGATCAGTCCCGTTGGCAGGCGAGGAGGTCCTGGAGTTCCGCCAGTTCCTCCTGGGTCGCGGCGGCCGCCTGATCCTCCATCCGCCGGTAGAGATCCAGGACCGTGCGGCCGAGGTCGGTCAGTTCCGCGCCGCCCCGCGCCGATCCGCCGCGGCTGGTCGTGACCAGCGGCGCGCCAAAATCCTCCTTCATGCCCTCGACGAGGCCCCAGGCGCGCTTGTAGCTCATCCCGAGGCGTCGGCCGGCGGCGGCGATGGAGCCGGTCTCGACCACGCCCTGCAGCAGATCGGCCTTGCCCGGGCCGACGGCCACGTTGGGGGCGATCACCACGCGAAGACGGGGGCCGACGGTCTGGTTCCACGGACGCATCGCGAGAGACTAACCGCTGCGTCGCCGCCTTGGCGATTGCTGATGTCGCCCTGCCGGCGGTTGGCGGCTCCGGCGGCGGTTGGCTCCGGGCCAGGCGCACTCGCGATGCTGGACAGGGCGTCGTCCCGGATTGTATACAAAGAATTGAGATTAAATAGCCGAGGGTCGGCGAAGCGCGGACCCGGTGCGTGAGCGCCCCTAAGGAGAGAGAGCCATGGCTGAATGGGATGTCGTCGTCGTCGGTGCCGGAAACGCTGCGCTCTGTGCCGCGCTGTCGGCGCGGGAGACCGGGGCCTCCGTCCTGGTGCTGGAGCGGGCGTCCGAGGACGAGGGCGGCGGCAACACCCGCTTCACCGCCGGCGCCATCCGCACGGTCTACAACGGGGTCGACGATCTTCGTGCGCTGATGCCCGACATCACCGACGAGGAAGTGGCGATCACCGACTTCGGGACCTACACCTCGGACCAGTTCTTCGACGACATGTTCCGGGTGACCCAGTACCGCTGCAATCCGGACCTGGCGGAGACCCTGGTCACGTCGTCCTACGACACGCTCATGTGGATGAAGGGCAAAGGCGTGCGGTTCCAGCCGATCTGGGGACGCCAGGCGTTCAAGGTCGACGGCAAGTTCAAGTTTTGGGGCGGCCTGACGGTGGAGGCCTGGGGCGGCGGTCCCGGCCTGGTGGAGGCCCTGTGGCAGGCGGCGGAGAAGAACGGCATCGAGATCCGCTACGGCACCCGCGCCCTGTCGCTGATCTACGACGACGTGAAGGTGTCGGGCGTCAAGGTGAAGGGCCCCAACGGCATCGAGACGATCCACGCCCGGTCGGTCGTGCTGGCCAGCGGCGGCTTCGAGGCGAACCCGGAATGGCGGACCCGCTACATGGGGCCCGGCTGGGAATTGGCGAAGGTGCGCGGCACCCGCTTCAACACCGGCGACGGCATCCGCATGGCGCTGGAGATCGGCGCCTGCCCCTACGGCAACTGGTCCGGCGGCCACGCGGTGGGATGGGATTTCAACGCGCCGGAATTCGGCGATCTGGCGGTCGGCGACAACTTCCAGAAGCACTCCTACCCGTTCTCGATCATGGTCAACGCCGACGGCAAGCGCTTCGTCGACGAGGGGGCGGACTTCCGTAACTACACCTATGCCAAATACGGCCGCGTGATCCTCAACCAGCCGGGCCAGATGGCGTGGCAAATCTTCGACCAGCAGACCGTGCACCTGCAGCGCGACGAGTACCGTATCCGCCAGGTCACCAAGGTCACCGGCGAGACCCTCGAGGAGCTTGCGGGCAAGCTCGAGGGCGTGGACAAGGACGCCTTCCTGGCCGAGGTGAAGGCCTATAACGACGCGGTCCAGACCGACGTTGCCTTCAACCCCAACGTCAAGGACGGCCGGGGAACCGAGGGCCTCGCGGTGCCGAAGTCGAACTGGGCGGTGCGGATCGAGCAGGGGCCGTTCGAGGCCTATCAGGTCACCTGCGGCATCACCTTCACCTTCGGCGGCCTGCGCATCGACGACCGCGGCCAGGTGGTCGACGTGGACATGAACCCGATTCCAGGGCTGTACGCGGCGGGCGAGCTCGTCGGCGGCCTGTTCTATTTCAACTATCCGGGCGGCACCGGGCTGATGTCCGGCGCGGTGTTCGGCAAGCTGGCCGGCGCCGGTGCGGGCGAAGAGGCAACTTCGGGTCGTGTCAAAGCCGCCGAGTAGGGCATACTCCCCGGCATGGCGCGGGGCTCGAAAAAACTGAATCCGGTCGATGGCGGGCGCGGTGGCGGCGAGGAGGCCGCCCGCCCGTCCGCGTCACAGCCTTCGGACCCGCGGCCCTCGGAGTCGCGGCCCTCCGAGTCGCGGGGCGAGTGGACCTATCACCGTCTGCGCGAGGCGATCCAGGCCGGCGAGCTGAAGCCGGGCGAACGGATCCGCGAAATCGAGATGGCCAAGCGGCTGGAGGTGAGCCGGACGCCGGTGCGCGAGGCGCTGCGCCGGTTGGAAGCCGATGGGCTGCTCACCTTCGTTCCCTATCGCGGCATGGTCATCGCCGAGCTCGACCATCAGGCGGTGATGGAGCTCTATCAGATGCGCGAGGTGCTGGAGGGCACGGCGGCGGGCTTGGCGGCACGTCACGCCTCCGAGGCCGAGATCACCCTGATCCGCGATCTGATCGCCGCCGATCCGGGGGACGGCGACCCGAAGGCCTTGGCCACCCATAACCGCCAGTTCCACGGCACCCTGTACCGTGCCGCGCATAACCGCTATCTGCTCAAGACCCTGAACGTTCTGAGCGACGCCATGGCGCTGCTCGGCATGACCACCCTGTCGCTGACCGGCCGGTCGGGGACGGCGCGGCAGGAGCACGAAGAGATACTTTCGGCGATCGAGGCGCGGGATCAGGCCCGGGCCGAGCAGGCGGCGCGCCACCACATCCGTGAGGCGCAGCGCGCCCGTCTTCGGCTTATGTTCGACGGCGACAGGGCGGACACACCGCAGGATTAGGTCTCAATTCCCATCCGGCCGAACGGAAAACGGCCCGGCAGGGAACTGCCGGGCCGCGATCCGTCTCGCCGGGAGCCGCGCGCGTTACTGCAGGCGCGTCGGAATCTCGTCGATGGCGTTGGCGACCAGCTTGTGCTGGGTCGCGTCGTCGATGTTGTCCTGGATCAGGCGCCGGGTTGCGGCAACGGCCAGGTCGACCATCTGCGCCCGAACTTCCTGAAGCGCCTTGGCTTCGGCGGCCTGGATCTTCTCCATGGCAAGCTGCTCGCGGCGGGCGAGGGACTGTTCGAGCTTCGACTCGGCCTCCTCGCGCATGCGGGCGGCCTCGGTTTTGGCATGCTCCAGGATGGCCTCGGCCTCCTGAAGGGCGTCCCGCTGGCGGCGCTGGTAGTCGGCCTTGGCGGCCTGCGCCTCCTCACGGAGCTGCTGCGCCTCGTCGAGCTTGCGCTTGATCTCCTCGGCCCGCTTGTCGAGGCTGCTGACGATGCTGCTCCAGCCCTTCCAGAACACCAGGCCCAGGAACAGGACGAAGGAGACGGCGACCCAGAATGTCGGATCTGAGAACATCACGCACCTCCCTGCATCGCCGCGTCGACAGCCTTGCCGACCTTGGCGTCGGTCACCTTCAGCCCGGTCAGCTTGGCGGTCGCCTCGGCGGCGGCTTCGCTGGCGACGGACTTCAGGCTTTCCAGAGCCTCGGTGCGCTGTTCGGCGATCCGGGCCTCGGCGGCCTTGGTGGTCTCGGCGGTCTTCTTCGCCGCCTCGGCCTCGGCCTTTGCATGGGAGTCGGCGATCTCGTCCATGACCTTGCGGACACGGTCGTGCGCCTCGGAGCGGGCGTCGGCCACCGCCTTCTCGTATTCGGCCTTCACCGCTTCCGCTTCGGCCCGAAGGCGGTCGGCGGTCTCGATGTCGTCCTCGATCCGCTCTTGGCGCTCTTCGAGAACGTCGGCGATGCGCGGGATCGCGACCTTCGACATCACGAAGTAGAGCAGGGCGAAACTGACGAACAGCCAGAAGATCTGGGTCGGATAGGTGCTGACGTCGAGCTGCGGCAGGCCACCGCCTCCGCCGTCGGTCGCCGCCCAGGACGGGAGGGCGGCAACCGTTGCGACGGCGGCGAGACCGATGCGCCGGGACCAGCGGGTCACGCTGTTGGCGATCATGTCGTCATCCTCCTGACGGGGGTCGAGGGTGCCGGCCGGACGGCGGGCACCCGGAACCGGATCAGGTGAACAGGATGAGGAACGCGATCAGCAGCGCGAACAGCGCGACGGCTTCCGTCAGGGCGAAGCCCAGAATGCCGATGCCGAACACTTCGCCGCGGGCCGCCGGGTTGCGGGCGATCGACGCGATCAGGGTCGAGAAGATGTTGCCGATACCGACGCCGACACCCATGAGGGCGATAACGGCAAGACCGGCTCCGATCATCTTGGCGGCTTCGAGTTCCATGGGTCTTATCCTTCCGTTCGTTGGGAGGTTAGAGGCTGGTTGGGCTACTCGCGACGGGATCGGTTAGTGCAGATGGATCGCGTCGTGGAGATAGATGCAGGTCAGGATCGCGAACACGTAGGCTTGCAGCACCGCGACCAGGACTTCGAATGCCGTCAGCGCGACCAGGACCGCGAGCGGCGCCACGCCGAAGATGCCGAGCGCGACCACGAAGCCGCCGAACACCTTCATCATGGTGTGGCCGGCCATCATGTTGGCGAACAGTCGCACCGACAGGCTGATCGGGCGCGACAGGTAGGACAGCACCTCGATCACGATCAGCAGCGGCGCCAGCACGACCGGCGCGCCTTCCGGCAGGAAGTAGCTGAAGAAATGGGTGCCGTGCTTCAGCAGGGCGATGATCGTCACGGCGATGAACACCGTGATCGCCATGGCGAAGGTCACGATGATCTGGCTGGTGAAGGTGTAGCTGTAGGGGATCATGCCCAGCAGGTTGCCGGCCAGGATGAACATGAACAGCGTGAAGATCAGCGGGAAGTAGGGCCGGCCTTCGGAGCCGACATTCTCGCGCACCATGTTGGCGATGAACTCGTAGGACAGTTCCGCCATCGACTGGATGCGGGTCGGCACCAGGTGCCGTCCGCTCATCGACTGGGTCAGGAACACGCCCACGACCACGGTCGCCAGGATCATGAAGGCGGCCGAGTTGGTGAACGAGATGTCCATGCCCGCGACATGGAGGTCCGGGCCAATGGTCTTGATCTGAAACTGTTCGACCGGAGACGCCACCTGCTACCCCTCTTTTTTACCGCCGTCCGGCGAACCGCCGTCCGAATGATCCGACCCTTTCGGGCCAACTCCGTTCGGGCCGTCATCGTCCGGGTTCTTGTCGTACCCGACCGCGAGGCCCTGTCCTGTGGCCGCGCGGTAGACGTTCATCATCCCGCCTGCGGCCCCGAGAAAGAAAAACACGATCAACATCCAGGGCGAGGTGCCCAGCCATTGATCGAGCCCGTATCCGATCGCCGCCCCCACGATGACACCGGCCACAAGCTCGACGCCGACGCGGAAGGCGAGCCCCATCGCGCTGCTCGGAAGAGTGGATTCCAGACCTTTGCGCCGATCTCGGTCCCCGCCGCCTCGCGCCCGCTTGACGCGGTCGGCAAGGCTTTCAAGCGAGGGAGGGGATTTCCTGTCGTCCATTCCCCATACCAGACCCGACGGGCGGGTCCCGAAAGCGCTTCGATCCGGACCCCGACGCCTCCATGGACGCGACGAATCCCGTGCTTGCCGGACCCCCGGCGAAGCGGCGCAACCATACGCAGGCCCTTATAGGGTGTCAAGGCTGCGGCCGCACTGCGAAACGGTCTGCAAGCATCTGATAAATAACAGAAAATCTTCGGAAGTGTTTTAGCCTGCGTCGCGAAGCCGCTCCGCGCGCGCCAGATCGACGGAGACGAGCTGGCTGACGCCCCGCTCCGCCATGGTGACGCCGAACAGCCGATCCATGCGGGCCATGGTCATCCGGTGGTGGGTGATGACCAGGAACCGGGTGCCGGTCTCCTTGACGATGTCCTGCAGCAGCGAGCAGAAGCGATCGACGTTGGTGTCGTCCAGCGGAGCGTCGACCTCGTCAAGCACGCAGATCGGCGACGGGTTGGTCAGGAACACCGCGAAGACCAGGGCGGCGGCGGTCAGCGCCTGCTCGCCGCCGGAGAGCAGCGACAGGTGCTGCATCTTCTTGCCCGGCGGGCTGGCCATGATCTCCAGCCCGGCTTCCAGCGGGTCGTCCGCCTCGGTCAGCTTCAGGTGCGCCTCGCCGCCGCCGAACAGCCGCCGGAACAGCGTCTGGAAATGACCGTCGACCTGGTTGAACGCGGCCAGAAGCCGCTCGCGTCCCTCCTTGTTCAGGGCGGCGATGGCGCTGCGCAGGCGCTGGATCGCGCCGGTCAGGTCGTCGCGCTCCCGCTCCATGCCCTCGATCTGCTCGTCGAGTTCCTCGAGTTCCGTCTCGGCCCGCAGGTTGACCGGACCCAGTCCCTCGCGCTCGCCGCTCAGCCGGTCGAGGGTGCGCTGGGTCTGCTCGGGATCGGGAAGCGGCGCCTCGGGATCGATCCCCGCCTTGACCAGGATCTCGTCCGGCGTGCATTCCAGCCGTTCGAGAATGCGCTCGCGCTCGACCCGCAGCGTCTGGTTGATCTGCTCGAGCTGGGCCTCGGCGCGGATCCGAGCCTCGCGCGCCTCGCCGGCGGCGCGTTCCGCCTCCCGGGCCACCCGGTCGAGCTCGGTCTGGCGGCTCTCGGCCGAGACGAGGGCGTCGGCGGCCTGCTTGCGCTTGAGGTCCGAGGTCTCGATCAGACCGACGACCTTCTCGCGCTCCTCGGCGATTTCGGCCGGGCGCGAGGCGAGCCGGGCGATCTCCGCCTCCTCCGACTGCCGGCGGCTGTCGAGGTCGGCGAGCCGTCCCTCGGCCCGCTCGCGCCGCTGCTCCCAGGATGCGATCTCGCCCTCGGTCGAGGACAGCCGGGTGCGGCGCGCCTCGGCGTCGCGCACCAACCGGTCATGCTCGGTCCGTGCCTCCACCAGCTCGGCCCGGCATTCGGAGAGCGCGGCGCGCAGGCGCGCGGAATCGGCCCGCAGCGCCTCGACGTCGGGCACCGTCTCCAGCTCCGCCTTCGCCTGGGCGTCGGCGGTCGTGGCCTCCTCCCGCTCGCCGGCCAGGCGGGCCGCGCCGTCGTCCAGGGCAGCCAGCTTGGTGTCGACGGCGGCGACCCGGGACTCGATCTCGGCGGCGGCGGATTTCGCGCGCGACAGGCTGTCCGACGCCGCGTCGCGGGCGCGTCTGGCCGTTTCGACCGCCTCCAGGGCCTCGGCGGCGCGTTCGGCGGCGTGCTCCGCCTCGGAGCGCGCGACGTCCAGGGCGCCGCGCCGGTCGGCGAGCTGACGGTCGAGCTCGGCGAGCCGGTTGCGGCGCTCCAGCCGGATGGCGGCCGCGCTCGGCGCCCCCGGGGTCTGCACGAATCCGTCCCAGCGCCACATGCCGCCGTCGCGGGTCACGAGGCGCATGCCGGGGGCGAGGGCGGTCTGCGCCGCCGCCGCGGCCGCCGGGTCGGCGGCGATGCCGATGCTGGCGAGGCGGGCCGCAAGCGCCGCCGGTGCTGTGACATGGGGGGCGAGCGGGTCGATCCCGGCCGGCCATCCACTGTCGGTCGCCCTTGCTCCCGCGCGCCAGCCGCCGGCACTGGCCTCCGCGTCGGCGGCGAGTGCCGGCGCTTCCAGATCGTCGCCGAGTGCGGCCCCCAGGGCGGCCTCGTAGCCGGGCGCGACCGTAACGTCGTCGACGATGGGGGCTGCCTCGTCCTTGGCCTGCATCAGCAGACGCCGCAGCCCAGTCGCTTCGGTCTCCAGTTCCGAGGCGGCTGCTTCGATCTCCCGGGCTGCCGTCCGCGCCGCCTTCTCCGCGTCCGCGGCGGCGCCGCGTGCCTGCTGGGCCGCGGGGATCGCGGCTTCGGCCGACTCCGCGGCGGCGGCGGCCTGGGACACGGCGTCTTCGGCGGCGCTCCGCTCTGCCTCGGGGACGGCCTGGCGGACGAGATCCGCGCGCCGTTCGGCCAGATCCGCCTGCTGGCGGTCGAGCCGGGCGATCCGCTCCTCGGCCTGGCGGACCTGACGTTCCAGCGCCGCCCGGCGGGCGTCGGCCACGGCGATCGCCTCGGTCGTCTTGTGCACCGCCTCCTCCGCCTCCTCGGCGTCCCGGTTGGCCTTGGCGAGGGCGGCGGCGCTGGCCTCCTGGGCCTCGGCCTCGCCGTCGCCGGCGGCGACCAGGGAGTCCCGTTCCCCGGTCAGTCTGGCCAAAGACGCCGCGGCCTCCTCGACCAGGGTCTTCTCGCGGACCACATCGTCGGCGATCTGACGCAGCCGGGTCTCGGCTTCGCTGCGGGCCGTGACGATCCGGCGTTCTTCGGCGTCGAGTTCGCTTCGGGCGACGGTCAGGCGCTGCAGCTCGGCCGACGCCTCGGCCTCACTCTGGCGCAGACCGGGCAGGCTGGCCGCGGAATCGCTCTGGGCGGTGCTGGCGGCGGCGGCGGCCTGGGTGGCCGTGGTGACCCGGTCCCGCGATTCGGCCAGGGCGGTGCCGGCTTTGCGCCGCTCCTCCATCGTATGGGTCCAGCGTGCGTGCAGGACGATGGATTCCGCCTGTCGGATTTTCTCGCTGAGGTCGCGGTACCTCTGGGCCTGCCGAGCCTGCCGACGCAGGGCCGAGCGCTGACCCTCCAGCGCCTTCAAAACGTCGTCCAGCCGTTCCAGGTTTTGCTCGGCCGCCCGAAGCCGCAGCTCCGCCTCGTGCCGCCGGGTGTGCAGCCCGCGGATGTTCGCCGCCTCCTCCAGCAGCGCCCGCCGGTCGGAGGCCTTGGCCTGGACGATGCTGCCGATCTTGCCCTGGCTGACCAGACCGGCCGAGCGCGCGCCGGTCGCGGCGTCGGCGAACAGGAGCTGGACGTCGCGGGCGCGCACGTCCTTGCCGTTCACCCGGTAGTGCGACCCCTTCTCGCGCTCGATCCGGCGGGTGATCTCAAGTTCGTCGGAGTCGTTGAACTGAGCCGGCGCCCGGTGATCGTCGTTGGCGACGAGGAGGCCGACTTCCGCCATGTTGCGGGCCGGGCGGGAGTCGGTGCCGCCGAAGATGACGTCGTCCATGCCGCCGCCGCGCATCTGCTTAGCGGAGGTCTCGCCCATCACCCAGCGCAGCGCCTCGACCAGGTTCGACTTGCCGCAGCCGTTGGGACCCACCACGCCGGTCAGACCCTCCTCGATGACCAGTTCGGTCGGCTCGACGAAGGACTTGAACCCGGTCAGACGCAGTTTGCTGAAATGCACCGTGATGGGTCTCCGTCGGCAGGGGTCAGGCGAGCTGACCCTCGATCGCGTCCTGGAAGGTCTCGAACCGCTCGTTGCCGCGGATCACCTCCTCGCCGATCACGAAGGTCGGCGTCGAGTTGACGTCGAAGGCGTTCTGAGCGGCGATCCGGCCGTTGAGGATCGCGTCCAGCAGCGCGTTGTCGGTCATGTAGGCGTCGGCCGTCTGGGCCGGGATGCCGGCGAGGCGGCCGATCTTCTTGACCGAGTCGAGCGGGTTGGAGGAGCGGGTCCAGCTCGACTGCTGTTTGAAGAGCAGGTCGATCAGCGCGAAATACGCCTTCCCGTCGATCGCCCGGGCCATGGCCGAGGCGCGCAGCGCGTACTGGTCCAGCGGGAAGTCGCGCAGCTCGAACTTGATGCGGCCGGTGTCGACATAGGTCTCGACGATCCGCTTGTAGCTCTGCTCGTGGAAAGAGGCGCAGTGCGGGCAGGTCAGCGACGAAAACTCGATCATCGTGAGCGGCGCGTCCGGATCGCCGAGCACCCGCGGCGCCATGGCTGCCTCGAGATCGACCTCCTCGGCGGCGCGCGCGAGAGACGGGGCCAGCGCGGCTCCGGCCAGACCAAGAATACCAAGATTTAGTGTTCTGCGATGCATTCCCTGCTCCCGCACACCAGATGTTGAGGACATTACGCCGAGTCTCCTCGGCGCGGCAAGTGTTCCGGATAGTCCGCGATTGCGGCCATTTTCCGGCTTCCGTGACCTGACGTCAGGTTCCGTCGTCGTTTCCTCCGACGGTCCCCGGGCCGGAGCGCTCCGGCGCGCGGCCGGCCAGGGCTTCGCCGAGCGCGGCGAGTCGGTCGCGCAGCGACGGGTCGGTCACACTCTCCACCTGCGCCCGGATTGCGGTTTTCTCGCGTTCCGCCAGCGGGCGCAACCGGGGCCGGGTCGATTTCGGCGGCGCCGGCAGTAGGCCCTGGCGCAGGGTCAGCCGCGCCACCGCCGCCCAGCCGAAATGGCCGTTCACCCGTTCGATGATCTGCGGTGCGAGATGCTGGAGCTCCAGTGCCCGTCCGGGAAGGGCGACGACCCGCAGGGTCGCGCCGTCCCGCCGCCCTCTCGGGAAATCGAGCGACTCGGGCGCGCAGAAGCGGGCGAGGTCCGCGCCGACGATCTGCGGCCAGTCGCGGGGGATGCGGCCTTCGACGAAGCCGCGCTTGCGGAACAGGGGATCGGTCAGGCCCGGCGCCAGGTAGGACAGGGCGCGCATGCCGCCGCGCCGGACCTCCCTGGTCCCCGTCGCCGAGGCATCTGCGCGCTCTGCCGTCTTGCTGCTCTTCGCCGCCATGGCTCCCGGTCCCGTCGGATGTGTTGCCCAAGCATATGGCATCGGCGCCGTCCCAGGCTATCTTCTGCGGCGATGACCGCTGCCGCACCGATACCGCCCGCCGACCTCTCCCGCCGCCTGCTCGCCTGGTACGACCGGCATCGCCGGCGCCTGCCCTGGCGCGCCGAGCCGGGGGAGACGCCCGACCCGTACCGGGTCTGGCTCAGCGAGATCATGCTTCAGCAGACCACGGTGGCGACCGTGGGGCCCTATTTCCAACGGTTCACGGCGCGATGGCCGTCGGTCGAGGCCCTGGCGGCTGCGGACCTGGACGCGGTGCTGAGCGAATGGGCGGGGCTCGGCTACTACGCCCGGGCCCGCAACCTGCATCGCTGCGCCGTTGCGGTCGCTGCCGACCACCGCGGGCGGTTTCCGGACACCGAGGCGGGACTGAAGACGCTGCCGGGAATCGGCGACTACACGGCGGCGGCCATCGCCGCCATCGCCTTCGACCGGCCGGCGACCATCCTCGACGGCAATGTGGAGCGGGTGGTCGCCCGCCTGCGCCGGGTGACCGATCCGCTGCCGGCGTCCAAGCCGAAACTGAAGGCGCGTGCTGCCGAGATCACGCCGGCGGAACGGGCCGGAGATTACGCCCAGGCCATCATGGATCTGGGCGCCACGGTCTGCACCCCGCGCAAGCCGAAATGCCTGACCTGCCCTTGGTCCGACGCCTGCGTCGCCCGCTTGGAGGGGGTGGCCGAGGAGCTGCCGCGCAAGGCCCCGAAGAAGACCAAGCCGACCCGGCGCGGCACCTGCTTCTTCCTGATCGACGGCGACGGCGCGATCCTCCTGCGCCGCCGCCCGGAGAGCGGCCTGCTCGGCGGCATGCAGGAGGTGCCGTCCTCGCCCTGGAGCGAAGACGCACCGAGCGGCGATGCGGGCGTCCATGCGCCGGTCGAGGGTGTGGCCTGGCGCGAGCTGCCCGGGGTCGTGCGCCACACCTTCACCCATTTCCATCTGGAACTGACGGTGCTGTCCGGCCGGGTCGAGCATGGCCCGCCGGTCACCGATGCCCGCTGGTGGCCGGTCGACCGTCTCGGCGAGGCGGCCCTGCCGACCGTCATGGCCAAGGTGGTGCGCCACGCGATGGCGCATCTGGGGTAGGGAGCGCCCTCGCTATCTTCCTAACGAGATCCCCCGGCCTTGTGCCGGGGCCTACGGCTCGTCCGGCACATCCGGCCCAATGAGTGTGCAGTCCCGGACGTGGGCTCCGGCACAAGGCCGGGGAGTGCGCTGAGGGGTTTGAGCTGTCAGGCCATTTCCCGCAGGGCCTTCTCGAAGAAGTCGGGGGCGCCAAAATTGCCGGACTTGAGGGCGAGCGCGATCGGCTCGCCGGTTCCCAAGGTCACCGTACCGGGCACGCCGGGGTCGATCTGGGCGCCGATATGCAGGCCGGTCACGCCGAGCGCGGAGACGACCGCGCCCGAGGTCTCGCCGCCGGCGACCACGAGGCGGCGGACCCCGTCCTCGTCAACCAGGGCCTTGGCGATCCGGGCCATGGCGCTTTCGACCAGTTCCCCCGCCTCCGCCCGGCCGAGCCGATCCTGGATCGACTTCACCACCTCCGGCGGCGCGGAGGCGTAGATCAGCACCGGGCCGTCGGCGATCCGCTCGCGGGCGAAGGCCAGGGCCTCCGCGACCACATCCGCGCCGTCGGCCAGTTTCAGTGGGTCGACGTTGAAGGACGGGTGCTGCTTCTCCCATTCGGCGATCTGACCCAGCGTCGCCGCCGAGCAGGAGCCTGCGACCACGGCGGCTCGGCCCGGCACCGCCGGCACCGCGTCGGCGCCCGGCGCCGGGGCCAGCATCCCGCGGCGGCGGTAGGCCTCGGGCAGGCCTATGGCGATGCCGGAACCGCCGGTGATCAGATCGAGGTCGGCCAGGGCCTCGCCCGCCGTGTGAAGCTGTACGTCGTCCACCGAATCGAGGATCGCGTAGCCGCAGCCCTCCGCCTTCAGGGCGTCGACCTTGGCGCGGATGGCGTCGACGCCGCCTTGGATGTCGCGGTGCTGAATGAGGCCGACCTTGCGCGCGGTCTGCCGGCCGAGCACGGCGACGAGGTTGCTGTCGGTCATCGGGGTCAGCGGGTGGTGCCGCATATGGGTGTCGGAGAGGAGCTGGTCCCCGACGAAGAGATGGCCCTTGAAGATGGTCCGCCCGGTCTCCGGAAAGGCGGGGCAGGCGATGGTGAAGTCGGCCCCCAGCCGGTCGAGCAGGGCATCCGCGACCGGACCGATATTGCCGGCGTCGGTCGAATCGAAGGTCGAGCAGTACTTGAACAGGAAGCGGCGGCAGCCCGCCGTCTTCAGCCAGTCGAGGGCGGCGACCGACATGTCGACGGCCTCGGCGGCGGGGTTGGTGCGGGATTTCAGGGCGACGACGATGGCGTCCACGTCGGGGACTGCGGTCTCCGGTCCCGGCACGCCGATGAGCTGGACCGTCCGCATGCCGCCGCGGACGAGGTTGTTGGCGAGGTCGGTCGCGCCGGTGAAGTCGTCGGCCACGCAGCCCAGGATCGGTGCCATTCGTTTCCCCCGGTCGTCGGTTTGTCTGACGCCTTGGCCGCGACCGGCGGCCCGCGTATCGTTGGCTGAAAGCATAAGGACACGGGATCGGGACGCCATGGTGAAATTCGCCGCCAATCTGTCGATGATGTTCAACGAGGTGGATTTCCTCGACCGCTTCGACGCCGCCCAGATGGCCGGGTTCGAGGGGGTGGAGTTCCTGTTCCCCTACGAGCACGAGGCGGTCGAGATCCGCGCCAAGCTTGAGGCGGCGGGCCTCACCCAGGCGCTGTTCAACCTGCCGCCGGGCGACTGGACCAAGGGCGAGCGCGGTCTCGGCGCCATGCCGGGGCGCGAGGCGGAGTTCGACGCCGCCATCGACAAGGCCCTGTCCTATGCCGAGGTGATCGGCAACGACCTGTTGCACGTGATGAGCGGGATCATGACCGACGGCATGACGCCGGAGGCCTGCACCGACACGCTCGTCTCGAACCTGAAACGTGCCGCCCCCAAAGCGGCGGCCAAGGGCAAGACCCTGATCATCGAGCCGATCAACACCCGCGACATCCCGGGCTACTTCCTCAACTACCAGGAACAGGCCCGCACCATCATCGAGGCGGTCGGCGCGGACAATGTCGGCCTGCAGTTCGATTTCTATCACTGCCAGATCATGCAGGGCGACACGGCGAAGACCTTCGAGAAGCACCTGGACATCATCCGCCACGTGCAGATCGCCGGGGTGCCCGAACGCCACGAGCCCAATATCGGCGAGGTCAACTATCCCTACCTGTTCGAGACCATGGACCGGCTCGGCTATGACGGCTGGGTCGGCTGCGAGTACCGGCCCAAGGCAGGGACGATCGAGGGGCTCGGATGGTTCAAGGCGCTGACCCGCTGAGCCGCCTCGGCACCAGACAGAAAGACATCAGGGGACGGAAACCATGAAGATCGCGATCACCGGCGGTGCCGGGTTCCTCGGCAAGAAGCTCGCCCGCACGCTGCTGGACGACAACGCGCTTGCGGTGGAAGAGCTTGTGCTGGCCGACATGGTCGAGGCGCCGGAGGAGCTCGCCGGCGACAGCCGCGTCCGCTCGATCGTCGGCGACGTCACAGATGAGGATCTGCTCGCCGACGCGATCCGCGCCGATACCGACAGCGTCTTCCACCTCGCCGCCGTTGTGAGCGCGGGGGCGGAGGCGGATTTCGACCTCGGCATGGCGGTCAACCTGGACGCCACCCGCACGATCCTGGAGATCGCCCGCAAGCACGGCAACCTGCCGAAGCTGGTGTTCTCCAGCTCCTGCGCGGTCTATGGCGGTGATCTGCCCGACGTGGTGAGCGACAACCAGCAGATCACGCCGCAGAACTCCTACGGCGTGCAGAAGGCGATCGGCGAGCTTCTGGTGAACGACTACGCCCGCAAGGGCTATGTGGACGGCCGCAGCCTGCGCTACCCGACGGTGGTGGTGCGGCCGGGCAAGCCGAACAAGGCGGCCTCGACCTTCGCCAGCTCGATCATCCGCGAGCCGCTTCAGGGCGACGAGGCGGTCTGCCCGGTGGCGCCGGAGACCGAGATGTGGCTCGCCAGCCCCCGCACCATCGTCGCCAATACCCGCCATGCCCACGATCTCGACGGGTCGGCCTTCGGTCCCTGGCGCACGGTACCGCTGCCCGGCTTCACCGCCACGGTGCGCGGAATGGTCGACGCGCTGGAGGCGGTCGCCGGTCCCGAGGTGGCGGCACGGGTGAAGTGGCAGCCGGATGCGGCGATCGAGAAGATCGTCTACGGCTGGCCCTCCCGACTGGAGACAACGCGGGCCGACGCGATGGGCTTCAAACGCGATACGGACATGCAGAGCATCATCCGCGCTTTCATCGAGGACGAGCTCGGCGGGAAGATCGCCTGACCGGTCAGCCGGGCCCCATCCCCTTCTCGGCGAGTTCGTTGCGGGCGCTCTCGTTCTTCTCCAGGTCGCTCATCCCCATGCCGCGGAGTACGCCGTCGGTTTTGGAGAACTGAATGTTCTCGTAGGGAACGATCTCGATCCGGTTGCCCCAGGGGTCGAGGAAATCGAGAAACCGGCCCGGCAGGACCTGGACGCCCTGTTCTTCCAGGGCCGTCCGCACGGCGTCCCGGTCGTCGACCACCAGGCCGAAATGGCGACCGTCGTCCGGCGACTGGCGGCGTCCCTGTTGCAGGGCGATGAACTGGTCGCCGAGATCGATAAAGGCGGAGGTGTCGCTTTTGCTGCGCAGGGTGAACTCGAACAGGCTGCCGTAGAAGGCGAGCGCCTCGTCGATGTTGCCGACCTCCAGCGCGATATGGTTGACGCCGACGGCGCGGGCTTTGCGGGTGCTGGTCATGGCTTCCCCATTAAAACAAGTTTCCGTTTGAGATAATGTCGGTGTCGGCAGACGCAAGCTTCGGTGCCGTCGACGTGATCTTTTCCGCGCCCGGATAACTCTCTAGACAGGGCCCATGGAAGACAGCAGCGCGAAATCCGACGCATCCTCGGTCACCTTCACGCTGGCCGGCGCCCGCCGTGGTGCGGTGGTCTGCCTGCCGCTCGCCCTCGCCTCCATCGCCTTCGGGCTCGGTTTCGGCATCCTGGCGCGGGACACCGGGCTCGGCCTCGTCCAGGCCTTGGGCATGAGCGCCTTCGTCTTCGCTGGCGCCTCGCAGATGGTGGCGATGGACGTGTGGACCGTGCCGCCGGCGGTGCTGGGCCTCGCGGTCGCCGCCTTCGCCATCAATATCCGGCACGTGGTGATGGGCGCGGCGTTGCGCCCCTGGCTGCGCGACCTGCCGCTGCTTCAGTCCCACGCGGCGCTCACGTTCATGACCGACGCCAACTGGGCGCAGGCCATGGCCGACCGGCGCAAGGGCGAGCGTGACGCCGCCTTCATCGTCGGCAGCGGCGCGATCATGTGGGTCGGCTGGGTCTGCGGCACCGGGATCGGCCATCTGGCCGGCGGCGTGATCGGCGACCCGAAAGCGTTCGGCATCGATGTCATCGTCCCCGCCTTCTTCGCGCTGACCCTGTCGTCGCTCTGGCCCGGCGTGCGCCGCCTGCATCCCTGGCTGGCGGCGGCGGTGGCGGCGGTCCTGGCCCACGAACTGATGCCCGGCGGCGCCTGGCACGTGGTGGTCGGCGGGCTCGTCGGCGCCACGGTCGGCGGCCTGATGCGGGAGGACTGACCGGTGGGGGAGGAGGCGCTCGTCTGGTCGGCCATCCTGGCCATGGCCTTCGTGACCTGGCTCACCCGGGTCGGCGGATTCTGGCTGATGCGACTGGTGCCCGAGGGCGGCTTCATCCGCCGGGCGCTGGATCATCTGCCGGGGGCGCTGGTCGTCGCGATCCTTAGCCCGATCGCGCTCGAAGGCGGCTGGGCGCCCACCGTGTGCATCGTCGCCGCGGTGCTGATCGGGCGGGCCGGTGCGTCGGCGCTGGTCGCCGTCTTCGGCTCCGTGGCCGTGGTCGCCCTGATCCGGCTGGTGGTGTAGCCTGCGGCTTTCCTGATCCGACCCACGGAGCCGCGTCCATGGCCGACGAAATCGACTACGAGATCGAGGGCGACTTCTCGCCGATGCTGACCATTACCCTGGACCCGGGCGAGGCGGTTCAGGCCGAGGCCGGCGCGATGGTCATGATGGAACCCGATGTCACCATGTCGACCGAGATGCCGGGCGGTTTCTTCGGCAGCGTCCTGCGCAAGGTCTCGGGCGAGACCTTCTTCATGACCTTCTTCACCAACGAGGGCAGCCAGCGTCGCCGGGTCTCCTTCGCCTCGCCGATGCCGGGCCAGATCCGGCCGCTCGACCTCGCCGCCCAGGGCGGCGCCTTCTTCTGCCAGCGCCGGGCCTATCTCGCCTCCGCCCGCGGCATCGAGATCACCGTCGCCCTGACCAAGCGCCTCACATCGGGCCTGTTCGGCGGCGAGGGGCTGATCCTGCAGAAGCTGGAGGGCGACGGCTGGGCCTTCCTCGGCGCCGGCGGCACGCTGATCGAGCGCGACCTGGCGGCGGGCGAGACGCTGACGGTGGACACCGGCTGCCTAGTCGGCTTCTCGGCCACCTGCGACTACGACATCGCATTCCAGCGCGGCATCAAGAACATGGTCTTCGGCGGCGAGGGCCTGTTCGTCACCCATATCAGCGGCCCCGGCAAGGTCATCGTCCAGACCCAGCCGATCGCCGAACTGGCCCTGGCCCTGCACGCGCTGGTGCCGCAGGAGAGGCGCGGGGACTGAACGCAGCGGCAGACCCGCGGGGCGAGAAGCGACCCGGGCGCGTTACTCCTCCTCGTCCTCCGGCAGCAGGATCGGCTCGCCGTGGGGCGCGCGCTGGGCGGCGCGGTCCCAGGCGTTCTTGCGCCTGAGAAGCTGATCGAGCGTCAGGTCCGTCTTCGCCAGGACCAGCCCTTCCAGCGCCTTCAGCCAGTGCCGATAATAGGTGTCGCCCAGATCCGGGTCGCCCTCGGCCTGGGCCGCTGCGATCTCCCGCGACAGCGCCTCGGCCCACTCGGTCCAGGTGTAGAGCCCACCCTCGTGCAGCTTGATGGCGATGGCGAAGGCCTGGGCCTCCCACGGTTCGCGGAAGACCGGGCCGTCATGGTCGACCGGGATTCGCGGCAGGGTTTCGATCTGTACGGCGGGCGCGGTCATGCCGGCTCCAGATACGGTTCCCAGAGATCGGCATGCACGCTGCCGCCTTGGCTCTGCGGGCCCCACAGCTCCTCGGCGGCGAAGGACACGTTGTACAGGTGATGGGCTGTGTCGTGGTCGCCGGTGGCGCTGGTGTCGGCGAAGACATGGGCGCCGTGATGCATCACGACCGTGCCCACATGGCCGCGGAGATAGCGCGGCGCGCGGGTGTGGCCGGTGGGGTGGAAGTTCAGCACCCGCACCGTGTCGCCGACCGCGAAGCGCGGCGCGTTCGAAACGTCGCGCAGATAGGGTGACCCCTGCTGCAGCGCCTTGAACACCCGGTCGGCGGGCAGGGCGGATACCTTCCCGGGGCCGGCGGCCTTGCCGCTCTCCAGCTCCTCACGGGTGATCAGGCCCTTCTCGACCAGCATGGTCTCGACGCCGTGCAGCCACTGTTCGTAGTAGGTGTTGTCCAGATATTGCGCCGGCGGCTGGCGTTCGCGAGCGTAGCGCGCCTCGTCGATCGACCACTGGCCGAGGCCGCCACAGGCCAGCGTCAGCGCGAAGGCCTTTTTCTCCCACTCGCCGTGGAAGATCGGGACGACCGGCTCGTCCTCGACCGGTCCGAAGCCGTGCATGCCGCCCATGTCGTGCGCGCCGTTCATTCCGCCGCCTCCCGGCGCGGAGGGTACGCGACCGTCTCGACGCCGATCATGGAGTTGCGGGTGACGAGCTCGGCGAGCTGCTCCTCGCTCAGGCTCTCCGTGCCGGCCGGGCGCTGCGGCAGGACCAGGTAACGCATCTCGGCGGTCGAATCCCAGACGCGGATCTCCACGTGGTCGGGCAGGGTGGTGCCGAAATCCGCCAGCACGCCGCGCGGATCGTTGACGGCGCGCGAGCGGTAGGGCGCCGACTTGTACCAGACCGGCGGCAGGCCGAGGACCGGCCACGGGTAGCAGGAGCACAGCGTGCAGACGACCAGGTTGTGCACGGTGTCGGTGTTCTCGACCACCACCATGTGCTCGCCCTGGCGGCCCTCGAAGCCGAAAGACTTGATGGTGGTGGACGGGTCCTCCAGCAGCCGCTGCTTGAACGCCGGATCGGTCCAGGCCTTGGCGACGACCTGGGCGCCGTTGCGCGGGCCGACCTTGGTCTCGTAGGTGTCGACGAAGACGTCGAGGGCGGCCGGGTCCACCAGGCCCTTCTCGACCAGAAGCGACTCGAGTGCCTTCACGCGGAGCTGCAGGTCGCTCAGCCGCGGATGCTCGTGGTCGTGCCCATGATCATGCTCGTGGCCATGGTCATGCCCGTGGTGATGGTGGTCGTGACCGCTCATGCCGTCCTCCCGAAGGTTTCCACGGAATCTAGAGCAGAACGGGCGCGGGGGAAACGCCCGACCGCATCGGGACACGCGGCCTGCGGCGGTCCCGCTCCGCCTCCGTCTAGGCGCTCCCCGCCGTCTTCTTCGCTCCTAACAGACCACTCCCCGGATTCATTCCGGGGCGAGGTTTTGGGGGGCGGGGGCTCCGGTTGGAGGCAAGTCATCGGCGCTCGCGCACACTTCAGGCCCTGCCCCGGAATGAATCCGGGCAGTGTTTGGAGGGGGGATTGGGCATTGGTTCGCGGAAGGAGGGCGCTTCGTCCCCACCGGCGTCGGACGGACCTGCTCGGGCCTAGTCAGACCTCGCCAGACCCCTCGAAATCCCTCAGCCCCCAACGCCTCTCCGACCACTCCCCGGATTCATTCCGGGGTGAGGTCTGGGGCGGGACTTCGGTACGAGGCCAGCCACGAGCGCTCGCGCAGGCGCCAGCGTTGGCCCCGGAACAGGTCCGGGGATTGTTTGGAGGGAAGGAGAGGAATTTGGAAGCCTGCTTCCCGGAGCGATGAGTTTCGCTCCAGCCGAGATCGGGCAGGCATGCTCGGATCCGTTCGCATCCTTCAGACCGCTTCACTCCTCAAAGACCACTCCCCGGATTTATTCCGGGGTGAGGGTTGGGGCGAGAACTCCGGTTCGAGGCCTAATCAACAGCGCTCGCGCAGGCGTCAGCGTTGGCCCCGGACCCGGTCCGGAGAGTGTTGGAGGGGGGCGACGCCGGAGGCCGACCAACGCGCCGGGTTTTCGGCAAACGCAAAAAGCCGCCCGGATCTGGGCGGCTCAGCGTCGGCATGTCGGTGCCTTCAGGTCAGGGCGGTCGGTTGGGCCGCCCGGCCGGAGACTAGTAGCCCTCGCGCTCCATGCGCTTGCGCATCAGCTTACGATAGCGACGCACGGCCTCCGCGCGCTCGCGCGCCTTCTTCTCCGAAGGCTTCTCGTAGTTGCGGCGCAGCTTCATCTCGCGGAAGACACCCTCGCGCTGCATCTTCTTCTTCAGCGCGCGCAGGGCCTGATCGACGTTGTTGTCGCGGACGGATACTTGCACGGGTTTCGCACTCCTTTCTTCGTTGCCTCGGCACAAATAAACGCTGGCTCGACGGGCTCACCTTCGATCCCGTTCGGCCAGTACGTTCGGTAACCATACCTCAAAACGCCGTGCCGTTCCAGGGCCGCCTCTGCTGGACCGACCCCGGTGGGCGCGCTATATGCCCCAACATGAGTGCGAAGTCCATAGTGCGCGCAGGCGATCCGGTTCTTCGGCGGGTGGCGGAACCCGTCACCGACCCGACGGCGCCGGAAATCCGCGATCTTGTGGCCGAGATGGAGGCCAGTCTCGCCGAGGCAGGCGGAATCGGCCTCGCCGCCCCGCAGATCGGGGTGTCGCTGCGGGTCATCCTGATCTCCGTGCCGGCGGCCCGCCGCACCGAAGATCCGGATGACGGTCCGCTCGCCCTCACCGCTCTCGTGAACCCCGCGCTGACGCCGATCGGCGAGGACCGGGCGCTGGCGATGGAGGGGTGCCTCTCGATCCCCGGCATGCGCGGCGAGGTGGAGCGCTGGCAGCGCGTTCGGCTGACGGCGGTCACGCCGGAGGGCCGGCCGGTGGACACGGTGATGACCGGCATGCGGGCGCGGGTCCTGCAGCACGAGGTCGACCACCTGGACGGCATCCTCTATCTCGACCGCATGACCGACTTCACCCGCTTCGGGTATGTGGAGGAACTGATGGAGGCAGAGCTGCACGCCGTCCCTGCGCCAATCGAAGGCCCGATACCCATCCAGTCCGG
The DNA here is from genome assembly GCA_040223655.1 of Thalassobaculaceae bacterium. Classification (GTDB taxonomy): domain Bacteria; phylum Pseudomonadota; class Alphaproteobacteria; order Thalassobaculales; family Thalassobaculaceae; genus Thalassobaculum. The sequence continues at coordinate 248,313 of JAVKFT010000028.1, read as the reverse complement.
AACCGTCCCACAGGAGCCAGCCGATGTCCGCTGACGGCGACGCGCCGACCAACCCGATGGACGCCCTGCGCGACCGGATCCTGGACGCCGCCCTTCCGAACGTTCTGTTCGATGGCTGGACGCGGCGCAGTCTGGTCGATGGCGCCCGGTCCCTCGGCCTGCCGGCGGAGGATGTGGACATCGCCTTTCCCGCCGGTGTCCGCGATGCGGTCTCCCACTGGCTTGCCAGGGCGGATGCGCAGATGGCGGCAGACATGGAGGCGCACGGCCTCGAAGACCTTAAGATCCGCGAGAAGGTCGCGCTCGGCGTGCGGGTCCGGCTGGAACGTGCCGAAGCGAACAAGGAGGCGGTGCGCCGCGCGCTCTCCTACCTCGCGCTGCCCGGAAACGCCCGGGTCGGCGCCCGCGGCCTCTACCGGACGGTCGACACGATCTGGCGGACCTGCGGCGACACCTCGACCGACTACAACTTCTACACCAAGCGCGGCCTGCTGGCGGCCGTGTACAGCTCGACGCTGCTGTACTGGCTGGACGACGCGTCCGAAGGCCATGCCGATACCTGGGCCTTCCTCGATCGCCGGATCGCCGACGTCATGAAGATCCCGAAGTTGACCGGACGCCTGAAGTCCGCCGGCGCCTACCTGCCCAATCCGGGCCGGTTCGCCCGTGCCTGGCGGGCCGCCCGCAGCTCCTCCGCCTGATCGGCCGCATCCTGGTCGATCGCACCGTCGTTCGCCGACCCATACAGCTTGCCGATAGAGCTTGCCGCCGGACGTGAGGCGGTTATGCTGCGCCCATTGCATAATTATTGCAGCGCACACTTGGGTTTATTGCCGATGGCCAACGCCGAGGCCCGGACGACAGGCGTCCACAGCACCGCATCCGCGACCGGCACTCCGATGCTGGAGGTCACGGATATCCACAAGCGCTTCGGCCCCCTGGAAGTCCTGAAGGGCGTATCGGTCTCGACGGCAAACAGCAACGTCATCTCCATGATCGGCGCGTCCGGGTCGGGGAAGTCGACCTTTCTGCGCTGCATCAACCTGCTTGAGACCCCCGACGCCGGCGAGGTGCGGGTCGATGGCGAGCTGATCCGCATGGTCCCGTCCCGAACCGGCGGCATGAAGCCGGCGGACATGAAACAGGTCGACCGCATCCGCTCCCGCCTCGCGATGGTGTTCCAGAGCTTCAACCTCTGGACGCATATGACGGTCCTCGAGAACGTGATCGAGGCGCCGGTCCACGTGCTCGGCGTGCCGAAGCGGGAGGCGATCGAGAAGGCCGAGGCGCTGCTCGACAAGGTCGGGATCGTCGACAAGCGCGATCAGTATCCGGCCCATCTCTCCGGCGGCCAGCAGCAGCGCTGCGCCATCGCCCGCGCGCTTGCCATGGAACCGCGCGTCATGCTGTTCGACGAGCCGACCTCGGCGCTCGACCCGGAACTGGTGGGCGAGGTGCTCCGCGTGATGCGCCAGCTCGCCGAGGAGGGGCGCACGATGATCATCGTCACCCACGAGATGCGCTTCGCCCGGGAAGTGTCCGACGAGGTCGTCTTCCTCCATCAGGGGCGGATCGAGGAACAGGGTCCGCCGTCGCAGGTGTTCGGCAGCCCGACTTCGGAACGCTGCCGCCAGTTTCTCGCGACCACCGAAGGGGCGGCTGCGGGCCATTGATCCCACAACCGATCCGATCCGGAGGGCCAATCCGGAGGGACGGGTTCAACCAGGAGGACTTCACATGAAAATGCTGACCACGATGCTTGCGGCCGCGGCCCTGGCGGCCGGCGTCGCCTCGACGGCCTCTGCCGCCGACTGGGGCAAGGGCTCCACCGTCCGGATCGCCACCGAGGGCGCCTATGCGCCGTGGAACTACACGGATTCCTCCGGCGCGCTGGTCGGCTTCGAGGTCGATCTGTACCAGGACCTCTGCGCCCGCCTGGAGCTGGAGTGCACCCTGCAGCAGCAGGCCTGGGAAGGCATCATTCCGGCCCTGCAGGCCGGCAAGTACGACGTGATCATGGCCGGCATGTCGATCACCGAGAAGCGCAAGGAAGTGATCACTTTCTCGCGCTCCTACGCCGCCACCCCGGCGGTGTTCGTGGTGAAGTCCGACGGTCCGCTCGCCGGTTTCGCGGTCGATCTGGACGCGGTCACCATGGCCGACGTGAGCGACGCTGAGATGGCGGCCATCGGCAAGGTGAAGGAAGCCTTCGCCGGCAAGACCGTCGGCGTGCAGATCGCCACGACCCACGAGAACTTCCTGAACGAGTACATCGCCGGCGACGTAACGGTGAAGACCTACGACACCCAGGAGAACCTGGATCTCGACCTGCAGGCCGGCCGCATCGACGCGGCGCTTGCCGCCATGTCGTACTGGAAGCCGCTGCTCGAGAAGGACGCTGGCAAGGGCCTGGAGATCGTCGGCCCGGGCTTCACCGGCGGTCCGTTCGGCGACGGCGTCGGCGCCGGCATCCGCCAGGAAGACCAGGCCCTGGCCGACATGTTCTCCAAGGCGATCGGCGAGGCCATCGCCGACGGCACGCTGAGCAAGCTGGCGATCGAGCATTTCGGCTTCGACGCTTCCGCCAAGGACTGATCGCAGACCGCGGGCACCATGGACGGGGACGGCCGTGCGGTCGTCCCCGTCCGCTTTGACGACGGTCGGGGGACGAACGGCGCATGCCTGAATGGTTGAGCCTGCTGGCCTGGGGCGACTCGGGCTGGGGAGACGAGATGGTCCGCGGCGCCGGATGGACGCTGCTGGTGGCCGTGATCTCCTTCGCGCTGGGCATCGTCATCGGTGCCGGCGGCGCGGCGGTCAAGCTCTCCCGGGTGCCGCTGGTCCCGCTGCTGGGCGACGTCTACACGACCCTCGTGCGCGGCATCCCCGATCTGATCACCATCTACATCATCTTCTTCGGCGGCGGGCAGGCGGCGATGGCCGTGGCCAAGCTGTTCGGCTATGACGGGTACATCGAGTTCAACGCCCTGACCACCGGCGTCCTGGCCCTGGGCTTCATCTCCGGCGCCTATTCGACCGAGGTGATCCGCGGCGCGGTGCTGGCCGTGCCGAAGGGGCAGATCGAGGCCGCCAAGGCCTGCGGCATGAGCCGCTGGACCCGCTTCCGCCGCATCCTCGTGCCTCAGGTCGCCCGCTACGCCCTGCCGGGGCTCGGCAATGTCTGGCAGCTCACCCTGAAGGACACGTCCCTGATCTCCGTGGTCGGCCTGACCGAGATCATGCGCCAGGCCTTCGTCGCCTCGGGTTCGACCAAGCAGCCGATGGTGTTCTTCGTGACCGCCGCGGTGCTCTATCTCGCCCTCACCTCCCTGTCGAACAAGGTTTTCGACCGGGTCGAGGTCGTCGCCAACCGCGGCGTGCGGAGGGCCTGAGCGATGATCGAACTGTTCGAGGATCCGGCCAATACCTGGGAGCTCATCGCCAACGGCCTGCCGTGGACGCTGACACTGGCGGCCTCGTCGCTCGCCCTCGGCTTCTTCCTGGCGATCGGCCTAGCGCTTCTGCGCCTGTCGCCGATCCCGCCGCTGCGCTGGTTCGCCTATGCCTATGTGTACCTTTTCCGCTCGACGCCGCTGCTGGTGCAGATCTTCCTGATCTATTACGGGCTCGGCCAGTTCGAGGCGGTGCAGAAGAGCGTGTTCTGGCCCTTCCTACGCGAAGCCCACTGGTGCGCGATCCTGGCGCTGACCCTGAACACCACCGCCTACACCTCGGAGATCATCCGGGGCGGGCTGCAGTCCGTGCCCTGGGGGCAGGTGGAGGCGGCCAAGGCCTGCGGCATGGGTCTGGCACTCCGGTTCCGCCGGGTGATCTTCCCCCAGGCGATCCGCCAGGCCCTGCCCGGCTACGGCAACGAGATCGTTCTGATGGTCAAGTCGACCTCCCTGGCCAGCACGATCACGATCCTCGACATGACGCTGATCGCGCGCAAGGAGACCTCGGCCACCTTCAGCATCGAACCCTTGTTCATCGCCGCCGCGTTCTATCTGGTGATCAATTTCCTGGCGACGCGCCTGATCATGTGGATCGAGTACCGGCTGTCGCCGGAGCTGCGGGAAGCGAAGACCGGTAAGACCCTGCCGGACCAGGAGGTCGTCGGTGCCCGTTGAGCTCGTGCCTTTTCCGGCCGCCGAGGTCGACCGGCTGGAGGCGTGGCTCGACGCCCCGCATGTGAAGCGCTGGTGGAAGCCGCACTGGACGGAGCCCGTGGTCGAGGCGTTCCGCGCCGGCACGGCCCCGCCCGACTGGCTCAGGCCCTGGCGGATCGATCTGGACGGCCGACCGATCGGCTACGCCCACGACTACGATGCCATGGAGGACGGCGATGTCTGGCTACAGGTCGACGGGGTCGGCCCGGGGACGCGCGGCATCGACCTGCTGATCGGCGAGAGCGACGCGGTCAACCGCAAGCACGGGCGCGCGGCGATCCGGGCGTTGACAGCCCGCCTCTTCGCCGAGCCGGGATGCGACCGGGTGGTCGCGGATCCGCATCCCGACCATTGGGGCGCGATCATCGCCTTCCAGAAGGCCGGATACCGCGAACGGGGACGCCACCGTTTTCCCTCGGGCCAGGTCATGGTGATGACCGCCGCCAAATCCGTTTGGAAAGCTTGAAAGACGGCGCCGTTTGAGGAACGTTAAACCCTCAAGCCTTGCGCTTCGCGACCGAGGGCTCCGTGGAAGATCTTGAAGAACTCAAACGCCGTCTGGCCGAACTGAAGACCGAACACCGGGATCTGGACGACGTGATCGCCCGCCTGCTCGAACGCGCCCCGTTCGACCAGATTCAGCTTCAGCGTCTGAAGAAGCGCAAGCTCGGCCTCAAGGACCAGATGAGCCGGATCGAAAGCCAGCTTCTGCCCGACATCATCGCCTGACGCCCGTGGCCGACCCGGCGGTGCCCCGGCAGCGACCCGGCATCAGCGCTTCTCGTTGTATTTCAGGATGACCTTGCGCAGGCCGCCCATGAGCTCGGTGCCGATCGGGCCACCGTCGCCCTTGATCTTCGCTTGGCTGATCGCCTTGAGCGCATCGACATGCATGTTCAGGACCTCGAGCTCGGAGGCGCCGATGCCCGACGACAGGTCGATGAACTTGCAGGCGCTGTCGCCGACCTGGCTGACCAGCGGATAGCCGAACGTCCCCGCCTGCCCGCGCAGGTCGTGCAGCAGGGTCCGCACCCGCGCCAGCGCCTCCTCGTCCGAGCCACCGCTCTGCCGCAGGGTGGTCGTCGCCTCGCCGAGGTCCTTGATGTTCTCGGCAAAGATCTCCTCGAACTCGCCGGAGAGCTTCGCCACCTGCTTGTCGGCCCGGCGGATCAGGTTCTGCGGGTCGACTCCCTGTTCGACTCGGACCTTGCTGCGGATCGGGTTCGGGTTGTCGATGAATTCGACCTTCGGCTTCTCGGCCATCAGCGTTCCCTGGGGAGCTCTTGGAAGCTCAAGCTTGTTTCAAGGAGTCGACATCGTCCACATCGTCCATTGACCGGTCCTCGGACCGGCGTTTCGGCCCCATGTAGCCGGCCTCGTACCGGCGGCGCCGGTCCGGTCCGAAATACGACCCGGTCCGCACGAAGCGGCGCGGGTTCTCGATGATCGACACGATGCGGGCGTAGATCGCGGCGGCGGAGACCGGCTTGGCCAGGAACTCCGTCATGCCGGTGTCCCGCGCCTGCAGGATGTTGCGGGCGATCGTGTTGGCGGACACGACGATGACCGGTGTGAGCGGGTTGAGGCCGCGCTTGCCGCTGCGGACCGTCTGCAGGAACTTGGCGCCCGACATGCCGTCGAGCTCCCAATCCATCACGATGATGTCGGCCGGATGGTTGCGCAGCTCCTCCAGCGCCTCGCTGCCGTCGCGCGCCTCGAGCACATGGTTGACGCCCAGTCCTTTGATGACGTTAACCAATATCGACCGCATGAATCGGTTGTCTTCGAGCACGAGGATCGATACGGCGTCCAGTGCGTAAGTCTTCAATGCCATCGGCAACGCCTTTGTTCACAAGGCTTTATTCTAGCGGCTTCACTTATGGCTGTCAGCATGGGCGGCTGTTCTTGAACCGGACCGGGGCCGTTCGTATAGTCCGCGGCTCCGCGGGTCTTGGAGCCGGCGAGAACTAGCGACAACTTGGAGGCGAGCGTGCCCTCACCCAAGGTCGGCGTGATCATGGGCAGCCAGTCGGACTGGTCGACCATGAAGCATGTCTGCGAGGTCCTGGATGTCCTCGATATTGCCTACGAGACCCGAATCGTCTCCGCCCACCGCACGCCAAAGCGGATGGTTGAATATGCCGAGGCCGCGAAGCAGCGCGGGCTGCAGGTGATCGTGGCCGGGGCCGGCGGAGCCGCGCACCTGCCCGGCATGGTCGCCGCGATGACGACGCTGCCGGTGCTCGGGGTTCCGGTCGAGAGCAAGGCCCTGTCCGGCTGGGACAGCCTCCTGTCCATCGTGCAAATGCCGGGCGGCGTACCGGTCGGGACACTGGCGATCGGCAAGGCCGGTGCCACCAATGCCGGTCTCATGGCGGCTTCCATCGTCGCCCTGACGGACGCGGAGGTGGACGCGGCGCTGACCGCCTGGCGTCAGGCCCGCACCGACGCGGTGGCCGATATCCCGACGGACGAGGGCTGACCATGGCGTCCGATCTGACGGCGCCGCTGCCGGCAAACGCCACCATCGGCATTCTCGGCGGCGGACAGCTCGGCCGTATGACGGCCCTTGCCGCCGCGCCGCTCGGCTACCGCTGCCACATCTACGATCCGGACGCGACCGGCGGTCCGGCGGCGCAGGTGTCCGACGCCGCGACTGCGGCGGCCTGGGACGACTGGGCGGCGCTGGACGCGTTCGCTGCTGCGGTCGACGTGGTCACCTACGAGTTCGAGAACGTCCCGGTGGCGACCGTCGAGTACCTGATGAACCGGGTGCCTGTGCGTCCTGGACCGCAGGCGCTGGAGGTGGCGCAGCATCGCGTCGTCGAAAAAAGCTTTGCCCAGGAGCAGGGTCTGGAGACGGCGCAGTTCTGGGGCGTGTCGACCCTGGACGAGCTGATCGACGGTCTGGCCGCTGTCGGCGTGCCGGCGATCCTGAAGACCTGTCGGCTCGGCTATGACGGCAAGGGCCAGATCCGCATCGACATGGACAGCAGCCTGGCCAAGGCCTGGGACGATCTCCAGAGCGACGACGCGATCCTCGAGCGCGTTGTTCCGTTCACCACCGAAGTCTCGGTGATCGCCGCCCGTGGGCTGGACGGGACGGTCGCCTGCTTCCCGGTCACCGAGAACAGCCACGAGGGCGGAATCCTGAGGCGTTCGGTCGTCCCGGCCCGCATCTCGGACGCGGTGGCCGCCGCCGCGCGGCAGGCGGCGGAGACGCTGATCGTCGCGCTGGATATGGTCGGTCTTCTGGCCGTGGAAATGTTCGTCACCGAGGCCGGCGAGGTGCTGGTCAACGAGATCGCCCCGCGTCCGCACAACTCCGGCCACTGGACCCAGAACGGCTGCGCCACGTCACAGTTCGAGCAATTCGTCCGCGCCGTCGCCGGGCTACCGCTCGGGCCGACCGATATCCTGTCCGATACCGAGATGCTGAACCTGATCGGCGACGACGTCGACGCCGTCCCCGCCCATCTCGCCGATCCGGCGGCGCATGTCCATCTGTACGGCAAGGCCGAGGCCCGACCGGGCCGCAAGATGGGCCACGTGAACCGGCGACTCAGCCCGCGTCGAGGGTAGACAGCCGCTGCTCGATCGCGTCGCGGATCGGCGACTCGTCGGGCAGCCGCTCCAGCAGGCGGGACCACAGCTCCCGCGCCTCCGCCGCCTCGCCGTTGCGGGCGGCGATCATGCCGCCGAAGAACAGGCCCTCGGGGTGATTCGGATCGAGGGACCGAACCCGGGCGATGGCATCCATGAACTCCTGCGGCATGGCCCGGTTGTCCGTTCCCGGTGGAAAAAGCGCGCGGGCGTAGTCGAGTTGAACCTCGATCCGGTCCGGCGCGCGCACCGCTGCCTCGCGATAGGCGTCGACCGATTTCTCCGGCTCGCCCAGGACCTGCCAGGAGCGGCCGAGGCGGAGCCAGCCGTCCACGTCGCTCGGGTCCTCGTCCAGGCGGGCCTGAAGCCCGTCGACCATGCCGCGGATCATCTCCAGACGCTCGTCCGGCGCCATCGTCTGCGCTGCGGCCACGTCGTCCGCGCTCGGCCCCCGCGGTCCGGAGGTCGTCGGCCGCCCGGCGTCCACCTGCGCCCGGAGGGCGGCGAGGTCGAGCCCGTTCTCGGCGGCCACCTCGGTGACCCGCTGCATCAGGCTGGCGCGCCAGGGGGCTGAGACCGGCGTGTCGAGGGCCAGGGCGAGCCACTGCCGCACCGCCGTCTCCGGGTCGCCCCGCTGGTGGGCGCTGACCGCCAGGTAATAGCGGGCGCGCGGGTCGGCCGGGGCGATCTCGAGAACCCGCTCGAACGCCCGCCGGGCGTCCGGGGTGACGATGCCACGGTCGCGGCGCACGAGCGCCTCAGCCATCTCGCCGACCGCCTCGGCGCCGCCGCCCAGTTCGGCGGCGCGGCTGTAGGCGATCGCCGCCTGCTCGAAATCCCCGAGGGCCAGCCGTGAGCGGCCGAGCAGCATCCATCCCTCGATATCGTCCGGCTGGCTGCCGAGGCGCTTCTCCAGGTTCTGCACCATCTCCATGATGCCCTGCTGGCGCTGCGCCGTCTCCGCCATGCGGGTGCGTTCCTCGGCCCGTGCCGACAGCGGCAGATCCGGGGTACCGGGACTGCCGGCGCGCATGTAGACCAGACCGGTCGCCAGCGGCAGGCCGACGATGATCACCGCGGCGACGGCGAACCGGCGCGGCCGCGGATCCGAATCGGCGTCCGGTCCGCGGCCATCCCGCCGGTCGGCCTCGGCCAGGATACGGCGTTCGACCTCGGTTCGGGCCGCCTGCGCCTCGGCCTCGGCGAGACGGCCGACGGCGCGGTCGCGTTCGATCTCGGCGAGCTGATCCTTCAGGACCGCGAGGCCGTGCTCCGCCCGCGCGGCTGTGCGGGCGCTCCGGCGGAGCAGCGGCGCGATCATCGCGAGGACGGCGGCCAGCACCAGGACCCCCGCGGCGGCCCAGAACATCATGTCGACCTCCCGCCGGCGGATTCGTCGTCTTCGAGCAGCGCTTCCAGGCGTCGCCGCTCCTCATCGCTGAGCGGCGTCGGCGCAGCCGTCCGTCGGCGGCGCAGGAAGACTCCGGCCACGGCGATCGCGCCGAGTCCGAGGAGTGCTGCCGGCCCGTACCACAGCAGCAGCGTGCTGTCGGTCTTCGGCGGCTCGAGCAGCACGAAGGGACCGAACCGGGCCACGAGATAGTCCAGAACCTCGTCGTCGGAATCGCCGGCCTGAAGCCGCTCGCGCACCAGAAGCCGCAGGTCGCGCGCCAGCTCCGCATTGCTGTCGTCGATCGACTGGTTCTGGCAGACGACGCAGCGCACCTCGGCGCTCAAGGTACGCGCGCGGGCTTCCAGGGCCGGATCGTCCAGCACTTCGTCCGGCTGCACCGCGTGGGCCGGGGCGGCGACCAAAAGCGCGGCGACCAGAAGAGCGGAGAGTAGGGGCAGGGCGCGGATGGTTGCGCGGATCATTGCGCGAGTTCCTTGAGAAGCGGCACCAGCGTGGCATCGGCCACCCGGTCGGTGACCTCGCCCACATGGCGGTGGCGGATCACCCCGGCGGCGTCGATCACGTAGGTCTCCGGCACGCCGTAGACGCCGAATTCGAGGCCCGTGCGGCCGTCCCGGTCGACGCCGATCCGGGCATACGGGTTGCCGAGAACCTCGAGAAAGCGCCGGGTCGCTTCCGGATCGTCCTTGTAGGCGAGCCCGTAGATCGTCACCCCCTCCTCGGCCAATCCCTGGAGGCGCGGGATCTCCGCTCGGCAGGGCGCGCACCAGGAGGCGAAGACGTTCACCAGAACCGGCTTGCCGGCGAGGTCGCCGGAGGCCAGCCCGGGCTCGCCCGGCTCCAGCGCGGGCAGGTCGAAGGCCGGCACAGGCTTGTCCAGGAGCACGGAGGGCAGCTCCTGCGGGTTCCGCCCCTCGATCAGCGGCCAGCCCAGGGCGGCGATGAGCCCGACGGCCGCCAGAAGCGGGATCAGCGCGAACAGCCGGCGCATGGGGTCAGTCGTCCCCGCCGGCGGAGGCCATGGCCGCGCGCCGCCGTGGCGCGGGAGCGCCGACGCGCAGGCGCCGGTCGGCAAGGGAGATCAACCCGCCGAGCGACATCAGGAAGCCGCCGATCCAGATCCAGACCACGAGCGTCTTGTAGTAGATCCGGATCGTCCAGTTCTCGCCGTCGGCGGGCTCTCCGAGCACGGCGTAGAGGTCGCCGCCTAGCCCGACCCGGATCGCCGCCTCGGTGGTCTGCTGTCCCTCGGCCGGATAGAAGCGGCGCTCCGATTCGAGCCGGTCGCCGTTCTCCGTCAGGAAGGTCCCGACCTGGGCGTTGAAGTTCGGCCCGGCGCGCTCTGTAACTCCGTCGAACTCGATGGTCCGGCCGGCGATCTCGATGCGGTCGCCTTTTTCGGCGTAGCGCACGACCTCGTGGCTGAAATAGGTCTCGCCGACGGCGCCGACGATGAACACCGCCAGGCCGAAATGGGCGAGCGACATACCGTAGGCCGAGCGCGGCAGGCCGGTCGCGCGGCTCCAGGCGCTGGAGAAGGGCACGCGGAACAGGCGGATTCTGTCGGCCCATTCCGTGATCACCGCGATGGCCAGCCAGGCGGCCAGCGCCATGCCGAGGGCCGCGCCAACCGGAGCGCCCTGCAGCCAGGCCAGGGCGAGACCGACAGAGACGGCGACGATGGCGGCGGCCCAGAGGTTGTTCAGGGCGCCGGCCAGGTCGCCGCGTTTCCAGGCGAGCATCGGTCCGATGCCCAGCGCGATGATCAGCGGAATCATCAGCGGCACGAACGTCGCCTCGTAGAAGGGGGGGCCGACGGAGACCTTCTCGCCGGTGATCGTCTCCAGCGCGAGGGGGTAGAGCGTGCCGATCAGCACGGTGGCGGTCGCGGTCGCGGTGAGCAGGTTGTTCATCACCAGACCGCCTTCCCGGCTGATCGGGCGGAAGATGCCGCCGCCGTCCATGGACGGTGCGCGCCAGGCGTACAGGCCGAAGGACCCGACGATGGCGATCATGAGCAGCACGAGGATGAACATGCCGCGCTCCGGGTCCACCGCGAAGGCGTGCACGCTCGTCAGGACACCGGACCGCACCAGGAAGGTGCCGAGCAGGGAGAGGGCGAAGGCGATCAGCGCGAGCAGGATGGTCCAGCTCTTCAGGGCGTCGCGCTTCTCGACCACGATCGCCGAGTGCAGCAGGGCGGTGGCGGCGAGCCAGGGCATGAAACTGGCGTTCTCGACCGGATCCCAGAACCACCACCCGCCCCAGCCGAGCTCGTAATAGGCCCAGCCCGAGCCCAGGATGATGCCGGCGGTGAGCGCGACCCAGGCGGCCAGCGTCCACGGCCGCACCCACCGGGCCCAGGACGGATCGACCCGGCCTTCCAAAAGGGCGGCGACGGCAAAGGAAAAGGTGGTCGAGAGGCCGACATAGCCGAGGTAGAGCATCGGCGGATGCAGGGCGAGGCCGATGTCCTGCAGCAGCGGGTTCAGCCCCCGGCCGTCGATCGGCGCCGGGATGACGCGCTCGAACGGGTTCGAGGTGAAGATGATGAAGGTCAGGAAGCCGACGCCAATCAGGCCCTGGACGGCGATGGTCCGGGCCCGGAGGCTTTCCGGCAGATTGTCGCCGAAGGCGGCGACCGCGGCGCCGAACAGCGCCAGGATCAGTACCCAGAGCAGCATCGAGCCCTCGTGGTTCCCCCAGACGCCGGAGATCTTGTAGATCATCGGTTTCAGCGAATGGGAGTTCGACACCACGTTGGAAACCGAGAAGTCCGAGGTGACGAAGGCGTGGGTGAGGGCGCCGAAGGAGATGATCAGGGCGGCGAACTGCACCATGGCCGCCGGCCGGGCCAGCGCCATCAGGGTCGCGTCGCCGCGGGCGGCGCCGTAGAGCGGGACGACCGATTGCAGCACGGCGACGATCAGGGCGGCGGCAAGCGCCAGATGGCCGAGTTCGACGATCATGAGCCGCCTCCGCTGCCCGAGTAGGATCCGGAGCCGGAGGGCCCTTCGCCGTCTTTCCAGTGGCCTTCCTGCTTCAGGGCGTCCGCGACTTCCTTGGGCATGTAGTTCTCGTCGTGCTTGGCCAGGACTTCGTCGGCCTGGAACATGGCGTTCCGCATCTGCCCCTGGGCGACGATGCCCTGACCCTCGCGGAACAGATCGGGCAGGATGCCGACATAGCGGATCGTCAGGCTCGTGGTCCCGTCGGTGACGTTGAACCGGACTTCGGCATCGGCCGGACCCCGTTCGACCGTCCCTTCCTCCACCAGCCCGCCGACACGGATCCGCTGCTCCGGGTCAACGGGCTTGGCCTGGAGTTCGGTCGGGCTGAAGAAAAAGACGACGCTGTCCTCGAACGCGGTCAGCACCAGACCGGCGGCGATCCCGAGAAACGACAGGCCGCCGACGATGAGGGCGATACGCTGGTTCTTGCGGGTCATCGGGAGTTCTCCGTGCGCCGGCGGATATCGGCGCCGAGGGCACGCAGCCGCTCGACCTCGGCCTCCCGGCTGCGGGCGGCGGTCCAGGAACTGATCAGAAGGCCGATCAGGATGATTGCGGCGACTCCGTACGACGGCCAGACATAAGCCGCGTATCCGCCCATCGAGAAATAGTCCACGCCCGCCGCTCTCCGGCTGTTACCGTTGCGATCTCCGCTCCCTTGATCCCAAAGGTAAGGGTTTCGGCCGACCACGCCAAGCGCGACCGACGGACGCGGCTGGCGTTAGTCGGAAGCGGCGGCGAGGCGGAGCTGGCGGAGCCGGCGGCCGGCATAGAGGGCGCGCAGGCGCAGGATCATCATCACCCCGAACAGCGCGAAATAGGCGCCGGCCATGAGCAGGAGAGGCAACAGCATCTCCGGCGCGATCGCCGGTCCGTCCATGCGCAGGACGCTCGCCGGCTGATGGAGGGTGTTCCACCAGTCGACCGAGAACTTGATGATCGGAAGGTTCACCGCCCCGACAAGGGCTAGGACCGCGCCGGCCCGACCGCCCCGGTCGGGATCGTCGAACGCGTTCACCAGGGCGATGTAGCCGAGATAGAGGAAAAACAGGATCAGCACGGAGGTCAACCGGGCGTCCCAGACCCACCAGGTGCCCCACATCGGCTGGCCCCAAAGAGAGCCGGTGATCAGCGAGATCAGGGTGAAGCCGGCGCCGATGGGCGCGGCGGCGCGGGCCGCCAGATCGGCCAGAACATGCTTCCAGATCAGGAAGGACGCGCCGGCCAGCGCCATGCTTGCGTAGCAGGCCATCGCCGCCCAGGCGGCCGGCACATGCACGTACATGATCCGCACCGTATCGCCCTGCTGGTAGTCGGGCGGGCTGTCGAGAAGGGCGTAGTAGAGGCCGCTTGCGAACAGGCCCACGGTCACCACCCCGAGCACCGGCAGCACGGCGTTGGCGAGGCGGAAGAAGCGGGTCGGGTTGGCGAAGCGATGCATGAAACGGATATCGCTCAGTCGAGGGCTTGGCGCAAGGCCGCACCCGCCGCCAGCGGCGCCAGGGGGATCGCGGCGGCGAGGATCGCGCCCAGAAACAGCAGATTCACGCGGACGGGAAGACCCGCCGCAGCCGCCTCGATGGCGGAGACGGCGAAGATCAGGATCGGGATCAGCAGCGGCAGCACGATCAGCGCCACCAGGACGCCGGCCCGCCGCGCGCCGACCACCAGCGCCGCGCCCACGGCTCCGAACAGGCTGACGACCGGCGTGCCGAGTGCCAGGGTCGCCACCAGCACGGTATAGGATTCTGTGGCCAGATTCAGGCTGATCGCCAGGATCGGCGCCAGGACCAGCATCGGCAGGCCGGTGGTCAGCCAGTGCGCGCAGGCCTTGGCGAGGGCCAGGAGCGACAACGGCAGACCGGAAAGCGCGAGCTGATCGAGCCCCCCGTCCTCCGCGTCCTGCTGGAACAGCCTGTCGAAGGACAGCATGGCGGCGAGCAGGGCGGTGACCCAGAGGACCGCCGGTGCGATGCGGGCCAGCAGATCCGGCGTCGGGCCGAGGCCGAGGGGGAACAGCGACACCACGACCACGAAGAAGGCGAGGGTCATGGCGATGTCCGTTCCCTGGCGCCGGGCGAGGCGCAGATCGCGGGCGATGACGGCGACGAACGGGCTCATACCAGGGCCTCGTCCAGCGGGACATCTGCGAGGCGCCAGGGGAAGGCGCCGGGATCGACGCTCGTGTCGCCGGGGCCGAGATCGAGCGCGATGTGGGTGGCCGCAACGACCATGCCTCCGGCCGAGCGATGGGCGGCGATGGCCCGCTCCAGGGCGGCGACCGAGGCGGTGTCGAGCCCGACGGTCGGCTCGTCCAGCAGCCACAGCGGACAACCGGAGGCGACGACCCGGGCAAGGGCCACCCGCCGGCGCTGTCCGGCGGAGAGCCAGGCGGCCGGCAGGTCGGCGAGCCGCTCGAGATCGAGAAGGGCGAAGGCGTGGTCGAGGTCGGCACCCGTGCGGCCGTCCGAAGCCTTTCCCGAGCGGCCGGCCACGGCGAGCGCGGCCTCGGCGTTCTCGCGGGCGGTGAGGGCGGTCTTCAGCGCGTCGGCATGGCCGAGATAGGCGATCCGGCGGGCATGGGCGCCGGGGTCTTCGGCAATGGGCTCGCCGTCCCAGGCGACCTCTCCCCTGAGCGGTCGGAGCAGGCCGGCGATCACCCGCAGAACCGTGCTCTTGCCGCCGCCGTTCGGGCCGGCCAGGCGCAGAGCCCCGCCTGGCTCGACGGCGCAGGAAAGCCCGGCGAAGACCGGCCTCCCGCCCCGGGCGACGGCGATGTCGGAGACGGTGAGCCGCGCGGGTTCGGGGATGGGCGCGGGGACCGGAGTCAGAGACGGGGCGGCGGGCGGTTCGACCATCGTCCCTCTATAGCGCGGGGCGGCCGTGAATTCACCGGTGGAGACGCCGTCTTGATTTGGGAGAAAGGCCAGTGGAAGCGGCACCGCATCTGCGGGGGGAGGGGAGGGTGCGATGCCGCTTCCGAGGCAGTCCGGGAGCGAACTCCCGACCAACGATGGCTTTTGGACTGGCCTTGAGGAAGATATGGGAGCGGGAGGCTTCGCTTTCGAGGGCCTTGGGGCCGTGCGACACTTCGCCGCGACATGCCCAATGCGAGGATTGGCGCATCTGTCGGGGTCGTCTAGTCTGCGGCGCTCAAAGGGAGGAAAACCAATGCCGTTCACGCCAGCCTCGGACGCTCTCAAGCATATCAAGGTGCTGGATCTGACCCGGGTGCGCTCCGGCCCCACCTGCGTGCGCCAGCTCGCCGACTGGGGCGCCGACGTCGTCAAGGTGGAGCTGCCCGAAGCGCTGGAGGCGGGCAACCAGCTCGGCGGGAAACGCCACGGATCGGACTTCCAGAACCTGCACCGCAACAAGCGGGCGCTGTCGCTGAACCTGAAGGACCCGGACGGGGTCGCGGTGCTCAAGAAGCTGATCGAGACCGCCGACGTGGTGGTGGAGAACTTCCGGCCCGACGTGAAGACCCGGCTCGGTATCGACTACGAGGCGCTGTCGGCGATCAACCCGCGCATCGTCTACGCCTCGATCTCCGGCTTCGGCCAGGACGGGCCCTATGCCAAGCGTCCCGGCTTCGACCAGATCGCCCAGGGCATGGGCGGGCTGATGAGCATCACCGGCCTGGTCGGCCAGGGTCCCGTGCGCGCCGGCATCCCGGTTGCCGACCTGACCGCCGGCCTGTTCGCGTCGATCGGCATCTTCGTCGCCCTGCTGGAGCGCGAGCAGAGCGGCAAGGGCCAGTGGGTGCAGACCTCCCTGCTGCAGGCGATGACCTTCATGCTCGATTTCCAGGCGGCGCGCTGGACCATGGACGGCGACGTCCCGAAGCAGGCGGGCAACGATCATCCCACCTCGATCCCGACCGGCGTGTTCACCACCACAGACGGCCACATCAACATCGCGGTGGCGGGCCAGGCGATCTGGAAGCGGTTCTGCACCGCCATCGGCCGGGACGATCTGGCGGAGCATCCGGACTACGCGACCGGGGAGCTTCGGTCGGCCAACCGGCACGCGCTGAACGCCATCATCGACGAGATCACCCGGACCAAGGCGTCCGAGGAATGGGTCGACCTGTTCAACGAGGCGGGCGTTCCGGCCGGGCCGATCAACACGATCGACAAGGTCTTTCAGGACCCGCAGATCCGCCATCTCGGCATGCAGCGCGGCGTCGAGTCGCCGAATGTCGGGCGGAAGATCGATCTGGTCGGCCAGCCGGTGAAGCTGTCCCGCACGCCGAGCGAGATCGTCGTCTATCCCCCGGACCCCGGAGAGCAGACCGACGAGATCCTGGCCGAGTGCGGCTACAGCGACGCGGAGATCGCCGATCTCCGGTCCCGCAACGTGATCTGAACATCTTTTCGAGAGAACTCAGGAGCCCGAGAGACCATGGCCACCCAGGAAGCCGCAGACACCGAGAACCGCCTGCTTGTCGAGCGCCGCGGGCGCGTCGGCGTCGTGACGTTCAACAACCCCGCCAAGCACAACGCCATGTCGCTGGACATGTGGCGCGAGGGCCGCGAGGCGGTCGCCACCTTCGCCGAGGACGACGACATCCGCTGCGTCGTGCTGACCGGCGCGGGCGACAAGGCGTTCGTGGCGGGGGCCGATATCTCCAAGTTCGAGAACGAGCGGTCCTCGGTCGAGCATATCGAGGTCTATAACGACGCGGTGGCCGACTTCCACGACACCGTCCAGAACCTGCGCAAGCCCACCATCGCGCGGATCGACGGGTACTGCATCGGCGGCGGCCTCGCCATCGCCCTCGATGCGGACATCCGGATCTGTTCGGACGATTCCCGGTTCGCCGTTCCGGCCGCCAAGCTCGGCATCGGGTACGCCTTTGAAGGCGTACGCCGGCTCTACGATATCGTTGGTCCGCAATTCGTCGCCGAGATCTTCTACACCGCCCGCCAGTTCGATGCCGAGGAGGCGCGGATCATGGGGCTGGTCAACCGGGTGGTGCCGAAGGCCGAGCTCGACGACACCGTCTGGCCGCTGGCCGAGCGGATCGCCGGCAACGCGCCGCTCTCCGTCCAGGCGGTCAAGGCGTCGCTGATCGAACTCGCCAAACCGCAGGGTGACTGGGATCTGTCGCAGCCGGAGGCAGCCGTCCGCAAGTGCTTCGACAGCAACGACTACAAGGAGGGCCGTACCGCCTTCATGGAGAAGCGCAAGCCGGTCTTCACCGCGACCTGACGCCGGGCCGAGCGCCTCGATCGGATCGGAAGCGCCGCCCGCCGGGGCGGCGTTTGCCGTTCAGGGGTCGGGTGGGCCGACCCCGCTTCCACCGTCGCCGAGGAGCAGGCCCATCAGCGCCCGGGGCGCGGCATCGGTATCGATCAGGGACGGGGCCGCCGCCGACAGACGTCGGCGCAGCTCGGCGGCCAGCTCTGGGGACCGTCCGATCTCGACTGCGCGCGCGGCATAGGCCTCCGGCGACTCCGTCTCCAGCGCCGACCGCAGGCCCAGTTGGGTGAGCGGGGCCAGGGTCACCCGGCCGCGCATCAGGCCGGTCGGGCAGGTGACCACCGGCTGGCCGAGCGCCAGGCTCTGCATGGTGGTGTTGCCGCCGTTGAAGTGAAGCGTGTCGAGGATGACGTCTGCCCGCTTCATGACGCCGATATACCGGTCGAGAGGCAGCCTCGGCAGGACGTGGAGCCGGTCGAAGACCTGGACCCGATCGGCGTTGGCGCGGCGGATCCGCTCCAGCAGGCGCGCACTCATGTTGCTGTAGCCCGATGGCGCCTCGAACAGGGCGACATGACCGGTCGGGTCGCCGTCCAGGATATCGCCGAGCACCCGGTCGAAGTCGGGATGAATCTTGAACGGCATCTGGCCGCAGAGATACAGCGCCCCGGTCTCCGGTAGGCCGACCTCCCCCCGGGTCATCTCCGCGTGGCGGATGCGATCGTCGCCATAGGCGATGGCCAACCCGTCGACGGCAATGGGCGTCTCCGTGTAGTGCGCGGCGCAGTCGGCGGGCTCCATCCAGGCAGACGTGAAGAACAGGTCGACCGTGTCGATCCCTGTGGTGACCGGGTGGCCCGGCAGGACGATCTGCAGAGGCGCGAGGCGGGCGAAGGCGAGAAAGTAGCTCATCGCCGTCAGGCCGATATCGGCGAACACGACCACGTCCAGTTCAAGTGCGGTTAGGGTCTCGCGGACCGTGTCGAGGGACGGCGGGAGGGCGATCACGCGGTCGGCGACTGCCGAGAGCTGATCCCGCGTCGCGGCGGGCAGGCTTCCAATCTGCGCCACTGTCACGTCGATCTCGCTGCGGTCGAGCATCCGCAGATGCCCCTCTGTCATGTTGAAGACCGAGTGGTCGCGGAAAAACTCCGACACGAAGGCGACGCGCCGCCGTCCCGGGCGACGGCGCCGGCCGATATGGGGCGCCGTCATCGTGAGGAACGGGCAGGCGCGCCGATAGAAGGCGCAGAGCCGCTCCAGCAGCGCCCGGTCGTCGATGCCGTGATATGCGAGGGCGAACGGCACCGTTCCGACCTCGCGCACGGGATCGACGATCGGGTCGAACCCGTCGCTGTCGGTCAGAGCCGCGATCCGGGCGCGAACCTCCTCCATCTCGGCATCGTCCTGGACGATATGCGGGACCAGGGTGGCGGCGCGGGCCGCGATCGCGGCGTTGCGGGGCCGCAGCACCGCCGCCGTCGTCGCCATGTCGCGCGCGGCGGCGAAGCGGGACTGGCGATGGGCGCAGATCGCGGCGGTGATCCAGGCGGACGGATCGTCCGGTGCCGCGGCGAGGGCCCGGCCGGCCAGGACCATGGCCCGGTCGGTCCGGTCCAGGGACCGGGCATGCTCCGCCAGAACGTGCAGCGCGTCCGCATTGGCCGGATCGATCGTGAGCGCCCGGCGCGCCGATCCTTCGGCCCGCGCCGTGTCTCCGCTTGCGTGCCGGTGCGCGGCGGCGAGCGCCAGATACCGGGGCTCGTGCGGGGCCAACACGGCGGCCCGAAGGGTATTGCCGGGATCGGGGCGGTCGTCCCGGGCGGCGAGCAGGGCGTAGCCGCGCGGCGTCTGCGGCCGCGCGATGAGCAGGCGCCGGATCCGGGAGGTTGGGATGCCCGCTTCCGGCGGAAGGACGAGGGACGCGACGATCGGGTCCAGATCGTCAGGCGCCAGCACGAACAGGCGGTGGAAGGCAGCGGCCGCGCCGCGGTGCCGGCGGAGGTTGGTCTCGACCGATGCCAGGAGCCGCAGCAGCCGTCCGTCGGCCGGCAGGGCCACCAGCATCCGGCGGAGATCGGAGGCAGCGTCGGCGAGCCGGCCCTCGCGCAGCCGGGTCTGGGCCCGCTTGGCATAGCTGGAGACCGGCAGGGGTAGACCGTTCATCACGCGCGATCCCGTGACGCGCGATCTCTTGGCGAATCGTCTAGGATGGAACCGGTCGTCGGCGCGGAGGCGGCCCCGAGAAGCCGGGGCCTGACAATGAGGGGTGCGGTCATGAGTGTGCGCTTTCCTGTCGCCCGTCCCCGCCTGCCCGGCGCCGATGCCATCCTGCCCTACCTGCGGCGGATCGACGATAACCGGTACTACTCCAATTTCGGCCCCCTGGTCGGAGAAGTCGAGGCGCGATTGGCCGACCGCTTCGCGGTCCCGCCGGCCGGGGTCACCACGGTGGCGAACGCAACGTCGGGCCTGACCGCCGCGCTGCAGGCCGAGGCCCGTACCCGTCGCCGCAACGTCAACGACGGGCCGGCCTTCTGTCTCCTGCCGGCCTGGACGTTCGTCGCCACCCTTCATGCCGTCCTCGCCGCCGGGCTGGAGCCTTATCTGCTCGATGTCGACGAGGAGAGCTGGGCCCTGACCCCCGATGCGGTCGCCAACGCGCTCGGCCGCGTGCCCGGACAGCCCGTGGCGGTGATGCCGGTCTCGCCCTTCGGCCGACCGCTCGACATGGACGCCTGGGACGCGTTGTCCGAGCGGACCGGTCTCGCGGTGGTGGTCGACGCCGCCGCCGGGTTCGACCGCGGCGAAGCGGCCGACAGTCCGGTGGTCTTCAGCCTCCACGCCACCAAGGTGCTGGCCGCCGGAGAAGGCGGCTTCGTGGTGTCGCGGGACGTCGACCAGATCGACGCGATCCGCAAATGCATCAACTTCGGCTTCATGGGCGACCGGGTGGCCCGCAGCCGGGCGATCAACGGCAAGATGAGCGAGTATCACGCCGCCGTCACCCTGGCCGCGCTGGACGCCTGGCCCGAGACCCGGCGGACCTTCGACGGCATCGCCCGCGACTACCGGGACGCCTTCGCCGGCCATGACAGCCTTCGGCTCATGCCGGACGGGGCGGAGGACTACGCCACTTCGACGATCCTTCTGATGCGCGACAGTCCGATTCCCGAGGCGGCCCTTGCCAGGCTGGCCGAGCGCGGCGTTGAGACCCGGCGCTGGTGGGGCGGCGGCGTGGCGAAGCAGGTCGCCTACCGCCGGTTCAGCTCGGACCTGCTGCCCGTGACCGACTGGCTCGCGACGCGCTGCGTCGGCCTGCCCTGCTATCCCGGTCTCAGCCGCGACGACGTGACGGAGATCGCGGCGATCGTGGACGATACCCTGTCCGAGGACTGACCCCGGCGATGGCGGAGCACGCGCCGATCGGCGGCTTCTTCGGTCTCGAACCGGGCGTTCCCTGTCCGCCGGACGAGAGTGTGCTCGCGCGCTGGACCGGGGCGGCGGGATGGGCCGGCTTCAACAACGCCCGCAGCGGTTTCGCCTGGCTGGTCCGCGCCCTGGCGCCGGGAACGGTGTGGCTGCCTTCCTATCTCTGCGCCGATATGGACGTCCCCATGGCCGCGCGCCTGCTCCGGTACCGGGTCGATTCCGCCCTGCGGTTGGACGACCCGGTGTTCGAAGCGGCCCTGGCGCCGGGAGACATGGTTGTCGCCGTCGCCTATTTCGGCGCGCCGGTGTGCGACGGCCTGTGCCGGATCGCCGGCCGGCGGGACGACGTGACCTGGGTGGAGGACCGGGTGCAGGCCCTGACCCTGGCGGAGGACGCGGGTATCGCCGGTGCCTGGCGGCTGCACAGCCCGCGCAAGCTCATCGGCGTCGCCGACGGCGGCCTCGTCGTCGGCCCTGTGGAGCGTCTGCCGCTCCCCGATCTCGCCGCGCCGCCGACGTCGCATGGGGCCGCAGCCGAGGCCCGGGCACGGGCCGAGACCCGGCAGGATGTGGCGGCGGCCTATCGGCTCTATATGGGGATCGAGCGCGACCACGCCGTGGCCGACCTGGCGATGGCCGAGGCGACGCGGTGCCGTCTGGGCGAGATCGCCTGGGCCCCACTGGCGGCCCGGCGGCGCCAGAACTTCGCGATCCTCGACGGCCTGCTGCAGGACCTTGCGGCGCCGATGACGCCTCGGCTGCGGGGCGCGGCGGCGCCGTTCGGCTACCCCGTCCTCGTGCCGGAAGCACGGGATGCGCTCGCGGCCCGGCTGGCGGAGGAGGGGATCTTCTGCGCCGTCCATTGGCGCGAGCTCGGCGGCGGAGCGACCGATGAGGCGGCGGCGGCCCTGCGCGACGGGCTGCTGACCCTGCCGCTCGATCACCGCTATGGGCCGGGCGAGATGAACCGGATCGCCGAGGCCGTGCGGCGGGCGCTGGTATGAGCGGTCCCTACGGTCGCCGCGCCTATGTGGAGAGCCTGCTGGGATCGGGCGGATCGACGGCGCCGCTCTGGGGTGGTCATGTGATGCTGCGGGCGATGCCGGACGGCGCCGGGATGGACGCCGCCTCGGCTTATCCGATGGGCGGATTCGCGTCCGCGGCCGATCCGGCGGAGGGGCTCGAGCGTCTTCGGAGCCTGGGCGCCGTTTCCCTGTCCATCGTCGCCGATCCGCTCAACACGCCCGACCCGCCGGCCCTCGCACGTGTCGCCGATGTCCACCGCCGGCTGAAAACCCATTACGTGCTCGATCGGGCCGTCGGGCCCTTCACCCCGAGCAAGCATCACCGGGCGGAGATCCGGCGGGCGCAACGGCAGGTGACGGTGGACACGGTGCGCTTGGGCGATGTGATGGACGACTGGCGGGCGCTCTACGGTGGCCTGATCGAGCGCCACGGCATCGGCGAGGGCGCTCGGCTGGACGACCGGCATTTCGCGGCGCTGGCGGCCGACCCCCAGGCGCTGGTCCTCGCGGCGCGGCAGGGCGAGGGCGTCGTGGCGATGTCGATCTGGCTCAGCGACGGGCATGTCGCTCACAACCATCTGGGCGCTTCGGCGGAAGCCGGGTACCGGGCCGGCGCCGGCTACGCCCTGTATGCCGCCGCCATCGAGGCCCTGTCCGACTGTCGGATCATCGATCTCGGCGGCATGCCGGGGCTGACGGACGACCCGTCCCACGGCCTCGCCCGGTTCAAACGCGGGTTCGCCAACGCCGAGCGGGCGACCTGGTTCAGCGGCTTCGTCCTCGACCGGGCCCGCTACGACGCGGCTGTCCGGGCGACGGGTGGGCAGGAGAGGGGCGACTTCTTCCCGGCCTACCGGGCGCGGTAGGCGGTACTGGACAGGGTCATGGCGATCGCCTCCACCGCCCCCGACCGCTTCTCCATGGGACGCCGGCCGGTCTCCCGGAAACCGGCGGCTGCGTAGAGCCGCCGGGCGGCGGCGTTCGTCGCCAGAACCTCGAGGCGCACTTCCAGGACGCCGAGGTCGTCGAAGGCGATGCGCAGCGCCTCGCCCAGGGCGGCCCGTCCGAGCCCTTGGCCGCGTTGCGCCGGCTCGCCGATGAAGATGTGGAAGGCCAGCGCGTTCGGCGCCCCCTCGACCGCCAGCAGATAGACCGCGCCGACGGTCTCGCCGGTCTGCGACGAACACAGGGCGTAGCGGCGGTCCCGGCCCTGCGGAAGCCAATGGCGGATCATCCAGGCGCGGGCCTCGTCCCAGCCCACATCGCGCCGGTCGCCGACCAGGTGGTCGTAGAGGTCGGGGTCGCGCTGCCAGTCGTAGAGCTGCTTCAGATCCGCTTCCCGCAGCGGCCGGAGGCGGACGGTCATCCGCGCTCCAACACCACGAAGATCGAGGCGGTCAGGTCCGGATAGGTGAACCCGAGCTGAAAGCAGCCCTCCAGATAGTCGTCGCTCATCACCTCGCTGCCGAACAGGCGGTCGAACTGGAAGTTGGCGAGCGGCTTGAAGAACACCCCGCCGCGATGGACGACCGTCAGTCCGGCCTTGCGGGCGTCGCTCTCGAGGGTGTCCAGGACGTAGGTGCGGCGGTGCCCGTGGCGGACGTCGCTTTCGGTCAGCGCCGTGCAGTGATCGATCAGGCCCATGGCGACGGCGATACGCCGGGAGGCGGCGTGTCCGTTGGGCACGACGACGAAGGCCCGCCCGCCTGGGCTAAGCAGCCCGCCGATCCGCTCCAGGGTCGCCACGGGGTCGACCACATGCTCAAGCACATGGACGAGGAATACCGCGTCGTACCGGGCGTCGGTGACAAACTCCTCGAATAGGGTCTGGTGAAAGGCGCCCGGCGCTTTCAGCCGGGCCTTGGTCGCCGCGAGGAACCGTTCGGCGGCGTCGACCACATCCACCTTTCCGAACCGCTCCTCCAGCAGAACCGTCAGGTCGCCTTTGTAGCAACCCATCTGCAGGCAGGAGCCGGAGGCCGGCATCCAGGGTTCCAGCGCGCGCATCATCCAGCCGCGCATCCGCACGTCGAACTCGGACTCGTCGTAGTCCTCGACCAGGTCGTTCACGTAGGCGAATTCGATGTCTGACTGCCGGGCGTCGGTCATGACGGGTCCTCTGTCCAGGGCCGGGGGCGCGGTCTCAGCGATCCTCACGGTAGAATCGGCGCTCCGGCGGATTGTACCAGTCGTCGAGGGATTCCGGCACGCGGGCGTACCAGCCCAGGCGGCGTTTCAGGGTCTCGCTCGCGGCGGCGACGCGGTCTTCGCCGAGCTGCTTCACGTGATCCATCTGGGGTTTGAAGAAGGGTGGGGTGAAGGTGAGGGTCAGCGCCCGGCGGACGCTGTCCGAGCGGTTGGCGCCGGCCGCGTGAAACAGTCGGGAATCGAACAGCAGGACGCTGCCGGCCGGCGCGTCGAAGCGGGCGACCCGCCGGTCCGCCTCAGCCCGGTGGGCGGTGCGGTGGGAGCCGAGGTCGAGCAAGGTGCCGCCGGTCTCCTCTGTGAACGGATCCAGGGCCACCAGCATGTTGATCATCAGCCGCAGATCGTCGCCCGACGCATAGGCGCGCAGATCGCGGTGCCAGCGGTGCAGGTATTCGCCGGCGGGAGAGCGACGGTTCATCAGTCCGCCGAAGGAGTTCACAATGAAGCTGCCGCCGAGGAACGACTCGATGAGCCCGGCGGTGGGCAGGTCTTCGATGAAGTCGGGAAAGCTGGGATGCGCCGGAAGGACGTGATGCGCAATGCCGGAACCGGATTCCGCCATCCCCTTCGACCGCAGCATCCGGGCGGAGACCTCTGCGGCGGCCGCCAGGCCCTCGCGCAGCAGGTCGAGCCGGTCGGCCTGCAGCACGGATGCGAAAGTGACCGCCCCATCGCGCTCGAGATGCGTCAACGCGGTTTGCGGATCGTCGGCGGACGCGGTCTGCAGGGTTGGGATCATGGTCGGGCCTCGTGCGCAGGGCGCTCACCCTAGCATGTTTCGCGGCCCGCCCGTGCCGTCGGGGCTATTCGTCCTCCGTCAGCGTCGCCGGTTCGATCGTCTTGAAGAAGCCGGTCACGGTCTCGCCGTTGGCCGAGAGCGGCAGGATCAGACGCACGTAGCTCATCTGTTCGCCGGAGATCGGCACGTAACTGCGCCGCGCGAGGCTTGGGGCGCGGTTGTCGGCAATGGCGCGGAACGACTCGGTGACGATCTCGGCGTCCCGCTCCTCGAAGAACGCCCTGACGGTCATCCCGTGGGCCTGGAACGCCGCCTTCTCCCCGATGAAGTTGCCCACCATCCGCACCGCCGCGTCGCGTTCCGCCGGCAGGTAGTCGATCAGCATGGTGTAGTCCAGAACCTCCTTGGGCACGTCGCCGACCTCCAGGGACGCCGGAAGCGTGTCGTCGGTCCGGGCTGCCTCCCAGGCCTTCAGGCAGGTTGCCAGCATGGGATAGGCGCCGATCTCCTCGAGCGCGAGCTCCTGCTGGGTGCTGGGCCGCTGCGGCCGCGCGGCCGCCGGAGCGGGGGCTGCGGTCTGCGCTTCCTTCACCGATTTCTCCTCAAACGCATCGTCATGCGGGTCGATTGTCATAGCCCTCTCCCCCTCCGGAAGCCTCGGGCGCGGCATTCTTGCTGAAGGCGGCCGGCCGGTAGATCGACGGATCGAACTCGCCGAACCGGATGGAGATCAGCCTGTGCAGATCCTCGATATCGCCGATCCGCAGGTCTTTGCCGCTGAGCCCCATTTCGCGCCACGTGCGCTGGATCGGGGCGAGGTCCAGAGTCCACGCCCGCAGTTCGTTGATGGCCGGCCAGACCTTCGCGCTCAGCCGTTCCTGGTCCGCGATCGATCCCTTGATGTCGTTCGCGACCATGTCGAGGCCCATGGTGCGCTTGGTCGCCCACACCATCACCTCGCGGAGCTTCACGGCGCCGTCCCGCAGCCGGTCCTGCTCGGCGAACGCTTCGTGCTGGGTCGCGAGGGTCGCCATCTCGCCGACCAGCCGCTGCACCCGGGTGACGTCGTCCCGCAGCTTGACCGCCCTGGCGGCGGCGTCGAGGTGATCGCGGATCCGATCGAGGACGCGCGATTTTCCCTGAACGTCGACACCGATCAGCTCCCGCGCGATGGCTTCCGAGGCGTCGGTCTCGCCGGTCGCTCCGTCGCCGGTGCTGCGGGCGGACAGGGTCGTCAGGATTCGCGTTTCGACCCTTTCCAGCGTCCCGTCCGACACCGGCCAGGACGGCCGGCCGTCGACGAGCTCCGTCGGGATCGGGTCGCCCGCCGTCACCGTCTCGCGGTACATGAGGGCGGGTTCCACGATCCGCAGCAGCCGCAGGTCGGGGTGATCGTGTGACAGATCGGCGGCCGAATGAACGGTGGCGAGCGGAATTGTCGCCGTGTTGCCGCCGAAATCGACCTGGAGCACAGGCTCTCGGTCCTGGCGGCGGGTGAACACCGCGTCGCTCTGTTTCAAATAGGCGGACGTGAAGTCAAACCGGCCGCCCTGAGTGGGCTGCGTGCTCTGCCCCATGCTGTACGGCATTGAATTCATGACCGGTCGGTCGCTCCCTGCAATCTTCGGAATCACGAAGTATGACGTTTAGAACCGTTTTAAAGAGGTGCGGTTCCCTCGCGTTCCGTGAGGTCGGCCTCTACCGCGTGGCGGGGCGAACGGTGCCAAGCCTATGGTTGCGCCGCACACTGCGGGGTAGACTTTCCGGGATGGCCCCCACCCCAGAGCGCGACACCGGCGACCGGAGATCCAGCCCATGACCGGCCCCTATCCCCGCGACATGGTCGGCTACGGCCGGACGCCGCTGGATCCGAAATGGCCGGGGGGCGCCCGGTTGGCGCTCCAGATCGTGCTGAACTACGAGGAGGGCGGCGAGAATGCGATCCTCCACGGTGACGCGGCGTCCGAGGCGTTCCTGTCGGAGATCGTCGGCGCCGCCCCGCTGGTTGGCCAACGCAACCTGAACATGGAGTCGATCTACGAATTCGGCTCGCGCGCCGGTTTCTGGCGGATCCACCGGGAGTTCACCCGGCGGCGCCTGCCGCTGACCGTCTACGCCGTCGGCATGGCGATGGAGCGCAACCCGGAGGTCGGCCCGGCCATGGTCGAGGCCGGCTGGGAAGTCGCCAGCCACGGTTACCGCTGGATCGACTACCAGACTGTGCCGGAGGAGACGGAGCGCGCCCATCTGGACCTCGCGATCGCCGCCATCGAGCGGGCGACCGGGACCCGTCCGGTGGGCTGGTACACCGGTCGCGTCAGCCCCAACACGCGGCGGCTCGTGGTCGAGCGGGGCGGGTTCCTCTACGACAGCGACAGCTACGCCGACGAGCTGCCCTACTGGACGCGGGAGTTCGGCGCGCCGCATCTGATCGTGCCCTACACCCTGGACGCCAACGACATGCGGTTCGCGCAGGCGCAGGGCTTCAATGCCGGCGATCAGTTCTTCACCTACCTGCGCGACAGTTTCGACGTCCTCTATGCCGAGGGTGCCGATCAGCCGAAGATGATGTCGATCGGTCTGCACTGCCGGCTGGTGGGCCGGCCGGGACGGTTCGCCGCCCTGCAGCGGTTCCTCGACCACGTAGAGGCCCATGACCGCGTGTGGATCTGCCGGCGCGACGAGATCGCCCGGCACTGGCACGACAATCACAAGCCCGGAGACGCCTGATGGCCGGAGACTACGAGATCGCCACCCTGTCGGAGGCCGACGTCGCGACGGCCGTGGACTGGGCGGCGGCGGAGGGATGGAACCCCGGCAACAGCGACGCCGCGTGCTTCCGCGCGGTCGATCCGGCGGGCTTCCTCGGCGGCTATCTCGACGGACGCCTGATCGCGTCGATCTCGGTGGTCAACTACGACCCGCAATTCGCCTTCCTCGGTTTCTACATCGCCCATCCGGACTTCCGCGGCCGGGGCTACGGCTATCGGCTCTGGCAGGCGGGGGTCGCCCATGCGGGCGACCGGCTCATCGGCCTCGACGGCGTGGTGGCCGAGCAGGAGAACTACAAGCGCTCAGGCTTCGTGCTGGCCTACCGAAACATTCGCTATGGCGGGACCGTCGCCGCGCCGCCTCAGCCCCGGGCCGGGATCGAGGTCCGGCCGCTCGACGCGGCGGGCGCCGAGATCACGGAGATGGACCGCACCGTGTTTCCGGCCGACCGGGTGTCCTTCCTGGCGGATTGGATCGGTGCCGAGGGGCATATCGCCCGCTCGGCCTATCGGGACGGCACCCTGGTGGGTTTTGCAGTGGCGCGTCCGTGCCGGTCCGGATGGAAGATCGGTCCGCTGGTCGCCGCCGACCGGGCGGTGGCCGAGACCCTGCTGGCGGATCTGATTCCGGCGATCGGCCCGGCGCCGGAAGTCTATCTCGACACGCCCGAACCCAATGCCGAGGCGGTCGCGGTGGCCGAAGGCCTCGGCCTGGTACCGGTCTTCGAGACCGCACGGATGTACACCGGACCCGCACCCGCGCTAGACATCGCCCGGATCTACGGCGTGACCACCTTCGAACTGGGCTGAAGCCGAACTGGGCTGAGCCCTGCGGGGGGCGGGCCGAACCGAGCGGGGCTGGAATGAAGACGGCATTGATCACCGGCGTGCTGGGCCAGGACGGGGCCTACCTCTCCCACCACCTGCTGGAACGCGGCTACCGGGTCGTCGGCGCGTACCGGCGCAGCGCGTCGAGTTCGTCCTGGCGGTTCCGGCGGCTCGGCATTGAGGGCGCGGTGGAAATGGTGCCGCTCGAACTGCTGGAGTTCTCGAACGTGCTCCGCACCCTGGAGACGGTGCAGCCGGACGAGGTCTACAACCTCGCCGCCCAGAGCTTCGTCGCCGCCTCCTTCGACCAGCCGCTCTACACCAGCGATGTGGACGCGCTCGGCGTGACCCGGCTGCTGGAGGCGATCCGCTCCGCCGCCCCCGAGGCCCGCTTCTACCAGGCCTCCTCCTCCGAGATGTTCGGCAAGGTGCAGGAGCCCGTCCAGTCCGAGACGACGCCGTTCTACCCGCGCAGCCCCTACGGCGTGGCCAAGCTCTACGCCCACTGGATCACGATCAACTACCGGGAATCCTTCGGTCTGCACGCCAGTTCGGGGATCCTGTTCAACCACGAGAGCCCGCTGCGGGGCCGGGAGTTCGTGACCCGCAAGATCACCGCGACCCTGGCCGAGATCGCGGCGGGCGCGGACACGGTGCTCGAGCTCGGTAACCTCGAGTCCGAGCGGGACTGGGGCTTCGCCGGCGACTATGTGCGCGGGATGTGGCTGATGCTCCAGCAGGAGCAGCCCGACAGCTACGTGCTTGCGACCGGGGTCAAGGCGTCTGTGCGTCGATTCGTCGAGATGGCCGGCGCGGCGGCCGGCTTCGACATCGAATGGTCGGGCGAGGGGGTCGACACGGTGGGCCGCGACCGCAAGACCGGTCGCGTGCTTGTCCGGGTCAATCCGGCCTTCTTCCGTCCCGCCGAGGTCGACATCCTGCTCGGCGACCCGTCGAAAGCCCGCAGGGTGCTCGGCTGGCAGCCCGAGGTGGATCTCGCCGGGCTCGCCGAGCGGATGGTCCGGGCCGATACGGACGCGCTCGGGCGCGGCGAAACGCTGCAGTAATCAGGCAAACGGAAAGGAAAGCCATGTCGCTCGCCATGAACCGCGAGGTGTTCGTCACCTGTGCCGTCACCGGCTCCGGCGGGACCCAGGACAAGAGCCCCCATGTGCCCCGGTCGCCGCAGCAGATCGCCGACAGCGCGATCGACGCGGCCAAGGCCGGCGCTGCGGTCGTGCACTGCCATGTCCGCGACCCTGAGACCGGCGCGCCGAGCCGTCGGCTGGACCTGTACCGCGAGCTGACCGATCGGATCCGGGCGGCGGATGTCGACGTCGTGCTCAACCTGACCACGGGTATGGGCGGCGATCTGGTCCACGGGCCGGTCGAGAGCCCGCTGCCGTTGAACGAGTCCGGCACCGATCTCGCCGGCGCGTCCGAGCGCATGGCCCATATCCGGGAGTGCCTGCCGGAGCTCTGCACCCTCGACTGCGGGACCATGAACTTCGCCGAGGCCGACTACGTCATGATGAACACGCCCGGCACCTTGCGGGCCATGGGCGCGATGATGACCGAACTCGGCGTGAAGGCCGAGATCGAGGCGTTCGACACGGGCCATCTCTGGTTCGCCAAGCAGCTCGTCAAAGAGGGCGTGCTGACCGATCCGGCGCTGGTGCAGCTCTGCATGGGCGTGCCCTGGGGTGCGCCGAACGACCTGAACACCTTCCTGGCCATGGTCAACGCCATCCCCGAGGGCTGGACCTTCTCGGCCTTCTCCCTCGGTCGGGATCAGATGCCCTATGCCGCCGCTTCGGTGCTGGCCGGCGGGCATGTCCGGGTCGGCTTGGAGGACAACCTGTATCTCGAGCGCGGCGTGCTGGCGACCAATGCCCAGCTCGTCGAGAAGGCGGTGACCGTGGTCGAGAACCTCGGGGCCCGGGTCGTCGGCCCGCAGGCGGTCCGCGAGAAGCTCGGCCTCGTCAAGCGGGCGCCGGCCTCGTGAGCGCCCTCCCTGAGAAGGCGGCCATTCTCGGCGCCGGGGTGATCGGGTCCGGCTGGCTCGCCCGGCTGATCGACAACGGCATCGACTGCGCGGTGTTCGACCCCGATCCCGCCGCCGAGGCGAAGATCGCCCCGGTTCTGGAGAACGCGGACCGGGCGGCGGCCGAGCTGATCGACGCGCCGAGACCGCCGAAGGGCGCCTGGTCGCTCGCCGGCTCCGTCGCCGAGGCGGTGGCCGGCGCCGACCTGATCGTGGAGGCGGTGCCGGAGCGCCTCGAGGTGAAGCACGCCGCCTTTCGGGAGATCGAGGCGGCCAACGCCGACGGTCTCATCGCCTCCTCCACCAGCGGCTTCCGGCCGAGCGTTTTGCAGGACGGAATGGTCAACCCGAAGCGCCTGATCGTCGCCCACCCGTTCAACCCGGTCTATCTGCTGCCGCTGGTCGAGGTGGTCGGCGGCAAGGTGACCGATCCCTCGGCCATCGAACGGGCCATGGCGCTCTACACGGCTCTGGGCATGAAGCCGCTTCACCTGAAGGTCGAGATCGACGCCTTCGTCGCCGACCGTCTGATGGAAGCCCTGTGGCGTGAGGCGCTGTGGCTGGTCAACGACGGGGTGGCGACCACCGAGGAGATCGACGACGCGATCCGCTACGGCTGCGGGTTGCGCTGGGCGCAGATGGGCACGTTCCAGACTTTCCACATCGCCGGCGGGGAACAGGGCATGCGGCATTTCATGGAGCAGTTCGGCCCGGCGCTCGCCTGGCCCTGGACCAAGCTCACGGATGTGCCGGAGATGACGCCGGAGCTGATCGACCGCATCGCGGAGCAGTCCGATGCCCAGGCGGAGGGGCGAACCCCACGGGATCTTGAACGCATCCGCGACGCGAATCTGGTAGCGATCTTGAAGGCCCTGCGCGGGACCGGATGGGGGGCCGGGGAGACCCTGGCCGGGTACGAGGCGCGACTTCGGACGGAGTCCGAGGGGTAGAGGGTTCCTGAACAGGCGGCGCGCCAGGAGCCGGTTTGAAATCCGGGCCCGGGTCTGTCAGCCTGGGGGAAGGTGTCGACGAGAGCCGAAACCATGGACCGAACCGCAGCGTAAGCTCGATGCCTGGTCCGAACCCCCGATGCGAAGGGGAATTCCGATGAAGCTGAACACCGATCAGACGGCTGCCGTCCAGCGGCAGACCGGCGCCGACCCGTTGCCCGACGACAACCCGGCTATGGGCCAGCTCCGCGAGCTTTTCGGCGATCACACGTTCTACGTGGCCGAGCAGGGCCTCGTGGTCCCGGAGCCGACCGCCGGCGAGGAGCCGGCAGAGGCGAACAGCGACGATCAAGTCGAATTCCTTCTGGTCGCGATCTGGGCCGGCGAGGACAAGCAGTCCCTGCAGCCGATCGAGCCGCACCCCACCGGCATCCAGCTGGAGCTGGCGACCGCCCACTGACCGACACGTCCGGCGGCAGGGGACGGGAGGTCCACACCACCCCGTTCCCCCCGCCACACTCCCCCTCTCTAGACGCACTATCCATCTAAACGCACTCCCCGGCCTTGTGCCGGGGTAGGGTTGAAGGTGCTTCGGGCTTCGGGAGTGGACGCGCCGGCCGGCCGCTCCGCCCCGCCCCTGGCAAGGATGGGGACCGGCGGCGCTCGTGGCGGGTCAGGTGCCGCAGAACGTTGCCGTGACCTCTTCACCCGGCTTCGGGGGCGACTCGTAGCGTTCCTGGCCCGTCTGTTTCTCGAACGGGGTCTGAAGAACCGCCCGCAGGTCCTGGAGCGGGTTGAGATCGTTCTCCTCGACCGCCGCCGTCAGGGCCGCCTCCACCAGGTGGTTGCGCGGAATGTATGCCGGATTGACGGCCCGCATGGTGGCCTGCCGCGCATTGTCGCCGGTGTTCTCGGCGGCGAGGCGGGCGCGCCACCGTTCGGTCCAGGCGGTGATCTCCGTCGGCTCCGTGAACAGCGCGCGGAAGTCCGCGTCGGCATCGGCCTGGGGGCCGAGATCGGACAGCTGGCGGAACGCGAGGGTGAAGTCCGCCTCGCCTTCTTCCATGGCCGTCAGCAGATCGTCGATCAGGTCGGCATCGCCCTCGCGCACCGTCTCCAGGCCGAGCTTGGCGGCGAAGACGCGGGTATGGGCAGCGCGGTAGCGCTCGGGGAAGCTGTTGATCACGTCCTGGGCAACCTCCAGCGCCTTGTCCTCGCTTTCGTCGATCAGCGGCAGAAGGCACTGGGCGAGGCAGGCCAGGTTCCAGTGCGCGATGCCCGGCTGGTTGCCGTAGGCGTAGCGGCCGCCCTGGTCGATGGAGCTGTAGACCGTGCCCGGATGGTAGGTGTCCATGAAGGCGCACGGGCCGTAGTCGATGGTCTCGCCGGCGACCGACATGTTGTCGGTGTTCATCACGCCGTGGATGAAGCCGGCCCCCATCCAGGCGGCGATCAGGTCGGCCTGGGCGGCGACGATCCGATCGAGCAGGGCCCGGTACGGGTTATCGGCCGCGCGGGCGTCCGGGTAGTGCCGGTCGATCACATGGTCGGCCAGAAGCCGGAGCGCGTCGGTGTCGCGCCGGGCGGCGAAGAACTGGAAGGTGCCGACGCGGATATGGCTGCGGGCGATGCGCGTCAGGATGCCGCCGGGCAGGGCGCGCTCGCGGAACACCGCCTCGCCGGTGGTGACGACGGCGAGCGACCGGGTCGTGGGGATCCCCAGCGCCGCCATCGCCTCGCTGACGATGTATTCCCGCAGCACCGGGCCCAGCGCCGCGCGTCCGTCGCCCATCCGCGAATAGGGGGTCGGGCCGGAGCCCTTGAGCTGGATGTCGCGGCGCAGGCCGTCGCCGCCGATGACTTCACCGAGCAGGATCGCCCGGCCGTCGCCGAGCTGCGGGACCCAGCCGCCGAACTGGTGACCGGCATAGGCCATGGCCAGGGGCTCCGCGCCCTCGGGAACGCGGTTGCCGGCGAGCACCTGCACCGCCGCCTCACCGCGCAGGGTTGCCGGATCGAGACCAAGCGCGCGCGCCAGACCCTCGTTCAGCAGGAGCAGGTTCGGCGCCTGGACCGGTGTCGGGTCGAGTTTGGTGAAGAACCGCTCGGGCAGGCGGGCATAGGTGTTCTCGAAGGCGAAGAGGGGGGTGCCGGGGGCCGTGTCGGCCATTGCGGACTCCTTGGATTCGGTGGTCACCGATACTTGGCACACCGGTGGCGCGACGCAAGGCCGTGGCTTCCGCCGTCTTGGCGGGACCTCTACACTGCGCTGATCAATCCCCCTTCCGGCTGCGGGGATGATCCGCGTCGAGACCGGCGGTCCGGCGCGCAACGGAGGAGGTGAGCCATGGCCGAATCCTGGTCGATCGGCGGCGAGTACATGGAGAGCTGCAACTGCGACTATCTCTGCCCCTGTATCTACACCAATCCCCAGGGCGAGGTGACGCATGACCACTGCATCGCCCTGATGGTCTATCGCATCGATACGGGCGGCTACGGCGACGTCTCCCTGGCCGGACTGAAATTCGCCCTGGTGATCCATTCCAACAAGGTGATGGCCGACGGGGACTGGATCTTCGCCTGCGTCGCCGATGAGCGGGCCGACGAGGCCCAGCGTGTCGCCCTGACGGATATCCTGTCCGGAAGGGCCGGTGGGCGGCCGGCGCTGATCCACGACACCCTGGTCGGCGAGTTCCGCGGCATCGCCTTCGCACCGATATCCTTCGAGATGGACGGGCTCGACCGGTCGACCGAGGCGGGAGTGTTCTCCTTCGCCATCAGCGGCGTCCCGTCGCGCACCGGCAGCGGCGAGGTCATCGCCATCGACAACGTGTCCCATCCGGCGAATTCGCGCCTCGCCCTGGCCCGCACGAACGAGCTGCACCTGCACGGTTTCGGCCTCGACCTGGACATGTCCGGCGTCGGCAATAACGGCCATTTCGCACCCTTCGCCTGGAGCAACTGACCGGCCATGGCCGCGTCCACGGCACTGGAGGCGGCGGTTGCGCGCGACCGGCGCCTGGTCGCCGGCGCGATCGTCGCCCTGACCGCGCTGTGCTGGCTGTATCTGGCAATGCTCGCCGCCGGGATGGAGGGCATGTCGGGGCAGGACATGTCTGGGCGGGACATGGCCGGGAGCGGTATGGCCGGAAGCGGCATGGCGATGGCGATGGAGCCCGCCCGCTGGACGGCTGCCTATGCCGGTCTGATGCTGGCCATGTGGGTGGTGATGATGGCTGGCATGATGCTGCCGAGCGCCCTGCCGATGATCCTGACGGTCGCGACCATCGCCCGCCGCCGTCGTGCGCGCGGCCAGCCCCACACCGCAACCTCGATCTTCGTCGCCGGCTATCTGATCGCCTGGGGCGCCTTCAGCATCGCCGCGACCGCCGCCCAGTGGGGGCTCGAGCAGGCCATGCTGCTGTCGCCGATGATGGTCTCCACCTCTTCGGTCTTCGGCGGGGCGTTGCTGATCGCCGCCGGGCTCTACCAGTTCACACCGCTCAAATACGCCTGCCTGCGGCACTGCCGCTCGCCGGCCGATTTCGTGCTGAACCGGTGGCGCGACGGCATCGGCGGTGCTTTGCGCATGGGGATCGAGCACGGGCTCTACTGCCTCGGCTGCTGCTGGGTGGCGATGGCGCTGCTGTTCGTCTTCGGCGCCATGAACCTGCTCTGGATCGCCGCGCTGGCGATCCTCGTCCTGCTGGAGAAAGCGGTGCCGGGCGGATATCGCATCGCCCAGGGCGCCGGCATCCTTATGCTGGCCGGCGGCGTCTGGATGATCGCGTCCTGACCCGCCGGCCGGTAGTCTCTCGCCGCAATCCGACCAACCCCAAGAGGCCCAGAATGCCCCAGCACACTTCTCAGGAAACGCCCTATACCGGAATTTTCCCGATCGTCCCCACCCCGTTCACCGACGACGGATCGCTCGATCTTGAGGGGCAGAAACGGGTGCTGGACTGCATGATCGACCAGGGCGTCGACGGGCTCTGCATCCTGGCGAACTACTCCGAGCAGTTCCTGCTCTCCGACGCCGAGCGCGAGACCCTGCAGACCCTGTGCATGGAGCATGTGGCCGGCCGGGTGCCGGTGATCGCCACTTGCAGCCATTTCTCGACCCAGATCGCCGTCGCCCGCTGCCGGCGGGCCGAGGAGCAGGGTGCGGCCATGGTGATGATGATGCCGCCCTACCACGGCGCGTTGCTGAAGGCGGGCGACCAGGGTGTGTTCGAGCATTTCGCCGCTCTGTCGGAGGCGATCGAGATCCCGATCATGATTCAGGACGCGCCGCTCAGCGGCACGAACCTGTCGGTGCCGCTGCTGGCGCGGATCGCCCGGGAGCTAAGCAACGTCAGCTACTTCAAGATCGAGATGCCAGGGACGGCGGCCAAGCTGCGGGCGCTGATCGAGGCGGCGGGCGACCATATCGACGGCCCGTTCGACGGCGAGGAGGGGATCACCCTGATGGCCGACCTGGACGCCGGCGCCACCGGCACGATGACCAGCGGTCTCGCCTGCGAGCAGATTCGGCCGATCGTGACGGACTTCCTGGCCGGCGACCGGGCGAAGGCGGAGGCGCAGTACAACCGCCTGCTGCCGCTGATCAATTTCGAGAACCGTCAGTGCGGGCTGCGGGCCTGCAAGACGGTGATGCAGGCGGGTGGGGTGATCAAGTCCGACACCGTCCGCCACCCGCTGGAGCCGCTGCCGGCGCCGACCCGCGACGCCCTGCTGACCATGGCGCGTGACCTGGACCTGATTGCTATGCGCTGGGGGCAGTAAGCTCGCGGCGTTTCCCACGCGCCATCCCGCTTCCCAGGCGCCTCATCCCCCTCCTCACCCGTCATCCCGGGAGACCCCGGACCTGATCCGGGGGCTGCCCGGGACCCAGCGGGCCCAGACGTCCGAGGCACGGTCCCGGCCTCGCCCCGGGGCGGGCCCGGGGACGATCCGGGATGACGGTGGGGGGTGAGAGAGGATGGGGTCGAGAGAGGGCGACTACCCGGCCAGCCCGAGCTCGCGGGCCTGGATCTGCAGGGCCAGATACTTCGAATAGATCCGGCACTGAGAGAACGCGCCGCCGGTGAACCAGAGGCCGGGTTGGCCGGTCGGCATCCACATGTTGCGCAGCTCCTGGGTGTCGGGATCGAAGTCCCAGACCGGGCCCGCGCGGTCCGCCACCGCGTCGCCGAACAGCAGGCGAACCATATGGTCCTGGTTCTTGTAGCCCGTCGCCAGGACCACCAGCTCCGCCGGCCGCTCCTCCCCGGTCTTCATCGCCACGCCGCCCGGCGTGAAGCGGTCGATATCGGCGTACTGGATCAGGTCGATCTTCCCCGACGCGATCAGCTCGGAGCAGCCGACATTGAAGTAATAGCCGCCGCCCCGCGTCCGGTATTTAAGCGGCCAGCCGGTGCCGTCCTCGCCGAAATCCAGGCGGAAGCCAACCTTCTCCAGACCATCGAGCAGCGGTTTGTCGATCTCCTTCACCCGGTCGGTGATCTCCCTGTGCGCCGTTTTCATGAGTGCGAGGGGGATGGAGAGGTTGATCAGGTCGCGGTCGTCGCGCGACGGGCCGGGGCCGAGATAGACGCCGTCATAGAGCTGGGCGCTCGGCTCGATGTTCACCACCAGGGTCGGACTGCGCTGCACCATGGTGACGTCGGCGCCGTTGCCCTGCAGGTCCTGGGCGATGTCGTGGGCGCTGGTCCCGGTGCCGAACACCAGGACCGGGCGATCCTTCCAGGCGGCACCGTCGCCGAACTGGCTCGAGTGCAGCACGGTGCCTGCGAAAGTCTCCAGCGTCGGGATCTCCGGGATGTTCGGTGTTCCGCTGACGCTGGTGGCCATGACGATGTGGCGCGGCCGCATCTCCCGCGTGCTGCCGTCGGCCAGGGTCACGCGCGCTGTCCAGCGCTGTGCCGACTCGTCCCACTCGGCCCCGTCGAAGCTGGTCCGGGTCCAGAAGTTGATCGCCATGACGCCGACGTAGAACTCGAGCCAGTCGGCGATCAGGTCCTTCGGGATGTAGGACGGGAAGGTCTCGGGGAACGGCAGGTAAGGCAGGTGGTTGCTGTGCAGCGTGTTGTGCAGCTTCAGGCCGTGATAGCGCAGGCGCCAGTTGTCGCCGATCCGCGCCATCCGGTCGACCACCAGGGTGTCGATCCCGAGCTGGCCGAGCCGCGCCGCCGCGGTGATGCCGCCATGGCCGCCGCCGACGACCAGCACCGCCGGGTCGCGGTCGGCATAGGCGGCGCTCTCCCGGCGCCTGTCGAGCCAGTTCGGCCCGTGGAAGGCGCGGGAGAAAGCGGGCTCGTCCCGGGCGGCGCGCAGCGTCTCCTCCTCGTGCCCTCGGATCGACTCCAGCGCCGTCAGCAGGGTCCAGGCCGATCGCGCGCCGACCTTCATCCGCAGCAGGCCGCTGCAGCGTCCGACCTCGGTCTCGAAACTCAGGATCGCCTCGACCACCTCGGCGCCGGCCCGGCGGACGGTTCTCGGCAGGCAGCGCTCGGCGTCGATCGTCACCGCCCGCATCTGCCGTTCCGCGGCACTCGAGGCCAGATCGGCGGCGATGGCGTCCCGGCCGCTCGTCGTCTTCAGCGTCCAGCTCAGCGCGGCCGTGTCCCGCCAGTGGCTGTCCTCCTCGAACAGCCCGGCGACGGCAGCGGCAGAGCCAGCGGAAAGCGCATCGTTGAAGTCTTCGACCCACCGCTGTGCGGCGCGTTCCGGGGCTCGGAAAACGGCGGCGTCCATGTCGGCAGACCTCCCCTGGCGGCCGGCCGTGGCGGCGGGCCGGCGTGCTGCGTAGCGGGAGACGGTAGGGGGCTCGGGAAGCGGACGGCAAGATGCGGATTGCAGGAGCGCCCGTCAGAACCGTTGTCGTTGCGCCCCCCAGAGGCTATGGAATTGCCCCCGACAGCCAGCGACAGTCTCGAGAGGACCGGAAAATGACGGCCCACGGCTATGCCGGCGACGTGACCAGCGTCGAAGCGATGAAGATCCTGGAGAGCGACGACCGGGCGGTTCTGCTCGACGTGCGCACCGATGCGGAGTGGACCTTCGTCGGCCGCCCCGACCTGACCGGCCTCGGCCGCGAGCCGGTGCTGATTTCGTGGCAGACTTTCCCCGGCATGGCGCCGAACGGCGGCTTCGTCGAAGCGGTGCGCCTCTCGGCGCCGGACCGCGACGCGCCCGTGCTCATCCTGTGCCGGTCGGGCCAACGGTCGCAGAAGGCAGCGATCGCCCTGACCGAGGCCGGCTACACCGACTGCCGCAACATCTCCGACGGGTTCGAGGGGCCGAAGGACGAGGCCGGGCACCGCAACACGGTGTCGGGCTGGCGGGCCAACGGTCTGCCCTGGCAGCAGGGCTGAGGACGCAACGATGGCAGACCGCAAGATCTACCGCCTGCTGACCGGTGCCGACGATGCCGCGTTCTGCGTGCGGGTCGGCGACGCCCTGAAGGACGGCTACGTCCTCTACGGGTCGCCCGGCATCACCCAGGGACCGGAGGGGCCCGTCGTCTGCCAGGCGGTCGTTCTGCCAGAATACCTGCCCGAGTTCCTGCCGCCCCGGTTGAAGGAGACCGACACGTGACCGCGTCCCGCTCCGACTGGCGCCGTGCGACGCAGCTGGTTCGTGCCGGGCTGAACCGCAGCACGAACAACGAGACTGCCGAAGCGCTGTATCTGAACTCGGGCTTCGTCTTCAACTCGGCGGCCGAGGCCGAGGCGGCGTTCAAGGGCGAGAACGACGTCTATATGTACTCGCGCTACGGCAACCCGACCGTCTCGGTCTTCGAGGAGCGGCTGGCGACCCTGGAAGGTGCCGAGATGTGCCGGGCGACGGCGACCGGCATGGCGGCGATCTTCTCGGCGCTGGCCTGTCAGCTCAGGAGCGGCGACCGGGTGGTTGCGGCCCGCGAGCTGTTCGGGTCCTGCCACCACATCGTCTCCAAGATCCTGCCGAAATGGGGGGTGGAGACCGAGTTCGTGAAGGGGACGGATCTGGCGGCCTGGGAGGCGGCCCTGTCGAGGCCGGCGAAGGCGGTTTTGCTGGAGAGCCCGTCCAACCCGATGCTCGACCTTGTCGATGTGGCCGCGGTCGCCGAGATGGCCCACGGGGCGGGCGCGAAGCTGGTGGTGGACAACGTGTTCGCGACGCCGCTCTACCAGAGCCCGCTGGCCCTGGGCGCGGACGTGGTCGTCTATTCCGCGACCAAGCATATCGACGGCCACGGGCGCTGCCTCGGAGGCGCCGTGCTCGGGTCGGCCGACTGGATGAACGAGCATTTCATCCCGTTCTACCGCAACACCGGCCCGTCCATGAGCCCGTTCAACGCCTGGATCATGGCCAAGTCGCTGGAGACGCTGGAACTGCGTGTGGACCGGATGAGCGCGACGGCGGCCAGGGTGGCCGACTGGCTGGCCGACCACGACCGGGTGCTCCAGGTGCGCTATCCGGGCCGCGCCGACCACCCGCAGCACGCCTTGGCGACCCGGCAGATGACGGGGTTCGGCAGCCTGGTGACCCTGGAGGTCTCCGGCGGCAAGGACGCGGCGTTCGCGGTGCTCGACTCCCTCGGCGTGATCGACCTGTCGAACAACCTGGGCGATGCCAAGTCGCTCGCCTGCCACCCGGCGACCACGACCCATTCCAAGCTTCCGGTGGAGGAGAGGCTCGATTGCGGCATCACCGACGGCGTGATCCGGATTTCCGTCGGCCTCGAGCATCCGGACGACCTTACGGACGACCTGGCCCAGGCCCTGGCCGAGGCGTCCTGACCGGCCGCAAGGCCTCGGTATCGGGGCGGCCGGTGTAATCCGGCCACCCCGTCGTCTGAGGATCAGAACTCCAGCATGATGCCGGTGACGACCGCCCAACCTTCGTTGTCGGCGCCGCTGTCGGCCTCGAACTCGCTGTGGAACACGGAGCCGAGCGCGGTGATCCCCGGGCTGATCTCGTAGGCGCCGGACAGCATGACCGTCTTGTGCTCGCTGTCACCCGCGGTCGCGACGCTGTCCTCGACCGAACCCTGGTAGTAGGAGAGCGACACGGACGCCGCGTCGAAGGCGTAGGCGACGCCGATGTCGAACCCGCCGCCGTCGAACGAGGTCGCGGTGTCGGTGCCGCCGTCCGGGTTGCCCTGGGTGTTGGCGTAGGATCCGCCGACGGTGAACCCGGCATAGGTCAGGTTGGCGCCGAAACTGTAGCCCTCGGCGTCGTCGCCGGCCGCGCCCACGCCATCGGGCTTGTCGGCGAACAGATAGCCGGCGCCGAATAGTGCATCACCGCCGCCACCGTATCCGTCTGCCCGACCTCAAGGCGCCCGCCCGAGCGCTCGACATAAAGCATCGAGCCGTCGATCTGGTCGTCGCCGGCGGTTTCCGTCTTGAGCCCGACCTCCAGACCGAAGGAGAGGCCGTTATCCAGGGTGGTCTCGCGGCCATTCCCGGTTCGGGTGACATCCTATTCTGCGACTCATTCTCAATTTTATCGTTGCAAATGAGAATGAAACGCAATAACAAATCATCAGAGCGTTCACGGACGCTGTCGAAATCTGTCGAAACGGCCTTTGCCGCCGACCAAATCGTCGGCGTCTGGCCGATGGAGGGGAGCACCGATGAGACGTTGGATGACCGCCGGCCTCTTGGTTCTGGGGATCGTGCCCGGAGCCGCGCACGCGACGGCCCCGTCGGCCGAGGAGGTCCTGGCCACCTATGCCGATATCGCCCATGCCGCCTATTCGGACTCGCTGACGACGGCGAAGCGGCTGCAGGGCGCGATCGACGCGCTCATCGAGGCCCCCTCGGCCGGTTCCCACGCTGCGGCCAAGCTCGCCTGGGAGGTCGCCCGTATCCCGTATCAGCAGACCGAGGCCTTCCGGTTCGGCAATCCGATCGTCGACGAGTGGGAGGGACGGGTGAACGCCTGGCCGCTCGACGAGGGCCTCATCGATTATGTCGAGGCGGGCCGCTACGGCGAGAGCAGCGACGAGAACCCGTATTACACGGCGAACATCGTCGCCAATCCGACCCTGAAGCTCGGCGGCCGGACCCTTGAGACGCCGCAGATCACCGCCGCCGTCATCCAGGAGCTGCACGAGCTCGATGCCGTCGAGGCGAACGTGACCACCGGGTACCACGCCATCGAATTCCTGCTGTGGGGACAGGACCTGAACGGTACCGGCCACGGCGCCGGGGCGCGGTCCTACACCGATTTCGCCGCCGGCGACGCCTGCACCAACGGCAACTGCGAGCGCCGAGCCCAGTATCTGACGGTCGCGGCCGAGCTTCTGGTGGCCGATCTCGAGGAGATGGTCGCCAACTGGGAGGCCGACGGCGTGGCGCGCGGCCAGCTCATGGAGGCCGGCGATAAGGGCGGCCTCGCCATGATCCTGACCGGCATGGGCAGCCTGTCCTACGGCGAGCTAGCCGGCGAGCGGATGAAGCTCGGCCTGCTGCTGCACGACCCGGAGGAGGAGCACGACTGCTTCGCCGACAACACCCACTGGTCGCACTATTACGACGCGCTGGGGGTGCGCAACGTCTATCGGGGCCGCTACGTCCGCATCGACGGTAGCGTGGTCGAAGGGGCGAGCGTCTCCGATCTGGTCGCCGCGTCGGACGCGGGCTTGGACACGGCTCTGAGCGGTGCCCTCGATGCGACGATGGCCCGCATGACCGACATCGTCTTCGCCGCCGAAGCGGGCGAGGCCTACGACCAGCAGATCGGCGAAGGCAACGAGGCGGGCAATGCCCGGGTCGATGCCGCCATCACCGCCCTGCTGGTGCAGACACGTGAGATCGAGCGCGCGGTCGCGGCGCTCGGACTGGACGGCCTTTCCATCGAAGGGTCCGACAGTCTCGACAATCCCGCCGCTGTTTTTCAGTGACCGGGATTGATGCGATCACTCTCTAGTCGAAGCATGGCAAACTTGGGCGGTCCGGCAACGGGCCGCCCCTTTTCCCGTTCAACCTGCCCGGAATGCGAGCGATGCGCCGCTCTCAGGTAACGACCGCGTTCGCCCTGTTGCTGCTTGCGGGGGCCGCCGTCTCGGCGGTTCTTGCCGGATACGCCTCAGCGACCCGGGCGACGCCGACCGAGGATACCCGCCCGGCGGGCGAGGCGACCTCGACCCGCGCGCCGGACGCCAACGCCTTCTCCCACCCGACCGCCACGCTCCCGTTCGAGAAGGAGCTCGATTTCAAGGTCGGCAACGGCATCTTCAAGAAGCTCTGGGTGACGGCGCCGGCCTCGACCCGGTCCTCCGACGGTCTCGGCCCGCTTTACAACGCCCGGGCCTGCCAGCGCTGTCACCTGAAGGACGGCCGCGGTCATCCGCCGGCCGCCAACTTTCCCGACGACAACGCGGTCTCCCTCCTGGTGCGACTCGGCGTCCCGATCGGTCCGGTCGATGCCAGTCCGGACCCGGTCTATGGCGGACAGCTCCAGGACTTCGCCGTCGCGGGCGTTGAGATCGAGGGCCGCCCGCACGTGACCTGGAGCGAGGAGCCGGTGACGCTCGCGGACGGCACCGAGGTTCTCCTCCGCCGCCCCCACTGGAGCATCGTCGATCTCGGTTACGGGCCGCTGGATCCGGAGACCCGGATGTCGCCCCGTGTCGCGTCGCCGATGATCGGCCTCGGACTGCTGGAGGCGGTGCCGGCCGCGCAGATCGCCGCCTTCGCCGATCCCGACGACGCGGATGGTGACGGTATCTCCGGTCGGGTCGCCGAGGTGACCAACGCCGAAACCGGGGAGTCGATGCTCGGCCGGTTCGGCTGGAAGGCCTCCCAGCCGACCCTGCGCCAGCAGGCGGCGGCGGCCTTTCTCGGCGATATGGGGCTGTCGACCAAACCCTTTCCGTTCGGTCACGGCGATTGCACCGAGGCCCAGGCGGTGTGCCGCGACGCGCCGGACGGCGGCAGCGTGGCGACCGGTCTCGAGGTGAGCGAGACCATGCTGAACCTGGTCGTGTTCTATTCCCGGCATCTGGCGGTTCCCGCCCGGCGCAACGTGACCGACCCGGCCGTCGTGCGAGGGGAGGCGGTCTTCGCCGAGGCCGGCTGCGACGGCTGCCACAGGCCGACCCTGACCACCGCGTCCGACGCCGAGGACCCGGCCCTCGCCGGGCACACGATCCGGGCCTTCACCGATCTTCTGCTGCACGACATGGGGCCGGGGCTGGACGACGGACTGCCGGAGGGCGGCGCCCGGTCCTCGGAGTGGCGCACCGCTCCCCTGTGGGGCATCGGGCTGACCGAGACCGTGAACGGGCACACCAACTTCCTCCATGACGGGCGCGCCCGATCGGTCCTGGAGGCGATCCTGTGGCATGGCGGTGAGGCGCAGGCGGCCCGCGACCATGTGGTCGGCCTCGACGCCGCCGACCGGGATGCCCTGATCGCTTACATCAACTCGCTCTAGGAGGTCCGCGATGCGCGTCCTCGCCGCGTTGCTCACCGCCCTCTGGGTCCTGCCCGCCGCCGGCGTGCAGGCCGAGGCGTCCGAGGCGCTCGTCCTCGACCTTGTGGACGGTAACGTGCTCCCCGCCTACCGGGCGTTCGAAACGCAGACCGAG
Organism: Thalassobaculaceae bacterium; assembly: GCA_040223655.1. Lineage (GTDB taxonomy): Bacteria > Pseudomonadota > Alphaproteobacteria > Thalassobaculales > Thalassobaculaceae > Thalassobaculum. The sequence continues at coordinate 204,328 of JAVKFT010000028.1, read as the reverse complement.
ACGCTGTCGCTGGCGGTCGAGGCGGCCTGCGCGGAGGGCGCGCTCGCCACCGACGCCGTGAAAGACGCCTTCGCCGACGCGTGGCGGGCCTGGGCGGGGACGCGGCACGTGGTGAAGGGGCCGGTGACCTATTTCGACCGGCAGTTCCGCATCGAGTTCTGGCCGGACGCGCGCAACCGGACCTCGCGGGCCCTCGCGGATCTGCGCGCCGCCGGCGGGGCCCCGGACATCGCCGAGGCCCCCGTCGCCGTGCAGGGGTTCCCGGCGCTCGAGCGCCTGATCCACCAGACCGAGGGTGCTGGCGACTGCCCGGTCGCGCGGCAGATTGCGGCGAACCTGCACAGGATGGCGGCGGAGATCCTGACCGGATGGACTGAGGGCGACAGGCCCTTCCGCACCGCCCTGGTCGCACCCGGTACGGGGGCCGGGGTCTACTTCACCCATGGCGAATCCGTGACCGCGCTGATGACGGGAGCGGTGTCGTCCCTCGAAGCGATCCTCCGCCTGCGCCTCAAGCGCCCACTGGGGGAGGGCAGCGACAGGGCCCGACCGAAACGGGCCGAGGCCTGGCGCAGCGGCCTGTCCCTGGACCTGATCCGCGCCGATCTGACGGGGGTGGCCGATTTCCATCACGGCGGGGCCGGGCCGGGCGAGGACTCGAGAGGCGTTGACGCGGCCCTCCGCCGGGCCGGCGAGACCGAGCTGGCCGACCTGATGGCCCGGGCGTTTCGCCTGACGCGGGAGACGGCGGCGACAGTGGACGGTCCCCTGGCCGAGGCGGTGGTCGACCCTGCCGCGCGGGCGGTTCTGGAGGAACTTGTCACCCAGGTCTCGGCGCTGAAGGCGCTGATCGAGCAACGGGTCGGGCCGGCGCTCGGTATCTCAGCCGGGTTCAACGCGCTGGACGGGGACTGAGATGACCGGCTCCCGCCTGTCACGGCGCGCCGTCCTCGCGGCGCTGGCGAGCCTTCCGGCCGTCCCTCCGCTGGCGTCGGCCTCAGCCGGCCGCCCGGCCGTGGTGACCACGGCGAAGCTTCGCGGCGGCGGTTTCGGCATCGTCGGCCTCGACGCCGACGGCGCTGTCGTCTTCGTTGAGCCGCTGCCCGACCGGGGACACGGGATCGTCCGCCGCCCGGGCGGTGACGACGTCGCGGTGATCGCGCGGCGTCCGGGGCGGTTCGCCTATGTGGTGGGCGCGGAGTCCGGCGTCGTGCGCGCCGAACTCGACCTGCCGGACACACGGCATTTCTACGGGCACGCAGCCTACTCCGGCGATGGGCACCTTCTCTATACGACCGAGAACGCTTTCGTCACGGGAACGGGCGTGCTGGGCGTTTGGGACGCGACCTCCGGCTATGCCCGCCTTGGCGAGATCGACAGCGCCGGTGTCGGGCCGCACGAGGTTCGCCGGGCGGAGAGCGACGGCACGCTCTGGGTCGCCAATGGCGGTATCCTGACCCATCCGGACAGCGGCCGGATGAAGCTGAACCTGGCGACGATGGAACCGGTGCTCGCCCGCGTCGTGCCGGGGGGGGCCGAGGCGGAGCGGGTTCTGGTCCTGCCACCGGAGTTGCACAAGCTCAGCATGCGCCACGTAGCGGTCCACCGGCGGGCGGTGGCCGTCGCCATGCAGTACGAGGGGCCGGAGAGTGACGTTGTGCCGCTGATCGGTCTGACCGACCGGATCGGCGCCCCGCCCCGACTGCTCGACCTGCCCGAGGCCCTCGCCCTGCGCTCGCGCCAGTATACCGGCGACGTCGCCTTCGATGCCTCGGGTGCGGTGATCGGTGCCGGCCTGCCGCGCGGCGGCTTCTTCGCCTTCTGGGCGGCGGAAGACGGCCGTTTCCTCGGTTCGGTCGAGGCGCCAGACGGCTGCGCCATATCAGGCGGTGCCGGGATCGGCCGGTTCGTGATTTCGACCGGCACCGGCGGGCGGGTCGGCCATGTCGCCGCGTCCCCGGCCGGCATCGAGGTCGCCTGGACCCGCGTTCCGGAGGTCGCAGCCTTCGACAATCACCTGGCGGCGTGAGGCCGGGAACCCCTCACCCCTTGCCGTACAATCCGTCCAGCCGCTCGTAGTAGTGCTCGCGGATCTTGTGGCGTCGGATCTTCAGGGTCGGGGTCATCATGCCGTTCTCGGTGGTGAACGCCTCCGTTGCGATCTTGAACCGGCGCAGTTTCTCGATCTGGGCGAGATCGGCGTTCACCCGCTCGATCGCCGCCGAGACCGCCTTGTGGAAGCCCTCGTCCTCGGCCAGCACCGCCAGATTGGCGGTCTTGCCGTTGGCCGATGCCCATTCCTCCACGAAACTCTCCTCCGGCACCACCAGCGCGACCAGATACGGGCGCTTGTCGCCGTAGACCATGGCCTGAAGGATCTCCGGCTGCAGGGTCAGCTTGCCCTCGATCCGGGCGGGGGAGATGTTGTCGCCGCCGGAGTTGACGATGATGTCCTTCTTGCGGTCGGTGATGACCAGGTAGCCGTCCTCGTCGAGATGGCCGACATCGCCCGTATGCAGCCAGCCGTCGACGATGGTCGCGGCGGTCGTGTCCGGGTCGTGCCAGTACCCTTTCATCAGCAGGTCGCCGGCGATCAGGATTTCGCCGTCCTCGGCGATCTTCACCTGCACACCCTTGAGCGGCGGGCCCACCGTGTGGATCTTCACCCGCGCCGGCGGGTTGGCCGAGACCACGGGGGAGGCCTCGGTCTGGCCGTAGCCCTGCAGCAGGGTGACGTCGAGGCCGAGGAAGAATTTCCCGATATCGGGATTGAGGGCGGCGCCGCCGGAGACGAACGCCTTGAGACGTCCGCCGAAGCGCCCGGACACCTTTCGGCGCACGAGCTTTGACAGCAGCCAGTCGTAGACCCGCTCCGTGACCGACAGGCTCGACGGATCCTCGTAGCGCTTGCGGCCGAGCCGGACCGCGTCGTGGAAGAGCTGTGCCGACTTGCCGCCCTTGCGCTCGACCCCGCGGATGATCCGGTCGTGCAGAACCTCGTAGAGCCGCGGCACGGCCGTCATGATGGTCGGACGCACCTCCTGCAGGTCGGCGGCGAGCTGGTCCGGCCCCTCGCAGTAGTAGATCTGGGCTCCGATGGAGATCGGGAAGAAAAGGCCGGCGGTGTGCTCGTAGGAGTGGGAGAGCGGCAGCAGCGACAGGAATATCTCCTCGCCGAGATGGTACTCCTTTAGCAGATGATGGGCGCCGTCGCAGTTCGCCAGGATCGAGCGGTGGGTGAGCATCACGCCCTTCGGCCGGCCGCCGGTGCCCGACGTGTAGATAAAGCAGGCGGTCTCCTCCCGATCGATCCCCGCGGCCAGCCCCGGAATATCGGTGTCGTCGCCGTCGCCGAGCGCCATCACCTCGTCCCAGCCATGCAGGTTCACCCCGCCCGCCGTGGTGTCGGCCGGCGCCTCGATGGTGATGACCGAGGCGCAGCTCTCGGAACTGCGGGCGGCGGGAATGACCCGGCGGGCCAGGCGCGAGGTGCTGACGATGGCGGCCTTGGCGCCGGAATGGTCGAGGATGTAGAGGTGATCGTCGGTGGTGTTCGTCGTGTAGGCCGGCACGGAGATGGCGCCGATGGCCATGACCGCGAGATCGGCGACGGCCCAGTCCGGCCGGTTCTCCGAGACGATGACGACCCGGTCGCCCGCTTCGATCCCGAGCTTGCGGAGGCCGCGCGCCAGGCGGATCACCTGGGAGCGGGTTTCCTCGTAGCTTCGGGAGTGCCACGTCCCGTTTTCCTTGGCCCAGAGAAAGGGTCGGGAGCCGAAGGTCTGCGATTTCTCGAAGAACATCGTCGGCAGGTTGGTGAAGGCGGCGTAGTCCATGAAGTGTTCCCCCGTTCGACGTTCTTTACCGGCGCGAGATCCCGATCTGCGGCCGTTTGCCGGCATCCGCCACGGCTCTTGCGGGAAAGCACCGCTTCTTCGTTGGATCGGGCGGTTGGCGCCGACCGTCACAGGCTCTATATCGCCTTGAGGAGCGGCGATGCCAAGATGCCGTGCCGTGACCGCCTTGAAAACCCGCCCGAAGGAAGCCCCGATGCCGGACGCCGCCTCTCTCGGTCCCCTGCCGCAATGGGATCTCGCCGACCTTTATCCGAGCCCCGACGGCCCGGAGCTCTCCGGAGACCTCGACCGGTCCGCGGAGAAGGCGGGTGCGTTCCGCGCCGCCCTGGAGGGCAAGGTCGCCGAACTGAGCGGCGGCGACCTCGGCGCGGCCATCGCCGAATTCGAGGCGATCGAGGAGGTGCTGGGGCGGGTCATGTCCTACGCCCATCTGCGCTACGCCGGCGACATGTCGGACCCGGAGATCGGCAAGTTCTATCAGTCGATGCAGGAGCGGGTGAACGGCATCTCGACGGAGCTGCTGTTCTTCACGCTGGAGATCAACCGCATCCCCGAGGCCGACCTCCAGGCGAAGCTCGCGGACCCGGCCCTGGCCCACTACGCGCCGTGGCTGCGCGAGGTGCGGGCGTTCCGCGACCACCAGCTCTCCGACGAGCTGGAGCAGATGCTGCACGAGAAGTACGTCTCCGGCCGTGCCGCCTGGACCCGACTGTTCGACGAGACCATGGCCCGGCTGCGGTTCCCGCTGGACGGCGAGAACCTGACCATGTCGGAGGTGCTGGACCGGCTCAGCCACCGCGACGGGTCGATGCGCAGGAAGGCGGCGGAGAGCCTGTCGGCGGTCATGGGCGAGAACGTCTCGCTGTTCGCGCTGATCACCAACACGCTCGCCAAGGACAAGGCGACCGAGGACAAGTGGCGGCGCTATCCGCGCCCGATCTCGGCCCGCAACCTGTCAAACGCGGTCGAGGACGAGGTGGTCTCCGCCCTGGTGGAGGCGGTGCGCGGCGCCTATCCGAGGCTGTCCCACCGGTACTACGCGCTTAAGGCAAAGTGGTTCGGCCGCGACAAGCTCGACTACTGGGACCGCAACGCGCCGCTGCCGAACGACGACGACGCGTCGATTTCCTGGGACCAGGCGCGGAACACCGTGCTGGACGCCTACGAAGCGTTTTCGCCGGACCTGGCGGCGGTGGGGAAGAAGTTCTTCGACAATCCCTGGATCGACGCCCCGGCCCGGCCGGGCAAGGCGTCGGGCGCCTTCGCCCATCCGACGGTTCCGGCGGCGCACCCTTATCTGCTGCTGAACTACCAGGGCAAGACCCGGGACGTGATGACCCTGGCCCACGAGCTCGGCCACGGGGTGCATCAGGTGCTGGCCGGGCCGCAGGGCCACCTGATGTCCGACACGCCGCTAACCCTGGCGGAGACCGCCAGCGTGTTCGGCGAGATGCTGACCTTCCGGGCGCTGCTCGCCCAGCGCACCGATCCGGCCCAGCGCAAGGTGATGCTCGCGGGCAAGGTCGAGGACATGCTGAACACGGTGGTCCGCCAGATCGCTTTCCACAGCTTCGAGGAGCGGGTGCACGACGCCCGCGCCGAGGGCGAGCTGACGCCGGGCCAGATCGGCGACATCTGGATGGAGGTGCAGCGCGAGAGCCTCGGTCCGGCGTTCAATTTCGAGGACAGCTACCGGGTCTTCTGGACGTATATCCCGCATTTCATCCACTCGCCGTTCTACGTCTACGCCTACGCGTTCGGCGACTGTCTGGTGAACTCGCTCTACGCGGTCTACCAGGACGCGGAGCAGGGCTTCGCGGAGAAGTATCTCGACATGCTGAAGGCCGGCGGCACCCTGCGCCACAAGGAGCTTCTGGCGCCGTTCGGCCTGGACGCCTCCGATCCGGCGTTCTGGAGCAAGGGCCTGGAGGTGATCGAAGGCATGATCGACGAGCTGGAGGCGATGGAGTAGCCGACCGCCGGGCGCGCAGCCCCGCCTGATCGCCGGGCGCGCAGCCCCGCGCCGGCTGCATGGCTCGGTCGCGCGATTGGCGCTTTTCGGGACCGGCGATCGGGCGCATGAGGGAGAGGACGTCGCTTCATCCGGTCGCGGCCTCACGCCGGACCTCCGCCATGCCGTCAGACGCAGCACCCGCCGCTTCCCCGATTCCCACCGCCGCCATTGCCGTCGACGGTGCCGTCCTGCGCGGCATCATGCTGCAGATCGTCGCCGTGGCCGGGTTCTCGGCCATGGGCATGATGATCAAGCTGCTCGAGGGACGGTATCCGACCTCCGAGATCATCCTGTTCCGCTGCTGGCCGGCGCTGATCCCGCTGCTGCTCTACCTGCCGATGCAGGGCGGCCTCTCGGCGCTGAAGACCCGGCGGCCGTTCTGGCATTTCGTGCGGACCGCTTCTGGCCTGATCTCGATGTTCGTCGGCTTCTACGCCCTGTCTCAGATGGCGCTCGCCGACTACGTGGCGATCTCGTTCACCGCGCCCCTGTTCGGGACCCTGCTGTCGATCCCGCTGCTCGGCGAGCGGGTCGGCGTGTGGCGCCTGGGCGCCGTCGCCGTGGGTTTCGCCGGCGCCGTGATCACGCTCGGGCCGCTGTCCGGCTCGCTCGACCCGGTCGCGCTGTTCGCGCTGGGGTCGGCCCTCGGCTACGGCGTGGCGATGATCTCCATGCGCAAGCTCGGGGCGACGGACAAGTCGGCGGCGACCGTCTTCTATTTCACCCTCGGCAGCGGCGCGGTCAGCGTGCTCGTGCTCGTCTCGACCGGCGGCTGGGTGACGCCGGACGCGACCGACCTCGCGATCCTGCTCGGGATCGGCCTGCTCGGCGGGGTGGCGCAGATCTTCATGACCGAGGCGTTCCGCCTCGCCCCGCCCTCGGTGGTGGCACCCTTCGACTACACGGCGATGATCTGGGCGATGGGCTTCGGCTTCCTCGCATTCGGCACGGTTCCGGGCCTCAACGTCTTCGTCGGCGCCGGCCTGATCGCCGCGTCCGGCCTCTACATCATTCATCGCGAGCGGGTCCGCGGCATCAAACGCGGCCGGATCAAGGGCACCAGCCTCTAGAGCAGTGCCGCCACCCGCGCCCGCAGGTCCGGCAGCAGTTCGGCCTCGAACCAGGGGTTCTTGCGGATGATGTTGCCCGATCGCCAGGACGGGTGCGGCACCGGAAAGTGGCGCGGGCCGTAGTCGCGCCAGTGCTTTACCGTCTCGGTCAGCGTCCGGCGCCGGGCCTTGCCGAGGTAGTGGGCCTGGGCGTACTGGCCGGCCAGCAGGATCAGCTCGACTTGGGGCAGGTGCTCGAGCACGGGCGCGTGCCACATCGGCGCGCATTCCGGTCGCGGCGGGGCGTCGCCGCCGCTCCGACCGTTCTTCGACGGCAATACGCCGGGGTAGCAGAATCCCATGGGCACGATGGCGATCCGGCTCGCGTCGTAGAACGTCTCCCGGTCAACCGCCATCCAGCCCCGCAGGGTATCGCCGGACCGGTCGTTCCAGGGGATGCCGGTCTCGTGGACCTTCGTTCCCGGCGCCTGGCCGATGATCAGGATCCGCGCGCTCGGCTCGACCACCAGAACCGGTCGCGGACCGAGGGGCAGATCCGCAGCGCAGTGCCGGCAGGCGCGGATGGTGGTGAGCAGATCTTCCAGAGGGTCTGTCATGGGGCGGTGCCATTCCTGTCGCGGTCGAGACGTCCGAGCGCCGCCGCGCGCCGCCCGGCCCTGGCGCGAGGGGTGCCGCGTTGACATGTGTCCCATTTCAGCGTACCCGTTTACCACAGCGCCGATTTGAGCCTCCAGCTTGCGGGCGCGTTACAAATGCAGCTAAAGCGGCGGTCGTTATGGACCCGCTGGCTCGCTCGGCGGGTTTTTCGTTTCCGTCGCGCGTTGTCGCGTTTCCAGCGCCTCCGTCCAGGCTGCATTTGGTCCCTCAGACCGAACGGCGGACCCCTGTCCGCCTGCTGCTAAACGGAGACGACAGATGTCCCTGAATTCGACCAATCCCGAGACCCTGGCTCTGCATGCCGGGTACCGCGCCGACCCGACCACCGGGTCCGTGGCCGTGCCGATCTACCAGACCACGTCCTATCAGTTCCGCGACACCGAGCACGCCGCCGACTTGTTCGCGCTGAAGGAGCTCGGCAACATCTACACCCGCATCATGAATCCGACCTGCGACGTGCTGGAGCAGCGCGTTGCGGCGCTCGAAGGCGGCGTCGCGGCCCTGGCGGTCGGCTCCGGCCAGGCGGCCAGCGCCTTCGCCATCCAGAATCTGGCGAAGGCCGGCGACAACATCGTCAGCTCGACCGATCTCTACGGCGGCACCTGGAACCTCTTCGCGAACACCCTGAAGGACCAGGGCATCGAGGTCCGCTTCGTCGACCCGTCCGACCCGGAGAACTTCGCCCGGGCGACCGACAAGCGCACCCGCGCCTACTACGCCGAGACCCTGCCGAACCCGAAGCTGCAGGTCTTTCCGATCAAGGAGGTCGCCGATATCGGGCGCGGCTTCGGCATCCCGCTGATCATCGACAACACGGCGGCCCCGCTGCTGTGCCGGCCGTTCGACCACGGGGCGGCGGTCATCGTGTACTCGACCACCAAGTACATCGGCGGCCACGGTACCTCGATCGGCGGCCTGCTCGTCGATGGCGGCAACTTCCCCTGGGCGGACCACGCCGAGCGGCAACCGGCCCTGAACACGCCGGACCCGAGCTACCACGGCGCGGTGTGGACCGAGGCGACGGCGCCGCTTGGCCCGGTCGCCTACATCATCAAGGCGCGCACCACCTTGCTGCGTGATCTCGGGGCGGCGCTGAGCCCGTTCAACGCCTTCCAGATCATCCAGGGCCTCGAAACCCTGCCGCTGCGCATCCGCACCCACGCGGAGAACGCGGCCAAGGTCGCCGAGTTCCTGAAGGGCCACGACGCGGTCGAGACCGTCATCCATCCGAGCCAGCAGACGGGCGAGGCGCGCAAACGCGCCGACACCTACCTCAAAGGCGGTTACGGCGGGCTGGTCGGCTTCGAGATCAAGGGCGGCAAGGAGGCGGGCCGGGCCTTCATCGACCGGCTCAAGCTGTTCTACCACGTGGCCAATATCGGCGACGCCCGGTCGCTCGCCATCCATCCGGCGACCACGACCCACAGCCAGCTCACGCCGGAGGATCAGATCGCCACGGGGGTGAGCGACGGCTATGTCCGCCTGTCGATCGGCATCGAGCATATCGACGACATCCTGGCCGACCTGGGTCAGGCGCTCGAGGGCATCGGCGCGACGGCCCAGGCGGCGGAGTAACCAGCGCCGGGATTGCACGGAAAAGGGGGCCTCAGGGTCCCCTTTTCATTTTGGCCAGGGGAGCGGCCTGGTCCTGACTTTCGTCAGGATGACGACTGGGTCCCGTCCTCCTGATGCAAATCAGGATCAGCGTCCCAACGGACCCTTTGGGGCCGCGACCTCCAGCGCCACCGGTTCCGAGGAAGGGGCCGACGCCTGCGCCGCCGGCCTCCTGCCCAACCGGGCCTCCCGCAGGGCGATGTACAGGGTGCTGGCGACGATCAGCGCCGCGCCGGCGAGCGTGTTGGCGGTCGGCACGTCGCCGAACAGGGCGTAGCCGAGGGCGCCCGCGAACAGCAGCCGGGAGTAGTCGAACGGCACCACGGCCGTGGCCTCGCCGACCCGGAAGCCCCGGATGGCGCAGGACTGCCCGGCGGCGCCCAGGCACCCGATCAGGATCAGCAGGGTCAGTTCCAGCCATGTCGGGGTCTGCCAGACATAGGCCGCCGGCAGGGCCGAGACCGCCGTGGACACCAGACCGAAGGTGAACAGGATGGTGAGGGGCGCCTCGGTCGCGGAAAGACGCTTCACCAGTACGACCACGACGGCCACGCAGAGCGTGCCGAACAGCGCGGCGGCCATGGCCGGGTTCAGGCCGTTCTCCCCGGGATTGATCATCACCAGAACGCCCACGAACCCGACCGCCGTCGCCGTCCAGCGCCGCCAGCGCACGGTCTCCCCCAGGAAGAGCACCGCGAGCAGGATCATGAACAGCGGCTTGGCGAAACTGATCGCGGTGGCGTCGGCCAGGGGCAGGTGGGTGATCGAGTAGAAGCCGCAGAACATCGCGGCGAGCCCGGTCAGGGCCCGGACGATATGCAGGACGGGCCGGCGCGTGCGGAACACCTGGGGGCCCGCCCGCAGCATGAAGGGCAGGATCGCGACCAGCCCGAAGGCGCAGCGGAAGAAGGCGATCTGGAAGCTGTCGAGCCGGGCGCCGACGGTTTTGACCGTGGCCGCCATGCAGGAGAACAGGATCGAGGCGGCCAGGATCCACAAGGCACCCCGAACATTCGGCGGCAGGGCGAGCCACCGGCCCGTCGGCGGAGCGGCGACGGTACTGGCAGCGGTACTGGCAGCGGCGGCACCGGACGGATCTGGATTGGGCATGGCCGGGTCAGGATAGGCGAGGTCCCCGGCATCACAAGCTCCCAGTCGGCATGGCAGCGTTGCACGGGTCCGGTGCTGGCGATACGAATGGAGCAGACACCCCGGCGGCGACGGCCGGGACGACCCCTTACCGGAGGATATGATGACCGACGCGGTCACCAAGCTGTGGGAACCTTCGCCTGAACGCGCCGCCGCGACCCAGATCGCCGCCTTCATGGAGACGGTGAACGCCGAGCATGGGGCGGGCGCCAGCGATTACGACAGCCTGTGGCAGTGGTCGGTCGACAACCCCGAGGCGTTCTGGTCGGCGCTGTGGGACTTCGGCGGCGTCATCGGCGACAAGGGATCGGTCATCCTGTCCGATCCGACGGCGATGCCGGGGGCGCAGTTCTTCCCGGAAGGCCGGTTGAACTTCGCCGAGAACCTGCTGCGCGGTACCGGCGGCGGTGACGCCCTGGTGTTCTGGGGCGAGGACCAAGTGAAGCTGCGCTACTCCTGGGACGACCTGCGCGACCAGGTGGCGCGGCTGGCGGCCGCGATGAAGGCCGACGGGGTCGGGCCGGGCGACCGGGTCGCCGCGTTCATGCCGAACATGCCGCAGACCATCATCGCCATGCTGGCCGCCACCTCGCTCGGCGCCGTGTGGTCGTCCTGCTCGCCCGATTTCGGCGTCCAGGGCGTGCTCGACCGGTTCGGGCAGATCGAGCCGACAGTGCTCGTCGCGGTCGAGGGCTACTACTACGCGACCAAGACCCACGACATCCGCGACAAGGTCCAGGCCGTCGCCGACCAGCTCCCGACCCTGAAGCGCGTCGTGGTCGTGCCCTATACCGATGCCGACCCGGATCTCTCCGGCATCGGCAACGCGGTGCTGTGGGACGCCTATCTCGGCGATGGGCCGGTGCCGGCGCTCACCTTCGCGGCGATGCCGTTCAACGATCCGCTCTACATCATGTTCTCGTCGGGGACGACCGGCGTGCCGAAATGCATCGTCCACGGGATCGGCGGCACGCTGCTGCAGCACCTGAAGGAACACAAGCTGCAGACCGACGTGCGGCCGGGCGACCGGGCGTTCTACTTCACCACCTGCGGCTGGATGATGTGGAACTGGCTGGTGTCGGGTCTTGCGGCGGAGGCGACGCTGCTGCTGTACGACGGCTCGCCGTTCCACCCGCACCCCGACATCCTGTTCGACTACGCCGATGCCGAGGGCATGACCCTGTTCGGCACCTCGGCCAAGTACATCGATCACCTCAAGAAAATCGGCCGCTCGCCGCGCACCACCCACAAGCTCGACACGGTCCGGGCGATGACCTCGACCGGGTCTCCGCTCGTGCCGGAAGGCTTCGACTATGTCTACGCCGAGATCAAGAGCGACATCCAGCTCGCCTCGATTTCCGGCGGCACCGACATCGTCTCCTGCTTCGTGCTCGGCAGCCCGATCAGCCCGGTCTGGCGCGGCGAGATCCAGAAGCGCGGCCTCGGCATGGCGGTCGAGGTCTGGAACGACGACGGCAAGCCCGTGGTCGGCGAGAAGGGCGAGCTGGTCTGCACCAAGCCGTTCCCCTGCATGCCGATCTATTTCTGGAACGATCCTGACGGCGCGAAGTTCAGGGCCGCCTATTTCGAGGCGTGGCCGGGCGTGTGGTGCCACGGCGACTATGTCGAGCTCACCGAGCATGGCGGCATGATCATCTACGGCCGCTCCGACGCGGTGCTGAACCCGGGCGGCGTGCGGATCGGCACGGCGGAGATCTACCGCCAGGTCGAGCAGATGCCGGAGGTGATGGAAGGCCTGGTGATCGGCCAGGACTGGGACAACGACGTGCGCGTCGTCCTGTTCGTGCGCCTGGCCGAGGGGGTGACCCTGGACGAGGATCTGATCAAGGCGATCAGGACCCGGATCCGCACCGGCTGCACGCCGCGCCACGTGCCGGCGAAGGTGCTCGCCGTCGCCGATATCCCGCGCACCAAGTCGGGGAAGATCGTCGAGCTCGCGGTGCGCAACGTGGTGCACGGCCGGCCGGTCAAGAATGTCGAGGCGCTCGCCAACCCGGAGGCGCTTGAGGAGTACCGCGACCGCCCCGAGCTGGCGGAGTAGAGAGCGGCCGGCGCCATGGCCCTCCCGGACGCCGCTTCCCACCGCAGCCGTCACGAGGCGATCGTCACCGCCATCGAGAGGGCGCTGCGCGGGATCGACGACCGGCTGGCACGGTTTCACCGGTCGGCGGTGGCCAAGGTGCGCCCGGATGACGATCTGCTGGGCCTCGGCGGCCACGGCGCCTCGGAGTTCGGCACCTGGTACGAGCAGCGCCGGGAGACCCCGCCACTCGACCAGCCGGCCTTCGAGACCCTGGTCGCCCTGCACGAGGCTTTGCTCAACCATCTGGCGCTTCTTGCGGAGCGGGCCTGGAAGACCGAGAAGGTGCCGGTCGAGGAGTACGACGCCCTGCTCGAGAAGGTGTCGGCGTTCCGCGATCAGGCCCAGCGTCTGGCCAAGGCCTTCCAGGCGGCGATCAGCGACATCGATCCGCTGACCGGGGCGCAGACCCGTCAGGTCATGCAGCGCGACCTCAAGCGCGAGGTGGTGCGGGTCAAGCGGTCGGGCACGCCGGCCTGCATCGCGCTTGCCGATATCGACCATTTCAAATCGATTAACGACCGTCACGGGCACGGGGTCGGGGACCAGGTGCTCGCCGCCGTCTCGAGTTCCCTGATCGACAACCTGCGACCCTATGACAGCGTTTACCGGTACGGCGGCGAGGAGTTCCTGATCTGTCTTCCGGACACCGGTCCGGAGGAGGCGCGGCGTGTGCTCGAACGGGTGCGGGCGCGGATCGCCAAGGAGGTCTTCAGCACAGAGGACGGTCAGGCGGTCGGGCTGACGGTTTCCTTCGGGGTCACGCTGCTGAATCCGCGCCGGCCGATCCCCGAGCTCGTGGAGCGGGCCGACAAGGCGCTCTATATCGCGAAAGCTGAGGGGCGGAACCGGGTCGAGGTCTGGCGCGCGGAGACACCGCCTCGGGAGCGCGGCGAGACCTGATGCCGGGCCGTCCACCCGACCCAGCGGCGCGGAAGTCCCTTTGAATCCTCGCGGAGAGCGGCTAAATGACAGCAGCTTACCGGGGCGTTTGCCCCTTGGATTCGGAGGGTTTCCGTGACGGTCGATGCCATGCGCATGAAGGAACTGGACGGGATGGTCCGGCGGATGAGCGCCATCGTCTCGGTCTTCGAGGTCCGCTCCGGACATGTGGGTAATCCCGCCTTCGAGGCGTTTCGCGAGGTGATGGACGTCTATGTCGACGCCTGCGGCCGCAACCTCCGGGAAGGCAAGGATTTCATCGATGACGGCGTAAAGCTGTCCGCCGACGATATCGAGAGGCTCAACGCCGGCTTCGTGAAGGTCTTCGGCGCCGAGCCGTCGGCACTCTCTCCCGAGGAGTGAACCGGACGGTCCCGGCTTTGCGGGACCTCACGCGGCGGACGGGCTGACCGGGTCGGCTGCCGGGTCCGCATCCGGACGCCTGCTGCGGGTGGCCTCCGCCTGCAGCCAGTCCCTGAACGCCTTGATCTTGGGTCGGTCGCCCGTGTTCTCCGGGTAGACAACGTAGTAGGCCGATTGGGTCGGCAGCTGCAGGTCGAAGGGTTTGACGAGCCGCCCCGCGGCGAGGTCGTCCGCTACAAGCGCGCTGCGCCCCAGCGCCACGCCGAGCCCGTCCGCCGCCGCCTGCAGGACCATTTCCGAGTGGTTGAACACCAGGTCGCGCCGGGCGCGGACCTTGACCGCGTCGTCCACCCCGGCGGCGTCGAGCCAGGTGCTCCAGTCCTCCGGCAGGTCGTCGTGCAGCAGGGTATGGTGGCGCAGATCCGCCGGCTCGCGCAGCGGATGATCCCCCTCCAGCAGCTTCGGACTGCAGACGACGAAGACCTCCTCCGTCATCAGCAGATCCACGTGGACGCCTTTCCAGTCGCCGCGGCCGTAGCGGACGCCCACGTCGACCTCGTCGGTGGCGAAGTCCACCAGGGCGTCGTTGATGCCGAGCCGAATCTCGATCTCCGGATGGGCCGAAGTGAAGCGGCCGAGCCGCGGCATCAGCCATTTGGCGGCGAAGCTGGTGAAGGTGGAGACGTTGAGCGCGCCGCTGCGGTCGCGCTGGCGAAGGCGCCCGGTCGCCTGGTGCATCAGGTCGAACGCCTCTCGCAGGGGCGGGAGGTAGGCCTGACCGGCATCGGTCAGCAGCAGCGCCCGTTTCTGGCGCTTGAAGAGTGGCAGTCCGAGCCAATCCTCGAGCGCGCGGATCTGGTGGCTGATCGCCGCCTGGGTCACGTTCAGTTCTTCAGCCGCCTTGGTGAAGCTCAGGTGGCGGGCGGCGGCCTCGAAGGCGCGCAGGGCGTTCAGCGGCGGTAGGCGACGCATTAACACCCCCTTAAAGGATGAGAATATCTTATAAGTCAGATGAGAAAGTATCGTTTGTGAACATGCGATTCAATCCGTAAATACACTCTCAGACAACGAGTTAAGAGAGCGACGCGCTCTCCGGAACGACCCGAAATATTAACGTTTTGTAAAAGGAGGTTCCCATGAGCCGGACCCTGACCCAGACCGCTCGCCCGTTTTTCGGGGCCTCCGCCCAGCGCGGAGCCCAGACCTCGATGGCGGATCGCGTTTTCGCCGGTGTCTTCGGCGCGCTCACGCTTTGGGGCGCGCGTATCCGGGACCGCGAGGCGCTGGCCGAAATGGACCACCGTCTGCTCGCCGATATCGGCGTCACCAGCGTCGAAGCGAACCGTGAGGCGAACAAGCCGTTCTGGTCGGCCTGACCGACCGAGCCCGATCCGGGACCGGAGAGCCCCCACCCAGGCTCCGGTTCCGGTCCCACCGCGCCTTCCCCGTCCCCCGCGGGAGACCGGCGCGGCTGTGAAGCGGCCTGGCGACAGCCAGGCCGTCTTCGTTTCCGCAAGGGGGATCAGGGGTGCACTTGGCCGCTCACCTTGCGGCCGCTCTCGGCGAGGAAGGTTACGCCGGCGTCGGTCGCCCGGATCGTGGCATCGCCGGCCGCCGACCGCACCCGCTCCACATACCCCCGGTCCAGCGCCTCTTCCCAAACCGGCAGTCGCGGGCAGGAGGTGCGCGACGCGTCGAGGACGTCGGCATAGGGCCTGGGCCTCTCGGCGATCCAGGTGAGCAGGTCGAGCAGCAGGTGGGTGACGGTGACGTCAGCGGTCGACGCGGTCACGGGGGTCATGCGCAGATCCTCCCTCACAGGGCGGCGGCCGGCGGGGCGACCGCCAGCAGATAGCCGCCATGGGCCACATAGTAGAGCGAGATGCCCAGAATGATGCGATCGGCCCAGCGGCGGTACTGGGCGTCGCTCATGGCTTCCAGCACCCGTTTCGACAGGCCGGTGCCGATCATCGATGCGGTGACCGCGACGGCCGCGAGCACCGGATCGACCGGCGCGGCCTGGTCGATCAGAGCGCCGAAATAGACCAGTTTGACGGTGTGGCCGAAGAGCTGGCAGATGCCTTTGGTCGCGATGATTTGGCGCCGGTCGAGGCCGCCGCCGAGAAAGAACTGATCGAGTTGCGGCCCCGCCACGCCGGTCAGAAGCATCAGCATCATCGACAGCGCGCCCTGACCCACCCCGTGTCCGAAATGCTCCGGGCGCGCCCGCAGGTGGGCCGGGACGAACCGGGTCGCCAACGGCAGGGCGCCGAGCCCGATCAGCGCCAGGGCCTTGCTCGGCACGAAAAGCCAGATACTCCACAGGCCGACGGCGATGACGCATCCAATCGCGTAGGACACCGCGATCCGCCAGCGGACATGCCGGCGCCAGATCAGGGCCCGCCACGCGTTGGAGGCCATCTGGGTGATCGCGTGCAGTGCCATGGCCGCCGGCAGCGGCAGGACCGCCAGCAGGACGCCGACCAGCACCATGCCCCCTGCCATGCCGAAGATTCCGGACAGAAACGACGTGGCGACCATCACGGCGGCGATGAAGGCGATCAGCAGCGGGGTCATGCGGTGTCTCCGGGATGTCCTGTTCTGTTTGCGCCCGTTGGCGGCGACGCGCAAACGGCGTTATCTCGGCCTAGCGACAGATTTCCTGAGGCCATCATGCGCCGATTGCCGTCGTTGAACGGAGTAAGGGCCTTTCAGTTGGCTGCCCGCTTCGAAAGTTTTGCCAAGGCTGCCGAGGAGCTCGCTGTGACGCCGGCGGCGGGGCGGCTCGTCGCCCCGTTCCGGCAGGGGGTATCGAAGGGCTACGGCTGGTATCTGATCGTCCGCCCCGACCGGGCGGCGGACCCGTCCTTCCAGGCGTTCCGACGCTGGATCCTCCAAGCGGTCGCGGCGTCCTAGAGGAGCAGCCCCTGCGGGGTTCATGCGCCTTGGCCTTTGGTGGCCGCCCGGAACTCTCCCTCTTCACAGGTCTCCCGCCCTGGGCTCGAATGGCGGCATGGAACCACAATCGACCGAAGCGGCGGACTACGTCGTGGTGGGGGCGGGATCGGCCGGCTGCGTCGTCGCCGCGCGGCTCAGCGAAGGCGGCGCGTCCGTGGCCCTGCTCGAGGCCGGCCCAAAGGACTGGAACCCGTTCATCCATATCCCCGCCGGCGTGCTCTACATCCTGCGGAATGGCTGGGTGAACTGGAAATACGAGAGCGAGCCCGAGGAGGGGACGGCCGGCCGGCCCATCGCCTGGCCGCGCGGCAAGGTGCTTGGCGGCTCCTCCTCGATCAACGGCATGCTTTACGTGCGCGGCCAGGCGGCAGATTTCGACGGCTGGGCCCAGCGCGGCTGCCGGGGCTGGTCGTTCGAGGACGTGCTTCCGCATTTCAAGGCGTCGGAAAGCTATGTGAATGGCGGCGATCGCGAGTATCGCGGCGGCGACGGACCGCTTAAAGTGCGCGACTACGACACGATTCTGCCGCTGACACACCGCTTCGTGCGGGCCGCCCAGGAGGCCGGCCACCCCTACAGCCCGGACCTGAACGCCGGCCGGCAGGAGGGCGTGGGCTACTCGCAGATGACCCGGGTCGGCCGGCGGCGCGGCTCGACGGCGCAGACCTACCTCGCCGGCGCGCGCAACCTCCGCAATCTGCGGGTCGAGACCGAGGCGGTCGCCACCGGTCTCGTGATGGAGGGGACTCGCTGCACCGGTGTCCGCTTCCGCCAGGGCGCCGCCGACCGCACGATCCACGCCCGGCGGGAGGTGATCGTCTGCGGCGGCGCGGTGAACTCGCCCCATCTGCTCCAGGTCTCCGGCATCGGCGATCCGGAGCATCTGAAATCCATGGGCGTCGAGGTCCGCCACGCCCTGCCGGAGGTCGGCCGAAACCTGCACGACCACTATGTCGTGCGGGTCGCGCATCGGGTCCTGGGCGAGACATCGATCAACCAGCTCGCGCGCGGCTGGCGCCTGCTGCGGGAGATCGGCCGCTACGCCACCGCCGGAAACGGGGCGCTGACCTTCGGCATCACCAGCGCCCAGGTCTTCACCCGCTCGCGCGAGGGGATCGCCGCCCCCGACATCCAGTTGCTGTTCACCCCCGCCAGCTACTCGGCAGAGAAGGTCGGCTTCCTCGACGAGGAGCCGGGCATGGCCGTCGCCGTCTGCCCGGTCCACCCCCGGTCGCGCGGCACGATACTGGCGACCTCGCCCGACCCGCTGGCCCGGCCGGCGATCAAGCCGAACTACCTGTCGGACGACGACGATGTGCGGGTGCTGGAAGCCGGGATCCGGCAGACCCGCGAGATCTACGCGGCACCGTCCCTGGCCGAGATCAGCGCCGGCGAGAAGTCGCCGGGGCCATCCGCCGCCCTGGATCGCGACGGGGTGCGGCAGGTCGCGCGGGAGACCGGCAACACGCTCTATCACCCGGTCGGCACCTGCCGCATGGGCGAGGACCCGGGGGCCGTGGTCGACAGCCGTCTGCGGGTGCACGGGATGGAGGGGCTGCGCGTGATCGACGCCTCGGTGATGCCGGAGATCACCAGCGGCAACACCAACGCGCCGACCATCATGATCGCCGAGAAGGGGGCCGCGATGATCCGCGAGGATGCCGGGTAGGACGACACACCCGCCGCCGTCATCCTGATTTGCATCAGGATGACGGGCGAGGTGGATACATAAGAACCAACGGAGGGACCCATGCTGCCCGACGACATCTCCTTCGTCACCGACGAGGCCGCGCTGCGGGCGATGCACCACAAGATGATGAGCCGCTCCAGCGACAAGGTCCTCCGTCGGTTGGACAGGCACTGCCGCGATATCCTGGCCCTGGCCCCGTTCTGCGTCATCGCCACCCAGGGGCCGGGCGGCGCCGACGCGTCGCCGCGCGGCGACCCTCCAGGGTTTATTCGGGTGCTGGACGATACCCACATCCTGCTGCCCGACCGGGTCGGCAACAACCGGCTCGACAACTACGCCAACCTGCTCGCCAATCCACGCGTTGCCATGCTGGTTCTGGTGCCGGGCATGGGGGAGACCCTGCGGATCAACGGCACCGCCCGGATCACCGACGATGCGCGCCTGCTGGAACCCTCTGCGATCCGCGACCGGGCGCCGAAGATCGGCGTGCTGATCACCGTGGAGGAGGCGTTCGTCCACTGCTCGAAGGCGCTGGTCCGCTCCGATCTCTGGAATCCCGACAAGCATATCGACCGCAAGCAGCTCGCCTCATACTCGCAGATGCTGATCGACCACGTTGAGGGCCTTACCGAAGCGGAGTCCGAGCGCCAGGGCGCCATCATGGCCGAGCGCGGTCTGTACTGACCGTGGCGACCTTCTCCCTCCTCGCCTGATCGCGCGAACCTGCGGCGGCGTCCGAGACCGCGCGCATCCTCGAATACGCGACGGCCTGGGAGGCGAACAGGCGCGCGTTCAAGGCAAAGTAGGGGGCGGTTTCGCCCTCCACCGTCATCCTGATTTGCATCAGGATGACGGATAGGGGGGATCTACGCGGCTGGGTCCCGGCCTGCACCCGGATGACGGTTTACCTACCGCACCTCGCGGACCAGCATCCGGTTGATCGCGTGGAAGGCTGCGAAGGTCGCGCGGACCTGATCGGCAAAGCGGTCCGGGTCGGCCGGTTTCAGCTCTGCGCGGATGTCGGCGACGGTCCGCCTGCCGTCGAGGCGTGCGACGATCGCCGAGGCGATCGCGGGCAGGGGCGCCTGCCAGGGGGTGCCGCCGAGATCCGCCTTGAGCGCGCCGCCGGACAGCCCCTTCGCCACCGCCTGCGGATCGAGGTCGCGTAGTACCAGGACGGCGCCGTCGGCGGCGGGATCGGGTGCTGGAACATCGGCGCGGGCGGCGGGCAGCGCGTAGACGATATGCTTGGGCATCGCCCCGGACAGGCGTTCGGCGAGCGCGGCGCGGTCGATGGGGGCGAGCCCCGCCGCCGCCTTGCGCAGCGCGGGATCGGACAGATAGGTGTCCGGGTCGTAGCGGGCAGGTTCGATCCAGGCGCGGATCGCAAGTCCGCCCGACGCGACGAACTCGGCGAATTCCGAGACCCTGTAGGCCCGGTCGCGCGGGTGCAGCAGAAGGTCGTAGAGTCCGGCGTCCCCGCCATTCAGGTGGTCACCGACGAACGGGTTGCGGGTCAGCCAGTTTGTCTTCGGAAGGGTCGCGACCAGGCGTTTCGCAAGCGACACCTTCTCTCTCTCGCCGAGACTTCCGCCGAGCTGCGCCAGCGCCTCCTGGACCGGATAGACGCCGGTGCGTCCGAGGGTCCCGTAGACCATCAGGCCCATGCCGCCCTCGGGCTTGAGCACGCCGGCCAGGGCTGCCAGCCCGGCCTCGGGGCTGTCCAGATGATGCAGGACGCCGCAGCAGTCGATGTAGTCGTAAGCGCCGGGCGCCACCTCGGCCACCCGCTCGATCGGACCGTCGGCGAACCGCAGGTTGGACAGCCCCCGTGCCTCCGCCCGCTGCCGGGCGATCGCGCGCGATGCCGAGGAGATGTCGAGATGGATCACTTCCGCGTCCGCTGCCCCGGCATCCGCGAGCTGCTGGGCCAGCATGATCGCGGCGTCGCCTGTGCCGCCGCCGGCAACCAGCGCGCGGAACGGCCGGGACAGATCGAGACGGCCGGCGAACACATGGTGCCGGATCTCGTCCAGATGGCTCGGCGAGCCGCTGATCAGCCGCTTCGCCTCGTCGCGGGGATCGCGGGCGGGGTAGGGATAGGCCTCGTACTGCGCCTGGACCCGGGCGTCGGTCTCGGTCACCCGCCGCCTCAGAACGCCAGGTCGGGAGCGGGCCGGATATGGCCGACGAGCCGGCCCTCCCAGTTGTGCACCGGTTGCACCAGCGTGTCGGCCAGCCGCGCCTGCATCGCGTCGTCAATCACCCCGAGATGGCGCAGGATCGCCCCCATGGCGATGCTGGCCGCGCGGCCGTTGCCGTCGTCGGCCTTGAGGCAAATCCCGTAGCCCTGACCCGGAACGGCGCCGGCGAAGACCCCCTCCGCCCCGCTCTTCAGCAGGCAGGTCTCGCCGGTTTCGGACAGGATCTTGCTGTTGAAGCGCCCGGTGCCGCCGATCAGCAGCGGGTGCTTGGCGCAGGCGGCGACGATGCGGCGTGTCGCGGCGGCGCGCTCCGGCGTCAGGCGCGACGGATCGGCGAACTGGGCCATCGCGGTCGCCATGCCCTTCAGCGGGACGCCGTAGACCGGGATGCCGCAGCCGTCATAGCCCGTCGGGACGTCCGACAGATCGCAGCCGCTCATCTCCTCCATCGTGGCGCGCAGGCGCCGCTGCACCGGATGCTCCTCGCGGATGTAGCCCTTCGTCGGCTCGCCCAGATGGACCGCGGTGGTGAGCATGCCGGAATGCTTGCCGGAGCAGTTGTTGTGCGCGCGTGTTGGCGTCCGGCCTTCGCGAATCATGGCGTGGGCCGACGGCTCGTGGCTCGGGATCTGCGGCCCGCATTCGAGATCGTCGGGTGACAGGCCGAGCCGGTCGAGCCAGGCGGTGACCCGGTCGACATGCATGGCCTCGCCGGAATGACTGGCGCAGCACAGGGTCACCTCGTCCTCACCGAGGGCGAAGGCGTCTGCGGCGCCGCTTTCGAGCACCGGCAGGGCTTGAATCGGCTTGATGGCGGAGCGGCCGTAGACGAGACGCTCCGAATCGCCCCAGGAGACGACCGTTTTGCCTTCGGCGTCGGTCACCGCCGCGATCACCCGATGAACGCTCTCCACCATGGTGCCGCGGGTGACCTCGACCACGATGGGGGCGGCGGTGTGGCCGGTGTGAACCCGCAGGATGCGGTCATCCTCGGGAGCGGGGGAGCCTGCGTCGATCATCTGATGTCTCCGGGTCGTGCCCAATGCGTCGGGGCAACGCAGCTTGCCTCCGCACCCGCCCTGGGGCAAGGTCCGCCGCCGCGAATCCGCCGGCCGCGACGCCGCCCGCCGGCAGTTCGCCGGCCCCGGATAGGCGGGGTCAGGAGAGGAGCGTCATGCGGGGATATTTCGGGATCGGCGCCGACCGGATCAGCAAGGCGCAGAACGTCGGCGCACTGATGCGCACCGCGCACGCCTTCGGGGCGAGCTTCATCTTCACGGTGGGCGAAAGCTACGACCGCAGGCAGTTGAAGCACGCCGACACCTCGGCTGCGACCGGTAGCCTGCCCTACTACCGGTTCGGGTCGCCGGAGGAGATGCTTCTGCCCCAGGGCTGTGCGCTTGTCGGGGTGGAGATCACCGACGACGCGATCGAGCTACCGAGTTTTCACCATCCGCGAAATGCCGCCTACATCATGGGCCCGGAGCGGGGTGCGCTCAGCCCGGATCTGGTCGAGCGTTGCGAGCATGTCATCAAGATACCGACCCGGTTTTCGGTCAATGTCAGCCTGGCCGGCGCCCTGGTGATGTACGACCGGATGCTGTGCATGGGGCTGTTTGCCCCGCGCCCGCACCGGCCGGGATCGCCGACCGAGCCGGCGCCGGTGCCCCAGTTCGGCACGCCGCTCTGGGTCCGCAAACAGCGTCGGCGCGACCGCAAGGCGGCCGAGGCCGCTGCAGCGGCCGCAGGCCAGGACAGTAAGGTGGGAGACCCGGACTAGAACCGGACGAACGGGTTCATCAGGCGGGACAGGGGGCCGGTGAACTTGAGGCCGCCCTCAACGATGATAAGGCAGATGCACTCCTCGTCCGCCTCCGCCACCGGCGCGTGGTCCAGATCCGCGGTCGCGACGGCGACATCACCACGAGCATAACGGCCGGTCGTGTCGTTGAAGGCGCCTTTCAGGACCATGGTCGTCTCGATGTCGCCGTGGGTATGGCCGAGGACGCTGCAGCCCGGAGCTATCCGGACGAGGGAGGTGCGGATCGACGGGTCACCGAGGTCGAGCGCCGCCTCGCGGATGCCGATGCCGCGGGTCCGCCAGGGCAAAGCGTCCAGGCCATTGCCGAGATAGCCGCGCAGCGGTTGCGGGATCAGCGACCGCGTCTCGGGATCGCACATATCGGCCGGCGCCTCGATGACCTCGTCGGCCTCGTCCAGCCGAGACAGCACGGCGGTCAGCGCGCCCGCAGACATCGCGACCGGACGTTCCGCCTCCACCAAAGCGCCGCCCAGGGCCTCCAGACGTCTCACCTCGACGCGGCAGGTCGGGCAGAGCGCGAGGTGCGTCGCCACCATGACGGATGTCGCCTGCGACGCTTTGCCCGCCGCGTACTCGAGAAGCACATCCTCGTCGGGATGATGAATGGGAGCGATGTCAGCCAAGATCTTCTACCTCCCGCCGCATGCGACCTAGCGCCAGGCGGATTCGTGATTTCACAGTGCCGAGGGGAAGCGCCATCTCCGCGGCGATCTCCGCATGGGACTTCTCGTCGAAATACGCCATGCGGATGAGCTCGGATTGCTCCGTCGGCAATTTTTCCACCGCCTCAAGAACCCGGTCGCGCGACTGACGCGACTGGACGGTCCTGTCCGCCGGCTCTACCGGGTCGGGAACCAGGGCGGGATCATTGGGATCGAGCTCCGGGCGCCGTTCCCGGCGCAGGCGATCGATCCGCTTGTTGCGGGCGATGGTGAAAATCCAGGTACTCGCGGTCGCCTGGCGCCGGTCGAAGCTTTCCGCCTTGCGCCAGACCATGACCATGGCCTCCTGCACAACCTCCTCCGCGGCCGTATCCTCCGTCCCGAGGCGCATCAGATAGGACTTGAGCCGGGGAGCGAAGTGTTCGAACAGCGCTGCGAAGGCTGAGCGGTCTCGATGTGCGGCGACGGCCTCGATCAACGCATCGAAGGACGCCCTGGTCGCGGCGGGATCGGGGGCAGACGTCATGGCGCCATGTAGCGGTAGCTTGGGTGACGACGCAACAGCGCCGGGGAAAGATCTTCCCCCCGCCTGCGTCGATTCGGTTCCGGTCCAGATTCCCACGTCCATATAGGTGATACGCGGTGCGTTTCCCACCGGATCACCGGATCGGGCGACACCGCCATTTATCTGCCACATCCCGCATGTTCGATCGCGTCCGTCGCTCGGCAATTGAAATCGTCGGGCGGTGATGGCATCGAAGACCGGTCCGGTCCCGTCAGACGCGCCGCCGCCGTCGGTGGGGATCGGGTGCGGCCTTGGTATTCCGGGATGCGACGCGCTGCGGCCATGAGGGTTCGGCGCGGCAATCCGGTTCGGAGGGAAACAAGAGATGAGCTGGAAGACCCGAGCGACGAGAACGGTCACCGCCGCCGTGGCGGGTGTGGTCATGCTGGCCGCCTCGGCGGTGCCGGCGGCCGCAGCCGAGCCGGAGCGGATCGGCCGGAACGGCGACTGGACGGCGTTCACCCTGGAGCGCGGCGGCGGCAAGGTCTGCTACATGGCCTCCTCGCCGACCAAGGCCGAGGGCGACTACACGGCCCGGGGCGAGATCTTCGCGCTCGTCACCAATGACCCACGCGCCGGCATCCGCGGCGAGGTCAGCATCGTGACCGGCTATACATACCGCTCCGACAGCCAGGTCAGCGTGCAGATCGGCGGCGCCACCTTCGACATGTTCACGAGCGGCGACCGGGCCTGGACACAGGGCCCCGAGGAAGACGAGCCGCTGGTCCAGGCCATGGTTCGCGGCGCCGACATGGTGGTGAAGGGCGTGTCGTCCCGCGGCACGCTGACGACCGATACCTATTCCCTGAGCGGCTTCACCGCGACGAAGAAGCTGATCGATCAGGCCTGCCCGTAGGCCGGCCGCTCGGCGCGACCGTCGCCGATCCCCACGCGACGCTTGCGCTGCGGGGGAGTCGGGGCCATTTTGCGCCCCATGACCCAGGGTGACATCACGACGGTTCCGGCCGACCAGGCTGCCGCCGAGCTCCGCGCTTTCGCGGCGCGCGGACCTGTCGCTGCCCAGGCGGCGGACATGCGCACGGATCTGATCGGAGTCGAGCGCGACGCGATGGTGGCGCTTTTCGCCGAAGTCGGGCTGCCGAAGTTCCGGGCCAATCAGGTCTGGCAGTGGATCTATCATAAAGGCGCCACCGCCTTCGACGGGATGACGAACCTGGCGAAGCCGCTGCGCCAGCAGCTCGCCGATCGGTTCAGGATCTCCCGCCCCGCCATCGCCACCCGTCAGGACAGCGTCGACGGCACCATCAAATGGCTGCTGCGCTTCGCCGACGGCAACGAAGCGGAGATGGTGTTCATCCCCGAGGAGGACCGCGGCACGCTCTGCATCTCCTCGCAGGTCGGATGCACGCTCACCTGCTCGTTCTGCCATACCGGGACCCAGCGTCTGGTGCGCAACCTGACGACCGCCGAAATCGTCGGCCAGGTGATGCTGGCCCTCGACGAATTGGACGGCTTCCCGACCGGCGGAGAGAACCGTCGCCTCACCAACATCGTCCTCATGGGGATGGGCGAGCCGCTGTACAATTTCGAGAACGTCGCGTCCGCGCTGCGGATCGTCATGGATAACGAGGGTGTGGCCCTGTCCCGGCGGCGGATCACCCTGTCGACGTCGGGGGTCGTCCCGATGATGGAACGCTGCGGCGAGGAGACCGGCGTCAACCTTGCGATCTCGCTTCACGCGACCACGGACGACACCAGAGACATCCTGGTGCCGATCAACAAGAAGTGGCCGATCCAGGACCTTCTGGACGCGTGCCGGGCCTATCCCGGCGTGAACAATGCCCGGCGGATCACCTTCGAGTACGTCATGCTGGAAGGCATCAACGACAGCCTCGAGGACGCGCGTCGGCTGGTGAACCTGATCCGCGGCATCCCGGCGAAGATCAACCTCATCCCGTTCAACCCGTGGCCCGGCTCGAACTACGTCTGCTCCAGCGACGAGCAGATCGAGCGGTTCGCCCAGGTCGTTCTGAAGGCCGGCTATGCCTCGCCGGTGCGCACGCCGCGGGGCCGCGACATCCTCGCCGCCTGCGGCCAGCTAAAGAGCGAGAGCCGCAAGCAGACCCGGCGGGAACTCCGATCGGAAGCAGCCGAATAGGCTAGCGTCCGGTTTCGCCACCGTCCCCGTGGGTCGTTTCCTCCGGCGCCGCGTCGCTGCCTGTCGTCCGGATCCAGTAGCCGGGGCCGTGGTCGCTGGTGATCGGCTTCATCGCGCTGACCCCGCCCGCCCGTCTCGCCTCCAGAAGCTGTCGTCCGATCGGCTGGAACAGGTTGCCACCCTCGCCGGGTGTCGGGGCGCCGACCGTCACCAGGATCGTGCGCGAGGCGCGGAAGCGGTTCCGCTCCAGCATCTGCCGGACGGACTCCGTCGCATGCGCCGCGTCGAGGCCGTCGAGATCCAGGTGATAATCGGCGTCGTCCGGTCCGGCGACGAGACCATCCAGAAGCCGTTCCTCGTCCATGGTCCTCTCCTGCGCGGTCGGTTTTCGGTCGGAAGGCGAAACTGCAGCGCGCATATAGCGTTGAGAGGTCGGGGACAACCGATTTCGAGATCTCGCCATGAACCTGTGGAAAAGCGCAAGATTCCGAGAATTTCATCATCCGCTACTGTTGAAGGAAAGCGCCGTCGTCCTTACGTTACATCGGCACGCCGGCTAGAGGCCGGCGCAGATGAAGGGGTTCTCGATGGATTACGATCGTCAGACGATGTCGCGGTCACAAGCCGATGTCGCCCAATACGACGTCGGTCTGCGCCAGTACATGCTCGGCGTCTACAACCACATGGTTTCGGCGCTGGTTTTCACCGGATTGATCGCGTTCGGTACCAGCACGCTCGCCGTCCAGGACGGTCAGCTCACCTCTCTTGGCTACGCGCTTTACGGCTCGCCGCTGAAGTGGGTCGTGATGCTGGCTCCGATCGGCATGGTCTTCCTGCTGTCCGCCCGGGTCGCGCACATGTCGCTCTCCTCGGCGCGGATCTCTTTCTACGTCTTCGCCGCCTTGATGGGCCTGTCCCTGTCTTCGGTGTTTCTCGTCTTCACCGGTGAGAGCATCGCGCGGGTGTTCTTCATCACCGCCGCGGCCTTCGCCGGTCTGAGCCTCTATGGCTACACCACGAAGAAGGACCTGTCGGGCCTCGGCACCTTCGCCATCATGGGCCTGTTCGGCGTGCTGATCGCCAGCATCGTCAACATCTTCCTGGCCTCGACCCAGATGCAGTTCATCATCTCGGTTGCCGGTGTTCTCGTGTTCGCGGCGCTCACCGCCTACGACACGCAGCGCATCAAGGAGATGTACAACGAGATCGACGCGTCCGACGTCGCTGGCAAGAAGGCGATCATGGGCGCCCTGGCGCTGTATCTCGACTTCATCAACCTGTTCATGTTCCTGCTGCAGCTGTTCGGCAACCGCGAATAGCCGCCCGGATCATCCGAGCATCGACGGCCCCGCCCTTCCAGGCGGGGCCGTTTGGTTTTGGTTAACCCTTGGCGTGTATTCTTTGCAGAGCTACGGCTGACTCGGCGGGAACCATCGCATAAGATCCCGCCGTTCCGGCCAGTCCTGCCGCGAGGAGAGAAATGGCGCAGTCACTATTCGAGGTTCACACGCTGAAGGGCGGGCAGTGGGTCATCGATTCCACCTACCCCGACCGCGATACCTCGATCGAAGTGGCCAAGCAGCTCCACGGCGAGAAGCGGTTCGAAGGCATCAAGGTCATCAAGGACACGTTCGATCCGAGGACCGGCCAGGGCAAGGAACTGGTGGTGTTCGACACGTCGAAGGCGCCGAAGGACAGGCCCGCCGCGCCACCGCCGGCCGGAAAGGCCGAGGCGCCCGCCGCCGCAACTGCAACTGCTGCCCCGGCCGCGGCTCCCCGTTCGAAGAAGAAGGGGAAGAACCAGGACGTTTCGGTGGCGCTGAAGGCGACCGGCTGGCTGGTGGTCATCGTCATCGGCGGCCTGGGCGTCCTGTTCCTGATCAACAAGGCGGGCGCCCTGTTCTCGCAGGCCTTCTAGAGCGCGATCGGTTCAGATCGAATCGATCTGAACCGTGAATCGCCCTCTAACTCATTAACGATGGAGCAAATTCACACGACCAGATGTTTCCATCTGATCGTGATTTGCTCTAGCGCCTCCGCCGCCTATGGCCAGGGCACTGTGTCCGACCGGACCATGCCGCTTTCCCTGAAATACGAGTCGTAGTCCGTCGGCGGGCCCGCTAGGGCGTGCACCAGCCGGATGAGGCTGAACTGCGCCGTCGGCACCTTGACCGGCGGCTCCCAGGACCGCGGGATCGGCAGCAGGCAGCGCTGCCGGTCGACGTTGAGCACGGTCTCGCGATGGGCGAGCCGGCCTTCATGAAAGATGTCGAGGAGCAGGGTCCGCGCGTTCTCTCGGGCGAAAGGATGCTCCGGCGGAAGGTCGAAGGCCGCCTGATCGACCAGGCCGTAGGCCATGGTGATGGCGATGTTCGGTCGATAGGCGAAGCGGACCGCATGCTCGTCCACAAACACCTGATCGCGCTTGCCTTCGGCGTCGATGACTTCGGTGAAGCGGTGGCACAGCGTCGGCCGGAAGATGATCTGCCAGTCGGCCACCTTGCTGGCGGCGACGGTGGCCAGGAGTTCGCGGAGCTGCATGGCGCGGATCGGCGGCGTCAGCTCGATTCGAGCCGGGTGTCGTGCGGATCGCGTTTCGGCCATTCGGGCAGCTTGCGGCCGGTCACCTCTTCCAGGGTGGTGCGGGCGTTTTCGATGATCATCCGCGATTTGGCGGCGATCCGGTCGCAGTTCTGGATCGCGGCGACCACCTCGGGCTGGCAGATGATGAGCATGAGCTCGTCCATGCTCTCGCTGAGATCCGCCGCCCCGGCGATGATGCGCGCGTTGCCGTCGCGCTCCTCGGGCTTCCCGCTCCAGGACATCGTTCCGATCGGCGACGGATTGCCGCCGCGCTGATACGACCAGAGTTCGCCGTTCGGGCGCATCTTCCACGGGCCGGGCGTGTAGCGTGGCACGTCATCTCCTCCCTCGCTGAGCGCAGGCATCGTAGTCCGGCACCGGGCCGGGCTCAATCGCGGGGGTGTTCGGCGCTCCCTGGGGCACGGCCCGCCCGGTGAGAGGTCCTCGGCCGGCGGTCTGGCTCAGCTCGCTTCGGCCGGCTTCGTCAGTCCGTCGAGCGTCGCGGTCATCCGCTCCATTTCCCAGTCGGAAATCCGGAACGCCCAGAGCTTCGTTTGCTCCCGGTGCTTCTCGGCGAGCGCGCGGGTCTCCTCGGCGGCGCCCTCGGGGACCGTGACCCCGACCCGCAGCCAGCGTCCCGGCGTCTCGGTTTCTTCCGTCTCCGGGTCGGCCGCGAACTCGACGGTGTAGAGAACCCCGTCAACGGTCGTGTACTCGGCATGACCCAGATCCGGGTCGAACGTCAGCCCGTCGGCGGAGCGCACGTCGTCGAAGAGCAGCTTGTCGAGCACGGTCGCGGCGTTGTTCACCGCGTACTGGGAATCGACCGACCGGTCCGCCGGCAGATCGACGATGCGGAAATCCCGTCCCGTCGCCGACTCCCGCTCCAGTTCCAGACGGGCGCCGTCGGCGGTCACGATGCGGGCGCGCTGGACGGTCGCCTGGGGCACGTTGACCACCTCGCGGAACAGCCAGAGCGGCGGTCTGCCCTTGATCTCCAGCGCGCCCTCGGCGAGGTAGGTCTGGCTCTCGTCGGTGCGCCGGACATAGACCATCGGATCGCCGCCGGAGAGGCTCTCGCGCCGTTTGCCGACATGCAGATCGACCAGCGTCTCCCCGTCGGCGGTGGTGACGACGAGCCGGTCGGCCTTCGAGCCTTCCTGCGCCACGTCGACCAGATCCAGCCGGTCGAACCGTCCGGGGTCGCCCGTCTTGCGCTCGATGAGTTCGAGCTGGCCGATATCGAAAAGCAACTTGCGGACCGTGTCGGTGCGGGCCGGGAAGCCGTCGCGCTGATGCAGGATCCAGCCGTCGCCGGTGCGTACGATGGAGATGTTGCCCGCCTCGCTGTCGTCGGCACGGATGACCTCGATCTGCCGGACCTCGCCGGCGCGGCGGTCGAAGTCCGGATAGAGCAGCTCGGCCTGCACCTCGGTGCGGACCTCCGAGAGCCGGTCGACCATGGCCACCGAAGCGCCGATGGCGGTCATCAGGGTCAGGGTGCCGAGCAGGGTGACGGTGCGTTGGGTGATCATCGCTGCCTCCTCACGCGGCCGTATCCGCGGTCTCGAAACGGCGGCGCCGGCGCCGGGCCCGGACAACCGACAGGACCAGCGCGAACAGCGCCACCAGGATCGGCATCAGCGCGATATTCACGAACTGCAGCTCGCGCTCAAGCCGCTCCACGTCGGACCGCAGCGAGGCCTGGACCTGCCGCAGTTCGCTGCGGACCCGCAGGACCTCCCCCTGCAGCTCGCGCATGGTTGCCTGCTCTTCCTCGCTGAGCGCGACGGGGCCGCCGGAGACGGCATCGCGCTCGCGCAGGCCACGCAGTTTCCGCTGGGTATCCTCCAGGGTCTTGCGCAACTCCTGTTCCTTCGCCTGGAAAGTCCGGTCGGCATCGCGCTTCAGCCGCTCCATGACCTCGAAAGGCCGGTAGGCCGTGCCCTGACCGCGCAGGTCGAGCAGGGCGGAGGACCCGGTCATGGCGTCGAGTGCGTTGGCGATGAAGTCGCCGTTGCCGGCACCGGGGATTGCCACCCGCTGTCCCTGGAAGTTCTGGTAGGTCACCCAGAAGCGGTCGTCCAGGAGGTCGGTATCGGCCACCACCAGCACGTCGATCGGTCCGTCGGACTGGGTCCGCACGGTCTGGAAGTCGTGGCGGAGCGCCGGGTCGGCGTCCTCGAAGCCCTCGGGTTGGCCGTCCGGGAAGGCGGTCGGCACGCTGCCTGTGAGGGTCGCGGCGATCACGAACCGCTCGGACCCCGCCTGATAGGCGTTCAGCAGCGCCTGCGGGTTCGGCCGCTGGGTCGCGACCTGTTTGACATCGAACAGGGTGGAGCCCGGGCTCGAGGTGAGCAGCGGCTCCATCGTCAGCGGCGAGTCGTCGGTGAGCTTGAGGTAGCCGGCGCTGGCCACGGCGACGCTGTCGACCTGGGCGGTGATCGGCGATTCCCCGTCCAGGTTCGGGCCGCGCAGCAGCAGCCACGGCACATAGGTCACGTAACCTGTGCCGGTGGCGTTGCCCACCCGGCGTCCGGCGAACCGGTCGCCGACGATACTGTCGGTCGGCATCTCCAGGCCCCAGGCCCGGAACATCTCGTCCAGTGTGCTGGAGGCGCCGTTGACCGGGCCGTTGGCGGCCTGCCAGCCGTCCGCCTCGGAATAGGGGTCGACGAAGATCACCGCCTTGCCGCCGCCGAGAATATACTGGTCGATGGCGAAGCGGGTGCGGTCCGCCAGGGTCTTGGGATGGATCACCATGAGGATCGAGATGTCGTCGGGGATCCGCTCGATCTCCTCGTCCAGTTCCTCGACCTCGAGAACCTCGCCGATCCGCTGGGTCACCAGCGCCGGCGGAAGCTGCTCCGGCCGGCCGCCCTGACCCATGCGGACGTCCTGGGTGATCGTCTTGTTGCCGAGGATCCCGACCTTCCCGGTGGTCCCCTGCGACAGGGAGTAGACCATCTTGGTGATGTCGTATTCCAGGAACGCCTCGCGCTCCGGCTGGAAGAATGGCACCGCCTCCAGGTCGTCGGTCGTGTTGGTCCCGACCAACCCGAAGAACACGTTGCCGTCGACCCCCTCCAGGGCCACCGACTGCAGGCCGAAGGCGACCGCGCGGTCCTCCACGGGGGTGAAGGGCTCCGGGTCGTAGATCTCGAGGAGAATCTTGCCGCCGGAGCGGTCGGCGTATTCCTGCAGCATGTCGCGCACGCGGTCGGCGTAGACGCCATAGGTCGGGTACTGCGAGCCCAGGCGCTTGGAGTAGTAGAAGCGCAGGGTGATCGGCTCCTCGACCTCGGCGAGCACCCGCTCCGTCGCCGGCGACAGTGAGTAGAGCTGATCCTGGGTCAGATCGACCCGGAAGCTGGTGAGCGAGAAGGCGGCCAGGACGTTCAGCGCCACAAACAGGGCGGCCAGCAGGACCAAGGCGATCCCGGTCAGCCGGCGCTGGTTGCCGGGACGTGGAACGCCGGCCGGGTCGGGCGTTGACGGGTCGGTGATGTCGTCGACGGTAGCCATGGTCATTCCGCCTTCTTCAGGTCGACGATGAGCGCGTTGGCGGCGAGCGCCAGCACGATGACGGAGGCGAAGAAGATCGCGTCGCGCAGGTCGATGACGCCGCGTGCGATCGACTGGAAGTGCGTCAGGAACCCGAACCCGGCGACGATGTCGACGACCGTGGCCGGGAGGAACGCGCGGATCGCGTCGAGCACCACGTTGGAGCCGGCCAGGGTGAAGACGAACAGCACCGCGGTCGTGACCACGAAGGCGATCACCTGGTTCTTGGTCGTCGCCGAGATCATCGAGCCGACCGCCAGGAAAGCGCCCGCCATCAGCAGACTGCCGATATAGGAGGCGATGATCACCCCGTTATCCGGGTTGCCGAGCTGATTGACGGTGATCCAGAGCGGGAAGGTGAGGGCCAGCGCGATCCCGGTGAAGATCCAGGCCGCCAGGTACTTGCCGACCACCGCCTGGGTCATGGTGACGGGCAGGGTCAGGAACAGCTCGATCGTGCCGGTGCGGCGCTCCTCCGCCCAGAGCCGCATGGACAGGGCCGGCACCAGGAAGAGGTAGAGCCAGGGATGGAAGGTGAAGAACGGCTGCAGGTCGGCCTGCCCCCGGCTCATCCAGCCGCCGACGAAGAAGGTCATCGCGCCGGCCAGGATCAGGAAGATCACGATGAAGATGTAGGCGAGCGGCGTGGCGAAATAGGCCTTCAGCTCGCGCGCCGTCACCAGCCAGATGTTACGCATTGGCCGTCACCTCGCGGAACACGTCGTCGAGACTGCCGCTGGGCGCGCGGCCGCGCAGCGCGTCCGGCGTGCCGTCGGCGACGATCCGGCCGCGGGCGATGATCACCGCCCGGGTGCAGACCGCGTCCACCTCCTCGAGGATGTGGGTGGAAATGACGATCGCCTTGGTGGCGGCCATCTCCTTGATCAGCTTGCGGACCTCGAACTTCTGGTTCGGGTCCAGCCCGTCGGTTGGCTCGTCGAGGATGAGCACCGGCGGATCGTGCAGCAGCGCCTGGGCCAGGCCAACCCGGCGCTTGAAGCCCTTGGACAGGGTCTCGATCGGCTGATGGGCGACCTCTTCCAGGCGGGTCTTGGCCATGGCGACCTTCACCCGCTCGCGCCGGGCGGCGCCGTCGAAGCCGCGGACCGCGCCGATGAAGTCGAGGAAGGCGAGCACCGTCATGTCGGGATACGCCGGCGCGCCCTCCGGCAGGTAGCCGATGACGCTCTTCGCGGCGATCGGGTCGGTCAGGATGTCGTGGCCGCAGATCTCCGCCGTCCCCGCATCGGGCGCGAGGAACCCGCAGATCATCTTCATGGTGGTCGATTTTCCGGCGCCGTTGGGGCCGAGGAAGCCCAGCACGTCGCCCTGGTTCAACTCGAAGCTCAGCCGGTCGACCGCCGTCTTTCGGGCATCGGCCGGGCCGAAACTCTTCTCCAGTCCGCGCACGGACAACGCTGTCGTCATGGGACGCTCACCTGATGTTCGTGACGTAACCGCCGATGGAGCCGTGGTTTATCGAAATTGCAGCGAAATTCAAGACACTAGGCTATGGTCGCCGAGTCACGGGAGCAGGCGCATGACGGCAATCGACGCGGATCGGCAGCAAGGGCGCCCGGGGTGCGGCATCCCCTGGCCGACGGTCATCGCCCGCCTTCGCCTGTACACGGGCCTCGTTCTCTTCGCCTACCTCGCCGTACACTTGGCGAACCATGTGGCGGGATTGTGGTCGATCGACGCCCTGGACGCGGGGCTCCATCTGATCGCGGCGGTGGTGCGGCAGGATGCGGTCTCGGCCCTCCTCTACGCCAGCCTGCTCATCCATGTGCTGATCGCCCTGCGCGCGATCTACTACCGCGACTCCTTGAAAGCGATGTCCTGGGCCGAGCGGATGCAGCTCGTCCTGGGGCTGGCCATCCCGCTGCTGCTGCTGCGCCACGTGATCGGCACCCGCCTGATGCACGAGCTGTACGGCGTGAACGACGACCATATCTGGGTGCTGTTGAACCTCTGGGTGTTCGATCCGGTCGGGGCGGTGAATCAGTCCGCGGCGGTGCTGATCGCGTGGGGCCACGGCTGCGTCGGCGTGCATCTCTGGCTGCGCTACGCGTCCTGGTACGATCGGGTCCGGCCTTGGCTGCTGTCGGCTGCCGTACTGTTGCCGGCGCTGTCGCTCGCCGGGTTCGTTGCCGCCGGCATGACCGTGGTCGAGCTGTCCGTCGGTCCGGGCTGGATGGCGCTGGCGATCGACGCGGCGCGGCTGCCGGACAACGCCACCATCGCGCTCTGGCTCGCGCGGATCGATCAGATCCGCATCGGCTATGTCGCAGTAATCGCGCTCGCCTTCGCCGCGCGCTGGGTCCGCATCGCCCTGCACCGCCGCAGCCGGGGCGTTCGGATCTCCTATGGCGGCGGCCGCACCGTGCCGGCCACCCGCGGGATGTCGCTTCTGGCGGTGAGCCGCCTGCACGGCATCCCCCACGCCTCGGTCTGCGGCGGGCGCGGGCGGTGCTCGACCTGCCGGGTGCGGATCTCGCAGGGGCTCGAGACGGTACCGGAGCCGGATGCGGTCGAGGCGAAGGTGCTGCGCCGGATCTCGGCGCCGCCCAATGTCCGCCTTGCCTGCCAGGTGCCGGCCACCGACGGCCTGGAGGTTACGCCGCTGCTGCCGCCGCACATGGCGGGGATGTCGGATACCCGGAGCGGACCGAGCTACCTGCAGGGGCGGGAGCTGGAGGTCACGGTCCTGTTCGCCGATATCCGTGGCTTCACCGCGCTGTCGGAATCGCGGCTTCCCTATGACGTGGTGTTCATCCTGAACCGGTATTTCGCCGAGATGGGGGCCGCCATCGAGGGGGCAGGCGGGCGCATCGACAAGTTCATCGGCGACGGCATCATGGCCCTGTTCGGGGTCGACGGCGATCCGGAGGCGGGCGCCCGGCAAGCGGTGACGGCCGCGCGGGACATGGCGCGCCGCCTGACCGATCTCAATGAGAGCCTGTCCGGCGACCTGCCCGATCCGCTCAGAATCGGCATCGGGCTGCATAGTGGCCCGGCGATCGTCGGCGAGATGGGCTACGGCACGGTCCGCGGCGTCACCGCGGTGGGCGACACCGTCAACACGGCGAGCCGGCTCGAGACCCTGACCAAGGAGTTCGGCGTGCAGCTCGTCGTCTCGCAGGCCCTGGCCGATGCCTCTGGGGTTCGGTTCGACGGTCATCCCAGCCACGAGATCGAGATCCGGGGCCGGGACCAGGCCATGGTCGTCCGCACGGTGGCGGACGCCATGGACCTGACGCCGTGACCCGCTGATCGGCTGGTCTAGCCCGCCCGCTTCCAGGTGGTCCCGGACGGCCCGTCCTCGAGCTCGATGCCGCGGGCCTTGAGATCGTCGCGGATCCGGTCGGCCTCGGCGAAGTTCTTGGCCCTGCGGGCCTCGATCCGGGCGGCGATCAGCGCCTCGATCTCCTCGGCGTCGTCGCCGGCCTCGCCCTTGAACCAGGCTTCAGCGTCGCCCTGCAGCAGGCCGAGCAGCTCGCCCCAGCTCACGAGCTTGCCCATGAGGGCCGGCACCTCGCGGTCGCGGTCCTTGTCCAGGGCGATGTTCAGGTCGCGGGCCGTCTGGTGCAGGGCGGCGATCGCCAAGGGCGTGTTCAGATCGTCGCACAGGGCGGCCAGGACCGGGTTGTCGTTCCGGTCCAGGTTCCAGTCCGGATAGTGCCCGTCATTCTCGGCCCGGTTCAGCGCGCCGTAGAGCTTGTCGAGCTGGGTCTTGGCCTCTTTCAGGCCCGTCTTTGAGAAGTCGAGGGGCTGGCGGTAATGGGCCGACAGCAGGAGCAACCGGATCGCCTCGCCGGGCCACGCCTCCAGCAGTTCGTGGACGGTGTAGAAGTTGCCGAGGGACTTCGACATCTTTTCGCCTTCGGCGGTCAGGAAGCCGTTATGCATCCAGTAGTTCGCCATGCGGGTGTGGCCGAAGGCGCACCGGGACTGGGCGATCTCGTTTTCGTGGTGCGGAAAGATCAGGTCGAGCCCGCCGCCGTGGATGTCGAACACCTCGCCCAGATGCTCCGCCGCCATGGCCGAGCATTCAATGTGCCAGCCGGGACGGCCGCGACCCCAGGGGCTGTCCCAGCCCGGCTGGTCGTCGGCGCTCGGCTTCCACAGCACGAAATCCGCCGGGTCGCGCTTGTAGGGGGCGACGTCGACGCGGGCGCCGGCGATCATCTCGTCCCGGTCGCGGCGCGACAGCTCGCCGTAGTCCGGCATCGACGGCACGTTGAACAGCACATGGCCCTCGGCCGCATAGGCGTGACCGGTCTCGATCAGCCGTTCGGTCATGGCGATCATCTGTGCCACGTGTCCGGTGGCGCGCGGCTGCACGTCCGGCCTGTTGACCCCGATGGCCGCCATGTCGGCGTTGTAGATATCCGTCGTCTCGCCGGTCAGCGTTTCGATATCGACCCCGCGCTCCTTGGCGCGGACCATGATCTTGTCGTCGATATCGGTGATGTTGGCGACGTGGGTGACATGCTCCGCGCCGTAGAGATGGCGCAGCACGCGAATCAGCACGTCGAACACCACGGCAGGCCGGGCATTGCCCACATGGGCATGGTCGTAGACCGTCGGGCCGCAGACGTAGACGCGCACGTTCGACGGGTCGATGGGGGTGAAGACCTGCTTCTCGCGCAGGAGCGTATTGGTGATCTTGAGGTCCATGTCTCGGACTCCGATTGGTCTGTCTCAGGCTGTCACGGGCGCGGGTTGCGCAGGCGCGATCAGCGACAGACCTCGGCCGTCGTGTAGAACGCGGTGCCGGTCGAGGTGAGCGGGCGGCGCGCGAACATGGAAGCCTCTCGGGTTAAGCCGTCTGGCCGCGCAGTCGGGCGAGTGCCCTCTCGCGGCCGAGGAGAGGTAGCAGATCGCCGAGCTCCGGTCCACGCTCCCGTCCGGTCAGCGCCTTGCGGAGCGGCATGAACAGGCCCTTGCCCTTGCGCCCCGTCTCCGCCTTGAGCGTTCCGGTCCACTGCCCCCAGGTCTCGGCCGTCGGCTCTCCCTCGGGGAGTAGATCGGCAGCGGCGGCGCAGAACTCGCGGTCCCCGTCGTCGATCGCCGGTGCGATGGGCGCGCTCACCACGAGCCACCACTCGCCCGCCTCGCGCAGCCGGGCGATGTTGCCGCGGATCGCCGTCCAGAAAGCCGCGCCGCCCTCGACCCCGAGATCGATCAGCCGGTCGGCAACCGCCTCGTAGGCGGTCTCGTGCAGGATCTGGGCGTTCATCTGCTGCAGTTCGGCGGGATCGAACCGCGGCGTGGCGCGGCCGTAGCGCGAGATGTCGAACGTCTCGACAAGCCTATCCAGGGAGGTCGCGGCCACCACCTCGTTTGTCCCGAGTCCGGCGAGCAGCGAATTGATCGCCATCGCCTCCAGCCCCTCGCGCTCGCGCAGCTCCTCGAGACTGAGGCTGCCGATCCGTTTGGACAGCCCCGAGCCGTCGGCGCCGACGATCAGCGACGTATGCCCCAGCACCGGCGGCTCGGCTCCGAGCGCGCGGAAGAGCTGGATCTGCGCGGCCGAGTTGGTGACGTGGTCCTCGCCGCGGATGATGTGTGTAACGCCGAGCTCGATATCGTCGACCACGGAGGCCAGCGTGTAGATCGGCCGGCCGTCGGCGCGGAGAAGCACCGGGTCGGACTGGGAGGCCATGTCCTGCCGGCTCTCGCCCCGCACCAGGTCGTCCCAGGCCACGGTCTCGTGCTCCAGCTTGAAGCGCCAGTGCGGCCGGATGCCCGCCGCCTCCTTCGCCGCCCGGTCGGCGTCGGTCATTGCCAGCGCGGCCCGGTCGTAGACGGGCGGCTTGCCGGCGGAAAGCTGCTGCTTGCGCTTGAGCGACAGCTCTTCCGAGGTCTCGTAGCAGGGATAGAGCCGCCCCATCTCCTTCAGCCGGGCGACCGCCGCGTCGTAGCGGTCGAGCCGGTCCGACTGGCGGGCGAACAGGTCCCAGCCAAGGCCGAGCCAGTTGAGGTCGCGCTCGATCTTGGCGGCGAACTCGGCAGTGGACCGCTCGGTGTCGGTGTCGTCGGAACGCAGGAGGAACCGGCCTCCATGGGCCCGGGCGTACAGCCAGTTGATCAGCGCCTGGCGGGCGTTGCCCACATGGATAAGCCCCGTCGGGCTCGGCGCGAAACGGACGGTGACGGTCATTGGAGTTCCCGTTGGTCTGCGGGTCGTGCGCCGGTCGACCGGCAGCGACCCTATTCCGCGGCCTGCTGCGCCTTCTTCGGGCGATAGACGCCGACGAAGGCGTTGGTGATCGGATAGCGCCGTTCCTTGCCGAACGACCGGCTGGTCAGCTTGACGCCCGGCGGCGCCTGGCGGCGCTTGTACTCCGCCCGGTCGAGCAGGCGCCACACCCGGAGCACGGTCTCGCTGTCGTAGCCCTGGGCGACGATGTCGGCGACCGGCGTCTCGTTCTCGATCAGCTCCGTCAGGATGCCGTCCAGCACCGGATAGGGCGGCAGGCTGTCCTCGTCCTTCTGGTCCGGGCGCAGCTCGGCGGAGGGCGGCTTGGTGATGATCCGCTCCGGCATGACCGCGCCGTCCGGGCCGAGGCAGTCGCCCGGCGTGTTGGCGTTACGCCAGCGGCAGAGCTCGAAGACGGTGGTCTTGTACACGTCCTTCAGCACCGAATAGCCGCCGCACATATCGCCGTAGAGCGTGGCGTAACCGACCGACATCTCCGACTTGTTGCCGGTGGACAGGACCATGTGGCCGAACTTGTTGGAGAGCGCCATCAGGGTGATCCCGCGGGAGCGGGCCTGGACGTTCTCCTCGGTGATGTCGGGCTGGGTCCCGGCGAACTCGTCGGCCAGCATGGTCTCGAAGGCCTGCATCGCAGGTCCGATGTTGATCGTCGTGTAGTCGACGCCCAGCAGTTTCGCGGCGGCGGCCGCGTCCTCCAGGCTGTGATCGCTGGTATAGGGCGACGGCATCATCACGCAGCGCACCTTGTCCGGGCCGAGCGCGTCGACCGCCACGGCGGCCGAGAGCGCGCTGTCGATGCCGCCGGACATCCCGAGGATGACGCCGGGGAAGCCGTTCTTCGTGACGTAGTCCCGCAGGCCGAGGACCATGGCGCGGTAGGTCGCCTCCAGACCGGTCTTCGGCTCCACCGTCTCGGTCTTCGCGCAGGTCCAGCCGTCCGGCCCGCGGTTCCAGACCGTCGTGACCACCGCCTCCTCCCAGGCCGGAAGCTGGGCGGCGACGGTGCGGTCGGCGTTCAGAACGAAGGAGGCGCCGTCGAACACCAGCTCGTCCTGGCCGCCCACCTGATTCAGGTAGACCATCGGCAGGCCGCTCTCCACGACCCGGGCGGTCGCATGCTGCAGACGGTTGTCGCGCTTCCGGCTGTCGAACGGGGAGCCGTTGGGGACCAGCAGCATCTCGCCGCCGGTCTCGCTCACGCACTCGACCACGTCGGGGGTCCAGATATCCTCGCAGATCGGCACGCCGATCCGCACCCCGCGCACGTCCATCGGGCCGGGCATCGGGCCGACGTCGAACACCCGCTTCTCGTCGAACACCCCGTAGTTCGGCAGGTCCACCTTGTAGCGCGTTGCCCGCACCGCGCCGGCGTCCAGCAGGACCAGGGCGTTGTAGAGCTTGCCGTCCTCGGACCAGGGGGCGCCGAGGAGGATCGCCGGCCCACCATCCGCAGTCTCCGCCGCCAGCTCCTCGACCGCGTCGCGCAGCTCGGCGACGAACATCGGCTTCAGCACCAGGTCTTCCGGCGGATAGCCGCAGGCGTACAGCTCCGGCGTCAGGATCACGTCGGCACCCGCGGCGGCGGCCTGCGCGCGGGCGTCGCGCAGCTTCGCGAGGTTGCCGGCGATGTCGCCGACGCGCGGGTTGAGCTGGGCCAGGGTGATGATGAGCTGATCGGTCATGACAGACAGTTAGCGCGCTCCATCGGTGGGGGCAATGCGCATCGGAGTCCGCCCGGCGAGGATTCGCCCGCCGCTATCCGCTGGCGGCCAGCGTCTCCAGATCGGCGCCGGCGACTGTATAGGGCAGCCAGGTACCGCTGCGGGTCAGGCCCAGGCGGGCGTAGAAGTCGCGGGCGGCGTTGTCGGTCTTCACCGACAGGTCAAGCTTGACGCAGCCATGGGCGACCGCCTCGCGCGCCAGGGCCGCCATCAGCCGCCGGCCGAGACCGGTGCCCCGCAGGTCGGCATCGACATAGAGGTCCTCGACGTAGAGCTTCGGCCGCCCGGCCCAGGTCGAGTAGATGAAGTAGTAGAGCGCGAGGCCGACGGCGGTGCCGTCCGGACGCTCGGCGAGCATGGCATGAAAGTAAGGATGCGGGCCGCTGCCGTCGCGGCGCAGATCGTCGACGCTGCCGGTGACGTAGTCCGCCGCTTCCTGGACTTCGGCGAGCGCGCGCACCAGCCGGTGGACGTTCTCGGCGTCGTCCTTGCCGCTGTCGGTGGGGGCTCTGAAAAAGGCCGGTCTGATGATGATCTCCATGGGGGCGATGGTATTCCGCACGCGCCCATCGCGCCAACCGCTTTGACCGTGGGGCCCGTCGCCCCTTTGACCGGCGACGGATCGGCGCTAAGGTGCCGTGTCTGTTACGTTTCCCGGCGGATCCCCGCGTCTATGGCGAACCGGTACATCCAGGATTTCAAACGGCTGGTCGGCAACGACCAGATCGTCATGGCGACCGTTGCCGTGATCGTCGGCGGCGCGGCCGCCGGCGGCGCCATCGCCTTCCGCGAGGCGATCGACTGGCTGCAGTACCTGTTCCTGGGATTCCGGACCGAGATGGTCGTGACCTACGCCGCGGAGATGGAGTGGTGGCGACTGGTCCTGGCGCCAGTGATCGGCGGCCTGCTGGTCGGGCTGTTCTGCAAATACGTGATGCCCGGCGGACGGCCGCAGGGGGTTGCCAATGTCATCGAGTCGAGCGCGCTGCGCGGCGGGCGCATGTCGATGCGGCAGGGTTTCGGGGCGGCGGCGATCAGCGCCATGTCGATCGGCTGCGGCGCCTCGGTCGGCCGCGAAGGACCGGCGGTTCATCTCGGCGCCTCGCTCGCCAGTTTCCTCGGCCGCCAGCTCAACCTCACCCGCAGCCAGGCCCGCACCCTGCTCGGCTGCGGCGTCGCCAGCGCGGTGGCCGCGTCGTTCAACGCGCCGATCGCCGGCGTCTTTTTCGCCTTGGAAGTGGTGATCGGTCACTACGCGCTCTCGGCCTTCGCACCGATCGTTATCGCCTCGGTGTTCGGCACGATCCTGTCGCGGATCTGGTTCGGCGACTATCCGGCCTTCGAGATGCCGAGCTACACGATCACGTCTTTTCTGGAGTTTCCCGCCTTCATGCTCCTCGGGGTCGTCTGCGCGGTGGGGGCGATCGCGCTGATGCGGGTGACGGCGGAGATCGAGGTCAGGGGCCTCCGCTCCCCGATCCCACGCTGGATGCAGCCGGCCATGGCGGGGCTGGTGATCGGCATCGTCGCGCTGGAGTTCCCGGAGGTCCTCGGCGTCGGCTACGAGGCGATGGACACGGCCCTGAACGAGGGTTACGGCCTGCAGATGCTGGTCAGCCTCGCGGTCCTGAAGATCCTTCTGACCGCGGTCTGCCTCGGCGCCGGCTTCGGCGGCGGGGTCTTCTCGCCGTCCTTGTTCATCGGGGCGATGATCGGCGGCGCTTACGGCATCGTCGCTACCATGCCGTTCCCCGAGCTGTCGTCGGGTCATGGCGCCTACACCCTGATCGCCATGGGCGCGGTATCGGCGGCGACGCTCGGCGCGCCGATCTCCACCATCCTGATCGTCTTCGAGCTGACCGGCGACTACAAGCTGACGGTCGGCGTGATGGTCGCCGTGGTGATCGCCTCGGTCCTGACTCGCGTTCTGCACAGCCCGTCGTTCTTCGCGGACCAGCTCCGACGGCGCGGGGTCCACATCCAGGGGGGCCACGACGTGGGTGCCCTGCGCGCGCTCAAGGTTCATGACCTGATGCAGCAGGATCATGTGGCCGTCGGCCACGAGACCGGGCTGGACAGTCTGCGCAACCGGCTGCGCCTGGCGCCGATGAACGAGCTGTTCGTGATCGACGGCGACGAGAAGCTTTTGGGGACGATCACGCTGAGCGATCTCGGCGAGGTGGCGTTCGATTCGTCGAAGGACCGGGACTACACGGCGATCGATCTCGCCCGCAGGCATCCGCCGTTCCTCGAGATCGGGGACGGGGTCGAAAAGGCGATCAGGCGTTTCTCGGAAGCCGAGGAGGGGCTGCTTGCCGTGGTCGATTCGGCCGATCGGATGCGGCTGATCGGCTGCCTGCACGAGCGCGACGTGATGCGCGCCTACAATCAAGCACTCATCAAGCAGCAGGCCGAGGAGCATGGGGAGACGCTCTGACGGGAGCGGGCGGGCCAGATAAGCGCCCGGGCATGCGCCCTGACATGCACCGGGGGGTGCCGAAGCACCCCCCGTAACCCCTGAACCGCAGGCACATGGGACCGGCTCAAGATTGCACCGAGCGATCCGGGGCTTGCCTCACGACCTCCGGCGACATCCGCCGCCGGTCTCACGAGGGTCGAGCCAACTTCCCCACCGATATCGGAAAAGACATAAGAAAAAGTTAAATTCGACTTAGTTTCGAAATTTAAGCTCGGGTTTCCACGCGGCCGTCCGACGGAGGCGGCCGGCCGTAGGTCGCCCCGGCGCGCCGCCGAAGCGGCTCTATGAAACCCCTGGGGATCGCCGCGCCGGATGTTATATGGTCGGGTTATGGCGGATCTGTTTTCCAATGACGACGCCGGGGGGATCGACCCGGCGGAATACCGGCGCCCCAGCGGGCCGGCGCCGGCCTATCCCGGCCCGGCCGGACCGGTCGCGGCGGGTGCCGGCGGCGGGTATCTCGACGGGCTCAACGACGGTCAGCGCGCGGCGGTCGAGGCGCTGGATGGTCCGGTCCTCGTGTTGGCCGGCGCCGGTACCGGAAAGACCCGGGTGCTGACCACGCGCCTGTCCCATCTGCTGACGCTCGGCAAGGCGCGTCCTTGGAACGTCCTGGCGGTGACCTTCACCAACAAGGCGGCGCGGGAGATGAAGGAGCGGGTGGCGCGCATCGTCGGGCCCGTCGCCGAGCAGGTCTGGCTCGGCACTTTCCACGCGCTCTGTGCCCGTATCCTGCGGCGCCACGCCGAGCTGATCGGGCTGAAGTCGAACTTCACCATCCTCGACACCGACGACCAGATCCGGCTGCTCAAGCAGGTGCTCCAGGCCGAGGGCGTCGACGACAAGCGCTGGCCCGCCCGGGTGGTGATGGGGGTGCTTCAGCGTTGGAAGGACCGGGGCCTCACCCCCGACCGGATCGGCGTCGCCGAGGCCGGCGACATGGCCGGCGGCAAGCTTCAGGACATCTACCGCCAGTACCAGGAGCGGCTGGTCACGCTCAACGCGGCCGATTTCGGCGACCTGCTGCTGCACTGCCTCACCCTGTTCCAGACCCGTCCCGAGGTTCTGGAGGAGTACCAGAGCCGGTTCCGCTACATCCTCGTGGACGAATACCAGGACACCAACGTCGCCCAGTATCTCTGGCTCCGGCTGCTGGCCCAGAGCCACAAGAACATCTGCTGCGTCGGCGACGACGATCAGTCGATCTACGGCTGGCGCGGCGCGGAGATCGGCAACATCCTGAAGTTCGAGAAGGACTTCCCCGGCGCCAAGGTTGTACGCCTTGAGCAGAACTACCGCTCGACCTCCCGCATTCTCGCCGCCGCCTCCGATCTGATCGCCCATAACGAGGGGCGGCTCGGCAAGACCCTGTGGACCGAGGGTGCCGACGGCGATCTGCTGTCGGTACGCGGCGTCTGGGACGGGGAGGAGGAGGCGCGGGTCGTCGGCGACCGGATCGAGGACCACCAGCGCGCTAAGGTGCCGCTGCGCGAGATGGCGGTGCTGGTGCGCGCAGGCTTCCAGACCCGGGAGTTCGAGGAACGCCTGATCACCCTCGGCGTGCCCTACCGCGTGGTCGGCGGCGCCCGCTTCTACGAGCGCAAGGAGATCCGCGACGCGGTGGCCTATCTGCGGGTCATCAACCAGCCGGACGACGATCTCGCCTTCGAGCGGATCATCAACGTGCC
Source organism: Thalassobaculaceae bacterium (assembly GCA_040223655.1). Classification (GTDB taxonomy): domain Bacteria; phylum Pseudomonadota; class Alphaproteobacteria; order Thalassobaculales; family Thalassobaculaceae; genus Thalassobaculum. The sequence goes on along the minus strand of JAVKFT010000028.1, from coordinate 160,280 downwards.
GGCGCGCGGTATCGGCAAGACGACCGAGCAGGTGCTGTTCGGCCACGCCCGGGCCTCGGGCCTGTCTCTGACGGCGGCGGCCGACCAGCTGGTACAGAGCGACGAGCTGAAGCCGGCGGCGCGCCGGGCGGTCGGGGCGCTGATGGGCGATTTCGCTCGCTGGCGCGAGGCGGCCCGGACCGAGGGTCCGTCGGATCTCGCCCGCATGGTGCTCGACGAGAGCGGCTATACGGCGGCGCTGCAGAAGGACAAGTCGCCGGAGGCGCCGGGTCGGCTGGAGAACCTGAAGGAGCTGGTGACGGCCCTGGAGGAGTTCGAGAGTCTCGGAGGGTTCCTCGAGCATATCAGCTTGGTGATGGAGAACGCCGAGGCCGCCGACGGCGAGCAGGTCAGCCTGATGACCCTGCATGCCGCGAAGGGCCTCGAATTCGATGTGGTTTTCCTGCCGGGCTGGGAGGAGGGCATGTTCCCGAACCAGCGCGCCCTCGACGAGAACGGTGCCGCCGGTCTGGAGGAAGAACGGCGGCTCGCCTATGTCGGGCTCACCCGGGCGCGCAAGAAGGTGGAGATCCTCTTCGCCGCCAACCGTCGGGTGCACGGCCTGTGGCAGAGCGCGATCCCCTCGCGCTTCGTCTCGGAACTGCCGGCGGAGCACGTTGAGATGATCAGCGAGACCGGGCTCTACGGGTCCAGTGGCAGCGGCTATGCCGGCGGGTACGGACGCACGGGTGGGTACGGGTCCGGAGCGCGCGACGGCCTCAGCTACGAGCGCGATGCCGATGCTTCGCTCCCGGCCTGGGACAGCGCCGTCGGCAAGGGCCGGGTAGCCGGGCGCGGACCCGGATATCTTCGGCGCGGCGGCGGCTCGATCCGCACCCGCGCACCGGTGATCGACGGGGAAGGCTACACCGTCGACCGGTCGAAGCCCGCGAAATACGCGGTGGACGAGCGGGTCTTCCATCAGAAGTTCGGGATGGGCACCGTCACCAAGGTGGACGGCGACAAGCTGGAGGTCGCCTTCGACCACGCCGGGACGAAGAACGTGGTCGACACATTCGTCTCCAAGCCGTAAATCCCGCGTCCATGAGCACACTCTGGCGCATCGCCCTCACCGTTCCGGCCAAGGCCTCCGAGGTCGTGGCCGACGCCCTGTCGCCCTTCGTGTCCGCCGTCACCGCGCTCGAGGATGCCCCCGGCGGCAGCTGGACGGTCGAGGGGATCGCCGAGGACGAGCCGGAGCGTCCCGCCATAACGGCGGCCCTGGCGCTGGCGGCCGCGACCGTCGGCACGCCGCCGCCGGACACGGTCATCGAGCCCCTACCCGAAGTCGACTGGCTGGCCCTGAACCGCCAGTCCTTTCCGCCGATCCGCGAGGGGCGGGTTTGGATCCGCGGCTCCCATGTGGAGCAGGCCGCACCGGCGGGAAGCGTCGAACTGCTGGTCGATGCGGCGCGCGCCTTCGGGTCGGGCAGTCATCCGACCACGGCGCTCTGCCTGCGGGCGATCCAGGATCTGGTCAAACGCCGCACCCCGCGCAACGTGCTCGATCTCGGCTGCGGGTCGGGGATTCTGGCGATGGGGCTGGCGAAGCTCGTGCCGTCGGCCCGGACCCTTGCGGTCGATCTCGATCCGATTTCGGTGGCGACGGCGCGGGAGAACGCGGTGATGAACCGGGTCTCCGGCCGCATCGCGACCCATGTCTCGAACGGGTGGCGGTCGCCGATCGTACAGCGGACGGGGCCGTTCGATCTCGTCGTCGCGAATATTCTGGCGGGGCCGCTGGCGGAAATGGCGCCGGCGCTGAAGCGGGGCCTGGCGCCCGGCGGTATCGCCATTCTGTCCGGTCTCCTGACCGAGCAGGAGCGCTGGGTGCAGTCGGTGCACCGGACCCAGGGGCTTCAGCTCGTCCGACGCTACCGGCGCGACGGCTGGAGCGCACTGATCCTCGCCTGACGGGACCGACGGCCCACATCCAGAATTCTGAAAAAGTAACGGCCGGCAGTGACTGCCGGCCGTCTCGCGTCGCAACCGCCCTGTGAGGGGGGAGGGGTCAGGCGGCGCGGCGCACGTCGTCGCCCGCGCCCGAGGCGTTGGCGGCAGAGCCGACCGGCGCGGGACGCAGATGCGGTTCGACCGGGTTCGCGGCCATCGGAACCGACGCCGGGACGAACCCGTCGGTCGGGGTGCCGACAACCTCGACATCGGTGCGGCGAACCACACCGGCCCGCAGGGCGGTCATGTCGAGGCCGATATCGGCCAGCATCCGCGGGCTCAGATCCTCGACCGCCGCCAGAGTCCGGCGATGGGCGAGACGGTCGCGCAGGCTGGTAAAGCCCCGCGCGATCAGATCGCGAATGTAGATGCTCCGCATGGCCCGGGCCCGAGCGACCAGCGCGTACGGGTCCTCCGGCAGGGCCGACGGCACGCGCAGGATATCGTTCTGGGTGGACATCGGGATTCTCCTTGAAGTCAGGTGCCGGGGTTGCCCGGCGGTGATGTCTCCAATGTGGTCAGATTATTGCGCGGGACCATTTGAGTTTTTGCGCTGCAGCATTGCGTTGGGCGCATGGCTTGATGGGGTAGCTATGCGTAATGCTGGGTGCCGGCGGTGTCTTGCCCGCAGGACAAATGAAAAGGCCCCTCCGAAGAGGGGCCTGCACACGCTCGAAACCCTGGGAGACGGGTTACGAATGACGCTCATACGGGATCCTGCAGAGGTTCTCGAATCTACAGTCCGCTACTGATCATGTGGTGACTTCGTCGCGAAGTTCAAATACCAAATTCGTCAATGCAGACCCTTGCGAAACGCATGGCCCCGCTGCCTGTGACGCGCCGGGATCGGTGCCGGCCCGAGCTTAGCCACCGATGAGGGCGGTCCAGTCCTCTTCGCTCAGGATCTGCACGCCGAGCGCCTCCGCCTTGGCCGCTTTCGATCCCGCATCGGCGCCGACGACGACGTAGTCGGTCTTCTTCGACACCGACCCCGCCACTTTGGCGCCGAGGGATTCGGCCCGGGCCTTCGCCTCGCTGCGCCCCATGGTCTGAAGGGTACCGGTGAACACCACCGTCTTGCCGGCGACCGGGCTGTCGGCCGTGCTCGGAGCTTCGAACGGCTCGATCGTAAGTTCCGCGTCGAGATCGTCCAGAACCTCGCCGTTATGCGCCTCTGCGAAGAAGTCGATCAGGTCCTTGGCGACGGAGCTGCCGATCTGGTCGATGTTGATCAGGTCGGCATAGGCCTCGCTCTTCGGATCTGCCGCCGCGGCCACGGCCTGACGCAGCGCGCCGAGAGTGCCGTAATGGGTCGCGAGCAGACGGGCGGTCGCCTGGCCGATCTGGCGGATGCCCAGCGCGTAGATGAACCGGTCCAGGCCTATGCGCCGCCGCTCCTCGATCGCCGCCAGCAGCTTGTCGGTGGAGGTGATCTTGGTGCCCTCCTTTCCGATAAGCGTCCGGCGGTGCTCCTTCAGGCGGAATATGCTGCCCGGCCGGTCGATCAGGCCGTCCTTGTAGTAGGCCTCGATCTGCTTTGCGCCGAGACCCTCGATGTCGAAAGCCTCGCGGCTTACGAAGTGCTTCAGGCGTTCCACCGCCTGGGCCGGGCAGATCAGGCCGCCTGTGCAGCGCCGGATCGCCTCGCCCTCGGGGCGCTTCGCCTCGGATCCGCAGCGCGGGCAGTGGTCGGGGAAGACATACTCCGTCGAACCCGCCGGGCGCTTCTCGGTGACCACGCGCACCACCTGCGGGATGACGTCGCCGGCGCGCTGGATCACCACGGTGTCGCCGACGCGGATGTCCTTGCGCCGGATCTCGTCCTCGTTGTGCAGGGTGGCGTTGGTGACCGTGACGCCGCCGACCTTCACCGGCTCGAGCCTTGCCACCGGGGTCAGGGCGCCGGTGCGGCCGACCTGGATGTCGATCTCGCGCAGCACCGTCTCGGCCTGCTCCGCCTTGAACTTATGGGCGATTGCCCAGCGCGGCGCCCGGCTGACCATGCCCAGGCGCTGCTGCCAGTCGAGCCGGTCCACCTTGTAGACGACGCCGTCGATGTCGTAGCTGAGATCGTGACGCCGCTCGCCGATATCGGCGTAGACCGCGAGCGCCTGGTCGACGGTCTCGCAAAGTCTGGAGAGCGGATTGGTGGTGAAGCCCCAGGCCTCCAGCTTCTCCAGGAACTCGTGATGGCTGTCGGCGAAATCCTCGCTGATCTCGCCCCATGAATAGGCGAAAAAGCGCAGCGGGCGGGACCGGGTGATCTCGGGGTCGAGCTGGCGCAGAGACCCGGCGGCGGCGTTGCGGGGGTTGGCGAAGATCTTCGCCCCGGCTTCCGCCTGGCGCTCGTTCAGGGCGACGAAATCCTCCTTGGTCATGTAGACCTCGCCGCGCACCTCCAGCACCGCCGGAACCCCGTCCGGCAGGGTGCGCGGGATGTCGTCCAGGGTCACAAGATTGCGGGTGATGTTCTCGCCCTCGGTACCGTCGCCCCGGGTCGCGCCCTGAACCAGCGTCCCGTTCTCGTAGCGCAGCGAGGCGGAGAGCCCGTCGATTTTCGGCTCCGCCACCAGGGCGACGGTCTCCTCCTCGCCCAGGTTCAGGAACCGGCGCACCCGGCGTTCGAACTCCCGCACATCCTCATCGTCGAAAGCGTTGGAGAGCGACAGCATCGGCCGAGCGTGGCGCACTTTGGCGAAACCGTCGGCGGGGCCCGGCGCGACCCGTTCGCTCGGGCTGTCCGCGCGCTTGAGGGAAGGGAACCGCTCCTCGATCGCCTGGTTGCGCCGGCGCAGCGCGTCGTATTCCGCGTCCGTCAGCTCCGGCGCGTCTTCCTGATGGTATAGCCGGTCGGCCTCGGTGATGGCCTCCGACAGCCAGGCGAGTTCCGCCTTGGCCTCGTTCTCGCTGAGGTCCTCGACGGTCTTGCTGCTGGCTTGGGTCAGGGCGGCGTCGCTCATGCCGGATCCGGGATCATCTCTGGGGTTGTGCGGACTGGTTCAGCAGGCTGTCGGCGGCGGCCCTGGCCTCGCTTGTAATGGCCGCGCCCGAGAGCATCCGGGCGATCTCTTCGCGGCGCGCGCCCATGTCCAGGCGCACCACGTCGGTGGCGGTGGCCTCATCCTGCACCCGCTTAGCGACATGCCAGTGATGGGCGCCCTGGGCCGCGACCTGGGGCGAGTGGGTGACGACCAGAACCTGCAGGCGGGTGGCAAGGCGGGCCAGACGGTCGCCGACCGCCGCCGCGACCGCGCCGCCGACGCCGGCATCGACCTCGTCGAACACCAGGGTGGGAACCGGGCTGGCTTCCGCCAGCACCACCTTGAGCGCCAGCAGGAAGCGAGACAGCTCACCACCCGAGGCGATCTTCGACAACGGGCCGGCCGGCATGCCGGGATTGGTGGCGACCTGGAAGGCGACCGCGTCCAGTCCGGCCGCTCCCCAGCGCGCCTCGTCCAGCCGCGTCACGGCGGTCTCGAACCGCGCCTTGTCGAGTTTCAGCGGCGGCAGTTCCTTCGCGATCGCCGCGTCGAGCCGGGCGGCGGCGGCGGTCCGCGCCTTCGACAGGGAATCGGCGGCGGCGACGAAGCCCTTGCGGGCGCGGTCTTCGGCGGCGGTCAGGGCGCCGATCTCGCCCCCCTTGCCGTCGAGCGCCGCCAAATGGTCGGCGAAACGGCGGTGTACCTCCGGCAACCGATCAGACTCGACTCCGTGCTTGCGGGCGAGGTCCCGCAGGGCGTGGAGCCTGTCGTCGATTTCCGAGAGTGTCGTGCCGTCGGCGTCGATATCCGCGGCGGCCGCGGCGATCTCGGCGCCCGCGTCCTGGAGTTCGGCGGCGGCCCGCTCGAGGGCGGCGAGTGCCGTATCCAGGCGACCGGCGGCGCGATCCGCGACCCGCTCCAGGGCGCGCTGAGCGCGCGCCACCGCGTTGTCGGCTCCCCCGTCCTCGGCGATGGCGGCGCTGGCCGTGTTCAGAGCCTCGACCACCGCTTCGGCGTTCATCAGCATCGCCCGCGTCTCCGCCAGACGGTCCTCTTCGCCGACCTCCGGCGCGAGCTGGTCGAGCTCGGCGACGGCGTGGCGCAGGTAATCCTCGTCGCTCCGGGCCTTCTCTAGATCGGCTCGCGCCGTCTCAAGGGCGACCAGGGCCCCGCGCCACTCGGTCCAGGCGACGGCGACGCTGGCTGCCTCCCGCTCGAGTCCGGCGAAGGCGTCCAGGGTCTCGCGATGGGTGGCGGGGTCCATCAGGCCGCGCTGGTCGAACTGTCCCTGGATCTCCACCAGCACGTCCCCGAGGCGCCGCATCAGGCCGACGCTGGTCGGCTGGTCGTTCACATAGGCGCGGGAGCGGCCGTCCGCCGTGACCACCCGGCGCAGGATGAGCGCCCCCTCGCTCGGGTCGAGATCCGCGTCCGACAGAATGGCGTCCACGGCACTCGGATCGCCCAGCTCGAAGGCCGCGATCACCGTCGCCTGACCGGCACCGTGTCTCACAAGGCCGGAGTCCGCCCGTTCCCCGAGCGCCAGGCCGAGCGCGTCCAGCAGGATCGATTTTCCGGCACCGGTCTCGCCGGTCAGAACGGACAGCCCCGGTTCGTAGGTGAGGTCCAGGCGGTCGATCAGCACCACGTCCCGGATCGAGAGCGAGGCCAGCATCGTCTTAGAACGGTCCGAGGCCCCAGCCGAACCACCCGTCGTCGCCGGACTCCGCGGTGGTCCGCGCCCGGCCCTCGGTCGCCAGCACGTAGGCGTCCTGGTACCAGTCGGAGCCCGGATAGTTGTGGCCGAGGACGGCCGCCGTCCGCTTCGCTTCACCGGTCAGGCCGAGCGCCACGTAGCTCTCCGTCATGCGCATCAGGGCTTCGGGGACCTGCTCGGTGGTGTCGAACTCGTCGACCACGCGCTTGAAGCGGTTGATGGCGGCCAGATACTGGCCCCGGCGCATGTACCAGCGACCGATGCTCATCTCCTTGCCGGCCAGGTGGTTGCGGGCGAGGTCGAGCTTGAGCCGCGCATCGCGGGCGTATTTCGAATTGGGGAAACGCTGCACGACCTCCTCGAAGGAGGACAGGGCGTCCCGGGTCAGCTTCTGGTCGCGGCCGACATCGACGATCCGCTCGTAGTAGCTGAGGCCTTTCAGATAGTAGGCGTAGTCAACGTTCGGATTGCCCGGGTTGAGCTGAATGAACCGGTCGAGCGCCGCGATCGCGTCGTCATAGTCGTTCGACTGATAGAGCGCGTAGGCCGACATGAGCTGCGCCTGGGTGGCCCAGACCGAATAAGGGTGCTGGCGCTCGACCTCGTCGAATAGCGGGGCCGCCTCGGTGAAGTCGCCGGCAAGGGCGGCATTGTAGGCGTCGTTGTAGAGCTCCTCCACCGGGCGCTCGACATACTCGGCGGCCTCGTCGCTGGAGCAGGCGGCCAGCGCCGCGATCAGTGTCGCGGCGGCCAGGCGGGAGAGGGTCGTGCGGATCGGCGGCATCAGCGGGACATTCCGGTTTGCTCGGATGACCGCAATGTAAGGCGACCGGCGGATTGAGGGAAGGGGAAGCGGGGAAGGGGTGCGATACCAAAAGACCCTCGGCCCCAAAAATCGAAAGCCCCGCCGAAGCGGGGCCTGCGATCGGCAGTTATGAAACCCGGATCGGGATCAGGCAGCCTGCTTCATCTCGCCGGCGGCGGCCGCCAGGGCCCACGGATCGATCCGCAGGGTCTCACCGTTGGTCTCGGCGACGGAGTCGGCGGAGGCGGCCAGGCTCAGGATGGTGTCCAAGTCCAGACCGGTCTGCTCGGCCGCTTCGCGCGGCGTGAGAACGTAGGTATCGCGCATCGTGCGACCTCCTCTTAAACGTACATCAAAGGGTCAAGTCAGCCCGCAGGCAGGGCGCGGTCCGCAGATTTCCGCTGGAGCGTCCGTGGCGGGGTGTTGATATGCACTTTATGTCGGCCCTCCCGCGCTGCAAGGTCTTCGTGACAAATTTCTTGCGATGCGACTGGCATGTGGCATTGCAGCAACAATTCCCGAAGGAATCGTTAACGCCCGTCCTCCCCCGTCTCACGGAACGGGGATTCCTCCATGAGCAGCGCCTTCTCGTGCGCGATCTGCCGCCGTTCCCGCGTCAGGAAGTCCTCGACCGCGTCGCGGAAGCCGTCGTCGAGAATCAGGTGATTGCTGTAGGTCTCCACCGGCAGGTAGCCGCGCTGGATCTTGTGCTGTCCCTGGGCGCCGGCCTCGACCGTCGTCATGCCGCGCTCGATGGCGAAGTCGATGGCCTGATAGTAGCACGCCTCGAAATGCAGGAACCGGTAGTCCTCGGTGCAGCCCCAGTTCCGACCGAACAGGGTGTCGCTCCCGATCAGGTTCAGGGCGCCCGCGACGGGCCGACCGTCCCGCTCGGCGACCACGAGCAGCACCCGTTCCGCCATCCGCTCGCCGAGCAGCGAGAAGAACGTCCGGTTCAGATAGGGCGATCCCCACTTGCGGTCGGAGGTGTCCATGTAGAAATGGAAGAACGCGTCCCAGTGACGCTCCTCGATGTCGCGACCCACGAGCCGGCGCAGCACGAGGTCCGTGTCTGCGACCTGGCGGCGTTCCTTGCGGATCGCCTTGCGCTTGCGGGAGGAAAGGGCGGCGAGGAAATCGTCGAAACTGCCGTAGCCGTCGTTCCGCCAGTGGTACTGCAGCCCGGTCCGCTTCAGGAACCCGAAGGCGCCGAGCCGGTCCCACTGCGGCTTCGGCAGGAAATTGACGTGGGCGGTGGACACGTTCAGCTGGTTCATCAGGGCGACCACGCCGCCCGCCAGGATCTCCTCGGCCCGGGTCCGGTCTATGTCCGGACGTACCAGCATCCGCGGCCCGGTCGCCGGCGTGAACGGCACGGCCGAGAGGAGCTTGGGGTAATAGCGCCCACCGGCCCGCTCGTAGGCGTCGGCCCAGCCCCAGTCGAAGACGTACTCGCCCTGGGAGTGGCCCTTCAGGTACATCGGCATGGCGGCCGCCAGCCGGCCGTCGCCGTCCTTCACGACGAGGTGACGCGGTAGCCATCCGGTTTCCGCCCGCACCGACCCGCTTTCCTCGAGCGCGTTCAGGAAGTCGTGCGACAGGAACGGGTTCCCGGCACCGGCGCAGGCATCCCACTCCTCCGCCCCGACGGCCGAGATGGCCGGCAGGACCGAGACTTCCTCGGCCAGGTCCTTGTCGATATCGGTACCGTCGGGCATGGGGAAATCCGCTCCGGCTGCTCCCGCGATCGAGGTGGGGCGGCACTGCGTCGAAGCAAGGCCGCCCCGACCGGCGGGGGCTGGCGAGGGTCAGGAGACCTCGAACACCGCCTCGACTTCGACGGACACGCCGCGCGGCAGGGCGTTGGTGCCCACGGCGAAGCGGGAGTGGCGGCCCTTGTCGCCGAAGACCGCCACCATCAGGTCGGAGGCGCCGTTCACCACTTCGGGCTGTTCGGTGAAGTCGGGGGTGCAGCGCACGAAACCGCCGACCTTGACCACGCGGACGACCCGGTCGAGGTCGCCGTCGCAGGCGGCTTTCGCCTGGGCGATCAGGTTCTTGGCGCAGATCTCGGCGATTTTGCGGGCATCGTCGGTCGACAGATCGGCCCCGACCACGCCGATCCCCTCGATCTTGCCGTCGAGCATCGGGATCTGACCCGAGACGAACACCAGGTTCCCGGTGCGCACGAACGGAACGTAGTTGGCGGCGGGCGTGGCCGGCGTCGGAATATCGATTCCGAGTTCGGCCAGACGGGCGTCGATGGTGCCGGCCATGGCTTCTTCTCCTTGCACGAATGGATTGGGCGGGCGCCTGGGCCCGCATCGGAGCGCGGAGGGTAGCGGGGCGGCGGCGCTGTTGCCAGGGGCGCGCATGTCGATGCCTCGGGCCATGCTGCCGCAGGCTGCTGACAGGCTCGCCAAAAAAGCCGGGTGCGCCAAGTCCGGTGCGGGCGCACCCGCTAGGCTGGACGGAGAACCGTCCTCAGGAGCTTCACAGGGTGGAGGGAGCAACGGAGGATACGGCCCCGTCTCTCCCGTTTCCGCCGCCGGGGATGCGGCGGAACTCCGAGCGCCAGCCGACCCGTTCCTGTGAGAAGATCGGTGCGCAAACCGATTTCGAATCGACATATATTGTGCCCGTTTTCGTTCAAAAACACAATATATATTCACTGTGCCACGGTGCCCCCCGACCCCGCGAGCGCTTGCCGGAGCCCGCTCGGACCCGTCGCGTGGCACTCGGTCGGGAACGCGGTCCGCTCTTGGCGCCGCGCGGCAAGCGCGCGAGTATGGGGCACCGCCCTCAGCGAGGTTTCCATGTCCGCCATGCTCAGAAACGATCTCGACGCGCGCCCTCCTCTGGGGACGCTGGCCCGCGGCGAGCCGATCCAGGTCTTCGCAGCTCCGCCCGGAACGCCGGCGCGGCCGCAGATCGCCCGGGCGTCGGGGATCGAGATGTGGGACACGGCCGGAAACCGGTATCTGGACGCGAGCTCCGGGCCCGTCGCCTGCAATCTCGGTTACGGCAACCGCCGGGTGCTGGACGCGCTTCAGAGCCAGGCTGAGGCGGCTGCGTTCGCGAACGTTTCCCATTTCGAAAGCAAGGCCAACCGCGATTTCGCCGAACGGCTGGCCGAGGCCGCCGGCCCCGGATACGAGCGGGTCTTCGTGGTCTCCGGCGGCTCGGAGGCGAATGAGGCGGCGCTGAAGCTTGCCCGCCAGATCGCCCTATCGCGGGGCGAGGGCTCGCGCTGGAAGGTCATTGCGCGGCAACCGTCCTATCACGGCGGCACACTCGGCGCGCTCTCCGTCACCGGCGACCCGGCGGCTCACGAGATCTTCGGCGCGATGATGAAGCCGATGCCGAAGGTACCGGCACCGGCGACGTATCGCGTGCCGACCGGCTACGACGCCGAGAGCTGGGCGCTGAAATGCGCCCAGGTGCTGGAGGACACGATCGTGGCGGAGGGGCCGGACAGCGTTCTGGCCTTCATCCAGGAGCCGGTCGGCGGTGTGGCGACCGGCGCGCTCGTGCCCGAGGCGGCGTATATGCGCCGGGTCCGCGAGATCTGCGATGCTCATGGCGTCCTGCTGATCCACGACGAGGTGATGAGCGGGGGCGGCCGGACCGGCGCCTTCCTGTCCCAGGAGCACTGGCCGGGGTGCAAGGCCGACCTGATCGTCCTGGCGAAGGGGCTGGGCGCCGGCTACCTGCCGCTCGGCGTGGTCCTCGCGCCCCGCGCACTTGTCGAAAAGGTGGCGACGGGCGGCGGCTTCCAGCATGGACACACCGCCCTCGGCAACCCGCTCGCCTGCGCCGTCGGCCTCGCTGTGCTCGAGGAGACGCTGGAGCGCGGCCTTATCGATCGGTCGGCAAAGCTGGGTGCCGACCTGAAGGACCATATCGAGGACATGGCGACCCGCTATCCGATGATCGGCGACGTCCGCGGTAAGGGGCTGCTGATGGCCGTGGAGTTCGTCGAGGATCGTGAGGAAAAGCGGCCGTTCTCGATCAGTGCGGGCGTGGCGGCAACGGTCTCCCGTATCGCGATGCAGAACGGTTTGATACTGTACGCGCGGCGAACCAACGGCGGTCGCGATGGGGACTGGGTGATGGTGTCCCCGCCCCTGGTCACCACCGATGCGGAAATGACCGAGATCGCCGAGCGGCTGGAAAAGACGTTCGCCCAGGCAGAAGCCGAAATTTCGTCCCTAAGGCGGGCGTGTGATTAACTAAGAATTAAGTGAGAAACGGCGATTGTGAACGGATGAGTATCCAGGGTCACATAGCGCACGACGTCATCGAGCGGAAACTGGCGAGCCACCGGCTATGGCTGGAAGGCGCCGCCGAGGGTCAACCCGCGTCCTTCGCGCATACCAATCTGTTCGGTATCGACTTCTCCGGGCAGGATCTGCGCGAGGTCGATTTCGGCGGCTCCGGCTTGCAGGGGGTGCGATTCATCGGCTGCAACCTCACCCGGGCCATTTTCGCCGGCGCCGACTTGAGCGGTGCGTCCTTCCGCGACGCTACGCTCGAGGAGGCCGACCTGACCGGGACCCAGCTCGCCGGGACCGTATTCGAGGGGGCGGATTTGCGCGGCGTCTCGCTGAGAGGGGCAAGCGGTCTGCCGACCGGAAGCAGCGGCGAGACCTTCGCCGGATCCTCGGTGAACTTCGTCGGCGCGCGCATGCATCGTGCCAATCTCAAGGGCGCGAAATTCGCCCAGGCCCGCATGGCGCAGACCGACCTGACGGGCGCGAACCTGGAGCGGGCCAACCTGCGCCGGGCGTCCATGTCCGGCGTCATCCTGCGCAACGCGAACCTGGTCTCGGCCGATCTCAGCGATGCCGACTTGAGCGACTCTCTGGCCACCGGCGCCGACCTGTCCGGCGCGCAGCTCGATGGCGCGACGATCGACCGGGCCAACCTGATCGGCGCGCGCCTCCGCGACGTCGATTTGAGCAAGGTGGATACCTCCAGCGCACGCCTGGCGCCCCCGGCGGACATCGTCGCCGCCGAGGTGCAACGCACGCTGGTCGAGCACGACCGCTGGGTCCGGAGCGACGGGCGGCGCGGATCGCGCGCCTCGCTTGATGGCGTCGATCTCACCGATGCCGACCTGCGCGGCCTCAACCTCTCCGGCGCCGACCTGCGCGGCGTGATCATGCACCGTGCGCTGCTGACCGACGCGCTTCTCGTGCTCGCCGATCTCTCGGGCGCCGACCTGTCGTTGGCGTCGCTGGCCCGCTGCAACCTGTCGGGCGCGATCCTGTCCGGCGCCAACCTGTCCCGCGCCGACCTGACGGACGCGATCCTGACGGCGGCGCCGCTGCTCTCCAGCCACGGCGAGAATGTCGGCCGGCGTCAGGAGACGCGGCTCAACGGCGCCAACCTGACCGGTGCGGTGCTGGATGGGGTCAAGCTGGATGAGGCGCGGCTGGCCGGGGTGCCGCCGAAGAAACTGCGCTCCGATTAGGGGCGCGGCGCGGCCGGTCGGCTTGGCCGCTTAACGTTGCGCGGCGCTGGGCGTAGGCTATCAGACGTCCCTTCGCTGCCGAGGCCAAGCCGATGACCCCCAAGACCGTTTCTCCGGATACCGTCCGCCCGCTCTTCGACCTCAGCGACGACGTGGTCTACATGAACTGTGCGGCCCAGGGCCCGGCCCCCAGGGCCGCCGCCGATGCCGGTCGCCGCGCCGTCGATCGCAAAGCGCGTCCCTGGGAGAAGGAACGCGAAAGCCTCACCGCCGAAATGGCCCGGGCCCGGGAGCTGTTCGCCGGCTTCATCGGCGCGTTGGCCGCCGATATCGCCTTGTCGACGGCGACAAGCTATGCCGTCGCGACGGCGGCCAACTCGATCACCCTGGATGCCGGACAGACGGTGCTGGTCCTGGAAGGGCAGTTCCCCTCGAACCTCTACGCCTGGCAGCTGCTGGCGGAGCGGAGCGGGGCCAGCGTCGACGTGGTACCCCGCCCGGCGGACGGCGACTGGACCAGCGCCGTGCTCGGCCGTCTCGGCCCGCAGACCGGCCTGGTCACCCTGCCTAACGTGCACTGGGTGGATGGCGGCGTTCTCGATCTGGTTCCCATCGCCGAGGCGACCCACGCCCAGGGTGCGGCCCTGTTCATCGACGCGACCCAGTCGATCGGCGTCCTCCCGCTGGATGTCGCCCGCCTCGACCCGGACTACGTCGCCTGTTCTGCCTACAAATGGCTGCTGTCCCCGGACCAGTCCGGCTATCTCTACGTCGCGCCGCGCCGCCAGCACGGCCTGCCGGTCGAGCACAATCACGCCGGGCGCATCGGCGACGCGCCGATGACCCTGACGCCCGGATACGGCGCCCGGTTTCAGCCCGGCGCCAAGCGGTTCGACCAGGGGGCGGCGGACTCCATGATTCATATGCCCATGGCCGTCGTCGCGATGGAGCAGATCGAGGCCTGGGGGCTGGCCGCGATTGCCGGCGGGATCGAGCCCGTAGTCGACCGGATCGCGGAGGAAGCGGAGTCGCGAGGCTGGTGGGTGCCGCCGAAGGCTCACCGGTCGCCCCACTTCATCGGCCTGGCGTTGCCGCAGCCGCCGGCGCCGGATCTCGCCGACCGGCTGGCCGCGGAGAACATCCATGTCAGCCTGCGCAGCGCCCGGGTGCGTGTCGCGCCCTATCTGTTCACGCGGATGGAGGAAGTCGACACCCTGTTCCGGGCGCTCGATCGGGCGGTCCGCGCGGCGGCCTGACGCGGTTGCCTATCCCGGCGGTTCAACCCGGCGGTTGAATCGGGCTGTGTCAGCAGGCGGGCCCGGTTCCGGGGTCGTCCTGGACGACCGTGTCCGCGGCCGGCGGCCGGCGCGGCAGACGGCGCTGGCGAACGTCGCTCATCTCGATGAACCCGACCCCGGCGCCGAGTACGCTGACGGCCGCGCTTTTGAGCGTCTGTTCCATCTTCTGCTTGGAGAAGCGGATCACCGGGTCGCTGACGGCGACAAGGAACGCGTTTTCGAGCGCGCGCTTGAGAACGTCCGGCTGGCTGGTCAGGATCCGGACCGGTTCCTCGCGGTCGAGGGCGATTGTCACGCCGCAGGACGCTTCGAAGCGGGAGGTCAGATCGCTGATCGGCGGTTCGACGGTCAGGCGGAACGGCAGCGGGATGATGATCGAGGCGCGCCGCGAGGCTTCCAGCCTGAGGCGGAGGAAGTGGGCAAGAACCGAGAGGATGGCGAAGATCGCCGAGAGTTCGAGGAGGCTGCGGTAGTCGCTGGGAACGAAGATCGGTGCGCCGCCGGACAGGGTGAGCGCGTTGTCGATCAGGTAGACCGCGAGCGTCAGGGTTAGCGCCAGGGCGCCCATAAGGGCGGTCGCCACGGTGACGAGCCAGAGAGTGTAGGGGACATCGACGATCTCGCCGATCGCCGGCGCGGCCTGCGGTCGCGGCGGTGTGGGGGCGGGTACCCGGATGACGGGGGCCGGTCCCTCATCGGCCATCAGCATGTCCGTCTCTGCGGTCATCTCCCGTTTACCTTTCATAACGCAATAACTGCGTTTCACCTTCAGATCAAATATAGATAGCTACGAAGGACGTTTCAATTGAAAACAAATCCGTGACTCTTCGCGTGTGTTCCCGTTTGCTGCGGACGCCGCAGGACAGCACGGCCTCGGCGGGCGATGCCGGTGCCGGCGACACCTGCGCTATGATTGCTCGCCCTTCCCTTGACGCCGCTTCGCCCGCCGACCTGACGGCCGCCCCCGCCCGGCGGCACAACCGGACCCCACGATGATCGACCACCCGATCCTGCGCACCCTGGCCCACCGAGACTACGGTCTCTACACCGCCGGCAACGGCATATCGCTTGTCGGTCTCTGGGTGCAGCGGGTGGCGATCGGCTGGCTCACCTGGGAGCTGACCCATTCCGCCACCTGGCTCGGCATCGTCGCCTTCGCCGATCTTTTTCCGTCCGTCCTGATCGGCCTGATCGGCGGCGTGGCCGCGGACCGGCTCGACCGGACGCTGGTGATCCTGGCCTGCCAGTCGGTCTCTATGCTCCTGGCGGTCCTGCTCGGCGTTCTGACCCTGTCCGGAGTCATCTCGGTGGAGATGGTGGTCGCCGTGGCCTTCGCCAACGGCATGGCGATCGGCTTCAACCAGCCGTCCCGCCTTGCCCTGGCGCCCAGGTTGGTGCCGCGCGAGCGGATCACCACCGCCGTCGCCATCAATTCGATGGTGTTCAACACGGCCCGCTTCATCGGCCCGGCGGTGGCGGGGCTTGTGATCGTCTGGGCGGATCTCGGCTGGGCCTTCATCGTCAACGCCGGGAGTTATCTCTGCCTGCTCGCGGCGCTCGCCGTCATCCGCGGGCGCAATCCCTCGATCGGCCGGGACGACGGCGTGCCGCGGCCGCGGCGCGGGCTGATCGCCGATATCGGCGAGGGCATGACCTATGCGGCGCGCGACCGCGGGCTCGGGCCTGTCCTGCTGCTGCATCTGGTCACGGCGATCTCCGTGCGCGTGGTCGTCGAGCTCCTGCCCGGCTTCGCCGACCGGGTGTTCGGCGGCGGCGCCGATACTCTGGCGATCATGACGTCGGTTACGGGCGCCGGCGCCATCCTCGGCGGCTGGCTACTGGCGGGGCGGCGCGGCCAGGGCGGGCTCGTCCCGGTCGTCCTGATCTCGTCGGCCCTGGTCTCCCACGCCGTCCTGGCGGTGGCGCTGTCGGGTAGTCTGTGGATCGCGCTTCCGGCCCTCGGTCTCTACGGCGCGGCGATGGTGGCGGCGGGCGTGGGCACGCAGACCATCGTCCAGCTCGCGGTGAGGCCGGAAATGCGCGGCCGCGTGCTCAGTCTCCATGGCATCATCTTCCGCGGCGGCCCTGCCATCGGCGCGCTCGCGATGGGGGTGGCGGGCGACGTGGTGGGCCTGCGGCCGCCGGTGATTGTCGGCTGCGCGGTCGCCCTGGCGATGGTGTCGCTGATCTGGATGCGGCGACATGCCATCTCGGCAGAGGTCGACCGGGAAGACTGAAATCGGGCGTCGGTGGTTCTGGACGAAAACCGGGTGGGTGGGGCTTGGGAGGATGGGGATGACGATCACCGATACGGCGGGCCTCGGACTTCCGGCTCTCGAACTGCGCGTGGCCGAGGATCTTGCCAAGGTGTCCTACCCGTCCGGCCGCTGGGTGCCGCCCCGTCACACGCCCGACGGCGCCCGGGTGCTCGACGTGCTGGTCGTCGGCGGCGGCCAGGGCGGAACGGCGATCGCCCATGCCCTCGAGCGGCAGCGGGTGGTGAACTACCGGATCGTCGACCAGTCCGAGGCCGGGCGGGAAGGGCCGTGGAACACCTATGCCCGCATGGCGACCCTGCGATCTCCCAAGGCGGTCACCGGCCCGGACCTGGACATCCCGTGCCTCACCTTCCAGGCTTGGTTCGAGGCGCAGCACGGGGCGCCGGCCTGGGAGGCCCTGAACAAGATCGACAAGGGCGACTGGGCCGCCTACCTGCTCTGGCTGCGCCGGGTGCTGAACCTGACGGTGGAGAACGGCGCGCGGCTCGTGCGGATCCAGCCGGCCGATCCCTACATGGTCGCCACGGTGCGCGACGTGGCTACTGATACGGTGGAGCGGATCACCGCGCGCAAGATCGTCCTCGCCACGGGCATCGAGTCCTCCGGTCGCTGGTGGACGCCGCCGATGGTCGAGGGGCTCGACAAGCGGTTCTGGGCGCATACCAGCGAGGAGATCGACTTCGCCGCGCTGAAGGGCAAGCGTGTCGCCGTCCTGGGGGCGGGCGCCTCGGCCTTCGACAATGCCGCAACCGCGCTGGAGGCCGGGGTCGGATCGGTTACCCTCTGCGTCCGGCGCCCGGAACTCCAGCGGGTTCAGCCGTTTCGGTGGCTCAGCTTCCCCGGCTTCCTCGGACATTTCCACACGCTGGACGATTCCTGGCGCTGGCGGTTCATGAACTATCTGCTCTCGTTGCGCGAGGCGTTCCCCCGCGAGACCTGGGAGCGGGTGGCGCGGCACGACACTTTCGAGATGCGCACGGGCGCCGGCTGGGAGGCCGTCGAGGAGGTCGGCGATGCCGTCCGCATCACGACGCCCGGCGGTGACCTGGAGGCCGATTTCCTGATCGTGGGCACCGGCTTCGACATGGATCTCGACCGGCGCCCGGAACTGGCCGGGGTCGGCGCGCATGTGGCCCGCTGGTCCGACCGCTACGTCCCGCCCGCCGGCGAGGAGAACCCCCGGCTCGGCCGCTATCCCTATCTCGGGCCGGCCTACGAGTTCCTGGAACGACAGCCGGGGACCGCGCCCTGGTTGCGGCACATCCGGCTCTTCACCTTCGGTGCGACCGTGAGCTTCGGGCCGTCCGGCGCGTCGATCAATGCCATGAAGTTCGCCGTGCCGAGGCTCGTCGACGGGATCGTCCGGGATCTCTTTCAGGAGGACGTGCAGGACCATTGGGAGAACCTCATCGGCTTCCAGCTGCCGGAATTCCTGTTCGACGGGGAGGAGGGGGAGGCGGCGCCCGCCGTGCCGGTGATCGACCGGGGGTAGCTGGCGTTGGCCCGGCGGGTTGAGACTGGACCCTCCCGCGGCTTGGCCTTACGAATGGGGCGAGAGGAATCAGCCCACCCGGGGAGCGCCAGAACCCATGCCCATCGACAAGATCGTCCCCGACGTCGCCGCGGCCGTCGCCGGCGTGAAGGACGGCGACACCATCATGATCTCCGGTTTCGGATTCGCCGGCGTGCCGAACGACCTGATCCACGGGGTGCTCGACAGCGGCGCCAAGGATCTGACGATCATCTCCAACAATGCGGGGACCGGCACGGAAGGCCTGGCCGCGCTGATCGGCAGCGGCCGGGTGACCCGGATCATCTGCAGCTATCCGCGCTCCAAGGGCTCCGACCTGTTCGACGCGCGCTACGCGGCCGGCGAGATCGAGCTGGAGCTCGTTCCGCAGGGAACCCTGTCCGAACGGATGCGGGCCGCCGGGGCGGGGATCGCCGGGTTCTACACCCCGACGGGGGTGGGCACCGACCTCGCCGCCGGCAAGGAAGTCCGCACATTCGACGGGCGCGACTACGTGCTGGAGCGGCCGTTGCGCGCCGATATCGCGTTGGTTCAGGCCTACCGGGCCGACCGCTGGGGCAACCTGACCTATCGCAAGGCGGCGCGGAATTTCGGGCCGGTCATGGCGATGGCGGCGGATCTCACCGTCGTCCAGGTGCGCGAGGTCGTGCCGCTCGGTGAGATGGACCCCGAAGCCATCGTGACGCCCAGCATCTTCGTCGACCGGGTGGTCCATATCGACAACGACCGGGAGTGGGACATATGAGCAGCGCGGTTCCGACGTCGGACGAGGATGCCGGCTACACCAAGCTGTCGCGTCCGCAGATCGCACGGCGCGCCGCCGAGATGATCCCCGACGGCAGTTTCGTCAATCTCGGCATCGGCATCCCCACCCTGGCCGCGAACGTCATGCCCGAGGGCAAGGAGATCGTGCTCCACAGCGAGAACGGCATTCTCGGCGTCGGACCCGGACCGGCCGAGGCGGACCGCGACCGCGACCTGATCAATGCGTCGAAAGAGTACGTGACGCTTCAGCCGGGCGGCTCGTTCTTCGTGCACAGCGACGCCTTCGCGATGATCCGCGGCGGTCACCTCGACCTGGCGCTGCTCGGCGCGTTCCAGGTGGCCGGCAACGGCGACCTCGCGAACTGGACCACCGGCGACCGGCGCTTCCCGCCCGGGGTCGGCGGGGCGATGGACCTGGCGGCGGGGGCCAAGGGAATCTGGGTGCTGACCGATCACGTGACCAAGAAGGGCGAGCCGAAGATCGTCAATGCGTGCTCGCTGCCGCTCACCGCGCCCGGCGTGGTCAAGCGTATCTTCACCGACCTCGCCGTGATCGATGTCACCGAGGACGGCCTGCTCGTGCGCGAAATGGTGCCGGGGCTGACCCTGGAGCGGCTGCAGGAGATGACCGAGCCGCCGCTGACCCTCGCCGACGACTGGAAGGAACTGTCGGTCGCCTGAGCCGGTGCCGGTTCCCCCTGGCGTCAGGAATGCCGCGTCAGGCCTGCTCGCGGCCCGTGCTGTAGCGACCGCCGGGGCGGAATTTGTCGAGATAGGTCGGCACGATCATCTCGACGGAGGTTGCCTCGATTCCGAGATCGGCGAGCGTCTTCGCGTCCGACGCCACGAGGTTGTCCCGCTTCAGCAGCTCGACCTGATCGCGGGTGATCGGCGGCGTCGGCAGAAGTTCCATAACCGAAGCCTGAAGCGAGGCGGCCCAGAACGGCAGGTTCACGAGGCAGGCTTTCCGGTTGGTCTCGCGGATCACCATCTCCATGAGCTGGCGGAAGCTGTAGACCGTCGGGCCGCCGAGCTCGTAGGTCTGGCCCTTGGCGTCCGGTTTCTCGATCGCGGCCATGACCGCCTCGGCCACGTCGTCCACGTAGACCGGCTGGAACTTCGTGGTTCCGCCGCCGATCAGCGGCAGGGCCGGCGACAGCTGCGCCATGGCGGCGAACTTGTTGAAGAAGCTGTCGTTGGGGCCGAAGACGATCGACGGGCGCAGGATCGTCGCCTCGGGAAAGGCCGCGCGGACCCCCTCTTCGCCAGCGGCCTTGGTTCGGGCGTATTTCGAGGGGGAGTCCGCGTCGGCGCCGATGGCGGACACCTGCACCATGGTCGCCGCGCCCGCCTCCTTCGCCGCCTTGGCGATCAGACCTGGCGCGGTGGCCTGCACAGCATCGAAGGTGTTGCGGCCCGACTGGTGCAGAATGCCGACGAGATTGACCACGACCGAGGCGCCGTTGACGGCCCGGGCCATCGACGACGGATCGGTGACGTCCGCGCGCATCGGCGTGACCTGTCCGACCACGCCCATGGGCTTCAGGAACTTCGCCTTTTCCACGTCGCGGCAGACCGCGTTGACCCGCGCCCCGCGCTTTGCCAGTTCGCGCACGATGTTCCGGCCGATGAAACCGGAGGCGCCGAAAACGGTAACGAGCGTGCCTTGCATGGCGGGATCCACTCCTGCAGTCGGAAAGTCGGGCTCCTTATAGTACAGGCGGCCGCCGGAGGGGAGAATGAAAGGCCTGCGACGGATTGCGCGATGCCGCTTTGCGGTTCGGCGAAAAGCCGTTTGACATTGGCGCCGCTGCGCTTATAACACGGCCCTCCGAACGGTCCTGAACGGATCGTCCGCACCTGCCCAGGTGGCGGAATTGGTAGACGCGCTAGCTTCAGGTGCTAGTGACCGTATGGTCGTGGAAGTTCGAGTCTTCTCCTGGGCACCATTCTCCCCCGTCCGACCTGCCGATCCGGGATTTCCGACATGACCGCGACCGTGCACCAGGGCGATCTCCCCGACGGATTGGATCTCGGCAAGGTCGTCGCCATTGACAGCGAAACCATGGGCCTGCGCCCTGAGCGGGACCGTCTCTGCGTCGTGCAGTTGTCCTCCGGCGACGGCGATGCCCATCTGGTGCAGTTCGCGAAGGGCGTCTACGAGGCGCCGAACCTGTGCCGCCTGCTGACCGATCCGGACACCCTCAAGCTGTTCCATTTCGCGCGGTTCGACGTGGCGGTGATGCAGGCCTATCTGGGCGTGACCACCGGGCCGGTCTACTGCACGAAAATCGCGTCCAAGTTGGTCCGCACCTATACCGACCGCCACGGGCTGAAGGACCTCTGCCGGGAACTCCTCGGTGTCGAGGTGTCCAAGCAGCAGCAGTCCTCGGACTGGGGCGCGGCCGCGCTCACCGCCGAACAAGTGGCCTATGCTGCTTCCGACGTGCTGCACCTGCATGCGCTGAAGGCGCGGCTGGATGCCATGCTCGAGCGTGAAGGCCGGGTGGATATGGCGCAGGCCGCTTTCGACTTCCTGGCGACCCGCGCCCAGCTCGACCTCATCGGGTATGGCGAAACCGACATCTTCGCCCACTGACGGTTTTGGGCGCCTTGCGCGTTCAGTCAGGGGCCGGCGGGACCGGCCGGCTCGCGGCGGAGGGGGCGAGGCGTTTGCCTATGCCTTGTTCCGTCCAGACGGTATAACCCTCTTGGGAACAGTCGCGGAACGGGACAGCTAGTGGCGGTCGCTCAACACCCAAGCCAACAGGCATCCTCTCGGCAGGAACCGGGGCAGCCGGGACGCGCGGAGCCGTCGCGCGGCAGACCGATCGCCCGTGCCAGCCGGCTGGTGGCGGCGATGAAGATGCTGTTGCCGGCCCTGGCGATCACCCTGGTCGCGCTGGTGCTGATCTGGCCGCAGATCGGCCGCAACACCGCCGACATCCCGGTCATCGACGCTCCGACCAGTCTGGAGGATGTCGATACGCTGCGCATGGCGAACCCGCGGTTCGTCGGGCTGGACGAGAACGACCGGCCGTTCGAGATCGTCGCCGCATCCGCGACCCAGGTCGGCGAGAACGGCCAGGCGGTGGAGCTCGACCGGCCCCAGGCGGACATGATCAACGAAGACGGTACCTGGGTTTCGCTCAACGCCCAGGAGGGGGTCTGGTTCAAGGACGCCTCGGTGGTCAATCTGTATGGCGGCGTGTCCCTGTTCCACGATGCGGGTCACCAGCTCATCACCGAGGAGGCGATGATCGACATGGGGCCGGGCAACGTGTTCAGCGAGCTGCCGACCCAGGGACAGAGCCCCGGCGGGACCATTCAGGGCGAGGGCATGCAGAGCCTGGACCGCGGCGCCCGGATCATTTTCACCGGGCACGCGACGGCGGTGTTGTACAGCACCGGCGCCGGCGAGTGACGGCACAGAAAGCGATGACTCAGCGATGATGGTACGCCTCGGCGCAGTTCTTGCCGTTCTTCTGGTCGCCGCGACCGGCCTGTCGGAGGCCAGCGCGCAGCTTCTGCAGCAGGAAGGGGACGATCCGGTCACCATCGAGGCCGATGACGGCATCGAGTGGGTCCGCGACGAGAAGCTCTACATCGCCCGCGGCAACGCCAAGGCGATCCGGGGCGAGATGACCGTCAGCGCCGATACGCTCACGGCCGCCTATCGCGCGAAGAACGGCGACGGCAGCGAGGTCTTCAGGCTTGAGGCGCTCGGCAATGTGGAGATCACCTCCACGGAGGACCGCGCCGTCGGCGACCGGGCCGTCTACGATATCGACCAGCAGGTGATCGTCCTGCTGGGCGACGGCATAAGCTTCCGCAACGGGATGGACACGATCACCGCCCGGGACAGCCTGGAATACTGGGAAGGGCGGCGTCTGGCGGTGGCCCGGGGCGATGCCTCGGCGGTGCGCGAGGGCCAGCGGATCGACGCCGACGTGCTGACCGCCTATTTCGGCGACGGGCCCGACGGCGAGAACCGAATCGAGCAGGTGGATGCGGTGGGCAACGTTGTCATCACGACGCCCGAGGAAGTCGTGCGTGGGAATGAAGGCGTCTACGATGTCCTGCGTGAGGTGGCGACCCTGACGGGCGCCGTGCGGGTCACCCGCGGCGAGAACCAGCTGAACGGCGAACGCGCGGTGGTCGATCTGAAGACCGGGGTGAGCCGGATGCTGCCCGGAACCGGCGGCGGCGGACGGGTGAAGGGCCTGTTCACGCCGGAATAGTCGCCGGGGAAACGCCCGCTTCGGCGCTTCGGTGCGGAAAACCGCCGTTCGATGCGGCGCCGTGCTAAGCTGAGACGGTGGGGACGCAATCAGAGGCCGGCGGTCGGCGCCGGCAGGGGACGAGAACGGATGGCACCGAAAGACGGCGAAAGACCGACACGCCATGACGACGCCGCTCCGCGTCTTGTGCATCGGAACACGACCCGCCGCGGGCTGGCCGCGCACAACGTCGGAAAGCGCTACAAGAAGCGCCCGGTGCTGCGCGACGTCTCGGTCACGGTGCAGCCGGGCGAGGCGGTCGGCCTGCTCGGCCCCAACGGCGCCGGCAAGACCACGTGCTTCTACATCATCACCGGCCTGATCGCGACGGATGCCGGATCCGTCAGCCTGGACGGCCAGGACATCACCGACCTGCCGATGTACCGGCGCGCCCGGCTCGGCATCGGCTACCTGCCGCAGGAGGCCTCGATCTTCCGGGGCCTGACAGTCGAGCAGAACATCGCCGCCGTTCTGGAGGTGGTCGAGTCGAACGCCAGCAAGCGCGAGGCGATGCTCGAGGATCTGCTGGCCGAGTTCTCGATCAGTCATCTGCGGCGTACGCCGGCCCTGGCCTTGTCCGGCGGTGAGCGGCGGCGCGTCGAGATCGCCCGGGCGCTGGCGTCGGGCCCGCAGTTCATCCTGCTCGACGAGCCCCTGGCCGGCATCGACCCGATCGCGGTCGGCGAGATCCGCGACCTGATCTCCCATCTCACGGACCGGGGGCTCGGCGTCCTGATCACCGACCACAACGTCCGCGAGACGCTGGAGATCGTCGACCGGGCCTATATCCTGCATGATGGCATGGTCCTGATGGAAGGATCGCCGGACGACATCGTCGGAAACCGCGATGTTCGGCGCTTCTACCTCGGGGAACGCTTCAGTCTCTGACGCCGAACGCCATGGCTCTGTCGCAACGTCTAGACCTCCGCCAGGGACAGTCTCTTGTCCTGACGCCGCAACTCCAGCAGGCGATCAAGCTGCTGCAGCTCAACAACATGGAGCTGGCGGAATACGTCGAGGGGGAACTGTCCCAGAACCCGCTGCTCGACCGCGACGACGGCGATGGGCCGGCAACGCTCGAAGCGGTGGCCGCCGACAACCTGCTACGTCACGACGCGCCAGGGGCCGAGGCGCCGCCGGCGCAGAACGAGGGAGACGGTTTCGGCGATTCGGTGGATGACGGCGGGCGCGACACGGTCGACCGGACGACGACCGAGACCATGCCCGCCACCGGCGACGACCCGAACGACGTCGACTACGACAACAACTGGAGCAGCGCGGGGATCGAGGAGACCGACGGGGTCGCGGCGATCGGGTCCGGCGACCTGTCGAGCTGGAGCTCTGCCGGCGGCGGTGGCGGCGGCCTCGGCGGTGATGACGAGTTCGGCCTCGAGCAGACGGTCGCGGAGTCGAAGACGCTGCGCGACCACCTGCTCGATCAGATGGCGATGGAGTTCGACGAGCCGCGCGACCGGCTGATCGCGGCCCATCTGATCGACATGGTCGACGGCGCCGGCTATCTCGCGGGCGATCTCGATGCCCTCGCCGAACAGCTTGGTGCCGATCCGGCGGAGATAGAGCGCGTCCTCGCCCGCACCCAGGGCCTCGATCCGGCCGGCGTGCTCGCCCGCGATCTGCGGGAGTGCCTGGCGCTGCAGCTCGCCGACCGCAACCGCCTGGACCCCTGCATGCAGGCGCTGCTCGACAACCTCGACATGCTGGCGCGCCGGGAGTTCGCCGCCCTGAAGAAGCTCTGCGGCGTCGACGACGAGGACCTGTCCGAGATGGTCTCGGAGATCCGGGCGCTGAATCCGAAGCCGGGTGAGGCCTTCGACCGGCCGCTGGACCAACCGGTGGTGCCGGACGTGCTGATTCGGCGCGGCGCCGATGGCAAGTGGGTGGTGGAACTGAACAGCGAGACCCTGCCGCGGGTGCTGGTCAACAACGCCTACTACGCCGAGGTGTCGAAGGTCGCCGCCAAGGACCGCAAGGCAAAGGAATACCTTTCGGAATGCCTTCAGTCGGCCAACTGGCTGACCCGGTCGCTGCACCAGCGGGCGACGACCATCCTGAAGGTGTCCAGCGAGATCGTGCGCCAGCAGGACGCGTTCTTCGAACACGGGATCCAGCATCTGCGCCCGCTCGTCCTCCGGGATATCGCCGACGCCATCGGAATGCACGAGAGCACCGTCAGCCGGGTCACCTCCAACAAATTCGCGGCCACGCCCCGCGGCATCTTCGAGCTCAAGTACTTCTTCACCTCGGCGATCGCGTCGGCGGCCGGCGGCGAGGCGCATTCGGCCGAGGCGGTCCGCCACCGGATCAAGGGCCTGATCGACGCCGAGCCGGCAAATGCGATTCTGTCGGACGACCGGATTGTCGAACTTCTGAGGGCGGACGGCGTCGATATCGCCCGGCGGACGGTCGCCAAGTACCGGGAGGCGATGCGGATTCCCTCCAGCGTTCAGCGCCGCCGGGAAAAGGCTGGGACAGCGGCGCTGGCGGGGCGTCGGTGACACCGAGGACGACCCCCCGGATCCACCCATCGACTCGCTTGTTGACCTCGAAACGCGCTACACTTAGGTTCCGGCGCTTCGCTCAGACGGGACCGGGATGGGTGGCGCCGGTGCGACGAGAAGAATTGCGCCGTTAGGCCTTTCAGGCGCGTGCGAAACCCGGTGTCCGTACCCACTTTGTGGGGGTCGGACGCAAGAATGGATACAGCGATGCAGATTTCTGTCCAAGGCAAGCAGCTCGACATCGGCGACGCCCTGCGGGAGCGGATCGAGACCGAGATCGAGGGGATCGCGAGCAAGTACTTTTCCGATCCGATCGAAGCCACCGTGACGATGACGAAGTCGGGGCACCAGTTCGTCGCCGATATCGTCGTTCATATCGGCAAGGGGATCACCGTTCAGAGCGAAGGCAAGACCGGTGACGCCCATACGGCATTCGATGCCGCTGCTGAGCGCATGGGCAAGCGTCTGCGCCGCTATAAACGCCGCCTGCGCGATCACCATCGCGGCCACGCCCAGGACGCGATCGCGGCGCAGCAGTACATTCTGGCTGCCGAGCCCGAGCCCGAGTCGGAGGGCGGCGAGGCCGAGGAGCCGGAAGGCTGGAATCCCGTGGTGGTGGCGGAGATGGAGACGGCCGTCGACACGCTCACCGTGGGCGAGGCCGTAATGCGTCTCGACCTATCAGGCGCGCCGGCGCTTATGTTCCGCAACCGCGGCCATGGGGGCATCAACATGATCTACCGTCGCCCGGACGGAAATGTCGGGTGGGTGGATCCGGCCGGTGCAACCTGCGCCGACTGAGCGCGTTCCCCGAAAGGGCCGCGTCCGAAACAGGTCATTCGAGCACGATTGCGACTGCGTTCGCCCTCTGTGGTTTCTCTTGGGGGATGAACGCTCAAACGAGCGAGCACGATCATGGACATCACGGACCTGATCTCGTCCGACGGCATCATCCCGAGCCTCCGGGTCACCAGCAAGAAGCAACTGCTTCAGGAACTGGCGCGCAAAGCGTCGGCGCTGACGGGCGTCGATGCGCGGGAGGTGTTCGAGGTGTTGCTGGAACGCGAGCGGCTCGGGACCACCGGTGTGGGTCACGGCATCGCGATCCCGCACGGCAAATTGCCAAAGCTGGACAAGCTGTATGCTGTTTTCGCCCGGCTGGACAAGCCCGTGGATTTCGATTCCATCGACGATGAGCCCGTCGATCTGGTCGTCCTTCTCCTGGCACCGGAGGCGGCTGGCGCCGACCACCTGAAGGCGCTGGCGCGCGTCTCGCGTCTCCTGCGCGACCGCACCGTCTGCACCAAGCTGCGCGGCTGCGAGACCACGGACGCGATCTACGCCCTGTTCAGCGCAGCCGCCGCAAGTCACGCGGCCTGACGACCACACGACTGACGTTCAGCCAATTGCGAAGAAGCCGCGGACGAGGGTCCGCCCGATTGTGATGTCGGGCGGCCTGGGTTAGTGGAGGCTGACGGGCTGGAGATCGTTCTGACGGATCGCCAGTTCGGCCAGCTCGCGGCTGGGGAACAGCTTCACGGCCGTACCGTCCGCCGCGTGGACGACGAAATGTTCGCTGTCTTCCTCGCGGACCGGCTTGATGAAGGCGATCTGATTGAGTCCGAGGGTGCCCAGATCCTCCTGGGAAATCTCAAACTGCGTATCGCCGTGCGCGTTTCTGGCGTCGTGGGTCATGTCACTCACTCCCCTGCTTCCGCGGGTGCCGCATCGACATCGATGGCGTCGGCCTTGCGGCGGGCCCCCTTGATCGGAATGGATTTCACCGTCGTCTCCGGCAGCGGGCGCTGCAGATCGATGTGCAGCAGGCCATTGTCCAGCTCGGCGCCGTTCACCTCGATGCCTTCGGCGAGGACGAATGTGCGCTGGAACTGGCGGGCCGCGATCCCGCGGTGGAGATAGATCTTACCGTCCTCTTCAGCTTGGCGGCCGCGCACGACGAGCTGGTTGTTCTCGAGGTTGATCTCGAGGTCATCCATCGTGAAGCCGGCGACGGCGAGCGTAATGCGCAGGCCGGACTCAGAGGTCTGTTCGATATTGTACGGTGGATATCCGTCGGGCTGGGCCTTCTGGACCCGGTCCAGGGCGCGCTCGAAATGATCGAATCCGAGCAGCAGCGGAGAGTTGAACATAGACATTCGTGCCATCGGCAATCCCCTCGATCGAGCGAGACATCCGCGCCGGGCACCGTGCCCGGCATGGGCTGACGGATCCGCCGGTCGCGCAATCCGCAAGCGCCGATCCTTTCGGCATCGGCTTCATCAAAGATGGGCGTGTGACTGCGCGATATCAAGAGCCTGGCGCTATCGGCCAGCGGCGGGCGTCGTCTATCGGGCGGCGGAGATCGCGGCCGCGCTGACCGGCTCCGCATCGCCCGTGCCGGCGGTCCGGCCGACATGGATCGCGGCGATGGCGAGGCCGTCGGACCCGTCGATCAGCAGCGGCGATCCGGAATCGCCCGCCACTGCCTCGCAGTCGTGGCGCCATCGGCCCCCGTCGCGCAGGCCAAGGAAACGGCAGGCCGGGTCGACCGTGAGCACATGGCTTCGGTCGCCGCTGTATCCCGCCTGGGCAAGAGCCGCCCCGGCCGCCGGCGTGGCCCCCGCGTAGATCGGCAGGACCGGGAGATCGATCGGCGCCGACAGCCGGACCAGCGTGGAGTCCGGGCCGAGCGGAATGTAACCCGAGGCCCTGCGGTGCGCCGTGAAGTTTCCGCGGGCGTAGCCCGCCAGAAAATGCACTTTGTCCGGGGCGGCCCAGTCGCCGTCGCCCAGCGCCTTCAGGCAGTGGTGTGCCGTGAGCACGAGATCCGGGGCGACCAGCGTTCCCGTGCAGTGACGTCTGATCCGATAGCCTGCCACGTTCAGGCGGCCGATCGACGCCCAGGGGTGGGTGTCCGAGGCGACGGTCACGCGTCCGTCGGCGGCCCGCCGGTCCTGGGCCGGCGACGACAGCGGCGACAGGGCGGTCAGGACAGTCGCGAGGATCAGCAAGGCGCGCAGGATCATGAACCGGGGTCGTGGAAAGTGAGCCACCCGTCGCCGACTGTCGCGCCGCGGGACGTGCGAGGCAAGCCGCGGATTGGAGGCCGCGATCCGATGGGGCGCTTGCCCGTTTCGAGGCGGGGCCATACGCTCGAAAAAAAACCATTCGATCGGGAGGAAGACGATGAAACTGACGGACGCGCAGCTGGAGGCCTTCGACCGCGAAGGGTATCTGTTCCTGGAGAGCGCCTTCAGCGAGGCCGAGGCGGCGATGCTTCTCGCCGAGGCAATGAAGGTCTATGCGATGGAGCGCGAGGAAGTCTGGCGCGAATCCTCCGGCGTGCCTCGGACGGCCTTCGCCGCTCACCTCTACAACGACGCCTTCGGCCGGCTTGGCGCGCATCCACGCCTGGTGGAACCGGTGATGCAGATCCTCGGCGAGGAGGTCTACATGCACCAGTACAAGGTGAACGCGAAGGCCGCATTCGACGGTGAGGTCTGGCAGTGGCATCAGGATTACGGTACCTGGCAGCGCGACGACGCCATGCCGGAGCCGCGGGCGATGAACGTCGCCGTGTTCCTCGATCCGGTGACGGTCGCCAACGGACCGCTGATGTTCATCCCGCGCAGCCATAAGACCGGCGTGTTCGAGGCGGGACACGACCTCGAAACCACGAGCTATCCGCTCTGGACCCTCGACCGCGAAACCGTGACCCGGCTCGCCGAGGAGGGCGGGATCGTTGCGCCGACCGGTCCGGCCGGCTCGGTGCTGCTGTTCCACGGCAATCTGGTCCACGCCAGCCCGGCGAACATCAGCCCGTGGCATCGGACGATCGTCTACCTCAGCCTGTGCGCGGTCTCGAACCACATCCGCCAGTTCAAACGCCAGGAGTGGATCGCCCACCGCAACTTTACGCCGATCGTGCCGCTTGAGGACGACTGCCTGACGCCGCTGGTGGCGGCGCACGGAACCCAGGCGGCGGCGGAGTAGCCCACGGCGGAGTAGCCCACGGCGGCGTATCGGTCGACGCGGTAGGCTTGTCGGGCGGGACTGTGCTAGGGACGGACGTCTTTCGTTCCACGGGGCCCCTTTTCCATGTCCGATACGATCGAGGCCGTCATGGAGCGCCTCAACGAGCTGCCGCTCTTCTTCGTCGCCGGGTTGCCGCGGTCGGGAACCACGTGGCTGCAGCAGATGCTGAACGCCCATCCCCAGGTGCTCTGTCTCGGCGAGTCCCATTTCATCAACGAGATGGTGCCCGACCTCTACAAGGTCCTCTCGCGGTACCGCAAGCAGCGCGAGGCGGGACAACGGACCTGGGCGCCGGGCGTGGTCGGGCCGACCACCGAGCATATGGGCCCGATCTTCCGCACGGCCTTCGCCGCCCTCGCCGCCGCCAATATCGGCGACAAGGATGTCGGCCGGCTGATGGCGATCGGCGAGAAGAACCCCGACAACCTGATGTATGCGGAACGTCTGTGGCGGATCTTTCCGAAAGCCCGGGTGATCCACATCATCCGGGACCCCCGGGACGGCGCGGTCTCGGGCTTCGCGCGCTTTCGCCCGCGTCTGCCGCAGGAGATGACCCGCGCGCAGTATGTCGACGCCTATTCGAAAGACTGGGTCAGGCGCATTGCTGAGGTGCGCTCGATCGCGGGCGATCATCCCTACATGGAGATCCGATACGAGGACCTGCACGCCGACACGACTGGGCGGGCCGCCGAGCTCTTCCGCTTTATCGGCGTGTCGGACGATCCCGCCGATGTCGCGGCGGCAACCGAGGCCACGAGCTTCGAGAAGCTTTCCGGCGGCCGCAAGCAGGGTGAAGCCGATGCCGCTTCCCATTATCGACGGGGAGAAGTCGGCGGATGGCGCGACGATCTCGCCCCGGAGGAGGTCGGGATCGCGGAACGCAACGCTGGCGAGATGCTGACCTCTCTCGGCTACGATCTGGCTGGCAGCGCGGAAGGAGCGCCTCCGGGCGTCGCTGAACCTCGATGAGACTGGCCTTCAGCGAAGAGGCTCAGAAGGGGTTCGTCCGGCGCGCCGAGGCGGCCGACTCGTCCAAGCCCTACATCACGCTGGCTGCGGACGATTGGCGACTGCAGTTGTATACGCCGAACCGGATCTGCGTGTTGCGGGTGCTGACCTATCTGACCAAGGAGCCGGAAACGATCTCCTGGATGGACGGGATGCCGGGCGACGATCGATCGGTCGTCGGCCCATCAGGGGATCGCCACGACGACACTGGATCATCTGGTTTACGACTGGGGATTTCCCTGTTCGACCCATATCAAGGCCGATATCGACGGGCTTGAGCGTGCGGTGATCGAGGGAAGCAGCCGCCTGCTCCAGGATGAATGCCTGGGCAGCATCATGATCGAGCTGATGGTGAAGAGGGACTTCCATCAGAACGTCATCACGACGCTCGAAGCAGCGGGTTTCGTGAAGGATGTCGCCATGGAGCGGGCTGTTCACGAAAAGACCCAGGGTGTCGCGCATACCGGCAACATTCTCTTCACCCGCCGTTAAATCATGCCGCCGAAAGTCGGGCTGGATGATCCATCCCGGCTTGATCGCAGCCCAATTTCAGGGTTGATTGCCGCCATTGATTGTTTTTCGAGTCTGAAAGATGTCTGACGGCAGAGGCGGAAAGAGAACGAGTCTGGCCGAGGCTCTGGTGGCCTATGCGTCCCGCCACGGTCTCGGCGAGTCGGTCAAATTCGAAGATATCGAACAGGCGATTTGGGCCCTGCAGGACGATCTGCACGGAGCCAGCGATCTCCGAGCGATGGTCCCATCGATCAACGATCCCGACGTAAAGCAGACTCTGGGCGAGTGGTTCGCGAGAACCGCCGGTCGGCGAGACAGGGACGCCCGCGACGCCGACCGAATTGCCGAGAAGCTTCTGGCTCCTCTTCAGGCCATGGGATTGGGGGCGTTCAGCACTGCAGGTATCACCTTCGCGATCGGCACGCTGGCCCCCGTCTACGCTGTGCCGATTCTGGGGGTCTCGATCGTGACCGCGGGGATGGCGACGTGGGGACGTTGGCGATTGTCGAAGAGATCCGATGACGCCCGCGAGCAGGCCAAAGCCTTGCGCCGGATGGCGAAGCGCGCAGGTCTGCCGGAGGCCGATGGCGCATGATATCGCTCTCCGCGGCATCGCAGTGGAAAGCCCACAAACGCACCCGACCTGGAATGAAGCGATCTAAAATGCTATATGCATGACTAAGGAGATCATGTGATGACCTTCGCTGAGTTGGCCGTAAACATCGGGTCCGGCGCCTTGGCCGCCGCGGCAGTTACTTACGTTCTCTATCTGGTGAGGACGGGCGGCCGCGATGGCGAGATCGACGACGAGCGCGTGCAGCGGTTCGTCGATGCGGCGCCGGTAGACAATCTGCACAACGTCCTGTCCAAAGACCGCTGATCGCCGGCTTGTCCTCGATTACCCAACTCCGTGCCGTTTCGAGCGTCGTGGGGTTCAGTCGCCGCCAGCGTCACCGGTGACCGAAGTGTTGCCGCTGACCCGGCGCAGTAAATCGGCCGCCCTATCCGCGGCGCGGTCCCAGGAGAAGCGGTCCCTGACATGGTCCGCGCCGGCCATGCCGCGCGCCCGTGCCTCCTCGCGGTTCTCGTAGACATGGCGCATGAGGTGGCGGAGGTGGCGCCAATCCGGCTCCGCCCAGAGACCAAGATCGCCGTCATCGGTCTCGAAGAACGGCACGTCGACGGGCACGAGCCGGTGGTCGATGCGGTAGGCGTGCTCGCCGATGAAGGCGCTCGGACCGCTGTAGCCGGTGACGATCGTCGGCAGGCCGCAGGCCATCGCCTCGGTCATCGGCAGGCCCCAGCCCTCCGCCCGGGTCGGCGCGACGAAGGCGTCGCAGGCGGTATAGATGCCGGCGAAGATAGTGTGTCGGCCCACGGGCGGGATGATCTTGAGCCGATCCGGCCGTCGCAGTCCGAGCGGCGCCAGCTCCCTGCCCAGATCGAGGTCGAGCTGGTTCGCATGCAGACCCGCGAGAACTAGGCGGACGTCGTCGGAATCAGAGAATTCATCGTCGAAGGCTTTGACGAGGTCCGCCATTCCCTTGCGCTTCTCCCAGCGGCCGACCGACAGAAACGTGTAGATGCCGTCCCTCGCGATGGCCGGGGTGGGCGGGAGATCCGGGTGGAACAGGGCCGGATCGATGCCGAGGGGCACCACGTCGATCCGGTCCGGGTCGAGCCCGTTGGCGGCGAAGACCCGTTTGCCCCAGGGGGTCGCCGTCCAGATCCGGTCGGTATGGCGGTCGAGCGACTCCGCCCAGCCCTTGGGCAGCCGGGTCGATTCCCAGAGGGTGAAGCAGATCCGCGGCCCGTCGACATCGTGCATCACCCGGGTCATGGAGCCGTACAGCATGGTCACGGTGATGCGGTCGGCATCCGGGAAGAGGCGCGGAATCGCGGCCTTGTCTTCCTCCACCGGACCTGTGCGACCGCGGATCGGGCTCGCCAGGACCGGCAGCCGGTGTGACAGCGGGTCGAACAGCCCGCGGGTCATCACGTTGTAGCCGTAGCGTCCGTCGAACCATCCGATGGCGTGGATCAGCGGGTCGCCGGCCGCGCCCGTCAGGGTCATTTCATCTCGTGGGTTTCGAACCACTCAAGCGCCTTCTCCGCCAGGTAGAAGTCGAAGGCGTCGTGGATGTCGATGCCGGAGGCGGTGCTGTCGATCGGGATCACCTCGGCGTGGTCGCCGGTGCGCCGTCCGGCCCGGATCAGCGCGGCGCGCAGGGCCGACGCGATGCCCGTGTCCTCTCGGAACAGCGGGGTGCGGGTCTGCCGGGGGCCGTACACGCCCATCCAGTCGTAGACCCGTTGCCAGGAGCCGTCGGGCTGCTGGGTCCAGAAGTTCTTGTGGGTCTTGTTGGCCACGAAGGCGCTGTCCAGCTTGCGGTTCTGTTTCACCGTGTTGACCGCCTGGGCGATCCATTCCGGCTTGCGGAAGATGTCGGTCGGCTGCAGGAAGACGACGATTCCGAAGGGCCCGTCGATCTCCTCCGCCCGGGCCAGGGCATCGGCCAGGACGGGCTCGGTCGGCGTCAGATCCTCGGCCAGGCTCTTCTCGCGTTTGAACGGCGTCCAGGCGCCGGCGGCCTCGGCTGCGGCGAAGATGTCGTCGTCGTCCGTGGTCACCAGCACCCGGTCGCAGACGCCGCTTTGGAGGGCGTGATGAATCGAATGGGCGATCAGCGGCTTTCCGCCGAGCGGCTTGACGTTCTTGCCCGGCAGTCCCTTGGAGCCGCCGCGCGCCGGGATGATGGCGATCACGCGGTCGTTGTCGCCGGTCTCGTCCGGCAAGGTCGCCTGGGCGGTCGTCATTCGGAAATCTCCTCGAGGCGGATCAGGTAGTCGGCCAGCGCTTCGGCCGCGGCGAAGCTCACGTCGTCCCGCACATCGGCGAGCGCCCAGGTATGTTCCAGCACCTCGAACCCGACCGCGTCGCCGAGGCGCCGGCCCTGGTCGAGCAGCTTCGGGCGGGCGGCGAGGGCCAGGCCGACCATCTCCTGGAAATACTCCGCGTCGCGGGCGTCGCCGCCCTCGGTCATCGCCAGGATCTCGCCGTCGGAGGTCCGGCGCCACAGGTTGGCGGTGAAGCGTCGCACGCAGACCACGCTGTCGAGGTGCTCGCGGGCCGTGAGATTGTCGGCCGTCCGCTTGATCAGGCCGCGGGGCCGGAACGGATGGGTCGGCTCCAGGATGACGACGATCCCGGCGCCGTATTCCCGCGCCACTTGGGCGACCGCCTCGGTGTAGCCCCCCGCCGTGCGCGCGTGGGCCACCGCCGGCGCGCCGTAGTCCTCGACCGAGGCGCGGATATCGGCATCGTCCGTGGTGACCACGACCGTCGAGCCCGGCAGATCGGCTACGGCGCTGTCCAGGGTGCGCCACAGGCTGGACCGGCCGCGGATCGGGATCGTCAGGCGCGACGTACTCTCCGCCGCGGACAGCACCGGAATGACGACGAGAGGCGGTTTCACGGCGGGAGCGCTCACTGGATCGGCCCTCCGGTTCGGATCACTTCGATCACCTCGGCGACCCGCTTGGCGCGTCCCTCGTCGCGGCCCTGGTGGATGCCGTGATGGTGATAGGCCCGCATGCCGGGCTCGTAGACGATGTCGTGGCCGGCGGCGATCATCCGCTTTCCCCACTCGCGATCCTCGACGCCTCGGATCTTCTCGTCGAAGGGTTCGTCGTTCCAGATAGACTTTCGGATCGCCGAGTTCGCGTTGTGGAAGAAGTAGTCGACCCGCTGGGTCACCCGTTCGTCGCGGAACGTCGTCCAGAGATCGCGGCGGTCGATGGCGCTGGTCTCGGGCAGCGGCTCCTGGCGGCCGTAGATGCCGCAGGTGTTCGGATTGCCCTCGGGACCGAGATGGGCATAGGCGTAGTCAGCCCAGAGCTCGTCCACCGGCACGCAGTGGGAGGAGAGCAGGCAGACCGTCTCGTGCTTCGCCGCCTCGATGCCCATGTTGAGCGCGCGGCCGTAGGAGAACTCCTCGCGGGTGATGTTCCGCAGGGTGCAGCCATAGGCCTCGGCGCATTCGACGGTGCCGTCGGTCGAGTCGTTGTCGACCAGGATGACATCGAGGTCCGGCAGACGCTGACGCTTGAGCGCGGTCAGGCAGCGGCCGATCCACGACCGTTCGTTCTTGGCGCGCAGCACGACACTGATCACAGCACTTCTCCCGTGCGGTTGGCTCCGCCGTCTCCCGACCCGGTGCGGTTGCCGCCGGTCGGGTCCTCCGACAGGAAGCCGAAATCGACCGCCGCGCCCTCGGCCATGTCGTAGAGCGCGGTGCGCCCCACCATCTGCGCGCGCATCTCGGCACCCACGCCGGAGCCGCCGATCACCTCGGCGATATCGGCGTCGGTGATGCAGTCGCCCTCGCGGATCGGACGCGTCGTCACCAGCGTGCGGCGGCCGGCGCGGAGCAGGTCGAGCCGGGCCACGGCCGACGGCTGGAACAGCAGGTCGCCGGGCAGGTCCAGGCGCCGGAGACGGTCGAAACCGTCGACCCCCGTGGTCAGGAAGGCGACGCGCACGCCCTCCGCCAGGACCGGCGGCATGGTCAGATGATCCGCCGGAATGACCGCATGGTATCGCTTGGCGACCGTATCGAGCGGGTCGGTCGTCGCCTCGTCCACCGTCTCGACGCTGAGGTCCGGCGCTTCGGCGTGCAGCAGAATCCGTTTCATCTCGCCCGTTCCCGTCACGCCGCCCGCATGGCCTCGCGAATCGCGTCGATGGACAGGGCGCCGGGCGCCGCCTTCTCGAAGGCGATGACCGCCTGATCCAGGTTCATCCCGAGCCCGTCAAGGGTCCTGAGGCCGCGCGCCTTGGCGGCCGCCAGGAGCGGAGTCTCCCGGGGTTGGTAAATCACGTCGTAGACCGCCGCCCCGTCGGGCAGGGTCGCCAGCATGCTTTCGGGAACCGGCGAGCCGGCAGGCCCGTCCTGGTGGCCGACCGCGGTGGCGTTGACCAGCAGGTCGGTGGCCTCCAGCACCTCCGGCGAGAGCGGAAAATCCACGGCGATCGCGCCGAGCTTCTCCGCCGCCTCGTTGGCCGCCGCCCGCGACCGGTTGGCGAGCGCCAGGGACGCGGTGCGGCCGGCCAGGTAGGCCGCCACCGCCACGCCGGCCCCGCCGAGGCCGATCAGGGTCGCCCGCATGCCCTTGAGCGCGTCCGCGCCGCCGACGAGCTCTGCGATCTGGCTGAGCGCCCCGGCGCCGTCGGTGTTGGCGCCGACGAGCTCGCTACCGTCCCGGTAGATCGCGTTGACGGCACCGATCCGCGCGGCTTCCGGCTCCAGGCGGTCGAGGAAGGCACCGATCGTCTGCTTGTGCGGGACGGCCACGGCCCCGCCGAGATAGCGCGGGTCCGCCTTGAGGGCCGCCACCACCTCGTCCAGAACCTCCGGACGGGTGTCCATGGGGTGCATGACCGCGTCGATGCCGGCGGCACGGAACGCGGCGTTCCACAGGAGCGGCGAGCGCGCGCCTTTGGAGGGCGTCGCGCCCAGGATCGCGGCGTAGCGCTCCGTTGTGATCTCGACCGTGTTGTCGAGCGGTGCGGAGAAACTCATCCCGTGGTCTCCCGGATGCGGTGCCTCAGTGGTCCTCGGGCGTCAGGCGTCGACCGTGCGGCCGATCGCCTGCGCCACCGGACGGCACGCCTTCATGATGTCGTCGAACTGCTCCAGGCTCGAGCACTGCAACGGATCGACGGCGGCGTTCTTCGGATCGGGGTGGACTTCCAGCATGAGCCCGTCGGCGCCGGCGGCGATGGAGGCCAGCATCATCGACTTGACCCAGGGCTGCCAGAAGGTGGCGTGGGACGGGTCGCTCATGATCGGGAGGTGGGTGACCTCCTGGGCCGCCGGGATCACCTGCAGGTCGAGCAGGAACCGCGAGGTCTCCCGGTGGGTGTGGTTGGCGACGACGCCACGCTCGCAGAGGACGATCTTCTGCTCCTGGCCGAGCCTGTCGTGCTCAAGCGCGATGTACTCCGCCGCCATCAGCCAGTCGCGCAGGCTGGAGCCGTAGCCGCGCTTCAGCATCACCGGCATGCCGGTCTTCCCGACCTCGGTCAGCAGCGGGTAGTTCTGCATGTTCCGGGTGCCGATCTGCAGCATGTCGCAGTTGGCGGCGACCACGTCGATCTTCGAGATTTCCATGACCTCGGTGACGATCGGCAGGCCGGTCTCCTGCTTGGCGATCTGGAGCCACTTGAGCCCGTCCTCCCGCGGCTCGAAGAACTTCGGCGAGCGGTAGGGGAAGGTCAGCGGCTTGAACGCGCCGCCGCGCAGCATGTGTCCGCCCGACTTCTTGATGCCGATCGCGGTCTTCACGATCAGCTCTTCGTTCTCGACCGTGTTCGGGCCGCCGAGGACCGGGACCAGGTCGCCGCCGAATTCAACGCCGGCGACGGTGAACTTCGTGCGATGTTCCGGGTTCTTCTTGGCGACCAGCGGAATCTTGTTCTCGATGTCGTCCCGGCTCAGGTCCTTGCCCGGGAACTTGTTGTCTACACTCGTGTTGGAGCCGGTCATTGCCGTTTCCTCGCTCTTGTCTCGATCGCTTGGCTTGGTCGCATCTGGAAACCTCGGCCGCGGACGTCAGTCGGCGGCTTAATCCCCGTCTTATCGCGTGAGCGGCGGGGTCGCAATGTCAGAGGCGGCGTCGGCGTCGTGGCCGCTGCCGGGGCGGCACGCCTTTCCGAACGCCTGCAACACCGCTTCCGGCCGCTCGGTCTCGAACCCCAGCGCCTCCGCGGCGGACGGGTCGATGGTCGGCGAGGCGTGCGGGGCTGCGCGAACCTCGGCGACAAGCGGCCGATCGAGGCCGGCGGCGATGGCTTCGGCCGCAGCGCGCAGGGGGATGGCGGGCGCCGATGCCAGGGACACGGCATGGAAGCCGGTCACGGCCGAGGCCAGACGGCCGGCGAACGCCGCGACCGACGCGGCGCCGACCACGGCGTTGTAGAGGCCGTCCGGGTTGAACAATGTCACTGTCTCGCGGCGTAGGAGCCGGCCAGCGACGGTCGCGGGGAAATTGTCGTGGGCGCCGGGACCGACCACCGCCGGCAGCCGCAGGGCGACCGCGCCGCGGATCCGTCCCGCCGCCACCGCCCCGGCCAACAGCCGCTCTCCGGCCAGTTTTGCCTCGCCGTAGGCCGTATTGGGGGCGGGCGGCGTGTCGGCGTCGATCTCCGCCACATCCGGGCGGCCGTAGACCGACTGCGACGACATGTAGACGACCCGCCCGCCGGTCCGCGCCGCCAGGTCGAGCGCGCCCTCGGCCAGCTGCCGGTTGACCCGCTTCAAGGTGTCGCCGTCGCCCTCGAGCGACGGCAGGAGAGCGGCGCAGTCGATCACTGCATCAACAGCCAGACCGGGAGCGGGCGGCCCGGCGTCTCGGGTCGGATCCCAGGCATGCGCCGTGGCGCCGGAACCCGCATCCGGCGGATGCCGGCCGAAGGCGTGCACGGTGGCCCCGGCAGCCGCCAGTTGCCGCGCGACTGCAGCGCCGAGAAAGCCGCCGGCGCCGGTGACGGCGACGGTACGCGCGGTGAGAGAGGAGGGGGCGTCCCGCATGGCATCCTTGATCGAACGGTCCGTCGCCCCTATAGCACGCCGACGCACTTGCAGCGGCGAGATCGGCAGCGGGATCTGAATCATGGCGGATGTCTGCCCCCTTTGCGAGACCGGCAACGCACCCGTGGTCTACGCCACGCGGGCGCAGATGTTCTGGGTCGTGGCCGACCGGTCCCTGACCGATCGGTTTCAGGACGTGTCCCTGCGTCAGTGCCGGGCCTGCGGGCACATCTTCAACACCGACATCGCGCCGGAGACGATCGCCGAAATCTACCGCCGCCAGACCGCGACCAACCGGCCGGTCTCGGAGGCGATGGTGCAGCGCTATCAGACCCTGCTCGACTTCCTCGGGCGCGAGCGGCTGACGGGCAAGCGGATCCTGGAGGTCGGCGGCGGTACCGGCTCGCTGGCGCGGCTGCTGGCGGAACTCGGCGCCGAGGTGACGGTGGTCGAGCCGAACGACGAGCTGCCGGATCTGCTGGCGGACGCGGCAGGCTCGATCCGCGTGGTCAACGACTTCTTCGGCCCGGACACCCTGGACGAGACCTTCGACGGGGTGATCTGCCGCCAGGTGGTCGAGCACATCCTGGACGTGCGTCCCTTCGTGCGGGCGCTCGGCGCCGCCGTCGCCCCCGGCGGCTTCGCCTACATGGAGGTGCCGACGCTCGAGTACATCGCAGCCTCTGGCGCCTACATGGAGATCCACGTCCAGCACCTGCACTACATGGACGCGGCCGCCCGCGCCCGCCTGATGGCCGATGCCGGTCTCGACATCGTCGGCACCCACGACATCCTCAACGGCCACGACGTCGGTGTGCTCGCCGTGCCCTCCGGCACGGGGGCGACGGCGGCCGTGGAGGGGCGGACCAGCATCGATCTCGTCAACACGCGCCGTGACGCCCATCAGGCCTTTGTTCAATCCTTCACGGGCGACCCGACGCGCACGGCCGTCTACGCCGCCACCTCTCAGGGCGTGACCTTCTACAACCTGTTCGACGCCGGCAGGGCCCCGACCCGGTTCGTCGACGACAACCCGGACTACATCGGGCGCTATGCCTATGGCCGGGGCGGGGTGGCCGACATTCACCCCCGGTCCGACACCTTGCTGGGCGGCCTCGACGACATCTTCATCGGCGCCTATCACCACGAGCCGGCGATCTCCGGGAAACTTCGCCAGGACGGGTTCGCCGGCACCGTCTGGTCGACCCATCCCGGCCGTCCCACCATCGAGCGGATTTCCGAATGACCTCTTCCGACCCCCGCGTCGATCTCCGGACGCCCGACCTCTGGACCACTGCCGTCGTCGATGCCGGCGGACGCTACGGCGTCCACCCGACATGGCGCGGCTACGAGGCGCCGCTTGACTACGTGATGTTCGAGCCGGAACCGAACGAAGCGGCCCGGTTGGCGGCGAAATACGCGGCGCGCGACGATATCACCGTCCAGGCGAAGGCCCTCGGTGCCGTGCCGGATTCCAGCCTCACCCTCTGGATCACCGCCCATCGCGGCTATGTCGGCACCACCAAGCCGAATCCCGACAGTCTCTGGTTCGGCGAAGTGCGCAAGGACGAGGGCACCGTCGAGGGCTCGATCGACGTGCCGAGCACCACGCTCGACGCGGTGTTCGCCGACAGCGGCCGGCGGGTCGACTTCCTGAAGATCGACGTCGAAGGGGAGGAGCTGGCGGTGATGCGCGGGGGAGCCTCCGTGATCGACCGGGTTCTCGCCATGCGGATCGAGGTCCAGTTCGACGATTCCTTTTCCAGCCAGACCGCCTCCGACATCTTCCGGCACGCCATCGACGAGCGCGATTTCCGTCTGATGCGTCTGGACTACGCCGGCAAGGGCCAGCCGCTTAGCTACCTCGTAGGCGACGGCAACTACGGCGCGCTCTGCGGCTGCGACGCGGTGTTCGTGCGCAAGCCTGAGACCGTGGCCGCCTGGGGTGGGGAGGAGGCGGTCGCCGGGCTTACCAAGCTCGCCGTCTTCGCGCTGCGCAACAACATGGCGGACTATGCGGTTGTCTGCCTGAACAAGCTGATGGAGAGCGGCGGTTGGTCCGGGATCGGCCCGGGAGACGCCGAGCCGGCGGCGCGGCGCTACCTGCGCAAGCTGTTCATCTTCGCCGCCGGCCGGGCGCGCGGGCTCTCCACGGATCTTTACGAGCAGGCACGCGCCGACTATCAACGCTTCTTCGGCGAGCGGATGCTCGACCGGCACGAGATCTTCGAAAGCGACTGGTTGAATCCGGGGTGACGGCGCGATGACTGAAACCACCGGCGGGACCCCGGCGGCGGACGGCCAGGCGCCGGAGTACAAATCGGCGCTCTTCGCCGTCTACGATCTCGCCGTCGCGCCGATCACGTTCGACGTCATGAATTTCGTTGTCTTCGCGAACATGTGGTCGCTTCGGGCCGGTTTCGGCGGATTTCACCTCGTGTTCGTCGCCGGCCCCGGCGGCCAGTTCCGGATGCTGACGCCTAAGGACAAGTCGCTGGATCCGGAGGAGAAGGTCTGGCGTCTGCGTCATGTGATGGCCGCCCACGCCCATATCGCCAAGCGCTGCGTCGGGGTGTCCATCTACGACCGGCGGGAGGATTTCGCGCAGATGATGCGGGCGATCCATCCTAACCAGTTCTTCGTCCCCAACTACTCGCTGGCGGATCCCAAGGTCGCGTTCATGCTGCCGAACCTCTTCAAGCAGAACCCGACGCCCGAGGAGCTCGACACGTTCGAACCGCATCCGGCGGCCCTGCGCAAGGTGGACGAGTGGCTCGCCACCCATGCGCCGCGACGACGGCCGGTCACCCTGACCCTGCGCTCGTCGATGATCGAGGCCGAACGCAACTCGAACGTGCCGGACTGGATCGAGGCGGCGCGCCGGATTCGCGAGCGCGGATTCGACCCGATCATCCTGCCCGATACCGACCTGGCAACCCGCGGCACCGAAACCGGCGCCTTTGGAGATATTCCCACCTACGGCATCGGGGCCGTGGATCTCGAACTGCGGACCGCCCTGTATCGCAGGGCCCTGATCAACATGGCCGACAACGGCGGTCCCGCCTTCATCAACTACTTCATGGGCGACTCGAGTGCGGTCTGCTTCCTGCCGGTGGAGAAGCTGCCGATGGTGGTTCAACTCACCGGCCGCGGGGTCGAACGGATGGCGGAGCTGCTCGGCGTGGAACCCGGCGGCGACTTCCCCAACCCGAC
The DNA here is from genome assembly GCA_040223655.1 of Thalassobaculaceae bacterium. Taxonomy (GTDB): domain Bacteria; phylum Pseudomonadota; class Alphaproteobacteria; order Thalassobaculales; family Thalassobaculaceae; genus Thalassobaculum. Next base: position 118,276 of record JAVKFT010000028.1, on the reverse strand, counting down.
ACCCCGCCGGCGGTTCGTTTGGCAGCCGGATACTCTGGAGAAAATCATGACCGCATTCGACGGCGCGGCGGCCGATCTTCCCAGCGGTGCGGGAGGAGACTGATGGCAAAGGCCAATGCCGGAATCCTGTTCGAACCCGCCTCCTACGGCGGCGCCCGCAAGAACGAACTCCTCAAGGGCCGTCACGTGGCCGGTGCGAGCTTCCTCGACGGATTCGTTCGGTATGCGGATGTCGACGAATTCGTCGGCATCGCCTTCAACCCCCAGTCGGGCGGCGCCTTCCGCGAGAAGATCGAGAGCGTTCAGGAAACCTTCGGTCTGTCGCCGCGCCCTCCGGCGCGATCGGTCGCCCTGTTCGATACGGACTCGGTCTCTGAGATCGGAACCTTCTACTGCCCGGACCCGACATTCGCCCGGTTCGCCTGGGATCGACGTTTCGTGGGTCAGCGCGCCTTCTCCTTCTGCGGGATCACCCACACCATCTCCTCCCGCGGCGTCATGGATTCCCTGGCCGCCTTCCTGACGGCGCCGCTGCAGAGCTGGGATGCGCTGATCTGTACCTCGACGGCGGTTCGTGAGGTCGTGCTCGGTGTGCATGAGGAGTATGGCGGCTACCTGAAGGCCCGCATGGGGGGCGAGCCAAATCAGCCGGTCCAGCTTCCCGTCATTCCGCTGGGCCTGGATGCGGAGGTCTTCGTCGCCCGTGGGCGCGATGCGGAGGCGCGCAAGGCGATGCGCGAGCGGCTCGGTATAGGCGAGGACGATGTGGTGGCGCTGTTCCTCGGCCGCCTCGCCTTCCACGCGAAGGCCCAGTGCTCGCCGATGTACGCGGCGCTGCAAAGCGCCCAGGAGCAGCTCGCAGGAGAGGGGCGGCGGCTGCATTTCATTCTCACCGGCCAGTTCCCGAACTCCCATGCCGAAGCGGCCTACCGGAAGGCGGCCGAACTGACCTGCCCGGATGTGCCGGTGCATTTCGTCGACGGCACGCCGGGTCCCGAGTCCTGGTCCACCTGGGCGGTAGCGGACCTGTTCCTGTCGCTCTCCGACAATATCCAGGAGAGTTTCGGGATCACGCCGATCGAGGCCATGGCCGCCGGCCTGCCCTGCATCGTGAGCGACTGGGACGGCTACAAGGACACGGTCGTCGACGGGGAGACCGGCTTCCGGATCCGCTCCACGATGGCGATGCCGGGGGCAGGCAATTCGGTGGCGCGGACCTTCAGTTCCGGACGCCTTTCCTACGATCGCTATATCGGCGCGGCGAGCCTGATCACCGCCATCGATATCGAGAAGACGGCGGAAGCGATCGTCCGGCTGGTGCGCAATCCGGACCTGCGGCGGCGCATGGGCGAGGCCGGAACGGCCAGGGCCCGCGCCGTCTACGACTGGTCGGTGATCATTCCCCAGTACCAGGAACTCTGGGCGGAACTGGCGGAGCGCCGGCGGGTGGACAACGAAATCGCCCCTCCGCCGCGATTCGCGGCCGATCCGATCGTGCCGGACCCGATGGTCACCTTCCGGGCCTTCCCGAGCGAAAGCGCGTCGATGCAGACTCGGCTCGAAGCCGTCTTCAGCGCCGAGCGGGCGGACCGGATCTTCGACGACGACACCGCCGTCTTCATGGCGGAGCTGTTCCTGACGCGGGGCGAGGCGGCGTCGCTTTACGACCGGATCGTGCGGACTCCGGGCATCCGCATCCTCGACATTCTCGGCCAGATCCAGGACCCGAAGCGGACGGCGACCGCGCGAACGATCATGTGGCTGGCCAAGTTCGGGGCCCTGCGCCTGCTGCCGCCGGGCGGGAGCTCAACGACACCAGGAGGGGGCGCATCGTGACGAAGCTGCCGGACAATATCCGCTCAGCGGCCGATCTGAGACCGCTCTACGAGCGGCCGTTGGACATGATCTCGGCGGCGATCGAGAAACTGCCGCGCGATACGGAACTCCGGCGCGAGCGGGCGGTCAGGTTGCTCGACGACGGGAAGATCCAGCAGGCGCTGGATGATATCCGGGTGGCGATGAAGCACGAGAAGCCGCACAGCGCCGATCTGCTGACGGTCGCGGCACGCGGCGCGTTGCAGAGCAAGCGCAACGACGAGGCGATTCAGTTCGCCGTTCTCGCCATCAAGCAGCGCCCCGGGATCGACCAGGCCCACGGATACCTGGCGACGGCGCTGAGGCGGAAGGGCGACCGCCGCGGTGCGGCGGAGGCGTTTGGGCGGGCGCTGCGCCTGAACAGCAACCGTCGAAGCTACCGGTTGGCCTACGGCCAGGAGCTGGAGGCGCTCGGCGAGCTCGACCGGGCCGAACGGGTCTATCGGCACACCCTGCTGGTCGATGGCGACTTCGGCGATGCCGCTCTCAACCTCGCCAATCTCCTGCACCGGCGCGAGCGGTACGACGAGGCGCTGGTGTTCTACCAGTCGGCGGAGAAGCTGATGGGGCAGCGCCCCTTCCTCTACTCCAATCTCGGCGCCCTGTTCCGCAAGATGGGCCGCTATGAGGAGGCGCATCGCAACTACCGCCGCTCCCTGTGCATGGTGCCGGGCGACAGCGGCGCGCTCTACAATCTTGGCAATCTCTTCAGGTCGGAGGATCGGCTGGAGGAGGCGAACCGCACCTACCGCCGGTCGCTGGCCGTCGAGCCCGACCATGCCGAACGCCATTGGAACCTCTCCCTCGCTCTGCTCGCCGCGGGCGACCTCGACAAGGGGTTCGAGGAATACGAGTGGCGCTGGAAGTACGACGACTTTCCCTCCCGCCGCCGGAACTTCGATGCACCGATGTGGAACGGCGAGTCGCTCGAGGGAAAGACCCTGTTGCTGCACACCGAACAGGGGGTCGGCGATGTCCTGCAGTTCTGGCGTTTCATCCCGCATATCGTCGCGAAGAAGGGGGCGACCGGTCGGATCGTCCTGGAGTCCCATGGCGACCTGATCTCGCTGGTCGACGGCACGCCGGGAATCGACCAGACGATCGAACGCTTCGCGACGCCTCCGCCCTTCGACTACCACATCCCGCTTCTGTCGGTGGCGCGCGCGCTCGGCGTGCGGACGCTCGAGGATCTGCCGACGGACGTGCCGTATCTGGGGCTGCCGCCGGGGGCGGAGTTCGACATTCCCGAACTCACGGCCGACAAGTTGAATGTCGGCTTCGTTTTCGGCGGGAATCCGAAGTTCTCCTCCGACAAGGAACGCTCGACCCAGCTCTCTTCGTGGGCGCCGGTGCTCGACGTGCCCGGCGTGCGCTTCTTCTGCCTGCAGAAGGGCGCGCGGGAGGCGGACGTGGCCGCCGCGCCCGATCACGTGATCCGGTTGAACGAACGCATCACCTCGTTCCGCGACACCGCGGTCGCGATGAGCAAGCTCGACCTCGTCATCTCGACCTGCACGTCGACCGCACACCTGGCCGGGGCGCTGGGGCGGCCGGTCTGGGTGGCGCTGGCCCGCAATGCCGACTGGCGCTGGCTGATCGAACGGGAGGACAGTCCCTGGTATCCCACGGCGCGCCTGTTCCGGCAGAGGGAGCGCGGGGACTGGGCCGGCGTGTTCGAGCGCATGGCGGCAACGCTACAAACCGAGGCGGAGCGTCACGCGTCCGGGGCGACCAGGTGACCAGACGGGCCGTCTTCGTCTGGGAACTCGGAGACGGTCTGGGTCACGCCAACCGGCTGCTGCGAATCGCTGATCGGTTGCGCGCCGACGGCGTCGATTGCCTGTTCGTGGTCCGCAATCTGGAAGTCGCCGGCACCTTCATCCGCCGGCGCGGCTATCCGGTTATGCAGGCGCCGGTTGCACGGGTCGGGGCGATTCGCGGCCCAGACGGCGACCAGCCGATCAGCGCCGGGGATATTCTCGGCTCGATCGGCTTCGCCGCGGTCGACCGCCTCGCTCCCTACGTGGCCGCCTGGGCCACCTTGTTCGACACCCTCGCGCCGGACCTCGTCGTGTCCGACTACGCGCCGATGGCCAATCTCGCCCTCTATGGCGGGCGCGCGCCCCTGGTGGTGATCGGCGACGGCTTTACCCTGCCGCCGGTGGACGATCCGCAGTTCCGTCCGTTCCGCCAGGGCCGCCCGGCCTTCGCCGAGTCGGAGATGCGGGCGGTGGTCGCGGCGGTTCAGGCGGAGCGCGGGCGGCCTGCGCCGGACCGGCTGCCCGCCCTGTTCGCCGGCGACCGCCACTTCGTGATCACCCTGCCGGAGCTCGATCAGTGGTCGGAGTTTCGCTCGCGGCCGGCCGTCGGTCCCCTCGATCCGATGCCGGGGCCGGTCACGGAGACGCCAAGCGTCGACTATTTTTGTTATATTTCCGCATCTTATAAGTTCACGGACAGGGCGCTGTCCGGGCTCGTAGATAGCGGGAGACCCGGGTCGGTGTTCCTGCGGGACTCGACGTCGGACCAGCGCGCGCACTGGCGGTCCCGGGGGCTGACGGTGCATGAGGGGCCCCAGGACATGCGGGTCGAGGCCGGCCGGAGCCGCGTCGTCGTGCACCATGGCGGGGTCGGGACCTGCGAGCAGGTGCTCGGGTTCGGACGGCCGCAGGTGCTCGTGCCGCGGCATTTCGAGCAGACGTCGAACGCGCGCCGGTTGATGGCGCAGGGCTGCGCCGTCGCGCTGCGCAGCGGCGGCAACTTCGACGCCGGGCACGTCGCGGCAGCGCTGGCTGCCGCGGTGGAGAGGCCGTCGGTGAAAGAGGCTGCGGAAACGATGGCCCAGACCCTTGCAGCCCGGCCCAACAACGCGTTAGAAACCATCGCAGTAGCGTGTATGGATTTGTTGAGGTGTGAACGACCCTGGGATTGACGACGGAACGAGCGGCCAAAAGGCTTGTGGCAAATATGTCACATCACTTTCAGCCGATGCCGCTAACGTCTAAAGACTAGGAGATTTTTCGTTTACGCCGCTTGCATCGTCCGGATCACCTGCTGTAAAACGCAATCGTCCTCCCTGGATGCTGCTGGCGCTGTTTGCGTGAGAACGCGGTCTGACAGGGGAGGGTGGTGATCGTCTTCGGTCGATCAGCATCGTTCTGACGCACACACGCTCTGTAGGGAGACTTAGGAGTTCCAACGATGGCAGACATTACTGGCACGACCTCCAGCGAGACACTCACGGGCACCGCCAGCGCCGACGTGATTTCTGCGCTGAATGGGGCAGACATCATCAGCGCAATCGACGGCGCTGATATCGTTTATGGCAACCAGGGTAGCGACACGATCCTGGGTGCTGCCGGCGCCGACACGCTGTATGGCGGTCAGGGCACCGACACGATCTCTGGCGGTTCCGCGGCCGACGTTATCTACGGTAACCTCGGCGCTGACGTTCTCAGCGGCGGCGCGAACAACGACACCCTGTACGGTGGTCAGGATAACGACTTCCTGTCCGGCGGCGGCGGTGCCGACCTGTTGTTCGGTAACCTCGGCAATGACACGTTCATTTCCGTCACTGGTTCCGTGACCGTCTTCGGCGGTAGCGGCAACGACACCGTCACCGACACCGGTTCCTCGGCCGTCGTCGCCTATGGCAACATTGGCAACGACGTTATCGCGGCCGGCGCCGGTGCCGACAGCATCTATGGTGGCCAGGACAACGACGCGGTCACCGGCGGTGACGGCGGCGACCTGCTCTACGGTAACCTCGGTGCCGACACCCTCTCGGGTGCCACGGGTGCTGACATGCTGTACGGCGGTCAGGGCAACGACATCATGCTGGGCGGCGACGGCAACGACACGCTGAGCGGCCAGCTCGGCAACGACAGCCTGGTTGCTGGCGATGGCGCGGACATCTTGATCGGCGGCGTCGGCAACGACTCCATCACCGTCGGTGCGGATGGCGACTCGGTGACGGGTGGCGACGGTAACGACGTCATCAACGGCGTCTCTGTCGACACCGGCTTCGTGGTGTACGGTGGCACTGGCGACGACTTCACGTCGTTCTCCAACGCCGTCGCGACCACGATCAACGCGGTTAGCGCCGTGTACGGTGGCGAGGGTAACGACTCGCTGTTCGGCGGCACGCTGCTGACGGTGAACCTGTTCGGTGGCGACGGCGACGACTCGATCGTCGGCGGTGCCGTCGGTACGACGGTCGGTCAGATCCTCAGCGGTGGTTCCGGTAACGACACCATCGTGGCTCTGGGCACCGCGTCCGACTCGGTCTTCGGTGGTGACGGCAACGACCTGATCACGGCCGGCGGCAGCCACACCGTTGCCGACGTCATCTCCGGTGGCGAAGGTAACGACACCATCATCGCTGATGGCAGCACCTTCGGCGGCAACGACACGCTGGTCGGTGGCGACGGTAACGACCGCTTCGTCCTCGGCAACATCGCCGCTGCCAACTCGGCCGAAGTGATTGCCGGTGCGGCGTCGCTGTTCGATCTGATCAGCGGCTTCCAGGATGGCTCGGACAAGATCCAGCTGCTGACCGGCATCATCTCCGCCGGCGCCAGCCCGGCTCTGTCGACCGGTGCCAGCCTCGGCGCCAACGGCTCGATCGTCTACCAGACCTCGGGCACCGAGCTGATCGTCTACATCAACGGTTCGAACGCCGACAGCTACCTGGCGATCCGGGTTTCGGGTGTCTCGACGCTCGACATCAACGACTTCGAGTTCCTGTCCTAATCCACAGGAATTCCGGAATGGAGAGGCGCCCCTCGTGGGCGCCTCTTTTTTTGTGGCACCGGCCCCGCCGACCCTTCTATGAAAGGACCACGCCGCCTCATCGACTTGCCACCGGTCAGACCCATGAGCTTGAACACTCCGCTCGCAGAGCTTAAGCGAACGATCGCCCGGCAGCCTGATGACCGTGTGTCCCTGACGAAGCTCGGTTTCGAACTGGTCGCCTCCAACCCGACCGAAGCCCAGCGCCAGTTGGCTCGGGTCATTCCCCTTTCGGCCGGAAGTCTCCCGGCGGCGCGGCTCAACCTCGGTATCGCTCAGGAAGCCGCGGGACAGCCCGTCCGGGCAGAACAGAACTACCGGGCCGTTCTCAACGCGGATTCCAACAACGCCAAGGCCTTACGACGCCTCGTCCGGCTTCTGTCCGCCGCTCGGCGCACAGACGATCTCGCGGCCGTCCTGGCCCCGCCGGGGCGCGCGGACATCCTAAATGACGAGAACCGTATCTTGGCTGGCGCCCTGCTCGCCGCCCAGGCAACGCACAAGGATCTTGCGGCCGGTCTTCTCCGACCGTTGCTCTCTCCACCAAATCAGTTCTTTCCGGCGGCGCTGCGTCTGTGTGTCGACCACCGCCTCCTCGATCCGGATGACCAGGGGCGCCGGTACGACCTTCTCCGTACATACCAGGTCTTCAATCCGAACTCCCTGGAGGGCGCGGTCGAGGTCGGAAGGTCGCTGCACGACAAACGGCGCCTCGTGCGGGCTGCCGGCTGGATCTGCCACGCATCCGTCCTGGCACCGGACCGCGACGATATCCTGGCGACCGCCGCTGCCGAAGCGGCCAAAGTCGTCTGGCCGCGCCACGGAATCGCGACCAACCGCCGCCTTCACGAGCGGTTCCCGAGCGCCATCGAACCGATCGAGCGGATGCGGACGCTCTACAAGGAGCTGGAAGCCAAGGAGGAAGCCAAAGAGGCGGCCTGCCGGATGGTCGACAACCATCCGGATCTGCCCACCGTGTGGGACGAGTGCATCAAGATCCTCAATGAATTCGAACTTTACGAGGACGCCGATCGTCTCTGGGTGCGGGCAATCGAGAAGTTTCCCGGCATTCCGGTCCTGCACTACAACCGGGGCCTGTCCTGTTCCGGCCAGGGTCGAAAGCTCGAGGCGATCGACCATATCCGACGATCGATCTGCATCGATCCCCGCTACACCAAGGGCTGGAACGGGTTGTCGCTCGCCTACATCAACGACGAGGATGTCGACGACGCGATCTTCTACGCCGAGCGGGGCCGGTATGTGGGCACCTCGCTGGACATCCTCAATCTGAACCTCGGCGTCTACTACCGCGCCAAGCGGCGATACGCCGACTCGGTGCGGGCTCTGGACCTGGCGCAGTCCCTGTCAAAGGATCCGCACGAGCGCGCGGCGTCACTCTTCAACATCGGCATGATCAAGTTCTGCGTCGGCGAGATCGAGGCCGGTTTCCAGGGCTACATGCACCGCTGGGCGACCAAGAACTTCCCGTCGCCAAAGCGGAATTTCAAGCAACCGATCTGGAACGGCCCGGTGAAATCACCGAACGCCCATTTGCTCACCTATATGGAGCAGGGACTGGGCGACGAGGTGATGTTCTCCTGGTACATCCCGCTGGTCCGCAAGGACGTGAAGTCGCTGACCGTCGACTGCGACAGCCGCATGATCCCGATCTTCACCCGGTCCTTCCCAGGGGCCACCTTCGTGCCGCGGAGCCGTAAAGGGGATCCCGCGACCCGCGACGAGTCGATCACGCACAAGGCTCCCATCGGCCACGTCCCGGCCTACTATGCGGTCGAGACCAAGACCTATATCGCCGGCATTCCCGCCGAACAGCGTGAGCCGCTGCCGATCCGCAACGACGGCTACCTGATCCCGGACCCGGAGCTCGTCTCGAAGTGGAGGGACCACTTCGCGACCAAGTACCCGGGCCGGGCCTGCGTGGGCGTGTCATGGCGCAGCTCGATCCGCAATCGGCAGCGCAACCTGCAGTATCTCGAGATCGATGAACTTGCGACAGTGTTTCCCCCAGGGACGGTCGTGGTCAATCTCCAGTACAACAGCCGGGACGAGGACGTGGCCATTTGGCGCGCTGAAGCCGAAGCGCGCGGGTTCATCTTCGAGCCGATGGCCGAGATCGACCTCAAGGACGATATCGAGGACATCTTCGCCATTCTGAAGGTGCTCAACGGTGCGGTGACGCCGCTCCTGTCCCTCGCGTGGATGAGTGCGGCCGTCGGCTGTCCGACACTGGTCAACCGAACCGCCTGGGACAAGACGATCTGGCAGAGCTTCGGCACCGACTTCGTGCCGTGGCAGCCGAGCATGCGGCTGTTTTTCCGGACACCGAAAGAGGCGTGGGCCGATGTTCTCGAGCGGATGGCCGGATCTCTTCGGCAGCTCATAGAGCGGGATCTCTGAGCCGCTTGGCCGGCGTTGAACACGGGACGTGATGTAGGGGTGGGGCCATGGGGCCCGCCCGTCAGCACCAGCGCGGTGCGCAACAGGAGCAGGATAGGAACCTCACGATGGCACGTCGTTTCAGGATCGCAGTATTGGGATGCGGCCGGGTTTCCGCCCGGTATCGCGAAGTTCTCGGCGCCGAGCTGAAGGATCGTCTGGACGTGGTCGCCGCCGCCGATCTGGATCGCGCCAAGGCGGAGGCGTTCGTCGCGGTGACGGGCGGTAAGGCCGTCGAAACGATCGACGAGATCGTGGCCGAGAAGCCGGACCTGGTCTGCGTGCTGACGGAATCGGGGCACCATGCCCGCGATGCCCGGGCGCTGATCGCCAAGGGCTGCAACATCCTCGTGGAGAAGCCGGTCGCCCTGCGCATCGAGGACGCAATCCGCATGCGGGACGAGGCGGCAACGGCCGGCGTGATGTGCGCTGTCGTGAAGCAGAATCGCTACAACCCGGCGATGCGTTTCGTGCGGTCCGTGGTCGATTCCGGCCGCCTCGGCCGGCTGGTGACCGCGGGCGTGCGGGTTCACTGGTGCCGCTATCAGGACTACTACAACGACCCCTGGCACGGCCGATGGGCGATGGATGGCGGCGTTCTCGCGCAGCAGGCGATCCATCATCTGGATGCGCTGCAATGGCTCGGCGGCCCGATCGAGTCGGTCTGCGCGACCGGAGCGGCCGTGCTGAATGACCTGGAGGCCGAGGATACGGCGGTCGCCATCGTCCGCTTCGAGTCGGGCGCGCTCGGGACGATCGAGGCGACCACCTCCGCCCGGGACCTGGATTTCGAGGCGTCGCTGCACCTGGTCGGCGAGAAGGCGCTGGCCAAGATCGGCGGCGGTGCCCTCAATCTGGTTGAGCTGTGGCGTCCGGTGGAACCCACCCCGGAGGACGAGGGGGTCATCGAGGCGCACAGCCAGAAGATCCCGTCGAGCTACGGGCTCGGCCACGGGCCGCTGATCGGTGAGGTGCTCGACGCGCTCGAGGCCAATACGGCGCCGCCGATCGGTGTCGACCAGGCGCTGCCGTCGCTCCGTCTCGTGCACGCCCTGTACGAAAGCATGGAGACCGGCGGCTGGGTGTCGCTCAAGGACGGCAAGGGGTCGGCGAAGCTGGGCGTCGGAGCCTGACGGCGGCGGCGTCATGCAGCGTCCGCATTCCGAGACCCAGCTGACACCCGAGGTCTTCGTCGGCCGGGCGGCGCTCGCCCGCCGTGCCGGAAACGTGCGCGGGGCCGAGCAGAGCTTCAAGGCCATAGCGGCGATCTGGCCGGAACGGCCGACCGGTTACGTCAACCTGCTCGGCCTGTCCATGGTCCGCCCGGCCGGGCATGGGGATGACGCGACCCGCCGGGCCCTGGGCCGAGCGAGGACGCTGGCCGGAACCGACGCGCGCGTGCTCCGCAACATCGCGGTCGTGGCCACCCATGCCGGTATCGACGGCGTCGCCGCGGACCTCCGGCGTCGGGCGCTGATCGCCAATCCCGACGATGCCCGGCTGTGGCGCGTCGAGGCCGTGGACCGGACGGCGTGGCCGTTTCAAGGCGCCGCGATCCTTCTCAATCCGCAGGACATGGACCTCCTGAGGGTCTGCGTGCGCCAGCGCGCGGGAGCGGAGGAATGGCCGAAGGTGCTCAGCCTGCTGCGGCTTGCCCATGAGTGCGACCCGGCGGATGCGATTGATCTCGCGGAACTTCAGAATCACGCGCTGATCGCCCTCGCCCGGCAGGATGAGGCGCTGGCCGCGCTGCGTCAGCGGAGTAGGGCGCAGCCCACCGACCGGTCAGTGTGGGTGCGCGTCGGCGTTCTGCTCAGAACCCTCGCCCGTCTGGACGAGGGCCGCGCGGCGCTGATCCGCGCCGTCGTGCTCGACCCGTCCGACCTCCGCGGCTACGCGGCCCTCGGGCGGTTGGAGCTCGAAGCCAGACAACCGGAGGAGGCGCACCGCGTTCTGGCCCAGGCGCGGATCGCGAGCCCGGGCGGCGACCAGCCGCTGATCGACCGCAATCTTGCGGCCGCGCTGGTGTTCCTGCGGCGCGGCGAGGAGGCGGGGGCGATCCTGCGTCGCTACCTGATTCAAGACCCGGGCGATTTCCAGACGGTTCTCAATCTGGCCTCCGCGGAGCAGTACGCCATGAGCTTGGCGGCGGCTGAGACCTGGATGCGGCGGGCCGGCATGATCGCGCCGGATTCCGTGGAGATCCCCTACAACGCCGGTCTGCTCGCCCGCTACGCGGGCGACCCCGCGCTGGCGGCGGAGCGCTTCCAGGCTGCGCTCGACCTCCAGCCGGACCACCCGATGGCGCAGTACACGCTCGCCACCGTGATGCTTCAGGACGGAGACCGCCGCCTTGGGGGGCGGGCGTATATGGAGCGCTTCAGGGCGGAGGGATTCTCGACCTACCGCCAGCTTCATCCGGAGCCGACGCTCCCGGTGCCGGTCTGGAATCTGACGCCCTTCCCCGGCGCCAACCTCTTCGTCTGGGGCGAACAGGGGATCGGCGACGAGATCTGGTTCAGCCAGTACCTGAACGCCATCCGCGATCGTGTCGGTTCCGTCACGCTCGAAGTCGCGGCCAAGCTGGTGCCGCTGCTGCGCCGCTCGTTCCCCTGGGCGCGGGTGCTGCCGCGCGGCGCGGCGGAGACGGACGCGGCGGCCCTGGACGCCGACCTTCAGCTTCCGCTGGGCCATCTGGTCGCGCTGAGCGAGGAGGTGCCCTCGCGTCCCGGCTATTTGAAGGCCAACCCGGATCTGACGGCGGCGCTGCGCCGATCTTACGAGGCCCGGTTTCCGGGTCAGGCTCTGATCGGCCTGTCCTGGCGGAGCGTGAAGTCCGGCGCCATGATGCGGTCCTTCGAGGCCCCACTGAGCGCCTGGGGGCCGATCTTCGACCTGCCGGACACCCAGTTCTTCTCGCTGCAGTACAAGCCGGACGATGCGGATTTCCGGACGGTGTCGGACACGTTCGGCAAACGTCTGCTGGCCGATCCGAACATCGACGCTTTCGACGATCTCGGTGCCCTCGCCGCCCAGATCTCGGCCCTCGACGCCGTGGTCTCGGTCGCCAATTCGACGGTCGCCCTGGCCCATGGGGTCGGTCGGCCGGGATATGCGCCGCTGCGGGCGTTTCAGGACGATTTCCGATACCCGCGGCTGTCGGACCGCTCGCACTGGCTGCCCGACATCCGGTTCACCTGGGCGCCCCTGCCCGACCGCTGGGAGGATGCCCTGGGCGCGCTGGCCGAACGCATCCTTCGCGATCGTCGGACAGGCTGAGCGCGGTGCGGCCGGACCCGGCTCGGCTCAGCCGACGCCGTCCGGCACGACTCCCTCGTCCACCATGGTCTGGGTCAGAAGGTTCGGGGCCGACTGGTCGGCGCCGTAGACCGGCACCGGGTGGTCCAGGTCGCCGTCCTTGATCTGCTCGGCCATCTTCATGGCCTGCCAGATGATGTCGTCGATATCGATGTACTTGTAGCTGCCGGCGCGGCCCATCGACACGACACCCTTCGGCAGATCGTCGAAGTACCGGTAGGCGTTCTGGATGTGCTTCTTGATCGGCAGCGGATACAGCTTGTTCTTGTGGCTCGGGATCTCGAGCCCCAGCAGGGTCGACGGCGACTTGTGCTGGGTGAACTTCTTGTATTCGACGATGCGGGTGTAGGGCTCGTCGCCCGCGTAGTAGGTGAAGTACACCTTCTCCGGGAAGGCGAACTCGGTCGGCAGGATGATGGTCTGGAACTCGCGGCCGACATAGGGAAGTTCGCCGTAGGCGTAGTTCAGCAGCATGTCCGGCGAGACCGTATTGATGATCACGTCGTAGCTGTGCCACTCGCCGGCGATCTGCACCCGCTTGTTGGGCATGTCGAAGGCTTCGATCTCGGTGCGGAGCCTTACATTGACGTCGGCGGTGGCGACATCGAAGTAGTGGTCGTAGCCGTCCGGCGCCAGCGGGTAGGCGCTGATGGCCGTGTCCCAGCCCTCGCGCGGTCCCTCCTTGATCGCCACGCCCTTCGGCGACCAGCCGAAGTCGTCGAGCATGGTGTTGCTCTCGACCTGCCACATCTTGCGGGAATACTTGTCGACCATCTTGCCGTAGAGGGTCTTGCCGATCGAGGCGATCCAGTACTCCTCGAAGTTCTTCGCCGCGTTCCAGCCCTTCAGCTCCTGCGCCTCGGCGATTTCCCGCTCGATCTGCTCGCGCTCCGGCATCCGCGGGATATCGTCCCGGTGGATCGGGAAGGTGTAGTAGTTCCGGTCGGCCTCGACATAGGTGATGAACTCGTGGTCGAGCTTGCGCATCGGAACGATGGCGTTCAGGTAGTCGAACAGCTCCGGCATCGGCGTGAGGAAGTGCCGTGGCCCGAAGGTGAAGGGGTGCCCGCCGCGCCAGTGGGTCTTCACACCGCCGCCGAGGAACGGGGCGCGCTCGACCAGGTCGATTTCCCAGCCCCCGCCGATCAGGGACATCTGGTGGGCGGCGGCGCATCCGGCGAAACCGCCGCCGATGATCAGGGCCTTCTTCATGGGAGCTCTCCGGCGTTCGGGGAAAGGGGCAACCTATATCCGGTGCGTTACGATTTGGGCGCGGCACCGCCCGGGGAGGAGGTATCCACGGCGGGCGTATCCGGGGACGACACTTCCTGGGCGGCGAGGTACCGGTCGCGCTCCTCGATCCACAGCGCGCCGTAGTCGACGTCCTGCCAGTTCTCGAACCAGGGGCCGCCACGGGTGTAGTGAACCGCGCTCGGCGTGCCGTCGGCCGGCTTCGGCATGCTGCCTTCCAGCCAATTCCAGGTGGACGGGACCTCGCCGATCTGGCTGTCGTCCGCCCACTGGAGCCGATGCAGGTAGGCGCCCGATTCGGTGTTCACCACCTCCGGCGTGAGACGCCGTGCCGCCGGGTGGCCGCAATTGATCAGCATCAGGCTGGACCAGTTCTTGCGCGGGTAGCTCGTCTGGACGGCGCCGTCCATCTTTGTCCCCTCGACCGGCTGATGGTCGTGATGGACGCACATCACCGCCTTCGAAGGGTCTGCGATTTCAACCAGTTGGGCGATGTCGGCAAGCCACAGGAAATCGCAGTCGCAGAACAGAGCCCATCCTTGATAGCCGGCGAGGTAGGGTGTAAGAAACCGCGTGTATGTGAATTCAGTCGACGCCAGCGGATCCCGATCCCGCCAGTAGAGGCCTTGAGACCGCAGCTTTTCCTGAACGATCGGTTCAATATGAAGATCGATCGAAGCGTGGCGCAGCAGGGAGCTCTTGCAGACTTGGTAGGCGATGTCCTCGCGCGTGTCGTACCCGACGAAGACCCTGAACGGCGTGTCGCGCTGGTCTTGCATTGACATTGATGTCACATAAGAAGGCTTAAGGATGCCTCGCTTTAGCGGATCGTCGACGGACGGTCAAACGCTGTCGGGGCGAGCGATCTGTGGGGCCGGAAGGCCCGAACGGCGGATACGAAGATGAGCGGTATGCAGAAGCACGTGGCCAGCAAAGACGCCCTGAGCGAAGCCTTCTCGGCGTGTCGCGGGGCGTTCATCGCCATTTTCTTGTTCAGTTTCGTGGTGAACTCCATGATCCTGACCCTGCCGATCTACATGTTCTCGGTCTTCGACAAGGTTCTGAGCAGCTACAGCATGGCCACCCTGGGCATGCTGTTCTTCATGGCCTTCGTCGCCTTCGGCGTGCAGGCCGGCGTCGATATCGCCCGCAGCTTCACCCTGATCGAGGTCGGCAACTTCCTCGACCGAAAGCTCGCGGCCCGTCTGCTGGACCTCTCGATCGCCCGCTCGATGCAGCGCGGCGTCGCCCGCTCCGCGCAGGTCCTGCAGCACTTCGACACGGTGAAGACCTTCCTGACGAGCCAGTCGATCTTCAACGTGCTCGACATCCCGTGGATCCCGCTTTTCTGCGGCGTGCTCTTCCTGCTGAATTTCTGGGTCGGCGTGGTGGCGGTGGTCGGCGCCGTGTTCCTGTTCACGCTCGCGGTCATCAACGACCGGTGGTCGCGCGAGCCGATGATGAAGGCCGAGAAGGCCCTCCGCCCGGCGAACAAGCTGGCCCTCGTCGCCGCCCGGAACGCCGAGGTCGTGCAGTCGATGGGCATGACGCCGACCATCGTGCGCCGCTGGCACGGCGACAGCGAGGACGGCCGCGAGTATCTGGGCGTGGCCTCCCGGCGCGCGGCGATCATCACCGCCGTGACCAAGTGGGGCCGGATGGTCGTGCAGATCGGCATCATGACCGTTGCCGTCATCCAGATGATCCAGCCCGGCAGCGCCATGTCGCCCGGTGTGATCATGGGCTCCGTGATCCTCGTCGGCCGCGCGCTGATGCCGCTCGAGTCGTTGATCGGCTCGTACAGGACCCTGCAGATGGCCCGTGACGCCTACCGCAAGGTGGAGGATGCGCTCCAGGAGGCGGAGGACCGGCCCCGGCTGACCGTCGTCCCGCCGCGACCGCAGGGGCATCTCACGGTCGAGGGCGTGACCTACGATCTCGAGCGTCTCAACCGGCCGATCCTCTCCAACGTCTCCTTCGAGATGAACCCCGGCGAGATCGTCGGCGTTATCGGCCCCTCGGGCGCCGGCAAGACCACCCTGGCCTCGGTCATGGTCGGGCTCCTGCAGCCGACGGCCGGCGCCGTGCGGCTCGACGGGACCGACGTCTTCTCCTGGCCGGCCGAGGATCTCGGCCGCTATTTCGGCTATCTGCCGCAGAGCGTCGAGCTGTTCGACGGGACGGTGCGCGACAACATCAGCCGCCTGGAGGAGAATCCCGACGCCGACGCGATCATCCGCGCCGCCAAGCTGGCCGGCCTGCACGAGATCATCCAGCGGCTGCCGAAGGAATACGACACGCCGGTCGGCGATGCCGGCACGCTGATGTCGGGCGGTCAGCGCCAGCGCATCGCCCTGGCCCGCGCGCTCTACCGCGACCCGCTGATCCTGATCCTCGACGAGCCCAACTCGAACCTCGACAGCGAGGGCGAGGAGGCGCTGAAGAACACTCTCCACGCGATGAAGGAACAGGGAACCAGCGTGTTCCTCATCGCCCACCGCATCAACGTTCTTCAGCATGTGGACAAGGTGCTTGTGCTGCGCGACGGCGTGGTTCAGAAGTTCGCGCCCCGGGACGCGGTGATCGCCCCGGTGCCCGCGAAACCCCAGCCTCAGGTTGCCGCGCGCGAGCCGGAACCGAAGATCGCCGGGAGAAGCTGATGAGCGTCGTTGAGCAGCAGGGCGGCCTGACGCCCAAGACCGGCAGCGGACTGATCGCTCTCGATCCCTACGAGTCGATCTCGGCGTCGGCCGTGCCCCATTGGGCGTCCGGCATGCGGCTCGGCTATGCGATCATGTTCCTGTTCTTCGGCGTGTTCGGTGCCTTCGCGGCCTTCGCGCCGCTGCAGAGTTCGGTCATGGCCCCCGGGTCGCTCCGCGTGGATCGTGAGCCTCGGATCATCCAGCATGCCAATGGCGGCGTGGTGCAGGAGGTGCTCGTCCGGGAAGGCCAGTACGTCTCGAAGGGCGACACGCTTCTGGTGCTCGACCCGACCCGCGGGGAGGCGGAGCGGGGCATTCTGCGCAAGCGCTACTACGGCGGACTGATCACGAAGGCGCGGCTCGAGGCCGAGCGGGAGGGCGAGGATGCCATTCGCTTGCCTTCGGAAGTGCTTGATCTGGCGGACGATCCGGAGATCCGCGACATGATCGAGTCTGAGCAGCAGCTCCTCGACTCCCGCATGGCGGCGCGCCGTGGCGAGATCGCCCTGGTGCGCGAGCAGATGGCTCAGACGCGGACGGCGATCGGCGCCGGCCAGGAACGCCTGGAGGCGCTCGACGAGGAGATCCGCCTGATCGACGAGGAGCTGGCCAATGTGCGCGAGCTCTACGAGAAGGGGCTCGAACGCCTGTCCCGCGTCCGGGCGCTGGAGCGCACCCGGGCCAGCCTCAGGGGTTCGCGGAGCGGCCTGGTCGGCGACATCGCCGGCATGCGCCAGCGCCTCAGCGAGTACGACATGCGCATCCTCCAGTCCGAGCGGCAGCAGGAGGCGCAGATCAGCGGCCAGCTCGACATGGTGAACCGGCAGATCCGCGAGTCGGCCCAGCAGCTTCCCGTGACCGAGCAGATGTTCGATCGCCTGGAGCTGAAGGCACCGGAAAGCGGCCGGGTGGTGCGTCTGACGATCAACACGGCCGGTGCTGTGATCGGTGCCGGCCAGGTGCTGATGGAACTCGTGCCCGACAACGAGGAGCTGGTCGTCGTCGCCAAGGTCAAGCCGCGCGACATCGACTCCGTGACCCAGGGGATGGGCGATCTGAAGGTGACGGTCCGCCTTACCGCTTTCAGCCAGCGTTTCACCCACCCTGTCGAAGGGGAACTGATTCAGGTCTCGCCGGATGTGATCGAGCCCGCTCAGAGCGGCTCGTCCTACTACCGCGTCGACATCCGTCTCGACCCCACGTCCCTGGAACACATTCTGGGCGACCAGCCGCTGGTGTCCGGCATGCCGGCCCTGGCCATGCTCGGCGTCGGTGAGAAGACGCTTCTGACCTATCTGCTGGAACCGCTGATCCGCAGCTTTACCACGGCGCTACGAGAGCCCTGATCGCCGATGCCCAGTTCCGAGACCGAGACCGGCCCCATGCAGGCGCGTGGCGACCGGCGAATCCTCTACCTGTCGAAGCATTTCGGCTATCCGCTCGGCGGCGTCCGCATCGCCCACCATCATGTGGCGATGCTGAACCGCAACGGGTTCGACGCCCGCATCGTTCTGATCGACAGCAATCGGGACTCGTTCTTCGAGGAGGACATTCCCTACGAGGTTCTGGGCCCGAGCTACCGGGTTCGCGCCGGCGACATCTACGTCATCCCGGAACCCTGGGCGGATCTGATGAAGCGGCTGCAGCGCTTCGATGTGCGCCGCCTCATGTTCTGTCAGAACCACTTCTACCTCTATCACGGACTCGGCCCCGGCAACGGGTTCGAGGACCGTGGGCTGCACGGCGTGTTCAGCTGCAGCGAGGTGATCTCCGACTATATCCAGCGCACGTTCGCCATCGATGACGTGCCGATCATCCATAACGGCATCGACCACGAGCGGTTCAAACCGGCGACCAAGCTTCGGCAGATTGCCGTGATGCCGCGGAAGATGCGCCTGGAGAGCAATTTCATCATCGAGACGTTCCAGCGGACGCATCCGCAGTTCGCCGATGTCCCGGTGGTCGTGATCGATGGGATGACCGAGACCGAGACCGCTGAGATCCTGGCGGAGAGCGCGGTGTTCCTCGCGATGAGCCGGATCGAGGGCTTCGGGCTGCCGCCCATCGAGGCGATGGCGAGCGGCTGCATCGTGGTCGGATTCACGGGCGACGGCGGGCGGTCCTACGCGACGCCGGAGAACGGGCTGTGGTGCGCGCCAGAGGATTGGTTCGGAGCGGCGGACGCACTGGCGACGGCGATGAAGGCGTTCGATGCCGATGGCGGCTCGCAGATCGTTGGCCACGGCCGCGAGACCGCGGGGCAGTACACGCTGCAGCGGATGGAGGCCGATGTGGTGGCCTATTGGGATCGCGAGATCACCCGCTGAAGCGATGGCCAAGCCTTCAGATCAGGCCCCATCTGCCGCAAAGGCGCCAAGGCACATCGATTACGATCGCGGCCTGCGCCTCATTCCGGAACTCGTCGGTGCCGGCCGACTCGACGACGCGAAGCGATGGGCGAAGCGCGTTCTGCAGGCCCAGCCGATGGACCCGCGGGCCTGGAACCAGCTCGCCCTGGTGGAGGCCCGGCAGAGCCGCTACGAGAGTGCGGAGTTCCTGTCGAAGGTCGCGACCCTCATCGAGCCCGGAGCCGCGGACCTGCTGGTCAACCGCGGAAATCTGGTGCGCATGCTCGGCAGACAAGAACAGGCGCTGAGCCTTTTCCGCTGGGCTCAGACCGTTCGGCCGGACGACCCGGAGATCGACGTCGCGGCGGCGTTGCAGCTTCTCACCCTCGGCGACCACGAGGCCGGGCTTGAGCTCTACGAGCACAGATGGTCACGCCGGAAATCGCTCGAGGGATTGGCGGCCAACGGCGTCCCCGCCTGGGACGGCGATGTCGGGTCGGTGAAGCGGATTCTCTGCGTGAGCGAACAGGGAGCGGGAGACGCGATCCAGTTCGTTCGGTACGCGGAGAGCTTGAATGCCGCGGGAGTCGAAGTGTTCGTCTATTGCGACGACCCTCTGCGCCGGCTGCTCGCCTCGGCCAAAGGGGTCGCCCGCGCCACGACCCGCTTCCGACCGCGCGCGGTGGACGCCGCCGAGATGATCATGAGCCTGCCCTATCGCCTCGGCATGCCGACGGATGCGGATATGGCGCCGGGCCGGTATCTCGATCCGCCGGCCCATCCCTATCGGATCCCCCGCCGCGAGGGACGACCGAGGGTCGGTATCTGCTGGGCGGGCAACCCGAACCACCGCCGCGACCAGCAGCGGAGCTGCCCGTTCGAGGACATGTCGCCACTGCTCGACGTGGACGGCATCGACTTCTACGCATTGCAGGTGGGGTCGGGCGCGGATGCGGCCGAGGGGGACCCGCGCATCACCGGGCTCGACGACAGGATATCGGATTTCGCCGACACGGCCGGGCTGATCGACCAGCTCGATCTGGTGATCACGATCGACAGCGCCGTCGCGCATATGGCGGGCGCGCTGGACCGCCCCTGCTGGGTCCTTCTGCATTGGATGGCCGACTGGCGGTGGGGACAGACCGGTGCCACGACGGTCTGGTATCCGAGCGTCAGGTTGGAGCGCCGCGCCATGTCGCAGGACTGGGCGTCGTTCATGCCCGGCATCGCCGCCCGTCTGGCGGCGTGGCGCGACGGCTGGAGCGAGGACGCCGCCGGGTAGACCTGGACCATCGATCGCGCGGTTTGCATCGGCACCGGCGAGGCTGTAATCAACCTGCGGACCATCAGAGACGGCGGAGCGCGCAACGTGCGATTCTTGTTTATCCACCAGAACATGCCGGCGCAGTACGCCCACCTCGTCCAGCACTTCGCGAAAGATTCCAAGAACGATGTCGTCTTCGTCACCCGGCGACAGAAGCTCGAGATTCCCGGGGTCCGCAAGATCCGCTACGACCTGCAGCGCGCTCCGCGGCTGGACAGTCACCGCTATGTGCGCGTGCTGGACGAACAGCTCCTCTACGGTCAGGCGGTGGTGCGGAGCTGTCTGGAGCTGAAGGAGTCCGGATGGACGCCGGACATCATCTGCGTCCATTCCGGCTGGGGCGAGGGCCTGTTCCTCAAGGACGTCTATCCCGACGTGCCGGTCCTCAACTTCTCTGAGTACTACTATCACGGCACCGGCGCCGATGTGGGCTTCGGCGGCGAGGAGGTCGATATCGATCGCCTCTGCCGCACCCGTATGCGGAACATCCACCTGCTGATGTCGATGGAAGCGGCCGATTGGAACGTGACGCCGACCCGCTTTCAGTGGGAGCAGATGCCGGCCGCCTACAAGCCGCGGACCTCGATCATTCATGACGGGGTGCGGACCAACATCTGTGTCCCGAACCCGGACGTGCGCGTGCCGCTTCCAGACGGCAGTGTCGTCACGCGGGACGACGAGGTTGTGACCTATCTCGCGCGCAACCTGGAGCGCTATCGCGGTTTCGACGTGTTCATGCGGGCGTTGCCGCTGATCCAGAAGGCGCGACCGAACGCCCAGATCATCGTGGTGGGCGGCGACGACACAAGCTACGGCAGCAAGCCGTCGAACTACCCGAACTGGCGCGAGAAGATGCAGGCCGAGATCCGGTTCGACCCGGACCGGGTACATTTCGTGGGGCGCGTTCCCTATTCGCACTATTTGCAGATTCTTCAGGTCAGCCGCGTGCATATGTATCTGACCTTCCCCTTCGTGCTGTCCTGGTCCCTGCTCGAGTCCATGTCGATCGGCTGCACCATCGTCGCTTCCGACACACCGCCGCTGCACGAGGCGATCACCGACGACGAGACCGGGGTGCTGGTCGACTTCTTCGATCACGAGGCGCTGTGCGCCAGGATCTGCGAGCTGCTCGACGACCCCGAGCGCCGCGCTCGGCTCGGCGCCGCCGCCCGGGATTTCGCGGTGCGGACCTACGACCTCGACACGGTCTGCCTGCCCCAGCACCTTGAGCTGATCGAGCGGGTGCGGACCGGGGCGTTGCCGCGGTTCTCCTCCACCGCCACTGAGGACGGTTTCCCCGGCGCGCCGCCGGCCGCGCCGCAGCCCGGCACCGCCGCCTCGGCTGAATGAGCGTAGAGCTGGCGGCACTGGAGGGTCGGGCGCGGGCGGCCATCGCCGTCGGCGACTGGTCGTCGGCCGCTGCCGCATTCGAGGCCGTGGCCGGCTTGCGGCCGGAGGAAAGCCGGGCCTGGGCCAACCTGGCGCGCGCCCGCATCCGGGGGGGCGGCGACGCTGGCCCGGCGCTGCGCCGCGCCCTGGCGCTCGACCCCGGCGCGGCAGCCTTGCTTGAACTCGCCTGCGGCGCATCGCCGGACCTGGACGATCTGCGGTGGTCGTGGCTTGCCTGCATCGATCCCGCCAGGCCGCTTGCCGCGAAGGTCATGGGCGCGCGGCTGCAGAAAGGCGGCCGGGCCGACGTGGCCCGGGAGCTGTTCGCCCGGGCGGTCGCGCTCGACCCCGAGGATGTGGACGCCATGGTCAACCTGGCGCTCAGCGAGATCGAGCTCGGTCACCGCGCGGCGGCCGAGCGGCGGCTTGACGACGCGTTGGCACGCGATCCGCAGGAACCGCGCGCCCGCTACGCCCGGGGCTGGATGCGGCTCGCCCGGCGCGACTGGTCGGGCTACGCCGACTACGACATGCGCTGGCGCGTGCCCGATCATGACGCCCGATCGCACGCCATCCCGGCGCCGCTCTGGGAGGGTGGGGCGATCGAAAGCGGACACCTGGCCCTGACGGCGCAGTTCGGGGTCGGCGACGAGATCCTGTTCGCCGGCCTGGTGCCGGCGGCGGTCCGGCGATGGGGCGGCCCGGCGGTTCTGGAGGCCGATCCCCGCCTGGTGCCGCTGTTCGCGCGATCCTTCCCCGACGTTACCGTGGTCGACCGCAGCGATCCGCCGGCACCGGTCCTGGTGCGGGGTGCGGCGGCGCAGAGCGCTTTGCCCCGCCTGCCGGTGCTGGTCGGCCCCGGTACAGACGGTTTCACGGCGCCGGCCGCCTACCTGACGCCCGACCCGGACCGGGTCGCCTGGTGGCGCGACCGTCTCTCGGCCCTCGGCCCGGCCCCGTATACCGGCCTGTGCTGGCGCAGCGGTAACCGGCGGACGGGTGGTCGGAAGTCGATCCCGCTGGAGGCTCTGGATCCGGTGCTCCTGGCGCTGGGCGGCACCACGGTCAGCCTGCAGTACGATCCGGACCCCGAGGAGATCGCCGAGGTCGCGGCGGCGGGCCATCCGGTCCCGCTCGACAATCCGGCCGAGGACATCCGTGACGGGCTCGACGACCTGGCGGCGCAGATCGCCGCCTTCGACCGGGTGGTCACGATTTCCAGCGTCGCAGCGCACCTGGCCGGTGCGCTCGGCGTTCCGGGCCTGGTGCTGATGCAGCGCGATCCGCTGTGGTTCTGGTTCGCCGACGGCGAGACCGTGCCCTGGTACCCGTCGTTGACGCTGCTCCGGCAAACCGGTGCCGATTGGTCAAATGTCATCGACGAGGCCGTCATCCGCGCAAAGGGGTTTCGCGCGAACTGAACCCTTGGCCGCGCGGTCGGGACGCGCTAGACCCCGCAGACGTGCGCAACGGCTGACGGTCGCGTTCGACGTTCAAGGAGACAGGCTATGGCTCTGATCGAAAGCTTCACCGACGAGCGGGAGGCCGCCCTCTCCCGGGCGTTTCTGGACCAGGGCTACGTGGTGGTCGATGTCGACGACCGGCCTCGGCTCGACGCGTTCCGCCACGAGATCGTCAAGATCGCCTGCGGCCATATCGGCTGCGACCTGCCGGACGACGACGGCGTCTTCCTGAACACCGTGCACGAGCGCGTGAAGGTCGAGGACGTCAACGCCCTCCGGCTGCATGTCTTCCAGCAGCTCAACAACAACGCCTGGGCTCGGCCGACTTACCTGTCGCTTGCCCGCTCGACGGTCGATGCCATCGTCGGCAACGAGCTGGCGATGCAGAACAAGGTCAACCTCTCGATCCAGATGCCGAACGATCCCACGTCGGTGCTGCCGATCCATGCCGATCCCTGGTCGGCCGAGACGCCGTTCGAGGTCGTGCAGTGGATGCCGATCGTCGACGTCTACGACACCAAGGCGATGTTCATCCTGCCGCCGGAGGTGAACCGCACCGTGCGCGGCAAGATGAGCAACCTGCCCGATGGCGGCCGTGACTTCGACCTGTTCGAGGAGTTCAAGGACGACCTGCACTGGATCGAGGTGCCCTACGGCAAGGTCCTGGTGTTCTCGCCGCTGCTGCTGCACGGCAACATCATGAACGTGACGCCGGAAACCCGCTGGTCGTTCAACTGTCGCCTGACCGGCCTGTTCACGCCCTATACCAGCGAGGAGAAGTGCCTCGGCCGGTTCTACACCCCGATCACGCCGAAGGTGCTGAGCCGGGTCGGCATGAACTACAAGGAGCCGGAGGGTTTCGATGGCTGAGCGCGCCGCCAACAACCGGGAAGGGCTGCAGGGCTACGTCACCCACCAGCCGTTCAAGGGGCTGCGCATTCCGGCGACGTCGCAGAACCTGATCATGCGCGACTACGTGCGGGGCAAGGGCAAGGTGTTCCGCCTGTCCCGCGGCGAGTACTTCTTCGACGGCTGCTTTCTCCAGCTCTACGCCATGCTGCGCGATCTCGACCAGATCGAGGGCATCGTCATGTGCAGCCTGTTCATGCTGCCGGACCGGGCCGACAAGCGCCGCGAGATCTTCGACCAGCTTCTCGCCGCCGGCGGCTCCATGCACTTCATCTACGAGACGCTGGTGGTCGAGGACGAGGAGGGGGTCCGGCAGGCCGAGGAACTGCTGCTGCTGAACGCGGCCCTGGAACGCTCGCCGCGGATGATCGACCCGGCACTGCTGCCGCCGATCGGGGGCGTCGACAGCTTCACCTGATCGCGTCGGCTCGGGCGTGGCGACCGCCGAATCCTTGCCGCACCCCGACGCATCGGCTATACCGCGCGGATTCTCGGACGGTGCGGGCGTCATCGGCGCCGGCGCGCCCCAGCAGAGAGACTCTCAGCCAAGGCCAGGCAGGACCGACCCATGACCGATAAGACCATCAAGCGCGTTCTCGTCACCGGCGGCGCCGGCTATGTCGGCTCCATGCTGACCCCGAAGCTGCTCGATGCGGGCTACGAGGTCGTCGTTTTCGATATCCAGTATTTCGGCGACGAGAATCTGCCGCTGGCGAACCCGAAGCTGACCTCCGTTAAGGGCGACCTGCGGGACACCGACGCCTTCGCCAAGGCGGTGGCCGGCTGCGACGCGGTCATCCACCTGGCCTGCATCTCCAACGATCCGTCCTTCGTGCTCGACCCGAACCTGTCGAAGTCGATCAACTACGACTGCTTCGAGCCGATGGTCGTCGCCGCCAAGAAGGCGGGGGTGAAGCGCTTCGTCTACGCCTCGACCTCCTCGGTCTACGGCGTGTCCGACGCCCCGGACGTCACCGAGGACCATCCGCTGGTGCCGCTGACGGACTACAACAAGTTCAAGGGCATGTGCGAGCCGCTGCTGTGGAAGCACAACGACGACGATTTCGTCGCCGTGACCATCCGCCCGGCGACGGTCTGCGGCTACGCGCCCCGCATGCGCCTCGACCTCTCGGTCAACATCCTGACCAACCACGCGGTCAACAACGGCAAGATCACGGTCTTCGGCGGCAGCCAGCTCCGCCCGAACATCCATGTCGAGGATGTCTGCCGGCTGTATGTCGAACTGCTGAGCTACGACGCCGACAAGATCAACGGCCAGACCTTCAACGCCGGCTACCAGAACATGGCGATCTCGGAGATCGCCAACGTGGTGAAGAAGGTGGTCGAGGAGGAGATGCCGGAGAAGGCGCCGATCGACATCGTGACCACGCCCACCGACGACATCCGCTCCTACCACGTCAATTCGGACAAGATCCGCAACACGCTCGGCTTCGCGCCGGAGCTGACGGTGGAGGACGCGGTCCGCGGTCTGGTCAAGGCGTTCCGCGACGGCAAGCTGCCGAACTCGATGACCGACGATCGGTACTTCAACGTCAAGACCATGCAGAAGCTGACCGCGGCCTGAGCCGCGGCCGCCGGAGATCCAGACGATGTCCCACGCCGAGACCTATCTCGCCCAGGCGGCGGAAATCTGCCGTAGCCTCGACCCCGCAGAGATGGAGGCGATGGTCGCGGCCCTCGTCGATCTGCGGGCGCGCGGCGGGCGGCTTTTCATTCTAGGCGTCGGCGGCTCGGCGGCGAATTGCGGCCATGCGGTGAACGACTTCCGCAAGCTCTGCGCCATCGAGGCCTACGCCCCGACGGACAATGTGGCCGAGCTGACCGCCCGGACCAACGACGAGGGCTGGGAGAGCGTGTTCGCCGGCTGGCTCGAGGTGTCCAAGGCGGGCGCCAACGACGCGGTGCTCGTCTTTTCCGTCGGCGGCGGCTCGCGCGAGCGCAACGTCAGCCCGAACTTGGTCCTGGCGCTCGAATACGCCAAGCAGCACGGCCTGAAGATCCTCGGCGTCGTCGGCCGCGACGGCGGCTACACAAAGCAGGTCGGCGACCATGTCATGGTCGTTCCGGTGGTCGACGCCAATCACATCACCCCGCATTCCGAGGCCTTCCAGGCTGTGATCTGGCACGGCCTGGTCTGCCACCCGAACCTGATGGCCAAGGCCAACAAGTGGGAAGGTCTGGCGCGCGCCTGAGGGGCGGACCCGGAGGCCGCGGCGGGACCGCGAGGAAGAGGCCGTGACCCCGAAGCGCAAGGCCGTGTTTCTCGACCGTGACGGTGTGCTCGTGCGCACCGAGGTCCGCGACGGCAAACCCTACGCCGCGCTCAGCCTCCGCGACTTCCATATCCTGCCCGAGGCGCCCGACGCGATACGGTCTCTCAAGGCCGCCGGATACGTCACCGTGCTGACGACGAATCAGCCGGAACTGGCCCGCGGGAATGTCGATTCGGCCACGATGGAGGCGATGCACGCCAAACTCGGCGCCGAACTTCCCCTGGACGACGTGCGAATCTGCCCCCACGACTCGGGGGAAGGCTGCGGATGCCGCAAACCCGCGCCCGGAATGCTCCTGAATGCCGCGCGCGATCTCGACCTCGATCTCCCGGCGAGTTACATGATCGGGGACCGCTGGCGCGACGTCGGCGCCGGAAGGGCCGCGGGCTGCACGACCATCCTGATCGAGCGGGGGTATGCGGAGCCGGAGCGCGAGACCCCCGACTTCACGGTCGCCGACGTGGCGGAAGCGGCCCGACTGATACTGGCGCGCGAGAGCGCGTAACGACCGGCCCGGCCCGACCGGGCGTCACAAAGGACAGGCGCGGCGGCGTGCCGGGTCCGCTGGAGGACAGCATGAGCGTGAGTTCTGTCGACGACCTCAAGATCAAGATCTTCGCCGACGGCGCCGATCTCGACGGCATGAAGGCGATGGCGGCCAAGCCCTACATCCAGGGCCTGACCACCAATCCGACGCTGATGCGCAAGGCGGGCGTCACCGACTACGCCGCCTTCGCCAAGCAGGTGCTCACGGCGATCACGGACAAGCCGGTATCCTTCGAGGTCTTCGCCGACGACGCGGCGTCGATGATCGCCCAGGCGCGGGTGATCGGCGACTGGGGGCCGAACGTGAACGTCAAGATCCCGGTGACCAACACCAAGGGCGACTTCATGGGCGAGCCGATCTCGACGCTCTCCAAGGACGGCGTGGTGCTGAACATCACCGCGATCATGACCCCGGCCCAGGTCAAGGCTATCGCCGACGCGCTCGACCCGGCGACGCCAGCGATCATCTCGGTCTTCGCCGGCCGCATCGCCGATACAGGCCGCGACCCGATCCCGGTGATGACCGAGTGCCTGGAGATCCTGAAGGACCGCCCGAAGGCCGAGCTGCTCTGGGCGAGCCCGCGCGAGCTCCTGAACATCGTCCAGGCGGACCAGATGGGCTGCCACATCATCACCGTGACCAACGACCTGCTCGGCAAGCTCGGCGGGCTCGGCAAGGATCTCGACCAGTTCAGCCTTGAGACGGTCAAGATGTTCGAGGGCGACGCCTCGGCCGCCGGCTTCACCATCGAGACCTGAACGGAAGGCGCCCGCGCCATGGCCGACAAACCCTATGCCATCGTCACCGGCGGAGCCGGCTTCATCGGCTCCCACATGGTCGATCTCATGCTCGAGCGCGGCTATCGCGTGCGGGCGATCGACAACCTGACCGGCGGGCGCGAGCTCAACCTCGCCCATCACGGTGAGAACCAGGATCTGATCCGGGACTTCCGCGACATCCGCGAAATCAGGCCGGACGACGAGGCGTTCGTCGGCGCCCAGACGGTGATTCACTTCGCCGGTATCGGCGACATTGTGCCGTCGATCGAGCGGCCGCTGGAGTACATGTCGGTCAACGTCCAGGGCACCGCCTGCGTGCTCGACGCGGCGCGCACCGCCGGGGTGAAGCGGTTCGTCTACGCCGCGTCCTCCTCCTGCTACGGCCTGGCCGACGTGCCGACCCGCGAGGATCATCCGATCGCGCCGGAACACCCCTACGCGCTGTCCAAGTACCAGGGCGAACAGGCGGCGTTCCACTGGCACAAGGTCTACGGCCTGCCGGTGAACTCGGTCCGTATCTTCAACGCCTACGGGACCCGGTCCCGGACTTCCGGGGCCTATGGCGCGGTGTTCGGCGTGTTCCTGCGCCAGAAGATCGCCGGTCAGCCGCTGACGGTGGTCGGCGACGGTACCCAGAGCCGCGACTTCCTGTTCGTGACCGACGTCGCCCGCGCCTTCCTGGCGGCGGCCGAGACCGACAAGATCGGCGAGGTCTGGAACCTGGGCGCCGGCGACCCGCAGCCGGTCAACAAGCTGGTGGAGCTGCTGGAAAGCGAGCACATCAACATTCCCAAGCGCCCGGGCGAGCCCGACTGCACCTTCGCCGACATCTCGAAGATCACCCGCGATCTCGGATGGAAGCAGGAGGTGTCGTTCGAGGAGGGGGTCGGGCGCATGCTGGCCCAGCTCGACTACTGGCGCGAGGCGCCGCTGTGGACCCCCGACAGCATCGCCAAGGCGACGAAGACCTGGTTCGATTATCTGGGTCCCGACAAGAAGAACGCGACGGCATAAGGAGCGGCGCGGTGATCGAGAGCACCTACAAGCACAAAATCAAGACCGCGGCCGAACTGGCGGAGCTGCTCGGCGATCCGCCGCGCAAGCAGAAGATCGTCATGTGCCACGGGACCTTCGACCTGGTGCATCCGGGGCATATCCGCCACCTGGTCTACGCCCGCTCCAAGGGGGCCAAGCTGGTCGTCGGTGTGACCGCGGACGCTCATGTGAAGAAGGCCGACCACCGGCCGTTCGTCCCGGAGGATCTGCGCGCCCTGAACCTGGCCGCGCTGGAGACGGTCGACTACGTCACCGTCGATCCGAACCCGACGCCGATCGAGAACATCCTGACTATCAAGCCCGACTATTTCGTGAAGGGCTACGAGTACCAGAGCGGCGGCCTGCATCCCCGCACGGCGGAGGAGAAGGCGGCGGTAGAGAGCTATGGCGGCGAGGTGATCTTCACCCCCGGCGACATCGTCTATTCCTCCTCGGCGATCATCGAGTCCGGCCCGCCGGACCTCGCCGTCGAGAAGCTGATGAACCTGCTGGAAGGCGAGAAGCGGACCTTCGACGACCTGAAGAACGCGCTCAGCGCGGTCAAGGGCATGAAGGTTCATGTGATTGGCGACACCATCGTCGACTCGCTGACCGTCACCTCGATGATCGGCGCCAGCGGCAAGACGCCGACGCTCAGCGTGCGCTACGAGGGCAAGCGGGACTATGTCGGCGGTGCCGGCATCGTCGCCAAGCACCTGGAGGCGGCGGGCGCCGAAGTCACCTTCACGACGGTCCTGGGCAAGGACGATCTGGCCCAGTTCGTGCGCGACGACATCGCCAAGTCCGGCATCAACCTCAATGATATCGTCGACGAGACCCGGCCGACCATCAACAAGAACGCCATCGTCGCCGGCGGCTACCGGATGCTGAAGATCGACACGCTCGACAACCGCGGCATCTCCGAGCAGATCACCAAGCGGATCGTCCGGGCGATCAAGGAGACCCCGGCCGACGCGGTCGTGTTCAGCGACTTCCGACACGGGATGTTCAACGGCGAGAGCATCCCGCTGCTCTCCGACGCGATTCCCGACGGCGTATTCAAGGTGGCGGACAGCCAGGTCGCCAGCCGCTGGGGCAATATTCTCGACTTCGGCGGCTTCGACCTGATCACGCCGAACGAGAAGGAGGCGCGCTTCTCCCTCGGCGACCAGGACACCGTGATCCGCCCGCTAGGCACCCGTCTCTTCGAAGAGGCGAAGTGCAAGGTGCTGATCCTCAAACTCGGCTCGCGCGGCTCGATGACGTTCCGAGAGGGCGGCGGCGAGCTGCGCACCTTCTTCGGCCTCGACAGTTTCGCCGACCATGTGATCGACGCGGTGGGCTCCGGCGACGCGCTGCTGTCCTATGCCACGCTGGCCCTGAAGGCGACGGGGGACGAGGTGGTCGCCTCGATCCTGGGCGCCATGGCTGCGGCGGCGGAGTGCGAGATGGACGGCAACATCCCCGTCGAGCCGGAGATGGTGCTCAAGAAGATCGAGACCTACGAACGACGTGCCCGGTTCCAGGACTGAGCCTCTCTAATCGCGGGAACCGGATCATGCGGGTCATCGTCATCGGCTACGGGGTACAGGGACGCAAGCGCAAGGCGGTGGCCGGCGCGGACTGCGTCGCCGTGATCGATCCGGTCTCGGAGGAGGCCGACTACAAGGATCTGTCCGAGATCGCGTTCCAGGAGTTCGACGCCGCCATCGTATGCACGCCGGACGAACCCAAGCCGGCGCTGCTCAAGACCCTGCTGGGCGCCGGCAAGCACGTGCTGGTCGAGAAGCCGCTGGTGGCCGAGGACGACTGGGTCCTGGAGGAACTGTCCGAGCTGGCGCGCTCGACCGGCGCGGTCTGCGTCACCGCCTATAATCACCGGTTCGAGCCGCATTACGTTCGGATGCGTGACCTGATCCAGTCGGGCGAACTCGGCCGGATCTTCAGCCTGCGCATGTTCTACGGCAACGGCACGGCCCGGCTGGTGCGCGATAGTGCCTGGCGCGACCAGGGTGCGGGGGTGCTGCCCGATCTCGGTTCGCACCTGCTCGACACGCTGAAGTTCTGGCTGCCCGACGCCGGAACCTGGGAGTTCGAGACCCGGGTCGCGCGGCGGCACGAAAACCGGGCCTTCGACCAGGTGGTGATCGCCGCCGACCCCGAGAACGGTCCGACCATCCAGCTCGAGATGACCCTGCTGTCCTGGCGCAACCACTTCACCTGCGACGTGCTGGCGGAGAACGGGACCGCCCATATCGAGTCCCTGTGCAAGTGGGGGCCCAGCACCTTCACCAAGCGCACCCGCATCCTGCCCTCCGGCCGGCCGCCCGAGGAGTCCGTGACCCTGGTCCAGGCCGATCCGACCTGGGAGTCGGAATACGCCCATTTCCGCCACCTGTGCGAGACCAGCTACGGCACGGAGATCGATAACGATCTCTGGCTCAACCGCACCCTGCGCGGCCTTGCGCGGCAGGCCTATGACCGGTTCGGAGCCCCCGAATGACCGCCCCCGCGCCCAGCCCCGTCATCGCCTATTGCGGCATGACCCATCTCGGCCTCGTCTCCGGCACCGCCGCGGCGGCCAAGGGGTTCGAGACCGTGCTGTTCGATCCCGACGCCGAGCTGATCGCCCGGCTCGACCGGGCCGAGCTGCCGGTCTCGGAGCCGGATCTGGATGACACCTTCGCCGCCAACCGCGCGCGGATCGCGGTCACCGCCGACGCCGGCGATCTGGGGCGGGCGGACGTCGTCTATCTGGCGCCGGACGTGCCCACCGACGACACCGGGGCCAGCGACCTGTCCGCCGTCGAGCGTCTGCTGGAGGTCGTCGCCCCGGCCCTGCGCGACGACGCCACCCTGGTGATCCTGAGCCAGGTGCCGCCCGGCTTCACCCGCGGGGTGAAAGGCGTGCGCGGGCCGCTGCACTATCAGGTGGAGACCCTCGTCTTCGGCATCGCCCTGCAACGGGCGCTGGAGCCGGAGCGCTACATCGTCGGCTGCACCGATCCCGAGGCCCCGCTGCCGACGGCCATGCGGACGTATCTGGAGGCCTTCGGCTGCCCGATCCTGCCGATGCGCTACGAGAGCGCGGAGCTGGCGAAGATCTCGATCAACATGTGCCTTGTCGCCTCGGTCGGCGTCGCCAACACCATGGCCGAGATCTGCGAGCATGTGGGCGCCGACTGGTCCGAGATCGCGCCGGCCCTGAAGCTCGACCGCCGGATCGGTCTCTACAGCTACCTCGCACCCGGCCTTGGCCTCGCCGGCGGCAATCTGGAGCGCGATCTCGCCACGGTCATGCGCCTCGGCAAGGCGCACCGCACCGATACCGGGATCGTGAAGGCCTGGGTCGAGAACTCGGCCTGGCGCAAGGGCTGGGCGGCGCGCACGCTGAAGGCCAAGGTGCTGGACGGCGATCCGTCGGCACGGGTCGCCGTGCTCGGCCTCGCCTACAAGCAGGACACCCACTCGACCAAGAACTCGCCGTCCCTGGCGCTGCTGGCCGAACTCGACGGGGTGGACGTCATCGTTCACGACCCTGTCGTCCCGGCGTCGGCCGCGCCGATCCCGGTTGAGGCGGCGGACGGTCCGATGGCGGCGCTCGCGAAGGCGGATGCGCTGTGCATCATGACCCCGTGGAGCCCGTATAAGGCTCTCGACCCCAAGCAGATCGCCGACGCCATGCGCGGGCGTGTCGTTCTGGATCCGTACCGGGTTCTGGACGAGAAGGATGCGCTGGCCGCCGGCCTCGACTACATCACGCTCGGTGTCACCCGGCCGTAGGGGCACCCGGAACCAGGAGTCTCGCATGCTCGATCATCGCCTCGCCAAACCCGCCCTGCCGCCCTGCACGGTCGTTCTCGGCGCCGGCTTCGTCGGCGGTGCAGGGGCCGATGCGATCGAGGCGGCCGGCGGCCGGGTCGAGCGGATCGGCCGCGCCCAGGTCGATCTCCTATCCGATGAGGCGGCGGACTTCCTGGCCGAGCAGCTCCGTCCCGACGACGTTCTGGTGGTCGTCTCCGCCGAGGCGCCCTGCAAGGACGGCAGCATGCTCGAGCGCAACATCGCGATGATGAACACCGTGGTCGCCGCGCTCAAGAAGCAGCCGGTCGCGCATGTGATCTACGTGTCGTCCGACGCGGTCTACAAGGACAAGATGGAGCCGCTCACCGAGGGCGACTGCGCCGAGCCGGGCGCCCTGCACGGGGTGATGCACCTGGCGCGTGAACGCATGCTCCTCGACGAGGGCGGCGTGCCGGTCGGCATCCTCCGTCCGACCCTGGTCTACGGCGCCAAGGACCCGCATAACGGCTACGGGCCGAACCGCTTCCGCCGTCTGGCCATCGACGGCAAGGACATCACCCTCTTCGGCGAAGGCGAGGAGAAGCGCGACCACGTGCTGGTCGACGATCTGGGCGAGCTGATCAAGCTGATGGTCATGCACCGCTCCACCGGCGTGCTGAACGGCGCCACCGGGGAGGTCCACTCGTTCCGCGAGGTGGCCGAGATGGTGGTCAGCCACGTGCCGCGGCGGATCATGATCAAGGGCAGCCCGCGTTCCGGGCCGATGCCGCATAATGGCTACCGCCCGTTCAATCCCTCGGCGACCTTCCATGCCTTCCCCGATTTCCGCTATACCCCCCTGGCCGAGGGCCTGGCCAAGGTCCACCGCCAAGTCACCGGAGGCTGACCCATGGGCCGCGAGATCAACCTGCTCGACGCGCTGCCGAAATCGAAGCGCAACGTCAAGGCGCGCGAGCACGCCAAGACCGACGAGCACATCCGCATCAGCCGGGAATACGGCGAGACCTATTTCGACGGTCCGCGGGAATACGGCTATGGCGGCTACCGCTACGACGGGCGCTGGGTGCCGGTCGCTCGGGACATGATCGCCCATTTCGGCCTGGAGCCGGGGATGCGGGTGCTCGACGTGGGGGCGGCCAAGGGCTTCCTGGTGAAGGACTTCATGATCGCCTGCCCCGGCCTGGAGGCGTTCGGCCTGGACGTCTCGGAATACGCGCTTAAGCACTGCGAGCCGGAGGCGGTCGGCAGACTGCATCTGGGCAGCGCGGTCAGCCTGCCGTTCCCCGACGACAGCTTCGACGCCGTGATCTCGCTGAACACCCTGCACAATCTGAAGAAGCCGGAGCTGATCACGGCGCTGCGGGAGATCATGCGGGTGACCAAGGACGGCAAGGCCTACGTGCAGGTCGACAGCTACCGCACCGAGGAGGAGAAGGAGATCTTCCTCGACTGGGTGCTGACGGCCTTTACCCACGGCTACCCGCACGAGTGGGTCGCGCTCTTCGAGGAAGCCGGCTACACCGGCGACTACAACTGGACGCTCATTTCCTGATAGCCGGAGACCAAGGCACATGACGGCCCAGCCCGGACACAACAGCTTCGATCCCGCCGAGTCGCGCCAGCGCTGCATGCGCTACCGCAAGCGGATCCTCGACATCTCCCAGCATGTGAGCGCGCTGCACGCCGCCGGCGCGTTCTCCTGCATGGAGCTGACGGACACCTGCTACCACGGCCTGATGCGCCCGGACGGCCAGGACACGTTCCTGATGTCAAAGGGCCACGGCTGCATGGCGCAGTACGTGATCCTGGAGGATCGGGGCGTCCTGGATAAGAAGCATCTGGACGAGTACTGCACCCCCCACGGCATCCTCGGCGCCCATCCGGACTACGGCAATCCGGGCATCGAGGCGTCGACCGGTTCGCTCGGGCACGGCATGGCCATGGCGGTCGGCATGGCGGTCGCGGAGCGCAACAAGGCCGGCGGATCGGCGGATGCGGGCGCCGTCTATTGTGTGCTCTCCGACGGCGAGGTGCAGGAGGGCTCGACCTGGGAGGCCTTCATGATGGCCTCGACCCTCGGCCTCACAAACCTGGTGGCGCTGATCGATAACAACGACTTCCAGTCGCTCGGCCGCACCTCCGAGACCCATCCGAGCTTCTATCCACTCGACGAGAAGCTGGAGGCGTTCGGCTGGGAGACGGCCATCGTCAACGGTCACGACGCCGAGGCGGTCTACAACGCGGTGGCCAGCCGCAAGGGCGGCAAGCCGTTCTGCCTGATCGGGCGGACCACCAAGGGCAAGGGCGTGTCCTACATGGAGAACGTGCCGATCTGGCACTACCGCTCGCCGAACCCCGAGGAATACAAGCAGGCCCTGGCCGAGTTGAAGGAGATCGCGTCGTGAGGAATACCTTCGCCGAAGTCCTGTACGACCTTGCCAAGGACGATCCGCGGATTCACATCGTGGTCGCCGACATCTCGCCGGCCGGCTCCATGGGCAAGTTCCGCGAGGAGTTCCCGGAGCGCTTCATCAATGTCGGCGTCGCCGAGCAGGCGATGATCGGAATCTGCGCCGGTCTGGCGCTCAAGGGCATGCGGCCCTTCGCCTACACCATCGCGACCTTCTCGCTGTACCGGCCGTTCGAGATGGTGCGCGACGATCTCGGCTACCAGAACCTGCCGGTCACCGTGGTCGGCATCGGCGGCGGCGTCATCTATTCGACCCTCGGCGGCACCCACTACGCTCAGGAAGACATCGCCATCGCCGGGGCGATCCCGAACATGTCGATCATCGCGCCCTGCGACCCGGTCGAGGCGACGGAGGCCACGAAGTGGCTGGTCAACCGCGAGGGCGGCGGGCCGGTGTATTTCCGGTTCGGCAAGGCGGGCGAGCCGACGCTCACCGGTCCGGACAGCGACCCGTGGGAGTTCGGCAAGCTGCGCTATCTGCGCAAGGGCGAGGACGTGGCCGTCCTGTCCTACGGCGTGGTGACCAAGATGGCGGCCGAGGTCGCCGACGCGCTGACCGAGGACGGGCACTCCGTGTCGCTCGCCGTCTGCCACACGCTGAAGCCGCTCGACACCGAGGGCGTCGCCAACCTGCTGCGCCGCCACAAGCGGGTCATCGTGGTCGAGGAACACGCCCCCCAGGGTGGGCTGGCGCCGCAGACCAAGCAGATCGCCTGGGACATCCGGGCCGAGTGCGAGCTCCACACCTTCACTCTGAAGGACGAGTTCGTGCACTGCTACGGCAGCCATGAGGACATCCTGGCCGCCCACGGCCTGTCCACCGAACGCATCCTCGCCACGGTCCGCAAGTAGCCCATGCGCGTCCTGGTCACCGGGGCGGCGGGCTTCTCCGGCCGCGCCATCGCCCGGTGGCTGCGGGCGGAAGGGCATGAGGTGGTCGCCCATCACCGGGCGTCGCCATTGCCGGACGATCTGGCCGACGGGGAGACCTGGCGGGCGGATCTGGCGGGCGACGACCCGCTGCCGGCGCGTCTGGATGCCATCGTCCATACCGCGGCGACCTCGCCGCCGACCGGCGCGGCGGGGGCCGTGCCGACGGCCCGCCTGATCCGCGACAACGCGATGGCGACCGCTCGGCTGGCGACGGCGGAGGTCGGCGTCTTCGTCTACCTCTCCAGCCTGTCGATCCACGGCACCATCACCGATGCGGCGGTGACACCGGACACGCCGGTGGTGAACCCTGATCCCTACGGCATGTCCAAGCTGCTGGGCGAGCACTCGGTGGCGGAGCGCGGCGGCCCGGCCCTGGCGATCCGTCTTCCGGCGGTGATCGGCGGCGGTGCTTCGCGCAACTGGCCGGTTCAGGTCCTGGCGAAGATACGGGCCGGCGAGACCGTGCGGATCTTCAATGCCGCCGCCGCCTTCAACAACGTCGTGCACGTTCAGGACGTGGCCGCCTTTGCATCCCAGGTGCTGAGCGCGCCGCCCGCCGGGTTCGCGGCCGTCCCGGTGGCGAGCCGCGATGCGGTGCGGGTGCGCGACGTCCCGGCCTGCCTCGCGGAGGGCGCAGGCTTGCGGGCGGAGGTGGAGGAGGGGCCCGCCGGCAAGGCGTCCTTCACAATCGATATCGCCGCGGCGGCTGCGCTCGGCTTCGGCCCCCGCGACACGGCGACGGCACTGCGCGACTTCGCCCGGGAAGCGTGCCGATGAGCGGCGATCGCACCATCGCCGTCCTCGGCCTTGGCTATGTCGGCCTGCCCCTGGCCCTGGCCTTCGCCGGGGCGGGCCGGAACGTCGTCGGCTTCGACACGGATGCGGGCCGGGCGGACGAGCTTTCGCGGGGGGTCGACCGGAACGATCCCGACGCGGCGCCGCTCGACCTGCCGTCGGTATTGCGGTTCACGTCGCGGCCGGGCGATCTCGCGGGCGCGGATGTCTTTGTGATCGCCGTGCCCACGCCCATCGATCAGGCCCGGCGGCCGGATCTCGGCCCGCTGGCGGAGGCCGCCCGAGCGGTCGGCGGCGCGATCCGCCCCGGTGGCCTGGTAATCGTCGAGTCGACGGTGCACCCCGGCGCCACCGAAGAGGTGGTTGGCCCGCTGGTCGCCGAGGTATCCGGGCTCGACGGGGAGCGGGATTTCAAGCTCGGCTACTCGCCGGAGCGTATCAACCCGGGCGACTCCACCCATGATCTCGGCAATGTGGTGAAGGTGGTCTCCGGCCAGGACGCGGAGGCCCTGGCCAGGGTCGTCGCGCTCTACCAGGACATCGTGCCGGCTGGCCTGCACCCGGCTCCCTCGATCCGCGTCGCGGAAGCCTCGAAGATCACCGAGAACATCCAGCGTGACGTGAACATCGCGCTGATGAACGAGCTGGCGCAGGTGTACGACCGGCTCGGGCTGCGCACAGAGGACGTGCTCGCCGCCGCCCGGACCAAATGGAACTTCGCGCCCTATAGCCCGGGCCTGGTTGGCGGCCACTGCATCGGCGTCGATCCCTACTACCTGATCGCCAAGGCGGAGGCCCACGGCTACTACCCGGAGCTGATCCGTTCGGCCCGGCGCCTGAACGACACCATGGCGGAGCGGGTGGTCCAGAAGACGGTAACCCTGCTCGGCACCGGCGGCACCGCCATCGCCGGCGCCCGGATCGGCGTGATGGGCGTGTCCTTCAAGGAGAACGTCTCGGACGCGCGCAACAGCCAGGTTCCGCCGATCGTCGCGGGGCTTGCCGAACTCGGTGCCGAGGTGCTTGTGGCCGACCCGCTGGTCGCCCCGGCGGTGGCCCGGCGAATCCTGGGCGGCGATCTGGTCGACACCGCGAGCCTGGTCGATCTCGACGCCCTGGTCCTGGCCAGCCCGCACCGGGTGTTCTTGGCCGAGGGGGAGGCCGGTATCGGCGGGCGCCTGCGGCCGGGCGGCCTTCTGATCGACGTCAGATCGGTGCTCGACCCGAATGGCCTGCCGGCGGACAGGCGTTACTGGAGCCTGTAGGCGCCATTTGCGACGCCGGGCCGGGTCGGGTTAGGCTTTTTCGGTATTTCATCTGGGGAGAACGGTGATGGTTTCGATTGTTGGTTCGGACGGCAACGAGCTGCTTGGTGGAAGCGGTTCGGCGGACTTCATCGCCGGCGCCGGCGGCAACGACACCCTGTCCGCGTCGGGCGGCAACGACACGCTCTCCGGCGGTACCGGAAACGATCAGATCTACGCGAATACCGACGACGACATCCTCTACGGGAACCAGGGGAGCGACCGCCTGTCGGCGGGCAACGGCGACGACGTCGTCTATGGCGGTCAGGACGACGACACGATCTACGGCGGCATCGGGTCCGACTCGATCTTCGGCAACCTGGGCGACGACTTCATCGTGACCGAGAGCGAGAACGATCTGGTCTACGGGAACCGGGGCGTCGACCTGATCCTGTCCGGGAGCGGCGACGACACGGTCTACGGGGGTCAGGGGGTCGATACGCTCAGCGGCGGGATCGGCAACGACATGCTATTCGGCAATCTCGGCGCCGACTCGATCATCGGCGCGTTCGGCAACGACACCCTGGACGGCGGCGGCGGGGCCGACAGGTTCGTGTTCGAGGCGGACTCGTCGAACGACCAGATCCTGAACTTCAACGTCGCCGAGGACGTGATCCAGATCACCAGTGCGGTGAACGGGAGTTCCATCACCTCGGCGTCGGCGGCTCTCGGTGCGACCGCCGACTCGTCGGGGAACGCCGTCGTCTCCCTTGGTTCAAGCAATACGATTACACTTGTCGGAGTCAGCACGTCCGAGTTGTCGTCGTCCAATTTCGAAATAATCTAGCCGTGTGGGCGTCGAAAATTTGATGTTTATTGGAGGATCGATGGCCCCGCTGGCAGGGAATATACTCTAGACTGGTATTCCAGGTGGCATGCTGCCTGGGAGTGTGGCGTATTTCCTGCGCGGGATCATGACCGGAGCAGCCGACCATTTCGCCGGAATCGTCCGGGGGCTCGAACAGCCGACCGTCGGCTTCGACCGGCACGGGGTCGCTGTTGCCTGGAACGCGGCGGCGACCGCGGTGTTCCGCCGTCTCGGACCGGCGTCCGGCCCGACGGCGCGGGCGGCAACCGCCGAGACGCTGTGCGCGGCAGCCGAGGCGAAGCGTGCTTTCAGGACGGCGCTTGGCGGCGGGGAGGCGCAGTTCTCCCTGATGCCGGAAACCGCTGAGGGCACCGCGAATGGGGACGCCGTCGTCGTCAGATGCCACCCGACCCGCAGCGCGGACGGGGAGATCATCGGCGTTCACTGGATTCTGGGCGGCCTGCAGCCGGCAGCCGGACCCGATCCCGCCCGGCCGGATATTCTGCGCGAGGCGCTCGATACGATGGACGAGGCGCTGTCGATCTACGACGGCAGCGACCGGTTCGTGTTCGGCAACGAGCGGTTCTTCGAAATGTATCCGTTCCTGCGGGAACGGGGCGACATCATCGGCCACGGGTTCGAGGACCTTCTGCGCTACAGCCTCGCCCGCGACCCGTCGATGACCCCGGCGCAACGGGACGCCTATGTCCAGCGCCGGCTCGATGCCCGCCGGACCCGCTCGCCCATCCCCGAGCGGCAGGTGCCGGACGGGCGCTGGTACATGATCAAGGAGAACTACAGCGAGAGCGGGCTGACGGTCACGACCCGGCTGGACATCACCCGGCGCAAACAGGCCGAGCTGTCGCTCGCCGCCGCGTCGACGGTGCTGCAGGCGATCCTGGACACGATGCCGAACCCGCTGATCGCCTTCGACCGGAACAATCATCTGATCGCCTGGAACCGGGCTTTCGAGACCCTCGTCCAGCTCACCGGGGGGGAGCTCGAGACCGGGCGGCCCCTGGTCGGCGTGGCGAAGGACGCGATCCGTCGGCTGCCCTCCACCGAGGTCGGCATCAAGCGGATGTTCCGGGCGATCCGCGGCCGGGAGTCGGTGGAATTCGAGTGGCGCCGGGAAGGGACCGAGGTCTACTTCGTCACCGGCCGGCCGATGGCCGATGGCGGCTATCTCTCAATGTGGCGCGACGTGACCGCCGAGCGCCGGGCCCAGGAACTCGTCAGCGCCACGGAGACCCGCCTGATCGAGGCGATCGAGACCATGTCCGAGGGGTTTGCGCTGTTCGATTCCGAGGATCGGCTGGTGCTGTCCAACGCCCGCTACAAGGAGCTCTACGACCTGCCCCAGGAGGCGATCGACGAGCGGTGGACCTTCGAGCGGCTGATGACCTTCTGCCTGTCCCGGGAACAATTCCCGGAAGCGTTCGGGCGCGAGGAGGCCTGGATCGCGGACCGGGTGGACAAGCACCTCAGCCCGCCTGCGACCTCCTTCACTCAGCGGCTGTCGAACGGCCGCACCTATCTCGTCGGCGAGAACCGCACGCGGGAGGGCGGCATCGTCGGCATCCGGGCCGACATCACCGACCGCGTCGAGGCCGAAGGGGCGCTCCGCTCGGCGCGGGACGCCCTGGCCGAGCAGACCCGATCCCTGCGCAAGCTGGCCGATGAACTGGACGAGTCCCGCCGCCGGGCCGAGGAGGCGGGCGCCGCCAAGTCCCGCTTCCTCGCGATGATGAGCCATGAGCTGCGGACGCCGATGACGGGGCTGCTGGGCATGATCGAACTGCTCAGCCGCACTGATCTCGATCCCGAGCAGACCGGGTTCGTCGATATCATGCGCAACTCGGCCGATACCCTGCTGGCGCTGCTCAACGACATTCTCGATTACTCAAAGCTCGAGGCGGGCAAGGTCCAGCTCGAGGAGATCCCGTTTTCGCCGCGGCGAACCCTGGCGGACGTCCTCCGGCTCTTCCAGATCTCGGCGTCGTCCAAGGGGCTGACCCTGTCCGGGTCGGCGGACGAGGACATCCCGGAATGGCTGCTCGGCGACCCGCTGCGGCTCAAGCAGATCCTCTCCAATCTCGTCTCCAACGGGCTGAAGTTCACCAACGAGGGGTCGGTCTCCGTGACCCTGTCGGTCGGGGACAGACGGGGCGACCGGGTCGAGATCGTCGGCCGGGTCCGGGATACCGGCATCGGCATTCAGCCCGAGGTCCAGGGCCAGCTCTTCGCCGCGTTCGAGCAGGGGGCGGCGAACACCTCCCGCCAGTTCGGCGGCACCGGTCTCGGCCTGTCGATCTGCAAGCGGCTGGTCGAGGGGATGGAGGGCGACATCGCCGTGGAGAGCGCCGTTGGCGCCGGATCGACCTTCACCTTCCGGGTCCCCATGCTGGCCACCGAGGCGCCGACGATGGAGGCGGTCAGCGATGCCCCGGTCGAGCAGGCGCGGCCCCTGCACATCCTGCTCGTCGAGGACAATGACGTGAACCGGATGCTGGTCTCGCGCATGCTGGCGCAGGCCGGGCACCGGATCGACGAGGCGGTGAACGGCGAGGAGGCGGTGCGGTCGGTGCGCCGCCGGACCTACGATCTGGTCCTCATGGACATGCAGATGCCGATCAAGGACGGGACCGAGGCGACCGCCGAGATCCGCGCCATGGGCGGCGAGAAGGCGGCGATGCCGATCGTCGCGCTGACCGCCGATGCGGTGCCCGAGCACCGCGCCGGATACATGGCCGCCGGGCTCGACGAGGTGCTGCTGAAGCCGATCGACTGGGACGCGCTCAACCGGACCGTCCTGTGGGCGTCCCACCGCGGCGGGGAAGCCGGACCCGCGACCGTCGCCGCCGGTGCCGACGCGGCGTCGGCGGAGGCTCCCGTGTTCGATCGGGCCCGCGTGCGAGCCGCGGTGGGCGGCCTGCCGCCCGCCCGGGCCGTCGAGATGATCGCCCTGGTGCCGCAGGAGGCGGTGCGCCAGCTCGGTCTGGTCGAGACGGCGGTCGAGACCGGCGACCGGGATGCGACCAAGCTGATCGCGCATACGATCAAGGGGCTGGCGGCGAATTTCGGGGCGCTGCGCCTCGAGCGCGCGGCCCTGCAGTTGCAGACGCAGAGCGGCGATCCCGACCGGGCCCGGGACTGTCTGCCGGATCTGCGGGCCGCCGTGGAGGCGACGCGCGCGGAGGCACCGGCCGTGATGGCCGAGTTCGATGCCGAGGAACGACCCTGATGATGGTAGCGAGCGACCCGGCGGTTTCGAAATGAGGAAGGCGTATGGACCAGCAGGATGACTATGGGGCGCTGAAGGTCCTGGTCGTCGAGGACGAGCGGGCGAGCCGGATGCTGACGGCAGCACTGCTGGAGGAGCTCGGCGTCGGGCAGATTCGGGAAGCGGCGGACGGCTCAGAGGGGCTGCGGCTGCTGCGGAGCTTTCAGGCCGACGTTGTGATCTGCGACATGGTCATGGCACCGATGGACGGGCTGGAATTCATCCGCCACGTCCGCACCGACACGGAGTCCGCCAACCCCTACCTGCCGATCGTCCTGCTCACCGCCAGCGCGGATCGCGGCTCGGTCAGGGCCGCGCGGGACGCCGGGGTCAACCTGCTCATGGCCAAGCCGGTGACACTGGAGGGCCTGCGCAAGCGTATCGACCTGGCGCTGAACGAGCGGCGCGCGTTCATCATGAACAAGTCATATATCGGCCCCGACCGCCGCCGGCAGGACGTCCCGATCTCCGGCAAACCGGACCGGCGCAAGGACTGACCGGTCTCCCCCCACCGGCGCTGCCCGGCCCTAC
The DNA here is from genome assembly GCA_040223655.1 of Thalassobaculaceae bacterium. Classification (GTDB taxonomy): domain Bacteria; phylum Pseudomonadota; class Alphaproteobacteria; order Thalassobaculales; family Thalassobaculaceae; genus Thalassobaculum. The sequence continues at coordinate 75,866 of JAVKFT010000028.1, read as the reverse complement.
CCGGTGATCGGAGCGGTCGCCGCCTCTAGCCAGGACCGGTCGTCGGCCTCAAGGGCGGGCGACACCCGGCGCCGGACCTCCGCGTGATAGGCGTCGAGCCATGCGATCTCGTCGGCCGACATCAGGCCAGGCTCGACAAGCCGACGGTCGATCGGCGCGAAGGTGATGGTCTCGAAGCACAGCATCGGACGGCCGGTGTCCTCCTGCGCGGGCGCCTCGACCGCGATCAGCAGGTTTTCGATGCGGATGCCGTAGGCGTCCGGCTTGTAGTAGCCGGGTTCGTTCGAGAGGATCATGGCCGCTTCGATGGGCACTCGGCTGGCGCTCGAGATGCGCTGCGGCCCCTCGTGCACGCCGAGGAAGACGCCGACGCCGTGTCCCGTCCCGTGATCGAAGTCCAGACCCGCCTTCCAGAGGAACTGGCGCGCCAGCGCGTCGAGCTGGCCGCCCGTGGTCCCGGCGGGGAAGCGCGCGGTGGCAAGCGCGATATGCCCCTTGAGGACCAGGGTGAACCGCTCGCGCATCTCGGCGCTGGGCGTCCCGATGGCGACGGTGCGGGTGATGTCGGTCGTCCCGTCGAGATATTGGGCGCCGCTGTCGATCAGATAGAGCGATCCGTCCTGCAGCGGCCGGTCGGACTCCTCGGTGACCCGGTAGTGGACGATGGCGCCGTCGGGCCCGGCACCGGAAATCGACGGGAAGCTCGGCCCACGCCAGTCGGTGATCTGTGAGCGGAAGGTCTCCAGCGCTTCGGCCGCGCCGAGTTCGGTGGTGCCGGGACCGGTGGTGTCGATCCATCTGAGAAAACGCGCCATGGCCGCGGCGTCGCGGTTGTGGGCTGCCCGCGTTCCCGCCAGCTCGACCGCGTTTTTTCGCGCGCGGGGCAGGACACAGGGATCGCTCTCGAGGCGGACGCTCGCGCCGGCCGCCTCCAGTCGGCTGCGCATCCATTCCGTCGCGGCGTCCGGATCGATGGAGACGGTGCTGCCGGCGGCGCCGAGAGCGTCCATCGCCTCGCCGACCGCCTCGAAGGGGCGCAGGGTCACACCGTTGCCGAGGGCCGCCCGGACGGCGTCGGTGCATTTCTCCTCATCCAGGAAGAGCTGCACCATCCCTTGGCGGTCGATGGTCGCGTAGGCGAGCGGCAGCGGCGTGTAGGGCACATCGGCGCCGCGAAGGTTGAGAAGCCAGGCGATCGACTCCGGCTGGTTCAGGACCGTCGCGTCGATATCCTGGGCGGCCAGTCCGGTGGAGATCCGTTCCCGTTTGGCCGCGGCGTCCAGGCCGGTCAACGTCGTCGCGAGCACCTCGACCGGGCCGAGCGGCGGTGCCGGTCGGTCGGTCCAGAGGGCGTCGATCGGGTTGGCTTCCAGTTCCACAAGCGTGCCGCCCGCCGCCTCGGCGGCCTCGGCCAGCCGCCGGGCCGCATTGACCGAATGCAGTTTCGGATCGAAGCCGAGCCGGCGTCCGTCGAGATGTCCGCGCACAAAGCTTGCCGGCGGGGTCCGGATCAGGTGTTCGACCGTCCAGCGCCCGGTGTCCACCTGCTGGGCCACCTGCAGGGTGTAGCGCCCGTCGACGAAGATCGCCGCCACCTCCGGCAGCACCACCACCGCGCCGGCGGATCCGGTGAAGCCGGTCAGCCAGGACAGGCGCTGGGCCGGGGCGGGGATGTATTCGCCCATATGTTCGTCGGCGCGCGGGAGGATGAAACCGTCGACCCCGGCCTGCGACAGGCTCTCCCGCAGGCGGTCTAGGCGGCTGGGATCCGATGCCGGCGCGGCGGGGCGCAGGGCATCCACCGCCGCGTCCAGCCGCGTGGCCAGGGGGTCGTCGAAGGAGGCGGTCAGGCCGGGCGCGATCAGCCGCTGCCAGGCGCGGGGCGGGTAGGTGCGGGGACTCGCCGCGATCCGCGCCAGCCTGTCCGCCAGCGTCTCCGCATCGATCGGTGCGCCGATTGCCTGAAGATCGGTGGCGAGCGTGGCGATGTCAGAGGGGGCGGGGACGGAAGGGGGCATGGGCGGCTCCTGATATCGGCGCCTGACTCGGGCGCCGGGAGCGCCGGAAGTCAAGAGCCTATCGCCGCGCTAGCCCCGCGGATCGGTGGCCGGGAGCCTAGCTGACGGCGCCGGCCTGGCGCAGGGCCTTCATGTGCAGGGCGAGCAGGCGCTTTTCGTCGTCGGCCATCTCGGTAAACTTGCCGATCACTTCCTTTTCGGAGGCGGCCATCGCATGCGCCTCGACCTTGATGACGGGCGCGCTCTCGCCCTCGCCGAGCTTGAGCAGGAAATGGAAGCGCTGCCCGGCGATGATGTTGCCCTCGCCCGGGTTCGGAATCCGGATGCCCTTGATGTGGAGCTCGCGAACCTCGAGTTCCTCTTCGCCGAAGATCGCGCTGCCCAGTTTGACGTTCGACTTCGCCGCCGTCTTCGTGGCGTCGGATCCCGGCTTAGGTTTCGCTTTCCCGAACATGCTCTTTCTCTCCGAAGCTGCCCCGAGGGCACCTTGTCCCGATTGCCATCTTATACCGCTGCGCCGGTCCGCGGTCAGCAGAAACGGCCGTTGCGCCACCGACAAGCTATTGAGGGACAGCTAAGGTTTCGTTAAAGTGCACTCTTTGAACGCAAAACGTTTAAGGGGCGTCCCTTCTCGGACCGACGCATAGACCGGAGGGTTCGAGGGGAGCAGACAGGCCGTACGCGCCCGCCCGCCGGTGGACCTGGCGGACGCCCGCAGCGGCGCAACGGCATCAGCCCCGCGCCACGCCCCAGAACCGGTCCGGCAGGCGCTCGAGATCCTTGAGGCCGGCGCGCTCGATCATGAGGGCCGACTGCCGGTCCGCTTCCTCGAGTACGGCGGCCTCGTCGATCCCGACCAGCCGGCGGTCGCGCATCAGGACCCGGCCGGCGACGATGGTGGTGTCCACATCGGCGCCGTTGGCGAAGCAGGCGAGGCGGTACAGCGGCATGGTCATCGGCACCATATGCGGCTTGAACAGGTCGACCAGGATCAGGTCGGCCTGCTTGCCCATCTCTATCGAGCCGATCTCCTCCGCCAGGCCGAGGGCCGCGGCGCCGTCGATGGTAGCCATCTCCAGGACCTTGCCGGGCGGCAGCACCGACGGGTCGCGGAAATGCCGGCGGTGGTAGTGCATGGCCTGGAACATGTGCCGGAACATGTCGTAGCCGCGATCCGGCGCGGTGCCGTCGGAGCCGAGGCCGACCACCGCGCCGGCATCGATCAGCTCCGGCACAGGACACCGCCCGGTGATCGAGCGGTTGGCCGACGGGTTGTGGGCGATCTTCGTCCCGGTCTCGGCGATCAGGCGGATCTCCTCCTCGTCCAGGTCGACGGCATGGCTCATCAGCGCGTCCGGGCCTAGCAGGTCGAACACCTCGTGGGCGAGGCGGACGCTGCCCTCCCGGTGCCCGTCCTGGGTGAAAACGAGGCCGAGGCGCCGGGTCAGGTCGCGGGTGGCGGCCGCCTGGTCGCGCACCTCGTCGAGCAATGCGTCCTGAAACGACCCGCGATGATGGACCGGGAAGCTGACGGCGATCCGCACGCGGCCGTCCGCGCCGCCGTGCCACTGCCTGGCGACCTCCTCGCAGACGGCGAGCTGCGTGTCGAAGGTGACGCTGCGCGCGTCGTAGCCGCCACCTTCGATATTCGCGTAGGTCTTCGGGAAGGGCGGGCGGTTGATCCCGACCGCGACGATGGAGCGAGTCCCGATCCGCTCGATCTCTCGGCAATGGGCGTCGGCGTAGAGCGCCTCGTCGGTGCGCATCACGTCGTCGCCGCCGCCGAGGTAGGAGACCCCCGTCGTCGTGCCGCAGCGGATCCGTTCCACGGCGGACAGCGCCGCCTCGGCCGCCCAGAACCCGGTGTCGGAGGCGACCGTGTAGGCGGTGTGGCAGGCCCGCTCCCATTCCCCGTCGAACGCCAGTCCGAGCGTCTTGATCAGCCCGTGACCGGCATGGGCGTGGACGTCGACGAAGCCGGGCATCAGCGCCTTGCGCGCGCCGTCGATCACGGTCGCGTCGGGATAGGCCTGCGCGAGCGCCTCGCGGGGGCCGATGGCGGCGATCCGGGTTCCGGACACCGCGACGCTCTCCCCCTTGAGCACGCGGCGGTCGCCGTCCATGGTCACGACAAGCGCGTTGTCGATACGAATATCGGGCATTGTTCCAATCCGGTGCCTTGACGGGATGGTTTCCGCTATCATGACATCGGGACAGGCGGCGACAAGCGCGGCCATACCGAGGGAGACTCTGGATGAAGTCGTTTTTTCTGCCGTTCGGACGCGACGGGGTCGACCGAGCTCCGCTGGAAGCGGCCGTGCTGTTCGCCAAACGCTCCGAGGGTCGGGTGCGGGCCACGTTTTATCCCCGCCCGGTCGAAAGCCCGCTGGTCGATCCCATGGGGGTGGGCATCATCGACTACGCCGACAAGGGACCGGATCTGGCCCGCGAAGCCGAGGAGGCCCTCGGCGCGATGCGGGCGCGAATCGACGCGCTCGGCGAGAATGCCGGTCTTGTCGACCTGAGCGACGAGCCGCTGCGGGCCCGTTTCGGCATCGGCGAGGCCGCACGGCTGTTCGACACCACGATCGTCGGCAAGAGCGAGGAGACCGACTGGCGTGCGGTCTTCGAGACCGCCCTGTTCGAGGGCGGGCGTACGGTGACGCTGGTTCCGGTCGGCTGGACCCGGGCCTGCGGCGAGACCGTCGGTATCGCCTGGAACCGCAGCACCGAGACGGCCCGGCTGATCGGCCAGTCCCTGTCGGCCATCAAGGCGGCCGCACGGGTGGTGGTGATCGAGATCGATGGCTGGTCGGTACCCGGACCGGACGGGGCGGCCCTTGCGGACTATCTCAAGCTGCACGGCGTCGACGCGAAGGTCGCGTCGGGCAAGCGGTCGATGCGCGGGCCGGGCATGGACGTTCTCGAGGTGGCGGAGGGCGAGAGCGTCGACCTTCTGGTGAAGGGGGCCTACACCCAGAGCCGGCTGCGTCAGATGATCTTCGGCGGCGCCACCAGCGACATCATTGCCGATGCCACCATGCCGGTGATCTTCGCCCACTGATCGGGCGCCGGTGTCAGACGGGATATAAGGGGGGAAGATGAGCGACGACACCGTGTTCGGCACCGACGGTGCCGAGGAGAAGGCGGCATCCGTGGCGGGCGATGCGCCCGCCGGCGCGCAGGCGCCGGGCGCCGAGGCGCCGCGGGACGACATGACCCGCTTGCTCGGGCAGATCGTATCGCTGATGGGCCAGTCGCCGGCCCACCGTCATATCTTCATTTCCGATCTGGAATGGCTGGTGCTGCCGCCGCTGACCAAGCGTCAGGTGCGGATCTGGCGCCGCCGCACCGAGCGGGGGGCCTCCCCGGTGGTCTACGCCTCCTGGGCGATGGTGACCGAAGAGGTGGAGAAGCGTCTGCTCCAGGGGCAGAATCGGCTGCGGCCGAACGAATGGGACGGCGGGACGATCCCGTGGCTGATCGATCTCGTCGCACCCTATGGCGGCGGCGATGCCGCGCTGAACGAGCTGGTCGACCAGACTTTCGGCGGTCAGGCGATCAAGGCGCTCGTCCCGACCCCCGGCGGCGGGTTCGCGGTGCGCCAGATCCAGCCACGGGCGGCGAGCCAGGCCAAGGCCTGACGTCGCGGCGCGCGAGTGTGCCAATCTTGCATTGTTGACATTCTCTTCGCGGCCTTGTGACACTCACCGCTCAATCAGAAGACGACCGGACCCTGAAAACAGGGCCGGACACATACCGCATAGGGAGGAAACGATGCGGAAAACCATGGTCGCCGCGCTCGCGGCGCTCACCGTGAGTGCGTTCGCCGTCGGCGACGTCGACGCGCGGACCCTTAAGTTCCAGGCAAGCTCGGGCGCGGGCGACTGGGCCCACCGCTTCATGACCGACGGCTGGCAGCAGAAAGTCGGCGTCATGAGCGGCGGCAGCATCGAGGTCGAGGTCCTGCCGACCAAGGCGGTCGTGCCGCACCGCGAGACCGTCGACGCCGTGGCCAACGGCATTCTCGACGGCGATCTGAACGCGGTCTCCTACTTCGCCGGCCGCGACCCGGCCTTCGGCATCATCGGCGACCTGATCGCCGGCTACGACTCGCCGGAGCAGGTCCGCGACTTCTGCCACGAGGGTGGCGGCAAGGAGATGCTGCAGAAGATCTACGACGAGCTGTGGCCGGATTCGATCCACGTCATCGGCTGCGGCCCCTACACCAAGGAAGCCCTGGTCTCGACCGTGCCGATCAACGGCGTCGACGACCTCAAGGGCGTCAAGATCCGCTCGCCGGAAGGCCTGGCCGCCGACGTGTTCCGTCTGGCCGGCGCCTCCCCGGTGTCGATCCCGTTCTCCGAGGTCTACACCTCGCTCGACAAGGGCATCGTCGATGCCGCCGATGCCTCGGCCTTCGTGAACAACGAGGCGTCGGGCATGCACAAGGTCGCCAAGTACCCGATCTATCCGGGCATCCACTCCATGGCCGTCCTCCAGTTCGTCATGAACAAGGACGTCTGGGACGGTCTGAGCGAAGCGGAGCAGACGATCCTCGAGGTCTGGTACAACGCCGCCTACATCACGATGCTGCGTCAGGCCGACCTGCAGGACCGCGAGCTGGTGGCCGAGCACAAGGCGAAGGGCGACATCACGATCATCGACTGGTCGAAGGAAGACCGGCAGCGGTTCCGCGAGATCGCCGTCGAGGCGTGGGAGAACGCGGCCTCCAAGTCCGAACTGGCCCGCGAGGCCCTGGACACGCACCTCGCCTACATGAAGAAGATGGGTCTGCTCAGCGACTGAGCCGACCGCGCGAGTTCCCGGGGCCCGTTTGATCGGGCCCCGGACGTCTCGGCCCACAGGCGGCACCCGGTCGCCTGCGTTCTTTCATGCACACACGCGCCGCCTCGCTCGCGAGCTCCGTCGCCCGGAAAGCGGATCGATGAATTCAGCCATCAACAAGTTCAGTCAGTTCTCCGGCCTCGCGGTCGCGCAGCTCTATTTCCTCTGCGGCGTCATTACGCTCTATGAGGTGATCGCGCGCTACGCGTTCCACGCTCCGACCCAGTGGGCGTTCGAGATGGTGATGGTGTTCTGCGCCACCGGTTGGATGCTCTCGGCCGGCTACGTGACGCTGAAGAACCGGCATATCGGCATCACCGTCTTCTACCTGATGGCCAGCGAGCGCACGAAATGGCGCCTCGACCTGTTCGCGCTGATCGTCGGCGTGATCGCGCTGTTCCTGCTGACCAACGACACGATGGGCCGGGCCCTGGACGCGATCAGCAACGTCGAGCGCGCGGGCACCGCCTTCAATTCGCCCGAGCCGCTGATGCTCAAGACCGCGCTGTTCCTCGGCGCGACCCTCTACCTGCTCCAGCTTCTGGCCAACTTCTACCGCCACCTGTCGAGCCCGATCGCCCGCATGGCGATAGTTCTCGTCTCGGTGATCCTCGTGGGCCGCCTCGTCCTGCTGCTGATCGGGCACTACGCCGAGGGCTTCTTCCTGTCGGAATGGGCCGACGCTGCCGCCCTCTGGGTCGCCGAGACGGCCGATCTCCGACAGCTCATCAACATCCGCGCCTACGACATCGGCACGGTGAGCGTCGGTATCGTCATCGCGCTGCTGCTGCTGATGATGACGGGCATGCCGCTCGGCGTCGTGACGCTGATCATCTCCATCGTCTGCGCGCTGCTGTTCTTCGGACCGAAGGGCCTGTACCTGGTCTCGACCAACGCGTTCGGCCTGCTTGAGTCCTATCCGCTGATCGCGGTGCCGCTGTTCGTGCTCATGGCGTCGATCCTGGAGAAGGCGGGGATCGCCGAGGATCTGTTCGACGCCATGTCTATCTTCGCCGGCAACCTGCGCGGCGGCGTCGCGGTGCAGACCGTTGTCGTGGCCGTCATCATGGCGGCCATGTCCGGCATCATGGGCGGCGAGATCGTCATGCTCGGCCTGGTCGCGCTGCCGCAGATGCTGCGGCTCGGCTACGACCGCAAGCTGTCGATCGGCACGATCTGCGCCGGCGGGTCCCTCGCCACGCTGATCCCGCCCTCGATCGTCATGATCGTGTACGGCCTGTCGGCCCAGGTCTCGATCGGCGACCTGTTCATGGCGGGGGCGTTCCCCGGGCTGTTGCTGGCATCCTTCTACATCGTCTTCGTGCTCATCCGCTGCTACCTGAACCCGAGCCTTGCGCCCACGGCGGAGGAGGTCGCGGCCCGGGGCATCACGGAGAAGAAGCTGTCGTCCAACCGCTCGCTCGCGGTCATCCTGTCCATCGGGCTGATCGCCTGCGTCATGGGCTCGATCTACGGCGGCATCGCCAGCGTGACCGAGGCGGCCGGCGTCGGCGTGTTCGGTGCCATCGTCGTGGCGGCGGTCCGGATGCGCTTCAACTGGACCATGCTCCAGGAGGCGCTGACCCAGACCATGGCGACGGTCGGCACGATCATCTGGCTGATCCTCGGCGCGGTCAGCTTCGTCGGGATCTACAACCTGGTCGGCGGCGGCGAGTTCATGCGCAGCCTGTTCGCCGGGCTGGACCTGCCGGCCATCGGCATCATCCTGGTGATGATGGCGATCCTGGTCGTGCTCGGCACGTTCATGGAGTGGATCGCGATCGTGTTCATCACGGTGCCGATCTTCGCGCCGGTGGTGGTCGACATGGCGCCGGAGCTGGGCCTCGATCCCGAATGGGCCGCGGTGTGGTTCGGCGTGCTGTTCGTCATGAACATGCAGATCTACTTCCTGTCGCCGCCCTTCGGGCCCGCCTGCTTCTGGCTGAAGTCGGTGGCGCCGCCGGACATCGAGCTGCAGGAGATCTTCGCGGCGGTGATCCCCTTCATCGGGCTGCAGATCATCGGTCTGATCCTGGTGATGACCTTCCCGCAAATCGCACTCTGGCTGCCACAGACACTAGGCGGATGACCGGTCCGTCCAGGACCGGATCCGACCGGAGGAGAATGACATGACCCCTGACACCAAGGACGACAGCGCGGTCTACGGCATCTGGCCGACCGTCGTTGGCTACGCCCTGGCCATTGCGATGTTCTCGCTGATGTTCGCGCTGGCCACGGGGTTCGCCTGAAGACCAGGTAGGGCCGGGTGCGCCAGCGGCCGCATGCGTCCGTGCGTGTCGGTTTGCGGGTTGACACGGCGGTCCTGTCGGCTCTGACAAAAAACTGTAAGCCGGTTTTCCTTGCGTTCCGCAGAGGACGTGTTGAAATGCCGACGGCTGGAGACGGTCCGTCCGGCTCCATCGACGCGTTTGTATTCTAGGCCCGGGGGCGGGTCCTTTCGAAGCCGCTGCCCTAGACTAGGCGCGAGAGACACGCAAAGGAGAAGACTATGCTTCAGAGAATTCTGGGGGGAGCCAAACCGCTGATCGCTGCTGCGGCGATGCTGAGCCTGTCGGCCTGTGCCGGCTTTCAGGTCGACAACGCGCGCGGTCTGACGCCGGAAGGCGACGCCTTCAGCCAGGCGCTGTACCAGGAGTACCTCACGCTGGCCGAGATGGAGTTCGCCGAGGGCGACTACGATGACTCCGATGAGTTCGCCTCGCGCGCCATCGCCGCGGCCGCCGGCACCCCGCCGGGCCCCGAGGCGCTTGACGCCCGCGTCATTCCGGCCGAGCACAAGGGTGCCCTGTCCGAGGCGCATCGCCGTCTCGTAGCCGCGCTCGATGCCGGCGCCGCCGACGTGGTTCCGGAGGCCTCCGCCCGCGGTCAGGCCATGTTCGACTGCTGGATGCAGGAAGCCGAAGAGAACTTCCAGCCGGCCGATATCGCCTGGTGCCGTGACCGTTTCTGGCCGGCGCTGGAGGCTATGGAAGCCGCGGTTGCGGCGCAGCCGGTCGCTGCCGCGCCCCCGGTGACCTTCGCCAACTTCACGGTGTATTTCGACTTCGACAGCAGCGCGATCACGCCTGAGACCCTGTCGACGCTGATCGACGCCGCCGACGCTTCCGACGACATGGGCGCGTCCACCATGACCATCTCCGGCTATGCCGACCGCTCCGGTTCGGAAGCCTACAACATGGCGCTGTCTCAGCGGCGTGCCGATGCGGTCGCCGCCGAGCTCGGGAGCCTGCTGGGCAGCACCGCGCCGACCATGACGCTCGAAGCCTTCGGCGAGGGCAACAACAAGGTCGTCACGCCGGACGGTGTGAAGGAGCCGAAGAACCGTCGGGTCAAGATCGAGATCCGCCGGTAAGCGGTCCCGATCCGGCCGACCCGGCCGGTTGAGAATACGGAGAGGCGGACGGGAAACTGTCCGCCTCTTCGCGTTTCTGGTGGGAGAGATGACGGTAGGTCGCCCTCGGAGCGCGGCGGTTACATCAGCGGTCCGCGTGACGGAATGGGGTCGCGGAAATCCGGACTGTCGGCGACCGGCGAAGCGTGGTGGTGGACCAGGCGCCAGCCGTCGCCTTCCTTGACGAAGGTGTTCGTCGCGGCAAGCACGCCCTCGCGCATCACCTCGTAGCCTAGCACGCAGGCGACGTCGCCGTAGAGGAAGACGCGGGTGTCGCGGAACTCGACGGCCGGAGAGCTCGGGTTGCCGAGCAGCGTCACCCAGCTTTCCATGACCTCTTCGCGGCCCAAAAGGGGGCGCCATCCGGGATGGATGCAGGCGACCGGCGCGTCCCGCGACCACAGGTCGTCCATGCCCTTCACGTCGCGTGTGGCGAAGGCGAGGTAGAACGCTTCGTTGGCGAACAGCACCGCCGCTTTCTGACTCATCGATCCCACCGCGGATGATCCCGACCTGGCCAATAGGGCCTACGCTCTTTCGGCGAAAGTCTAACACACGACCGTCGCCGCTACAGGTTGTCGCCGCCAAGACTAGCGGTAGCCCCCGTCGATCACGATCTCCTGGCCGGTGATCATCTCGGCGTCGAGGGAGGCGAGGAAGACGACGGTGTTGGCGATGTCCTGCGGCGCGATCTCCCGGCGCATCGACTGTCGGGTCTTCAACTCCTCCGCCGCGTTCTCGGTGAGCCACAGTTCGCGCTGGCGGTCGGTCAGCACCCAGCCCGGTGCGACGGTGTTCACCCGGATCGCCCGGTCGCCGAGTTCGTAGGCGAGAGCCTTGGTCAGACCGTGGACCGCGGCCTTGGCCGCATCGTAGGCGACCCGGCTGCTCCGCAGGGGGCGGTCGGCGGCGCCCAGATTGACGATCGAGCCGCCGGCGCGGGTGCGCATGTCGGCGACGACGGCCTTTGCGGCGAAGAACATCGGCCGGACCATCAGGGCGAACCGGTCGTCCCAGTAGTCGGGGCTGACGTGCTCCAGGGTGTGCCGGTCGTCCTTGGCGGCGTTGTTGACCAGGACGCTGATCGCGCCGAACCGTTTTCGGATGGTCTTGATCGCCCGGTCCAGCGCGGCGAGGTCTCGCACGTCGCCCTCGATGAAGTCCGGCGGCGGATGGCCGGCGGCCTTGATGGTGTCGATCAGCCCGGCGGCCTCGCGCCCGGCGATGTCGATGAACCCCACATTGGCGCCCTGGGCGCAGAACCGGGTGACGATGGCCGACCCGATCCCCGAGGCGCCACCGGTGACGAACACCGTCCGTCCGGCAAGGTCCGGATAGATCGTGTCGCGCATGGACCCGCCCGGACGGTCAGTAGGTGGCGCGGCCGCCGGAGCAGTCGAACACCGCGCCGGTGGAGAACGACGCATCCTCGCTGGTCAGCCAGGCGACCAGAGCGGCGATCTCCTCGACCAGGCCGAAGCGGCCCATGGGGATCTTCGACAGCATGAACTCGATGAAATCGGGGGTCATCTGATCGAAGATGTCGGTCTTCACCGCCGCCGGCGTGATGCAGTTGACCGTGATCGGCGTCGCCGCGAGCTCTTTGCCGAGGGACTTGGTCAGGCCGATCACCCCGGCCTTCGAGGCGGAGTAGGCGGGGGCGTTCGGGTTGCCCTCCTTGCCGGCGATCGACGCGATGTTGATGATCCGGCCCCGGTCGCGGGATCGCATGTAGGGCACCACCGCCCGATCGCACAGGAAGACGCCGGTCAGGTTGATGTCGATCACCTGCCGCCAGGCGTCGACCGGGTATTCCCAGGTCGTTGTGTTCGGCCCGGTGATCCCGGCCGAGGCGACCAGGACGTCGATCCGGCCGAACTCGCGCTCGACCTCCGCCGCCACCCGGTCCACGGCCTTGTCGTCGGTCACATCGACCGTGGCGGTGTGGATCCGGTCCTCGGGAAACAGGGCCGCGGCCTCACCGAGTTTCGCCGCGTCCGCATCCCACAGGCTGACCGACGCCCCCGCGTCCGACAGGCGTTTGGCGACGGCGAGGCCGATCCCCCGCGCGCCGCCGGTGACGATCGCGCTCTGTCCGCTGAAGTCGTAGCTGACCATGGCGGTCTCCCTTTCTAGATCAACCCGCGCTTGGCGAGGTTGCGCATGAGCGCGCCGGCCCCGAAGGTCCAGGGCGCGATCCTGTCCGACAGGCCCACCCGGTTGACCAGGGCGCCGAGCCTCGGGGTCGAGATCGTGACGATATCCCCTTCGGCGTGGGTGAAACCTTGGCCGGGCGCGCCGCGGTCCTGGGTCGGTGCGAAGAGCGTGCCGGTCATCAGCACCACGCCGTCGGGGTATTGGTGGGTCGGGCCGACGGTCTGGCGCACCAGATCGGCCACATCCCGGCTGATCTTGCGCATGGACGAGTGGCCCTGGAGGACGAATTGGTCCTCGCCCTCGACTCTCAGGTCGAGCTCGGCGGCCCGCACATCGTCCAGGGTGAAGGCGTCGTCGAACAGGCGGATGAACGGGCCGACCGCGGCAGAGCCGTTGTTGTCCTTGGCCTTGCCGAGCAGCAGGGCGCTGCGGCCTTCGACGTCGCGCAGGTTGACGTCGTTGCCGAGCATGGCGCCGACGATGGTTCCGGCGGCGCTGACCACCAGGGTGATCTCAGGCTCCGGGTTGTTCCAGGTGGAGATCGGATGCAGGCCGACATCGGCGCCGACGCCGACGGAGGACATGGGCGGCGCCTTGGTGAACACCTCGGCATAGGGGCCGATCCCGACCTCGAGATACTGGGACCACATGCCCCGCTCGATCAGGGCGGCCTTCAGGGCCTCCGCCTCCGCCGATCCCGGCGTGATCTGCGACAGGTCGGTGCCGATGCTGTCGGCGATCTCCCGGCGGATCGCATCGGCGGCGGACGCGTCGCCCTTGGCCTTCTCCTCGATCACCCGCTCGATCATACTCTCGGCGAAGGTGACCCCGCAGGCCTTCACCGCCTGCAGGTCGATCGGGCTGAGAAACCAGGGTGCCGACGCGTCGCGGCCGTTGGCCGGCGTGTTCGCCAGGATGTCGGCGACGGTGCCGACGGTCGCGCCGGTCGCGGTCCGCGCGGTGGCGAGTGGATCGTCGCCGTTCATCAGCTCCGAGCAGGTCGGAACCGTCGCCGAGATGTCGACGACGTCATCGCCCCGCAGGACGACGAGAGCGGGTCCGCCCTCGTCGCCGGCGGCCCGGGGAAGCCAGACCCGGCCGACCAGGACCGCGGCGTCGCGATCCCGGGGCAGCACGGTGTCGACCGTGAGGTCGAGGTTCGGCATGGTGCGCGTCCCCGTCAGTCGGCCACGACTTTCTGACGCTGCTCGCCGAGGCCGGCGATGCCGAGATGCATCTCGTCGCCGTCCTTCAGGAAGACCGGCTCCGGCTTCACGCCGAGGCCGACCCCCGGGGGCGTCCCGGTCATGATCACGTCACCCGGCATCAGCGAGAACATCTGGCTGCAGTAGTGGATGATGTGGGCGACCGAGAAGATCATGGTCTTGGTGTTGCCGGTCTGGAACCGCTTGCCGTTCACGTCCAGGAACATGTCCAGGTTCTGCGGGTCGGCGACCTCGTCGGAGGTCACCAGCCAGGGACCGATCGGGCCGAAGGTGTCGCAGGACTTGCCCTTGGTCCACTGGCCGCCGCGCTCCGCCTGGAATTCGCGCTCGGAGACGTCGTTGGCGACGCAATAGCCGGCAACGTAGGACAGGGCGTCGGCCTCGCTGACGTATTTCGCGTGCTTGCCGATGACCACGCCGAGCTCGACCTCCCAGTCGGTCTTCTTCGAGTTGCGCGGCATCCGCACCGTGTCGTCCGGACCCTGGACGGCGCTGGTCGCCTTCATGAAGACGATCGGCTCCTTCGGCGGCTCGGCCCCGGTCTCGGCGGCGTGGTCGGAGTAGTTCAGGCCGATGCAGACGACCTTGCCCGGCGCGCCGACGCACTGGCCGATGCGCGGGGTGCCGGACACGGCCGGCAGACTGTCGATATCGGTCCCGGCGAGCTTGTCGAGGACGCCGGAGGCCAGGGTGACGGAGGAAATGTCGTCGACAACGCCGGACAGGTCCCGGATCGTGCCGGTCGCGTCGAGGACGCCCGGCTTCTCCTGCCCGCTCGGGCCGTAGCGCAGCAGCTTCATGGTGGTTTCCCCCTGGTGTTTCCCGTGGTTTCACGATGTGGTTGAATCGAGCGCTGGCGACCATGCCGGCGGCGATCGAAAGGCGAGGGCGAGCCTCGCAAGCGGTCCGAAAAGTGTCAAGCTGGGGGGAAGCGGCGGTGAGCGACGAAAATCGGCATGTGGTCCTGCGCAGCCGCCCGGATCCCGGGGTGCGCGCCGACCTGTTCGAGGCGGTCGATGCGCCGATGCCGCGTATTGCCGAGGGCGAGATGCTGATCCGCGTGATCTGGCTTTCCCTGGAGCCCGCCATGCGCGGCTGGATCGCCGACGCGCCGAACTACAGCGAGCCGGTGGCGATCGGCGCGCCGATGACCGGCTTCACCGTCGGCGAGGTGATGGAGTCCCGGCATCCGGGCTACCCCGTCGGCACCATTGTTCAGGGCCGCCAGGGCTGGCGGCGATACGCCGTCTCGGACGGCAGCGACATCGACCGGGTGGTCGATCCCGCTCTGGCGCCGATCTCCACCGCGCTTCACGTGCTGGGCATGAACGGGGCCACCGCCTATGTCGGCTTGGTCGATGTCTGTGGGGTCAAGGCGGGGGAGACGGTCGCGGTCACCACCGCGGCCGGCGCCGTCGGATCGATGGTCGGCCAGATCGCCAAGGTCAAGGGTGCGCGCGCCGTCGGCGTCACCGGAGGGCCGAAAAAGGTCACCGCCTGCCTCGAGGAGTTCGGCTACGACGCCGCGATCGACTACAAGGCGATGGACGATATCGGCTCCGCCCTCGACGCGGCCGCGCCGGACGGCATCGACTGCTTCTTCGACAATGTCGGCGGATCCCAGTTCGACGCGGTTCTGGACCGGATCAATGTGGGCGCGCGGATCGCCATCTGCGGCACCATCGGGATGCCGTCCTTCCCGCCGCCGACCGGCACCCGGCCGCACCGCCAGCTTCTGGTCAAGCGCGCGCGGATGGAAGGCTTCCTGATCCTCGACCATTACGACCGGTTCTCCGCCATCGTCGAGGAACTGGCGGGCTGGTACCGGGCGGGTCGCATCCGCTACCGGGAGGACGTGACGGACGGCCTGGACGGTGCCGCCGAGGCCCTGGTCCGCCTGCTGGCCGGGCGCAACACCGGCAAGGCGCTGGTGCGGGTGGGGCCCGACCCATGAAGCTGTACGAGCGCCTCGGGGCCGACGACCTCTGCCCGAGCCCGATCGGCTACCGGGTGCGGATCGGGCTCGCGATCAAGGGGATGGACTGCGTGCGGGCGCCGATGCGGTTCGCCGATGTGGATCGGCTGGAAGCGGAGACCGGGTCGCGCACCTGTCCGGCCATGGTCGACGGCGAGACCCGGCTGACCGACTCCGCCGCCATCGTCCACCACCTGGATACGGTTCAGCCGCGACGCCCCGTGTTCCGGGACGAGGACCGCCAGTTCAATCTGGCCTCGGTCGAGCAGGAGTTCGGGGCCCGCGCCGGCAAGGTCGTCGCGCCGTGGTTCATCGAGCGGCTCTGCCCCGAGGACCGCGACTACTACCGGTCGAGCCGGGAGTTGCGCTACGGCATGAGCTTCGCCGAACTGGTGGCCCACCGCTCCGCCGCCGAGCTGGATCTCGCCTTCACCGTTGGGCGCATGGCCTCCGGGCTCTCCCGCACGCCCTTCTTCTCGGGCAACGAGCCGGGATTCGCCGACGCGGTGATCTACGGCTACCTCCTGTGGATCGACCTGTCGGACCCGGCCGCGATGCCGGAGCTGCCGCCGGAGATGGCCGCGTGGTTCGAGGCGCGCGATGTCGCCTGGCGGCGCCCCTGCCTCACGCCGTTCGCCGATCTGGCGTGCGGATGAGGGGGCGCGATCGATGACCGGGACGGCCACCGCCATCGGCGTGGACTGGGGCACTTCGTCTTTCCGCGCCTATCGCCTCGAGGGGAGCGGCGAGGTGCTCGAGGGACGGCGCGCTCAGGCCGGCATCCTCGCCATCGACGACGGCGCTTTCGAGGAGGCGTTCGAGGAGCTTGTCGGCGACTGGCTCGACGCCGAGCCGGACATCCCGGTCGTACTCGGCGGCATGATCGGCAGCCGCCAAGGCTGGATCGAGACGCCCTATCTCCCCTGTCCCGCGTCGGTCGACGACATTGCCGGGGCGCTGGTGCCGCTGACCCTGGAGCGGGGGCGGGTGGTCCACCTGACTCCGGGCCTGTCGGTGCGGGGCGAGGACGGGGTGCCCGACGTGATGCGCGGCGAGGAGGTGCAGATTCTCGGCACCGTCGACGGTCTCCGGTCGGGCTCCGCGACCGTCTGTCTGCCGGGCACCCATTCGAAATGGTCGCGGGTCGAGGGCCGGCGCGTCACCGCGTTCTCGACCCACATGACCGGCGAGGTCTTCGACGTGCTTCGGCGGCACAGCATCCTCGGCCGGGGTATCGAGCATGCGGCCTGGGACGACGGCGCCTTCCTCGACGGGGTCGAGCGGTCCGGGGCGGCGGGCGGATTGCTGCATCACCTGTTCGGCGTGCGGGCGGCCGGCCTGCTGGGCGACCTGCCCCCCGAGTCCGCCGGCGCATTCCTGTCCGGGCTGGTGATCGGTCACGAGATCCGCGCCGCCGCGCCGGACGGCACCGTGCACATTATCGGCGACGAGGACCTGGTCGAGCTGTACCGCCGCGCACTGGCGGCGCTGGGCCATGAGGCGGTGGCGGTGGCCGACCGGGCGGCCGCCCGCGGGTTGTTCCTGATCGCCGGAAGCCTCACACGGGGAGCCGTCGGATGACAGGTCTCGACGCCTATCTCGACCGCTGTCCGCTGGTCGCCATTCTTCGGGGGGTGGCGCCCGACGAGGTTGTCGCCATCGCGCTCGCGCTGGAGGCCGAGGGCTTCGCCATCGTCGAGGTGCCGCTGAACTCGCCCCGGCCGATGGAGAGCATCGCCCGGCTGGCCGACGTGGTCGGAGACCGCATGTTGGTCGGGGCCGGCACGGTGATCGAGCCGGACGATGCGGAGCGGGTGGTCGCCGCCGGTGGCCGGCTGATCGTCATGCCCCATGCGGATGCCGCCGTGGTCGAGCGGGCGAAGGCCGCCGGCGCCATTGCCGTTCCGGGCTTCGCGACGCCGGGCGAGGCCTTCGCCATGCTGAGGGCCGGGGCGGACGCGCTGAAGCTGTTCCCCGCCGAGGCTGCTCCGCCAAGAGTGCTGAAGGCGATGCGGGCGGTGCTGCCGGCGGACGTCCCGGTCCTGCCGGTCGGCGGCATTACGCCGGAGACCATGGCGGCCTACGTTGCGGCGGGCGCAGCCGGCTTCGGGCTCGGCTCCGCGCTCTACCGGCCGGGCGACGATGCCGCGGCGGTTACGGAGAAGGCGAGGGCGTTTCAGGCGGCCTGGGGAAAGATCGCTGCCCGAGACTGACCGGCGCTATCCTTCGTGTGCCGGCCATTCCTCGGCGGCGATCGCGAAGCCGAGGACGGGAAAGCCGTTGTAGTCGGTTTCGCCAAGCGCGGTGAGACCGACCGCCTCCAGGACGCGCGCCGACGCCGCGTTCTCGGCCACGACGTAGGCGACGATCCTGTCCAGCCCGGCCGTCGCGAAGCCGAATTCGAGGACGGCCCGCGCCGCTTCCCGGGCGTAGCCCTGACCCCACGCATCACGCCGGAAGGCGTAGAGCACCTCCACGTCGGCCGAGCGTTCGAGCCGCGCCAGCCCCGCCTGACCCAGGAACCGGCCAGTCGCCTTGTCCTCGACCGCCCAGACCCCGAAGCCGGCGGACCACGCCTCGCGGAAGGCCTGGATACGGCTCTCGGCGATCTCCTCGGCGAACGGGATGAGCGCCTCGCCCCCGACCAGGAAGCGGACCACGTCGGGATCGGCGCGCATGGCGGCGTAGGCCGGCCTGTCCTCGGCGGTGAAACCGCGCAGCCGGAGCCGTTCGGTCTCGATCACCGGCACCGCCGGCGGGTCAGATCTCGGGGCGTGTCTTGGGGCAGATCTCATGGGCGACAAATATCCGTGACCCTGTCTTGCGTGGCCGACGCCGGGGCTCGATACTCGCCCACCCTTTGCGCATCAACCGGAGCACCGTCAAGAAATGGCGATCATCAACCGCATCGCGGAATTCCATGACGAGATGACCGAGTGGCGGCGGGACCTCCACGCCAATCCCGAGCTCGGCTTCCAGGAGAAGCGCACCGCCGGGATCGTCGCCGCGAAGCTTGCCGAGTGGGGCATCGAGGTGCATGCGGGCGTCGGCCGGACCGGCGTCGTCGGCGTGCTGAAGGCCGGCGACGGCGACCGGCGCATCGGCCTGCGCGCCGACATGGACGCGCTGCCGATCGTCGAGCGGACCGGCAAGCCCTATGCCTCGGGCTCCGACGGGGTCATGCATGCCTGCGGCCACGACGGCCACACGACGATGCTGCTGGGCGCGGCCCGCTATCTGGCGGAGACAAAGAATTTCGACGGCACCGTGCATTTCATCTTCCAGCCGGCGGAAGAGGGTCTCGGCGGCGCCTTCGGCATGCTGGAGGACGGCCTGTTCGACAGCTTCCCCTGCGACCGGGTCTACGGGATGCACAACATGCCGAACCTGCCGCTCGGCGCTTTCGCGATCCGTCCGGGGTCGATCATGGCCGCCGGCGACACCTTCGAAGTGACGATCCAGGGCCGCGGCGCCCACGCCGCCATGCCGCATCAGGGCATCGACCCGGTCATCGTCGGCTCCAACGTCATCATTGCGCTGCAGACCCTGGCCAGCCGGACGGTCAGCGCCCAGGAGGCCCTGGTGGTGTCGGTCACCGAGTTCCATGCCGGCGAGGCGTTCAACGTCATCCCGGACAGCGTCGTCCTGCGCGGCACCTGCCGGACCCTCGATCCGGAGATCCATGCCGGTCTCGAGGCGAATTTCCGCCGCGTGGTCGACGGCATCTGCGCCGCCCACGGGGCGACCGCGTCGATCGACTACAAGGCGGTCTTCCCGGTGACGGTCAATGCCGAGGATGCCACGGATCACGCGCTGAGCGCGGCCCGGGCGGTCGCCGGCGCTGACCGGGTGACCGCCGAGACCGCGCCGCTCATGGGCTCGGAGGACTTCGCCGCCATGATGGAGGCCGTCCCCGGTTCCTACATCCTGATGGGCAACGGCCCGGGCGCGTCGGTCCACCATCCCGAATACGATTTCAATGACGAGGCGCTCACCCATGGCGCCAGCTACTGGTCGACCCTGGTCGAGCAGCAGCTCGCCAAGGCCTGAGCGGAGGAGACCCCATGCCCATCGTCAACCGCATCGCCGAATTCCACGACGAGATGACCGCGTGGCGCCGCGACCTGCACACCCATCCGGAGCTCGGTTTCGAGGAGCACCGCACCAGCGACGTGGTCGCCGCCAAGCTCGAGTCCTTCGGTATCGAGGTGCATCGCGGCATCGCCGGGACCGGTCTGGTCGGCGTGCTGAAGTCCGGATCCTCCGACCGCACCATCGGTCTGCGCGCCGACATGGACGCCCTGCCGATCCTGGAACGGGGCGACGCCGACCGTCCCCACCGCTCGGTCAATGACGGCGTGATGCATGCCTGCGGCCATGACGGCCACACCACCATGCTGCTCGGCGCCGCCAAGTATCTGGCCGAGACGAAGAACTTCGACGGCACCGTCCATTTCATCTTCCAGCCCGCCGAGGAGGGCAAGGGCGGCGGCGACAAGATGGTGCAGGAGGGGCTGTTCGATCGCTTCCCCTGTGAAACCGTCTTCGGCATGCACAACATTCCCGGCATCCCGGTCGGCAGCTTCGCCGTCTCCGAGGGGCCGATGATGGCGGCGCGGGACAATTTCGAGATCACCATCCGGGGGCGCGGCTCCCACGGCGCCATGCCGCATCACGGCATCGACCCGGTGCTGGTGGGCGCGCATATGGTCATGGCCCTGCAGTCCATCACCTCGCGCAATCTGGACCCGCTGAAGGCGCTGGTGATCTCCGTCACCCAGTTCCATGCCGGCCACGCCTTCAACGTGGTGCCGGACGACATGGTGCTGCGCGGCACCTGCCGGGTGTTCGACCCCGAGGTGCAGGACAGCCTGCCCGACCGGATCACCAAGATCATGGACGGGGTGTGCGCGACCTTCGGCGCCGAGGCCGAGCTCAACTACATCAGGGGCTATCCGGCGACGATCAACAACCCGGAGCAGGCCGGCGTCGCGGCCGATATCGCCGAACGCGTCGCCGGCGCCGACCGGGTCGACCGGGCGCCGAAGCCGGTGATGGGGGCGGAGGATTTCTCCTACATGCTGAACCAGCGTCCGGGCGCCTATATCTGGGCGGGCAACGGCGACACCGCCGGCGTCCATCACCCGGACTACGACTTCAACGACGACGGCCTGCCCCACGGCGCCAGCTTCTGGGCGCAGCTCGTGGAGGACCGGCTGAAGCGGGCCTAAAGGTTCTCCGGTCCCCTCTTCCGTTTTCTTTTACCGACTTCCCGGACCCGATCCGGGACCGTGCCCCTGACGGTGGCGCCACGGTCCCGGATCAGGTCCGGGAAGTCGATGAGGACGAAGGGGGGAACAGCCGCGGCACATAGCGCCCAGTCACGACAGGAATCCGTCCAGATCGAGCGTGCCGCGCGCCACCCAGCCGAACGGGTGGCCGTAGCCGTAGAAGTCCAGGGTCTCGGTCACGAAGCGGGGCTCGTGGCCGATCGCCGTCTCGTAGTCCCGGCCGAGGGCGCGGAACCGCTCGTGCTTCGCCGCATCCGGCGTCCAGTCGCCGTCGAGCTTGGCCAGGAACTCGGCGGTGGCGGCGTCGATCTCTTCCGGCGTGTTCTCGACCAGCTCGATGCCTTGCGCCGCGAAATCGGCGTCCCGGAAGGTGCCGGGCAGGCGGGCCTCCAAAATCTCGCGGTAGGTCAGGAACCGATCCTCGCCGACCCGGCGGTAGCGTTTGAACAGGGAGAGGTCGTCGTTATACGGCAGGTTCAGATGCTCGAACGGCGTGTTGGTCCGCAGCGACGGGTTGCCGAACGCCGCCGCCACCCAGATCGGCCCGGAATTCTGCGCCGACATGAACCGGCAGGCCGCACAGGCGTAGAGGTCGATCCAGCGCCCGTCCGGAAAGGCGTCGGGCAGGCTGAGATATCCGTCGGGTGCGGTGTCCCAGGTCTCCAACCCCGGCTCGCCGATCCGCAGCACCTGATAGCCCGCGTCCAGGATGCGTCGGATGGCGGCGTCGTAGCTGCCGATCGCGGCCGTGCGGTGGCCGTGATGCGCCTCGTCCGGCAGGTAGGCCATGGTCCGCGTATGGAACAGGGCGAGCGGCGCCGCCGGGTCTATCCCCCGCGCGGTCAGGGCCGCCGCGCCGCGCTCCCGCAGGCTGTCGGGCAGGGTGTAGAGGAAGGGCCGGGTGCCCGTCACCACCGCGCGCCAGCACTCGACGATCAGTGTCCGCGCCGACATCGCCAGCCAGTGCAGGTGCTTCATGTCGATCAACCCGCCATCGGTGGTACCGAGCGACAGGACGTCGCGGAAATCGGTCTCCACCACCACGAACCGGTCGTCCAGGCACTCGCTCAGCGCTCGGTTCGATCCCGGCAGGTCGAGATTGCCGGTGACGATCACGATCCGGCGGTAGGTGTCGCCGTAGAGGGTGGCGAGCATCTGCGGCTCGATCACCAGATGGCCGAACCGCCGCCACTGGTGGAGCACGTAGACCAGCACCGGCTCGCCCGGCGTCAGATGCGGGATCACCAGGGACAGCAGCCGGTTCAAGGTCTCCTGGGTGACCTGGCGCTCGGGCGGGGTCCCCGGTTCCTGCATCCTGCTCTCCGATCCGTCGACGCCTCACTGCGGACGAGTACAGCAGATTCGCCCGGCGATTGTCATACGGGCAAGCTGCTCAGGCCGGATAGTACCCCCGCAGCCGGTCTCGCTCGACCAGGGCGGGATCGCGGCTGGCCGGGTCGCCGTAGCCGCCGCCACCCGGGGTCTCCACGGTGATGGCGTCGCCTTCGGTGATGGCGATGCCCTGCTCCTTGGACAGGTGTTCGGGCACGTAGCTTTCGCCGCCGCGCTCGACCAGCACGGTGTTCGGGGCGCCGTCCTCGCCGCCCAGCGTCCCCTGAGGTCCGACGCGGCCGTGATCCATGACGAAGCTGGCGCGCGCGTCGCCCCGGCGCAGGCGCACCTTGTAGCGCACGCCGAAGCCGCCGCGATGGGCGCCCGCCCCGCCGGACCCCTCTCGGAGCGCGTACTCCTCGTACAGGATCGGATAGCGCTGCTCGACCACCTCGATCGGCGTGGTCTTGGAGATGCCGATGGTGGAGCAGCCGTTGGAGAGCCCGTCGCCGTTCGGGTGGCCGCCGTAGCCGCCGCCGGAGATCAGGTAGCAGACGTATCCGCGCCCGGTCTTCGGATCCGTCCCGCCGAGCGAGAAGTTGCCGCTGGTCCCAGCCGGGGCGGCGAACAGATGATCCGGGACCGCCTTGGTCATGGCGGCGAATACCGCCTCGGCGATGCGCTGGCTGACCTCCGCCGCGCAGCCGGAGACCGGCCGGGGATACTTGGCGTAGAGGAAGGTGCCGTCCGGATCGGCGATGGTCAGCGGCTCGAAGGTGCCGGCGTTGATCGCCACGTCGGGATAGATGTGCTTCATCGCCAGATAGACCGAGGAGCGGGTCGTGGCGATCACGCTGTTCATCGGCCCCTGGCAGGGTGGCGATGACTTGGAGAAGTCGAAATGCGCCTCCTCGCCGTCGATGGTGAGGGTCAGGGCGATGGTCAGCGGCTCGTTCACCACCCCGTCGCTGTCGACGATGGCGGTGCTCTCGTAGACCCCGTCCGGCACGGCGGCGATCTTGGCGCGCATCTGCCGGGAGGCACGTCCCCGCATCTCGGCGATGGCCCGATCGACCGTGTCGGCGCCGTAGCGGTCGAGCAGCAGGGTGAGACGCCGCTCGCCGACGGTCAGGGCGGCGGCCTGGGCCTTGATGTCGCCGATGCGCTGGTCGGCGATGCGGATGTTGGAATTGATGATCGCGAGGATCTCCTCGTCGATCGCCCCGGCCTTGTAGAGCTTCACCGGCGGTAGCCGCAGCCCCTCCTGCTCGACCTCGGTGGCGCTGGCGGAGAAGCCGCCGGGCACAGCACCCCCGGTATCCGGCCAGTGCCCGGTATTGGCCAGCCAGCAGAACAGCGCACCCCTGTAGAAGAACGGTTTGACGAACTTCACGTCCATCAGGTGGGTGCCGCCCAGATACGGGTCGTTGACGATGTAGACGTCGCCGGGCTTGAGGTCGCGGGCCCGCTCGATGACCGTGGCGCAGCAGTCCTGCATGGTGCCGACGAAGACCGGCAGCCCGTCCTCGCCCTGCGCGATCAGGGCGCCGTCGTCGCGGTGGTAGATGCCGTCGGACCGGTCGTGGGTCTCGCTGATCACCGGCGAGAAGGCGGCGCGCGAGAAGGCCAGGTCCATCTCGTTGCAGACCTGCTGCAGGCCGTTCTGGATGACCGTCAGCGTGATCGGATCGAGAGCGCTCATGGGGCATCTCCGAACGGGTTCGGGACCGTGATCACCAGGTTGCCGAAATCGTCGAGCCGCGCCGACTGGCCGGGCTCGATGACGGTGGTGGAGTCGAACTGGGCGACGATCGCCGGTCCTTCGAAGGCGGCGCCTTCGGGCAGGGCTTCGCGTCGGTAGACCGGCGTGGCCTGCCAGCCGCCGGTCTCGAACCAGACGTCGCGGGTCGCCTGTCGCGCGCCGTCCAGCGTATCGGCGCGGGTCTCGGAGGCGGCGAGCTGGGCGAGCGGCACGGCCGGGCGGTGGCCGAGCACGGCGGTGTGCAGGTTCACCAGAACCGGCCGGATCTCCGGCAGCTCGACGGCAAACCGCTCCCAATAGGCTGCGGCGAACAGCCGGGCGAGGTCGTCCAGGCTTGGCGTCGGGGTGTCGAGCGGGACCTGCAGGATATGGGACTGGCCGAGGAACTGCATGTCGACGCTGCGGCGGATCTCGACACCGGCCAGCGCCACGCCTTCCGCGTCCAGCAGGGCGCGGCCCTCCGCCTCCTGCTCGGCGAACAGGGCGTGGACGCCGTCGATGTCGAGCGCCTCCAGCGGCGCGTTCAGCGTGTTGACGAAGTCGTGGCGCAGATCGGCGACGGCGCAGCCGATGGCGTTGGTGATGCCGGGTCGGGCCGGCACGACAACGGTCGGCACTGCCAGTTCGCGGGCGAGCGCCGTGGCGTGAAGCGGTCCCGCGCCGCCAAAGGCGAACAGCACGAAGTCGCGGGGATCGTGGCCTTTGGAGAGGGAGACCATGCGGATCGCGCCCGCCATGCGGTCGTTGGCGACGCGCAGGATGGCAGCGGCGGTCTCGTCCGCCGAGAGCCCCAGCGGATCGCCGACCGCGTCCAGGATGCGTGCCCGGACGTCCTCCAGGGAGACCGGCGTGTCCACCGAGAGAAGCTTTGCCGGGTCGAGCCGGCCGAGCACCAGATTGGCGTCGGTGATCGTCGGTTCGATGCCGCCGCGGGCGTAGCAGATCGGACCCGGCATGGCCCCGGCGCTCTCCGGGCCGACCTTGAGCAGGCCGGAGGCGTCGACCGAGGCGATGGAGCCGCCGCCGGCGCCGATCGTGTGGACGTCGACCATCGGGACGTGGATCGGCATGCCGTATTCCAGGTCGAGCTCGCTGTGGATGCTCGGGATGCCGTCGATGATCAGGCCGACATCGGAGCTGGTGCCGCCCATGTCGTAGGTGAGCACATTCGCGAACCCGGCGGCGCGGGCGGTATAGGCGGCCGCCATCACGCCGGAGGCGGGCCCGGACATCACTGTGTTCACCGCTTGCTCGGCCGCGCGGTCGGCCGAGATCGTGCCGCCATTGCCCTGCATCACCAGGAGCGTGCGGCGGTACCCGCCTTCGGACAGCCGGTCGGTGAGCCGCCTCAGGTAACGGCGCAGGACCGGCTGCACCGTGGCGTTGACGGCGGCGGTTGTGCCCCGCTCGTACTCGCGGAACTCCGACAGGATGGCGTGGCCGGCCGTCACCTCCGCCTCGGGCCACTGCGCCCGCACCAGCCCGGCGGCGCGGCGCTCATGGGCCGGGTTGGCGTAGCTGTGCAGGAAGTGGATCACCACTGCCTCGCAGCCGGCCGCCTTCAGCGCGTCGGCGGCGGCGATCACCGCCGCCTCGTCCAGCGGGGTCAGCACCTCGCCTTCCGCATCCATCCGTTCCGCCACCTCCAGACGCAGCTCGCGCGGGATCAGCGGCTCGAACTGACCGGTAAGACCATAGGAGGTCGGGCGGGTGCGGCGGCCCAGCTCCAGCACGTCGCGGAAGCCGCGCGTGGTGATCAGTCCCGTGCGGGCGATCTTGCGTTCCAGCAGCGCGTTGGTGGTCGTCGTGGTGCCGTGGACGATCTGGCCCAAGGTCGCGGTGCGGACGCCGGCCGCCTCGAGCGCCGCCATGACTCCGCCCGCCTGGTTGTCGAGGGTGGTCGGCACCTTGGCGACGGACAGCCCGCCCGGCACGTCCGGGTCCATGTAGACGAGATCGGTGAAGGTGCCGCCGACATCGACGCCAACGATGCGCGCCGTCGACCGCGCGTCCTGACCGCTCACAGCCTGTGCCTCCGTCCCGTTATTCATTCGTATGCTAACGAATGGGCGGAGGCTTCGGAAGCGCCGAATGGCGTATCGTCGGCGGTTCGGGCCCGTCCCTCAGACCCGCCGCGCGAACCAGACGACGCGGCCGATGATGGAGACCTCGTCGACCGTTCTCTCGTAGTCCTGATAGCGGGCGTTGGCGGAGCGGATCAGCACCCGGGCCGGCTCCGTGTTGGGCACCGGTTCGAGCTGCTTGGCCACCAGGCCCATCCCGTCGAACAGGACGAAGATGCCCGGCGGGGACGGGGCCTTGCGCGCCGTGTCGACCAGGATCTTGTCGCCGGATTCCAGGATCGGTTCCATCGAATCGCCGTCGATCGAGATGATGCGCAGCGTGGCAGCGTCGGCATGCAGCTCGTGCTGCAGCCAGGAGACCGGGAAGTACCAGGTCTCGCCGCGCTGTTCCTGGTCGATCAGGGATCCGCCGCCCGCCGAGGCGATGATCTGCACTTCCGGGACGGCCGCGACCGCCGGGTCGCTGTCGGCCGTCAGGGCCCGGGCGTAGCTGACCGCCCGGCGGGTGGTCATCGCCTCCGACTGCCGTGCGCCCGATGGAGCCGCCTGGGGCGGTCCGCCATCGCGGAGCGCGCTTTCCTCGACGCCGAGATGCGCCGCCAGCAGGTGCCGGACATCCTCCGGCAGCCTGCGCGGCGTGCCGCGATTCACGAACTGGTGCAGATAGGCGTGGTTCTTCCCGCAGGCGATCGACGCCTTCTTAAGGTCGGTCGGCGGATCACGGTGTGCGATCAGCTCGAGGACGCGGCGTCGGATGGGATCGAGTTTCATGAGTGTCGTTTTATTCCGATTTGCTCCACCTGTCCACAATAATTTTCCTATTGTCGTCCGATGGTCTAGCTCATAGGGTGCTTCACTACCATTGTATGTAGCGCCGAACCGATTGGAGGACCGCTTCCATGACCGATACCCAGTCCGACCTCTCCCACCTGCCCCCGGCCGCCCGGACAGCCGGTCCGGCCCCCGACCCGGTGCCGGCGCTGTTGCGCGAAGCGGCCGACACCCTGCGCAGGTTGCCTCGGGCCGTGGCCCGGCCGCGCCTGTCGAGTTGGCCCGAGGTGGTGCGGGACAGCGCGGCGGTTCTCGTCGGCGCGGAGACCGCCCGCCGGGCGCCGCCGCCTCCGTCTCCCCAGGCGATCGACCGGATGGACCGCACGCTGGCCTGGCTGTTCTCCTGCGACGACGAGGCGCGGCGCCTGGTCTGGGCCCGGGCAACGGGCGTCTCCTGGCGGCGTCTTGAGGATCTGGACGGGCGGAGTCACGTCACCCTGCGGAAGATCGTGGCGCGCGGGCACGACCAGATCCGGGTCTGTCTGGCTGCGGCTGATAAGAAAAAACTGAGAATAAGAAAAAACGCTTTACAGGGTTTCTAAAAGCGCCTACACCTTCGCCCAAGCTTGGATCACTGCATCGCCACGGTGCAGGGGGGCGCCGGAAGCGGTCGCCTCCTCGTTCAGCGAGTTTCTGTCGGACGGGCCGCCCTGCGAGGGGCGGCCCGTCCGCGTTCGATTGCCGGAGGCGCCCATGCCCGCTCTGAAATGGACGTCAGCCCGCCGTGCGGCGTTTCTCGCGGCCCTGGCGGAGACGGGAAACGTCGCGCGGGCGGCGCGGGCGGCCAAGGTGTCCCGGTCCCGCGCCTACCAGCTGAAAGCCGACGACGCCGGGTTCGCGGAGGAGTGGGCGGATGCGCTGGAGGTCGCGACGGACGCTCTGGACGCCGAAGCCCGCCGCCGGGCCATCGAGGGTGTCGAGACGCCGAGATTTCACCAGGGCCAGGTCGCGGGCACGGTCCGCAAGTATTCGGATTCTCTCCTGATGTTCCTGCTCCGGGCCCACCGCCCGGCGCTGTATCGCGAGCGGACCGGGCAGACCGCAGGCAGACAGGAGGCACATGACGGCGCCGAAGACTATGCCGGGGCCCGGGACGCCCTCGCCGACCGGCTTGCGCGGCTTGATCCGCTCGCGCCGGATGGATCCGACGACGGCACGGGTTCTTCTGGCCGGTCTGAGTGATCGCGATGCGGCGCTGCTGCTGCACGACTGGTCGCTCTGGGCGCGGGACAAGCAGCTTCCGCCGCCGGGCGACTGGCGGGTCTGGCTGATCCTGGCGGGCCGCGGTTTCGGCAAGACCCGCACCGGGGCCGAATGGGTCCGGGAACTGGCGGAGAGCGGTCGGGCCGGCCGCATCGCCCTGGTCGGCGAGACCGGTGCCGACGCCCGGGACGTGATGGTCGAGGGCGAGAGCGGGCTTCTCGCCTGCTGTCCGCCCTGGGCGCGGCCGCTCTACGAGCCTTCGAAGCGGCGGGTGACCTGGCCCAACGGTGCGGCGGCGACCTGCTTCTCGGCGGACGATCCGGACCAGCTCCGGGGCCCGCAGTTCGACGCGGCCTGGGCGGACGAGATCGCCAAATGGCGCTACGAGGCGTCTTGGGACAACCTGATGCTCGGCCTGCGGCTCGGCGCCGATCCGCGCTGCGTGGCGACGACGACGCCGAAACCGCGCGCCTGGCTGTCGCGCCTGATGGCCGACCCCCGGACGGCGGTCACCCGGGGCGGCACGCGGGAGAATGCCGCCAACCTGGCGCCCGCGTTCCTGGACCAGATCCTCGCCCGCTACGACGGGACCCGGCTCGGCCGCCAGGAGATCGAGGGAGAGTATCTGACCGATGTCCCGGGCGCGCTTTGGAGCCGGGCGCTGGTCGAGGCGGCGCGCGCGCCGGCCGCCGCGGTGCCCGAGCTTCGGCGCATCGTCGTCGCGGTCGACCCCGCCGTGACCAGCGGCTCCGGGTCCGACGAGACCGGGATCGTGGTCGCCGGCCGCGACGGCGGTACCGGCTTCTGGGTGCTCGAGGATCTGACCGGCAGGCTGAGCCCGGATCTCTGGGCCCGCCGGGTGGCGGACGCCTATGCCCGCGTCCGGGCGGACACGGTGGTCTGCGAGGTCAACCAGGGCGGTGATCTGGTGGCCGCGACCCTGCGCACGGTCGATCCGACCCTTCCGGTCCGCGCCGTGCGGGCGACCCGGGGCAAGCGCCTGCGCGCCGAGCCGGTGGCCGCGCTCTACGAACAGGGACGGGTCCGGCACGCGGGCTCGTTCGAGGCGCTGGAAGATCAGATGACGCGCTTCACCGGCGCGCCGGGGGACGGGTCGCCGGACCGTCTCGACGCCCTGGTCTGGGCCCTGACCGATCTGATGGCGGGACCGTCTCCGGCGGAGAGCCGCGAGTTCCTGCTCTGACATCCGCGCATCCGCCGAGGAGCCAGCCATGACCCAGGACGAGGCCCGCGCGGCCATCGAGAGCCTGTTCGC
Organism: Thalassobaculaceae bacterium; assembly: GCA_040223655.1. GTDB lineage: Bacteria > Pseudomonadota > Alphaproteobacteria > Thalassobaculales > Thalassobaculaceae > Thalassobaculum. The sequence continues at coordinate 46,451 of JAVKFT010000028.1, read as the reverse complement.
CGACCGCTGGACGCAGACGCCGATCGCCTACCGGAACGTCGCCTTCGCGCCGCCGGACGACGCTGGGCCCTGGGTCCTGCTGTCGATCGAGGCGCGGGAGACCGTCCAGGCCTCGTTCGGTGGCGCGCTGCGCCGCTTCCGCTGCAGCGGCGTGGTGCGGATCGACATCCGCACCGCCCGCGGTGCCGGAACCGCTCAAGCGTGCCGTCTGGCCGATGCCGCCGCGGCGCTGTTCGCGACGGCATCGGTGCCCGGTCTGACCTTCGAGGCGGCCGGCCCTGTGTCCGAGGGCGACGACGACGGCGACGCCTATTTCAGCCTGCTGGTGGAGGTGCCGTTCTGGCACGACGACTTCCGTTGACCCGGCGGCGCGCAATCCCGACACCTTGCGGAGAGATCGGACCATGACCAGCCCCATGCCCGCCGTCGCCGCCGGTGAGACCGACGTGGCGTCGCCCAACGCCGCCTGGCACGCCATGGCGCCGGACTGGGAACTGATCGCCGACCTGCTCGGCGGCACCCGGGCGATGCGCGCCGCCGGCGAGCGCTGGCTCCCGCGCGAGCCTAAGGAAAGCCTGGAGGCCTACCGCATTCGTCTGTCCCGGACGGTGCTGTTCAACGGTCTGGGCCGGGCGGTCCAGACCCTGTTGGGAAAGCCGTTCGCGAAGCCTGTCACCCTGGCCGACGGGGCCGACAGGCGGCTTCTGGAGATCGGCCGTGACCTGGATCTCGGCGGCCGCGATCTGACGACGTTCGCCCGCGACGTGCTGCGGGCCGCCCTGACCGACGGGGTGACCCATATCCTGGTGGACTTTCCCGAGGCGGCGACCGGGGGCGAGACCCTGCACGACGAACGCGAACGCGGCGCGCGCCCCTATTTCGTCCATATTCCCGCCCGCGACCTGATCGGCTGGCGCGCCGATGGTGGGGGTCGGCTGGAACGGGTGCGCATCCGCGAGACCGTGCTGGAGCGTGACGGAGCCTGGGGCGAGGCGACGGTGCCGCAGATCCGGGTGCTGGAACCCGGCGGCTGGTCGGTCTGGCGCCGCCCGCCCGGCCGGGACGACGCGCCCTGGCGAAAGACGGCGGAAGGCGAGACGACCCTCGGTCGCATCCCGCTGGTCTCGATCTATGCCGGGCGGACCGGATTCCTGACGGCGCGCCCGCCGCTGATGGACCTCGCTTGGCTGAACCTCGCGCACTGGCAGTCGAGTTCCGACCAGCGCCACATCCTGCATGTCGCCCGGGTGCCGATCCTGTTCGCCCGCAATCTGAAGGTCGGCGAGGACGGGATCGAGATCGGCCCGAACCGCCTGATCCAGGGCGACGGGGACGGGGCGGAGCTGCGCTATGTCGAGCATTCCGGCGCCGCCATCGCCGCCGGGCGGCAGGATCTGGCCGACCTGGAGGACCGCATGGCGGTGATGGGGTTGGATCTCCTGGTCGGCCGTTCCGGCGGGGTGACGGCGACCGAGCGCGCGATCGACGCCGCCCGATCCGACAGCGCGCTGACCGGCCTGATCCGCGAGGTCGAGGACGGGCTGTCGCGGGCCTTCGCGGTCGCCGCCGAATGGCTGGATCTGAACCCCGCGGCGGCCGGACGGGTCACGGTGGATCCCGACCACGGGATCGACGCCCAGGAGGCGCGGGAGATCGATCTGCTGCTGCGGGCGCGGCTCGCCGGCGAGATCGACCGGCCGGCCTTTCTCGCCGAAATCCGCCGCCGGGGAATCCTCTCCGAGCAGGCGTGACGCTTCGCCGATCATGACACGAGGGAGACTCTGACATGCCGCTTCCCGCCACCGTCGACGCCCTGGACGAGCTGCCGGAGCCGGTCCGCGCCCACTACCTCGAGACCGACGACGGCCGCTGGCGGCTGGATGCCGTGGGGGTGGAGGATGTCGCCGGACTGAAGTCGGCTCTGGAGAAGGAGCGGGCCGAGCGCAAGGCGCTGAAAGCCGCACTCGCCGACCGCGACGCCCAGGACCCGCAGGGCGAGGGCGACCCGCCCGCTGCCGGGACCACCGACCCGGAAACCGATCCCATCGCCGACGCGCCATCCGACGCGCCATCCGACGCGCCGTCGGACCCGCCGTCTGACTTAATGGGGGCTCCTGCCCGCGAGGCGGCGATCGCGGCGAAGCTGATCGAGGCCGAAGCCCGCTCGGCGATCCGCGCGGCGCAGGGGGTGCCGGAACTGCTGCTGCCGGTCGTGACCGCGCGCCTGTCCGTGGATGGCGACGGCCAGGTGGTCGCCACCGGCGAAGACGGGGCGTCGACAAGCGTCGAGCAGATCGTCGCGGCGCTCCGTGCCGATCCGACCTATGGCCGGGCCTTCGACGCGTCCGGTAAGGGCGGCAGCGGCGCCCCGGTCGCGGGCCGGGGAGACGCGGGGCCGGCCACCGTCTCCGCCACCGACCCGCGGGCCGTCGCCCGCCACATCGCCGATATCGCCGCCGGACGGGTCCGGGTGACCTGACCGGCATCACCTCGTTGGCGGCCGACGCCCCTCGCGTCACAGCCGGGCGGACCCGGGCGGTCCGACCGCACCCTCACGCGCCTTGGCGGGATGCCGGAGCGACACCCTTGACCCCTTCCCTGTGAAAGGAGTTCGCCATGGCGAACGACCTCTCGGACATCATGCCGAAGATCCTCGCCCGCGGCCTCATGGCCCTGCGCGAGCAGGCGGTGATGCCCCGCCTCGTCAATTCCGACTACGCCTCCGACGCCGCCAAGAAGGGCGACACGATCGACGTGCCCCTGCCCAGCGCGATCGCGGCGACCGACGTCACCCCGTCGCACATGCCGCCGGTCCCCACATCGCTGGCGGTCAACGTCGTGCAGATACAGCTCGACAACTGGAAACGGGCGGGCTTCCACCTGACCGACCGCGAGGTCATGGAGGTGGAGCACGACGAGACCTTCGTGCCGATGCAGATGTCGGAGGCGATCCGCGCCCTCGCCAACGCCGTCAACGCCAGCGTCCATGCGGAGTATGTCGGGGTCCACGGCTTCGTCGGTACCGCCGGCACGACGCCGTTCTCGGCCGACGTCTCCGACGCGACCCTGGCCCGCAAGCTGCTGAACCGGCAGCTCGCGCCGCGCAGCGACCGGCGCGGTGTGCTCGACTTCGACGCCGAGACCAACGCCCTGGCCCTGGCCCAGTTCTCCGACGCGGAGAAGGTCGGCTCGTCGTCGGTGAAGATCGACGGCGAGATCGGCCGCAAGTTCGGCATCGACTGGTTCGCCGATGACGGGGTGCCGACCCATGTGGCCGGCACCGCCGCCGACGACGCCAGCTACGCGATCACCACCGGGTCCGCCGGGACCGTCGGCGATGGCTCGGTGACCCTGACCTCCGATACCGGCACGCCCACCCTGGTCCGCGGCGACGTGATCTCCTTCGCCGGCCAGGATCAGACCTATGTGGTGACCGCCGGTGTCGCCCTGTCGACCGGCAACACGGTGGTGGCGATCGCGCCGGCCCTGACGGCGGCGGTTGCCGGCGGTGCCGAGGTGACCGTGCGCAAGAGCCATGTGGTGAACCTGGCCTTCCATCGGGACGCCTTCGCGCTCGCCATGCGACCGCTCTCCGCCGGGCTCGCCGACCTGTCGCTCGGTAACCGGATCCTGGCGATGACCGATGCCCAGACCGGCCTGTCGCTGCGCCTGGAGGTGAGCCGCCAGTACAAGCAGACGGTGTGGGAGTTCGACGAAATGTTCGGCCACGCCTATGAGCTGGAACGCCTCAAGGGCAAGGGCGGTGACATCATGGTCATCGCGGACCCCGACGACCGGACCCACAGTCTGCGCCACACCCTCTACGGCGCGCTCTCGGAGAGTGCGCCGATCGTGAACAGCTATCCCGGACGCTTCACCCGTCGCTTCGTCGTCGACGAACTCGTCTGAGGCTTAATCAAAATTGAATTCTGGAGGATGCCGTGGGTTGGAGCGTAACTATTGCCGGCCGCACATACACCCAGGCCAATGTGGAGGGGAATGCCTATGCCGATGAGGGCTCGGGCCTTCCGGCGATCCTGCAGTCGGTTGCGGAGATGGGCGCGACGATCTCAGGGCTTTATGTGACTTCCGAGACAGCGATCTTTGCGGAGGTCGGTCGGATATCTCTCACCACCCACCAGCATGCCGACGACGTATTCCTGCCGACCGGCACCATGGTGCGCGCCGCGAGCGCGTCCGACCTGTCGGTGTTCGTGATCGGGACGGTCACTTCCTTTTCAGGCCATGATCTGTTGATTGACGCGACTGTCGCGTCGGCGGGCGGTGTCGCGGCTGATTGGGTGGTAGGTCATCCGTTCATGCTGATAAGAAGTGTTCAGATGGATCCAGTGCCGATCTTGTCAGCAGACTTAGATGCACGAGGGCACGCAATCCTCAATGCCGCCAATCTGGAGAGCTACGCTGTGACTGTGGGGGCTGCTTACGCCCTTTCGCTCTAAGGCTCTTGGGTAATCTTCAACAAGGTAACGGGAGGCCGGAACATGGCGCTCACGAACACCCCTGCTTGGCCGCAATCGCCGCGCCATGCCGCCGTCGGCATCAGCAGCGGCAACCCGAACACCGACGGGAGCGGAACAATTACAACGGTCATGGCCGCCGGGGCCAACGGAACCAGGATAACCGGCCTCCATGTCGGGGCGTCCGCTACGGTTACGGCGACCGCCGTTCGCTTCTTCGTTTCCGTGAATGGGGGGGGGACCTGGACCTATCTGCCACGCCTCGACACGGTTGTGCCAGCGCACACACTGGCCGATAGCACGGAGAACGTCGGCCGTGCCGCCGCGCTCGACCAGTCCGACCCGACCGCGACATTTGATCTGCCGCCTAACGCGGCCCTGGGCGTTGCCGTTGCCGTCGCCGTGTCGGGAGGCGACATGATCGTTGAAGTCATGGGCGCCGATTATTGAGACGGCGGCTCCCATGTTGATGCGGCGTTCGTGACACCGACTATCCATAGGTCACGGGAACCTGGTTCGCCCGACTGGAGGCCCTCATGCGTGACTACAGTCTGGCCTCTCCTCCCGAGCGAAGTGATGCGGCGCCCTCGGAGAGGGCGCTCTCCAGCTATCGCCTGCGGGAACTCGAACGTCGCGTCGGCCGCATCGAGGCTTTTCTCCTCGGTGTGCTGTGCACCATCGCGCTCTCCGTCGTAGGCGGCCTTGCCGCGCTCCTCAATCTGCCCGCGCCCTGATCAACCGCATAGACAGAAGAGAGGCACCCCATGCTCCACGTCTTCCTCTTGTCCGAGACCGGACTCGCTCGTTCCGCTGGTGAAACCGCACACCTAGCGCTTCAGCCTCGGCTTAGTGAGGCCCGCCGATGAGGGCGGCCGCCACCGGGGCGGCCGTCGGGTCGGGGGTTCTCGTTGCCTGGGCCTGGAACACCGCGTTTCCGCAGCTGCCGATGCCGGCGGAAGTCGCCGCCGTCGTGGGGTCTGTCCTCGCACCTGTGTTCGACGTGATCGTTTCGCTGCGCGACGCCGTCATCCGTCGAGCCTCTCAGGCGTTCGAGGGCGGTTCCCAACCATAATTCTCCCGCATGTATTGAGCGGAAAACTTTCCCGAATCCCAGTCCTCGGCCAGGGTAGCGGCGCCGCGTTCGGTCGGCGGTCCGTAGCCACCTGAGCCGGGCGTTTCGACGATCGCCCGGTCGCCTTCCCGCAGGGAAGCGTCGCCGAACTTCGTTGGCATGTCCTTCAGGCAACTATCGTGCTGCTGGATCGCAAAGTGACCTGATCGGCCGGGCTTGCCGCCGAATACCCCCCAGGGCTGGTGTCGGAACCGCTCTCCAATGCCGGTGAACACGCAGTCATGGCCGATCGGGGACACGATCCGTTTCAGTCCCAGGCCGCCGCGCCAGGTACCGGCGCCGCCGGAATCCTCGATCAGACCATAGGCTTCGACCAGCAGCGGATACTCCATCTCGATCGCCTCGACCGGGAGGTTGGAGGTATTGGTGATGTGAACCTGGACACCGTCCTTTCCGTCGCGGTCGTTCCTGCCGCCGAATCCTCCCCCGAGAGTCTCCAGATAAACATAGGGTCGGCCCGAGCGCGGGTCCGTTCCGGCAAAGATCGCCATTGAGTTGGCGCCGTTTGCCGCGCCGACGGCCTTGTCCGGCAGTGCGTCGGCCAATGCACCGATCACCACGTCGACGATGCGTTGCGAGGTGTGGGCGCGGGAGGCGACCGACGCCGGTTCAACGCAGCTTACGACGGTTCCCGGCGGCGCCGTCACGGTCACCGCATCGATCACCCCGTGATTGTTCGGAATCTCGGGATCCAGCATCGCCTTGAGCACGTAGCACACCGCGGCGATCGTGCCGTTCAGGGGGATGTTGACGTTGCCGGGCACCTGTTCCTGGGTGCCGGTGAAATCGAACACGGCGTCGTCACCATCGACCGTCACCGTAAGCGCGATCCGGATGTCGTCGAGGCCCGCCCCGTCATTGTCCATGAAATCCTCGAACCGGTAGGTACCGTCGGGGATCGCCGCGATGCTCTCTTTCATCCGCCGATGGGTGCGCGCGATGATGCCGTCGAAGACGGCCGTGACGATGTCGCTGCCGTTCCGGTCGACGATCTCCAGCAGGCGGCGGTGGGCCAGACGCAGCGCGGCGAACTGCGCGTTGTAGTCGCCGCGCCTCTCCTCCACGACGCGGACGTTCAGCAGGATCAGGTCGAACAGGTCTTGGTCGAGCTCACCCCGCCGGAACAGCTTGATAAGCGGTATGCGGAGCCCTTCCTGGTAAATGGATGTCATGCCGCCCGCCATCGATCCGGGCGACATCCCGCCGACGTCGGCATGGTGCGCGATGTTGCACACAAAGCCTACCAATTCGCCGTCGGCGAATACCGGCATCGCGAGATTCACGTCCGGCAGGTGCGTTCCGCCGCCCACATGCGGGTCATTGGCGCAGAAGACATCGCCTTCGTGGATCTCCGAAAGCGGATACTTCGCCAACAGCTTCTGCATGAGACCGAGCATCGACGCGAGATGGATCGGGATCGATCCCGACGCCTGAACCACGAGGCGGCCATTTCTGTCCACGATCGCCGTGGAGTGGTCGTGCCGCTCCTTGATGTTGGTCGAGTAGGCGCTTTTCATCAGCGCAACGAAGCTCTCGTCGGCCACCGATTGGAGCGCGTTGAAGACGATCTCAGTGGTGATCGGATCGGGCCCGGCAGGCTCTGTGGCGGCACTCATCTCGACACCTCGATGATCAGGTTGAGGGCGGCATCGACGGACACCGTATCGCCCGGATGCACGACGGTCGTGGCGTCTAGCTGATCGACGATGGCGGGACCGATGAAGCGATGGCCGGGCGCGAGTGTGGCCCGGTCATAGACCGGCGTATCGTGCTCAGTGCCGTCGAACCATACCGGGCGGCGAGAGGTCGGTGTGGGGTGCTGGCTGTCATCGCCGGCGACCGTCGGTGGTGGGATGCGGTCGGCCTCTCCGACCGCTGTCAGGCGCAGGTTCACTGTCTCGATCGGGTCGTTCGCGGTGAAATGCCCGTAGGTTTTTTCATGGGCCTCGAAGAACCGTCGCTTCAGGTCGTCGATCTCGGGTAAGGTCGGGGCCGTACCGTCGGTCTCGTCCGTCGGAACCAGAAGTTCGAAGTTCTGCCCGACATAGCGTAGATCGATGGCGAGCCGCAGGCGCCGGCGGCTTGGCGCGATCTCCTCGGTCTCGAACCAGACCTCGGCCGCTGCATGGAGGGGCGCGATGGCGGCATCGATCTCGTCCGTCGAGGCCTCGGTCAGGGCGACGCGCGCCGTCGCCACGAAATCTTCCTTCAGGTCCGAGACGACGAGGCCCTGGGCGCAGAGGATTCCCGGAGCCGGCGGAACGACGATCTCCGCCATATCCAGGGCCCGGGCCACATCGCCGGCATGCAGCGCGCCCGCACCCCCGAAAGGCATCAGGACGAAGTCGCGCGGGTCGTGCCCGCGCTCGACCGAAACCGTCCGGATGGCGCGGACCATGTTCGCGGTGACGATGCCGAGAATGCCGTCGGCTGTCTTCTCGATCGAGAACGAAAGCCGCTCGGCGACCGGCTTGATGGCCTCCTCCGCCCGTCCCCGGTCAAGCGTCATCGCGCCACCGATCAGGGTGCCGGAAAGCCGCCCGAGCACCAGGTTTGCGTCGGAAACCGTGGGCTCGGTACTGCCTCGGCCGTAGCATGCCGGGCCCGGAACGGCGCCGGCGGAGGCCGGGCCGACCTTGAGCAGGCCGTCGCGATCGAACCAGGCGATCGATCCGCCGCCGGCGCCGACCGTGTCTACATCGACGATTGGGAGACGAACCGGGAAGCCGGCGACCTCCCGACCGAACCCCACTTCGGCCTCGAACTCCCGAATCAACGCAACGTCGGCGCTGGTGCCGCCCATGTCGAGGGTGATCACATTCGGTTTTCCCGCCAGGCGCGCGACATGGGCCGCGCCGACGGCGCCGGCGGCGGGGCCCGAGAGCGCGGTTCTCACCGGGAACTCTGCAGCCCGCCCGACCGACATCAGCCCGCCGCTCGACTGGTTGATGCCCAGTCGCGCCCGCGGCGCGCGGCCTTCGAGCTCCTTCCCCAGATGCCGCATATACCGGCCGATCAGCGGCTGCAGGTAGGCGTTGAGCGTCGCCGTCGAGAATCGCTCGTACTCCCGAAACTCCGGCTGCACCGCGCTCGACAGGGAGACCGCGACATGGGGCAGTCGCTCCGCAAGCCGTTCACCGATGCGGCGCTCGTGCTCCGGATTGAGAAACGCGAACAGCAGGCAGACCGCGACCGCTTCCGCTCCGGACGCTTCAACCTGATCGATCGCGGCATCGATCGCGGCGTCTTCCAGGGCGATGCGGGCTGTCCCGTCGGCCATCATCCGCTCCCGCACCTCGAAGCGGTGCTTGCGCGGTACGAGAGGCGGCGGCGCGTCGGCCTTGAGATCGTACATCTTCGGGCGGATCTGCCGGCCGATCTCCAGCAGGTCACGGAACCCCTCGGTGGTGATCACCGCCACCGGCGCACCCTTGCGCTGGATCAGCGCGTTGGTGGCCACCGTTGTACCGTGGGCCAGCCGGGTGATCGACTTCGCCGGAATGCCGTTCGCCGCTGACAGCGCGTCCAGCCCCTCGAGGATCGCCTCCGCGGGATTGTGCGGTGTGGAGGGCGTCTTGTGGACGACGACCTGGGCGTTCTCGCGATCGACCGCGTAGAAATCGGTGAAGGTGCCGCCGACATCGACGCCGATGAACCAGGACATACGAGCTCCGTCAGCGCTGGTTGCCGAAGGTCATGAAATAGCTGGAGGCGTCGACGGCTGCAGTCGGCAGGTCATAGGGCAGCAGCACGTCGTGCCCGAATGCCGCCTCCAGGGCCAGGGTCGCGGTGGCCGGCGTATCGGTATCGAGAATGACCAGCCATTCCTGCTTCATGTCGTCCGGGACCGGCTTGCCCTGCGCCTTCAGACCCTCCGCCACAACGTCGAGGTCGTTTTCGAGCACACAGGCGCCGAGGACGCCCGGGCGTTTCACCACCTCGGGCAGGATCTTTTCGGCTAGCGCGGCGCGAAGCGCCGACTTCTGACCGTCGGCCGGGTAGAAGCGGGCAAGGCCGGCCGCGCCCGTGAAGCCGTGGGTCAGATCCACCGTGCACGCGACCGTCAGCCGATCGAAATGGGTGAAGAGCGCCATCACCTTCTTCGACCACGGCGACTGGTCGCCGAGCAGCTTCATGTATTCCGGCGCGCAGAGGTCGCGCACCGACTCCGTCTCGTAGGTCGCGAAGTACTTAACCTTCGCTCTGTCGTCGGCGGCGAGGTAGCGGCGCGCCCGTCGGAAGCCGGGCATGAACACCCGCTCGTCGACGTGCTCGCGGTTGTACCACTCGTTGAACTCTTCCTCGTGCTCGCTGGCGACCTCGGTAAAGGTGACCAACATGCCTTTGCCGTACAGCGGCATCTCTCTCTCCGTCTGAGGTCGGTTCGGGCCGGCGTCCGCCCGTGCCCGGACGGTGTCCGGTCGACGGGCATCGGTCGTCAGACCATCGTCGTTGGGGCGATCTGACCCCGTAGAGGGGCCGATGCCAAGGGCAATTCTGGGCCGGAAGCGACGGAAAAAGCCGGCGGGTGCGTCGCTTAAGCTGTGAGGCGCTCCGCGAAGTCTCTCAGCGCCATGCCGGGTGCTCCGCCGAGCCGTCGGGCGGTGTCGTTCACCCGGCTGAGAATGCCGTCCTCGTAGGTCGAGCGGCCGTCGCCGATCCGAGCGCTCATCGCCGCCACGGTCCCGGCGGCAATACCGCGGGCATCCAGGGCTGGAAGCCTGCTGAAACCCGCTCCGTCGGCGCCGCCGCCGGCATCGTTGTAGAACGCGGCATAGCCGTCCACCTTGAGTGCGCTGCGCGGATCGGTACCGAGCATCCCACCATGGCTGCCGCAGACGATGACATGTCCCACGTCCCGGTCTCCGATCAGAGAGGCGGAATCCGCGAGCACGATGTGCCGGCCGCTCGGGCCGGGTGGCAGATCGGTCCGGGCTTCCGCGTAGTCCGGGATTTCAACGCCGACCGTCGGCGCGGCGGTGAGGAGGCCGGCAGCCTCCGTCACGGTCTGACCTTCGGCGACGCCCACCGCTCGGGCGGTCTCGTTGACCGTTGAGAGGACTCCCCGCGCCACCATGTCCTCGGCGTTGCCGATGCGGGCCGACATCGTGTCGATCGCGGCATAGGCCAGCCCCAAGGCGTCGCACCAGGCGGCGCCGCCGATTCCGGCATCGTCCTTCCCGCACCCGGCGTCGTTGAGAATCATCGCTCGAACGCCTGCTTTGGCGGCGCAGTAGGCAGCGTAGATGCCGCCGTGGGAACCCGAGACCAGTACCGATCCCGACCAGGCGTCGGTCGGCTTGGTCACGCTGTCGGCGGCGACGACTCCGGGGGACAGAGCGGGCATTGTGGACAGGCCTTCGGTTGAGCCCGCTCATCCTGACCGGGCCCGCGCACCGGGTCCAGGGGGATGCGTTCTAATCGGGTACCGTTGGAAGCGGAATGCTGATATCGCGCGCGGCGACGACGTCGGTGAGCCACTGGCGCAGGCGCGCGTAGCCCTGAACCGCGTCATCGTCGAAATACCGGGATTTGCGGACCGGAGGTTCCCGTCGCAGGTCCTTGAGGAACGCCTCGGCCCGTTCCCAGCGTCCGGCCTCGGCGGCGGACTGGACCAGATGATGGAGGTAGGAAATTCTCGGTGGGCCGTCCTCCGGGGCGTCCGACAGATTCCGTGTAATCGCCGCCGCGGCATCCAGCAGCCGGTCCGCCTCCCGACCCTCTCCGGCCGCAGAGAACGCTGCAGCACCGGTCAGGTATGCGAGCCACCGGCCCGAAACCGATGCGTGGTAGGGTGCAGCCCACTCGAGGACGCGGAGACTGATCCTAGCATCCTCCTCATCTCCGGCGGCAGCCTGCAGGGCGGCTGTCTCCAGGATCAGACCGAGAACGCCTTCCGGGCGCTCCGTTCTCTTGAGGTCTTCGACCGACCTTTCCACGGCACGCTGTAGAACGTCCCGAGCCTCATCGGGCGCAGCGCGCTTCAGCCATTCGCAGGACAGCACCAGGGAAATCGGCAGGACGGATCGGGGATCTCGCAGCTGGTCCGTGATCCGGCCCGCCGCTTTCAGATCTCCCTGCGCGATCAGTTGGCAGGCCGACCCGCGTTGATCTTCGAGATCGCAGAATTCGGCCAGACCCCGAGTCTCGCACTGGGCGAGTGCGCCGCTGGTTTGTGCCCAGACCGGTCCTGATCCGGCGGCCAACGCCGCGATTGCCAGGCCGGTTTTCCAGCCCTTTGCCGATAGCAAGGAGAATCCCATGCGATCCAACGTCTTCTCCGTTTGGGCGCCACCCTTCGCCTTTGGTCCCGCTCCGGTGGGCATCCCTAGTTTCCTTGGCGGGGCCACGCCGTTCAACTTTCGCGTGACGGCGGAGTCGGTTTCCGCCGCCGTCGGTCCTATCGAAGGATTGGTCGCGTTTTACGACGAGCAGGACCGCTGGACGTCACGGTCGTTCGCGGCAGAGGTGGAGGTCGTGTTGAGCAACCGAAGCGCCTTCGTCCCGAAGATTTATTTCAAGAGCCTCACGGTGAACGGACAGACCGTGCGCGGGCGCTGGTATGCGAGCGCGCTCTGGTAAGGCCAGCGTGCCCGGCCATCGTATGACCGCCGAGGCTTAGTGCGAGTGCGTCAGCCATCGGCCTCGGGTGCAAAGTCGAAGACGCACAGGGCGCGGCTGACGGGCCTGCCCAGATGGGCGAAGGGCAGGCTCAGAACACTGAAGGGTGTCCAAGGTCGGTAGGAGAAGGTGCAGAGGCCCCGATACCAGTAGGGCTGACGATGTTCCGCCATCCACCGCAGACGCTCGACAGCATCCTCCGTCCCCTCGGTCTCGTCCGTGTAGAGGTTAGTTCCTTCGTACCCGACGGCATCGCGGTATGCGGTGCCGGCCAACCGTGTACGATATCGGCCGGTGCGTTCGTCGCGCTCCTCGACGACGAGAAAGGGCAGGACGCCGGTTGTGAAAGCGAGCGGGTCGATCTTTTCGGGCACCGGCAAGTCGCCGGCTCGACCGCACTTCGTCCAGTAGTCGTAAGCTTCGCGCTGGTGTGGATTTTTTAGAAGATCCGGATTTTCAAAAGGGCGTACCCAAGTCGCTTGCCCGCATTCTAATGCGTAGTCTGTCATCGGCGTAGAGATCCCGGTTCCCCAAACAGTCGGATACTGTAATGCGGGAGCCGGATCTGCCAAGTGAACAGGAGGACAGATTCAATGACGGTTTTGCATGCATGAATTGATCGACGCGTCTGGCGCCACGTGAGCGGGTCAGGGCCGGCCGCGGTAGACCGGCACGTCCTGGCTCGGGATCCAGAGCCCGACCGGCGGCTCGCCGGTCTGGTAGAAGACGTCGATCGGCATGCCGCCGCGCGGATACCAGTAACCGCCGATCCGCAGCCACTTGGGGGCCAGGAGATCAACCAGCCGCTTGGCGATGTCGAGGGTGCAGCCCTCGTGGAAGGCGCCGTGATTTCGGAATGCACCCAGATACAGCTTCAGGGATTTGCTCTCGACCAGCCAGTCGGTGGGGACGTAGTCGATGATCAGAAAGGCGAAGTCCGGCTGTCCGGTCACCGGGCAGAGAGAAGTGAACTCCGGCTGGGTGAAGCGAACGACGTAGTCGGTGCCTCGGTGCGGGTTCTCCACCCGCTCCAGGACGGCGTCCTCCGGCGATGCGGGGAGGGCGCTCGCGCCGCCGAGCTGGTTCAGGCCACTGTAGATCGTCTGATCGCTCATCGGTCCGTATCTGGTCAGGCGTTGAAATCGAGGACGCACAGCAGCAGGGAGACCGGCTGGCCCGGCTCCGAGAACGGCAGGATCAGCGCGCTGAACTGCTTGAAATCGTTCACGGCGAACGCGAGCGATCCCTGGTACCAGTACGGTTTCCGGTTGGCGACCGCCCAGCCGAAGCGCTCAACCGTCCCCGTATTTCCGCTGATCTGGTCGGAGTAGCTGTTGGTCCCGTCGAATCCGGTCGCGTCCCGGAAGGCGGTCCCGGCCAGGCGGGTCCGGTAGCGGCCGGTATCGGGCTCGTATTCCTTGACGACGATGGACGGCAGGCTTCCGCGCGGCAGCTCCACCGGATCGATCCGGGATGGTGGGGGCATGTCGGCGCCTTCTCTGGCCGCCAGCCAGTATTCGAACACAGCCCGCTGATGGATGTTCCGCAGGACCGTCGGATCCTCCAGCGGATGGATCCAGAGGCCGTCATGGGTCCGTTGGTTGCGCTGTCGCATGGATCGACCTTTCACGGCGGAGCCGCCGACACTCTTTCCCGACCACATAACGGAAACTATGAGGACTTTTCAAATTTTCCTCAAACGTCCGTCGTCGCCCATTCGCCCCGCACCTCGGGGTCGGTCTCCCGCGACGGCCGGTCTCCGGCACTTCCTCCCAGCCGTCGAAAGGCCCACACCGCCGCCCCGCGGACCAGGGGGCTCGCGTCGTCCAGGTGCGGCGTCACCGCCAGAAGAGCCTGAGGGTCGTGGGAGTTTCCCAGCGCGATCAAGACATTGCGCACGAACCGATCACGGCCCGTCCGCTTGATCGGTGAGCCGGAGAACAACGCGCGGAAGCCGGTATCGTCGAGGGCGGCCAGCTCGCTCAGCCTCGGCAGAGTCAGGTCTTCGCGGGCGACGAACGCCGCCTCCTTGGCCGTCTCCGCGAACTTGTTCCACGGGCAGACCGCAAGGCAGTCGTCGCAGCCGTAGATCCGGTTGCCCATGGCGGCGCGGAACTCGCGGGGTATCGGCCCCTTGTGCTCGATCGTCAGGTAGCTGATGCAGCGCCGCGCATCAAGGGTGTAGGGGGTCGGGAACGCGTCGGTCGGGCAGATGTCGAGGCAGCGCCGACAGGAGCCGCAATGATCGGTCTCCGGCCGATCCGGCGGCAGCTCCAGGGTGGTGAAGACCTCGCCCAGGAACAGCCAGGAGCCATGCTCGCGGCTTACCAGGTTCGTGTGCTTGCCCTGCCAGCCGACGCCCGCTCGCGCCGCCAGCGGCTTTTCCAGCACCGGGGCGGTGTCGACGAAGACCTTCACCCCGCAGCCCAGCTCCGCATGCATCCATCGCGCGATGCGTTTCAGCCGCTTCTTGACCAGGTCGTGGTAGTCCCTGTTTCGGGCATAGGCGGCGATGACCCCCCGATCTTTCCGTTCCAGATCGGCCAGCGGATCGTGTTCCGGTCCGTAGGTCATGGCGCAGACGACGACGCTGCGCACTTCCGGCCAGAGCGTCTTCGGATCGCGACGCCGCGCATGGGTCTCGGCCATCCAGGCCATTTCGCCGTGCTGACCGCCCGCCACGAAGGCATCCAGCCGCGCCTGCTCTCGCGCGCCGACCTCCGCCGGGGCGATGCCGACCGCGTCGAATCCGGCGGCTCGGGCCTCGGCCTTGATCCGCTCCGCGAGGGTGGGGGTGTCGGTCATCGCCGCTCTTAAAGCTATCTCGTCATCCCGGTTCGACCCCGGTTCGACCCCGGGCCGGCCCCGGGGCGAGACCGGGACCTAGGCACGGGTCCTGGGTTCCGGCCTGCTCCCGGATCAAGTCCGGGCGCATCCGGGATGACGATGGCGGAAAATGGGGCAAGGCGTCAAAGCGACGGTATGTCCCCGGCAGCCTGTTGCTCGCGAAACGCTGCTGCGAAATCGTTGAGCGTCCCCGCCTCGATCGCCCCGCGAAGGCCGGCCATGAGCTCCTGATAGTAGTGCAGATTGTGCCAGGTGAGCAGCATCGGCCCCAGGATCTCGTCGGTCTTCTGCAGATGGTGCAGGTACGCCCGGCTGTAGCCGGTACAGGCGGGGCACGTGCAGTCGGCGTCCAGCGGCCGCGGATCGGCGGCATGGCGGGCGTTGCGCAGGTTGACCGGACCGCGCCGGGTCAGGGCCTGACCGGTTCGGCCCGACCGGCTCGGCAGCACGCAGTCGAACATGTCGATCCCGCGCATGACGCCGCCGACCAGGTCGGCCGGCTTCCCCACGCCCATCAGATAGCGCGGCCGGTCGTCCGGCAGGTGCGGAACGGTGGCCTCCAGAACCCGGAACATCTCCTCCTGCCCCTCGCCGACGGCCAGCCCACCGACGGCATATCCCTCGAAACCGATCGACGTCAGCGCTTCGACGGATTCGACCCTCAGATCGTCATAGACGCTGCCCTGGACGATGCCGAAGAGGGTGTGGCCGGGCCGGTCGGTGAAGGCGTCCTTCGACCGCTGGGCCCACGCAATCGACAGGCGCATGGACTCCGCCGCCTGCTCGTGGGTGGCCGGGTGGGGCGTGCATTCGTCGAACGCCATGGTGATGTCCGATCCGAGTAGGTGCTGGATCTCGATGGAGCGCTCCGGCGTGAGCCGGTGCCGGCTGCCGTCGATATGCGACTGGAAGGTGACGCCGTCCTTGTCCAGCTTGCGCCGCCCGGCCAGCGACATGACCTGGAAGCCGCCACTGTCGGTCAGGATCGGCTTGTTCCAGTTCATGAACTTATGCAGCCCGCCTAGTTCGGCGATCCGCTCGGCGGTCGGCCGCAGCATCAGGTGATAGGTGTTACCGAGCAGGATCTCCGCTCCCGTCTCGGCGACGGATTCCGGACGCATGGCCTTCACGGTGGCGGCGGTGCCGACCGGCATGAAGGCCGGGGTCTCGACGGTGCCGTGCGCCAGGGTCAGGCGGCCGCGCCGCGCCGCACCGTCGTTGGCCCAGGTCTCGAAGCCGATGCTCATGTGTCGCTCCTCTCCAGGAGGCAGGCGTCGCCGTAGGAGAAGAAGCGATAGCCCTCGGCGATGGCGTGTTCGTAGGCCGTCAGGATCCGCTCCCGCCCGGCAAAGGCACTGACCAGCATCAGCAGGGTCGATTTCGGCAGGTGGAAATTGGTGAGCAGCACGTCGATCGCCTTGAAGCGGTAGCCGGGGGTGATGAACAGATCGGTGTCGCCGGACCAGGCCGGGACCGTGCCGTCGTCCCTTGCGGCCGCTTCCAGCACCCGCAGCGTGGTCGTGCCGGTCGCGACGATCCGGCCGCCGGCGGCGCGCGTTTCGGCGATGGCCGCCGCCGTTTCCGGCGATATCTCGCCCCATTCCGAATGCATCTTGTGGTCGTCGGTGTCGTGCGCCTTGACCGGCAGGAACGTGCCGGCGCCCACATGCAGGGTAACGAGGGCGCGGCGCACGCCCTTGGCCTCGATCGCGGCCAGCAGCGCCGGCGTGAAATGCAGCCCGGCGGTGGGGGCGGCGACGGCGCCGTCGCGCGCGGCGAAGACCGTTTGATAGTCCTCGGCGTCGTTTTCCGCTTCTTCAGTTCCGCGCTTGATGTAGGGCGGCAGCGGCATCGTGCCGTGGGTCTCCAGCGCCGCCATGAGGTCGGGTCCCGCCCGGTCGAAGGTCAGGGTGACCTCGCCGGCCTCTCCCTTGTCGGCGACGTCGGCCGCGAGTGCGTCGGCGAAGACGATCCGGTCGCCGGGCCGCAGCTTCTTGGCCGGTCGGGCGAAGGCGCGCCAGATGCTCTCGCCCTCGCGCTTGTGCAGGGTCACCTCGATGCCCGCGTCGCCGCGCTTTCCCTTCAGGCGAGCGGGGATCACGCGCGTGTCGTTCGAGAGCAAGAGGTCGCCCGGCCGCAGGATGTCGGGAAGGTCCCGCACCACCCGGTCCACCATGCCGCCGCCGGTCAGGTCGAGAAGACGTGCCGACTCCCGCGGACGGGCCGGGAAGCGGGCGATCCGCTCCTCCGGCAGGGTGTAGTCGAACAGATCGACGCGCATCGGGCTGGCGCCCTCAGGCGGGGCGGGTCGGCATCTCCGACGGCGCGTCGCGCCACTCCGCCGGCATCAGGCCAACCAACATCCGGAACGGCACCAGCAGGATGGCCGCCATCGCCAGCTTCGCCGCGTAGTCGCCGAGCGCCCAGGTCACCCAGGGCAGGCCGGTCATGGCGAAGGCCGCGGAGAAGAAGATCGCGGTGTCGACAGCCGAGGCCACGAGGGAGGATACCAGCGGCGCGCGCCACCAGGTGCCCTGGCGCAGCTTGTTGAAGATCCAGACATCCAGGAGCTGGGCGATCAGGAAGGCGCCGCCGCTGGCCGCCGCGATCCGCGGGTCGGCGAAATACAGCGACAGCAGGACGCCGATCGCGAAACCGGCATAGACCACGCGTCGGGCGGCGGCGGGACCGAGGATCCGGTTGGACAGGTCCGTCACCAGGAAGGCGATGGGATAGGTGAACGCTCCCCAGGTCAGCCAGTCGTTGATCGGATAGCCGACGGCGATGTTGGAGACCAGGACCACGAGACCGATGGCCACCATGGCGGCGATCAGGGCCGAACGTTCGGCGGTGTGCGTGCGCATGGGCGGCACCTCGACTGCAAGAGCGTGGAAAGCGCGGGGTTCTACCGCCGAAGCCCCTGGTTGTCGAGGGTTTGCCCCCCTGACAGCGGTCTATTGCGGGAACTTGCCGTCCAGGACGCCCCAGATCTCGTGCGCCTTGAGGTCGCGGACTGTCACGATGCGCTGCTCGCCCCGCTCCAGAATCTCCAGCAGCGTGCCGCAGGTCTTCTGGCCGAGCACGACATCGTACCAGCCCGCGCGGCGGATCGCCCCCTCTACCGAGAGCAGTTGCGGCGGCCCGAGCTCTTCGCGCGCCTCTTCGATGGACCAGTCCTCGACATCGCCGTCCAGATCCTCGAGCGACACTCCTCGGGAGGTCTCGCCGCAGCTCTCGCGCGGTTCGGCGCCGTACGGGGCGAGCTTGGCAAGCTCCTCGCGGTCCGATCCGCACGCCGTGAGCAGACTGCCGCAGAGCAGCAGCAGGGCCGCGCCGCGACCGATGCTTGAGAGGGAAAGGATGGTCGCCATGGTCGGTCTCCGAACTCTGTAGGCCCCCAGCCGGAAACGACTCAATCGCGTCGCGGCGCCCGGATCAAGCGTCGTCGGCAATCCCGCTCAGAATTCGGCGCAGCGAGGCAAGGGACGTGGCCGTTGCGGCGGGGCCGTAATGGGGCATGTGGGTTTCCAGAGCGATCGGTAGATCGCCGCCGGGCGCTGCGTTCAGAATGGTCCGGAGGCTGCCCGCATGGTCGATCACGCCCTGTCCGACCGGGACATAGGTTCTGCTCGGGTCGAGATCCTTCACATGGACCGTGCCGCCTAGCCGCGCCGCGTGGGCGATCTCGGCCTCCGTCGGCGGCGGGTGGCCGGCGGAAACCTGATTGGCGATATCGATGGCAGCCTTGAGGCGCGGGTGCGGGTGGTGTTCGGCCACAGCGACGATGTCGGCGAGCGTGGCGACGTTGCACACATGCTCGTTTTCCAGCACCAGATCGATGCCGTAGTCCTCGGCGAGGTCGAGCAGGACCTCAAGGTCGTCGTCCAAGTCGGCCGGCGTGAAGCCCGGATAGGCGAGGTAGGAGAAGATGCGGACTTGGCCCGCGCCGAGGACGCTCGCCACCTCGAACGCGTGGACCATGGCGGTCTCGTGGCTCATCGCGCTCGGGTCGAAGCCGTGAAAGTTCGTGCCGGGCGGCACCGGCATGCCCGGTCTGGTCCATTTCAGCAGCGGCGAGCAGTAGCAGCCGACCGTCAGTCCAGCGGCGGACAGGCGGTCGGCGAGGCGCGCGAGTTCCTCGTCGTCGAACAGGATGACGTTGCGGTCGTCGACCGAGCGGATGTCGACGCGGGTAACCGCATGCTCCGCCATGAAGGCAAGGGCGGTCTCCAGGTCCTGGCTGACCTCGTCGGTGATGACGGCGACGACGGGGCTCGCGGGCATGGCGTCAGAGACCGAGGCGCCAGCGGAGCAGGTCGATCCGGTCCTGGCCCCAGAAAATTTCGCCGTCCGGCAGGACGTAGCTGGGCGCGCCGAAGACGCCCGCATCGATCGCCTTCTGGGTGTCGGCGGTGAGCCGGTCGTTATAGTCCGGTGCGGCCGCGACGATCGCCGCCCCGTCCAGTCCGGTCTCGACGGCGACCGCCTTCACCACGTCGGTGTCGCCGGTGTCCCGGTCGTCGCGCCACAGGGCCGTCAGCAGAGCGTCGCTCAGGGCGAGGGCGTCGGCGCCGCTCTCGCGGGCGGCGATGATGGCGAGCGAGGAGATCGGCGTGGTGATCGGGAACGCTTTCGGCTCAAGCACCAGCGGGATGTCGAGGAAGTCGCGCCAGCGCTTCATCTCCATCCAGCGATACGCCTGACGCTGGGGCGCGCGCTTCGGCAGGGGCAGACCGCCGGAGACCGCGAAGACGGCGCCGAAATCGACCGCATGCACGCCGACCGTGGCGCCGGTCTGCTTCACGATGTCCATGAACCGGCCGGAGCCGAGGTAGCTCCACGGGCTGGAGGTCGAGATGTAGTAGTCGATATGCAGGCTCACGCTGGATCTCCCTCGGGTTTTTCGTCTTCATGCCGGTCGCGCAGGACGCGCCGCATGATCTTGCCGGTCGTGGTCATGGGCAGGGCGTCGACGAAATCGACGATGCGCGGGTACTCGTGGGCGGCCAGGCGGGTCTTCACGTGGTTCTGGATCGACCGCTTGAGATCTTCGCTTGCGGCGTGTCCCTCGGCAAGGACGATACAGGCTTTCACCGCCTGGGTCCGCAGCGGATCGGGAACGCCGATCGCCGCCGCCATCGCCACCGCCGGATGGGTCATCAGGCAGTCCTCGATCTCCCCGGGACCGATCCGGTAGCCGGCCGAGGTGATCACGTCGTCGTCCCGCCCGACATAGTGCAGGTAGCCGTCGGCGTCGCAGCGGCCGAGATCGCCTGTGAGCATCCAGTCGCCGGCGTATTTCTCGGCCGTCGCCTCCGGCTTGTTCCAGTAGCGCAGGAACATCACCGGATCGCCGCGTCTGACCGCGACGGCGCCGGTCTCCCCCGTCGCCACGGGTGTCCCCTGCGGATCGACGATGGCGACCTCGTGTCCGGGGATCGGCTTGCCCATGGAGCCGGGGCGCACCTCCATGATCGAGGCGCAGTTGCCGACGACCAGATTGCATTCGGTCTGGCCGTAGAACTCGTTGATGGTGAAGCCGAAGGTGCGGCGGCCCCAGTCCAGAAGCTCGGCGCCCAGGGACTCGCCGCCCGACCCGATGGATCGCATGGTCCCGCAGCGCGCGTCCGGCACCTGCCGCATCATCTTGAGCGCCGTTGGCGGCAGGAAGGCGTTGCGCACCCCGTGCCGGGCGATGAAGTCGAAGGCGGCCTCGGGGTCGAATTTGGCGAAGCGATGCGCCACGACCGGCACGCCGTGGTGCAGCGATGGCAGCAGCACGTCGATCAGTCCGCCGATCCAGGCCCAGTCCGCCGGGGTCCAGAATCGGTCGCCGGCTTGCGGGAAGAACTCCTGGGGAAACTCGACGCCGGGGAGATGGCCGAGCAGCACCCGGTGGGCGTGGAGCGCGCCCTTCGGCGGTCCGGTGGTTCCGGAGGTGTAGATGATGATCGCCGGATCGTCGGCGGCGGTATCGAGCGGCGCGAACAGGTCGGAGGCGGCGGCGAGCGTCGGGTCGAGCGCCTGCCAGCCCGCGCCGTTCCGGCTCTCGTCGGCGACCAGCACCAGCTTCAGGTCCGGCAGCCGGTCGCGGATCGCCTCGATCTTCGGGAGACTCTCCCGGTCGGTGACCAGGGCCGCCGCGCCGCTGTCGGCGAGCCGGTACAGCAGCGCTTCCTCGCCGAACAAAGTGAACAGCGGGACGGAGACCATCCCCGCCTTGTGGGCCGCGATGTGGGCGATCGCGGTCTCCGGGCGCTGGGGGAGCAGGATCGCCACCCGATCGCCGCGCGCAAGCCCGCCGTCGGTCAGCACGTTGGCCAGCCGGTTCGAGGCGCGCTTCAGGTCGGTGAAGGAGATCTCGCGGACCGACCCGTCGCCATGGACATGGATCAACGCCGTGCCGAGTCCGGCATCGGCATGGCGGTCGCAGATGTCGACGCCGATGTTGTAGCGCTGCGGCACCTGCCAGCGGAACCGCCGGCACGCCTCCTCGTAGCTGCCAGCCGGGTCGAGCATGCATCCTCCCTTTCGGGCGATCAAAGCGTGGGCGCCGGGCGCGGGCAAGACCCGGCAAGGTCGGTCCGCCGGGCGGCGTTAGAGGCGTTTCATCCCACCCAGCGCGAGAAGGCGAGGCAGATCGGGACCATCCGGGAGATGACGTGGCGGGTGAATTCCTCGATCGCCGCCACGGCCTCGGTCGGGCCGGGGCCGGTATCGGCGCGTAGATGGGCGAGCCGGGCGGAGTCCGATAGCGCCATGCTGCGGGCGGTGGCGATGGCGGTCTGCAGGCGGCCATCCGAGGCGAGCGGCGCGAAGCCCGCGTGCATCAGGGCCAGCAGGCCGGGCCAGTAGGCGAGGTGCCGGTACATGGTCGCCAGGACCGGTTCCTCCGGCCGGGCACCGAGGCGGTTGATGGCTGTGACCAGTTCCCAAACCTTCGGAGCCACGTCGCCTTCCGACAGTACCCTGGGGATCGGTGCCGACGGCGCGCGTGGTGCGACGGCCTCGCCCATGGGTACAGGGCCAGATGCGGGCACCACGAGCGCGCCGAGGGCGAGCAGGTTTAGCCCGTTGCCGCGGTTGTAGCCGGCGGCGATGGCCCGGACCGTCTCCAGGTCGGCGCCAGTGACGCCGACGGCCGCCAGGGCGCCGGGCGCGAGCGGCTCGGGCATCGCCACCGGGAGGCGCTCGAACAGGGCATCGGCCGCCTGGGCCGCCCGGCCGCTGGCGTAGATCGGTTTGGCCGCACCCCAGGCCCAGTCCAGCCCGCCGTCGATCGTCGCCAGGTGCCGCCAGATCAGGTTGACCACCGGCACGCCGAGGGTTGCCTTGATGTCCTCGAAGGTCGCCGCGACTTCGCCGGTCGCCTCGTCTTCGGCGATCGCCCGAACCGGATCTCCCATGCCGTCCTCCCGACTGTGCTCGTGCTTGTTTGCGGCCTTGCTTGCGGTGGATTGCAGCGCGGCTCCGGGAGTGCGGTCAATCCGCCATCTGCACAAACCAGGGCTTGGAGGGCGGGGCGACAATCGGCTATGCGGGTAGGCGGAAGCCGAATGGGAGGAAAACAAAATGACCGATCGCGCAAAGATCGGCTTCGCCGGTGTCGGCCTGATGGGTCGGGGTATGGCGGGGAACATCCTGGCCAAGGGATTTCCGCTGACGGTACTGGCGCATCGCAACCGTGCGCCCGTCGAGGAACTGACGGCCGAGGGGGCGGGCGAGGCGGCGACGCCGCGGGAGCTGGCGGCGGCCTCAGAGAGCATCGTGCTGTGCCTGCCGAACAGCCAGGTGGTCGATCGGGTCTGCCTCGGCCCGAACGGGATCGTCGAGGGGGCGGCGCCGGGAACCCTGGTGCTGGATGCCAGCACGTCCGAGCCGGCCTCGACCAAACGGGTGGCGGCGGCGCTGGCGGAGAAGGGCATCGATCTCATCGACGCGCCGATGACCATGACGCCGAAGGAGGCGCTGGACGGCACGCTGAACGTCCTGGTCGGCGGCCCTGAGGCGCTGGTCGAAAAGGCGCGACCGGTGCTGGAGTGTTATGCCCGCAACATCTTCCATATCGGCCCGCTCGGCGCGGCGCACGCGCTCAAGCTGATCAACAATTTCATGAGCATGACCATGTCGGCGCTGATTGCCGAGGCGGCGACCACGGCGCGCGCCTCGGGCGTCGATCTCGAAAAGCTGCGCGACGTGGTGTCGGCCGGGGCGGTGAATTCCGGCATGTTCCAGAAAATCATGGCCTATGCCGTGGACGGAGACCCGTCCGGGCTCCAGTTCTCCATGGAGAACGCGCGCAAAGACGTGGGCTACTACGCCGACATCGCGGCGGAGGCGGGCCTGCCGGCGCCGTTCGGGTCGGCGGCGCATCAGCTCTACACCCTGGCCTGCGCGACCGGACACGGCGCCGACCATGTCCCGCTGCTGGTCGATGTGATGGCGGAACTCGGCGGACTGGACACAGGAAGAACCGGAGCGAAAGCATGAGTGCTGAACAGGTCGATGCGGTCGTCATCGGCGCGGGTGTCGTCGGTCTCGCGGTGGCGCGCGCCCTGGCGCTGGCCGGGCGCGAGGTGCTGATCCTGGAGGCGGCCGAGGCGATCGGCACGGAGACCAGCTCACGGCACTCCGAGGTGATCCATGCCGGTATCTACTACCCGCCGGGATCGCTGAAGGCGAAGTTCTGCGTCGAGGGCAAGCACAAGCTCTACCGCTATCTCGACGACCACGGCGTGCCCTACAAGCAGCTCGGCAAGCTGATCGTGGCGACGGCCGAGGACCAGCTTCCGGCCCTGCAGCAGATCCAGGACCGGGCGGCAAAGGCGAACGTCACCGACCTGGAGTTCAAGTCGCATAACGAAGTCGCCGCGATGGAGCCGGAGCTGCGCTGCGTCACCGCGCTCTGGTCGCCGTCGACCGGCGTGTTGGACAGCCACTCCTACATGCTGGCCTTGCAGGGCGACGCCGAGGAGCGCGGCGGGATGGTCGCCTTTCACGCCCCCGTCGCCGGCGGCAAGGTCGAAGAGGACGGGATCGAGATCGCCGTCGGTGGGGCGGATCCGATGCTGCTCAGGGCGAAGACGGTGGTGAACGCCGGCGGGCTTCATGCCCAGCCGCTGGCCGCAAGCCTGATGGGCTTTCCGGCCGAGAAGGTGCCGCCGCATTTCTACTGCAAGGGCAACTACTACTCGCTCTCGGGCGTGCGGGCGCCGTTCAGCCACCTGATCTATCCCGCCCCTGAGCAGGCGGGCCTCGGCATCCACCTGACCCTCGATCTCGGCGGGCAGGCCCGGTTCGGTCCGGACGTGGAGTGGATCGACGAGATCAACTACGACGTCGATCCGCGCCGCTCCGACAGCTTTTACGCTGCTATCCGGAAATACTGGCCGGGTCTGCCGGACGGCGCCTTGCAGCCGGGCTATGCCGGCATCCGCCCGAAGATCCAGGCCCCCGGCACGCCGGCGGTGGACTTCATGGTCCAGGGCCCGGCCGAGCACGGTGTGCCGGGGCTGGTGAACCTGTTCGGCATCGAAAGCCCGGGCGTGACGTCGAGCCTCGCCATCGCCGACCATGTGGCGGAGATGATCGCTTAGAGCGGTTGTCGCGCCCCTCATTCAATGCTCACTCCCCGGATTTAGTCCGGGGCGAGCCCGTGCGTTCGCGTGAGCTTTGACAGGGCGCGATGGCGGACCCGATTGCCCCGGACTAAATCCGGGGAATGCGTTGGTTTAAGGCTTTTCCCCCGCCTCGGCCCGGGCCTGAAGCCGGTCGAGCAACCGATCCAGCACCACCCGCTCCTCCACGCTGAATCCGTCCAGCAGCGCCGCCTCCCGTGCCTGGGCAAGCGGCACGATCTCGCTGTAGACCCGCTCGCCCTCCGCCGTCATGGCGATGGTCTGGCGGCGCCGGTCGTCCGGGTCGACCGTGCGGTCGATCAGCCCCGCCTCCAGCATGCGGGCGATCGCCCGGCTGACCTGCACCTTGTCCATCGCCGAGCGGCCCTGGATCTCCGAGGCGGTCGCCGGGCCGAACGCACCGAGGATCGCCAGCACCCGCCATTCGGGGATCGTGATTCCGAAGCGGTCCGCATAGAGCCGGGCGATGCCCTTGGACACCGTGTTCGCCAGCACCGCCAGCCGATAGGGCAGGAAGCGGTCGAGCGTCAGCGCGTCGGCGGTGTCGGAAGGCAGAAGGTCCGGCATGGCGTCGATCCGAGGGCTAGGTCGGCAGAGTGGTTTCGTTTGAAACTAATTCCGATATCTGTTACATATGAAACTAACACGATTTCCCGCGCCGCCGCGAGCGTTGCGCCCCAACAACCCGATTTTTCAGGAGGAACCCATGGCCACCACGACCCTTCCCCCGGTCCCCGAAGGCACGACCGAGAACCCGATGGCGACCGACGGGTTCGAGTTCGTGGAGTACACCGCCCCGGACACCGGCGATCTGGAGGCGCTGTTCACCGCCATGGGCTTCCGCGCGGTCGCCAGGCACCGCTCGAAGAACGTCACCCTGTACCGCCAGGGTGGGGTGAACTTCATCGTCAACGGCGAGCCTGACAGCTTCGCCCAGGCCTTCGCGAAGGTGCACGGCCCGTCCTGCTGCGCCATCGCCTTCCGGGTCAAGAACGCCGCAGCCGCGTTCGAGCGGGCAGTCAAGCTCGGTGCCAAGCCGTTCGAGGGCAAGGTCGGGCCTATGGAGCTGAACATCCCGGCGATCCACGGCATCGGCGACAGCCTGATCTACCTGGTCGACCGTTACGGCGAGCGGTCGATCTACGACGTCGACTTCGTGCCGATCGCCGGCGAGGAGCAGGACCCGGCCGGTGTGGGGCTCACCTACATCGACCACCTGACCCACAACGTGCACCAGGGCCGCATGGACGTCTGGGGGTCGTTTTACGAGACGCTCTTCAACTTCCGTGAGATCCGCTACTTCGACATCGAGGGCAAGCTGACGGGGCTCAAGTCCCGGGCGATGACCAGTCCCTGCGGCAAGATCCGCATTCCGATCAACGAGAGTTCCGACGACAAGAGCCAGATCGCGGAGTATCTCGACCAGTACAAGGGCGAGGGCATCCAGCATATCGCCATGGGTACCGACGATATCTGCGCGACCGTCGACGGGCTCCGCGGGCTGGGCATGAAGTTCATGGCGCCGCCGCCCGACACCTATTACGCGATGCTCGACGACCGGCTGCCGAACCACGGCGAGGACGTGGCCGCGCTTCAGTCGCGCGGGATCTTGATCGACGGCGCCCCGACCGAGGATGGCGGCCTGCTGCTGCAGATCTTCACCAACACGGTCATCGGCCCGATCTTCTTCGAACTGATCCAGCGCAAGGGCGACGAGGGCTTCGGCGAGGGCAACTTCAAGGCGCTGTTCGAGAGCATCGAGCAGGACCAGATCAACCGCGGTGTGCTGAAGGGCTGACCCTTCGCCGACCCCGCTTTCACTCCCCGGCCTCGTGCCGGGCCTAACGTCGGGACCGGGTCTACATTCGGGCGTGTTCCTTGACCCTCTTCGGGCTGATCCGGGGGCCCCGGCACGAGGCCGGGGAGTGCGGAAGGGGCGAGTGCGGACGAGCGGGTAGAAACGCCCTTCTACTCGCCGCGCCGAGCCCAGCCCTGCCACCCCCAGCCTTGCCGCGCCCAGTCTACCGCTGTGTCCCCAGCCCCGGCCGGACGTCTCTACTCCGGCCCTCTCCCCAACACCCACACTCCCCGGCCTCGTGCCGGGGCCATCCCGTCCGCGTGACGGGGCGGAGCCGATTCCTTTGGGCCGATGCCGGGGGAAGCGATTGCCCCGGAACAAGTCCGGGGAGTGCTCATGAGATCAGGGCGGTTACCCGGTCAAATGAGGGCGGTCACCGGAAGGCCGCCTGAACGCCCTGGAAGTAGCGGTCGATCGCGCGGGTCAGGCCGGCGGCGACCTTGCGCCGGTAGTTCGGATCCTGCAGCCGCTTGTTATCCTCGCGGTTCGACATGAAGCCGAGCTCCAGCAGGACCGAGGGCACGTCCGGCGCCTTCAGCACGGCGAATCCGGCGAAACGGTGGGGCCGGCCGAGCAGCTTGGTCTCGCGCTCCATCTCGTGCACCACGTAGCCGGCGAGGCGGGCGGAATAGTTCATGGTCCGGCGCTGCGCCAGGTCGATCAGGATGTTGGTGACCTCCGGCTCCTGATGGGAGAAGTCGATGCCCGCCACGATGTCGGCCTTGTTTTCGCTCGCGGCCAGCGCCGCCGCCTCCTTGTCCGAGGCGGTCTCCGAGAGGGTGTAGACCGACAGGCCGCGCAGCGAGCCGTCCTCAATGGAATCCGCGTGCAGGGAGAGGAAAAGGTCGGCGTCGACCCTTCGGGCGATGGCGATCCGCTCGCGCAGGCGGATGAAGCTGTCGTCGGTCCGGGTGAGAACCGCCTTGTACCGGCCGGTTGCCTCCAGCGCGTCCTTCAGGGTCCGCGCGGCGGCCAGCACGACGTCCTTCTCGTAGGTCCCGTCATGGCCGATCGCCCCCGGATCGACGCCGCCGTGGCCGGCATCGATCACGATGGTCAGGCGGTCGTCCGATTTCGGCAGGGGTGCCGGGGCGGCAGGTGGCGGCGTCACCCGCGGGGCGCTCAGGGCCACGTGGCGCCTGATCGAGGCGTCGGAATCCAGCAGGAACGCATCGCGCGTCGTCGCTTCCAGGTCGATGACCAGCCGGTGCTGCTGCGCGCCCGAGGGCGGCAGGACGAAGGCCGATTTGACCCGCACGGGGCTGTTGGCGTCGATGACGACGCGCGACGTTCCGGCGCGGAACTGCCCGTACCGCCAGCCGGCCACCGGGCCGACCGACCGGTTCGTGGCGGTCTCGGGCAGGCGGAACGCCACCTCCGGCACGTCGAGGACGACACGGTACGGGTCCGGCAGCAGGAAGATCGAGAAATCCACCCGCCGGTCCATGTCGAGCACGATCCGGACCTTGTCTGGATGATTGCCGACCCGCAGGTTCGAGACCACGGGTAGCGAATCCGCAGACGCCGGCAGCGCCCCGGGGATTAGCCCGGCGATCATCGCGGCCACCGTCGCCAGCAAGAACAGGCACAGCCGGATCGCGCCCGCGCCTGTCGCGCCGTGCCGTCCGGCCGGCCTGACCGCGCGTCCCGTCATGACCCGTCCCCCAAAATCCGATTGAAAGATATCCAAGTCTAGCCCGAGCAGGATGCGAAGGCAAGAATAGCGATTGATATCATGGTCATACATGCGCCAGTTCCAGCTACTCCTTAATTTTGCCAAGGGTTTCACGGGCGCCGGACGGCAAATCAACCTCCCCCGAAGTTTTGGATTGTTAGTATGCGCCCGGAACAGTATGGTGCACTTGTTCTCGAAGACCGTGTGCGGTCACGTGCGGGCCTTTTCAGGCCAAGGGGTTACGGGGACACACGAAGCTTTTTATCGATTTTGGGCCCGGAGCGACTCTCAGTCTCCGTCCCCGCGCAGGACCGACCAACGTGAGACCTGCAACCTGGAACAGTCCGACGACGGCGACCGAAAAGTCGCCCGCGGCAAACCGACTCCTACCCGCCTCCGGGGCGTGTGCGGGCAGCGGTGCCGTGACCGATTCCGTCGAGGTTCGTTCCGCCGCCTGCATCCGGCGAGCCGAGGGCCCGCCGACGTTACAATCCGCGCCGCCACTCTCCGCGCCTGGGCCGACGCCGTTCCGCGTCGCCGACCGCGCGGGACCGCAGCTCTGCTTGCGGTCGTCGCGGCGCGACACGGAGATACCGACACATGACCAAGCGTATGCTCATCGATGCCACCCACCCGGAAGAGACCCGGGTTGTGGTGGTCGACGGCAACAAGCTCGACGACTTCGACTTCGAGACCGCGTCCAAGAAGCAGCTTAAGGGGAATATCTACCTCGCCCGGGTCACCCGGGTTGAGCCGTCCCTTCAGGCCGCCTTCGTCGAATACGGCGGGAACCGCCACGGCTTCCTGGCCTTCTCGGAAATCCATCCCGACTACTACCGGATCCCGATCGAGGATCGCGAGGCGCTGCTCCGCGAAGAGCAGGCCGAGGCGATGGCCGATGCTGACGAGGACGACCTTGAGGACGAGTCGGGCGACGAGTCTGGAGAGGACACCGGCGACGACACGGATGACGACACTGCGGCCGAAGACGGGGCGGGGTCGGACGAGGACGGTGACGGAACCGATGAGGCCGGCGACGGCGAGAACGCGTCCGGGGGCGAGGACGGCGACGATGCCCCGGCCCGTGCGGCCGACCTTCGCGTCCAGACCAAGAAGAGCGGCCGTCCGGAGACCGTCGGCGGCGACGCGATGGAGGAGGTCCGCCGGCGCCGCAAGCCGTCGAACCGCCGCTACAAGATCCAGGAGGTGGTCGCCCGGCGCCAGATCATGCTGGTGCAGGTCGTCAAGGAGGAGCGCGGCAACAAGGGTGCCGCCCTCACCACGTACCTGTCCCTGGCCGGGCGCTACTGCGTCCTGATGCCGAACACCGCCCGTGGCGGCGGCGTGTCCCGCAAGATCACCCATGTGGGCGACCGCAAGCGCCTGAAACAGATCGTCGAGGGGCTGGACGTGCCGGAAGGCATGGCGGTCATCGTCCGCACGGCCGGCTCCCAGCGCACCAAGGCCGAGATCAAGCGGGATTACGAGTACCTGCTGCGGCTCTGGGACGAGATCCGGCAGACCACGCTCGACAGCACCGCGCCGTGCCTCATCTACGAGGAAGCGAACCTGATCAAACGGTCGATCCGCGATCTGTACACGCGCGACCTGGACGAGGTGCTGGTCGACGGCGATGACGGCTATCGCATCGCCAAGGACTTCATGAAGACGCTGATCCCGAGCCATGCGAAGCGGGTCAAGCGCTACAAGGACACCCACGTCCCGCTGCTCCACCGGTTCCAGGTGGAAAGCCAGCTCGACGCCATCCACAGTCCGGTGGTCGAGATGAAGTCCGGCGGCTACATCGTCATGAACCAGACCGAGGCGCTGGTCGCGATCGACGTCAACTCCGGGCGCTCGACCTCCGAGCGCAACATTGAGGAGACGGCGCTCAAGACCAACCTGGAGGCTGCCGACGAGGTCGCCCGACAGCTCCGCCTGCGCGATCTTGCCGGCCTCGTGGTGATCGACTTTATCGACATGGAGGAGTCGCGCAACCAGCATGCGGTCGAGCGCCGCATGAAGGAGGCGATGAAGTCCGACCGGGCGCGCATCCAGATCGGTCGGATCAGCCATTTCGGCCTCATGGAACTGTCTCGCCAGCGCCTGCGCCCCTCTCTGGTCGAGGCCAGCACCCAAGTCTGTCCGCACTGCAAGGGCTCCGGCTATATCCGCTCCATCGACAGCACCGCGCTGCATATCCTGCGGGTGATCGAGGAGGAGGGGCTGCGCAACCGGGCGGCGGAGATCGTCGTTCACGTGCCGGCCCAGGTCGCGCTGTACATCCTCAACCAGAAGCGGGACCGCCTTGCGGAGATCGAGCTGCGTTACGGCACGCGGGTGATCCTCGAGCAGGACGACAGCCTCGTACCGCCGGATCACCGGCTGGAGCGGCTGCGTCCGAAGACCGCCGACGAACGGGCGGCGTACCAGAGCGCGGTTGCCGCCGGCTCGGCCGGTGCGGCGGAGGTCGATGAGGACGACGCCGACCTCGTCGAGGACGACGAGGACGAGATCGAGACCCGGGACGAGCAGGAGGAGCGCAAGGGCCGCGGTCGCTCCCGCCGTCGCCGCCGGGGCGGACGCCGCCGGCCGGAGGATCGCGCCGACGATCGGGACGAGGAGCGTTCGGATGACCGTCAGGACGACGGCGCCGAGGGAAGCGACGAAACCGACGATGACGGCGAGGATACCGCTGCCGACGACGGGGAGCGCAATGACGGGGACGATGACGACGAGTCCGGGGACGGCCGCAAGCGCCGCCGCCGGGGCCGTCGGGGCGGCCGCCGCCGGTCGCGCCGCCGTCGCGACGGTGAGGAGGGCTCGGAGGAGTCCGACTCCGCCGGTTCAGACGGTGATGACGCGGACGGTGACGACCAGGATGGTGACGATGCGGACGGGGAGGTCGGAGAGACGCCGGCCGTCGCCGCGGAAGCTGCGCACTCCTCCGGTGCCGAGGTGACGGCCGAGGCGCCTGCCGAGACGCCGGCTGACGAGGCTGCCGACGCGGAGAGCACCGCGGAAGTCCCCGCTGCCGAGCCTTCCGCCGAAGCGGCCGTCGATGGCGACGCGGGGGAGGAGTCGGAGAAGCCGGCGAAGGCCCGGAAGAAGCCCGCCGCCAAGCGTCCGCGCCGCCGCAAGAAGGCGGAGACCGAGGAGACGGCCGAGGCATCACCGGAGACGGGTGCCGACGTCGCCGCAGCACCGGTCGAGACGGCTGAGGAGACTGCTGCTCAGGAGACTGCTGCTCAGGAGACTGCGGCCGAGGATGCCGGTATCGAGGAGTCCGGTGCTGCGGAAGCGCCAGGGCCCGAGACGGTTCCGGAGGAGCCGCTCAGCGGCGAGGCCGGCGAGGATCGGACGAGCGCCGAAGAACCCGCCGAGTCGGCGGAGCCTGCGGCGCAGCAGAACCTGAGCTCCGCGCCGATCGAGGTCCGCACCCTCGACAAACCGGTCGAGAAGCCGCGTAAAGGCTGGTGGCGGCGCTGAGGCGCTTGCGACCGGCGACCAGGGACTGAGTCGGGCGGCGTCAGAAATGGCGCCGCCCGAAGTCCGTCTGGAGCTAAATCCTTTGAGCGCGATCGGTTCAGATCGAATCGATCTGAACCGTGATTTGCTCTAGAGCCAGAGTGTCAGAGCCAGTCCTTGAGACGGCGGCAGGCGTCGGCCATGTCGTCCTCCGCTCCGGCGAAGGATAGCCGCACGCTGGCATGTCCCCGCGACGGATCGAAGTCGGTGCCCGGCGTGCAGGCGATCCCGATCTCCGCCAGCATGCGGCGGCAGAAGTCGACACTGTCGTTCGTGTAGCGGGACACGTTGGCGTAGATGTAGAAGGCGCCGTCGGCCGGGGCCAGGTCGGCGAGCCCAGCCGCCGGCAGGTCGTTCAGCAGGATTTCCCGGTTTCGGGCGTAGCGGGCCACGTTCGCCTGGGCTTCGTCGTAGCAGTCGAACGCCGCCGAGGCGCCGATCTGCGACAGGGTCGGCGGCGAGATGAAGAAATTGGCCGCCAGCCGCTCGACCGACCCGATCAGATCGGGCGGGACGACCATCCAGCCGACCCGCCAGCCGGTCATCGAGAAATATTTCGAGAAGCTGTTGATCACCAGGGCGTCCGGCTCGCTCTCGAGGGCCGAGACCGAGCGCTGACCGAAGGTGATGCCGTGGTAGATCTCGTCGGAGATCATCCGCACGTCGTTCGCCCGGCACCAGTCGGTGATGGCCTTCATGGCCGCGGCACCCAGCATCGTGCCGGTCGGGTTGGACGGGCTGGCGACGATCACACCGTCCAGCGGTCCGGCCGCCTCGAGGCGCGCGACGGTGGGTTGGAAGCGGTCGGCGGCCTCTGTCGGCAGGTCCACCACCTCGACGCCCAGCGCGCCCAGGATGTTGCGGTAGGCCGGATACCCGGGCGAGGCCAGGGCGACGCGCGCGCCGTGCTCGAAGGCCGCCAGGAAGGCCAGGGTGAAACCGCCGGACGATCCGGTGGTCACCGCTATCCGCTCGATCGGCACCGACACACCGTACCAGTCCCGGTAGTGGCGGGAGATCCGCTCCCGAAGCTCGGGCAGGCCCAGTGCGAGGGTGTAGCCGATCCTGTCGGTATCCAAGGCCGCACGGGCCGCCTCCAGAACGCCCTTCGGCGCCGGGGTGGAGGGCTGGCCGACCTCCAGGTGAAGCACGTCGCCGCCGGCCGCCTCGCGCTCCGCGGCCTCCGCCATGACCCGCATGACGATGAAAGGATCGACGTCTCCCCGGGTTGACGGTCCGATCACGGCCTATCCTCCGAACTCGTAGAACATCAGGCCACGGCTGCGCGGGTCGTCGGCCACGCCGCACTGGATCTCCCGGCGGGGCAGGCCCTCGATGCAGCGAAACGCGCTGCCGGTGCCGATCTGCTCGGCCGGTGCGACCCGGTAGCCCCGGCGCTCGAGTGCGGTACGGGCATCGGCGGGCATCTCCTGTTCCACGAACAGCGTGTCGGTGCCGCCCGCGAAATGGCTGCGCGGGATCGCCGGGACGTCGGGAATGGGGATCTGTCGGACCCAGTGATCCAGCGTCGTGCCGAGCACCGCCGACAGGGCCCGCCGGCCGCCGGCACCGGAGGCCGCCATCTGGAACTGGCCAGTATTGACGTTGCCGACCACCAGCGAGAACGCGCCGGGGCCGTTCACCACCTCTCCCTGGAGCGGGGCGACGAAGCTGCCGAGACCCTGGATCAGTTTGCCGGTCCCGAAGGGCGCGCCGAGACCGACGGCGCAGCCGACGGCGAGGCCGCTCCGGTCCACGGCGAAGAAGGCGGTCGCACCGGCCCGCCGCCCCGCGTCGGTGCCGAGGGTCGCGGCGAGCTGCGGCGCCGGGGCCGTCCGTGCCCGGCGTGCCGGATCGAACCCCGCCATCGCCGTCTCCAGCGCGTCGGGGGTCATCGGCGTGTCGGTCGTCGCGATCGAGGTGGCGCGGCTCAGCGCCTCGGCCAGCAGATGGGCCCGCTCATCCGCGTCGGTCGTGGTCCAGCCGCCCTCCTGGAGGATCATGCCCAGCGCCGCCTCGCCGAGGCGGATGTCCCGGCGGGTCGGCGCGGCAATGCCCCAGAAGTGGTTGTCGTGTTCGATGTCGGTGACCGGCCGCCAGATCGGCAGGGCCGTACGGAGTCTCTCCGGGTCCACATCAAAACCTGCGGCGGCCGTGCCGTCGATGAACGCGCGAGAGAGTCCGCCGCTGTAGAGGGTGCCGACGCCCTCAGAGCGCAGCCGGGCGAGGGTCGCCGCCAGCTCGACCTGGGCCAGCTCGACGCCCTGGGCCACCGGCTGCCCGCCGGGCCAGTAGAGGGCCGAGGCGGTCCGGTCGCTTGCGAGCCCTCTGCCGTCTTTCGCCAGCTCGTCGGCGAAGGCGCGGCTAACCGGCGCACCGAACCGGGCGATCCGCTCCCCCAGGATGATCAGCTCGCCGAGCGGCTTGCGGCCGTGGCGCGCGTGCAGGGCGAACATGGCGCGCGGGGCCAGCGGCAGCGTCGTGGCGTTTCCGGTGGCGCTCGACGCCTGGGGAAGGAAGTCGAGCCGCTGGACGGATTTGCTCTCGGGATCGTGAACCACGCAGGATCCGGCGGCCGTCACGCCGACGGAACTCGGCAGCGTCGCCGTTAGGGCGAAGAACGCGGTCACGGCGGCGTCGGCGGCGGAGCCACCCTCCACAAGCACATCGCGGGCGAGCAGCGCGGCGCGGGGCTCCTCGACGGCGACGGTGCCGTAGAACCCTTCCGAGAGGTCGACGGCATCGGACCCGCAGGCTGACAGGATCAGGGCGGCGGCAAGCGCCGGGGCGGTGCGGCTGCGGCCGGTGGTCCCGTGCGACCCGACGCTTTTCCCCGGGCGGTCCGGTCGATAGTGTGTGTTGGGGCTTGAACGATCTTGCGTAGGCGCTGACGTGAAGCGAATCATCATTGAACCGGGGCGGTGGATACTGGCGGCATTGACCGCCGCATGGCTGGTTCTGTCATTGGCCTCGGGCGCGAGCGCGCAGACGCGCAGCCTCATCCGGGACGCGGAAATCGAAGCTACCATCCGCGATCTGGCCACGCCACTGTTCCAGGCGGCGGGGCTCAGCCCGCAGGGCGTTTCCATCTACCTGATCAACGACGATCGGCTGAATGCCTTCGTTGCGGGCGGACAGAACCTGTTCCTGAACACGGGCCTGATCATGGCCATGCGCTCGCCGCTCGAACTGATCGGCGTGATGGCGCACGAGACCGGCCACATCGCCGGCGGGCACCTCGCCCGAACCTCGGACGCGATCGCGTCCGCGTCAACCACGGCCCTGCTCTCGGCGATCGTCGGCGTGGCGACGGCAGTGGCGACCGGCCGGGGCGACGCCGGTGCGGCGATCGCCCTCGGCGGCCAGTCGGCGGCGACCCGGAGCTTCCTCAGCTACAGCCGGGCGCAGGAATCCGCGGCCGATCAGGCGGCGCTTCGCTACCTGGACACCACCGAGCAGTCTGCCCGGGGGCTCGCGCGATTCTTCGAGGAGCTGGCCTCCCAGGAACTGCTGTCGGTCCAGCGCCAGTCCCCCTACATGTCCACCCACCCATTCACCCGCGACCGTCTCAACACGGTCGAGGAGCATGTGCGGAATTCGCCCTTTGCCGAGACACCGGCGACGCCGAACCAGGTTGCCCGGTTCGAGCGGATGGTCGCCAAGCTGCACGGGTTCATCCGGTCGCCGGCGCTGACCTTCCGCAAGTATCCCGAGGAGGACACCAGCACGCCGGCGCGGCTGGCCCGGGCCATCGCCTATCGCGAGGTCCCGGACTATCCGAAGGCGATCGCCCTGACCCGGGCGCTGATCGCCGACGAGCCGGACGATCCCTACCTGTACGAGCTCGAGGGCCAGCTTCTCTTCGAATCCGGCCGGATCGACGAGGCGGTCGCGCCGATGGAAAAGGCGAACGACCTCGCTCCGTCGGTCGGTCTGATCGGGGTCTCGCTTGCCCAGATCCTGCTGGCGAAGAACGAGCCGGAGGCCGACCGCAAGGCGCTGGAGCACCTGCAGAGCGCGCGGCGGTCGGAGTCCGACTGGCCGTTCTTCTGGCGCCAACTCGCCACCGCCCAGGGCCGGCTTGGGGATATCGGTCAGACGGCCCTGTCGCTGGCCGAAGAGGCGGTCCGTCAGAGCAACTGGCAGTCGGCGGAGGCGCAGGCGAAGCGCGCGCGCACCCTGCTCGATCCCGGCACACCCGCCACGCTGCGCGCACTCGACATCGAGGAACTGGCGAAACGCGAACTCGCGGCCAAGCGGAACAAATGACGCCACCGTGATCGCCGGCCGCGCCCGCCGGCTGTGGACGTGCCGCCGAGGCTGGGACAGGATGGGCCGCCGTCAGTTCCGGAGATCGCTATGCCGCGCACCGCCCTTCCGACACTTGCCGTCGCCCTCGCGCTCTCGCTGATGGGAGTGCCGGCGCTGGCCCATGACGGGCCGCTGTCGGCCGAGCGGAAATCCGAGATCGAGGCGCTGGTCCGCGACTACATCCTGCAGAACCCGGAGATCATCCTCGAGAGCGTGGCCATCATGCAGGCCCGCGAAGAGGCGGAGAAGAATGCCGAGGCGCAGCAGGCGCTGGTCGACAACCGAGCGGCGCTGGAACGGGATCCGGCCGACCCGGTGCTCGGTAATCCGGACGGCGACGTCACCATCGTCGAGTTCTTCGACTACCAGTGCGGCTACTGCAAGACCATGGCGAAGCCGCTGTTCGACCTGATCCGTGAGGACGGCAACATCCGGCTGGTTCTCAAGGAGTTTCCGATCCTGGGGCCGGCCTCGGAGACGGCGGCGCTGGCGTCGCTGGCCGCCCATCGTCAGGACAAGTACGAGGAGTTCCACACGGCGCTGCTCAATCTGCGCGGTCGTCTCAGCACCGAGGCGATCTGGCAGGTCGCGCTGGAGACCGGGCTCGATATCGAGACGCTCAAGGCCGACATTGCGGACCCGGCACTGCAGCAGCATATCCGCAAGGCCTACGGCCTCGCTCAGGCGCTGGACATCCAGGGCACTCCGGCCTTCACCATCGGAAACCGGGTGATTCCGGGGGCCGTCTCCAAGGAACAGCTTGCCGAGTTGGTCGCCGAGGTGCGCGCCGGAGGATGACCCCGGCGGCCGATCCTTGCCCTTGAACTGACGCTCAGCCCGCCTTCGGGTTCTCCGGCCGGGGTTTCTCCGGCTGGCGGGCGTAGAACAGCGCCGACACCACGAGGGCGGCGATCACCAGCGCGAAGACGATCCGGTGGCCGGTCTCCGCCGCGCCGCCCGTCGCCTCGACCCAGTCGATCGCCGCACCGGTCGCCGTTTGCAGCAGGAACACGCCGGTGAGCCCCGCAAGATTGATGGTGGTGATCGCCCGTCCGGCCCGGTGCGGCGGGACGAACCCGCGGGCGTGGCTCGCCAGGACGACGAAGAACGGGGCGACGCAGCCGAACAGGAACAGGATCGGCCCGGCGACGTAGATCGGCGCCGTCGGCCAGATCGCCAGCACGCCGAGACAGGTGACCTCGAGCGCCACCGCGCCCAGAATCAGCCGCTTGCGGGACCCGGCCAGGCGTTCCAGCGGGCCGTAGGCGAAGGTGCCCACATGCAGCGCGATCACCATCAGGAGCAGGGCGAGGGAGGCCTGTTCGGCGGTGAGGTTCTGGACATCGGTGAAATAGGGGCCGGCCCAGAGTCCACCGATGGTCATGAACGGGGCGGTGAAGCAGAACCCCATGGCGTAGATCCGCCGCAGCTCCGGCATGCGGATGACCTCCCAGAGGCCGGACAGCGACTGGGCGAAGGTCTCCGGATCGCGCCGGACGCCGCCCGAGGCGGGGCCGTCGCGGACGGTGAGCTGGATCACGAAGGTCAGGAAGAGGGTCAGTGCGGCGATCACCAGGAAGGTGGTGGTCAGGCCCGCTTCGGAAAGCAGCATCTCCAGCGGCGCGGTCGCCAGGACGCCGCCGATGCCGCCGGCGATGCCGACCAGGCTGGCGGTGGCTTGGGCGACCCGGTCCGGTGGCGCCCAGCCCATGGCGATCAGATAGACGGCAGTGATGACGCCGCCGTGCCCGAGGCCGATTGCGAACCGTCCCGCGACCAGCGCCCAGGTGCTCTCCGCCACGGCGAACACGACGATTCCGCCGACCGCCACCAGCCCCATCGCCACCATCGTCCGCTTCGCGCCGATCCGGTCGAACAGGAGGCCGGTGGGGAGCTGGACCAGCGCCGACGCGAAGAACATCGCCCCCATGACCGTGCCGATGTCGGTCGGCGACAGCCCCCGGTTGCTGCCCAGGTAGGTGGCGAGAACGCCGCCGGCCGAACGGTTGATCTGAACGACCACGAAGAACGCGCCCAGCAGGATCAGGATGTTCCGCAGGGCGCGACGGTCGTCCGGATGCCACTCGCTCATAACGGCACGCGGCGTTCGGCCGCCGCCGGCCGCCAGCGTGATCGAAGGGGGGAGAGAGGCATGAAGGGCGATTCCAGAAGTGTTTCGGGCGAGCCTACTCCGTGGACCCGGCCGTGTCCCCACCCGAAAAACGCCCGCCGTGCCCGGGCAGGCTCCGCTGCGGGAAACCATGCAGGCAATGCCGACCTGCGGGGTTCCCCTGGTCGCCTAGACTGGGCCGTGATCGGCGGAGGATGGCTCGGCCGTTCTCCGCCGGACGTCCGGTCAGCGCACGACGTAGACCGAGATCGGCGCGTGGTTGGCGATGTAGCCCGCGTTGGTGGCGAACACGTGCTCCTGCAGCCCGGGCAGGTGCGAGGCCATGACGATCAGGTCGGCTCCGCACTCCTTCGCGCCGGCCAGGATGGCGTGGGCCAGCTCGACCGGGACGTCGTGTTCCGTGACCGTCCTGCTGGATGCTTTCAGGCCTCGGCTCTGCGCCTGGTCGTCGGCGAAGGCAGCGAGCTTGGTTCCGTAGGCCTGCGGCGTGGCGGCCACGGCGCTTGGCTCCGTCCCGGTGACGCCGAGGAAACAGATCTCTGCGTTCTCGGCCTTGGCAATCGTCGCGGCGATATCGAGGGCCTTGGTCAGCTTGTCGGTGTGCTCGAGGTCGACGGGCACGAGGATCTTGCTGGTCATGGTTTTCTCTCCTTCGCTTATGTACGCCCTCTTGTAGGGCGGCCGTCGGAACGATGCGTTGATGTCGATCAACCGGCCTGGGGGTCGGTCACGTCGTCGACCGAGGCTCGGTGTCATCGTCGATCAGATTCTCCCGCAGCGCCTTCGCCGCCTAGTCGCCCTTGTCGGTCCCCAGGCCGGCGACCAGGACGGCGCCGGCCGCGAAGGCGCCACCGCCCACCAGGAACACCGCGACATAGGACCCGGTGGCGTTGAACAGCGCCACCAGCCCGTAACCGCCCAGGAGCTGGGCCGCGCCAACCGACAGCACCATCCAGCGCCACAGGCCCAGCATCGATCCTGCCCCCATCACGCGCTGGGCCTGACCGGCGATGATGGCCGTCAGGCCGGGCTGGGCGCCGACCAGCAGGCTGGAGGCGACGATCGTCCAGGGTGCCGGAGCGAGGACCGGCAGCGTGGCGCCGAGTGCCATGCTCAGATAGACCGCGATCAGGCTGGTCCGGAAACCGATCCGGTCGGCGATCCGACCCCATAGCAGGGTGCCGGCGATGGCGGCGACGCCGAACAGCACCCATTGCAGCCCCGCCACGCCGATCGTCCAGCCGAGATCCCGGACCAGGTAGTCGACCCAGTAGATGGAATGGGGGACCAGGCCGACGGCGAACAGGCCCTGGGCGAGTACCAGCCGCAGACCATCGCCCCGTGCGGAACCGAGGCTCGACGGTGGTGCCGGGATGGCCCGAGCGGCCTCGGCGGCCGGCCCGGACCAGGCCCAGAGTCCAACGGCGAGAGCGGCCAGCCCGATCGCCGCCGCGCCGCTCCATGCCCAGATCGTGCCCAGGGCCAGCAGCCACGGCAGGCCCGCCGCCGACAGCAGGATGCCGATCCCCACGCCGGTATAGGCGGTGGCGGTGGCAAGGCCGGTGCGGCCCGGTGGCGCGGTGGCGGTCACGCTGGAGATCCCGAGGATCATGATCACCGCCACCGAAACGCCGACCAGGCCGCGCCAGAGAGCCAGCCAGGCGAAGCCGCCAGGCACGGCGCTGGCCAGCAGGCAGACGACCGACAGGATCATCGCGGCGCGCAGCCAGAACACCCGATCGGCGCTGCGCAGCAGCCAGGGCACGGCAAGGCCGCCCAGCAGATAGCCGCCGAGGTTGATCGCGCCGACATACCCGGCCTCGGCCTCGCTCAGGCCGCCCGATCCGATCAGGGCCGGTACCATCGGCGTGTAGGAGAAACGCCCAAGGCCCATACCGATCAGCAGGCCGCACTGGGCGCCGAGGGCGACGCGCAGCCAGACGGGCAGAGCGGGACGCGGGAGACCGAAAGGAGGGTTCATGCCCCGACGGTAGACGCCTGGACCAGACGGGGAAAGCGGTCGTCCCCGCCCGGTTGCGGGGGCCGACCACTCGATTTCGGATCGATCCGTTTCGATATAGACTGGACGGACCGAGAAAACCCGCCGGAGACGCGGGACCGGACGACCGGGAGGCGCAGGATGACAGACTACCCCGTCGACATGTCGGTTCACCCCGATATCGCCAGCTTCTTCGATCCGGGCACCAATACGATCAGCCATGTGGCCATCGATCCGTCGACCCGGACCTGCGCCATCTACGACTCGGTCCTGGACATCGACTACGCATCGGGCCGGCTGGCCCACGGTCACGCGGACACGCTGATCGCCTTCGTGCGCGAACAGCGGCTGAAACTGGAGTGGCTGATCGAGACCCATGTGCATGCCGATCACCTGTCGGCGGCGCCGTATATCCAGGAGCGCCTGGGCGGCAGGATCGGGATCGGCGCGAAGATCGTCGAAGTGCAGGAGACCTTCGGCAAGGTGTTCAACGAGGGAACGGCCTTCCAGCGCGACGGCAGCCAGTTCGACCGGCTGTTCGAGGACGGCGACACCTACAGCGTCGGGTCGCTGACCGGCTTCGCCATCCACACGCCGGGCCACACGCCCGCCTGCATGACCCATGTGCTCGGAGACGCCGCCTTCGTCGGCGACACGCTGTTCATGCCGGATGGCGGGACGGCGCGCGCCGATTTCCCCGGCGGCGATGCCGGCCAGCTCTATGACTCGATCCAGAAGGTCCTGTCGCTGCCGGAGGCGATGCGCCTGTTCATGTGCCACGACTACGGTCCCAACGGTCGGGAGATCCGCTGGGAGACGACGGTCGGCGAGGAGAAGGCCCGCAACATCCATGTGGGTACGGCCGCGGAAGGCCGGGATCGGGACGGCTTCGTCCGGCTGCGCACGGAGCGCGACCGCACGCTGGCCATGCCGCGCCTGATCCTCCCCTCGATCCAGGTGAACATGCGCGGCGGCCACATGCCGACCGGCGACGACGGAAAGCCGGTCCTGAAGGTGCCGATCGACGCGCTTTGACGGTGCAGCGCCGTCCGTCGACGATCCCATATGCCAGCCGTCCCGTAAACGGATTGTTCACGCCTTTGGGGTAGGGTGGTTGCTAAGAGAACCTGGCCCGCGGAACGTCCATGCTGCACGACGTGAGACATCAGTCGCTTCCCCCGGCGCACGCCGATGCCGGCAGCGGCCGTGTGGCCCAGGCTCTGGACCCGCTCTCGGGCCTTGTCGGGCACGACGGTTTCGTCGCGCTGGCCCATAGCCGCCTCGGGCGGAAACTGCGCTCGGCCTCGGCGCTGACGATGATCGAGATCGACCATTTTGATGCGCTGCTCGGCCGGTTCGGCGCCGATTGCGGCGATATGGTGATCCGCGGTGTGGCCCAGGCGCTTCAGAGCATCGTGCGCGACCGGGATGTGGTCGGCCGGATCGACGCCACCACCTTTGCCGTCCTGCACACGGAGATCGATGTCGGCGCGGTTCGGGCAGTCGGCGAACGCCTGCGCCGGACGGTGCAGGCCCTGGGGTTCTACGGCGACGACGGGGCCTCGATCCCGGTGACCGTCAGCATCGGCATCGACGCTGTCATCGGCACGGGCCGGCCCGACTCTCCCGACCTTCCGAGCGTGATGGCCCAGGCCTCTGCCCGTCTAGACGCGGCGCGTGACGCGGGCTGCAACCGGGTCGTGGCGCCCACCGCGATCGGCTGAGCGTTCTGCCGAGCCGACCGTCCCCCCCGCGACGGAATGGCCGCGACGGAATGCCAGCGGCGGTGCGTTGACAGTCCGGACACCCTTGCGCGGGAGGTCTCATGACCGAAGCGATCCGCCTCGACACCGCTCCCTCCCCGACCGTCACCGTGACGGTCGGCACCGACGACCTCACCGGATCGGTCGGCGCCGACACGCTGTTCGGCACCGGGGACGACGACATTCTCTACGGCTTCGACGGTCGGGATATCCTCACCGCGCTCGCCGGCAACGACATCGCCTACGGCAATGCCGGCCGCGACACGCTCTCCGGCGGCGCGGGCGAGGACACCCTCTATGGCGGACGCGAGGATGATGCCCTGTCCGGCGGGTCGGGCGACGATGTCCTGGTCGGCGGGCGCAATGGCGACGCCGGCATCACGATCCTCGACGGCGAACTCGTCTACACCACCGGCTACGACACCCTTGACGGCGGCAGCGGCGACGACGTTGTCTACGGCAATCAGGGCGACGATCTGCTGCGGGGCGGCGAGGGCGACGACACAGTGTATGGCGGCCAGGGGTCAGACCGGCTCTCCGGCGGGCTCGACGACGACTATCTTGTCGGCGGGATGGGGTCGGACGCGTTCGTGTTTGCCGCGCTGGACGAGGGTCGTGACTCGATCGCCGATTTCGACGTCGCGGAGGATGGCATCCTGATCGACCGCGGCGCCGAGGTGAGCATCCGCCTCGACCTCGGGGACGACGCGCTGATCCGGCTGTCCACCGGTACGCGAATCACCCTGATCGGGGTCGACGACCCGGATGCCGTCTCGGTCGCCTACTTCTAAGCGCCGGCCGGATCCGGCGACCACCAGCCGCCGAGCTCCCGCGTGACCAGGGCGGACAGCATGTCGATCGCCTCGGACGTATCGTTCACGCAGGGGATGGCGCTGAAATGGGTGCCGCCGGCCTCCTCGAAGGTCTCGAGCCCCTGCATCGCGATCTCCTCCAGGGTCTCGACGCAGTCGGCCACGAAACCGGGCGTAACCACTGCAAGCCGCTTGATGCCCTCGTCCCGCGCCAGGGCCTCGATGGTCTCGTCGGTATAGGGCTGCAGCCACTCCTCGCGGCCGAACCGGGACTGAAACGTCAGGCGGAATCGGTCCTCGCTCATGCCCAACCGCTCGCGGACCAGCCGCGCCGTCTTGGCGCAGTGGCAGTGATACGGGTCGCCG
The DNA here is from genome assembly GCA_040223655.1 of Thalassobaculaceae bacterium. Classification (GTDB taxonomy): domain Bacteria; phylum Pseudomonadota; class Alphaproteobacteria; order Thalassobaculales; family Thalassobaculaceae; genus Thalassobaculum. The sequence goes on along the minus strand of JAVKFT010000028.1, from coordinate 3,292 downwards.
GCCATGAAGTAGCGTTTCGGCAGACCGTGGAACGAGGCCAGAATGACTTCCGGTTCCCAGTCCAGGCTCGCCAGGTGCCGCTCGATCCCGACCGCCACCGCTTCGATATAGGCCGGATCGTCGTGGAAGGCCGGCGCGGTGCGCACGGCGGGCTGCCAGCGCATCTCGAGCAGCTCACGCGCCACCTCGTCGATGACCGTGCCGGTCGTCGAGGCCGAATACTGCGGATAGAGTGGTACGATCAGGATCCGGTCGCAGCCGGCGTCCTGCAGCGCCCGCATCCGCTCTCCAACCGCGGGCGTGCCATAGCGCATGGCCCAGTCCACCACCAGGCGGTCGCCCGCCGGATCGAGCCGCGCCGCCAGCCCGGCCGCCTCCTCCCGGGTGTAGTGGCGCAGCGGCGACTCGTTGGTCTCCGTCATCCAGATTTCCCGATAGGCCTCCGCCGTCTTGGGCGGACGGGTGCGCAGGATGATGCCGTGCAGGATCGCCTTCCACAGGATCGGGTTGAGCTCGATCACCCGCCGGTCAGAAAGAAACTGGGCAAGGTAGCGCCGGACGTCGGGAACCTCCGTGGAGTCCGGTGTCCCGAGATTGACGAGCAGCACGCCCACCCGGCCGAGCCTGATCTGCGGATGGTCGGGGACGCCCGGAACGTCGGCGGTGATGCGGAGACTCATTGATACTATTCCCGGCTCAGCTTCTCGGAGGCCTTTGTTTCCCGACACCCCATGGGTTCGGACAAGATGTCGCGACGTTCCAGCAAATGGCGCGCATCCCGGTCCCGGCAAGTCCAGCAGCGGGCGCGACGGCAGCCCCTATCGGTCCGATCGCTCCTCCCTAACGGCCGGACCGGCTAGCCGTCTGCGGCCGTCAGGAAGATCAGCAGGACGTAGCGCGTTCCCGTCGTCACCGCCACCGCCTCGTGCATCAGGGAGCACGAGAAGGCGAGGCCGCCGCCGAGCGGCGCGCGCCATCGGTCGTCGCTGTATTCCGGAAACACGAGGCCGCCGCCCGCATAGTCGTCGTTCAGTTCCACGCTGACCGCGATCCTGCGCCCCGCCGTGTGGGGCAGGGTGTTGTCGCGGTGGGCGACGAAGAAGTCGCCGCGTTCCGCTGTATAGCTGGCCACGTAGAAGGACTCGGTGCGCAGGTGGCTGACCCACCAGGCTTTGTAGAGCTCGGGCATCAGGCGGTTGGCGATCGCCGTGCGCACGGCGGCGTAGAGCGGTCCCTCCCGGTCGAGAGTCAGGTCCCGTCGGCGTTTGATGTCGGGAACGACGGTGTCGGCGCGCTCGCCCTTGACGGTGACACTGACCGTGCCCTCCTCGTTCTCGGCGTGGAACGCGGCCAGCAGCGCTTGACGCAGGGCCGGGTCGATCAGGTTCGGCAGGACCATGACCGGCGCGGTCGCCCGGCGCAGGCTACCCTCCGGACGCCGCAGCGGCTCCAGGGCCGCGCACAGCCGCATCGGAAGATCGTCGCCGACGGCAAAGGCGTCGAGACCGCGCTGGTCCGCACCGGCGACGATGGCGGCGGTGGTGTCGACCCGGCCGGCGAAAAGCGCCCGGCGCAGGGTCGCGTCCGGATCGGGGAGGATCGCCGTCGGCCTCGGGGCGTCCGCCGGCATGCTGACATCGCCCAGGACGATGACATTGGCGTCCTCGGCCGCGCTTGAGGCGGCGGAAACGGCGGCGGTCACGGTGTCCGCCGTCGGGTTCGCCAGGATCACCACCGGCCCGCGGGTCACGTCGCGGTACAGCTCGAAATAGCCACCGTCCGATGTCCGGTCGGCGAAATTCGGGAGTCGCTGTCCCCAGAAAAGGGGTGGGCCGGACGGAGGCGGGCCGGACGGGGGCGGGCCGGGCGGCGGATCGGGCGGCGAGGCGGTCGGCTGGGACATGGCGGGACCCTATCAAGCGCGGGACGGCGCTTCAAACCCATCGCTCCACGTCTGGCCGGCACGTGGGATCGGTCCGCCCTTGCCGTTGCCGTGGCGGGAACGATCGTCTATCGCTGCGGCCGACCGGCGGTGGCGCCGCGGGTCTGGCAGCGGTTTCGGAGCAGGCGATGTCGACGCGGTACTTTTTCTTCGGGACCCTGATGGATCGCGATGTTCTGGAACTCGTGCTCGGCCGGTCGGTCTCGCAGGACGCGTTCGAGACGGCGACCCTTGACGGGTTCCGGCGTGTGCGGGTGCGTAAGGATACGTTTCCGATGCTGGTCGCCGATCCGGACGCCAAGGTCGACGGGATCGTCTACCGCACCCGCTCCGAGGAGGAGGACGCGCGCATCCTGTTCTTCGAGGACTTCGACTACGGTCTGCTGCCCTGCCGGCCGCGCACGGCCGGGGGACCGGTCGACGCCCTGTTCTGTGGTATCGACACCGCTGTGGAGCCGTCCGACGAACCGTGGGAGCTGGAGAGTTGGGCGGCCCGCTATAAGGCCGGCTTCCTGAGGCTGTCGGCGATCTACATGGACTGTTTCGGACGGATGACGCCGGAGGAGGCGGAGCCGATCTGGGAGGAGGGCCGCCAGGATCTAGTGGCCAGAGGTCTTCTCTAAGGGCCCCCGGTCGAATGGCCGATGACCGGCGAGGCGGCCCCGGATAGGCTCGGCGCATCCGATCCCTGGACCCGTTGCCCGAGGCCTGCGATGACCGTCGTTACCCCGATCCCCCTGACCGCCGAGGCTTTCGCCCCGTTCGGCCATGTGCTGCGCCTGCCGACCGGGCCGGGCCGGGTCGACTATTCCGCCTCCGCCCAGAACCTGCGCGGTCCGGCGGCGGAGGTCTGCTTCCGCACCAGCCTGACAGAGCCGAGTGCCATGCCGCTGGTCACGCGCACGATGGAGCGCCACGAGTTCTCCAGCCAGGCTTTCCTGCCGGTCGATGTGGCCCGGTACCTCGTCCTGGTGGCGCCCCACGGTTCGGACGGCCTGCCGGATCCGGAGCGCCTAACCCTGTTCCTGGCCAAGGGCGATCAGGGTGTCAGCTACAATGCCAATGTCTGGCACCACCCTATGACGGTCCTGGACCGTCCGGCCATCTTCGCCACGGTGATGTTTCTGGACGGGACGGAGAAGGACGAGGAGTTCGTCGACCTGCCCGACGACGTGACCCTGGCCCTCGGCGGGGGCCGGATGCCGCGGGTTATGACGCGCCCGGAACCGCTCTAGAGCGCGATCGGTTCAGATCGAATCGATCTGAACCGTGAATCGCCCTCTAACTCATTAACGATAGAGCAAATTCACACGACCAGATGTTTCCATCTGATCGTGATTTGCTCTAGTC